>CAWIVR010000015.1:0-403886 GCA_963839565.1 uncultured Actinomycetota bacterium | reverse complement strand
CGGATCTCATCCGCTCCGGGTGAGTCCGCGTGTCTCGGTTCGAGGTTCACTGAAGGCGACGTCGAGGTCGCTAGTCTGTCCTGCGCTCGGGCGTCTCAACCCCCTGATCTTCGACCCCTACGCAAGGAATGAACCATGGACTCAATGACGACAAGCTTCGGGGAAGTGCTCCTCTGGAGCTTCTGGTTCTTCATCTGGATCGCTGCCCTCACGATCTGGTTCCGCTGCCTGTTCGACATGTTCAGCGACAGCACCCTGAGCGGCTGGGCGAAGGCCGGGTGGGCGATCTTCATGATCTTCATCCCGTGGGTCGGTGCGCTGGTCTACCTGATCGCCCGCGGCCGGAGCATGTCGGACCGGCAGGCGGCTGCGTTCCAGAGCCAGCAGGCCGCGCAGGAGCAGTACATCAAGCAGGTCGCCGGCAGCTCGGACGATCCCGTCACTGCCATCAGCAACGCCAAGGCCCTGCTGGACTCCGGTGCGATCAGCGAGGCCGAGTTCAACACCCTGAAGGCGAAGGCGCTGGCTGGCTGACGAGCGCAGCCGGGAGGCTGAGCCCGGGTGGACAAGGCTGGTCCCTCATCCGACGGGGGTGAGGCGCGTCCCGTCGCGGAGCGAGACCCTCAGCAGGTGAGCAACCTGGTCGAGGTTCCGCGGCGGTCCGACGGATCTGCTCAGCGCTCCGACGCCGACTGGGTCGTCGACGTCGCGCTGGGCTTCCTCGGCGCATCCATCGGTGGCGGCCTGACGGTCGTCCGGGCCGTCACGGAGTCACCGGTCGTGCGGTCCGCCGCGGAGTGGCGGGCGCCGTTCGTGCCGGCCCGGCTGCAGCCGACCGCGCTGCTCGCGGATCTCGCCGTGCGGGGTGCCCGCCATCGCGTGTGGGTCGGCCGCGGGGTCGAGCGGCTGCTCGACCAGTGGACGCCGGTGGTCGCCGAGCTCGTGCTGTCCCGGCTGGACCTGACCGGCATCGTCACCCGCCACGTCGACCTCGACGACGTGGTCAGGTCGGTGGACATCGACGCCGTCGTCTCCCGGGTCGACCTCGACGCGATCGTGGGGCGGATCGACCTCGACGCTGCTGTGTCCGGCGTCGACCTCAACGCCGCGGTCGAGGGCGTGGACATCGACGCCATCGCCGGCAGGCTCGACCTCGACGCCGTCATCGACAGGATCGACGTCGTGGCGATGGTCGAGGAGGTGATCGCCGCCATCGACCTGCCGGCGATCATCCGGGACTCGACGGGGTCGATGGCATCGGAGTCGGTGCGGAGCGCGCGGCTGACAGGGATCGCGGCCGACGAGGCCATCAGCCGAGGCATCGAACGTCACCTGTTCCGGCGTCGCCGCGCACCCGACGCCCCGGACCGTCCGTGAACGAGGTCGAGCTGTCGCTGGTCCCGGTGGAGGCCCGGCCCTACCAGGGCAGGACAGCCGGGATCGTCACGCGGCTGGTGGCCAACACCATCGACGCCCTGCTGGTCGGCGCGGCGCTCATCGGCACGTACCTCGGCGTCGTCGCGTTCCGCTTCGTGGTCGCGCCGCGCGACTTCACGTGGCAGGAGCCGTCGTTGTTCTGGTTCGTCCTCGGCTTCTTCGGGATCACCGTCGTCTACCTGACGGCCGCGTGGTGGATCAGTGGCCGCACGGTCGGTGACCACGTGATGGGGATCCGGGTGGTCACCGGGAAGCGGACCCGGCTCAGGGTCGGTCGGGCCTTCGTCCGCGCCGTCCTCTGCGCCGCCTTCCCCGTCGGCCTGCTCTGGTGCGTCGTCAGCCGGGACCGTCGTGCGGTCCACGACGTGCTCCTGCGGACCTCCGTCGTCTACGACTGGTTGCCCCGCCCCGCGAGGTCGCTTCCCGGGACGACCCTGCCGCAACCCTGAGCCACGCGCTGCTCACGAGGACGGCTCGTCGGCCGCTTGCCCGTTCAGCGCGTCGACCGTGGCGAGCAGGTCGCCGCTCCCGGCGAAGTCGACGGCGACGAGGTTCACCGGTTGACCACGTTCCTCCGCGCAGCGTCGGGCCCGGCCGAGCAGCACGTCCTCGGCGTTGGCCTCGGCGGCCAGCTCGGGCGACGGGGGAGTCACCCAGTGGTTCAGCAGGAACAGGGGAGCGCCGTCCTGGCCGCGATGGGGACGGCAGGAGCGCGGGTCCTCGAGCTCCGCCAGCGAGGAGTAGTCGTACGGCACCTCCTGGACGAGCCCGCCGTCGTAGACGTTCGGGAGGAGCGGAGCGAGGTCGCCGTTCTCGAGGCCGATCACCAACCGGTGTCCCGACTCCACCATCTCCTCGAGGGTGGGCAGGGGGACGCTCGGGTCGAGGGAGGCGAGGTAGGGCTCCAGGCCGCCGTCCTCGAGCACGGGGACGAGCTGCTCGGCGTCCAGCTCGTCCTGGATGATCATCACCAGGACCTCGTCGCTGTTCTCCTCGAGGAAGTGACGCAGCACCTCGACGGTGTCGCTGAACAGGACCGCGCCGAGCTCGCAGTAGGAGTGGCACAGGTACACGTCGCGGGGGGCGTCCGCGGGCGGACGGCCGGCCTCCTCCCGCAGGCGCAGCGCGTGCTGGACCTCCTCGTCACCCACGGCGTTCGCCAGGGTGCCCAGTCGCTTGTCGCTCACGTCGGTGTAGACGATCGGTTGGGAGCCGGCGGTGCGGACGACTCCCAGGTAGGCGTCGACGAGCAGGCCCCGGACGCCCTGGTCGAGCTGGGCCTCGATGCCCACCTCCTGGCTCGGGTCCTGGAAGCCGTCGGCGGCCGCGTTCATCGAGTTGTGCGTCGCGGCCAGGCTGACCTGGTCGAGGCGCAGCGCACAGAGGGCCTCGGACCCGTTGCAGGTCCGCGAGGCGGATCGTGCATCGGGGTCTCGCAGGGCGAGGTACGCCGCCCCGGCAGCGACGACGAGGACGAGGGCCACCACGCCCGCGAGCGTCCTGCTCCGCCCTGTCATCTGCGTGCTCCCTCTCCGGATTCCCCGGTCGGTGGTCACCTCACCCTGAATGGATGATGGCGCGACGGCCTGCGAGGAGTCACCATGGCACTTCGGACCAGACGCGAGGGAGCTCCTGATGGCGGACACCGACGAGGTTCCGTGGGCAATGGTGGCGGCCGTGGCCGGCGGCCTGGTGGCGGTCGCCGTCGTGGTGCGTGGCGTGACGGGAGTCGTGCGCATCGCGCTCGGTGAGGCGCGCTTCCGCGCGAGCGATCCCGACACCTGGCTCAAGTGGGTCAGGTAGCAGCACTTGGGCATGGAGATCACGTGGCTCGGCCACTCCACGGTCGTCGTGGACCTCGACGGCGTGCGGATCGTGGCCGACCCGCTCCTGGGGCGCAACAACGGCATCCTGCGCCGGCGCGGCGAGCAGCCGCCCACCCCCGCGTGGGAGGGTGCCGACGCGGTGCTGCTCTCCCACCTGCACCACGACCACGCCGAGGTCCCGTCGCTCAAGCGCTTCCCCGGGGTGCCCGTCCTGACCGCTCCGGACAACTCGGTGTGGGTCAGGAAGAAGGGCCTCGACGGCCGCGGGCTCGCCGACGACGAGTGGTTCCCCCTCGGGCCGGACGGGCAGGTACAGGTCAGGCTGGTGCGGGCGATCCACCACTCCAGGCCGATGCCCCACCGCCCCAACGCCGCCAACGGCCACCTGGTCCGCGGGCCGTCAGGGGTGGCGTGGCTGGCGGGTGACACCGATCTCTACCCGGACATGGCGACCCTGCCCGACCTGGCAGGCGGCGTGATCGACGTCGCCCTGGTGCCGGTCGGGGGATGGGGGCCCCGGCTGTCCCCGGGACACATGGGCCCCACGCAGGCAGCCGAGGCCTGCCGGCTGACCGGCGCGCGGTACGCCGTCCCCGTCCACTGGAAGACCCTGCACGTGCCGGCCGGCGAGATGATCCCGCGGGGGTGGATGGACATCGCGGGTCCGCGGTTCGTCGACGCCCTGGCCCGGGAGGCGCCCGACTGTCGGGCCGTGGAGCTCGAGCCGGGTGGCTCCGTCACCATCTCGCGCGACTCCGACAGCTGACCAGGTCAGGTGGCGGTCGCCTCACACGCGATGGGTGATACGTACCAGGGCCCCTGGTCGCGAGACTCGGCGGTGACGGTGACAGATCGATGGCAGGGGTGGACCGCGATGTCCGAGACCGACCAGGACAAGGTCGCGGCCGACGGCCCCGGCGACTGGGTGAGGGACCAGTTCGCGCGCTATCGCGACGTCCGCGGCCGGATCGAGCGCGACACCCTGCCCCTCGCGACCTCGGTGGACGGCTCGGCCTTCGAGTTCCAGGCGTCGCTCCACGGCCTGGAGCTCAAGCGGGGGGCGTACGTCGTCCTCGAGCACGAGGACGGCGACCGGTTCGGGCAGATCACCGAGCTGACGAGCAGCAACGACCGGGTCGACGTCGAGTCGGCTCCCGGCGTGACGACGAGCATCCTCGTCCGCCGGGCGGTCGGCAGCGGGTTGCTCCTCGACCGGGGCGGCCCCTTCCACGACGCGCTCGCCCGCCCGGCACTGCCCGACGAGGTCGGCGCCTGGCTGGACGGAACTCGGCGCCGCGATCGGGCCAGCCTCGTGATCGGTGAGCTCCTGCTCGCCCCGGGGGTGCCTGCGGAGCTCGACAGCGGCGGTTTCAACAGGCACACCTTCATGTGCGGGCAGTCGGGATCGGGCAAGACGTACTCGCTGGGCCTGCTGCTCGAGAAGGTGCTCGCCGAGACCACCCTGCGGATCGTCATCCTCGACCCCAACTCCGACTACGTCGGCCTGGGCCGGGTGCGCGACGGCGCCGACCCCACCCGGGCCGAGCGGCACCAGGCGATCGGCGGCGACGTCGCGGTGTGGAGCAACGAGCCCGGTGCCGACCACGCGCTGAAGCTGCGGTTCGCCGAGCTCGACACACGGACGCAGGGAGCGGTGCTCGGGCTCGACCCGATCGCCGATCGCGACGAGTACGCCGTCCTGAACGACCTCCTCCGCACCAACGACCACGGCAAGCCCCTCATCACCGGCTTCGACCAGCTGATCGGCTCGTCGAACCCGAGCGCCCAGCACCTGGGCATGCGAGCGGCCAACCTGGGCGTCCTCGACTGGCCCGTCTGGGGACCCGAGGACCGCTCGCTCCTCCAGGAGCTGGCGGAGCCCACCAGCCGTTGCACGGTGGTGGACCTCGGGTCCCTGCAGACGCTCGAGGAGCAACGCCTGATCGCCGACGCCGTGCTGGGCTCGCTGTGGGCCTCGCGTCGCGACCGTCAGCCCGTGCTGGTCGTCATCGACGAGGCACACAACATCTGCTCCGCGGAGCCCGACAACGCACTCAGCCGGATCACCACGGAGCGAGCCATCCAGATCGCGGCCGAGGGACGCAAGTACGGTCTGTACGTCCTCGTGTCGACCCAACGCCCCAACAAGGTCCACGAGAACGTGGTCTCCCAGTGCGACAACCTGCTGCTGATGAGGATGAACTCGATGGCCGATGTGGGCGACCTGACCCGACTGTTCTCGTTCGTGCCACCGGGCCTGATGGCCGGCGCACCGTCGTTCGGGCTGGGCCAGGCGCTGGTCGCGGGCCGCCTGTTCCCCCAAGGCAGCGCCTACGTGCAGATGGGGGACCGGGTGTCGCAGGAGGGTGGCGCCGACGTCCCGACCACCTGGGCCTCGGTCCGGACCTCGTAGTGGACAACTTCCTGGTCGTCGCCGGCGCCCTGCTGGTCATCACCGACTACGTCATCAAGTTCCTCGCGATCGGCGTGCTGCCGAGCAACCGCAAGCCCTCGTCGGCCATGGCGTGGTTGATCCTGATCCTGATCGTCCCGTTGGCGGGCTTCGTCATCTTCCTGTTCCTCGGTCGGACCAACCTCGGACGAGGCCGGCTGCGCCGGCAGCGCGAGGCGGACGAGGCCATCCGCACGGCCACCGAGCAGCTCCCGGCGGCGACCGTCGCCGAACCGCCGTACCTGGCGTCGATGGCGACCCTCAACTACCAGCTCGGCTCGCTGCCGCTCCAGGACGGCAACCTGGTGGACCTGTTCCCTGACTATCGCGGCGCCATCAACGCGATGGCCGCCGAGGTGGAGACGGCGACGACGACCGTCGAGGTCGAGTTCTACATCGCCGCCTGGGACGAGGTGACGGCGCCGGTGTTCGAGGCCCTCGAGGCCGCCGTTGCGCGCGGTGTGAAGGTGCGGATGCTCATCGACCACATGGGCTCGCGCAGCATCCCCGAGTACGCCGAGTTCGAGAAGCGGCTCACGGCCGTGGGCATCGACTGGCGACCGATGCTTCCGGTCCGGCCTCTCAAGGGGCAGTTCCAGCGGCCGGACCTGCGCAACCACCGCAAGCTCCTCGTCGTCGACGGGAAGACGGCCTTCATGGGGTCGCAGAACCTCATCGAGCCGGGCTACAACAAGGCCAGCAACCACAAGGGCGGGCGGGAGTACGTCGAGCTCGTCGCGCGCATCGACGGACCCGCGGTCAGGGGCCTGCGCGCGGTCTTCGCGAAGGACTGGTACACCGAGACCCACGAGACCCTGGGCGGAGACATCGCCGCGGTCACGCCGGCCCACCACGACGACGGTGTCGCCGCCCAGATCCTCCCGAGCGGGCCGGGGTACGCCACCGAGAACAACCTGCGCCTCTACACGGCCCTGATCTACTCCGCGCAGAAGCGGATCTCGGTCACGAGCCCGTACTTCGTCCCCGACGAGCCGCTCCTGTACGCCCTGACCACCGCCGCCCAGCGGGGAGTGGCGGTGGAGCTCTTCGTGAGCGAGGAGGGCGACCAGTTCATGGTGTTCCACGCCCAGTGCTCCTACTACCAGGCCCTGCTCGAGGCGGGCATCAAGATCTACCGGTACCCGTCGCCCGCCGTCCTCCACTCGAAGTACTTCTCCATCGACGACGACGTGGCGGTGATCGGGTCGAGCAACATGGACATGAGGTCCTTCGCCCTCAACCACGAGGTGTCGATGATGGTGACGGGCCGCGACCTCGTCGCCCGGTTCCGCGAGGTCGAGGACGAGTACCGGGCGCTGTCGAAGGAGCTGACCATCAGCGAGTGGCGCGAGCGGTCCTGGGTCCAGCGCTACCTCGACAACGCGATGCGGCTGACCTCCGCCCTGCAGTAGCCGGGACGGCTCAGTGGAGCAACGCCTTGAGGGCGATCAAGGTGATCCCGAGCATGCCCGTGACCACGGCCGAGAGCACGCGGCGGCCGCCCTCCAGGCGCCCCTCTTCGCCCATCTGCCAGCCGATGATGAAGAGCAGCACCGCGTTGACGGCCAGCGTGAGGTCGAGAGCCACGCTGGTCTCCATGCCGACGAGCGCCTCGAGTCCCAGGAAGAGCAGCGGCACACCGCAGGCAGCGACCAGTGGCCAGCCGTCGCGGACGATCATGCGGCGCTCGCCGGCCGTCAGGTCGCGTTGCACGAGGGCTCGCAGGGCGATCCAGTGCACGTACGTCTCGGCGGCCCAGTAGACGAGCAACGTGACGACCAGGACGACGGCGATCCGGCCCAGGCGGAACTCGTCGGACGCGGTGGCCAGCACGGCGCCGCTGACGATGAGCCCGTAGAGGTGCGCGGCCCTGCGACGGTGAACGTCGGCGGCGTGGTCGTGGGGCGCCCCCGCGACCCCCGTGTCGCTGTCATCCATGGGACCACTCTGCCGGGTCCGTGCCCGCCCGCTCACCGCAGGTGGCTCAGTCGCGCGCTTTCCCGCCCCGGTCCCGGCCCGTGGTGTAGAGCCGGATCAGCGAGGCGACCACCACGACGTTGAAGACGAGCAGCACGCACACCAGGGCTCTGGCGAACTGACCCTCGGCGTGAATGTCGCCGAAGCCGACGGTGGTCATGGTCGACAGCGTGAAGTACAGCGCGTCCGTACGGGTCTCGAGGCCGCTGATCTGGTCGGGGGCATGTCTGGTTGAGCAGGAAGAACGTCAAGGAGGACGCCATGACCAGGAGGACCAGCAGCATCGCGAGCAACCGGGGTCCTCGGCCAGGACCACCATGGCGGACGTAGCCCAGCTCCTTGACCATGATCGTCCCGACCAGGAGGAGTCCGCCGACGGTCCCGGCCAGGCTGATGACCACGATGAGGGGAGCGCTCTCGCTCAGCTCCACCGGGTACGCGTAGTAGGCGATGAGCAGCCCGAGCAACGTACGGACCGGCCGCGACCACGTGGACGACGGCGGCTCGGTCTCAGGTGGCGGCGGGTTCGTCATCAGGAATCCCGCTGACCAAGGGCATCCGCCACGCTCCCTCTGGATCGGCCTCGATGAGGATCGCGCGGAAGAGCAGGCTCATCGGCACGGCGAGCAGGGCGCCGACCGGGCCGAGGACCCAGGTCCAGAACATGAGGGACAGGAACGTCAGGCTCGTCGTGAGACCGACGGAAGCGCCGACGTAGCGGGGCTGGATGAAGGACTGGAGCACCAGGTTGACCAGGCAGTACAGCACGATCACCGCGAGCATCAGGCTCGGACCGCCTTCGAGGAGGGCGATGATGGCCGGGGGGATGATGCCGATGATGAAGCCGATGTTGGGGATGAAGTTGGTCACGAACGCCAACACGCCCCAGATGAAGGCCCCCGGGACACCGAGGAGGTACAGCAGGGCGGTGTCGATCACGGCCACGATCAGGCCGAAGACCGCCGACACCCCGAGGTAGCTTCGCGTGCCCCGCGCGAACGAGGCCATGGCGTCCACGAGGTACGGGCGGTGCCGGCGCGCGCCCTCGGCCAGTCGCTCGGTCTTGGCGGAGTCGAAGGCCAGGAAGGCCAGGAGCGTGACGATGAAGAACAGGCTCGTGAGCGTGTCCAGCACGCTCGAGAGGACCGACGTCACCAGGTCGACCAGCTTTCCCACGTCGGCGGAGTTGACCATCGAGTCGCTCTGGTCCGAGCCGACGCCGAGGTTCTTCAGCCCCTCGCCGACGTCGGCGACGTAGCCGTTCATCTCCGTGGCGTACGTCGGGATCAGCTTGGCCAGCTGGCCGAGCGACACGGCGACGGCGATCGCGAGACTGAGGATCAGCATGACCGTCGTGATGAGCACGATGATGGAGGCCGCCCATCTCGGCATGTGCCTCTCGAACCTCGCCCGCAGCGGGTGCACCACGATCACCAGCGACAGGGACAGCATCACCGGCGCCACGATGTGGTTCGCGGCCTTGAGGCCGCCGATGACGATCACGACCGCGGCTGCGGTGACGAACAGGAGGGTCGTCCGGGTCGGTCTCACGGTCAGGGTGTCACTCACTGGCTCACTCACGGGGTGCTCCTCTGCAGTTCAGTCCGGTGCCCCAGCGCCTCGAGCATGCCCACGAGGTGCTGGTGCAGCTCGTCGCCGCCCATGATCGGCTCGGACGGGGCGAGCAGGTGTGATGGTGCCAGCACGAATCCGCGGTCCTGCCACCCACCGAGACCACCATGGCATCCCACGAGGGGTTCGAAGGCCGCCACGTCCATCGTGTCGAGGTCGAAAGAGCTGTTGACGTAGAGCTCGGGAGCCCGGTCCATCCGGGTCGCCGTCGCCAGCATGGCCGGCGCGTGGTCCCCGAAGGGAAGCAGCGGGTCGACACCCTCGACCACACCGGTCGAGAGGTCCCGGCGGCCGTGCTCCCCGATGGCGACCGGCCCGGTGCTGCTCAGGGCGCTGACGAACGCGACCCCGGGGTGGGCGACGAGACCCGGGATCAGCGCGGGCCACCGGGCCTCGATCTCCTCGAGCAGGAGCCGCTCGGGGCCAGGGACGTAGACCATCCCCAGGTTGCCGCCGGCGAGCACGATCAGCTCGGCCTCCTCCGCGTCGGAGCCCTCCGGCTTGAGGACCTTGTCGACCCGGCGCGAGGCCGCCTGCTGCACGCCGGTGGTGCGGGTCCCACCGAGGTCCTCCAGGACCGAGTCGACCCTGCCCCAGCCCTCGATGCTGCCCTCGATGCCGGTCGTCTGCGAGTCGGTCAGGGACCGGCACAGGTCGCTGAGGTCGATGCCGTACCTCGCCGCGAAGGGCTCCCCCTGCGACTGGCCGTGGTCGCTGAGCAGGACCAGGTGGTACGTGCGGGGCGCGCGCTGCGCCACCTTCTCCAGGATCGCCACCACCTGGTCGAGGCCGCCGAGCGCCGCCAGGGACTCGATGCGGGTGGCCCCTGCGTGGTGCCCGATCTCGTCGTAGTCGACGTAGTCCACGTAGATGCTGCGGGCACCGCGCATCATCTCCTCGCTCACCACGGCGGTGTTGAGGTCACGCAGCAGGCAGTTGCTGAAGGCGCGCAGGCCGGCGAACGTCCACGAGCGGTGCACCCGCGGATGGACCTCGAGCCGCCGCTGTCGCGTCGCCTGGAACCGCTCCCGGACCATCTCCGCGATCGTGCGGGAGATGCTCCGCACCAGGCCGTCGGGCCTGATGAGGAAGCGTCCGAACACCTGGCGGGTGCGGCGCGACCCTCGCGTCACCTCCAGGCGGCTCATGGTCATCGACGCCTTCGCGGCGTCGCCGGTGAAGAGGTTGGAGACCGACACCCCGTCGTCGGCGAGCAGGCCACGCCCGGTGCTGGCGCGGGACTCGATGATGGAGGCGTCGTCGGGACGGTTGGCCACCAGGACGCGCCCCAGGTCGCGGTCGTACCAGCGGAACGCCGGGATCCCGTCGGCGCTGCCCTGGAGGATGGCCTGCTGGCTGGCCGGCGTCGTGCAGGGCAGCTGCACGGTCCACTCGTGGACCGCGTGCGAGCCGGTGTCGAGCCAGCGGCGCAGCGTCGGCATCGTCCCGGACTGCAGCACCCACTGCATGACGGGGAAGGAGACACCGTCGAGCTGGACGAACACGACGCCGTCGACATCGGGGTCGGGGACCTTGCCCGGCTTGATCCGCAGCAGGCTCGCGGCGAAGGACTCGTCGGTGCCGGCACTGACCAGCCACACGAGCAGGGTCGAGAACGCTGCGGTGAGCCAGGCCGCCGCGACCGCGGTGCCGAACGAGTCGAACGACGCGCCGGGGACGATCTCCATCGCGATCTGCATCACGATCGCCTGGCCGAACAGGGTCGCCGCCGCTACGGCGAGCCAGCCGATGGCGGCGGCCACCTCGACGAGCACGGGACGCACGATCATGCCGACGAGACCGGCGACCGCGGCCGCGGCCGCCAACGGCAACCACGACGTGTACGTGAAACCGGGGAGCAGCTTGGCCGTCAGCAGCAGGGACAGGAACGTCAGTCCCCAGGTCAGCAGCAGCCGGAGCACGTCGAAGAAGCGCACGCCGCGTCCCTGGGACGTGGGGAGGTGCGGCGCCGGCTCGACGGGCGCGGCGGCTCCGTTCGGTTCGCTCATGCTGCGACTCCGGTGCTGGCAGAGCGCTGGCGGTCGCGTACCTGCCGGGTCATGGTGGTCATGTTCCCGTCACGGGGCTCGGTGGTGGGGCCGCCGCGCCCAGCGCGAGCCCGTGGAAGATCAGTAGCCCTCGAGCGAGTCGCGGTCACCGTGAGCCGTGACCGCGAAGATGACCAGGATGTTGATCGCGATCATGATGACCGACCAGATCGGGTACGCGGACATGAAGGCCACGTTGGTCAGGGCGCTCACCACCGCGACCACGACGGCCACGATGCGCGCCCAGGTCGCTCCTCGCGTCAGCGCGAACCCCGCGAACACCGTGACGATGCCGAGGATGAGGTGCACCCATCCCCACGCGCTGTAGTCGACGGAGATCATCAGGCCCTTGTCACCGACGGCGTAGTAGTCCTCCTCGAAGATGGCGAGCAGACCCATCAGCCCGTGGAAGAGCCCGAGGACGATCAGCATGATGCCCGCGAACGCGATCCAGCCGTACCAGCCGGTGCGTTCCTGCTCCTTGCGCCACGGGTCTTGGCCCCCGGCGGGTTCGCCTGTTGACATGGTTCGCCCTCCTGCTCGACGTCTCGTGGGCACCAGCATGAGAGCCAGGGTCGCGGCGGGCCTCACCCACGAAGGGTGACGCGTCGGGGGAGCGGAGCGAGGACCGTGTCCGCATGGAGCCTCCAGTCGAGATCGATGACGACCGCGAGGTCGTCTACGACATCGAGCTGCGACGCGGACTGCCCGACGCCCTGCGCTCGCAGTTCCCCGGCATGGCGGTCCGCACCTGCGTTCCCGAGACCGCGCTGCGCCGGCGGGTCGGAGAGCCTGCGCAGCTCGACGCCCTGCTCCACAAGCTCTCCTCCGTGGGTGTGGTCCTCACCGACGTCCACCGCGTGCCGCCGGTGGCGCAGGCAGGTGGGGCCACCTACGAGGTACGGGTCGCCGGCGAGCTGGGACAGTCCCTGCTCCGCTACCTCAGCTGGCCCCACGCCGTCGTGCCCGAGCGGACCCAGGTGCGGCTCGCCCTCGGCTCGGCCGACCTGCGTCGCTTCCTCCGCGCCTGCACGGACTCCGGGGCCGGCATCGAGCGCGTGCGCCGGGTCCGCGCCGCTGCTCAGCGCTCCTAGCAGAGCCCGAGCTGACGGCCGCGGCGTACGGCGTCCACCCGACGGTTCACGCCCAGCTTGCCGAAGATGCCCTTGAGGTGGGTCTTGACGGTGTTGGCCGAGACGAAGAGCTCGGTCGCGATCTCCTCCGTGGAGTACATCTGGGCCAACAGGTCGAGGACCTGCCCCTCCCGCTCCGTCAACGCAGCCACCAGGACGTCGTCGGCCGTGGGGTGAGGTGCCCGCCGCAGCTGGACCGTGTCGTGGTCGAGCCGGCAGGTCGACAGGAAGTCGCGATGCGACCGCTGGAGCCCGGGGTCCCGGTCGACGCACCCGCGGAGCCATCGGCGCTCTCGCATCACGGGCAGGCGCATCTGCTCGGCCGTGGCCGACCTCAGAGCCCGATCGAGCACCATGCGGGCACGGTCGTGCTTCCCCCGGTCGTCCTCGAGGCGGGACTCGAGCAGCCACGCCTGGATCTGGAGAGCCAGTGGCTCGCGGTCGAGGTCCGCCGCCACCGTGCGCAGGACGGCCTGGGCGCCCCGGATGTCGCCGATGCCTCGCCGGGCGGCTGCCGCCAGGACGGCCGCAGCGGCGCCCGCGCGCGTGGGCACCGGGGTCAGGGTGGCCAACGCCCGTTGCGACTCCCCGGACGCCAACAACGCCTCGGCCTTGGCGATCGTGAGGATGTCGGACAGCCAACCGGACCCGCCGGTGACCGACCCGACCTCGGCCGCACCGACGATCAGTCGGGTCGCGGCGTCGGGCTCACCCGACGCGATCAGGAGGCGGGCTTCGACGAGCAGCACGCTCGTCGCCAGCCACGCCTCCTGGTGCGGTCCGGAGCAGAAGGCCACGAGCTCGAGACGCCGGCGTGCGTCGGCGAAGTCGGCGCGTTCGAGGGCGATCCACGCCCTGGCCAGCTGGGCGTGGGCAGCGCCGGGGCTCGCCACGCCCGGGACCGGGGTCGGCACCAGGCCGGCCACCCGACCCGCTCGCCGCAGGTCGCCCTGGAGCGCCCGGACGTGAGCGAGCCGCCCCAGGCACTCGGTACGAGCCGGGGACCAGGCCGTGGCGTCCGTGCCGCGGCTGAACGCCGCCGCAGCCTCGTGGAGGTTGCCGTTCGCCACGTGGAGGGACCCGAGGTGGGCCTGCAGCACCGGCGCCAGCTCGCGCAGCGGGCGCGCGTCGGGCGCGGCTGCGGCCATCGGGCCGTCGATCGCTTCCGTGGCCGGGAGGACACGAGGGTCTCCCCAGGTCCCGTCCTTGCGGATCTCCACGACGGCCCAGCCCCAGGTCGTGGCTGTCCCCGTCGGGGGTCGGGTCCGGGACTGCTCGTAGCAGCGGGGGGTGACCGTCCGCCGAGCTCGAGGCGGGCGAGGCAAGTGTCGTCATCGATGGGCCCTTTCGTGGACAACCAGCCGTGCCTGCCCATGAACCCACCCCGAGGGGTGAAACCGAATCACCCACGCCGCAATCTCACCCGGGTGAGATCGCGGCCGCTCGCCCTCAGATCAGTGACTGCCGACGCGCGATCTGGACGGCCTCGGCCCTCGAGTGGGCGCCCAGCTTGCGATAGACCGCACGCGCGTGCGTCTTGACGGTGTTGGAGGAGAGGTAGAGCTCGTCGGCGATGTCGTTGAGCACCAGGTCACCTTGGAGCAGCCGGAGGACGTCCAGCTCTCGGCTCGTGAGCGGCTCCTCGAACGACTCGTCGGCCGCGCCGTCGCTGAGGAGGCGCTGCACCTCGGCGACCCTCGCGTGCATCACGGACATGCCGTCCGAGTAGCGACCCATCAGGGTGGACAGCTCGGCCAGCAGCTCGCGTGCCCATCCGTGACGGCCCGTCTGGGCGGCCACCCGTGCCGTGACCAGGAGGTGGTGGATCGGACCCCAGACGCCCTGGGCGGTCGTCTGACGGCGGATGGCCAGGCCCACCTCGAGGGTCTCGAGCGCATCGTCGACCTTGCCCGCCGCGGCCTGCGCCTGACCCAGCGCCGTGAACGCCAGGGACGCATGGGGCGAGGCGCGCAGGCCGTGGGCGTCGACGATGTCCATGGCGCGCTCGGCGCAGTCGCGAGCGCGCACGAGGTCGCCGCGCGCGGTCTCGACGAAGGACTCCAGTGACAGGCTCAGCACCCGGACCACTCCGGGGGCCCGGTCGCTGCGCGAGGCCACCCGCAACGGGATGATCGCCTCGTCCAGCTCACCCAGCAGGTAGAGCGCATGGCCGAGGCTCACGTGGGCGATGGCGTACTGCGGGGACTGGCTGTCGGTCTCGATCTCCACCGCGCGCCGCGCCGCTGCCAGGGTGTCGAGAGGGCCCCCGTAGCCGAAGAGCCCACGGATCATGGCGACGGCGGACTCGACGGAACGAGAACCGTCGGGGAGCGGGCCGTAGTCACCGACATCGGCCAGCGCCGCGAGCTGGTCGGCCAGGACCGCCTCGTTGCCCACCAGCGCCGCCATCCACGCCGTCGTCACGCGCGCGGCGGGGCTGCTGGACGCAGCGGGCGATCCCAGGGAGTCGAGCCAGCCCAGGACGGTCGCGCCGCGGCCGGCGTCGACGTACGTCAGCCAGTTGGCCTGCACGAGCAGCGCGGCCTCCTCGGTGCGGTCAGCGGCCAGGAGATGCTGGATCGCCTCGTCCGTGTGGCCGTGGGACACGAACCACTCGGCGGCGCGCGCGTGCAGGGTCCTCACGTGGTCCGGGTGCGCGAGCTCCAGCTCGCTGCGCGCCACGGCGGCGAAGAGGTGGTGGAACCGGAACCACTCGCGCTCCTCGTCCAGGGGGACGACGAACAGGTTCGATCGTGCGAGGTCGTGGATGATCGCGGCGGAGTCGGTGGCGTCGCGGACGTGGTCGCACAACGAGGCGGTGAACCGGTCGAGGATCGAGGCCATCGTGATGAACTCCCGCACCCGATCGGGATGCCGGCTGAGCACCTCCTCGGTCAGGTAGTCACCGATGAACCTGTTCCCGCCGCTGAACTTCCGCACGAACTCGTCGGGGTCGGGCCGGCCGGCCAGCGAGAGGGTCGCCAGGTAGAGCCCCGCGGGCCAGCCCTCGGTGCGCTCCATCAGCTGCGAGACGGTCGCCTCGTGCAGGCGCACGTCGTCGTTGGCGAGCAGCTCGGTCGCCTCGGCCGAGGTGAAGCTCAGGTCGCCGGCCCGGATCTCGGCCAGGTCGCTCGAGGCGCGGAGCCGCCCCAGCCGCAGACCGGGGTCGGAGCGGGTGGCGATGACCAGGTGGGCCTGCGCCGGCAGCCCCGCGATCAGGAACTGGACCTGCTCGTGGCAGGCGGGCGACTGGACGAAGTGGAAGTCGTCGAGGACGAGGACGATGTCGTCGGGCACGGCCGCCAGCGCGTTCAGCAGGGCTGGCAGGACCGCCCGCGGAGTGGTGGCGCTGGTGGCACCGACCACGCGGGCAGGCTCGCTGACGGGCAGCACGCACCCGGCGCGCTCGAGCGCCACCACGACGTGGGACCACAGCCGGTCGGGATCGTTGTCTCCTGGGTCCAGGGACACCCATGCGGTGGCCGGTCCGTCGGGTCGGTCGAGCCACTGGGCCAACGCGGTGGTCTTGCCGTACCCCGCGGGGGCCGCCACCAGGGTGACCGGATGGGTGACCGCCCGATCCAGGGCCTCGACCAGGCGGTCCCGGTGGACCCAGCTGTCGCGTCGGCGAGGGCGGTGGAGCTTCGCTTCGATGAACTGGTCGACCGACGGTGCGGGTGCCACGAGGTCGCTGAAGGGCTGCCTCTCCCTGCTGGTCGTCATCGTCATCTCACTCACGCGGTGTGGGTCGCCTGAGTATACGGAGTTGACGCCGGAGGGACGCGACGTTGACCGCGGAGTGAGGGCTTCGCGCTGACGCCTCAGAGATCGGCCGGCGGGGACTCCGCGAGGGAGGAGTCGTCCTCCCACGCGTCGAACGCCTCCCGGCGGACGTCGACCAGCTGGAAACCTCCGCGGCTGAGGACGTCGAGCAGTCCGTGCAGCTCGGACTCGTCGGCGAGCAACGCGTGGATCGTGGTCCCGGCAGGGTCGATCGACACGCTGACCCCCGCGAAGTCCTCCAGCATGTCGCGGGGCACCTCTCCCGCGGCGTGGATCTCGTAGGCGGCTCTCGACACGGAGGCCTCCATTCGTCGCCGGGAGCGCTGACAGGACACACCCTGTTCCTCGATACCCCGGCAGCGCGTCACCCTCCACGGGTGACGTCACCGCCGCCGATCGACGGGGCACGGTGGAGCATGACCAGCCGCTGACCCCGTGGAGCCACGTCCCCAGACCGACGCCGAGGAGCTTGCCAGGCTGCGGGAGGAGGTCGCCCGCCTGAAGGCGGAGAAGGAGCCGACCACCCCGGGCGACCGGCGCGGCTGGTGGCGGCCGGTCGTGGCGGGGCTGCTGGTGGCGGTGGCCGCCCTGCTGGCGCCCCTGTCGGTGCTGTCGACCTGGGCGAGCGGCCAGATCCAGGACACCGACCGGTACCTGGCGACCGTGGCACCGCTGGCCAGCGACCCGGACGTCCAGGCCGCCGTCGTCGTGCGCGTCGAGGAGGTCATCTACAGCTACCTGGATCTCGACGCGGCCGTGGACGAGGTCGTCCAGGCGCTCGAGGGGCAGGGGCTGCCGCCCCGGGCCGCGGCCACGCTGGGTGCGCTCGCCGGCCCGCTCGCGACCGGCATCCGCAGCTTCGTCCACGACCGCATCGTGGCGCTGGTCGCCTCGGACGCCTTCGAAGAGGCCTGGGTCGCGGCCAACCGGACGGCCCACGAAGAGCTGGTGGCGGCGCTCCTGGGCGACTCCGGGGGAGCCGTCGCGGTCGACAACGGCGCCGTCAGCGTCAACCTCGCGGTGCTGATCAACACCGTCAAGGGGCAGCTGGTCGACGCCGGCTTCGCCATCGCCGAGCGGATTCCCGAGGTGACCGCGACGTTCACCATCGTCCAGTCCGAGAACCTGGGCAAGCTGCAGAAGCTGCTCGGCTTCCTGGACAACCTGAGCACCTGGCTGCCGGTGGTGGGTCTCGGCCTGATCGCCGCGGCCGTGATGATCGCTCGCGACCGGCGGCGGATCGTGCTCGTCGCCGGCCTCGCGGTGGCCGGCTCGATGCTGCTGCTGGGAGCCGCCCTCAACATCATCCGGCCGTACTACCTCGATGCCCTGCCCGCGAGCAGCTCCGCGGCGGCCGCCGGTGCCGTCTACGACCAGCTGGTCTCGTTCATCCGCGTGGCCCTGCGGGGTCTGCTCGTGGTGGCGCTGACGGTCGCCGTGGTGGCCTGGTTCAGCGCCGATCGGGGAGCCGGCGCTTCCGCTCGTCGCGGGCTCGTGAACGGGATCTCCCACCTGAGGAGCGGCGGTGCCCGCGCCGGCCTGCGGACCGGGCGGTTCGGTGAGGTCCTCGGGCAGTACCGCGGGCCCCTCCGGCTGGCGGTCGTGGGGCTGGCGGCCGTCGGGTACCTCGCCCAGGACCACCCGACCGGCGGCACGGCGTTGACCTTCGTGCTCGTGACCGCGGTGGTGCTGCTCGTGCTCGAGGTGCTGGCCACCCCGCCGGCGGCGGAGACGCCGCCCGTCGCGCCGGGGGCGTCGACCTAGCGGGAGCGCGCTACGCGGCCTGCTTCTCGCCGAAGAGCCGGCCGACGAGGAAGAGCAGGACGCTGGTCACGATCGAGATGACCAGCGCGGCCAGGACGACCCCGAAGAATCCACCCACGTCGAGCGAGTCGGTCAGACCGGCGGTGATGCCCAGCAGCGCCGCGTTGATGACCAGGGCGAACAGGCCGAAGGTCACCAGCGTCAGCGGCAGCGAGATCAGTCGCAGGAGCGGCCCGATGATCGCGTTGACGAGGCCGAAGACGAGCGCCACGACGAGCAGGCCGAAGAAGCCGCCGTCGATCTCGACCGAGGGCACCAGGGCCGCGGTGATGGCGATGGCTGCCGCGATGACGAGCCACACGATGATCAGCTGCTTGAACATCCACCCAGCGTAGGGAGCCTCGGCGCCGCGGCCGTCACCTCGGAGGGGTGAGTCGCAGGCCGGCTCAGCGCAGCTCGGAGGAGAAGTACTCGAGCGCCGTCTTGGTCTTGGTCTGCTGCTCGCCGCTCAGGTTGACGCCGCGGTGCTCGAGGAACTGCCGGGTCCGCGCGGCCACGTCGAACGTGTCGGTCGTCGCCGCCTTCGTCGACAGCTCGAGGATGCGTGAGCCGTCCGGGTAGAACCACAGCTCGGCGACCATCCGGCCGTCGTACCCGTCGGGGGAGAACTTCAGCTTCATCACCGTGATGGGCCCGAGGATGGCGAGGTCGTCGAGGGAGATGCCGTCGGGGGCACAGTCCTCGAAGAAGGCTCGCTGCTTCTTGTCGAAGAGCGACCCCACGGAGCGCTCACCGAGCATGGCCTCCTTCACCTTGCCCGCGCGCAGCTTCGCCTTGAGCCGACCGGAGCAGACGAAGCCGCCGGGCATGGCGTCGACCTCCACCCCGAAGCCCTTGAGGGTGCGCAGGTGGTGGGGGACCTCGCTCGGCACCACGGGCCGCAGCTTCACCACGCTGTCGTCGCCGCCCGGGGTCCGGCGGGCACGGACGATGACACCGTGCTGGTTGAGGGTCAGGTCCGGCGTGTCGAAGAAGAAGACCTGGCGCACCTCGGCCTCGAGGGGGTCCATCTGGAGGGCCTGGACCGCGGACCGCTGGTCACCGTCGGGGACGGTCAGCTTCAGCTCCACGGAGTCGGCACCCTGCAGCAGGGTCATCAGCTCCTCGAAGCGCTCGGGCGTGAGCCCCGGAGCGAGACTTGCGTCTGCCATCGACATCCTCCAGCGTCGGTCGTCCCGAGCCACCAGAGTGGGTCAGTCCGTACCTGGACGCTTCACCCAGCGAGGGTGACCCCCTGACTAGGGTGGCTGCGGACTTGCGAGGGGGAGGCACGTGGTGGAGCGATCGGGGCCGAGTGCACGGCCCCCGAAGAACATGGTCTGGATCGCCGGTGGGGAGTTCGCGATGGGCTCCGAGGACTTCTATCCCGAGGAGCGACCCGTCCACACGGTCGGGGTCGACGGCTTCTGGATGGACGAGCACCCGGTGACCGTGGCGGAGTTCCGACGGTTCGTGAAGGCGACCGGCCACGTCACGGTCGCGGAGATCGCCCCCGACGCACTGGACTTCCCGGACGCGGATCCCGAGCAGCTGGTGCCGGGCTCGCTCGTCTTCACCCCTCCGAGCCGTCGCGTCAGCCTGGACGACTTCCGGGCCTGGTGGTCCTGGACGCCGTCGGCGCAGTGGCGGCATCCCGAAGGGCCGGACAGCACCCTGCACGGCCGCGACCTGCACCCCGTCACGCACGTGGCGTACGCCGACGCGCTGGCGTACGCCGCCTGGGCCGGCAAGGAGCTGCCGACCGAGCCCGAGTGGGAGTTCGCGGCCCGCGGGGGTCTCGACGGCGCCGTGTTCGCCTGGGGAGACGAGTTCGCCCCGCGGGGACGGATGATGGCCAACACCTGGCAGGGCGACTTCCCCGTGCAGAACGACCTGCTCGACGGCTACGAGCGCACCTCCCCGGTCGGCAAGTTCCCCGCGAACGGCTACGGCCTGGTCGACATGACCGGGAACGTCTGGGAGTGGACGTGCCAGGACTTCACCACGAGCCACGCCGAGCGCGCTGGGTCGGCGGCGCCGGTCAGCAGCGAGGTCGGGCCGGCGGCGAGCTGTTGCGGACCCCAACGCGAGCCCGACGTGCAGCCTTCTTCGCCCGCGGCGCCCGAGGCGCCGTCGCCGAAGGTCGTCAAGGGCGGCTCCCACCTGTGCGCGCCGAACTACTGCCTGCGCTACCGGCCGGCCGCCCGCCAGCGACAGACCGTGGACACCTCGACCAGCCACCTCGGTTTCCGCTGCCTCGTCCGCCCCTGACGCTCGGGTTCCACCACCTGGCTCACTGGCGGGCCATGGCGATCCGCACGCGCTCCTCGGGGTCGATGAAGTGGTCGTTGTCGTCGTCGCCGAGGTCGAGCTGGACCCAGGCGATCTTGCCGGTGAACCGGCTCGTGTGAGCGGTGTAGTCGGGCGAGACGGTGGTGCCGGACTCGTAGCCGATGTCGGTCGTCTCGTCGGCCGAGAAGACCATCGGCTGGGTGAGCTCGACGCGACCGGTGCCGACGGCGGTGCCGTCGTGGTACAGCGTGACGCCGCCGCCCTTGGCCAGGCCGCCGCCGTCGTAGGCGAACTCCACCCGCAGCTGGTGGTGGCCCGACGGCACCGGCTCGTCGCCCTGGGTGACGAAGTGGTGGATGCCGAGGACGTTGTAGACGAACGTCAGCCGGTTGTCCTTGACGAACACCGTCCACCCGCCGAAGCGACCGCCCTGGGCGATGATCACGCCCTCGACGCCTCCGTCGGGGACGTCGACGTCGGCCGTGACCGAGAACGACTTGTTCTTGATGCTGAGCACGCTGTTCTCGGAGAGCCGCCCCATCCCTGGGAAGAACTGCTGGGAGGTCCCGTGGATCAGCGTCGGGCGACCCGCGAGGTCGGGGTTCAGGCGCTCCGCGCCCCGGTCGTCGATGGGCAGCACGTTGTACTTGGTCGCCTCGATGATCCACAGCCGTTGCAGCTTGGCGAGCATCTCGGGGTTCTCCGCCGCCAGGTCGTGGGCCTGGCTGAAGTCGCTGCGTGCCGTCGTAGAGCTCCCAGACGTCGTCGTCGAACGCCGGGAGGTCACCCCCGACCATCACCCACGGCGTCTTGTGCTTGGTGACCGCGCTCCAGCCCTTGTGGTAGATGCCGCGGTTGCCGAACATCTCGAAGTACTGGAGGTCGTGGCGCTCGGGGGAGTCCCGCCTCCTTGAAGGCGTAGACCATGCTCGTGCCCTCCATGGGGCTCTGGAGCACGCCGTTGACCATCGTGGGCTCGGGCAGGCCGGCCGCCTCGAGGATGGTCGGAGCCACGTCGATGACGTGGGTGAACTGCGACCGCAGGCCGCCCTTCTCCTCGATCCCGTTGGGCCAGTGCACGATCGTCCCGTTGCGGGTCCCGCCCCAGTGCGAGGCGACCTGCTTGGTCCACTGGAGCGGGCTGTTCATCGCCCAGGCCCACCCGACCGAGTAGTGGTTGTAGGAGGACGGTGTGCCCAGCTGGTCCTTGGTGCTCAGCAGGAACTCCGGCGTCTCCACCGCCGCCATCCCGTTGAAGTTCGCCATCTCGTTGAAGGCGCCGTTCATCGTGCCCTCGGCGGAGGCACCGTTGTCCCCGATGATGTAGTAGATCAGCGTGTCGTCGAGGACCTCCAGGCTCTCGAGCGCGTCGATGAGCCGGCCGACGTGGTGGTCGGTGTGCTCGAGGAACCCGGCGTAGACCTCCATCTGGCGGGCGAGCACCGGCTTCAGCTCGTCGGGCATGTCGTCCCACGCCGGGATCACGTCGTGGCGCTCGCTCAGGTCCGCGTCCGCGGGGACGACACCGAGCTCCTTCTGCCGCGCGAACGTGCGTTCCCGCTGGACGTCCCAGCCCTCGTCGAACTGGCCGGCGTACTTGTCGGCCCACTCCAACGGGACGTGGTGGGGCGCGTGCGTCGCTCCCGGCGCGAAGTAGACGAAGAACGGCTTGTCGGGCATCAGGGCCTTCTGCTGGTGCACCCAGCCGATGGCCCGGTCCGCCAGGTCCTCGGTGAGGTGGTAGCCCTCCTCCGCCGTGGCGGGCGGCTCGACAGGCGTCGTGCCGTCGTAGAGCGCCGGGTCGTACTGGTTGTTCTCCCCACCGATGAACCCGTAGAACGTCTCGAAGCCGCCACCGCCCGAGGGCCAGGCGTCGAACGGCCCCATCGACGACGACTGCCACACGGGCACCTCGTGGCACTTGCCGAACTGGGCGGTGGAGTAGCCGTTGAGCTTCAGGGTCAGCGCCACCGGCGCCTTGTTGTTGGGCAGCACCGAGGAGTTCCCCGGGGCCGAGGTCGCCGTCTCGGTGATGCTGCCCATCCCCACGGAGTGGTGGTTGCGGCCGGTGAGCATGGCCTGTCTGGTCGGCGCGCACAGGGCCGTCGTGTGGAACCGGTTGAACTTCAGGCCCCCCGCGGCCAGCCGCTCGGCGGTCGGAGTGGCGCACGGACCGCCGAACGCGCTGGAGGCGCCGAACCCGACGTCGTCGAGCAGGATGACCAGGACGTTCGGCGCGCCCTTCGGTGGGGTCAACGGCACGATGGGCGGGTACGCCGTGTCCGGGTCCTTCGCGTCGTACGTCGTCAGGCCGGGCGCCACCCGGTGGGGGATCGGCAGGATGGCTCGGGAGCTCGGGTCGTGGCCCATGGGTCAGGTCCTCCGGAAGTCGTCGACGGCGGCTGGAAGCAGCCGCCTGCCCTGCAATATGGGCCTCGTCCGGTGCGGCGGTCTTCCCCCGAGCGGGGTGATTCGCCGCCGACGGGTCAGGTCGAGTCGCTCGAGCCCTCCGGGATGGGGCGGAACACCAGCTCGAGCAGGGTGCTGGCCACGGCCACGACCAGCGCTCCCAGCACGGCCCCGCCCAGCCCGCCGATGTCCAGGTTCGGGCTCAGGCCTGCCGTCACGGCGAACAGGATCCCGTTGACGATGAGCGCGGACCCACCGAGGCGCAGCCAGGACTGCGATCCTGCGAGCCAGTACAGGACCGGGCCCAGCACGGCGTTGACGAGCCCGAAGAGCAAGGAGATGGCGAGGTAGGTCCCCAGCCCGCCGTTCACGACGATCCCGGGGACCACGGCGGTCGCGATCCAGACGGCCGCGATCATGATCAGCCAGTTGACCAGGACCCTCGTCAGGGCCGCCAGGTCGCCCCTCGTGAGCCCGAGACGTTCGGTCGAGATGGTGACCGGGGCCTCGGCGGCCGGGTCCACCAGGCCGAACCGGATCTTCAGCCCGGCCAGCCAGGGCGCGTTCGAGGAGTCGAACTCTGCTCCGATGGCCGTCGCGGCGACGAGGATGAACGAGGCGGCCAGCAGCCACCCGATGAGGGTGATGGTGACGCCGAACAGGCCGAACTCGTTCGTGGCCCGCGTCATCACGTCGGGCATGTAGATCGGTGTGCCGATCGCGAAGATGGTCATCCCCACGGCCGCCGCGGCGCCGGCGACCAAGAGTCGTCGCCAGTGCAGCTGCCGCTCCAGGAGCAGGTAGGGGATCGACGTCCAGAGCACCAGGCCGGTCACCAACGAGATGGGGATGGCCCAGAGCCACTCGAAGGGGAACAGGGTGGTGAACTCACGGATGCCGTAGGCGACCACGAACTCCAGGATCAGGGCGGCCAGGCCCAGGGTGGCGAACAGGGCGCTGCGGATGCCGGCCTGCTCCCGCCCCCATGCCGCTCGGTACATCCGCTGCAGGCGCCGCGTGAAGGCGACGCCCGAGTAGATCAGCAACAGGGCGCTGAAGACCGTCACGCTGCTGGTGGCGCCGGTTGGCGTGTCGAACAGCTGCTCCACCGCGTCGGCCGACGCGCCCGAGAGGCGAAAGCGGTTGATGATCCCCTCGCTGATCACGTCCTCCTGCCCGGCCGGTGCGACGCTGGCGACGATGATGAACAGGGGGATCAGCGCGGTGAAGACCTGCGCGGACAAGACGATGCTCCGGTCGAAACCCTCCATCAGGACGAAGCGAAGGATGCTGCGTCCGATGAAGGAGTCCCGCACACGCTGGGACAGGGCGGTGACGTCGTCCGAACGCTCGGACGAGAAACCTCTCACGGGGCGCACCACCAGGACCCTGCGCTGCCACGTTGCCCGGGAGCGACCACTCGCACACCACCTCTGTGACCTGGACTCTTGCGACGCGCCGACCACGCTCCGCCGTCTGCCCTCGGGTGTCGTCATCCCTCACGGGTGAAGGCCGGCTCGTCGGCGGCCCGTCCACGGCATCATCCGGAACGGGTGAGGCACGTGGGCCGGGCGGTCAGCAGGATAGGGCCACCACGACCAGGGAGAGCGGGACATCATGACTTCCCAGCCGGACGCGCCGCGGTCGACGACACCGTCGGCCGGCCCGTACCCCCGGGCCTCCTCGTGGGTCGGCTGGATCGCGTTCGCAGCCGTGTGCATGATGCTGCTCGGCTCCTTCCACGTGATGCAGGGTCTGGTCGCCATCGTGGACGCCGACTACTTCCCGGCCGTCGGGAACGGTCCGATCACCGACATCAGCCTCACGACGTGGGGCTGGGTGCACCTGCTGGGGGGAGCGGTCCTCATCGTGGCCGGCCTCTGCGTGTTCGCCGGCCAGACGTGGGCGCGCGCGGTCGGCGTGCTGATGGCTGTGGGCAGCCTCATCGGCAGCTTCGCCTTCGTGGGCGCCTACCCCGTCTTGTCCCTGGTCATGGTCTCGCTCGGCATCGTGGTGATCCTCGCGCTCACGGTCCACGGCTCCGACATCAAGCCCTGACCGGCGCGCCCTCATCCGGAACGGGTGATGCCACCCGACGACTCCGTTGCCTAGGGTCCGAACGAGGCGGCCTTCCGGATCCGCCGTCCGAGTCTTCGAGGAGGAGCGCATGACCGACGACCTTGACGAGATGGGGCCGATCGACTACATCGTGGTCGAGTTTCCCGGCAGCAAGATGAACGGTGAGGCCTTCCCGCACCTCATCGACCTCGTCGACCGCGGCATCGTCCGCATCCTCGACCTCGTCTTCGTCACCAAGGACCTGGACGGGTCGGTGAAGGGGATCGCGATCGCCGACCTCGACGACGACGGTGAGCTCGACCTCGCGGTGTTCGAGGGCGCGTCGTCCGGGTTGATCGGCGACGACGACATCGAGGAGGCCGGAGGCATCCTCGAACCCGGCAGCTCGGCAGGCATCCTCGTCTACGAGAACGTCTGGGCCGGTCCCTTCGCCGCCGCGGTGAGGCGCGGTGGCGGACAGCTCGTCGCGAGCGGTCGCATTCCCATCCAGGCGATGCTGGCGGCCCTGGAGGCCGCCGACTCCGCCGACTCCGTCTGACAACACGAGAACAGAGAGGTACAGCCCATGCCAGGACTTCTTCGCGGGGTCGCCCGGACAGCGGTGATCGCGGGTACGGCCACGCACGTCTCCAACAACGTCTCCCGCCGCCAGGCCAACCGCTGGGCGTCCAAGGAGCAGCAGCAGGCGCCGCAGCAGTACGAGGAGGCCCCTCAGCAGTACCAGGCGCCGCCTCCGCCGGAAGCCGCACCGGCCCCCGACATGGACGCCAAGCTGGCCCAGCTCAAGGAGCTCGGCGCGCTCAAGGAGGCGGGCGTGCTCACCGACTTCGAGTTCGAGACCCAGAAGAACCGCATCCTCAACGGCTGACTGACGACCCGGGACCAGGAAGGCACTCCTGAGTGAACGTCCTTCTTGGTCTGGTCGCCACGCTCGTCATCACCGCGATCACGGTGACGGCGATGCTCCTGGTGCGCCGTCGCGCGCCGGAGGGCAGCTACTTCACCGACGGTGACCGCGCCTCAGGCGTGTTCGGCGTGCTGGCGACCGGCTTCTCCGTGCTGCTCGGCTTCATCATCTTCCTGGCCTTCTCGTCCTACGACGAGTCTCGTTCCGGCGCCGAGGAAGAGGCGACGATCGTGGCGCAGCAGGTCCAGACGGCTCAGTTCCTGCCCGACGTCTCCGCCGAGCTCACGGGCGAGCTCGTCTGCTACGCGCGCAACGTGGCGGGGCCCGAGTGGGATGCGCTCGCCGCCGGCACGCTCGGCGACCGGATCAACCCGTGGGGAGCCGAGATGTTCCTGACCATCTCGACCGTCGACCCGCAGACGGCCACCGAGCAGTCGGCCTACGACCGGTGGATGGACCAGACCTCCGACCGGGAGCAGGCGCGGATCGCCCGGGTCCACGGGGCGGAAGGCATCATCCCGCTTCCGCTGTGGCTCGCCCTGTTCGCTCATCTCGGCCGTCGTCTTCGCCTACCTGCTGTTCTTCGCGGACCCGGCGGAAGGGCGGGTGACCCAAGGCATGCTGATGGGGAGCGTCACGGTCGTGATCGCGCTCCTCCTCCAGCTGCTGGTGTTCTTCGACCATCCGCACGGCGACGGGATCGGCCGGCTGCAGCCCGACGGCGATGGAGCGGACCCTCCGCCTGATCGACATCCAGACCGAGGCCGTCGGCCTCACGGTGTCGGCTCCCTGTGACGAGCATGGCAACGCCCGCTGACGCGCCGCCGGACAGCGGGCGCAACTGGCAGGAGCTGCTCGTCACCGTCCTGTTGGTCGTGGCGGCGCTCGCCACGTCGTGGAGCAGCTACCAGGCCACTCGGTGGAACGGCGAGCAGGCTGCGGCCGCGGGCCGGACGAACGCGATCCGGATCGACGCCGCGCGGGCCGACGGCCTCGCGAGGACGCAGACCCAGGTCGACGTGGCCACCTTCATCGCCTGGGCCGACGCGGACCTGCGGGGGGAGACGAAGGTCGCCGACTTCTACGTCGACCGCTTCCGCGACGAGTTCCAGCCCGCGTACGAAGCCTGGATCGCCCAGCAACCGTTGACCAACGCCGACGCGCCGACCACACCCTTCGTCATGGAGGAGTACCAGGTCGCCGCCAAGAAGCAGGCAGAGGAGCTCGACGCCGAGGCCGAGGCGTCGGCCGCGGAGGTACGGCTCGACATCCAGCGCTCGAGCAACTACGTGCTGACCGTGGTGCTGTACGCCATCGTGCTCTTCTTCGCGGGGATGAGCACGCGGCTCAGCAACCGTCGACTGCGCTGGGTGACGACCATCGCCGGCACGCTCGTGCTGGTCGGCGCCCTGGCCTGGGTGGCGACCTTCCCGGTGAGCCTCGCCGTATGACCACGCGGGCGAAACGCCTCGCGTCGTGACGACGCCCCTGCGGCGCTGGCACGACCTGTCCTCGCGGGGGAAGGCCCTGGTGGTCTCGGTCGTCGTCGTGACGGCCGTGTGCGCCGTGGCCTCGGTCGTGTACGTGCTCACCAACGACGGCCTCTCCATCGAGAACCCCGAGAACCCGCGGTTGTCCTACTTCTGGGTCTTCCTCCTGGTCGCCCTTGACGGCGTGATCCCGATCTTCCCCGGAGAGACGACGCTGAACGCCGCGTCGACCATGGCCGCCCAGGGCAAGCTGGACCTCGGCCCCATCATCGTGATGGGTGCGCTCGGCGCCATCGTCGGCGACTCCGGACTCTTCTGGCTGGCGCGCAGGTCCTCTCGCAGGTTCGAGGGCCGCGTCGAGGAGGCCAAGTCGAACGACAAGGTGCGTCAGGCCCTGGACCTGCTGGACTCGAGCGCACCCCTCCTCATCATCGGTGGCCGCTACCTGCCGGGCATGAGGTTCGTCGTGAACGCGAGCATGGGGCTCTCGAGCATCCGGTACCGGCGGTTCCTGGTGTGGTCCGTCATCGGAGGCACCCTGTGGAGCGCCTTCACCTGCGTGCTGGCGTACCAGATCGGCGTGGCCCTGGGCGACAACCCGCTGGCGTCCTTCATCATCGCGGGGCTGGTGACCACCGTGGTCCTCGCGGTCGTGTTCCTCGTCGTTCGCCATCGTCGCGCCCGGGGCCGACCCGATGGTCAGGACTCGGTGGCCAGCCACTCCTGAGCGTGGTGGTAGGCCTCGAGGCTGGCCTCGCCGATCACATCAGTGGCCACGTACAGCCGGACGTCGCCGGCGGACTCGACGGTGCGGTTGCGCTGCACCTGGGCGAGGACCTCGGGATCGAGCCCGGTCAGGTAGAACCGGCCGCCGACGGCAGCGATCCGGGCTGCGTAGTCCGACAACACGGCGTACGACGTGGCTCCCAGCAGCGCGCGGCCGCGCAGCCGCAGCACCACCGCCGGAGCCACCGCGTCCTGAGGATCCGGCAGATGAGCCTGGAGCGTGCGGGCGCCCGCGTAGTAGAGGCTCCCGTAGATGTCGAGCAGGACGACCCGCCGCGACTCCAGAGCCTGGGGCGCCGGCTTCTCGACGAACGACCCGGTGTCCGTGGGGACGAGCTCGACGATCCGCAGGTCGAGGGCCTCGCGGTTGAGCTGCATCAGCAGGGCGAAGATGACACCGAGCCCGACGGCGGCGGCGACGGGCAGCAGCAGGGTCGCCACGAACGTCGCGATGACGGCGATCTGCGAGGCACGCGAGGTACGCATGATGGCGCGCACCTGCCCGGTGCGCAGGGATCCGATGGCGGCCACGATCAGCACCGCTGCCAGCGTGGGCATGGCGACGGTGCCCACGATGCCGGAGAACGCCAACAGGATGATCGCCATCCAGATGCCGGCGAAGATCGCCGCCCAGCGGTCACGCGCGCCGGCCGCGACGCTCAGGGCGGTCTGGCCGACCGAGCCCCCGACGGGTTGTCCCCGGAAGAGGCCGGACAGCAGGTTCCCGACTCCCTGGGCCAGGAAGTCCCGGTTCGGCTCCGATCTCGCGCCGTCAGGGTTGGGCGCGGACTCGCTGACGCCGGCTCCCTGGATCAGCACGAGCGCCGCGACGGCACACGCGCCCAGGATGACGTCGGAGGAGAGCTCGCTGAGCTGGGGGAGTGCGGGCAGTGGCAGGCCGCGCGGGATCTCGCCGACGTCGCGCACGCGCTGGACCGTGTCGGCGCCCAGGGCGACCACCGCCACCGTCGGGACCACCAGTGCGATCAGCGACGAGTAGGCAGCCAACCTCGTGCTGGCCAGGGACACCAGGATCACGATGGCCGACACACCCGTGACCAGCGAGGCGACGTCGATGCTCGGGAGGTCGAGCAACAGGTGCCAGGCCTTGGCCAGGGCGAAGTCGCCGGAGACGTCCGAGCCCACCAGGTCAGGCAGCTGTCCCAGGACGATGTTCACCGCCACGCCGGTGAGGAAGCCGATCATCACCGAGTGCGGCACGAACCTGGTGAAGCGACCCAGGCGAAGGATGGCCGCGGCGACCATCAGGCCGCCGGCGATCAGGGTCAGCAGGAACAGGGCCTCGGATCGCCGTTCCTCAGGCACACTCGCGACGGCGGACCCGGCCGCCAGCGCCGCGGCGCTGGTCGTGGTGATCACCATCAGCCTGCTGCTCGACGTCAGGCCGCCGCCGATCGGGCCGAAGATGCTGGCGTACAGCCCGTGCACGGGGCTGACCCCGGCCAGGACCCCCGCCGCCATCCCGTCCGGGACGCTGCTGATGGCCCCCGGTACGCCGGCCACGAGGTCCTGCTTGACGGTGGCGCGCCGCGGTGCGATGTCGGCCACCCACCGACGCACGGACGAGCCCGTCCCGATCTTCATGGGCGTGCGAGGCAGGTGCCGGGTGTCAGTATCCGGTCCCCATCTTGGTCTGCTCGCGCTCGACGGGGTGGGCGCCGCCCTTCAGGTCGAGGGTCGCGCACGCGTCCGCGATGTCCTGACTCAGGCGCTCGACCTGTTCGCGACTCATCGTCTCCTTGACCAACGCCCGCATGATCTTCACCTTCTCGGCGTTGGGAGGGAGGGTGTACGCCGGCACCATCCAGCCGCGCTCGGCCGACAGCTGCCAGGCGATGTCGGACTCGTCGTAGTTGTTGTGCTCGCCGGAGAGCCGGAACGCCACCAGAGGGAGCTGCTCCGCGTCGGCGCCGATCACCTCGAACCTGCCGCTGTCGCGCAGGTTGGCCGCCAGCGCCTGGGCGTTCTGCTGCATCTGCTTCATCACGTAGGTGTAGCCGTCGCGTCCGAGGCGGACGAAGTTGTAGTACTGCGCCAGCACCATCGCGGCGCCCGTCGAGAAGTTCAGCGTGAAGGTGGCGTCGGTCTTGCCGAGGTAGTTCTCGTAGAACACCAGGTCCTTGGCCAGGTCGGACTCCTCGCGGAAGACCAGCCAGCCGATCCCCGGGTAGACGAGCCCGTACTTGTGTCCCGACACGTTGATCGAGCGGACCTGCTCGAGACGGAAGTCCCACGGGGAGTCGGGGTACAGGAACGGCCACACGAACCCGCCGCTGGCGCCGTCCACGTGGAGCGGGATGTCCAGGTCCCGCTTCTTCCTGATGTCGAGCAGGAGGTTGTTGATCCCCACGATGTCGTCCATGTGCCCGGTGAACGTGGTGCCGAGCACGGCGGCGACTCCGATGGTGTTCTCGTCGAGGTGCGGCTCCACGTCCTCGGGGCCGATCGTGTACTTGTTCTCCGCCAGGGGGACGATCCGCGGTTCGACGTCGAAGTAGCGGCAGAACTTCTCCCACACCACGTGGACGTCCCCGCCGAAGACGAGGTTCGGGCGGTCCGTCGACAGGTTCGCTGCCTGACGACGCTCCTTCCACTTCCACTTCAAGGACAGGGCGCCGAGCATGATCGCCTCGGACGAGCCCTGGGTCCGGCAGCCCGTCGTCTCGCCCGGAGCGTGGAAGAGGTCGGCCAGCATCCGGACGCAGCGCTGCTCGATCTCGGCGGAGACCGGGTACTCGGCGTGGTCGATGAAGTTGCGGTGCAGGTTCTCGGCGATGATCCGCTGCGCCTCGGGCTCCATCCACGTCGTGACGAAGGTGGCCAGGTTGCGCTGCGGATCGCCTTCGAGGTTGAGGTCCTCGCCCACCAGCCGCAGGGCGTCGGTGGGAGGCATCCCACCCTGCGGGAAGGCCGTCGACGGGGCTCTCTCGGTCAGGAAGCGGTTGCCGAAGAGCGTCTCGGCCGCTGACTGGCTCAGTGCGTTCATGGCGTTGGGTCTACCACCGTTCTTGTCGTAGTTGGCTTGTCGAAGAGCTGGACCAGCCCGCCGATGGCGAAGCAGGCCGCGCCGGCGAAGGTCCCCCAGTTGACGAGTCCGGCGTTGATGACACTGGAGGTCGCCGGGCGAACGAACGCCGCGACTCCCGCAAGGAAGAACAGGATCGAGCCGAGCTGGTTGATGGCCACCACCCACCAGGTGAGCACGTGGGCGAGCACCCGGACGTGACCGCCGCCGACGTCGAGCATGGCGAGGTGGCCGGACAGGAGGAAGCAGACGCAGCCGAGGATGTCGGGCAACCAGATCCATCCGTCGGACTGGCGGGGCGTGAGCCCTTGGGCGAAGGCCGCCACGAGGCTGACCGCGAACAGCAGCGTCCCGACGAACAGGACCGCTGCGCTCTGCCAGTCACGCTGCTGCGGCTGATAGCCCCACCATCGCATCGACTCGTCATGGGCGCGGTGGCGCTGGTCGCTGCCGGCGTTGACGACCAGCAGGATGGACACGTAGCCGCCCAGGCTGAAGAAGAACCCCCCGACCAGGTAGGTGATGTTGACGGTCGCGAGGGTGCCCACCTCGAGCTGGGCGAAGAGCGCGCCCAGGGCGAAGAGGCTTCCGCCGAGGAAGAAGGCAACGGCCGCGACGAGATTGAGCCTGCCCAGCAGGTGGGTCTGAGCCCGCTGCGGTAGGCCGGCCGGATCCTGTCTCACGTCGCCCCCGTCGTCACGTGCCCAGCATCGTCCGGGTGGAGTGCCTAGATGCGCCGGCGACGGCGTCCCGGCGTCACCGCGGCAGCCACCACCGCGGTCTTGGCGACCGGCGACGGGCCGGGGGTGACGGCGGCCGCCACCACTGCCGTCTTCGCCACCGGGTGTCCGATCACGCCGACTCGTCCTACGCGTGCTGGCCTCAACGGCATGTCAGTCTCCTTCGATCGCTTCGTCGTCATCGGCGTCGATCGCGGCGATGATCGCCTGGATCGGGATCCGTCCGTCCGCGATGAGCTGACCACCGGAACGTCTCGCGGCGGCGGCGAACGGTGCCGCCCACAGGTTCTCCCAGATGAGCACCCCGGCCGTGCTGCCCGGTTCCATGGCGGCGGCGAGGTTGACGACGTCCTCCTCGGCCAGCAGCTCGGCCAGCTCGGCCTCGAGCTGCTGGAGGGGACCGAGGTTCTCGACGTCCGAGAGCTCCGTCGCTTCCACCGAGCCGTCGGCGTCCTTGGTCAGGATCAGGATGTCGATGACCCGGATGGTCCCGGCCGCGGTCAGGGCAACGAGCTCATCGGCCATCTCCCCGGTGAAGTTGCTCTGGCCGACCGGGAACTCGACCACGACGTAGTCGACGGGGCCGAGCTGGTCCAACGACGTCTGCGTCATCGTGTGCTTTCCCTCCGTAGGGGGACGAACCTCACGGATAGCCGTGCTCCGGCTCGTCCCGGGGGAATCGTGCCGCCGATCGTCGTCAGATGGGCTCACCCTTGCCGGGTGAGAGGAGATGCCCGGATCCTTCAGGAGGGGTCAGCGTGCTCTGCTCGTGGAGCGACGCGTTGACGGTGGCGGCGCCGACCACCAGTCGGCCGACGATGTAGAGCCAGAACAGGATCGTGGACACGACGCCGAGGACGCCGTACAGCTCCGTGGCGTTCGCCAGCTTGGGGCCCAGGAAGTACACCGTGAAGAGGTGCAACCCCTCCAGGCCGACAGCCACCAGGGCCGCGCCCGGCAGCAGCCCCATCCAGCCGACGTCCTCATGGGGCAGGTATCGCGAGGCCACCAGCCAGATGGCGAACGGCACCACGACCACGGCGAAGGTCGCGATCAGGCCGGGCGTCGGCGACTCCTCACGCACCCACCGCGCGGCGCTCATGGCCCCGATGAGGAGGAGAACGGTGCCGGTGAAGACGAGAGACGCGATCAGCACGTTCCGGACGCGCGGGGCCGCCACCCCCCACACGGTGGCGTGCACGAGCATCAGGGCCTTCGCGCCCAGGTAACCCGTCCACAGCACCAGCCAGATGCCCACGATCACCAGCCACCAACGACCCGAGCCCGACGGTTGGCCGGTCTCGATCGTGTCGACGATGGCGGCATCGACGCCCTGCTGCGTGAGGACGTCCTGGATGTCCTGGGCATCGATGAACCCCAGAGCGCCGTTCCCGAGCAGGGAGACCGCGAGCATCCAGAAGAAGAAGCGGTAGGCCACCCCGCCGGCGAGCACGCCGGCCGCGACCCGTTTGTTGCGGTCGGCGGCCAGGAAGCCGGCGTCGACCGATCGGTGACTCGTGCGTGCCTCGGTCACCCACGCGACGGTTCGCTCCGCCTGCATGCGCGACCAGGCGACCTTGCGGGCGACCAGACCGGGTGCCGGAGATTCGGGTTCGGGTTCGGGTGGCTGCGCCGAGGGCAGAGAAGCGTTCAACCCATGAGCTCCCCTCGGGCCACGAGCACCATCTCCGGCACCGTAGCACCGGACTTCACCCTCATCGCGCGGCTCACCCGGCCGGGGTGACGACCTCTTCGCACCCTCCTGTCAGGGTCGACAGCCTGGACATCGCGCCGCAGACCGGGAGCAGATCATGAAGCGAGTCATGACGACGGGAACGTCCACTTCCTGGTGCACGTTGGTTGCCGGGGCGCTCCTGGTGGCTTCGTTGTCTGGGTGCGGCGGCGACCCGGACGGGAGCTCGGCGGTCGACCTGGCCAAGGCCCGGGTGAGCGCGGCCGAGGAGGACCTCGCGGACGCGCAGGCCGACCTCACCGATGCCTCGGCCGAGTTCTGCGGCGCGAGCGAGGACTACATCCTGGCGCTGGACCGCTACGGCGACGTGCTCACCCAGACAGCGGTCACCGTCGGAGACGTCAACGACGCGGGCAGCGACCTCGAGGAGCCGCGCGAGGACGCCATGGCAGGCGCCGAGGCGGCCGTGGCCGCGCAGCAGGCCGTCGTCGACGCCGAGCAGGAGCTGGCGGAGGCCAAGGCGGACCTCAAGGCGGCCAAGAATCCCGGCTCGTCGACCACCCCCGCCCCGACCGCTTCGAGCAGCCCCACGCCGCTGGCCCCGGAGGCCAGCGTCAACCGTGTGGAGCGGGCCGAGCAGGAGATGAAGGCTGCGCAGAAGGGCATCACCGACGACACGCCGCTGGTGCAGGCGTCCCAGCAGTTCAACGCCGCCGTCGTCGCCCTGGAGATGGCGTGGCTGCGGCTCTTCGCCGACGCGGGCTGCCTCACCGACGAGCAACAGGTCCAGGCCGAGGCGGCGGTGCGCGCCTACACCACGACCCTCCAGACCTCGCTGCGCGACGCCGGCTACTACGACGGCGAGGTGGACGGGATCTACGGTCCGGCGACCGTCGAGGCCGTCGAGACCCTCCAGGAGGCCCACGGCCTGCCGAGCACCGGGACGGTCGACCGGGCGACCGCCGCGGCCCTCCAGGACGACCTGGACGCCCAGGGTGGGGCCGTCGCGCAGCAGGAGCTGACGGCCACCGCAGCCGTGCAGCAGACGCTCAAGCTCGCGGGGTTCTGGGACGGTCCCGTCGACGGGATGTGGACCCCCGCGCTGACCGAGGCGTTGAAGGACTTCCAGACCGCGCTCGGGGTCGAGCCGACCGGCACCGTCGACGCCGCCACCCTCGCAGCCCTCGAGAAGGCGATCGCCGAGGCCCAGGTCGAACCGTCGGCCTCCCCGACGAGCGAGCCGTCGACGGAGGCGCCCTCCGACACCGGGACGCCGAGCCCGTCCGACGCCGCCACCAGCTGAGCCTCGCTCAAGCACCGTCCATCGCGTCGCGCGCCGCTCGTTCTCGCGGGTGAGTCACGAGGATCGCCGTGCTCACCAGCAGCACCCAGGCAGGAAACGCCAGCTGGAGCCACTGCTGGTCGGCGGAGCCCACGAGCAGTGCCACCGCAACGAGGTAGCCGAGGTACGAGACCCAGCGAGGCAGTGCCGCGGCACGGAGCCCTGCCGTGCTGACGGAGATCGTGAAGACCGCGGCCATCCGCATGGCGTAGACGGAGATGAGTCCCTGCGAGGTGTTCCGCCCGTAGGACCAGATGTCCGCGCTGCTGTTCGGTTGCTCCAGCATCAGGATCAAGCTGGACGAGATCGCGGCCCCGGAGAAGAGGAGGGCCAGGAACAACAGCCCGCTGCCCATGAAGACCGTCGAGAACAAGCGGTCCTCGACGGCTCCCAGCTGCTCGCGGATCACCCCGATGAACCACAGGAACGCGATCCCGGCGAAGGGGACGAGCTGGAGACTGAGCCGGATCAGCTCACGACGGTCATCGTCGGCGAGCAGGGTCTCGTAGCCCGAGTCGGACATCGCCACGCGCGCCAGCACCATGGCCGTCAGCAGCAGGACCCCGAAGATGATCCCGGCGACCGCCGCCGCGCGCCGGGTGCGCCAGAAGGCGGCCGTCAGGACCGGACTGTTCGTGCTCACAGAGCAAGCTCCCCTCCTGGAATCGGCTCATCATGTCGTGACGTTGCGGCCGGGTCCTCCTCCCTCCGAGGTGATCCGCCCAGCTCATCCCACGCGGGTGAAGCGTGTCGCCACCGCGGGCGCGAGTCTGGCGGGCGAGAGGGGCGTGGCAGTGAACGAGGCGGGCTTCGCGATCCTGATGCTCCTCGTCCTCGCGTGGGCCGTCTTCTCCCACCTGCTGGCCGCGGTCAACATCACCGGGCCGCTCGTCCTTCTCGTCGCTGGCTACCTCCTGGGGAACCCGTCCTGGGGGCCGCTGACCGTGGACGTCGACGCCCCCTCGGTCCACCTGTTGGCCGAGGTGACCCTGGCACTGCTGTTGTTCGCGGACGCCTCCCGGGTCAACGTGGCGCAGCTCAGGCAGGACGTCGCCTTTCCGGCGCGGCTCCTCGGCCTCGGGCTCCCGATGTCGATCATCCTCGGGGCACTGGCGGCCGCGCTGCTGTTCGACGACATGTCGTGGGCGCTCGCCGGCTTCGTCGGCGCCACCCTGGCCCCCACGGACGCGGCGCTCAGTGCCCAGGTGGTCACCGACGAACGGATCCCCTTGCGGTTGCGTCGCGCGCTGAACGTGGAGAGTGGGCTGAACGACGGCATCGCCACCCCGATCGTCGTGTTCACGCTGGCCGTCGTCGCGACCGACCTCGGTCTGGAGGGCCATGGGCACGACGGAGTCGCGGGCGCCCTGCTCGAGCTGGCACTGGGCGTCGTCGTCGGCCTGGCGGTCGGCCTCGTCAGCGCCGTGGTCATCGGGTTCGCGTCGAGACGGCGATGGGTCGCCACCGGCGGCCGGCGGCTGGCGACGCTGGCCGCCGCCCTGACCAGCTTCTCGCTCTCGGGGGCCCTCGACGGCAACGGGTTCATCGCCGCGTTCGTCGCCGGGATCGCCTTCGGCGCCGCCGTGCCCAAGGAGCTCGACGTGGAGGAGCTCGGGGAGCTCCCCGAGCTGATGGGCGAGCTCTTGGCGCTGGCCGTGTGGTTCCTCTTCGGCGCAGCCCTGCTCCCGGTGGCGTTCGACCACTTCTCGGTGTCGACCCTGGCGTACGCGCTGCTCAGCCTGACCGTGATCCGGATGGTCCCCGTCGCCCTCTCGCTGACCGGCACGGGCATGGACAGGCCGACCGTGCTGTTCGTGGGCTGGTTCGGGCCGCGCGGACTGGCGTCGGTCGTGTTCGCGCTGCTGGCGGTCGAGGAGCTCGGCGAGGCGTCGTCGATGGGCGAGGCGATCGCGGTGGTCGCCCTGACCGTGCTGATGAGCGTCGTGCTCCACGGCGTCTCGGCCGGCCCGTTCGGCAGCCGGTACGTCCGAGCGGAGGCACACCAGCCGGAGTCGGAGGAGGCCGAGGCCCCGAGGGCCCGGCGAGTCGGGCACCGACACCACGCGGACCCGGCGTAGCTCCCGGAATCGCCACTACTCAGGGGTGAGGCGCGCTCGGCAGGCGGGTTCCTACCGTGGAGACCTGACCTCGCCGTGGACGCAAGGACTGAGGAGTGGCCGGGTGAGCAACTTGTGGGACTACCGTCCCGTCGTCTGGGACTACCGTGAGTCGACCTGGACGATGGACGGTGACCTGATCGGCTACGGCGTCACGGCTACCGATGGTGCCGTCGGCACGATCGACCACGCCACGACCGGGGCGGCCGGCGCCTACGTCGTGGTCGACCTCGGCTCCAGCGTGCCGAGAGGCCGGCGGGTGATCCCGGCTGGTGCGATCACCGCGCTCGACCACGCTGTCAGGCGGGTCCGGCTCTCCCTGACCCGCTCGGACGTCAGGGACGCGCCGGCGTACGAACCCGACCGCTGGGGCGAGGACGAGCGCCGCGAGCTCGGGCAGTACTACGGCTCGGTCGCGCGAGCCTGACCGACGCGGCGGCCGAAGGTTCCCCCAGAACGGGTGACGCCCTCAGCCGGTTGGGTCACCTAGCGTCACGAGCCCACTCGAACGCCCCATTCGACCGATTCGGGGCACGCCTGGAGGCGCCGTGAACGACCGACCCAACATCCTGATCATCTGGGGCGACGACATCGGGATCAGCAACCTCAGCTGCTACAGCGACGGGTTGATGGGCTACCGCACGCCGAACATCGACCGCATCGCGGCCGAGGGGGTGCGGTTCACCGACTACTACGGCGAGCAGAGCTGCACGGCGGGCAGGGCGGCGTTCATCACCGGCCAGAACCCGTACCGGACGGGGTTGACGAAGGTGGGGATGCCGGGCGCCGACATCGGGCTCCGCGCAGAGGACCCGACCATCGCGACTGCCCTGAAGAACCTGGGGTACGCGACCGGGCAGTTCGGCAAGAACCACTTCGGTGACCGGGACGAGTTCCTGCCCACGGCCCACGGGTTCGACGAGTTCTTCGGGAACCTCTACCACCTCAACGCCGAGGAGGAGCCCGAGCATCCCGACTACCCGTCGGAGGAGGACTTCCCCGACTTCCGCAAGCGCTTCGGCCCGCGCGGCGTCATCCACTCGTGGGCGAACGAGGACGGGACCCAGCGCATCGAGGACACCGGTCCCCTCACCAAGGAGCGGATGAAGACCGTCGACGACGAGGTCGTGCCCGAGGCGCTGCGCTTCATGACCGACGCCAAGCAGAGCGACACGCCCTTCTTCGTCTGGCTGAACACCACCCACATGCACTTCCGGACGCACCCCAAGGACGGCAGCCGCGGCAAGGCCGGTCGGTGGCAGTCGGAGTACCACGACACGATGGTCGACCACGACGAGCTCGTCGGTGAGGTGCTCGCCTACCTCGACGACAACGGGCTCGCGGACAACACGATCGTCATGTACTCCACCGACAACGGGCCGCACATGAACACCTGGCCCGACGCCGGCATGACTCCCTTCCGCAACGAGAAGAACTCCAACTGGGAGGGCGGCTACCGCGTGCCGGCCGTGGTGCGCTGGCCCGGTCACATCCCCGCGGGACAGGTGCTCAACGGCATCGTGAGCCATGCCGACTGGTTCGTCACGCTGCTCGCCGCCGCAGGCGACACCGACGTGGCCGACCGCCTGAAAGCGGGCGCCGACCTGGGCGGGGCGACGTACAAGGTCCACCTGGACGGTCACAACCAGCTCGACTACATCACCGGTGCCGCCGACGAGAGTGCGCGACAGCACTTCTTCTACGTCTCCGACGACGGCGACCTCACCGCGCTTCGCTACGACAACTGGAAGATCGTCTTCCTCGAGCAACGAGCGCAGGGGACCTTGGCCATCTGGCTCGATCCGTACGTGGAGCTTCGTGCGCCGAAGATCTACAACCTGCGGACCGATCCCTACGAACGGGCCGACATCACCTCGAACACCTACTTCGACTGGATGATCGACCGCATCTGGTTGCTCATCCCCGCCCAGGCGTACGTCGCAGAGATGCTCCAGACACTCAAGGAGTTCCCGGCCCGACAGGAGCCGGCGAGCTTCAACGTCGAGAAGCTCTTGGAGAAGCTCAAGGAGGGCGCCGCCACCATATGAGCCGTCGGCAGATCGCCGCCGCTCCACGGGTGCGGCTCCCGGGTGGCGTGTTCACGATGGGCTCCGCCGACCACTACCCGGAGGAGGCCCCGCCGCACCGGGTGCGCGTGGACGCCTTCGCCATCGACGCCACCCAGGTCACCAACCAGCAGTTCGCCGCGTTCGTGTCGGCGACCGGCTACCGCACGGTGGCCGAACGGCCGCTGCGGCAGGAGGACTACCCCGACGCGCCGCCGGAGAACCTGGTCCCGGGCTCGCTCGTGTTCACCCCGACCGCGGGGCCGGTCGACCTGCGCCACATCAGCCAGTGGTGGACCTGGACCCCGGGTGCCTGCTGGTCGAGTCCCGAGGGGCCCGGCAGCTCGGTGAAGCGTCGGCCTGATCATCCCGTCGTCCACGTGGCCCACGAGGACGCCGAGGCGTACGCCGCGTGGATCGGCGCCGAGCTGCCCACCGAGGCCGAGTGGGAGTACGCCGCGCGGGGAGGCCTCGAGGGGAAGGCGTACACGTGGGGTGACGAGGCGCGACCCGACGGCAGGATCATGGCGAACACCTGGGACGGCCCCGACTTCCCGTGGCGGAGCACGCGGGAGAGCGGGTTCGTCGGGACGGCCCCGGTCGGGAGCTTTCCCGCCAACGGCTTCGGCCTCTTCGACATGGCGGGCAACGTCTGGGAGTGGACCGCGGACTGGTGGACCCAGCGGCACCCCGACGAGGTCGACAAGCCCTGCTGCGTGCCGGTGAACCCCCGCGGCGGTGACCTGGACCAGAGCTACGACCCGGCCCAGCCGCAGTTCCGGGTCGGCCGCCGGGTGATCAAGGGCGGCTCGCACCTGTGCGCCGACACCTACTGCCTCCGCTACCGGCCGGCTGCCCGTCGGCCCCAGATGGTCGACACCGGGACCAGCCACGTCGGGTTCCGCTGCGTCCACCGCACCGCTCCACCTCACGAAGGGACCACCCCATGACCACTCCCGACCTCCTCCCGTCCTGGCGACCGGGCGCGACCCGCGACGCCGTCGTCGCGTTCCTCGACGACGTCACGACCGTCCCGGTCGCCGAGCGCGTCGCCTGCTTCGACAACGACGGCACCCTGTGGTGCGAGCGCCCGCAGTACGTCCAGTTCGAGTTCTTCGTCCACGCCCTGGGTGCCAGGGTGAAGGCCGATCCCGAGGCCGCCCACAAGCCGGAGTTCGCGGCCCTGCTCGCCCAGGACCGGGCCGCCATCGGCGAGCTCGGTCTGGAGCGGATCGCCATGGCGCTGGTCAGCCTCTTCGAGGGGATCTCTCCCGAGGAGTTCACCCGCCACGCCCGTGACTTCATGGCGACCGCGTCGCATCCGACGCTCGCGCGGCCGCTGCGCAGCTGCGTCTACCAGCCGATGATCGAGCTGATCGGGGAGCTGAGGCGGAGGGACGTGGCGGTGACCATCGTCTCCGGCGGTGGCACGGAGTTCCTCCGGGCGGTCAGCGAGGAGCTGTACGGCGTCCCGCCCGAGGCCGTCGTCGGGACCCTCATCGAGTACGAGTACTCCCGCGGCGAGGACGGAGCGCCGCGACTGCTCAGGACGGGCCGGGTCGCGGGCGCGGCCAACGAGGGCGCCGCCAAGGTGAGCAACATCCAGAGCCAGCTCGGCCGCCGGCCGCGCCTGGTCGCGGGCAACTCGGGCGGTGACCGGGAGATGCTCGAGTGGGCAGCGGCCGGTGCCGGACCCGACCCTGGCCCTGCTGGTCGACCACGACGACGCCGAACGCGAGTTCAGCTACGTGAGCAAGGCCGAGACCTTCAGCGAGGCGGAGCCGATCACGGACGTCGGCGCCCGGCTCGGCTGGACCGTCGTCAGCATGGCCAACGACTGGGAGACGGTGTTCGCCGACTGAGCCTGGTCTCAGGCCTCGGTCGCCTCCGACAGCGGCACGGGCGTCTCGTCGTGCCCGAGCAGGAAGGCGTAGACCGCCCCCGCGATCGCCGCACCGGCCAGGGGTGCGACCCAGAACACCCACAGCTGAGCCAACGCGCCGTCGGCGAAGAGGGCGGGTCCCGTCGACCGGGCCGGGTTCACCGAGGTGTTGCTGACGGGGATGCTGACCAGGTGGATGAGGGTGAGCGAGAGGCCGATCGCGATCGGCGCGAAGCCCTTGGGGGCGCGGGTGTCGGTGCTCCCCAGGATCACGAAGAGGAAGACCGCCGTCAGCACGACCTCGACGATGATCACGGCCAGCAGCGAGTAGCCCTCGGGTGACAGGTCGCCGTACCCGTTGCTGGCGAAGCCGGACGAACCGGCGTCGAAGCCGTCCTTGCCGTTGGCCACCGCCAGCAGGGTCACCGCAGCCACCACGGACGCGACCACCTGGGTCACGACGTACGGCAGCACGTCGGACCACCGGAAGCGGCGCGCGATGGCCACGCCCAACGTGATCGCGGGGTTGAAGTGACCACCGCTGATGTGCCCGACGGCGTAGGCCATCGTGACCACGGTGAGGCCGAAGGCGAGGGACACGCCGAGGAAGCCGATGCCGACGTCGGGGACGCCGGCGGCCAGGACCGCCGCGCCGCAGCCGCCGAACACCAGCACGAAGGTCCCGAGGAACTCTGCGGCCAGCCGCTGAAACATCGTGTGCGTCTCCACGTTTGGCACTCTGTGGGGGCGGAGCACCATTTCTCCTCACCCGTTGCGGGTGAGCGCAGGATTCGTCGAGGGGCCGCTAGCCTGCCGCCATGAGCTTCTGGGACATCATCTGGTTCATCTTCGTGAGCTTCGCGTTCATCGCGTACCTCATGTTCATGTTCAACATCATCGGAGACCTCTTCCGCGACCACACGGTCTCCGGGTGGGTGAAGGCCCTGTGGATGATCTGCTTGATCTTCTTCCCCTTCCTCACGGCGATCATCTACCTGATCGTCCGCGGCAAGGGGATGTACGAGCGCCAGTCCGCCGCGATCAACGCGGCCCGCGCGGGCCAGGAGGAGTACATCCGCAACGTGGCCGCCCCCGCGTCACCGACCGACCAGATCGCCCAGGCCAAGGGTCTGCTCGACTCCGGCGCGATCAGCCAGGCCGAGTTCGACGCCCTCAAGGCCAAGGCGCTCTCCTAGCCCAACCGCGCCACCCAGAGCTCCTCGGCCGGCCAGCGGCTGGCCCACTCGTGGGTCACGATCTCGTAGAACGGGTGGTCGGCGCCGTCCGCCGGGGCGTAGATCTCGTGCATGGCCTCGACCACGAAGCCCGCACCGCGCAGGAGACGGACCCAGTCGCCGTGCGAGGGGTGGAACTCGATGCCGCCTCCCGGCCACTGCACGCAGTAGGTCTCCCGCTGGCCGCGAAGCAGCCGATCCCCGGCGACGCCACCCTCGGCCGGGACGCAGAGGCTCGACAGGTTGCTGTTCGTGAGGAAGACCAGACGCCCTCCGGGCCGGAGCAGACGGGCCGCCTCCGGCAGCCAGCGCTCCGGGTCGCACCAGGCGGCCACCCCGTGCTCGCTGACGACGAGGTCGAAGCGGCCGTCCGCGAACGGGGCTCGTTCGGCGTCCGCCTGCACGAGCGGGAAGTCCGGCCCGTCGCGGCGTTGCAGCCGACGCGCGGTCGCGAGCTGTTCTCCGGAGAGGTCGGTCGCGACCACCCGCGCACCGGCCCGCGCGAGCCACGCCGAGAAGTACGCCGTGCCGCACGCCAGCTCCAGGACGTCGAGGCCGCTGACGTCCCCGAGCACACCGAGGTCCCGGTCCGGCACGCCGAACAGCCCCCACCGCACGTCGGCCCCGGGCCACATGTCGTCGGCCGCCGCGTCGGTGAAGCGCTCGTTGACCACGGCCCAGAGCGCCCGGTTCAGGGCGATCTCGGAGGCTCGGACGTCGGTCACGCCGGCGACGACGCTCCAACCGGCCGCCAGGCTGCGACGCATCGCGGCCGCGTCACGCATCTGGCTGACGGTGCCGACCAGCGCGAGCGCGAGGAACACGACGTACCACCACCAGTCGTCGTGCACCCGGTCCGCGAAGGCGTCGCCCGTGAAGTCGGCCGAGTCCATGGCTCCGGTCACCAGCATCAGGCCCGCGACGACGACGATCGCGCCACCGATCGCGCTCAGCGTGGTGAGCACGACGCGGGCAGGTTCACCAGGATCGACGCCACGCACACGATGGCGCCCACCAGGACCCCGACGATCACGGCCACCCAGCTCCAGTCGACCCCCAGGGCGACGACCAACCCGGCGCCGACGGCGAAACCGACCGAGGTCATCGCGATGACCACGGCGAAGGCGAAGTACGCGTAGGCCAGCACGGCGAACAGCAGGGCGAAGGCGAGGCCGACGACCCAGCCCAGCACCTCGCCCAGGAACCGGTCACCGCCGAGACCGGCGATCAGGCCCGCGCCGAAGGCGAAGCCGACGAAGGCACCCCAGATGGAAAGCACGATCCTGAGCCAGAGGTAGCCGCTGAAGCAGAAGACCAGGCCCGCGAGGATCGCGAGGACACCCAGGACGAAGTCGGCCACGCTCGCGAAGGTACGAGAAGGTCACACTTGCAGGCTCACCCGCGAGGGATGATTGCATCCTGGGCCCTGCGGGCACGATGCTGACGCCATGCTCATCCTCGGCATCATCTTGTTCGGCATGCTGGTCGGCGCAGGCGCGCAGCTGATCCTCGGAAAGTCCGGCGGCGGTGTCGACTGGACCATGGCGATCGTGGCCGGCCTCGTCGGCTCGTTCGTCGGGGGTCTGTTGATCAGCCTGCTGGCCGGTGACGGCCTCGAGCTGCGCGCCAGCGGGATCATCGGCTCGCTGGTCGGCGCGATCATCATCACGGCGTTGTGGCGCTGGTGGGACGGCCGGAGCAAGGCGTCGTCCTCGGCAGCCACCAGCGCCAAGCGGTCCGGAGACCCCCGCAAGTCGCACCCGAGGTAACCGCCGTCAGGCGGGTCCGGCTCTCCCTGACCCGCTCGGACGTCAGGGACGCGCCGGCGTACGAACCCGGCCGCTGGGGCGAGGACGAGCGCCGTGAGCTCGGGCAGTACTACGGCTCGGTCGCGCGAGCCTGACCGACGCGGCGGCCGAAGGTTCCCCCAGAACGGGTGACGCCCGCGGCCGGTTGGGTCACCTAGCGTCACGAGCCCACTCGAACGCCCCATTCGACCGATTCGGGGCACGCCTGGAGGCGCCGTGAACGACCGACCCAACATCCTGATCATCTGGGGCGACGACATCGGGATCAGCAACCTCAGCTGCTACAGCGACGGGTTGATGGGCTACCGCACGCCGAACATCGACCGCATCGCGGCCGAGGGGGTGCGGTTCACCGACTACTACGGCGAGCAGAGCTGCACGGCGGGCAGGGCGGCGTTCATCACCGGCCAGAACCCGTACCGAACGGGGTTGACGAAGGTGGGGATGCCGGGTGCCGACATCGGGCTCCGCGCAGAGGACCCGACCATCGCGACTGCCCTGAAGAACCTGGGGTACGCGACCGGGCAGTTCGGCAAGAACCACTTCGGTGACCGGGACGAGTTCCTGCCTACGGCCCACGGGTTCGACGAGTTCTTCGGGAACCTCTACCACCTCAACGCCGAGGAGGAGCCCGAGCATCCGGACTACCCGTCGGAGGAGGACTTCCCCGACTTCCGCAAGCGCTTCGGCCCGCGCGGCGTCATCCACTCGTGGGCGAACGACGACGGGACCCAGCGCATCGAGGACACCGGTCCGCTCACCAAGGAGCGGATGAAGACCGTCGACGACGAGGTCGTGCCCGAGGCGCTGCGCTTCATGACCGACGCCAAGCAGAGCGACACGCCCTTCTTCGTCTGGCTGAACACCACCCACATGCACTTCCGGACGCACCCCAAGGACGGCAGCCGCGGCAAGGCCGGTCGGTGGCAGTCGGAGTACCACGACACGATGGTCGACCACGACGAGCTCGTCGGTGAGGTGCTCGCCTACCTCGACGACAACGGGCTCGCGGACAACACGATCGTCATGTACTCCACCGACAACGGGCCGCACATGAACACCTGGCCCGACGCCGGCATGACTCCCTTCCGCAACGAGAAGAACTCCAACTGGGAGGGCGGCTACCGCGTGCCGGCCGTGGTGCGCTGGCCCGGTCACATCCCCGCGGGACAGGTGCTCAACGGCATCGTGAGTCATGCCGACTGGTTCGTCACGCTGCTCGCCGCCGCAGGCGACACCGACGTGGCGGACCGCCTGAAAGCGGGCGCCGACCTGGGCGGGGCGACGTACAAGGTCCACCTGGACGGTCACAACCAGCTCGACTACATCACCGGTGCCGCCGACGAGAGTGCCCGACAGCACTTCTTCTACGTCTCCGACGACGGCGACCTCACCGCGCTTCGCTACGACAACTGGAAGATCGTCTTCCTCGAGCAACGAGCGCAGGGGACCTTGGCCATCTGGCTCGATCCGTACGTGGAGCTTCGTGCGCCGAAGATCTACAACCTGCGGACCGATCCCTACGAGCGGGCCGACATCACCTCGAACACCTACTTCGACTGGATGATCGACCGCATCTGGTTGCTCATCCCCGCCCAGGCGTACGTCGCAGAGATGCTCCAGACGCTCAAGGAGTTCCCGGCCCGCCAGGAGCCGGCGAGCTTCAACGTCGAGAAGCTCTTGGAGAAGCTCAAGGAGGGCGCCGCCAACATATGAGCCGTCGGCAGATCGCCGCCGCTCCACGGGTGCGGCTCCCGGGTGGCGTGTTCACGATGGGCTCCGCCGACCACTACCCGGAGGAGGCCCCGCCGCACCGGGTACGCGTGGACGCCTTCACCATCGACGCGACCCAGGTCACCAACCAGCAGTTCGCTGCGTTCGTGTCGGCGACCGGCTACCGCACGGTGGCCGAACGGCCGCTGCGGCAGGAGGACTACCCCGACGCGCCGCCGGAGAACCTGGTCCCGGGCTCGCTCGTGTTCACCCCGACCGCGGGGCCGGTCGACCTGCGCCACATCAGCCAGTGGTGGACCTGGACCCCGGGTGCCTGCTGGTCGAGTCCCGAGGGGCCGGGCAGCTCGGTGAAGCGTCGGCCTGATCATCCCGTCGTCCACGTGGCCCACGAGGACGCCGAGGCGTACGCCGCGTGGATCGGCGCCGAGCTGCCCACGGAGGCCGAGTGGGAGTACGCCGCGCGGGGAGGCCTCGAGGGGAAGGCGTACACGTGGGGAGACGAGGCGCGACCCGACGGCAGGATCATGGCGAACACCTGGGACGGCCCGGACTTCCCGTGGCGCAGCACGCGGGAGAGCGGGTTCGTCGGGACGGCCCCGGTGGGGAGCTTTCCCGCGAACGGCTTCGGCCTCTTCGACATGGCGGGCAACGTCTGGGAGTGGACCACGGACTGGTGGACCCAGCGGCACCCCGACGAGGTCGACAAGCCCTGCTGCGTGCCGGTGAACCCCCGCGGCGGTGACCTGGACCAGAGCTACGACCCCGCCCAGCCGCAGTTCCGGGTGGGCCGCCGGGTGATCAAGGGCGGCTCGCACCTGTGCGCGGACACCTACTGCCTCCGCTACCGGCCGGCTGCCCGGCGGCCCCAGATGGTCGACACCGGGACCAGCCACGTCGGGTTCCGCTGCGTCCACCGCACCGCTCCACCTCACGAAGGGACCACCCCATGACCACTCCCGACCTCCTCCCGTCCTGGCGACCGGGCGAGACCCGCGACGCCGTCGTCGCGTTCCTCGACGACGTCACGACCGTCCCGGTCGCCGAGCGCGTCGCCTGCTTCGACAACGACGGCACCCTGTGGTGCGAGCGCCCGGAGTACGTGCAGTTCGAGTTCTTCGTCCACGCCTTGGGAGCCAGGGTGAAGGCCGATCCCGAGGCCGCCCACAAGCCGGAGTTCGCGGCCCTGCTCGCCCAGGACCGGGCCGCCATCGGCGAGCTCGGTCTGGAGCGGATCGCCATGGCGCTGGTCAGCCTGTTCGAGGGGATCTCCCCCGAGGAGTTCACCCGCCACGCCCGTGACTTCATGGCGACCGCGTCGCATCCGACGCTCGCGCGGCCGCTGCGCAGCTGCGTCTACCAGCCGATGATCGAGCTGATCGGGGAGCTGAGGCGAAGGGACGTGGCGGTGACCATCGTCTCCGGCGGTGGCACGGAGTTCCTCCGCGCGGTCAGCGAGGAGCTGTACGGCGTCCCGCCCGAGGCCGTCGTCGGGACCCTCATCGAGTACGAGTACTCCCGCGGCGAGGACGGAGCGCCGCGACTGCTCAGGACGGGCCGGGTCGCGGGCGCGGCCAACGAGGGCGCCGCCAAGGTGAGCAACATCCAGAGCCAGCTCGGCCGCCGACCGCGCCTGGTCGCGGGCAACTCGGGCGGTGACCGGGAGATGCTCGAGTGGGCGGCGGCCGGTGACGGACCCACGCTGGCCCTGCTGGTCGACCACGACGACGCCGAACGCGAGTTCAGCTACGTGAGCAAGGCCGAGACGTTCAGCGAACCGGAGCCGATCACGGACGTCGGCGCCCGGCTCGGCTGGACCGTCGTCAGCATGGCCAACGACTGGGAGACGGTGTTCGCCGACTGAGCCTGGTCTCAGGCCTCGGTCGCCTCCGACAGCGGCACGGGCGTCTCGTCGTGCCCGAGCAGGAAGGCGTAGACCGCGCCCGCGATCGCCGCACCGGCCAGGGGTGCGAGCCAGAACACCCACAGCTGAGCCAACGCGCCGTCGGCGAAGAGGGCGGGTCCCGTCGACCGGGCCGGGTTCACCGAGGTGTTGCTGACGGGGATGCTGACCAGGTGGATGAGGGTGAGCGAGAGGCCGATCGCGATCGGCGCGAAGCCCTTGGGGGCGCGGGTGTCGGTGCTCCCGAGGATCACGAAGAGGAAGACCGCCGTCAGCACGACCTCGACGATGATCACGGCCAGCAGCGAGTAGCCCTCGGGTGACAGGTCGCCGTACCCGTTGCTGGCGAAGCCGGACGAACCGGCGTCGAAGCCGTCCTTGCCGTTGGCCACCGCCAGCAGGGTCACCGCAGCCACCACGGACGCGACCACCTGGGTCACGACGTACGGCAGCACGTCGGACCACCGGAAGCGGCGCGCGATGGCCACGCCCAACGTGATCGCGGGGTTGAAGTGACCACCGCTGATGTGGCCGACGGCGTAGGCCATCGTGACCACGGTGAGTCCGAAGGCGAGGGACACACCGAGGAAGCCGATGCCGACGTCGGGGACGCCGGCGGCCAGGACCGCCGCGCCACAGCCGCCGAACACCAGCACGAAGGTCCCGAGAAACTCTGCGGCCAGCCGCTGAAACATCGTGTGCGTCTCCACATTTGGCACTCTGTGGGGGCGGAGCACCATTTCTGCTCACCCGTTGCGGGTGAGCGCAGGATTCGTCGAGGCGCCGCTAGCCTGCCGCCATGAGCTTCTGGGACATCATCTGGTTCATCTTCGTGAGCTTCGCGTTCATCGCGTACCTCATGTTCATGTTCAACATCATCGGAGACCTCTTCCGCGACCACACGGTCTCCGGGTGGGTGAAGGCCCTGTGGATGATCTGCTTGATCTTCTTCCCCTTCCTCACGGCGATCATCTACCTGATCGTCCGCGGCAAGGGGATGTACGAGCGCCAGTCCGCCGCGATCAACGCGGCCCGCGCGGGCCAGGAGGAGTACATCCGCAACGTGGCCGCCCCCGCGTCACCGACCGACCAGATCGCCCAGGCCAAGGGTCTGCTCGACTCCGGGGCGATCAGCCAGGCCGAGTTCGACGCCCTGAAGGCCAAGGCGCTCTCCTAGCCCCACCGGGCCACCCAGAGCTCCTCGGCCGGCCAGCGGCTGGCCCACTCGTGGGTCACGATCTCGTAGAACGGGTGATCGGCGCCGTCCGCCGGGGCGTAGATCTCGTGCATGGCCTCGACCACGAAGCCCGCACCGCGCAGGAGACGGACCCAGTCGCCGTGAGAGGGGTGGAACTCGATGCCGCCTCCCGGCCACTGCACGCAGTAGGTCTCCCGCTGCCCGCGAAGCAGCCGATCCCCGGCGACGCCACCCTCGGCCGGGACGCACAGGCTCGACAGGTTGCTGTTCGTGAGGAAGACCAGACGTCCTCCGGGCCGGAGCAGACGGGCCGCCTCCGGCAGCCAGCGCTCGGGGTCGCACCAGGCGGCCACTCCGTGCTCGCTGACGACGAGGTCGAAGCGGTCGGCCGCGAACGGGGCTCGTTCGGCGTCCGCCTGCACGAGCGGGAAGTCCGGCCCGTCGCGGCGTTGCAGCCGACGCGCGGTCGCGAGCTGTTCTCCGGAGAGGTCGGTCGCGACCACCCGCGCACCGGCCCGCGCGAGCCAGGCCGAGAAGTACGCCGTGCCGCACGCCAGCTCCAGGACGTCGAGTCCGCTGACGTCCCCGAGGACACCGAGGTCCCGGTCCGGCACGCCGAACAGCCCCCACCGCACGTCGGCCCCGGGCCACATGTCGTCGGCCGCCTCGTCGGTGAAGCGCTCGTTGACCACGGCCCAGAGCGCCCGGTTCAGGGCGATCTCCGAGGCTCTGACGTCGGTCACGCCGGCGACGACCTCCAACCGGCCGCCAGGCTGCGACGCATCGCGGCCGCGTCACGCATCTGGCTGACGGTGCCGACCAGCGCGAGCGCGAGGAACACGACGTACCACCACCAGTCGTCGTGCACCCGGTCCGCGAAGGCGTCGCCCGTGAAGTCGGCCGAGTCCATGGCTCCCGTCACCAGCATCAGGCCCGCGACGACGACGATCGAGCCACCGATCGCGCTCAGGGTGGTGAGCACGACCGCGGGCAGGTTCACCAGGATCGACGCCACGCACACGATGGCGCCCACCAGGACCCCGACGATCACGGCCACCCAGCTCCAGTCGACCCCCAGGGCGACGACCAACCCTGCGCCGACGGCGAAACCGACCGAGGTCATCGCGATGACCACGGCGAACGCGAAGTACGCGTAGGCAAGCACGGCGAACAGCAGGGCGAAGGCGAGGCCGACGACCCAGCCCAGCACCTCGCCCAGGAACCGGTCACCACCGAGACCGGCGATCAGGCCCGCGCCGAAGGCGAAACCGACGAAGGCACCCCAGATGGACAGCACGATCCTGAGCCAGAGGTAGCCGCTGAAGCAGAAGACCAGGCCCGCGAGGATCGCGAGGACACCCAGGACGAAGTCGGCCACGCTCGCGAACGTACGAGAAGGTCACACTTGCAGGCTCACCCGCGGGGGATGATTGCATCCTGGCCTTGCTGGCACGATGCTGGCGCCATGCTCATCCTCGGCATCATCTTGTTCGGCATGCTGGTCGGCGCAGGCGCGCAGCTGATCCTCGGAAGGTCCGGCGGCCGTGTCGACTGGACCATGGCGATCGTGGCCGGCCTCGTCGGCTCGTTCGTGGGTGGGTTGTTGATCAGCCTGCTGGCCGGTGACGGCCTCGAGCTGCGCGCGAGCGGGATCATCGGCTCGCTGGTCGGCGCGATCATCATCACGGCGTTGTGGCGCTGGTGGGACGGCCGGAGCAAGGCGTCGTCCTCGGCAGCCACCAGCGCCAAGCGGTCCGGAGACCCCCGCAAGTCGCACCCGAAGTAGCCGCCGGCGGAGCGGGTGGCACCCGAACGGGTGATTCTGCGCTGACCGCGCGGGGCTAGCGTCGACACAATGGTGCTCGGGGCGCACGAGGGCGAGGCGACGGGGTCCTCACGACCTCAGGTGGCTGCCCTCCCTCGCCGAAGGGCGTTCTCAGCGACGCGACCCTCGGGCTGCTCGTATCCCCGCCGAACGAGGTGGCCGAGCGCCGACTCCACGCCCTGGCGACCCGCGTGGCACGCTCCGTGCTGGCCGACCGCGACGCCCAGCTGACGCTGTGGTGCCTCTACGAGCTCCATTACCGCGGCCTCGCCCACGTCGACGAGATGTGGGAGTGGTCTCCGGCCCTCCTCACGTTGCGGGGGGCCTTGGAGTCAGCGTTCGAGGCCGAGCTGCGTACCGCGGTCGGCGACCTGCCCCGGACCTTCGCCGACGTCTCCCGCGAGAGCGGGCTCGTCGCTGCCTTCGACGCCGTGGACCGGGCTCTCCCGGGTCCGGGCGCCTCTCGCTACGTGCAACGGTCGGCCTCGTTGCCGCAGTGGCAGGAGCTGTTGGTCTCGAAGTCGATCTACCAGCTCAAGGAGGCCGACCCGCACTCGTGGGCGATCCCTCGCCTCGTCGGTGACGCCAAGACGGCCCTGGTGGAGATCCAGTACGACGAGTACGGCGCCGGTCGCCACGGCCGGCAGCACAGCCAGCTGTTCGCGGAGACCATGCGCTTGTGCGGCCTGGACCCGGGCTACGGGGCGTACCTGGACGCCGTACCCGTCTCCGTGCTCGCCCTCAACAACCTGATGAGCATGCTGGGGCTGCATCGCAGGTTGCTGGCAGGGGTCGTGGGTCATCTCGCGTTGTACGAGTCCACCAGCTGCCTGCCCAACAAGCACTACGGCGTCGCGGCCCGGCGGCTCGGTGTCCCTGAGGACGCGGTCACCTACTTCGACGAGCACGTCGAGGCCGACGCGATCCACGAGCAGATCGCCGTCGTCAACATGCTGGGTGCCCACCTGCGCGATCACCCCGACGACGCCGAGGTCGCCGGTTTCGGAGTGGCGGCGGGCACCTTGCTGGACAACGAGATCGCCCGCCAGCAGCTCGCCTGCTGGCGTGAGGGCAGGTCGTTCCTGCTCGAGCGGGTCCCGTGACCGACATCGAGCTCCAGCCCTGCGACGGCGGGCCGCTCCTCGTCCGGGGTGCGAGCGCTTGGACCGACGACGCCGGCACCCGTCATCCCGTCCTGCGTCCGGTGGTCGCGGTGTGCCGTTGCGGCAAGTCCTCGCTCAGGCCGTGGTGCGACGGGACCCACAAGCTGCTGCGCGCCGCTGTCGACCTCGAGGCCCGCGGCTCCGCCTCCTGAGCCGATTTTCACCCCTTCGGGTCCTGATTCGCTGCTGTTCGCGCGCGTCGAAGAACGCGGATGGGGTACTCGTCCCTTCGTGGGGGAGACACGGGGAGCGCGCCAGCCCTTGCGCGCACGCACGACGCAGCAGAGCCTGCGGATCTGCATCGTCGCGTCCAGCCGCTTCCCGATCCGGGAACCGTTCGCGGGAGGTCTCGAGGCACACACGTACTCCGTCGCCCGCGAGCTGCACCGCCGGGGCCATCGCGTGTCGGTGTTCGCGGCCTCGGGTTCCGACCTCGGCTTCCCCGTCGGGACGCTCCCGGTGTCGGCGTACCGGGGCAGTGAGGCGTCACGAGCGGATGTCGCGGCGCCCCCGGAGCTGTGGATGGAGGAGCACCACGCCTACCTCACGCTGATGATGGACCTCGCGCGCGACGGTGCGGACGAGTTCGACCTGGTGCTCAACAACAGCCTTCACCACCTGCCCGTGGCGATGGCTCCGAGCCTGCGGATCCCTGTGGTGACGACCCTGCACACGCCGCCCGTCCCGTGGCTGGAGTCGGCGATCGAGGTGGCCGGTGGCGCGGGCACGTTCGTGGCCGTGAGCCGAGCCATGAGCACGGCGTGGTCCCACGCGGTGTCGGCGATGATCATCCTCAACGGCGTGGACCCGGACCTCTGGGTGCAGGGACCCGGAGGTGAGGACGCTGTGTGGTCGGGGCGTCTGGTCCCGGAGAAGGCTCCGCACGAGGCGATCGACGCCGCGCGTCGCACCGGTCGCGCGATCACCGTGGTGGGGCCGGTGCTGGACCGCCCGTACTTCGACCGCGAGATCCGCCCACGACTCGGCGACCGGGTGCGCTACGCCGGCCACCTCGACCAGCGAGCGCTGTGCGACCTGGTGGGATCGTCCGCGGTGGCCGTCGTCACCCCGCAGTGGGACGAGCCCTACGGGCTGGTGGCCGCCGAGGCCATGGCCTGTGGCACGCCCGTCGCCGCCTACGCGCGCGGTGGTCTCAACGAGATCGTGACGCCCCAGTCGGGCCGGCTGGCGACCTCTCCCGACGTGGCGGCGCTGGCCCGCGCGATCGACGCTGCTGTCACCTGCGACCGCGGTGCGGTCCGCCGCCACGCCGTCCAGGCCCACGGCCTGGCGCGGATGGTCGACGAGTACGAGGCACTGTTCCGGCGCACCGTGGCCGGAGCCGCGGCGTGATCGGCTACTACGTGCACCACGTGGGGGCCGGGCACCTCAACCGGGCCCGAGCCGTGGCGTCGCGGGCCGAGGGCACCGTCACGGGTCTCTCGTCGCTCCCGGCGCCATCCGACTGGCCCGGGCCGTGGGTACGGCTGGTGCGCGACGACTGCGCCCCCGAGGCCGTCGACCCGACCGCGGGAGGGAACCTGCACTGGGTTCCCGAACGCGACGACGGCCTGTGCCGCCGGATGGCCGCACTGTCGGCGTGGATCGAGACCGCACGCCCCGACGTCCTCGTCAGCGACGTGTCGGCCGAGGTGGCGCTGCTGGCGCGCCTGCACGGCGTCCCCGTCGTGTCGGTCGTGCTTCCCGGACAGCGCGGAGACCGGGCGCACCGCAGCGCCTACGCCGTCAGCAGCGGCCTCGTCGCGGCGTGGCCGCGCGCCGCCGACGGGTTGGTGCACGGTCTCACCCCGGCAGACGCTCGTCGCCTGCACCACGTCGGAGCCCTCTCGCGCTTGGAGACCGCAGGTCCGGACCAGCGAACCCCGGCTCGCCGCCGGGTCCTCGTCATGTCCGGCCGTGGCGGTGGCCACCCCACGGAGGTCCAGGTCCGAGCGGCGGCGGCCGACGCACCCGGCTGGTCCTGGACGGTGCTGGGTGGTCCGGGGGAGTGGCGGGACGACCCATCGTCCGCCATCGACGCGGCCGCCGTCGTCGTGGTCCAGGCCGGTGAGAGTGCGGTGGCCGACGTCGCCGCGCGGCGACGCCCGGCGGTCGTCGTGCCGGCCTCGCGTCCGTTCGACGAGCAGCTGACGACGGGTCGGGCCCTGGCCGCGGGCCCGTGGCCGTGCCGCGTGGAGGAACGCTTCCCCGCGACCGGCTGGACCGCACGCCTGGCCGCGGTGGCTGCCCTGGACGGGCAGGCCTGGGGCGGCTGGTGCGACGGCGGGGCGGCGGACCGGCTCGCGGAGTACCTGGCGTCGTTCTCGTCGCCGCGCCGCAGGAGGATCGCATGACCTCGACGACCGCAGTGGTCACCATCGCCCACGGCAGGCACCGCCACCTGCGACGCCAGCACGCGTCGCTCGCGTCCGGCACCCTGCCCGACCACTACGTCGTCGTCGCCATGGACGACCGGGCGCTGGAGTCCTGGACAGCGCCCGCGGAGCCGCGTGCTCGGGTGGTCCGGGCCCCGCAGGATCCCCGCGGCCTGCCGCTGGCGGCGGCCCGGAACCTGGGATTCCGGACGGCACTCGAGCTCGGAGCCGACGTGCTGGTCGGCCTGGACGTGGACTGCATGGTCGGGTCCGCCACCGTCGGCGCCTACCAGGCGGTCGTGCGGGAGCGTCCCGACGTCCTGTGGTCCGGCCCCACGACGTACCTGCCGGAGGCTGCCCGCGACTGCGACCCGACCGAGCTCGATGCACTCGACGACCCGCACCCGGCCAGGCCGTCTCCTGCGCGGGGGACGCACTGGGTCGGGGGGAGCCCCGACCACTTCTGGTCCCTGTCGTTCGCGGTGCACGCCACCGCCTGGACGGAGGTCGGCGGCTTCTGCGAGCAGTACGTCGGGTACGGCGCCGAGGACACCGACCTCGCCCACGCGTGGCAGCACGCGGGACGCCCTCTCGGCTGGGTCGGGGACGCGCGCACCTACCACCAGCACCACTCCACCCAGGACCCCCCGGTGCAGCACCTCGACGACATCCTCCGCAACGGCGCGGTCTTCGCCGAGCGCTGGGGCCGGTGGCCGATGGGCGGCTGGCTCGCCGAGTTCGAGACGCGAGGGCTCGTCGAGCGGACCCCGGATGGTGGCTGGGTGCGAAGTCGAGCGATGGAGGCGGTCCGATGACCCAGACAGCCCAGCGACGCATCGATCAGGCCCAGGGCGGCGTCCTCGTGGCCTCCGTCCCGGCCAACCACGTCTACGTGCACCACATCGCGGCCGAGGACACCGACGGCGTGGAGCGCCTGCCGGACCCGGACCCGGGCGACCCGCGGCGCTCAGCGCAGGAGACCTGGTGGCCACCGGTCATGCTGGACCCCGGCTGGATCGCGGACGCCGACTTCGACGTCTTCCACCTCCAGTTCGGCTTCGACGCCTGGCCACCCGAACGCCTGCGGGACGTCGTGGAGGCTCTCCGTCGACGACGCCGGCCCTTCGTCTACACGGTGCACGACCTGCGCAACCCCCACCACGAGGACCGCAGCCTGCACGACGCGCAGCTCGACGTGCTCGTCCCCGCAGCCGACGCCGTGGTCACCCTGACCACGGGAGCAGCGCAGGAGATCGCCCAGCGGTGGGGGCGTCGGGCTCACGTCGTGCCGCACCCGCACGTCGTCGACTTCGCCACCATGGAGCGGCTGGGCCAGCGATCGCGACCGGCGGATGAGGTGCGCATCGGGCTGCACGTGAAGAGCCTCAGGGCCAGCATGGATCCGGGGCGACTGCTGCCGACGCTCCTGCGCTTCGTCGGCTCGAAACCCGGCAGGGTGGTGCAGGTCAACGGTCATCGTGACCTCCTCGAGCCCGGCGGCGCCCGCTACTGCTCTGATCTCGCACGGTCACTGCGGGACGCGGAGGCGTCGGGTCTCGTCGACCTGAGGGTCCACGACTTCATGCCCGACGCCGAGCTCTTCGCCTACCTGGCCTCGCTCGACGTCGCCGTGCTGCCCTACCGCTTCGGCACGCACTCCGGCTGGCTCGAGGCGTGTCGCGACCTCGGCACCACCGTGGTTGCCCCCAGCTGCGGCTACTACCGCGACCAGGGACCCGTCGTCAGCTACGTCAGCGAGGAGGGCAGGTTCGACCCGGACTCCTTCGAACAAGCGCTCGCCGAGGCCGTCGATCGCCCCGGTCTGGGCCGGCTCACCGTCGAGTCTCGCCGCACGCAACGGGCCGAGGTCGCGGCCTTCCACGCCGGCCTCTACGACAGCCTCCTCAACGGCGGCGGCCGGTAGCCTCAGTCCGCTCGAGCAAGCTCGCGACGGCGTCGTCGCACCGGGCCATGAAGCGGTCGCGGTCGGCCCGCGTCTCCACCGTCCGCCGCGAGTAGTGGACTGGGCGAGGCGCCCGGTCGTGCCAGAACGCCCCGGACCACGGCGTCGTCCGTCTCGTGGCCAGCAACCACACCAAGGTGTCGGCGCCCTGCTCCGCGGTCCTGATCACCGGGCGCGTCAACGCCCTGAACGTGGAGAGGTACGTGCGGACGCCGGGGGTGTCGACCCAGCCCGGGTGCATGGCGTGCACCGCGACGCCCGCGTCGGCGAGACGGTAGGCCCACATGTGGGCAAGCACCACCTGCATGCGCTTGGTCCGCGCGTAGGCCGCGGTGCCGGAGTACGAGTCGTCTCGGAACTCGACGTCATCGGTCAGTCGCTGCGCGTACATGCCCCCCGAGGACATCACCACGACCCGCGGCGCCGGAGCCCGGGACAGCAGCGGGGCCAGGGCATGGTTCAACAGGTGCGGCGCGAGCACATGCACGCCGTACGTTCGTTCGTGCCCCTCCGGCGTCTCCTGCCGGTGCTCGGAGTAGACGCCGGCGTTGTGGGCCAGCGCGTCGAGCGAGTCGTGCTGGGTGGCGAAGTCGTCGGCGAAACGGCGTACGTCCGCCAGGGACTGCAGGTCGCACAGCTCGAGCTCGAACCGGCCGGCGGGCACCTGCGCCGCCAGCCACTGCAGTGCCTCGGTGGCGCGCGCCGTGTTGTGACCCAGCAGGTGGACCGTGGCGCCCAGCGCGGCGCAACGGGCGGCGGCCGCGCGGCCGATCCCGGAGGTGGCGCCGGTGATCAGGACGCGCTGGTCCACCAGTGAGTCCGGTGCGGGGTCGGCCGGCCACCAGCGCCGCCGGGCGACGTACCCGGGCCAGCCGTAGCCCAGCGCGACCGTCCGGTCCAGGATCCGGTCGACGCTGTTGAGGTCGAGCTCACCGTTCATGCGGGCCATGTCGGGGCGGGTACCCCCACCGGCTCCCCGCATGCGACCCGACCGGGCTCGGATCGCCGCTCGTGGGTACCGGTCCACCATGAGCAGTCATCACGAGGAACCCCCGGTCCAGGTCGACGGCCTCACCGCCGAGGAGGACATGGACGCGGTGGACCCCACGGACGAGCTGGAGCTGGATCCCGACGAGAAGCCGAACTACACCGATCGCCACCCCGAGCACTTCCGCAACCCTCCGGGCCACGTCCGCGAGTTCCGTGAGGAAGCTCCAGGCGCGGACGACGAGGAGGCGTGAGCCGGGACGTCACACGTCCAGCAGTCTCAGGAACTGTCCCCGCGCCGCTCGTGCAGGCGCTGCTGGGCAGCCGGCAGGAAGGCCAGGCACGGGGCGTCGGCGCCCGGGTGCTTCTCGGTGAGGTGGAAGATCCACCGGTCCATCGCGGCCATGAAGCCGTTGTCGCCACCCGGGCGGTACGCCGACCAGGCGGCGCGGTCCTTCACCACGCACACCGAGCAGCCGATCTTGTAGACGAACTGCTGCTGCCCGTCGACGTCGATCCTCACCGTCGCCAGCGGACCGGCCTCGGCGACGGCCTTCCGCTGCCGGGCAGATCGGCTCGCCGTCATCGCGCTCTCCTGTCGGGTCGGACTGGCGAGGGTACTCCCGGCGTCGGACCGTGGCGGGTGTCTCTGGTACCCATGGGGCGATGACCGCCGACCTCACCTTCCTGGTGGCCGGGCTCGCCCTGCTGCTGGCGGTGGTGCTGCCGGAGCTGGTCAGCAGGTGGGCGCTGTCCGCGCCGATCGTGCTGGTGGCGGTCGGCATGGTCATCGGGTTCACCCCGCTGCCCGACGGGATGCCGCTCGACCCCCAGGAGAACCGGGCTGTCATCGAGCACGTCACCGAGCTCACGGTGATCGTGGCGTTGATGGGTGTCGGCCTGGCGTTGGACCGGCCCCTGCGGCTGCGCGACCGGTCGACCTGGGCGGCCTGGTCGCCCACCTGGCGACTGCTCGCGGTGGCCATGCCGCTGTGCATCGCGTCCGTCGCCCTGCTGGGCTGGGCCTTCGGGCTGGCCCCGGCAGCGGCCCTGCTGCTCGGGGCGGTGCTGGCGCCCACCGACCCGGTGCTGGCCTCCGACGTCCAGGTCGCCGGACCGACCACGGGCGACGAGGAAGCCGAGGAGGACGACGACGTCCGCTTCTCCCTGACCTCCGAGGCAGGTCTCAACGACGGCCTCGCCTTCCCGTTCGTGATGGCGGCCGTGCTGCTGGCCACCGAGGGCTCGGTCTCGGGCTGGGCGCTGGAGTGGGTGGCCTGGTACGCCGTCGGCAAGGTCGTGGTCGGGCGTGCTGGTCGGCGTCGGTGTGGGCTGGGCGCTCGCTCGGGTCGCGTTCCGCTCCCGGCGCGACGCCCTCCGGGTCGCCGAGCGGGGCGAGTCCCTGCTGGCCATCGCGGCGCTCGTCACGGCGTACGGGCTCGGAGAGCTGGCCGGCGGCTACGGGTTCCTGTCGGTCTTCGCCTGCGCGATGGCGTTCCGGTCGGCCGAGCGGGCCCACGACTACCACGCCGCGATGCACGAGGTCGTCGAGCGCCTCGAGCGGCTCCTGACGTTGTTCATCCTGCTCGTGATCGGCATCGCGCTGACCCGCGGGCTGCTCGACGGCCTGGACTGGCGGGGCGTGGCCGTCGGGTTGGCGCTGATCCTCGTGATCCGGCCGCTTGCCGGTGCGGTCTCGTTGACAGCCTGGAGTCGCGACGAGGAACGGCCCGGCGGGCTGTCCCGGCGCGAACGCTGGGCGACGTCGTTCTTCGGCGTCCGCGGTGTCGGCTCCATCTACTACCTCGCGTTCGCCGCGGGGGAGTCGTCGGTGCTCGCGGAGGACTGGCTGTGGTCCACCGTGGCGTTCACGGTGGTCGCGTCCGTGCTCGTGCACGGCGTGCTGTCCCGCCCGGTGATGCGGGCCGTCGAGGAGGACAACGCGCGTCGCGCCTGACGTCACAACAGCCGGACCCGAGGAGACGGGTCCGGCTGTCGGGGTGTCCGGGTGGATGTGTCCCGGGGGAGGGGAGTCAGTGGGCGTAGCGGCCGCGCAGCACGCCGGCCGCGGGACGGGCGGTACGGGCCGGGCGCCCCGAGTGCTTGGCCGCGTACAGGTGGCCGACGCCGATGCCGGCGGCGACGAGGACGGCGAGGACGGCGAACGCGACGACGGCGATCAGCGCGGTGACGGTGGCGGTGTCGATGATGTTCATGATGGTGCCTCCCTGGTTCGGTCCTCGTGGCCTGATGTCCCCCACTCTGCTCGCGGTCGCGGACCGTCACCGTTCGCTCGCTGACAGAACGCCGAAGTCCGCGAAACGGCTAGCCTGCAACGGTCATGACGATCACCCGGGTGCACCACCTCAACTGCGGGACGATGCGGCCCCTGGGTCGTCAGCTGTCCGCCGTGATGCCCCGCGACCTGGTCGCCCACTGCCTGCTCGTCGAGCGGCCCGACGGGCTCACCCTCGTGGACACCGGCATCGGGGTCGCCGACGTCCAGCAGCGCGCCGCCCGGCTGGGCCGGGCGTTCATGCTCCTGGTCGGCCCGGTCCTCGACCCGGCCGAGACGGCGTCGGCGCAGGTGTCGGCGCTGGGGTTCGCGCCCGGCGACGTCACCGACATCGTGCTGACCCACCTCGACCCGGACCACTCCGGCGGCCTGGCCGACTTCCCGCACGCGACGGTGCACGTCGGGCGGGCCGAGCACGACGCGGCCATGCACCCGGTGCTCCGCGAGCGGCTCCGCTACCTCCCCGCGCACTGGTCCCACGTCCCGCGGTGGCAGACCCACGACGTCGAGGGCGAGTCCTGGCAGGGCTTCGAGGCCGTCACGGTGCTGACCGACGACATCCTGCTGGTGCCCCTGGTCGGGCACACCCGCGGCCACTCGGGCGTGGCGGTCCGCGGCCCCGACGGCTGGATCCTGCACGCCGGCGACGCGTACTTCCACGAGGGCGACGTCTCGCCGACCGTCCGTACCCCGCCCGGTCTGGTGGCCTTCCAGGTGGCCCAGTCGATGGTCGACCGGCTCCGCCGCGACAACCTCGCCCGGCTGCGGGAGCTGCACGCGCGCCAGGCCGACATCACGCTGTTCTGCGCGCACGACCGGACGGAGTTCGACCGGCTGGCGGCGACGTCGGGTTTCTCCGGTTGACCGGAGAAAGCAGAACTTGGCGTGCGGTGCACCCCACGCCAGGTTCGGGAAACGCACGCCAAGTCAGGCGCCGAGGCCGGCGAGGTGGCGCAGGGCCGTCATCGACGGCTGGAAGAGGTAGGCGCCGCCGCGCATCGTCACCAGCCGCGGCCGCGCGGTGACGAAGTACGGCGGCGTCCCCGGCACGGTGAGCTTGGTGCTCCCCGGGTGTGGCTCGCCGACGAGAGGGTCGGTGTCGCGGCCGAGACCGAAGCGGTCCCCGTCGTTGATCCACTGCGCCTGGATGGTCTCGAACTGGCGCCAGACGTTCGACTGGAAGCTGACGAACACCAGGCCGCGGTCGGCCCCGTCGTCGTCCATCACGCCGGGCGGCCCGGAAGTCGAGGAAGGCGTCGCGGACGGCGAGCGCGTTCTGCAGGTCGCGGGTGGAGTGCTCGGCGTGGGCGCAGTAGTAGGTGCCGCCGTCCATGCTGTTGGCCGCGATCCAGTCCTTCAGAGGCTCGGCCGGGGGTGGGTGCGGGAAGTCGGGGCCGCGTCCCCACGTGAGCTGGGCAGTATCCCGAAACATCGGGCCGGCGACAGGTCCAGATGTCTCGGCGCGTGGCTGTCGGCGGATCCGCGTGGTCGATACAGTGCGCGCGGGGATATGAGTTCGAGGGCCGTCACCGGCCGACGTGAAGTGGGGGGACATGGCGACCGCAAGCGTTGCCGGACAGAGGTGGACCGCGGTCCTCATCCTCTTGGTCCTCGGCGTCTTCAGTCTTCCGGTGACGGCCTTCTTCTTCGACGGCGAGGGCAGCGAGAACTGGATCATCCCCGTCGCCGTCCTCGTGATGGCCGTGCTGGGCGCGGTCGTCGGTTCGCTGCTCCCCGGAGTCGCCGGCCCCGATGCGACCCAGCAGCGCGGCGCCCTCATCGGTGCGGTCGTCGGCGTGGTCATGCTGGTGCTCGGCCTCGTGGTGTTCTTCCTGCTGCTGAGCGGGTTCGACGGGGCCTGAGCTCAGGAGAGGGCGACCGTCACACCGTCGTCCTCGACGCCGTACGTCGTGGTGTAGCCGAACAGGTCCTGCCACTCGGACCGTTCCCACCACTGGTTGAACGTGCTGGGCACGTTGAACACCAGGTGCGGCTCCGGGCCCGCGTCGCGGACGACGCGCGAGACCGCGATCGCGTCCGGGTGCCGGAACGTGGTGCCGTCGCTCGAGAACACCCAGAGCGGGCAGTCGACGGCCTGCACCAGTGCCCGCGAGACGTTGTTGCGGCTGCCGTGGTGGGGCAGCTTGACCAGGTCGAGCGGCACCCGCTCGCCCGCCCCGAGCAGGGCGAGCCCGCCGAGCAGCTCCGAGGCGGTGGCGTCGCCGGTGAGCAGGGCGCGCTTGCCGTCGTGCTCGAGGACGAGGGCGATGCTCGCCGCGTTGGCCTTGCTGCCGTCGACCTTGAACGGGTCCTCGCTGAGGAGCGCGAGGTCGACCGCGCTCTCGAGCGTGGGGGCGGTGCTCGGTCCCATCGGCTCGAGCCCGGGGGAGACGTCGGTGAGCGTCCCCTTCTCGAGGGCGGCGGCGACGGCGAGCTGCCACTCGGGGACGAGGTCGGTCAGCCGCTCCTGCACGGGCGCCAGCACGGTGATGGTGAGCCCGTCGGGCAGCTCGACGCGCGGCAGCGTGGTGTCGGTGCGGATCACCGCGGCGCGGCCGAAGGCGTCGTTCCACGCGTGGTCGCGCAGCCAGGTGGTCAGCAGCTCGCCCTGGACGCCACCCATCGGCTCGAGCGCCGACCGCTCGTCGGCGGGTACGAGGCCGTTGAGGTGCTCCCAGCCGTTGAACCACACGTCGGCGAACGTCACCGGTACGGGCTCGGCGGGATCGACCAGGCCCGTCAGCACGCCGCCGATGTGGTCGGTGTCGACGTGGGTGACGACCAGCAGCTCGAACGCGCGCTGGTCCTCCGGCAGCGCCCTGAACCGGTCGGCGAGGGCGCGGCCGGTGCCCGAGGTACCCATGTCGACGAGCAGCTGGCGGCCCTCGCCCCACCGCACCCAGATCGCGTCGCCCTGGCGGGCGTCGAGGAAGGTCAGCTCCACTGGTCCTCCCGTCCGGTCACGAGCGGCACCGAGTCCCAGTCGGTGACGCAGGCGTACGCCGCCAGGCGCTCGAGCCGTTCCGCGCGCTCGTCCTTGCGGTCGGCGTCCGGCCAGCGTCGCAGCAGGTCGGTGGCCAGGGCCATGCCGTCGGTGTAGAGCGGCCGCGACTCGGTCGCGTCCACCAGCAGCCCCAGGCCGCGGGCCCGGTCGCGGGCGTCGCGGTCGTTCATCAGCAGGGCGGCCAACAGGATGCGGCCGTCCGGGATCCAGGCGAAGTCGCGGGCGAGGTTCTCGATCCAGTCCTGGCGTTCGCGGAGGCGGCCGTAGCGGTGGAGCGTGAGGCCGCCGAGTGCGGCGGACGCCGGGTCGGAGTACTTGGCCAGCAGCAGGCTCGCCGCCTGGTCGAGCAGCTCGGCGCCGGCCATCACCTCGTGGTGGCGCAGCATGCCGTCGACGGCGCGGCCGACGCGGCGCTGCTCGGTGAAGCGCACGCCGAGCCGGGGGAGCGAGGCGCTGAGGTCGAGCTCCACCCGGCAGGTGGCCTCGTCCTCCTTGCGGCCCTGGGGGTTCAGCGGGAGCGAGGCCGTCCAGTCCCGCCCGTCGAGCCGGAACGTCGCGGTCGGGACGGCGGTGAGCACCTGGTCGGGGCCGAACGTCCAGCCTCCGGCGTCCTGGGTCAGGAGCGTGCAGGCCGTCGTACCGGTGAGGGTCGCGTCGACCGCGCCGCGCATGCCGTCGGCGTCGTCCTGCCCGTCGTCGCGTCCGGCGCTGCGGCCGGAGTCCTCGGTGACGACGATGTCGACCGGCGTCGCGGGATCGACCCGCACGAGCTCCTGCATGGTCCGCCCGCGCGGGGTGACGGCCTCGACGGAGTAGAGGCCGACGGGCAGCGTCATCGCCGGCTCGCCGGTGGTGCCGCGACCGACGACGGTCAGCGACGCGTCGCGGACCACGAACGGCAGGTTGTTGGTCAGCCACAACGAGTTGTCCTCGACGCGGACGCTGAGGAGACCGGTGTCCGTCATGGGACCTGCACCTCGTCCTGGCACAGCGGCGGCTGGGCGACGAACAGCTTGCGCCCCTGGCGCGGCGTCGGGCCGGCGACGTCGGCGGTGAGCTCGTAGATGCCGGCGCTGGCGCGTACCTTCAGCGGCCAGCCCGGAGCCACCTCCACCGCCTGGGTGCCCTCGAAGCGGAGCTGGGCCACGGGCGGCGGGTCGAGGTTCGCCGGGCTCACGGCGACCTCGATGTCGACCTGCGGCGGCGCCTCGAACTGCTGCACGACGACGTCGAGCGGCTTGCCGGTGAGGTCGACGGACTGGTCGGCACCACCGGCCTGCGCCAGCGCCTTCACCCGCGTCGGCAGCACCAGGCTGAGCCGGCTCGAGGAGACGTGCCAGACGGGGCAGGTCTCGTCCTTGCCGACGGCGGCGGCGCCGCGCAGCGCCCAGAGCAGGGCCTGCGTGAAGATCGTCAGGCCCTGCGGGTCGGCGAACGCGTTCTCGCGCGTCGAGGACGACAGGAAGACGGGTGAGGCGGTCACCTCGGCCAGGCCGATGTTGCCGGGCTTGAAGGCTCCCTCCAGGGCCTCGAAGCGCCTGACGATCTCGGGCCGCTGGCGGCAGGCGTCGGAGAACCAGGCCTGGTGGTCGGCGCCGCCGAACTTGCGCATCGCGTCGTGGCAGCCGATCACGTCGATGGCGCCGAAGAGCAGGTCGGGCTTCGCGTCGGTGGCGAAGTCCTCCAGCAGCACGATCGCGCTCCGCGGGCTGAGCTGGATGCCGTGGCCGACCAGGAAGACGAGGGCGCGGTCGGCCGGGCTCGCGCAGGCCTTCATGAACGCGGTGAACTCGTCCTCGACCGCGTCACGCGTCGCGGGCGCCGGCTGGCCGCCCATCCTGGCGAGCACGTCGGCGTTCAGCGCCTCGCCGTCGACCGGGGAGAGCAGCAGCCGCACGTCCTTCAGCGGTGCCTCCGGGCAGCGGTACTCGTTCAGCAGCCAGGCCGTGAGCTCCGAGGCCGACCGGGCGGCGCTGCTGAGGTTCGCCAGCCCGAGCTGTTCGCCCTGGTCGGTCATCTGCGGCCCGTCGAGGAACGGGTAGTGGCTGACGCCGACGACGAAGGCGTGCGTGACCGCGGGTGCGGCCACCCCCTCGACCTCGATGAGCATCGCGCCTCCCCGTGCGCCCCGGCTGCCCTCGATCGTAGGAAGGTCCCCGCGTCAGCGATATGGCCCACCCGGATCATGTGCCCTTCGGATAGTCCCCTACGAAACGGTCGTACGATCCGCCCGAACGACGACCATTTCGTCGGGGACTATCCCGAGGTGACGCGTTCCCGGAGGCCGTGGGCGAGGCCGAGGAGGGAGAGGAGGTCGAGGGCGCCGCCGACCCGCTCGGCCAGCCACTCGTGCTTCACGGGGCCGAGCCGGACCCGGGACTGCACGCGGGTGCCTGCCCGGCCCTCGCGGGCGAGCACGAGGGTCCAGGTGAACGAGACGGAGCCACGCCGCGAGGCGTGCAGCAGGTAGCGGTGGCGGTCCTGGGCGACCAGGGTCAGCGTGGCCTCGCGGCCGCCCCAGTCGGGGATGGTGTCGCCCACGGCGAGGTGCTGGAGCTCCGGGACCACGCGGCGTACGGCGCGACGTGCGGGCGGCAGGTACCTCTCGACCGAGCGAGGCAGGTACCAGCCACCGCGGTCCTTGCCGAGCTGGACCAGCCAGGGCCAGACCTGGTCGGGCGGCGCTGGCAGGGTGAACGCCCGGTCCATCTGGACCGCGTCGGGCACCAGGTCGTCGCCGGGCAAGGGACGGGCGCGCTCGGCGGCGGTCGGCGCGACGACGGCGAACCGGGCACTCACGCGCACACTGTGGCACCAGCCGCGCGCAGGGTCGATCAGGTTGCCGTTCCGCTCCCGTCGACGGTCGCCGGCATCAGGGCTGCCCGGCGTCGGGCGTCGAGTGGGGACGTCCGGCGGCTGAGCCGCTGGTCGAGCACCTCGGCGGCGCGCTCGCCCTGGCCCGAGCGGGCCAGCGCGTAGACCAGCGTGTCCTCCAGCACCTCACGCTGAGCGGCGCTGCCACCCAGCACACCGGTGCGGGGGAGCAGTGCGGTGAGCCGGTCGGCGGCCTCGGCGAACTCGCCCTCGACGACCTGCTGGAGCGCCCCGCACAGCGGCGCGACCACGTCGCGGAACGCCGGGTCGTGGTGGGCGTGCGCGATGGTGCGCAGCGCCGCGAGGCCGACCTCGTCGCCCTCGGTGGCGAGACCCAGGGCGGCGTGCATGGCGGCGAACGCCGTGGGCGGGTTGAGCAGCCACCCGTCAGGGGCCGAGGCGCAGACCGCCTCGCTGGGCAGGGCACCCTCCCACGTACCGGTGACGTGGCAGCGCCACAGCAGCGCACCGCTGTCGACCAGGGCCCGGGAGCCGGTGACGAGCGGCGGGGCCAGCTCGCGCTCGTACCGTCGGCGCACGGCGTCGACGTCGCACTGCATGAGCTCGTGCAGGGCCGCGTGCCACGAGAAGTGCGAGCGGTGGTTGGCCTCGGGCCCGCGGCTGCTGATCCAGCCGTCGAGCCAGGCGAGACCCTCGGTGTGCTGGCCGGTCTCGTAGTAGACGTGGGCGCGGGCGTGCACGGCGTGGCCGGACGACGGCTCGACCGAGAGGGCGTACGACGCCAGCTCCTCCGCCTCGCCCCAGCGCTCCTGGTCCTGGCGGACGAACGCCAGCTGGCCGGCGTACCACCAGTCGTCGCCGTAGGTGCGGCCCAGACCCTCGACGAGCTGGGCGGTCTGGCGGCCGGACGTGAGGCCGCCGAACGCCACGGTGGGGACGGCGACGCTGACGGCCAGCGCGTCACGAGGGAACAGCCGGATGTGGCGCAGCAGCGCGGCGGCGCCGGTCTCCTCGTCGCTGCGCAACCGGGTGGTCACGGCGTCGAGGAAGCTGACCTCGCGGTCGTCGAGGTGACGGTCCGCCGCTGCGGCGTGCGCGGCCTGGAGGGCCTGACGCCACGAGCCGACGGCTCCCCACTCGTGGCCGAGCAGGGCCAGGGCCGCGTGGGCCTGGGCGAAGCCGGGGTCGGCGGCCACGGCCGCCTCGAGCCCGGACTCGACGCCGTCCTGCAGGCAGAGCAGCCGGCCGAGCGCCCGGTTGTACGCCGTGGCGGCCTTGCGGTTGGTGGTCAGGGTCAGGCCGTAGGGGTCCACCGGCCGACGGCGGGTCTCGCCGTGCAGGGCACGAGCCACCGAACGGGCCACGTCGTACGCCTGCTCGCGGATCTCCGGCATCGCCGTGGTCTCCCACAGGTTGCCGCGGCGCAGCGTGCCGATCGCGTAGAACGGGATGGTCGGGGGCAGCACCCCGAGGACGCGGCCGTCGTCGGCCGTGTCGATGCCCAGGCCCGACGGGCCGGGGCGGACGAGGCCGGTCTGGGTCAGCGCGGCCAGCAGCGGGTCCTTGGCCGAGGCACCGGCCGGTCCGGTGCAGTTGACCACGCCGGCGACGGTCAGCTCGGTGCCGTCGCTGAGGGTGACGGCGACGCCGTCGTCGGTCGGGCTCGCCGTCGCGACCGTGCCGGTGTGGCGGGTCCAGCGGCCCGAGGCGTCGATGGCCTCCAGTCGTTCGGCGGTGATGGGAGGCATCCGGTGGCGGCGTGCGTCCCAGGCCCGGGCGTCGTCGGCGAGGAAGGTACGCCGGTCGTCGTCGGACAGCCCGCGCCAGAGCTGGGCCGTGACGGGGCGCAGCCCGTCGATGGCGGCCCGCCAGTCACCGGTCTCGGCCACGGTCCGTTCGACATGCGTGACCACGGCCGACGCGGAGGTCGTCGAGGGTGTGCAGCCGGGTGATGCCGGGCGGCGGCGGCACGGGCGGTGTCGTCGGCAGCACGTGGTGCGCCGGCACCACGTCGTGGCGCGACACCGAGTGCAGCGTGCGGCCCGGGCGGTCCGCCGCGATCGCGACGTCGACCATGGTCAGCCCGGTGCCGACGAGGAGCAGGTCGCCGTCGGGGAGCTCGTCGGTCCACGGGTCGAGGAGCCGGCCCGAGGCGGCCAGCTCGTCGGGGGCCCAGTCGGTCCCGGCCTGGGCGCCGGTGGCGAGCACGACGGCGCGGGCGACGATCGTGGCGCCGTTGGTGGTGCCGTCGTCGAGGCGCACCACCAGGCGGTCGCCGCGGCGGTCGACGCCGACGACGGACGCCTGGCGACGGACGAGGCGGGCGTTGGCGGGGTACTCGGCCGCCGCGCGGAGCAGGCCCTCGATGTAGTCGCCGTACACACGGCGGGGGACGAAGTCCTGCGGCTGCGCCTGCGGGTCGTGGTGCTGGCGGACCCAGCGGTAGAAGTGCTCGGGGTCGCGGGGGAACGCGCTCATGCCGCTCGCCGGGACGTTGAGCAGGTGGCGGTCGTCGGCGGTGGAGTACGCCGTGCCCCGGCCGGTGCGGGGGGAGGGGTCGACGAGCTCGACCCGGAAGCGGGAGGAGAGTCCCGTGACCAGGTGTGAGGCGGTCAGCGCACCACCGGCGCCCGCGCCGATCACCACCACGCAGCAGTCGCCCTCGCCACCGTGCATCGAGCCCACCCCTTAAAGTCCACCGATCCAGGTGACTTAAACTATCAAACCCCGAGGGGTCGGGGACGAATCCTCGAGGGCGGGTCGGGCGTCGTACGGGGTAACGATGCGGTCGCAGTGTCTCTCCGGGCACTGACGTATCGGCAGAACCAGGGGCAGACTCCTGGTGATCGGGCATGAAGTGGGAGGTACCGTGTTCGGCAGCGACGGGGGCTGTCGCGAACACGGCGACTTCGGGGGAGACCGGTGACAGGAACGAGCAGACGTCTGGGGCGGGGACCCGCCCTCCGTCGACTCTGCCTGGTCGCCGTCCTGGCCCCCCTGTCGGTGATCGCCACCGCGGGGCTGATGCGCCCCGACGCGAGCACGCCGGGGCGTTCGGTGCTCGCCTTCCCGGCGGCTTCCGCCGCCGACCCCGTCATCCCCGACGTGCCCGAGCTCTCCGGCGCGGTCGAGGCGCCGGCGTCGGTGTCCGAGGACCCGCGCCGCGACTCGGCCGGCCTCGGCGTCCTGGCCGACGCCCGGGGAGCCGCCTCGGTGGAGGCGGTGCCGAGCCGCGCCCTGACGGCGTACCAGCGGGCCGAGACCGTGATGCGCCAGGCCGACCCCTCCTGCCACCTGACCTGGCAGCTGATCGCGGCGATCGGCCAGGTCGAGAGCAACCACGGCCGCTTCGGCGGCGCCTTGATGACCGCCGACGGCGTCGTGCACCCCGCGATCCTCGGCCCGCGGCTCACCGGCCACGGAGCCACCTCACGCATCGGCGACACCGACGCCGGCCTGCTCGACGGTGACCAGCGCTTCGACCGCGCGGTCGGCCCGATGCAGTTCATCCCGTCGACCTGGACGGTCGTCGGCGTGGACGCCGACGGTGACGGGCGGCGCGACCCGCAGGACATCGACGACGCCAGCCTCGCCACGGCGGTGTACCTCTGCAGCGGCAGCGACGACCTGGCGACGCGAGCCGGGCAGCGCGCGTCGGTCTACCGCTACAACCACAGCGAGGCGTACGTCGACCTGGTGATCGGCATCATGGCCGGGTACATGCAGGCCGACCCGGCGCTGTTCCGGCTCATCGGTGGAACCGGCGTCCTCGACCCTGGGAAGTACCCGTACCCGACCGGTGGCGGCGGCCCGGTTCCCGGCCAGCCGGAGCCGACCTTCGAGGTCGTCGATCCCACGTCCGGCCCGACGTCCGGCCCGACCTCTGGGCCCACTGGCAAGCCGAGCGACCAGCCCACGACCAAGCCGACGGCGACGGTGACCGAGACCGCGACCCCGGTCCCGTCGGCGAAGCCGACACCCTCGGCCACCGCGACGCCCACGGCCGCTGCGCCGACGACCGCCGCGCCCACCCCGTCGGCCGCACCCACCGACGTACCTTCGAGCGCGGCCCCCACCCCGACGGCGACCGTGCCCACGGAATCCGGGACCCCGACCGCGACGGCCACCGCCGATCCCACCGCCGATCCCACGGACGGGCCGACGGATGGGCCGACCGATCCGGGCGACGGTGGCCCCGAGATCCCGCAGGACGTCCTCGACGCGTACGCCGACTGCGTCACCGCCGGCGTCGACCCGGCCGACCTGGTCGCCATGACCGACTGCCTGGTGGAGGCGACCGGCCTCGCGGCCGACGACCCGATCCTGGTGGCCGTGCTGGCCAACCCGCCCGTCACCCCGCCCGCCCCGACGGAGACCCAGCCGCAGGGCCGTCGTCGCCGCCGGCGCTGAGTGGACCTCAGCCGCCGAGCATCACTCCGACGGGACTGCGGACGAAGCCGGGGAAGACGGCGGCAGGGCTGGCGCCGAAGCGGCTGACGACGATCTCCGACAGCACGCTGCGGTAGTCCGTGGTCACGAGCAGGTCGCCGTCGAGGGTGTTGGAGAGGCCGGGCCACGTGCCGTAGTACGTGCCGCCCTTGACCCCGGCTCCGGCGAGGAACATGACGTTGCCGTAGCCGTGGTCGGTGCCGCCGCTGGCGTTCTCCTGCACGCGGCGGCCGAACTCGCTGATGGTGACGACGGTGACCCGGTCGGCCCACGGGCCGAGGTCGGTGAGGAAGGCGGCGAGCGAGCGAGCCAGGTCGCCGGCGTTCTGGACGAGGAGCCCCCACTCGACGGTGCCGATGTCGGTGTGCATGTCCCAGTCGCCCTGGTCGACCGTGAGCACGGCGACGCCGACGTCGCCCTTGATGACGCGCGCGACCTCGCCGAGGGCGCGGCCGAGGTCGGACCCCGGGTACTCGGCGCCGTTGGCCGGTTCGTCGGGGGTGTCCTTGACGGGCTGGAAGCCGGCGACCGCGCCGAACGTCGACTTCATCGCCTGGCCGAGCCCGGAGGTGTTGCCGTCCCAGAGCGCGTGCAGCGCGCGGACGCGGCGGTGCTCGGTGTCCCAGTCGTCGTCGCCCGCGATGGCCACGCCGCCGACGCTGGGTGCCGACATCACCGGCTGGGGTCCGTAGAGCGAGGTGGGCGGCACGCCGCCGGCGAGGTTCAGGCCCTGCAGCGGGTTGGCGTCGGCGTCGGTGCCGACCAGCCGGTTGAGCCACCCGGAACGCACCGACGAGCCGGGGGCGGCGTCCTCGACCTCCTCCATCGCGGCGAAGTGCGAGCGGTTCGGCGCCGGCAGGCCGGTCGCGTGCACCGCGGCCATCTTGCCCGCGGTCCAGAACGGCAGCAGCGGCTCGAGCTCCGGGTGCAGCCCGAACATGCCGTCCTTGGCCAGCAGCGTCTCGGAGGGGACGGCGATGTTGGGCCGCGCGGCGTAGTACGCCGGGTCCGCGTGCGGCACGACGAGGCTGAGGCCGTCGCACGCACCGCGCAGCGACAGCACCACGAGCACCGAGGGCGCTGACGCGGCCGAGGCCGGCGAGGCGGTGACGACGGCGGAGCCGAAGACGGTCGTCGAGGCGCCGACGGCGAGGGCGCCGCGGAACAGCCCGCGCCGGCTCAGCGTCGCGAACTCGGGACAGCAGTCCTGCTGGGTCATCGTCTCGTCACCTGCTCATGAAGTCGGGGGAGTCGAGGAAGGTGGTGAGCAGCCGGGGCATGTCCCAGGCCACCACCCCGTGGTTCTCGTCGATCCACTCGCGGGGCTTGGCCCCGACGGCGTTGCAGCACGCCTTGAGCAGGCGGTCGCCGGCGGGCCGGTGCAGGATCTGGCGCGAGAGGTGGTCGACCAGGTCCTGGAAACGCAGCCGGTCCTCGGGCAGGCGGTCGACCGGCGCGACGTAGTGCACGCCCTTGGTGGGCCACCAGCCGCCGCACAGCGTGTAGTGCGTGCGGAGCGACGCCATCAGCCGCGCCGGCGAGGACCACGAGTCGTTGTCGAGGGGCTGCCCGTCGGGACGCGGCCAGCCCAGCGGCCGGATGCCGAGGTCACCGACCTGCCAGAGCACCGCGTTGACGCCGGCGTCGTCGTCGCGGGGCTTGTCCATCCGGATGCCGAGCAGCCGGTACGTCGCCACGATGTCCTCGCCGGGGTCGCGGACCTTCATCCCTTCCGAGCGCTGGAACTCGCGCGACCGCACCAGCGCACGGAGCACGGGGACGATCTCGGTGTCGTTCTTCGAGGTAGACCTTGGCCAGCCGCGAGACCAGCCCCGCCGAGGGTTGGTCACGGACGAACTTCACGGCGAGCTTCTGCGCGATGCGGCGGGCCGTGGCCGGGTGGTGGGCGAGGTACTCGAGGTAGCGACGGGTGAGGTCCTGGCCGTCCTTCTTCTTGTTGGTGTCCTTGAACCCCAGCACCTTGACCCGGCCGCGCCAGTGCTCCTCGGGGTTGTAGAGCGCCTGCCACGTCTCGTACATGTCGACGGTGTAGCCGGTGAGGATCCGCGCCGAGGCCTTGACGTGGTCCTCGGTGAAGCTGCCCTCGCCGACGGTGTGGCACTCCAGCAGCTCGCGGCCGAGGTTCTCGTTGGGGTGCCGCTTCGTCGAGGTGGCCTGGTCGAGGTAGATGAGCATCGCCGGGTGGGTGATGGCGCCCACGAGCAGGTCGGAGAACTTCCCCAGCGCGTGCTGGCGGACGAGGTCGCCGTACGACGCCCGGTAGGTGAACTGCGCGTCGCCGTTCACCGGGACGTTGAGGTGGTTCTCCCAGAACTCGGTCATCATCTCGAGCACCGGTCGGTTGGTGCGCATCCGTCGCTGCAGCACCCGCCGCTGGTAGTTGTCCATCACCTCCCAGCCGGCCTGCTGCTGGCTGATCTGCCGCTGCCACAGCTTGGCGGGCGAGTACGACAGCTCGGGCCACCAGGAGTCGACCTTGCCGACCTCCTTGTCGGAGACGCTGCTCGGCTTGAGCTGGCTCTCGAACCACGCCGGCCCGCCGCCCGCCTTGCGCACGTCGCGCGCGAGCTCGGGCGTCAGGCCGTAGGAGAAGCGGGTCACCAGGTGCCGGTCGGGCTTGCTCAGCAGCGGCGGGCCGTCGTGCTTCTTGCCACCGGCGGCGTACGCCGGGTCGACGGTCGCCGTGACGGCGACGGCCGAGGCCGCGAGGGCACCGCCGACGAGGGCGCGGCGGCTCGGGGGAGGAGTCGTCATGAGTGTTGCTCCGGGGGGAGGGGGGTGCCTCATCGTAGGGGGCGATCCCACCCGGGGGACGCGGTTTCGCACGGGTGGACGGGACGCCAGTACAGTGCACGAGTCCCCTTCCCCGTACCCGAAGGACACGCGCGCCGCACATGGACGGCCCTCTTCATCGGCCCCAGCACGCATCCTGGTGCGACCGATGACCGCCTGGATCCTCCTGGCGGTCTCGCTGGTGCTCATCGTCGCGTGCGGCGTCTTCGTCGCGGCGGAGTTCGCGTTCGTCACCGTCGACCGGTCCCGCGTCGAGCAGCTCGCGGCCGAGGGTGACTCCGGTGCCATCGGCGTGCTGGCCGCCCTGCGCTCGCTGTCGACGCAGCTCTCCGGGGCCCAGGTCGGCATCACCGTCACCAACCTGGCCATCGGCTTCCTGGCCGAGCCGGCGATCGCGGAGCTGATCTCGCCACCGCTGGAGGCGATCGGGATACCCGAGGACGTCATCCGTCCCCTCGCGATCGGCATCGGGCTGGCGATCGGCGCCGCGCTGACCATGATCTTCGGCGAGCTGGTGCCGAAGAACCTCGCCATCGCCAAGCCGATGGAGACTGCCCGGGCGACGCAGGGGTTCATGCGGCTCTTCACGACCGTGAACACCTGGCCCATCAAGCTGCTCAACGGCTCGGCCAACGCGATCGTCCGCGCGCTCGGCATGGAGCCTCAGGAGGAGCTGCGGTCGGCGCGCTCCTCGACGGAGCTCGCGTCCCTGATCGCCCGGTCCGCCGACCAGGGCACCCTGGACGCCGACACGGCCGAGCTGATGGAGCGGTCGGTGGAGTTCGGCCAGCGCACCGCTGGCGAGATCATGACGCCACGCGTCCGCACGATCAGCCTCGACTCCAGCGACCGGGCGATCGCCGTGCTCGAGGCCGCCCGTACCTCCGGCCACTCCCGGTTCCCGGTGCTCGACCAGGACGACAACGTCGTCGGCACCGTGCACGTCAAGCACGCGGTGGCGCTGCCGCCCTCCGAACGGCACACCACGCGCATCAAGCACCTGATGGTCCGGCCGATCGTGGTGCCCGACTCGTTGCGGCTCGACCCGCTCCTGTCGCTGCTGCGCGCGGACGGCTTCCAGATGGCCGTCGTGCTGGACGAGTACGGCGGCCAGGCCGGCATCGTCACCCTCGAGGACGTCGTCGAGGAGATCGTCGGCGACATCGCCGACGAGCACGACCCCCGCGGCGCCCAGGCGCGCCAGCTGCGCGACGGGTCGTGGACGATCTCGGGGCTGTTGCGGCCCGACGAGGTCGCCGACCTCACCGAGGTCGAGCTGCCCGAGAGCGAGGAGTACGACACCGTCGGCGGTCTCGTGATGAGCGTGCTCGGCAAGGTGCCCGACGTCGGCGACGTCGCGGAGGTCTTCGTACCCGACCGCAGCGACACCCCCGACGGTCCCGAGCTCCGCCAGCAGCTCGCGGTGCTGACCGTCACCCACATGGACGGGCTGCGGATCGACCGGCTGGCCCTGCGCCTGCTGACCCGTGAGGCAGGTGCGTCCTCGTGAACAGCTTCACCGCGATCCTCCTGACCGTCTTCCTGCTCCTGGGCAACGCGTTCTTCGTCGCCGCGGAGTTCGCCCTCGTCTCGGCGCGCCGTACCCAGATCGAGCCGCTCGCCGAGGCGGGCAACCGATTCGCCCGGACGACGCTGCGGGCGATGGAGAACATGTCCGAGGTCATCGCCGTCAACCAGCTGGGGATCACGGTCTGCTCGCTGGTCCTCGGTGCCGTGGCCGAGCCGACGATCGCCCAGCTGATCGAGCCGGTCCTGCACGCGCTGCACGTGCCGGAGGCGTTCCTGCACCCGGTCGCCTTCACGATCGGCCTGTCCATCGTGGTGTTCCTCCACGTGGTGATGGGCGAGATGATCCCCAAGAACATCGCGCTGGCCGGGCCGGACCGCGCCGCGCTGGTGCTGGGGACGCCCGTCTGGGGCTTCGTGACCGTGCTCCGTCCGGTGATCCGGGTCATCAACGCCGTCGCCCGCGGCCTGCTGCGGCTCGTCGGGGTCCAGCTGATGGACGAGGTCAGCTCGACGTACACCCGCGAGGAGGTCGCGGCGCTCGTCGAGGAGTCCCGCGGCGAGGGGCTGCTCCAACCCGACGAGTACGACCGGCTGGCCGGCGCGCTGGGCTTCACCGAGCGCACCGTGGCCGCCGTCCTGATGCGGCCCGAGACCCTGACCACGGTCTCCCGCGACGCGACCGTCGCCGAGGTCGAGGACGTCTGCGCCGCGACCGGCTACAGCCGGTTCCCGGTCACGGGCAGCCAGGGCGGTCAGGGATCGCCTCCGGTCGGCTACCTGCACATCAAGGACGTCCTCGAGCCCGACGAGGCGCGCCGCGACCGGGTCATCGAGCCGCGCTGGATCCGGCCGCTCGCGCCCGTGCGGGCGAACGACTCCCTGCATGACGCCCTCGAGATCCTCCAGCGCCGCGGCTCGCACATGGCCACCGTCAGCGACGAGGACGGCGGCTTCGTCGGGCTGGCCACGCTCGAGGACGTCATCGAGGAGCTGGTCGGCGAGATCCGCGACGCCGCCCACCTCGACGAGTAGATGCCGATCCGGTGCCGACGGGGCCGTGTCGAATCGGTCGGCGGCGGACCGCCGGATAGGGTGGGCACGGCGGGGAGGCGGCCGTCATGCGGCCCGCTCGGGCCCGCTCCAGAGTACGACCCGGACGCACCCGAGGACGCAGGCGAGGACGCAGGCACGTGGAGGACACCCCGACGCGCAGCAGTCGTGTGTGGACCGTGCCCAACTTGCTCAGCATGGGCCGGCTCGCCGGCGTCCCCGTGTTCCTGTGGCTGGTCCTGGGACCTGAGGCCGACGGCTGGGCGCTCGCGCTGCTGATGCTGTCGGGCGTCACCGACTGGCTCGACGGCTACCTCGCCCGGCGGCTCGACCAGACCTCGCAGCTCGGCCAGATCCTCGACCCGGTCGCCGACCGCCTCTACATCCTGGCCGTCGTGATCGGCCTCGCCATGCGCGACATCATCCCGTGGTGGGTCGCGGTGATCCTGCCGCTGCGCGACCTGCTGCTGTGGGGACTGGTGCCCCTGCTGCGCACCCGTGGCTACAGCGCGCTGCCGGTGCACTTCCTGGGCAAGGCGGCCACGTTCAACCTGCTGTACGCGTTCCCCTTGCTCCTGCTCGGGGACGGCGAGGGTGTCGTCGCGACGCTGGCCAAGGTGTTCGGCTGGGCGTTCGCCTGGTGGGGCATCGGCCTCTACTGGTGGGCCGGCGTCCTCTACGCCTACCAGGTCTTCAAGCTGCTGCGGACCACCGAGCGCTGGCAACCGCACCCTGCCGGCGGACGTCACAGTGACGTGAGCAGGGACGTCTCGGGCGAGGTGGGCGGCGATGCCTAGGACCACCACCCGGCAGCCCTCGTCCGGATCGCCGGGCGACACCCCACCCGACACCCCGCGCCCCGACGTGCCGGACCAGGTGATGATGCCGCTGCTGGACCGCATCGTCCGGCAGTCCCTCGACGAGGACTACCGCGTCGTGGCCGCCCGCAAGAAGCGCAGCCGGCGGGGTCGACCCCCGGGCCGCCCCCTGAGCCGGTACCGGCCCCCGGCGCCGCCGCCGCGCCCCGGCCGGCCGCGCCAGGTCGCGGCCGTCGTGATGTCCGTGTTCGGCGTGCTCGTCGCCCTCGCCGCGGTGCAGACGTCCCGCAACGCCCCCGAGGCCAACGCGAGCAGGGACAGCCTGATCGAGCAGGTCCAGGCCCGCCGCGCCACCGTCGCCAACCTGCAGGAGCGGCTCGACCGACTGCGCGCCTCGACCACCGACCTGCGGTCCACGCTCGCCGGGCAGTCCGCGGACGAGCAGGCACTCGCCGCGCGGATCGAGCGGCTGGAGGTCCGGACCGGCTTCTCGGCCGTCACCGGCCCCGGCGTCCGGATCACCGTCGACGACGCCCCCGACGGCGACGCCACCCAGCAGGTCCGCGACTCCGACCTGGCCACGCTGGTCGACGGCCTGTGGAACGCCGGCGCCGAGGCGATCTCGGTCAACGACAAGCGGCTCACCAACCTGACCGCGTTCGACAACGTCGGCCCCGCGATCCACATCGGCATCACGCCGCTCGTGCCGCCGTACACGATCCTGGTGATCGGCAACCCCGACACCCTCGCCGCCGACCTGCTCGACAGCACGTTCGGCCAGCGGTGGTACTCGCTCAAGGACAGCCTCGGGTTCGTCTACGACATCGAGCCCGACGAGTCGCTGAGCCTCCCGGCCGCGCGCCCGCGCCGGCTGCGCGCCGTACGCCCGCTGACCACCGATCCGGACGTGATCCGTCCCGAGCAGGAGGACGGGGGGTCGTCGCCGTGATCGCCGCCCTCGGTCTGCTCATCGGGATCGTCCTCGGGCTGGTCTTCTCCCCGGACGTGCCCGCCGGCCTCGAGCCCTACCTGCCCATCGCCGTCGTCGCCGCCCTCGACGCGGTCTTCGGCGGCCTGCGGGCCTACCTCGACGGCATCTTCGACGACAAGGTCTTCGTGGTCTCCTTCGTCAGCAACGTGGTGATCGCGGCGGCCATCGTCTACCTCGGCGACCAGCTGGGCGTCGGCGGCCAGCTGTCGACCGGCGTGATCGTGGTCCTCGGGATCCGGATCTTCTCCAACGTGGCAGCGATCAGGAGGCACCTGTTCCATGCCTGATCACGACCAGCACACGGTGGACGCCCCTTCCCACGAGGAGGAGGGGCTGCCCGCCGCACCGGCTGCCGGTGACGGGCGCGGGGTCACCGGTCGCGACCGGCTCCGCTCCGCGCTGGTGCACCCGCGGCGCAACCAGGTCGTGGTCGCCGTGCTGCTCGCCGTGGTCGGCTTCGCCGCCGTCGTCCAGGTGCGCACCAACGACATCGACGACAGCTACTCGAGCCTGCGCGAGCAGGACCTCATCGACGTGCTCTCCGGCCTCGCCGGCACCTCGCAGCGGGCGCGGTCGGAGATCGACCGGCTCGAGCAGAACAAGCGGGACCTGCAGTCCGACTCGCGCCAGCTCGGGGCGGCGCTGGAGCAGGCCCAGCAGCAGGCCGACACGCTCAACATCCTCGCCGGGCTGGTGCCGGTCACCGGTCCGGGCATCCGGGTCACCATCACCGAGGAGACCGGCCCCGTCGACATCGACTCGGTCCTCGACACGGTCGAGGAGCTCCGGTCCGCCGGAGCCGAGGCGATGCAGTTCAACGGCCAGGTCCGCGTGGTCGCGCAGACCTCGTTCGAGGACGAGGTCGGCGGCTTCTCCGTCGACGGGACGCAGCTCACCTCGCCGTACGTCATCGACGTCATCGGTGACCCGCACACCCTCCAGGGCGCCCTCATCTTCAACCAGGGCCCGGCCTCGCAGCTGCGCGACGACGGGGCCGACGTGCAGATCGACGAGCTGGAGAAGGTCGACATCGAGTCGGTGCGCGAGGCGGTGCGCCCAGAGTTCGCCCAACCCCAATGAGTGGGTAGGTTCGTCCCGACCAGCTGGCCGACCGCCGCACGTGAGGAGTCCCGGTGTATCCCGACGACCTGAAGTACACCCCGATGCATGAGTGGGTCCGCACCCCCGGCGAGACCGAGGGCTCGGTGCGCGTGGGGATCACCCACTTCGCCCAGGACGCGCTGGGCGACATCGTCTACGTCTCCCTGCCCGAGGTGGGGGAGGAGCTCCAGAGCGGCACGACCTGCGGAGAGCTCGAGTCGACCAAGTCCGTGAGCGACATCTACGCGCCGGTCTCCGGCACCGTGGTCGCCCGCAACGAGTCCCTGGACGCCACCCCGGAGCTGGTCAACAACGACCCGTACGGCGGCGGCTGGCTCTTCGACGTCACCGTCAGCGACGCCAGCTCGCTCGACGCGCTGCTGGACTCGGCGGCGTACCAGGCGAGCCTCGAGAGCTGACCTCGCGAACCCGCTTGATCGCCCCTTGAACGACCCGGGCCTGCTGGTAGGTTCGGGGAAACCATCACCCTCAACTCTCTCCTGAGGGTTGGAGCCGTCGTCCCAGTCGCCGAGGAGTGTTCGCCGATGCCGTTCTGCACCGCCTGTGGCAAGCAGAACCCTGACGACGCCCGCTTCTGCGCCAACTGCGGCACCCAGCTCGTCGCGGCCGGCGCGAGCCAGCCCGGCGCCGACGAGGCGACCGCGACGATCAGCATCGGGACGCCGTCGGAGAAGTCCGACACCTCCGACCGGCACCTCAACCCGGTCGACGCCGCCGCGGTCGACGCGCTGCCGACCGGGAGCGCGATGCTCGTCGTGCAGAAGGGCCCCAGCGCCGGCAGCCGGTTCCTGCTCGACCAGGACGAGGTCACCGCCGGCCGGCACAACGACAGCGAGATCTTCCTCGACGACGTCACCGTCTCGCGTCGCCACGCGGTGTTCACCCGCGAGGGCGGCGAGTTCTCGGTCGCCGACGCGGGCAGCCTCAACGGCACGTACGTCAACCGGGACCGCATCGACAAGGTGATCCTGCGGGACTCCGACGAGGTGCAGATCGGCAAGTACCGCCTCGTGTTCTTCTCCGGACATCCCACCGGCATCCCACCGGCCAGCCCAGCGGCTCGCCGGCCGGCTCGGGCACCTCCGGCTGACCGGCCCTCCGATGGCGGAGCGGGGCGACACGTCGGGGCACGCGCAGGCTCACCACGGGCCGCGGATGAACATCGGGCAGGTGCTCGACGAGCTGCGCCCGGACTTCCCCGGCGTGACGATCCCCAAGATCCGCTTCCTCGAGGACAAGGGCCTGATCAAGCCGGAACGTACGCCGTCCGGCTACCGCAAGTTCTCCCACGACGACGTCGACCGGCTGCGCTACGTGCTGCGGATGCAGCGCGACCACTACCTCCCGCTCAAGGTGATCGGCGAGCACCTCGACGCCATCGACCGCGGCCTCGAGCCCCCGCCGCTCGACCCCGTCGTCCCGACGGTGCCCCAGGTCGCGCTGGCCGCCGACGGGCTGCCCAGCGCCGCGTCGTTCACGCGTCGCGACCAGGTACGCCTCTCGCGCAAGGAGCTGCTCAAGATCGCCGAGATCGACGAGGCCCTCCTCGACCAGCTCGAGCAGTACGGCCTGATCACCTCGCTGCGGGGGACCGGTCACTACGACACCGACGCCCTCGTCATCGCGCGGACGGCCCGCGAGCTGGCCGACTTCGGCTTCGAGCCGCGCCACCTCCGCGCCTTCAAGACCGCCGCCGACCGCGAGGTCGGCCTCGTCGAGCAGGTCGTCGCCCCCCACAAGCGCGGCCGCGACGCCGCCGCCAAGGCCCGCGCCGAGGACACCGTCTCCGAGATCGCCGCCCTGTCCGTCCGCCTCCACGCGACGCTGGTGAAGTCCGGCCTCAAGCAGGTCTGACGCGTCGCGTGGATGAGTACCCGGATGTCCGGGTATTCCATCAGTTGTCAGGGGTTGCAACACCTGGCAAGCGCAAGAAGGGCCTGACCGGTCGGGGTTCATGGGGCCGTCACAACCCCGGAGTAGGGTTGACAGGTGCGCGAGGTCGATGTCATGGGAGTCCGGGTGGAGATGCCCTCCAACCAGCCGATCGTGCTGCTGCGCGAGGTGACGGGGGAGCGGTACCTGCCGATCTGGATCGGGGCCGTCGAGGCCACCGCGATCGCGTTCGCCCAGCAGGGCGTGGTGCCGCCGCGGCCGCTGACCCACGACCTGATGAAGGACCTGCTCGACGCGCTCGGCCAGGAGCTCGCGGAGGTCCAGATCACCGACATGAAGGACGGCGTCTTCTTCGCCACCCTCGTGCTCGGCTCGGGCGTGGAGATCGGGGCCCGCCCGTCGGACTCCATCGCGCTCGCGCTGCGCACCGGCAGCCGGATCGTGTGCGCCGAGGAGGTCCTCGACGAGGTCGGGCTGGCCGTGCCGGCCGAGCAGGAGGACGAGGTCGAGCGGTTCCGCGAGTTCCTCGACCAGGTGACGCCCGAGGACTTCGAGCGCACCGAGGGCTGAGCCTCCGGTAACCCTCAGGCTGAGGTTGAGGGTTGCGACACGCCGCGTCAGTCTTTGACCACCCTCAGGTGGAGCCGTACCTTGAAACTGTCTCTGGTGTAACTCCACCGCTGTGGTCCTCCCCGGTCTAGCCTGGGAAAGGCCCGGCTTCCCCGGGAGTGCACGTGCCGTCACGGAACAGGGCAAGACTTCCGAGGAGTGATCGCAGGGTGAACGAGCACGAGCAGCACCCCCAGCCCGACGCCGAGGCCGACCAGGCCGTCGAGAAGGCGGAGGAGCAGGGTCTTCTCTTCACCGACGACGTCTCGCCGCTGCCCAGCGACCTCGGCTACCGCGGCCCGACGGCGTGCAACGCCGCCGGCATCACCTACCGCCAGCTGGACTACTGGGCGCGCACCGGCCTGGTCGAGCCGACGGTCCGCTCCGCGACCGGGTCGGGCTCGCAGCGGCTCTACTCCTTCCGCGACATCCTGATCCTCAAGATCATCAAGCGGCTGCTCGACGCCGGCATCTCGCTGCAGCAGATCCGCACCGCCGTCCAGCACCTCACCGAGCGCGGCACGGACGACCTGACCCGCGTCACGCTGATGAGCGACGGCGCCTCGGTCTACGAGTGCACCAGCAACGACGAGGTCATCGACCTCCTCCAGGGCGGCCAGGGCGTGTTCGGCATCGCCATCGGCGGCGTCTGGCGCGAGATCGAGGGCACCCTCGCCGAGCTGCCCAGTGAGCGCACGATCGACGACCAGGCCACCGAGCCTTCCGCGGGCGACGAGCTGGCGGCGCGTCGCGCCCGCCGTTTCGCCTGACCCCGCACGACTGCCTGAGCGGCCCGCGTCGGACGACGCGGGCCGCTTGGCGTGCTGGTAGTTTGGCGGCGCAGAACACGCCCGTGATCCCGTGCGGGAGAGTCTGGACACCAGCGCCGAAGGGGCAATTCCTCCCCGGAACCTCTCAGGCACCCGGACCGCACGGACCAGGCAGCTCTGGAGCAGCCCGTCGACCACGAGTCGGCCGGAGGTGACAGAGGGGGAGGCCACCTAGACCCGACCGTCGAGGAGCCACCCCCGTGACCGACCCCACGCTGCACAGCCTGGACGCCCACACCCCGTTCGCCGACCGTCACATCGGGCTCCGCGCCGACGACGTGGCCACCATGCTCGAGCGGATCGGGTACGCCTCGGTCGAGGACCTGATGGCCGCGGCCGTGCCGTCCGCGATCCGGTCGGGCGTCCTGGACCTGCCCGCCGCGGTGTCCGAGCAGGGCGCGGCGGCCGAGCTCCGCAGCCTCGCGGCCCGCAACCGGCCGGCCGAGCCGATGATCGGCCTGGGCTACCACGGCACGATCACCCCGCCGGTGATCCGCCGCAACGTGCTGGAGGACCCGAGCTGGTACACCGCCTACACGCCGTACCAGCCGGAGATCTCCCAGGGCCGGCTCGAGGCGCTGCTCAACTTCCAGACCGTCGTCGCCGACCTGGCGGGCCTGCCCACCGCCAACGCGTCGCTGCTCGACGAGGCCACGGCGGCGGCGGAGGCGATGACGCTGGTACGCCGCGCGAACCGCAAGGCGACCGGACCCTTCGTCGTCGACGCCGACACCCTGCCCCAGACGATCGAGGTCGTCCGTACCCGCGCGGAGGCGATGGGCATCGACGTCGTGGTCGCCGACCTCGACGAGGGTCTGCCCGACGGCGAGCTGTCCGGGCTGCTCATCTCGTACCCCGGCGCGTCCGGCCGGGTCGTCGACCCGCGAACGCTGATCGAGGCGACCCACGAACGCAACGCTCTCGTCGTGGTCGCGGCCGACCTGCTCGCGCTGACCCTGCTCGAGGCACCCGGCGCCCTCGGCGCCGACGTGGTGATCGGGTCCTCCCAGCGCTTCGGCGTCCCGCTCTTCTACGGCGGCCCGCACGCCGGGTTCATGGCGGTGGGCGAGGGCCTCGAGCGGCACCTGCCTGGTCGCCTGGTGGGGGTGAGCGTCGACGTCGAGGGCCGGCCGGCCTACCGCCTGGCCCTCCAGACGCGCGAGCAGCACATCCGGCGTGACAAGGCGACCTCCAACATCTGCACCGCGCAGGTGCTGCTGGCCGTGGTGGCGTCCATGTACGCCGTCTACCACGGCCCCGAGGGCCTGCGGGCCATCGCGACCCGCGCCCACCGCTACGCCGCGGTCATCGCCGCCGCGCCTGCGCGAGGGTGGGCTCGAGGTCGAGCACGGCGCGTTCTTCGACACCCTGACCGTGCGCGTGCCGGGCGAGGCCGAGCGTGTCGTCGCCGCCGCCCGCACCCTCGGGCTGCACCTGCGGCTGGTCGACGCCGACCGCGTCGGGCTCTCGACGTCGGAGACCACGACGCAGGCCGTCGCCGCGAGCGTCCTCGAGGCCTTCGGCGTGACCGCGGACCTCGACGCGCTCGACGCCGCCACCGACGACGCGCTGCCCGATGCCCTGCGGCGAGAGACGCCGTACCTGACCCACGAGGTCTTCTCGACCCATCGCACCGAGACGCAGATGCTGCGCTACCTGCGGCGGCTCAGCGCGCGCGACTACGCGCTCGACCGCGGCATGATCCCGCTCGGCTCGTGCACCATGAAGCTCAACGCCACCACCGAGATGGAGCCGGTGTCGCTGCCCGGGTTCGCCGACCTGCACCCGTTCGCGCCGGCCGAGGACACGCTGGGCTACCAGCAGCTCGTCGGCGACCTCGAGGGATGGCTGGCCGAGGTGACGGGCTACGACCGGGTCTCGATCCAGCCGAACGCCGGCTCGCAGGGCGAGCTGGCCGGGCTGCTGGCGATCCGCGGCTACCACCGGGCCAACGGTGGCGAGGCGCGCAACGTCTGCCTGATCCCGTCGTCGGCGCACGGCACCAACGCCGCCTCGGCGGTGATGGCCGGCATGAAGGTCGTCGTGGTCAAGGCGGCCGCGGACGGCTCGGTCGACCTCGACGACCTGCGCGCGCAGTGCGAGACGCACCGCGACGACCTCGCGGCGATCATGGTGACGTACCCCTCGACGCACGGCGTCTACGAGGACACCATCTCCGAGCTGTGCGCGATCGTGCACGAGCACGGCGGCCAGGTCTACGTCGACGGCGCGAACCTCAACGCGCTGCTCGGCTACGCGCGGCCCGGCAAGTTCGGCGGCGACGTGTCGCACCTCAACCTGCACAAGACGTTCTGCATCCCGCACGGTGGCGGCGGCCCGGGCGTCGGCCCGGTGGGCGTCCGCGAGCACCTCGCGCCGTACCTGCCCTCGCACCCGATGCACCCCGAGCCGGCCAAGCGCGAGGGGATCGGCCCGATCAGCGCCGCCCCGTACGGCTCGGCGGGCATCCTGCCGATCTCGTGGGCGTACGTCCGGCTGATGGGCGCCGAGGGCCTGACCCGGGCCACGGCCAGCGCCGTGCTCGCGGCCAACTACGTGGCCGCGCGGCTGGGCGAGCACTACCCCGTGCTCTACCAGGGGCAGGACGGTCTCGTCGCCCACGAGTGCATCCTCGACGTCCGCGGCCTCACCAAGGACACGGGCGTCAGCGTGGACGACGTCGCGAAGCGGCTCGTCGACTACGGCTTCCACGCGCCGACCATGTCGTTCCCGGTCGCGGGCACGCTGATGGTCGAGCCGACCGAGTCCGAGGACCTCGGCGAGATCGACCGCTTCTGCGACGCGATGATCGCGATCAAGGCGGAGATCGACCGGGTCGGTGCGGGGGAGTGGAGCCCCGAGGACTCACCGCTGCGCAACGCGCCGCACACCACCCGGGCGCTGATCGAGAAGTGGGAGCGACCGTACGAGCGCGAGCTCGGCGTGTTCCCAGCCGGCCAGGACCCCGACAAGTACTGGCCGCCCGTCGCCCGCATCGACCAGGCGTACGGCGACCGCAACCTGGTGTGCTCGTGCCCGCCGATCGAGGCCTTCGCTGAATGAGCGACCTGCAGACCCGTCTGGAGCGGATCCAGGGCCACGTCCGGCTGCCGTCGATCGTGGCCGGCGTGGCCACCGCGGGCACCGTGTCGTGGGTGGGCGGCGCCGGCGACGTCCCCGGCGACCCCGCGGACACGCAGTACCGGATCGGCTCGATCACGAAGACCCTCGTCGCCGTGCTCGTGATGCGGGCGCGCGACGAGGGGCTGCTCTCGCTCGACGACCCGATCGGGAGGATCGTCCCGGAGTCCGGGTACGCCGAGGCGACCATCGGTTCCCTGCTCGCGCACTCCTCCGGCATGCAGAGCGAACCGGTCGGCCCGTGGTGGGAGCGCTCACCCGGAGTGGCCGTGGACGCCTTGCTCTCCGCCAACGACGGCACCGGCCGGGTGGCCGGCGCGGGGGAGTACTACCACTACAGCAACCTCGGCTTCGCGCTCCTCGGTGAGGCGGTGGCGCGGCTGCGGGGCGCCCCGTGGTGGGACGTCGTCACCGCGGAGCTGCTGCAGCCGCTGGGCATGACCCGCACGTCGTACCTCCCGGTGGCACCGCACGCCCAGGGTCACAGCGTCGTGCACTTCACCGGCGAGCTCGCCGACGAGCCCCACCAGGACACCGTCGCGATGGCGCCGGCCGGGCAGGCCTGGAGCACGGTCACCGACCTGCTCCGGTGGGCCGACTTCCTGGCCACCGGTCACCCCGAGGTCCTGGCACCGGCGACCCTGGCCGAGATGGCGACGGCCCGGCCACCGGCCCAGGGGTACGGCCTGGGCCTGCGGCTGATCGACGCCGCCGGCCGCCGCCTGACCGGGCACACCGGCTCGATGCCGGGCTTCCTGGCCAGCCTGTTCGTCGACCGCTCGACGCGGGACGCCTGCGTCGCGCTCACCAACGCCACCACCGGGCTCGGCATGGAGTGGGTGCCGAAGATGCTGCTCGGCGACGACGAGCCCGACCCGGTCGAGCCGTGGACGCCGAGCGACGCCGTACCCGCCCCGCTCGCCGGCGTGCCGGGCGTGTGGTTCTGGGGCAACACCGCCCTCGAGCTCCGCTGGCACCGCGGCCAGGCGGTGCTGATGGAGCTCGGCGACCCGGACGACGCCTACCTGTTCGAGGTACGCGGCGACCGGATCGTCGGCGTCGAGGGCTACCACCGCGGCGAGACCCTCCACGTCCACCGTCGCGCGGACGGTTCGGTCAGCCACCTCGTCTGCGCCACGTTCGTCTACACCCGCATTCCGTACGACCCGGACGTCGAGATCCCGGGCGGTCACCCGGTCAGACGATCGGGATCTTCTTGACCTCGAGGTCGTAGACGAAGGCGGTGTCGCAGACGAGCGGCACGTACGTCCCGGCGTACCGGAAGCCCATGTCGGTCAGCAGCGGGCGGTGGAAGCCGCGGGTCTTGATGAGGAAGCCGGCGTCGTCGAACTGCTCGTACACCTTCGTGCGAGCACCGTGGCGCTCGGCGGCGCCCTCGACCAGCGCCCGCTTGCCGTCGACCTTGACGGAGGCCTTCACGACGCCGTCGACCAGGAACTTCGACTCGGTGTTCTTGGAGCTGCCGTTGCCGTCGTCGGGGTCGCCGATGACGACCTGGACGACGTTGCCGTAGCGCTGGTTCTCGTAGACGCTCGTCCAGACCCGGAGGCCGTGGGCCTCGCCCTGGCACTCGAGGACGATCCCGCGCTCGGACTTCCACTCGGGCGAGGCGGCCTGGGCCGCGGGCCCGCCGGCGAGGACGGTGGCGAGGAGGCCTGCGGCCGCGAGGCCGCGACTGGTCGTGATGTTCATGGTGGGACGCTTCCTGGTGAGTTCTCTTCGTTGTCGCCACCAAGACGCGGCCCTCCCCGGGCGGGTTGCAGCCGCGGGCCTGTGCTCTGCGTCACCCTCGCAGTCGCACCGTGGAACCGGTGCGGGCCTTGGCGACGACCAGCTGCGTCGGGATCCGGTCGCGCATCTCGGCGACGTGGCTGACCACGCCCACCACGCGACCGCCGTCGCGCAGCGAGTCGAGGGTGTCCATCACGTCGTCGAGGGTGTCGGCGTCCAGCGACCCGAATCCCTCGTCGACGAACAACGTGTCGAGGGTGGTGCCGCCGACCTCGTGCACGATCACGTCGGCCAGACCGAGCGCGAGGGCGAGCGAGACCACGAACGTCTCACCGCCCGACAGGGTGGCCGGGTCGCGGCTCTCGCCGGACCAGTCGTCGCGCACGAGCAGGCTGAGGCCGCCGCGGCGCTCTCCGGCACCCCGCCGGCCGGTGTGCTCGAGGGAGTAGCGGCGGTCGCTCATCGACGCGAGCCGCTCGTTGGCCGCCGCGACCACCTGGGAGAGCCGGTAGCCCAGGACGTACGCCGAGAGCCGCATCTGCAGTCGGTTGTCGGCTGACTTGCCCTCCACGAACGACGCCAGCGCGGCCACCAGGTCGAGCTCGGACCGCACCGGGTCCCACGCGGCGACGGCATCGGTGAGACGGCGGTCGAGCTCGGCGAGGCGGACGGCACGGGCGGCCTCGCGGCGCTCGGCGGCGTGGGTCGTGGCGAGCTCGTGGGCGGCGGCGTCGTACGCCGCCTCCATGCGCCACGAGGTCGGGAGGCTCCGCGGCGGACGCCGCACGCAGGGCCGGGTCGTCGAGGACGGCGGTGGCCGCGGCGAGGCGCCGGCCGTGGTCGTCGACGGCGGCCTGCAGGTCGGCCACCCGCTCGTCGGGAAGGGCGGCCTCCAGCGCGGCCTCCAGGTCGGGGAAGCCGGCCTCGACCGCGGTGGCCTCGACCGCGAGACGGGTGCTGTCCCGGCTGCGCTGGGCGGCAGCCACCGCGCCGAGGGCCTCGCGGAGGGAGGCGAGCAGGCGCGCCTCCGCCTCGTGGTGGGCGGCCAGCGCGGTCACGTCGGGGTGCCGCTCAGCGAGCGCCGCATCGAGCTCGGCGGTCACCTCGGCGACCCGGTCGGCGAGCTCGGCGACGGTGGCGTCGAGCTCGGCCAGGCGGACGGTCTGCTCCTCGGCCTCGGCGGCCGCTCGCTCCAGGTCGGCCAGCGCGGCCGCCTCGGCGGCCGTGGCGCCGAGGGACGCGGTGGTCTCGGCGACCACCAGGTGCAGCGCCTCGAGGTCGTCGCTCCCGGCGACCTGCAGCGCCAGGGCGGCCTGGGTCTCCAGGTCGCGGGCCTTCGCCGCCCGTGCGTGTTCCTCGAACTCGGCGTCGTCGAGCCGCTTGCGCAGCGCCTTCTCGGCCGCCGCGTCGGGAGCGTCGACGGCCGCGGTCGCGAGGTGCGGGTGGTGCTCGGAGCCGCACACGGGGCAGCTGCCCCCACCGACGGCGAGCCGACCCGCGATCTCGGCCGCCATGCCGTCCAGCCGCGTCTGCTGGAGGGTGACGAGCTCCTCGACCAGGCGCAGGCGCGAGGAGACGACCGCGTTGAGGTCGAGCTGCGCGGAGACCAGGTCGTTGCGGACGGCCTGGAGGTGGCGGCAGGCGTCGAGACGACGGCGGGCGTCGTCGCAGGCAGCCTGTTCGCTCGCGAGCCGGGCCTGCGCTGCCCGTGCCCGCTCGAGACGAACGACCACCTGCGCGAACCCGTCTCGCCTGGCCGCGACGGCGTCGCGCTCGGCCCGGGCGGTCGTGAGCCGCGCGGTCGACGTGGCGCGCTCGCGCTCGCGCGGTAGCAGGGCGCGGGCCGCGGCCGCCGCGTCGACGGCCATCGCCAGCAAGCCAGGCACCGCGTCGTCGGCGAGCGCCTCGGGTGCGAGCCCGAGCAGCGCGGCGGCCGCCGACCGGTCAGCGGTCGCCCGGACCTCCGCTGCGTCGTGCTCGGCGCGGGCCGCGACCGCGATCCGGTGCAGGGGCAGGACGGCCCGCGCCCGACCGGCCTGCTCGACGCGGGCCCGCTGGGCACTGACCTCGGCGTCGCTGGCCAGGAGCGCGTCGCGTTCTCGGGCTGCCGAGGCGTAGCGGCTCCGCTGCTCCGCGGCCGCCCGAGCGGCGTCGAGCTCGCCGCGGGCCGCCTGCTCGGCCACCCGGAGCGCCGGCAGGGCGGCGGCCAGCGCGCACGCGAGGTCGTGGGCCGAGGACGTCAGCGCGGCGCTCCAGGGGAGCGGCGACGCCTCGGCCGCGGGGAGGGACGCCTCGGCGGTCTCGCTGACCCGGTGCACCAGGCCGTTCACGGCGCGCTCGTGCTCCTGGCTGCGGCGGTGCAGCGCGAGCCGTCGGTCGCGCAGCCACGACTCCACCTGCTCGAACCGCTCCGTGCGGAAGAGCTGCTGGAGCAGCCGATGCCGGTCTTCCGACGACGAACGCAGGAAGGCCTGGAAGCGGCCCTGCGGCAGCATCGCCACCTGGGTGAACTGGGTGAGGTTCATCCCGACCAGGGCCGTCACCAGGTGCCCGGTCTCGTCGAGCCGGGTCGAGAGCGGGACCCAGCCGCCGTCGAGGCGCTCGCTGATCACGACCGATGCCTGCTGCGGGGTGGTTCCGGAGCCGCGCCGCTTCGGTCGGGCCCAGGCGGGCGAGCGCTCGATGCGGAACCGGCGCCCGGCGAGGGTCGCCTCGAGCACCACCCGCGGCGCCGTCTCGGCATCCGCCTGGTCGGAACGCAGCCGCTTGGCGTCGTTGCGCTCGCCCGGGACGGCGCCGTACAGGGCGAAGCAGACGGCGTCGAGGACGCTCGTCTTGCCCGACCCGGTCGCTCCCGAGAGCAGGAACAGCCCCGCGGCGCTCAGCGCGTCGAAGTCGACCGTGGCGGTCTCGGCGAAGGGCCCGAACGCCGTGACCTCCAGCCGGTGCAGCCGCATCAGCGACCGCCCGCGACGGACAGCAGGGTGTCGACGTCGGTGTCCTCGCAGCAGGCGTCGCAGGCGTCCTGGAGCAGCGCGGACTCCGCCTCGGTCGCGGCGGTCCCGCGCAGCTCGCGGACGAAGTCGAGGGCGATCGCGTGGTCCGAACGCACGCCAGGCCCCGCGGCCGGCACGTCGGTGGCATCGTCCCGGTCGGGCTCGAACGCGAGCACCAGTGCGTGCGGGAACCGGCGGCGCAGCCGCTCCATCGGCTGCGGCGGACGGATGGCGTCGGTCAGGGTGGCCTGCACCCAGCACGCCTCGTACGGCGCCAGCGCCGGGTCGGCGAGCAGGTCCTCGAGCGTGCCCCGCAGCGTCGCCAGCCGACGAGGGATCGGCGCCTCGACGAACGTCGCGGTGACCCGTCCGTCGCCGTCGAGGTCGACCAGCCACGAGCCCTTGGTCTGGGCGTGCTCGGAGAAGGAGTAGGCGAGCGGGGAGCCGCTGTAGCGAACCCGGTCGTTCAGCGTCTGGGCGCCGTGGAGGTGGCCGAGGGCGACGTAGTCGACCCCGTCGAACAGCCCGGTCGGCACCCGGGACACCCCGCCGACGCTGATGTCGCGCTCGGACTCGCTCGGCTCACCGCCGGCCACGAACGCGTGCGCCAGCACCACGGACCTGGTGCCGGGTGCGCGGCCGGCGAGGTCGCGGCGTACGCGGTCGAGGGCGACGGACAGGGCCGCCTCGTGGGAGCGCACGGGCAGGCCCCACGGCTCGGCCAGCGCCAGCGGGTCGAGGAAGGGGAGGCCGTAGACGGCGACCGGACCGTGCTCGTCGGCCAGCCCGACGGGGGTGCCGACCCCGGCTGGCGTCGGTGCGGATGAAGACGCCGGCGGCGTCGATCAGCCGCGAGCTGAACCCGAGCCGCTGCGCGGAGTCGTGGTTGCCGCTGGTCAGCACGACCCGGGCGCGCGAGCCCGCCAGCCGGGCCAGCGTCTCGTCGGCCAGCCGGACGGCGTCGACCGGCGGCAGCGCACGGTCGTAGACGTCTCCGGCGACGACGACGAGGTCGACCCGCTCGGACTCGACGACGTCGAGCAGGTGGTCGACGTACGTCGCCTGGTGCGTGAGCATCCCCTCGCGGTGGAACGACCGGCCCAGGTGCCAGTCAGAGGTGTGGAGGATGCGCACACGACGACGGTAGGAGCCGACGCCGACACAACCGGGAGCCCACGCCCTGAAGGCGCGACGGCTGATGCCTATCGTGTCGCCATGACGCGCTTCGTGATCGACGCACCCACGCTCGTGCACGTCGTGAGCGAGGGCATCGCGATCCACCCGGACCACCAGCTCGTCGCACCGAGCTCGCTGCGCTCGCAAGCACTCGGGCTGCTGCTGACGCAGGTCCGCGCCGGTGACCTCACCGAGAAGGAGGCACGGGCGCTCTTCGACCCCATCACCGAGACCAAGGTGCGGGTGCTGGGCGACCGGATGTCACGGCGTACGGCCTGGGACATCGCACGCGAGCGCGACTGGGCCACGCTCCACCACGCGGAGTACCTCGCCGTCGCCAAGCTCCAGGCCGACGCCCTGGTGAGCGTCGACCCGGAGCTGGTCGCGGCGGCCGACGGCGTGGTGCCGTTGGCCCCGCTGGAGGCGCTGTCGGTGCCGTGACCGGTCGGGTCAGGCGACCTCGAACCGGTCGTTGTCCATGACCTTGACCCAGGCGCGGACGAAGTCGCGGACGAACTTCTCGCCGGCGTCGGCGCTGGCGTAGACCTCGGCGAGGGCTCGCAGCTGCGAGTTCGAGCCGAACACCAGGTCGACCGCCGTCGCCGTCCACCGCACGTCACCGGACGCCAGGTCGCGGATCTCGTACACGTTCTCCGCCGACTGCGACGCCTTCCACTCCGTACCCCCGGCCAGCAGGTTGACGAAGAAGTCGGTGTTGAGAGAACCGACCTGGTCGGTGAGGGCGCCGTACGACGACCCGCCGGCGTTGGCGCCCAGGGCGCGCAGCCCGCCGACCAGGACCGTCATCTCGGGGGCGCCGAGTCCGAGCATGTAGGCCCGGTCGACCAGCAGGGTCTCGGGCGAGATCTTCTCGCCGGCCCGCAGGTAGTTGCGGAACCCGTCGGCCCGCGGCTCGAGCATCCCGAACGACTCGACATCGGTGTCCTCCTGCGCGGCGTCGGTGCGCCCGGGCGTGAACGGGACCGTGACCTCGTGGCCGGCGTTCCTCGCCGCCTGCTCGACCGCGGCCGTGCCACCCAGCACGATCACGTCGGCGAGCGAGACCCGCTTGCCGCCCGATGCGCTGTCGTTGAACTCCTGCTGCACGCGCTCGAGGACAGGCAGCACCGCGGCCAGCTGCTCGGGGTCGTTGACCTCCCAGCTGCGCTGCGGCTCGAGCCGCAGCCGGGCGCCGTTCGCGCCGCCCCGCTTGTCGGTGGTGCGGAACGTCGCCGCCGACGCCCACGCGGTCGTGACCAGCTGGCTGATGGAGAGCCCGGAGTCGAGCAGCGTCGCCTTCAGGGATGCCACGTCGGCGTCGTCGACCAGCTCGTGGTCGACGGCCGGCACCGGGTCCTGCCACAGCTGGGGCTCGGCCACCCACGGGCCGAGGAACCGGGAGACCGGACCCATGTCGCGGTGCAGGAGCTTGTACCAGGCCTTGGCGAAGGCCAGCCGGAACGCGTCGTTGTCCTCGTGGAAGCGCCGCGAGATCTTCTCGTAGGCCGGGTCCTCGCGCAGGGCCAGGTCGGTGGTCAGCATCGTCGGGCGTCGCTTCGGCCCGTCGAAGGCGTCGGGGATCGTCGCCTCGGCGTCCTTGGCGACCCACTGGTGGGCGCCGGCCGGGGACTGGGTGAGCTCCCACTCGTGGCCGAAGAGGTTGTCGAAGAAGCCGCTGCCCCACTTCGTCGGGGTCGGGGTCCAGGTGACCTCCAGCCCGCTCGTGATGGCATCCGGTCCGGCGCCGGTGCCGTGGGTGCTCTTCCAGCCGAGGCCCTGGCTCTCGATCGGCGCGCCCTCGGGCTCGGGCCCGACGTGGTCGCCGGACGCGGCGCCGTGCGTCTTGCCGAACGAGTGCCCGCCGGCGATCAGCGCGACCGTCTCCTCGTCGTTCATGGCCATCCGGCGGAAGGTCTCGCGGATGTCGTGCGCGGCCGCGATCGGGTCGGGCTCCCCGTTGGGGCCCTCGGGGTTGACGTAGATCAGGCCCATCTGGACCGCGCCCAGCGTCGGCGCGAGCTCGCGGTCGCCGCTGTAGCGCTCGTCGCCCAGCCAGGTGTCCTCCTGGCCCCAGAAGATCTCCTCGGGCTCCCACACGTCCTCGCGGCCGAAGCCGAAGCCGAAGGTCTCGAAGCCCATCGACTCGAGGGCGACGTTGCCGGCGTACACGAGCAGGTCGGCCCACGAGACCTTGCTGCCGTACTTCTGCTTGACCGGCCAGAGGAGGCGGCGCGCCTTGTCGAGGTTCGCGTTGTCGGGCCAGCTGTTGAGGGGGGCGAAGCGCTGGCCGCCGTCGCCGGCGCCGCCGCGGCCGTCCTCGATGCGGTAGGTGCCGGCCGCGTGCCAGCTGAGGCGGATCATCAGGCCGCCGTAGTGGCCGAAGTCCGCGGGCCACCAGTCCTGGGAGGTGGTCATCACGGCGAGCACGTCCTGCCGCAGCGCCTCGACGTCCAGCGAGCCGAAGGCCTCCGCGTAGTCGAAGTCCTCGCCCATCGGGTTGCCCTTGGGGGAGTGCTGGTGGAGGACGCTCAGGTCCAGCTGGTTGGGCCACCAGTCCTGGTTGGTGCGCGGACGCCCTGCCTTCGGCTCGGGGGCGTCGATGACCGGGTTCTCACTCTCGGACACGTGGGTCCTTCCTGTCGTTGTGGGTGCTGATGGTGTGGTGTTCAGGTGGCGCAGGCGGGGCAGCGGCCCCAGTAGATGACCTCGGCCTCGTCGATGACGAAGCCGCCGGCGTCGGAGGCGGTCAGGCAGGGCGTCTCGCCCACGGCGCAGTCGACGTCGGCGATCACCCCGCACGAGCGGCACACCACGTGGTGGTGGTTGTCGCCGATGCGGGCCTCGTACCGCGCGACCGAGCCGAGCGGCTGGATGCGGCGCACCAACCCGGCGTCGGCCAGGGCCCGCAACGAGTCGTAGACCGCCTGGTGCGAGACCGCCGGGAGGTCGCGACGTACGGCGCCGATCAACGCGTCGGTGTCGGCGTGCGGCAGCTCGGCCACCGCCGTCAGCACCGCCAGCCGCGGGCGGGTGACGCGGAGCCCCGCGTCCCGGAGCAGCTGGGGGTGGTCGGGCGATGGCACCGTTCGATCCTGTCCCGCTTTCCTGAACCAGTCAAGAAAGGAGTGCGCGCGGGCGTGTCGGACCGAACTCTGGCGTCGTTCCTGGACGTTCGTGAGGGTTGCCACGACACCGAACGTCCGGGACACCCGGTCGACCGGGTATCCACCGCATCCCGTCCGGCGCGGCCACGGCTCAGGCGTACTGGACGGTCCGCGTGGGGGAGGTGAAGCCGAACAGGGCGCAGGCCGGCTTCGCGGGCCAGGGAGACGGCGAGGCTGGTGGGGGCGCCGACGGCGACGAGGCTGCCGACGCCGGCCGCGACGGCCTTCTGCACCAGCTCGAACCCCGCCCGGCCGCTGACCACCAGGCAGGCCTCGGCGGGGGAGAGGCCGGCGAGCACGCGGGCGCCGGTCACCTTGTCGACGGCGTTGTGCCGCCCGACGTCCTCGCGGACCACCAGGCGCTCACCCTCGGCGGTGAAGAGGCCGGCGGCGTGCACGCCCCCGGTGCGGCTGAAGACGGCCTGGCCCTCGCGCAGGCTGTCGGGGAGACGACGTACGACGTCGGGGTGCGGCAGCGGGCCGGCCCAGGCCGTCCGCACGCCGCGCACGGAGTCGAGGACCTCGGTCACCGAGTCCTTCCCGCAGACACCGCACGCCGAGGAGCCGGCGCTCAGGCCGGCGTGGCGGTGTCCGATGTCGGTGGGCCCGGTCAGGGTGACCGTGACGACGTTGAACTCCTGCTCCGGGGTGAGGTCGACGTCGGTGCAGTAGGCGATCCCGCGGATCGTGGCCGGGGTCGCGATCGCCTCGTGGCAGCTGAACCCGGCCGCCAGCTCGAAGTCGTGGCCGGGCGTCCGCATCGTCACCCAGACGCGTTGGGCGGGGGAGCCGGGCCAGGCGACGCGGATCTCGAGGGGCTCCTCGGTGGCCAGCTGGTCCTCGCGCTTGCGCCCCGCGTCCCCGGCCCGTGTCCCCCGTGTCATGGCCGTGCTCGGTGACGCGCGTCCGCACCGTCGGTCCGGGTCGGCGCGGCCGGGCGCCCAGCTCGGTCATCGGCCGAACGCCTGGCGCACCGCGAGGCGGCGCTCCAGGTCCCAGGTCTCGTCGACGAGCTCGCGGCGGATCGTCGAGTCGACGTCGTCGCGGCCGAGCAGGGCGTGCGCCCGGGCGACCGTGTCCTCCGTCGCCGACCAGCGCGGGTAGAAGATGTTGGTCGCCACGGCCAGCATCTGGCTGCTGCGGACCTCGGTGGTGGCGAGCACCTCGTCGAAGTACCGGGCGACGTACGGGTCGGTGAGCCGCTCCTGGCCGACCTGCCAGAGGCCGAGGCCGATCGCCTCGAGCTCGTAGTTGGGCACCTCGACCTCGCCGGTGAACCGCTCCCACGCCCAGGCCTTGGCCTCGGCGTCCGGCAGGGCGGCCAGGGCCTTCGCGTGCTCGACCTGCGAGACCGCGGTGGTCTCCTCCGCCAGCGCGGCGGCGAGCTGGTCGCGGTCGACGCCGCCGAGCTTGGCCAGCCGCAGCAGGATCCGCCAGCGCAGCTCGAGGTCGACGACGACGCCGTCGGGCAGCGAGTCCCCCGAGGCCAGCCAGTCCCGCAGCATGGCCTCGTCGTCGGCGGCGGCGACCTGGATCTGCAACGCGGCGAGCTGGAGGCTGCCGCCGGGTGGGGCGCCGGCGACGCAGCGCTCGGCCACGGTGTGCAGGCGGGCGAGGGCCGCGACCGGGTCGGCCGCGACCGGGAGGATGTTCCAGACCGCCCAGCCGAGCGTCTGACCCACGCCGTCGTCGGTGTCCTCGGCCGGGAGGGCGACCTCGAGCAGGTCGAGCACGGCGTCCGGACTGATGAGGGCGTGCTGGAAGGCGTTGCGCACCGAGCACCAGATGCTGGCGCGGACCAGCGGGTCGGTGGTCGCGGGCAGCACCTCCGGGAGGGCGGCCGTCGTCTCGGCATCGAGCAGGGTCACGGCCCAGGTCTCGGCGTGCGGGTCGGGCACGGCCGGACCGGCGGGTACGGCGACCGCGACGGCGTCGGCGTCCAGCCGCACCGGCTCGATCGTCCAGGCACCGGGGGAGCCGGCGGTCGCGGTGGCCAGGCCCAGCGTGTGGTCGCGGTCGGCGGGGTGCCCCGCCAGCGGGGTCCGCAGCAGGACGCCGGCCCCGCGGTCGAGCTCGATCCGGTCGGGACCGGCCGTCAGCAGCCAGCCGTCGCTGAACGACGTCAGGTCACCCGCGCCCGCGCGCTCCCAGGAGTCGAGGAGGTCGGCCATCGTCGCGTTGCCGAACCGGTGCTTCTCGAAGTGATCGCTGACGCCGCGGAAGAACACCTCGTCGCCGAGCCGGGCGTGGAGCTGCTTGATGATCGTGGCGCCCTTGGCGTAGGAGATGCCGTCGAAGTTCTGCAGCGCGGTCGCGCCGTCGGCGGCGCCGTTGCCGGCGACGGGGTGGGTGCTCGGCCGCTGGTCCGCCGCCAGCCCCCAGGGCCGCCGCGTGTGGGCCTCGGTCACCCAGACCTCGGTGAACTCGGTGGCGTCGGCGGTGACCCGGGCGCCCATGTACTCGGCGAACGACTCGTTGAGCCACAGGTCGTCCCACCACACCGGCGTCACGAGGTCGCCGAACCACATGTGCGCCATCTCGTGCACGATCGTGCTGGCCCGGACGACGTGCTGCGTGCGCAGCACCCGGCTCTGGAAGATCATCGGATCCCGGAACGTCACACAGCCCGCGCTCTCCATCGCCCCGGCGTTGAACTCCGGGACGAAGGCCTGGTGGTAGTCCCCGAAGGGGTAGCGCACACCGAAGAGCCGGTGGAACTCGTCGAAGCTCTGCCCCGTGACCGTGAAGATCTCCTCGGCGTCGTCGTCGAGCTGGCGCGCGATCGAGGCGCGCGCGCTCAGGCCGAGCGGGATGCCGTCGTGCTCGTTGCGGACCACGTGGTACGGCCCCGCGACGAGGGCGACCAGGTACGTCGACAGCGGCTCCGTCTCGGCGAGCGTCCACTCCCCGGCGGCGACCTCGGTGGCCGGGGTGTTGCCGAGGACGACCCAGTCACGAGGCGCCCGCACCCGCATCCGCCAGACCGCCTTGAGGTCGGGCTGGTCGAAGCACCCGAAGATGCTCGGCGCGGCGTCGAGGAAGGTCATCGCGTAGACGTAGTGACGGCCGTCCGCGGGGTCGACCGAGCGGTGCAGGCCCTCGCCGTCGTGGCGGTAGCGCATCACCGCGTCGACGACCACGACGTTCTCGCCCGGGTCGGTCTCGATCGGCACCCGGCCGCGCTCGAGCCGCGTCACGTCGACGGCCCTGCCGTTCACGGTCACCGCGTTCAGGGTGACCGGCTGGACCTCGACGAAGGTGGGGCCACCGTGGGACCGCACGGTGATGGTGCTCACCGAGCCGAACGTCTCGTCGCCGCGGTCGAGGTCGAGCGCCACGTCGTACGCCATCACGTCGAGCAGCGCGGCCCGCTCCTGGGCCTCGGTGTGCTTGAGGCTGAGGGGCTGCTGCGCGCTGCTCATCACATCAGCCTAGGAGACGTCTCCGCGAGTGTCCGGACAACCAAACCCGACTTTGTGACGTCAGACTGTGTGCCCATGCAGTCTGCCGGGGGCAACGGGGCCGCCCGGTGTCGAGAGGAAGCACATGATGAGACGTCCACACTCCCGAGGCCTCCGGGTGGCCCTCCTGACCAGCCTGGCGTTGGCCGTGCCCGTCGCCCTGGTCGAGGGAGGAACGGTGCAGGCAGCGCACTCGGCCGCTGCGAGCGGGGACTGCGCCGTCGCCTACCCCACGACCGAGCTCACCGCGGGCCAGCTCGTCAACGGCCTCACCGTCAGCCAGGGCGTCACGCCCTCGCCGTTCACCGGTGAGGTGCTGGGGGTGCTCAAGGACGGCGTGCTCCCGGGCATCGACCTGGTGATGGCGCGGCTGGACTCCACCACGATCCAGGAAGTCGGCGGCATCTGGCAGGGCATGTCGGGCTCGCCGGTGTACGCCGCGGACGGTCGCCTGATCGGTGCCGTGGCCTACGGCCTGTCGTGGGGGCCCTCGCCGGTCGCCGGCATCACGCCGTTCTCGCAGATGCAGACGTCGCTCAACCGGACCCTGCCCAAGAAGGTGGCGGTCGGCGACCACTCGGCGCGACTGCTCGCCCGCACGACCGGCGTCACCCGGGCGCAGGCGCAGCAGGGCTTCAGCGAGCTGCCCACGCCGCTCGCGGTCGCCGGGGTGCCGGCCAAGATCCTCGACCGCAAGTCCACCCGGCCCTACCTGCCCAAGTCCGCGACGGTGGCCGGCGCCGCCCCCGCGGCGGTGACGCCCACGAGCACCGACATCGTGGCCGGCGGCAACCTCGGCGTCACCTTCTCCACCGGTGACATCACCCAGGGCGCGTTCGGCACGGTCACCTCGGTGTGCAACGGACTGGTCCGCGGGTTCGGCCACCCGTTCAACCTCCTGGGCAAGACGACGTACGGCCTGTCGGGCGCCGAGACCCTCTACATCCAGGAGGACACCGTCGCGCCGCCCTTCACGGTGGCCAACTTCGGGCCCACGCTCGGCACCATCACCCAGGACCGCTACGTCGGCGTCTCGGGCCCGCTCGGCGTGCTGCCCACCGGCGCGACGGTGACCAACGTCCTCAACCACGGACCCGACCTGCGCACCAGCCAGAGCGTGGTCACGGTCCAGGACGCGCTGGCGCAGACGACCAACTACGCCATCGTGGTCAACCACCTGCGCGTGCTCGACGCGTTCCCGCCCGGTGCCGAGGTGCAGAGCTGGACGATCACGGGCCACGACGGCTCCGTGCCGTTCACGCTGCGAGGCGGCAACCGCTACGCCGACACCTACGACATCGCGGGCATCGCCCAGTGGGACCTCCCGGACCTGGTGTGGGCCCTGGGCTTCGTCCCCGACGTCACGATCGACACGGTGACGGCGGTGTCCACGGTGACCGACGACCCCTCGACCTTCGCCCTGGTGCGGGTCGAGCAGCGGCTTGACGGCCACTGGATCAAGCTGAACAAGGACACGCCGGCGCGCGTGAAGGCCGGCAAGAAGCTGCGACTGCGCCTGGTGCTCGCCAACGCCAGCGGCACCGACACCGTCCCGCTCAGCCTGAACATCCCGAACAAGGCCGCCGGCCAGAAGGGCCGGCTGTTCCTCAACCCGGGCTTCCCCTTCCCGTTCGAGCAGGAGGAGCCGCCCACGACGGTCGGTGGCTTCAAGAAGCTGATGCGTACCTTCGTGCGCAACGACCAGTTCGAGGCGAACCTGTCGTTCTTCTCGGAGGTGGGCTCCATCGAGCGGACCAAGAAGACCGAACCGGCCGACCGGGTCGTCACCGGCTCGCGCCGGCTCAAGGTGATCGTCGACTAGCAGGACCTGGCTAGGGGGAGACGCCCGTCGCGGCCTCGCGGCGGGCGTCTCCTGCTGCCTGGAGGTCGCCCGACGGCGAGACGGCGGCGGCGCCGACGCCGCCGAAGTACATGTGCGGCTCGGCGTACTCGTGGCTCGCGAGCCCCGACCGGGCGACGGCCGCCCGGATCGCCTCGTCGGACTCGTGCTCCACGACGAACTCGTCGTCGACGAGGCGCAGGTGGATCCTCGGCGACGCGATGGCCGAGCGCAGGTCCCGGTCGTGGAGGCAGCCCTGGCCGAGCACCAGCATCAGGGCCGTGGTGATCCGGTCGGCGCCCGGCGAGCCGATCGCCAGCACCCGTCCGCCGGCGGTCCGGGCCGTGGTCGGCGCCATGTTGGACGCGAGGCGGGTGCCGGGGGCGAGGGCGTGGATGCCGAGCCGGTTGAGCTCGACCTCGCCGAGCGCGTTGTTGAGCAGGATGCCGGTGCCCGGGATGACCAGCCCGGCGCTGTAGCCGCTGCTCATCGTGATCGTGCACGCGTTGCCGTCGGAGTCGACGGCCGAGACGTTCGCCGTCGACGACGAGCCCCGCAGCGCGGTCAGGCCGTGCGCGCCGACGCGGGCGAGCAGGTCGGTGCCGTCGGCCTCGAGGTCGTGCGAGAAGTCGTGGACGGCCGTGCGGTAGGACAGCACGGCCCGCTGGATCTCGATCACGTCGTCCCAGGTCCAGTCCCCGCTGTCACCGTGGCGCCGCGCGAGCTCGCCCAGCATCACCGCCAGCATCGGGCCGCCCACCGCCGGCGGCGGGTTCACCGCGACGGTCCAGCCGCCGGCCACCGTGAGGTGGGCGGGCCGGACGACCGGCTCGTACGCCGCCAGGTCCTCGGCCGTGACCAGGCCGTCGTGCTCGGCCATGGCTCGCGGCCAGCGCTGTGCCGACGTCCCCGGTCGAGAAGAGCGACGGGCCCTCGGCCGCGAGCCGGTCGAGGGTGTCGCCGAGGTCGTGGTTGTCGCGCTCCTCGCCGCCCCGCAGGACGGCCCCGCCGTCGCCGGTGACCAGCGCGCGGGCCTCGGCGTCGTCGGCGAAGAGCGTGTCGGCGACGAAGGCCAGGTAGCGCGAGGCGGCCGCGCCCATCGGGTAGGCCCGCGCGGCGGCCGCCGCCGGCTCCACCAGGCGGGCCCAGGGGAGCGCGGCGTACCTCTCGGCCGCCACGGCGAACGACGGCACGATGCCCGGGGTGGCCACCGACCCGTGGCCCGCCATCATCGTCACGCCCGCCGCCGTAGTCGGTGCGGACCTCGCGCACTCCCTGCCCGAAGCGGGCCGGGTCGGCGCCGCGGCCGGGCATCTCCACGTTGCCGTCCACGACGACCGGGTCGCCGCCGGCCGGCCAGACCGAGACGTAGGCGCCCCCACCGAGGCTGACCATGCCGGGCTCGGTCGCCAGCGCCACGAAGGCGGTCGCCAGAGCCGCGTCCACGGCGTTGCCGCCGTCGGCGGCCACGGCCAGCCCGGCGTCGACGGCCTGCTGGCCGGTGGCGGCGACGGCGATCCGGCGGACGTGGGTCACGTCGCCCATCTTGGCCCACAGCGCGACCGGGCGACGGGCCCGTCCCAGCAGTCCGGGGGCCGCCGTTCGCAGCGGAGGGGGTGTAGCCGCGAACGGCGGCGTCCGCAGGGCCTGAGCCAGGCCTGGGTCTCCACCGAGTCGAGGGGAAGACAGCACCCCTGGCCCGGGCGACGTAGCGCGCATCGGGGGGACCCCCGCCAGAATGGCTGTCCCTGTCAATCTACCCGCCGGATGCCCCACGTCCATACCCCACCGAGCGGGTGGTTCCGGGCCTGGGGTCAGAGCCGGACGAGCATCTTGCCGATGTTGGCGCCGCGGTGCAGGTCGAGGAAGGCGTCGATGGTGGCGTCGAGACCGTCGACGATCGTCTCCTGGTGGGTCAGCCGGCCGTCGGCGAACCACTCGCCGGCGCGGCGGTAGAACTCGCCCGCCACGTCGCCGTGGTCCATCACGATGAACCCGCGGATGCTGATCCGCCGCGTCACGACCAGGAACATGTTCCGCGGTCCCGGCGACGGGTCGGTCTCGTTGTACGTCGCGATCGCCCCGCACGCCGCGACCCGTCCGAAGTCGGCCATCGCGGAGATGGCGGCCTCGAGGTGCTCGCCGCCGACGTTGTCGAAGTACACGTCGATCGGGGCGTGCTCCTTGAGGAGCTGGCCGACCGGGCCGTCGTGGTAGTCGAAGGCCGCGTCGAACCCGAGGTCGCCGGTCACCCAGGCGACCTTCTCCGGCGAGCCGGCCGACCCCACGACCTTGGCGGCGCCGAGCAGGCGCGCCATCTGGCCGGCCGCCGAGCCGACGGCACCGGCGGCGCCCGACACGAACACGGTCTCGCCCTCCTGGACCGGCGCGATGCGCGTGAGGCCGACGTACGCCGTCATCCCCGGCATGCCGAGCACGCCGAGGTACGCCGACGCCGGCACCCGCCCGACGTCGACGACACGGAGCTGACCGGCCTTCAGCAGCGCGTGCTCGCGCCAGCCGGCCTGGTGCAGCACGGTCGCGCCGACGGGGACCTGCTCGTCCCCGGAGGCGAGGACCTCGCCGACGGCCCCGCCCTCGAGCGGCGCGTCGAGGCGGAACGGCGGCACGTAGGACCGGGTGTCGTTCATCCGGCCGCGCATGTAGGGGTCCACCGACAGGAAGGTGTTGCGCACCAGTACCTCGCCGGGGCCGGGGTCGGCCAGCTCCGTCTGCACGGTGCGGAAGTCGTCGTGCGTGGGCCAGCCGAACGGACGGGAGGCCAGGTGGATCTCCCGGGTGGGAGTGGTCATGCAGCCGATCCTGCCCCACCCGTCCACCGGGTGCCGCAGATCACGGCGCCGGCGACTTGGGCGGGTGTTTCGACATCCGTAGAATGTAAGAGTCGTATTGCGACACTGTTCATTACACGAGACTGGGCTCCCACGCGGGAGCCACGAAGGATGGGATACCGATGACCTCGCAGCTGTACCTGGCCCGTGGGATCGCCGCCGGCATGATCCACGCGAGTACAGGGGGCCAGGACCCCGCTCTGCTGAGGTCGGTCGAGATCGCCCGTGGGGAGGCACGCCGCGCCCGTCGCGGCCGTCTGGCACGCTGACGTCCATGACCGAGACGACCGACGAGACCTTCCGCTTCGTCGACCTGACCCGGATGGGCAAGGAGCGCTACAAGGCGACCAACCGGCGTGGGGGAGTGCTCCCCATCAGCTCGGGCGACGACCCGGACTTCAGCCCGGTCGAGCTGCTGCTCGCCGCGCTGGCCGGCTGTGCCGCGGTCGACATCGACCTGATCACCGGCAAGCGCGTCGAGCCGACGACGTTCGAGATGCGTACGACCGGGCACAAGGTCCGCGACGAGCAGGGCTCGCACCTGGTCGGCCTGACCATCCACCTCGACGTCCGCTTCCCCGAGGGGGAGGACGGCGACCGGGCCCGCGAGATGCTGCCGCGCGCGATCCAGCAGACGCGCGACCGGCTCTGCACGGTCGGCCGCACGGTCGCGATCGGCGAGCCGGTCGAGTACGTCGAGGAGGACCTGTCGGCCCTGGAGATCAGCCGACGGTGACCGACGTGATGGTCACGTCCTCCTTGGGGTGGCCGTCGCCCTCGCCGTTGGCGTTGTCGGTGCCCTTCGCGGCGACCTTCTCGATGGCCGCCACGGCGTCGTCGTCGACGGACCCGAACACGGTGTAGGCCGCGGGCAGCGGCGAGTCGCCGTACACGATGAAGAACTGGCTGCCGTTGGTGTCGGGGCCGGCGTTGGCCATCGCCAACGTGCCGGGACCGTAGGTCTCGGTGCCGGCGAGCTCGTCGGCGAACGAGTAGCCCGGGCCGCCGGCGCCGGACCCGCTGGGGTCGCCGCACTGGAGCACGAAGATGCCCGCGGTCGTCATCCGGTGGCAGGACACGTCGTCGAAGTAGCCCTGGTCAGCCAGCGAGAGGAACGAGTTGACCGTGCACGGGGTCGCCTCCTGGTCGAGGGTCGCGTTCAGGTCGCCCACCGTGGTGCCGATGGTGACGGCGACCTCACCCGTGTCGGGCGCGTCGGCCGGCGGCGGCTCGACCTCCTTGGCCGCACCCGCCGGGTCGGTCGGGTAGTCGCACGACGTGGTGGACGCGGTGGACCCGGTGTCGACGGCCGTGGAGCTGTCGTCGCCGCTGCAGCCGGTCAGGGCGAGGGCGAGCACGGCCAGGGCCGCGGGGAGCAGAGTCAGGGGCTTGCGCATGGCGTGCATGGTACGGGCGCTCCCTGGGTGGCTCGTTCAGGTGTTCCGGCCGCGTGCGGCCACCGTCCAGGGGACCAGCGCGTCGCCGGTGTCGGCCCACAGCGTGTCGGCCAGGTTGACCGCCGCGCACACGTGGTTCGGCACGACGCGCACGCGGCTGCCCAGCGCCGGCGGGTCAGTCGAGACCGTCGACCACGGCGTGGTGCTCGGACAGCAGCACGACGCGCGCGTCGGGGAAGTCGAGGAGTCGCCCGTACCCCGTGTTGTACGCCGCCCGGTCGGCCGCGAGCGCCTTGCCGCCGGCGTCCAGGACCACCCGCCCGCTCGCGTGGCTGACGACGGTCGCCTCGCACGTGATCGCCAGCGTCTCGGCCGCCGCGGAGCCGAGCTCCCACTGCTGGGCGTCGTTCAGGGCGTAGACGCCCGGTCGCAGCTCGCTGGGGACGCCCGTCGCCAGGCTCGCCTCGAGGGTGGGCGTCGACCCTCCGCTGAGCACCCGCGGCTCGATGTCGCGCGCCCGCAGCGAGTCGGCCGCCACACTCAGCGCCGCGGCCTCGTCGCGCGCCGCCGCGTCGCGGCCGTCGGGTGCGTACCCGTGGCCCGGGAACGTGAAGACGCCGCGGACGTCGAGCCCCGCGGCCCTCGCCACGGCGGCGACGTCGCCGGCCTCGACCGGTGGGACGCCCGTGCGGTGCTGGCCGCTGTCGACCTCGACGAGCACGGCGAGCCCGGGGACCAGGTCACCGAGGCGGGCCGCCGACGACGCGCTGTCGATCCCGACGGCCACGGTGGCCCGCTCCGTCAGGGTCCGGAGCCGGTGCGCGCGGTCGTCGTCGAGCCAGACCGGGTAGGCGACGAACACGTCGGTGCACCCGTGCTCGACGAACACCTCCGCCTCGCCGAGCGTCGCCACCGTGAGCCCGACCGCGCCGAGCTCGAGCTGGCGCCGAGCGATCTCCGGGCACTTGTGGGTCTTCGCGTGGGGGCGCAGGGTGACGCCGGCGTCGTTGGCTGCCGCGGCGGTCCGCGCGAGGTTGGCCTCGAGGCGGCCCACGTCGACCTGCAGGAAGGGGGTCGACGGCGGCTGCACCACGAGGGTCAACCTAGCTGCGCACGAGCTGGACCGCCCGTACCGCCGCCAGCACGCCGACCACTCCGGTGACGGCCAGCAGGAGGACCTGGTACGCCGCCATGCCGGGCTCCAGCGCGGCGTTCCCGAGCCCGCCGTCGAAGAACCCCGAGGCCACGCTGACCAGGCAGGCCAGGGCGAGCAGGCCCGCGGGGATCGCGGCCCGGCGACGGCGCCCGCGCACCGCCATCCAGGTCATCAGCACCTGGGCGGCGATCATCGGCGCGGGCGCGGCCAGCAGCGCGTGGCCGCCCCACGCGTCCGCCCAGGTGTTCACGCCGGAGAGCGCGGCCCACAGTCCGCCGACCAGGTCGACGAGGAGCAGGGCGACCATCGCGAGGGCGAGCAGGCGGGCGACCGACAGCGTGGTGGCCTCGGGTGTGGTGGTGACGGCGGTCATCGGAGTTCCTCTCCCAGATGCGTTGAGGTCAGGCGTGGGCGAACGCGCGCCGCTCGGCGCGGGCGTAGCGGGGACGGCAGAGTCGGAGCAGCAGGCGGTACGCCGGCCCGGCCTCGCCGAGGACCCGGGCGGTCACGTCGGCGGGCAGTCCGTCGGCGACCCACGGCACCAGGAACGGCACGGCGCGGACCGGGTACGCGCGCTGCGCGGCGCTCTCGGTGGCGGCGAAGTCCTCGGCGGTCAGGGTGCGCTGCAGCAGCGGCAGCGCCTCGGTCTCCTCGTGCCTGAGGTGGTCGAGCAGCGTGGTGCGCATCGCCGTCACGTGCACGTCCAGGGCGTTGCGCTGGTCGTCCGAGGGTCGCTCGGCCATGGCGGTGAACCCGCGCCCGCAGGCCTCGAGGGCCGGGTCGACGAGGTCGTGCTCGGCCGCCATGGCCCGCAGCGCCTCGAGGCCACCGGGCTCGGCCTGCTCGCCGGACTCCTCGAGGCGGCGCTCCATGACGGGCCAGATGTGCTCGTCCTCGACGGTGTGGTGGTGGTGCAGCACCTCGGCGAAGCGCTCCCAGCGCGCCGCCAGGGCGCGCCAGGTGTCCCGCTCGTCGACGGGCGTCGCGCGGACCGCGGCCTGGAAGCGGTCCAGGTCGCGGCGGAAGGCGTGGTGCATGACGTACATGCCGGTCTGGTCGTGGGGACCCTCGGCCACGTGGGTCTGACCGGGGAGGCAGATCTGGCGAGGTCGCTCGGTGTTCATGCGTCCCAGCCTCGGAGGCGCGGCTTGGGCGCCACTTGTGACCGGCTTGGGAACCTGCCGCAAGTGCGGCCCAAGGTCGACTCGCGACGCTCCTGCCATGAACCGCATCCTCGGCCCGCTGGGCCGCCACTCCGCTGCCCACCCGTGGCGCACGATCCTCCTCTGGGTCGTCGGCGTCGCGGCCGCCTTCGCTCTCGCCTCCGCCGTGGGCGCGCCCGCCCAGGAGAACTGGGACGCCCCGCCGGGCACCCCCTCCCAGCGAGGGGTGGACCTGTTGCGGGCCCACCTCCCCGAGGCCGGCAACGCCAGCGCCCAGGTCGTCGTGCACGACCCTGCCGCCGACCCGGTGTCGAACGAGACGCTCGCCGAGCTCGACGAGCGGCTCCGCGTCATGCCGCACGTCCTCACGGTCGACCCTCCGCGCGTCTCCGAGGACCGCGACACGGTGCTGCTGACCGTCCGCTACGACGTACCCGTCACGCACCGTGACCTCATGGGTCACGCCGAGCCTCTGGAGGAAGCGGTGGCGCCGACCCGCGCCGACGGGCTGCAGGTCGCGCTCGGCGGCGAGCTGCCTGCCACGGCCGAGGGGCAGGTCAGAGGCACCGGTGAGCTGATCGGCATCGTCGCCGCCCTGACGATCCTGCTGCTGATGTTCCGCTCGGTGGTGGCCGCCGGCCTCCCGGTCCTCGTCGCCGTGGGCGGGCTCGCCGTGGGCGGCGCGGGCATCACCGTCCTGTGCGGGGTGATGGACGTGAGCCCCTACGCCCCGATGGTGGCGTCGATGGTCGGGCTCGGTGTCGGCATCGACTACGCGTTGTTGTTGCTGACCCGGACCCGCGACCACCTGGCCGCTGGTCTCCCCGTCGTGGAGGCGTCCGAGCGGGCGGCCGTCACCGCGGGCCGCTCGGTCGTGCTCGCCGGCACGACGGTGCTCGTCTCGCTGCTGGGCCTCCGCCTGGCGGGCCTGCCGACGTACTCGGCGTTCGGGTTCGCCACGGCCATCACGGTCCTCGCGGTCATGGTCAGCACGCTCGTGCTGGTGCCCGCCCTCTGCGGCCTGCTTCACCGTCGGCTGCTGCCGCGGCGCGTGCGCCGCGGAGCTCCCGCCGACGTCCGCCGGGGCCCGACGCGGTCCGAGCGCTGGGCGAACCGGGTGGCCGCCCGGCCGCTGGCCTGGGCCCTCGCTGCGGTGGACCGTGATGCTGCTGCTCGCGGCTCCCGTGCTCGACATGCGGACCTGGCCGCAGAGCGGCAGCGACGACCCCACCTCGAGCCAGGCCCGCCAGACCTACGACCTGCTGACCGACGCGTTCGGACCCGGCGCGCCGACGCCGTACCTGGTGGTCGCCGACCGTTCGGTGCTCACCGACTCCGAGGTGGCGACGGTCGTGGCCGACCTGGAGGCCCGGGACGACCTGGTGAACGTCGCCGAGCCGGTGGTGTCGCCGGACGGGGGAGTGGCGGTGGTGAGCGCGGAGTCGACGTTCGCCGACAACGACGCCCGCACCCCGGAACAGGTGGAGTCGCTGCGTGCCCAGCTGCCCGAGGGCGCGGAGCTGGCCGGCTCCAACGCGCTGTACGCCGACTTCTCCAGCATCCTGGCCGAGAAGGTCTGGCTGGTGATCGGCTTCGTGGTCGGGGTCTCGATGCTGCTGCTCCTGCTGATGTTCCGCTCACCGGTGGTCGCCGTGAAGGCGGCCCTGATGAACCTGCTGAGCGTCGGCGCGGCGTACGGCGTCGTGACCGCGGTGTTCCAGTGGGGCTGGGGTCTCGACCTGCTCGGGGTCGACCACGCCATGCCGATGTCGAGCTGGCTGCCGATCCTGATGTTCGCGATCCTGTTCGGGCTGTCGATGGACTACGAGGTGTTCCTGCTGTCCCGGATCAGGGAGGACTACGACCGCACGGGCGACGCCCGGGGGAGCGTGGCCCGCGGGCTGGCCGCCACGAGCGGCGTCATCAGCGCGGCCGCGGCGATCATGGTGCTGGTGTTCCTCGGCTTCGTCACCGAGTCCGGGGCCCTCATCAAGATGCTCGGCTTCGGGCTCGGGGTGGCGATCCTGCTCGACGCGACCGTCGTCCGGCTGGTCCTGGTGCCCGCCACCATGAGCCTGCTCGGCGAGCGCAACTGGTGGACGCCTGCCTGGCTCGAGCGCCTGCTGCCGCGCCTGGCTGCCGAGACCGCCGAGGAGGAGGCTGGGCGACCCGATGAGCGCGTTCCCGAGCTCGTCCGCCGCTGACGATTACGGTGTGCGCGTGCGGATCTGCGTCCTGGGTGGCTGCCGCGTCCTGGACGACACCGGGGCGGAGCTCGACCTCGGCTCGCGCAAGCCGCGGTCGGTGGTCGCCGCCCTGGCGCTCACCCCAGGTCGGCCGGTGTCGGCCGACGCACTGGCCGACCTGGTCTGGGGCGGCGAGCCGCCGCGGACCGCCCAGGGCTCGTTGCACGCGTACCTCTCCGGGTTGCGCCGCGTGCTCGAGCCCGAGCGGCCGGTCCGCGGCGCCGCCTCGGTCATCGAGACCACCGACCACGGGTACGTCCTGCGCGTGCCGGCCACGGCGGTCGATGCGCACGCGTTCGCCGAGGAGGTACGCGTGGCCGGTCGCGTGCTGGCGCCGCTGACGTCGCAGTTCGAGACCGGCCCCGGACCCGACTGGCCGACGCGCGAGGCGGTGGTGGCCGCGGTCGACCGCCTCGACGCCGCGCTCGCGACGTGGGCGGGGGAGCCGTACGCCGACCTCCCCGACCACCCCGACGTCCAGGCCGAGCGGTCGTCGCTCGAGCAGCTGCGCGCCGCCGGCGAGGAGGCCCGGCTGCTGGCGCTGCTGGCGGTCGGCGACCACGCCGGGGTGCTGGCGACCACGGAGTCGGCCACCGCGCGGCACCCGCTGCGCGAGGGGTTGTGGGCCACCCACGCCCTGGCCCTGGCCCGCGCCGGCCGGCAGGCCGACGCCCTCGAGGCGCTGCGGACGGTACGGACCACGCTGGCCGAGGAGCTCGGCATCGACCCCGGCCCACGACTGCGGGCTTTGGAGTCGGCGGTGCTCCGCCAGTCACCCGAGATCGAGCGCACCCTGTCGGCGCCGGCATCCCCGCTCGAGGCCGCGCCCACCCCGCCGCCGCGGGCCGACGTACCGTCGCCCGATGCGGTCCCGGTCGGTCGCGACGCCGAGCGCGCGGCGCTGACCGCGCAGCTCGACGCGGCGGCCGCCGGCGGCTTCAGCGCCGCCCAGGTCGTGGGGGAGCCCGGCATCGGGAAGACCCGCCTCGTCGAGGACCTGGCGGAGCAAGGCCGTCGGCGCGGCTTCACCGTCGCCGTCGGCCGGTGCTCGCAGGACGACGGGGCTCCACCGCTGTGGCCGTGGCGTTCGGTGCTCGAGACCCTCGGGAGCTCCACCGTCCAGGACGAGCCCGTCGACGGCGAGCTGACGCCGGCCCAGTCCGCGTTCGCCCGCTGGAACGACATCGCGCGCCGGGTGGTCGACGCGGCCACGACCACCCCGCTGCTGGTCGTGCTGGAGGACCTGCACTGGGCCGACGAGGCCACCCTGCGCACCCTGGCCCACCTGCTGGCCACCGCCCCCGCCGGCGCCACGCTGTGCGTGGTCGGCACCCGGCGCGCCCAGCCGGAGCCGACCGGTGCCCTGGCCCTGGTGGCGGAGTCCTTCGCCCGCCGGCACGCGGCTCGCATCGACGTCACCGGTCTCGACCGCGAGGGCACCGCAGCCCTCCTCGGCCGGGTGACCTCCGACGTGCCGGTGCCGCTGGTCGACGCCTGGCACGCCCGCTCGGGCGGGAACCCGTTCTTCCTCGTGGAGCTGGCCCGGCTCGGTCAGGGCGACCCCGACCACGTGCCGCCCACGGTCCGCGACGTGGTGACGCGCCGGCTCTCGGAGCTCCCGGAGCGGGCTCGCCAGTCGCTGGTCACGGCCGCGGTGACCGGCCGCCGGTTCCGACCGGAGGTGGTCGCCGCGGCCAACGGCACCGACCTCGACGACGTCGCCGACGACCTCGACGCGGCGCGAACGGCCGACCTGGTGGTCGAGGGGGAGCACGGCGAGCTGGCGTTCGCCCATGCGCTGACGCGGGACGCGGTGTACCTCGCCGAGCCCGAGCACCGGAGGGCGCGGCGGCACGCCCGGGTCGCGCACGCCTTCGAGACCGACCCGGCGGTCCGGGCGCTGACGCCGGACCAGGAGCTCACCGCCGAGCTGGCCCGCCATTGGCTGGCCGCGGGGAGCAGCCACGCCGACCGCGCGTGGCGAGCGGCGCGCGCGGCCGCCGCCCAGGCCCGGTCGGTGTGGGCGCACGCCGAGGCCATGCAGCTGCGCGCGGCCGCGGTGGCCGCGCACCGGCGCGCCGCCGACGGGGTCGACCGCGAGCGCTACGACCTGCTGCTCGAGCTGGCGACCGACGCGGCGTACGCCGGCCACTGGACGCAGGTCGAGGACGCCGCTGTCGAGGGGATCACCCTCGGCCGGTCGCTCGGCTCGCCGGCCCTGATGGGCGAGGCGGCCAGCACCCTGACGCGGTACTGCGTGTGGGTCCCGCACGAGGCCGGGGTCGTGCTCGAGGACGTCATCGAGGACCTGAGGTGGGCGCTGCTGCGCACGCCGGACGACGACCCGGCGACCCGCTGCCGGCTCCAGCTCACGCTGGCCGTGGAGCTGTACTACGTCGCGGACGCGACCGCCGAACGACGCGCGCTGGTCGACACCGGCCTGGCGCTGGCCCGCAAGGTCGGCGACCCCGCGCTGACCTGGTGGGCCATGCGGACGGCGTGGATGGCGTGCTGGGCGCCGCCGTTCCTGGTGGAACGGATGGGCTGGGTCGCCGAGGGGCTGACGGCAGCACGCGAGGCGGGCGACCCGGCGGCCGAGGCGGTGCTGCTCACCACCCTGGCCGTCGACGAGCTGGCGCTCGGGCGAGTGGACCGCTGGGAGGAGCTGAGCTCCGCGGCCGTGACGATCGCCCGGCGCGAACGGCTGCCGTACGTGATGTTCACCGTGCACTGGGTCCGCATGACGCTGGCCGCGATGCGTGACGACCGGGCAGCTGTGGACGAGCAGCTCGCCGGGCTCGCGACCACGTCACGCGAGGTGGCGGTCCCGATGGCCGAGGTGCACCCGCCCGCGGCGGCGATGGTCTCGTCGCTGTGGAACGGCACGGTGGCCGAGGCGGTCGAGCCGATGCTCGACGTCTTCGAACGCACGGGTGAGGCGACCGAGGCGGTGTTCCAGATGCTGGCGAGGGCCGGCCGTCTCGACGACCTGCGACGGCTGCTCTCCTCCACCCAGCACCGACCCGGAGAGGCGCCGTGGTCCCTGGTGACCGACTGGTGCATGGAGGTGGAGGCCGCCGCCGCCGTGGGCGACGTCGACCTGGCTCGTGAGGGCCTGGAGGCCCTGGCGCCGTACGCCGACCGGATCAGCGTCGCCGGCGCGGCGGCCTGCTTCGGTCCCGTCAGCGGGTACCTCGCCCTCGCCGCCGCCACGGTCGGCGACCGGGCCGCCGCGGCGCAGTACGCCACGGCGGCCCGCGACACCGCCACTCACTGGGGCTGGGTCGCCTACGTGTCCTGGCTGGACGACGCGCTGGACTAGCCGGTCCGCGGACCGCAGCCGCAGTCGTCCTCAACCGGCCCGGCGAGTGCCGCGAGGTCGACGTCGAGCTGCGGTCGGCCTTCCTTCGCCACCACGAAGGCGAAGTCGGCGACCTGCTCGTCGTCGACGAGCACCATGCCGCGGTACTCGCCGGGCTCGGGGACCTGGTGCACCACCCGGCCCGAGCGGGGTCAGGGCGGCGCTGTCGAAGCCCGATCTGGGTGAACGGTGAGAGTCACGACGGCCCCTCTCGAGACGGATGGTGTGCTGCCGAAGAGAGGTCGCTGCCAGGTGGAGATACCGCCGCGGGCGTCGTACGGGCACAAATGACCCGGACGTGTCATCTTTCGGAGGTGGCCCGTCGGGCCCTGTCGGTGGTGGCTCGTAGCGTCGGAGCATGAGCACCTTCACGGATCGGACGAACACCGCGCTCCTGGTCATCGACGTGCAGAACGGCGTCGTGGGGGAGGCGCACGACCGCGACGCGGTGGTCGGCAACGTGGCCACCCTCGTCGAGAAGGCCCGTGCCAGCGGCACCCCCGTCGTGTGGGTCCAGCACAGCGGCGACGACCTCGCCCAGGGCAGTGAGCCGTGGCAGTACGTCCCCGAGCTCCAGCAGGGCGAGGCCGAGGCCGTCGTCCACAAGCGGTACGGCGACTCGTTCGAGGACACCGACCTCGAGGACGTGCTGGCCGCCGCCGGCGTCGGTCACCTCGTCGTCGCCGGGGCGCAGACCGACGAGTGCATCCGCTCGACGATCCACGGGGCCTTCACCCGGGGTACGACGTGACGCTGGTCGGTGACGCGCACACCACCGAGGACCTGACCGAGTACGGCGCCCCGCCGCCCGCCCAGGTGATCGCCCACACCAACCTCTACTGGAAGTACCACTCCGCCCCGGGCCGCACGGCCGGGGTGGCGGACACCGCCGAGGTGTCGTTCGCGGCGTCCTGACGCGCGGGCAGTCGCGTGGCAGGATCCCGGTCATGGGGGAGCACGCCGCGCTCGTGGCCATGGACCCCGCCGACCACGCCATGGTGGCGGCCGCGATGGCCCGCCTGGGGTTCGGCGGCGTGTGGGACCGGATGCTCGCAGGTGCTGCGGTCACCGACGCGCTCGACCGTGGCCGACGCCGAGCTCCTGGTGGCGGCCGGGATCCTCAGCACGGACGACGACGGCTACACGTTGGCACGTGACGAGCCGCTGTACCGCGACGGTGTGGTCCTCGCGAACGCGGTCTCCGCCTACCTGCGTCGCGCGCTGCAGCACGCCGAGGGCGGGGCAGCGGGCTGGGACGGCCAGGACGCCGACCTCGTCCTGCGCCAGGGCCGTTCCAGCGTGCGGATCGTCGGGGTGCTGGCCGCCTGGTTCCCGCAGATGCCCTCGGTCGAGGCCGCCTTCCGAGCGGGCACCGCACGGTTCCTGGACGTCGGGGTGGGGGTCGGCGCGATCTCGATCGGCCTCTGCCAGCGCTTTCCGGGCGTCACCTGCGTCGGTCTCGACGTCGTGCCCGAGGTGCTGGTCCTGGGGCGCGCGGAGGTCGAGGCAGCCGGGTTGAGCGACCGCATCGAGCTGCGCGAGCTCTCGGTCGCCGACCTGGCCGACGACGCGGCGTACGACCTGGGCTGGTTGCCTCAGCCCTTCATCCCCCGGCCGGCGTTCGAGGCGGGTGTGGGCTCGATGTTCCGGGCCCTCCGGCCCGACGGGCTGGATCGTCGTGCCGCTGATGACGCCGCCCGACCTCGACTCGGCGTTCGAGCGGGCCACCGTGGTCCACGGCGCCCACGTGCTGGGCGGCGGTCCGATCGAGGTCTCAGAAGCGACCGAGCTGCTGGAGCGAGCGGGTTTCGTCGACATCGCCCGTGAGGACATCGGTGTCCAGGTCGTCCTGCGGGCGCGCCGGCCCTCCGGCTGACCGAAGCGTCAGAGGTCGCGCACGGTGGGAGAGGGGACCGCTCCCGGCCCTCCGACTCATCGCCTCACGCGCATGACTTGACATAATGTCAGTTATCGGCGAAACAGAGTGAGCGATTCGTCTGCGGCGCTGAGCGTGAGAAGTGGCAGCAAACCGCAGACGAATCGGTGTCGGAGCCGCTCAGTGCCAGTTGCTGACCTGGACGTCGTGCGGAGCCGGCTGACCCGAACCCGTCTCGACGAGCTGCTTGAGGCTCATCAGGAACGTCGCCCACTTGGTGCTGCAGTGGTTCATGAACGGCACGGCCTCGCGCCAGCCGGTGTGGGCGAACATCACGATCGTGAAGCCGTCCTCCTGGGACAGGTCGAAGACGACCTCGGTCCCGATCCACTCCTCGGGTCCCTCGACGACCTCCCAGAGCACGCGCTCATCGGGCCGCAGGTCGCGGACGAGCATGTCGAAGCCGGCCGGCTCCGGCGCGCCGGCGAAGCGGAAGCGGATGATCCCGCCGACCTCTCCGGCGTCGCCCTCGGCCTTGGTGTCCTCGGTCCACCAGCCGGCCAGGCCGTCGGTCGTCGTCAGCGCGGCGTACACCTCCGCCGGCGACACGGTGGCGCCGACCCTGTGCAGGATGTCGACCATGTCGGTACCTCTTTCCTTGGTAGTGGCGCCCGATTCCGGGCGCGGTTGAGAGCGCCGCCACCCCTCGTGACGGCACTGCGTGTGGGGGAAGGTCAGCCGTCCTGGCTGCGCTGGATGCGTTCGGCGATCCGCTTGATGCGGTTGAGGCGGGCGTCCCACGTGGCGCCCACCGACGCCAGCTGGTCGACCGCGCGCCCGAGCTGGGCCTCGTCGACCTCGTAGCGACGTTCGCGGCCCGCGAGCGAGCCGTGGACCAGCCCGACCCGGTCGAGGACGCCGAGGTGCTTCGCGACCGCCTGTCGGGTGACGGGCAGCCGGTCGCTCAGGGTGGTGGCGGTGCCACCCCCGTCGGCGAGCAGCAGGTCGAGCATCCGCCGGCGGGTCGGGTCACCGACGGCCGACCACAGGTCGTCGTCGATCGCGACGCGGCTCACGACGCGGACTCCAGCCGGTCGGCGTACGCGACCAGGCGCGGCAGGAAGTAGTCCCAGCCGGCGACGTGGTCGCGGTACTGCTCCTCGAGGACCGCCGCCTCCCAGCCCTTCTCGCGGAAGCCTTCCTCGCTGAACCTCAGCAGGGTGCCGGACCCCGACGGGACCAGGTCGAAGGTCACCAGCAGCGAGCTGCCCGTCGCGGCCAGGTCGCCCTCGTCGTAGACCCAGCGGAACGAGAACCGGCGCGGCGGGTCGGCCTCGACAACGGTGAGCGCCTGCGAGTGGGTGCCCTCGGGACGTACGAACGTGACCGTCCCGGTCCCCCCGGGCACCGGGTCGAGCTCCGCGTCCTCCGGCCACCACTCCTTCAGGTGCTCCGGGGTGCTGAGGACCTGGTAGACCACCTCGGGCGTCGCCTCGATGTGGATCTCCCGCTCGATGGTGCCGATCTCCATGCCCCGCTCCCCTGTTCTCCCGTCAATGCAACCTTTGGTTGCATATGACTGTAGACCACAAGACCGACTTGCGCAACCATCGGTTGCGTTCGACTGAGTGAAATCGGGTGGAGCGGTGTCGGTGGTCCGCGTCAGAGTGGTTGGAGTCCTGGTTTCCACGTGGTGAGGAGCTCCCATGAGTGCAGACCTGATGTCCTCCCTTCCGCCCGAGCTGGCGGACGTCACCTACCGCCCCGGCGACGAGGCGTACGCGGCGGCCGCGTCCGTCTACGTACGCACCGGTTCGCCCGCCCTGGTCCTCAGACCCCGGACCCCCGAGCAGGTCGCGGCCGCGGTCCACCAAGCGGTCGCCGCCGGACTGCCGCTGTCGATCCGCAGCGGCGGGCACAGCGTCCAGGCCTGGGGCACCAACGACGGCGGCCTCGTCATCGACATGTCGGCGTTCGCCGGCGTCGAGGTGCTCGACGACGACCGGGTCCGCGTGGGCGCCGGCGCCCGGTGGGGCGACGTGGCGAGCACGCTGGGCGCGCACGGGCTGTCGCTCACCTCCGGCGACACCAGGTCGGTGGGCGTCGGCGGGCTCACCACGGGCGGCGGGATCGGCTGGATGGTGCGCAACCACGGCCTGACCATCGACAGCCTCGTTGCTGCCGACATCGTCACCGCCGACGGCCGGGCGTTGCACCTCACCGAGACCGAGAACGCCGACCTCTTCTGGGCGATCCGCGGCGGTGGCGGCAACTTCGGCGTGCTCACCTCGTTCGAGTTCGTGGCGCAGCGGGTGACCACCGTGCACGCCGGGACGATCATGTACGCCCCCGACGACGTCCCCGGCCTGCTGGACGGCTGGATGGACGCCCACCGCAACGGGCCCGAGGAGCTCAACTCGACGCTGGTGTTCTTCCCCGAGCTCGGCGACCCGATGCCGCCGGCCGGGTTGATGGGTCTGGTCTGCTACGCAGGGTCCGACGCGGCCGCGGCGGCCGCCGCCTTCGCCCCTCTCCTGTCCCTCGGCACCGTGCGGATGTCGCAGATCGACGAGAAGCCGTACGCCGACGTGCTCGAGGAGCCGCACCCGCCGGCCGGTGTCCGGTCGATGGCGTCGAACACGCTCGTGGAGCGCGTCGACGACGGGGTCGTGGACGCGGTCGACCGCTACTACGCGGGCGGCACCACGGAGCGGATGATGTTCGTCCGTCAGCTGGGCGGCGCGGTGAACCGGGTCGCCCCGGACGCCACGGCCTTCGCCCATCGCAACGTCGAGGCACTGGTGCTGGGCGGTCTCTTCGCTCCCGAGGACACCTCCGACGACGAGCTGCTGGCCCGGCTGCAGCCGTTCGAGGAGTTCCACGACCTCGGGGTCGGCTCCTATCCCGGCTTCGTCGCCACGAACCTCCCCGAGGACGTCGAGCGGATCTATCCCCCGGCGACCCTGGCCCGCCTCCGCGAGGTGAAGCGGGCGAACGACCCGGCCAACGTCTTCCGGAACAACTTCAACATCGTTCCCTGAGTGACGGCGCTCAGCGCGTGCCTTCGGCCGGCCCGAAGAAGACGAGGACGGCGAGGTCCTCGGTGATGTCGTGGAACCGGTGCTCCTCGCGGGCCGGCACGAAGAACACCGACCCGGCCGCGACGTCGATGGTCTCGTCGCCGCCGGTGAAGCGCCCGCGCCCCGACGTGACGACGTAGACCTCGTCCTCCTCGTGCGGGTCCTGGGTGTCCACGGCCCCGGCGCGCAGGCAGTACGTCCCGATGCTCAGGTCCGGGCGGCGCAGGTGCTCGTCGTACGTCGCCCCGCTGGCGTCGGGCTCGGCGTAGCGGCCCGCGGCCGCGATGGTCTCCACGCGCGACAGCCTGTCACCCGGAGGCGGCGGCGCGGAAGCGCAACGGGAAGCGGACCGGCCCGGTGTTGCCGGACACCGGCAGCCACTCGCCCGGTCCGTCCGCCTCGAGGTCGGGCATCCGCTGCGCCAGCAGCGGCAGGGCGACGCTCATGTCGGTACGGGCGACGAAGTGTCCGAGGCAGTGGTGCACCCCGCCGCCGAACCCGCTGTGCGGCGGCCGGTCGGTCGCGGTGATGTCGAACCCGGGGTCGGCGCCCATGGCCCGCGGGTCCGTGCCCGAGGCGTGCGAGAGGACCTGGACGATCTCCCCCGCCGCGACCGGCAGGCCGAACAGGTCGACGTCCTCGAGCGCCTCCCGGGTCACCCACGTGACGGTCGGGTTGACCCGCATCACCTCCTCGACGGCCGGCCCACCGAGCTCGGGCCGCTCGGCGAGCAGGGCCCACTGGTCGGGGTGCCGCAGGAAGGTCTGCAGCGCGAGGCCCAGCTGGTTGCGCGTGGTCTCCATGCCGGCGAAGGCCAGGAACACCAGGCCGACGCTCAGCTCCCGCTCGTCGAGCGCCTCGTTGTCCTGAGCGGTGACCAGGGTGCTGACGAGGTCGTCACGCGGCCGCGCGCGCCGGTCGGCGACCACCTCGTCGACGTACCCGGTCAGCCCGTCCAGGGCTGCCTCGATCCGCGGCAGGTCGTGGCGGAGGTTGATGCCGAAGGACTTGCCGAGGTCGTCCGCCCAGTGCGCGACCTGCGCCCACTCCTCGTCGGGCAGCCCGAGGAGCAGGCACAGCACGCGGGCGGCGTACGGCTCGGCGAACTCTCCGACGAGCTCGACGCGGCCGCGCGCCGCGAACCCGTCGATGAGCTCGCCGGCCAGCTGCTGGAACTGCGGTCGCATCGCCTCGATCGCCCGGCTGCGGAAGGCGGGTCCGAGCAGCCGCCGCAGCCGCAGGTGGTCCTCACCCTCGAGGCTGAGCAGCGTCTCGCCCCACCACTGGGCGAACGGCCCGTCGTGCACACCGTTCTGCGCCGGCCACCGCGCGTTGCCCTGCTGGAAGCGGCGGTCCTTGAGCACGGCCGTGCCCTGCTCGTAGCGCAGCACCGCCCAGCCGTAGGGCGTCCGCGCGTACCAGTCCCGCTCCCGGGCCTCGTGCACCGCGGCCGAGGTGACGTCGAACGCCGGGTCGGCCAGGTCGAGGTACGTCGTCGCTCACGCGCCGACGTACTCGGCGAGGTGCTGGCCCGTGAGCGTCTTGTGGTCGGCGACCAGGTCGGTGGGCGACCCCTCGAAGACGATGCGGCCACCGTCGCGGCCGGCGCCGGGACCGAGGTCGATGATCCAGTCGGCGTGGGCCATCACGGCCTGGTGGTGCTCGATCACGATCACCGACCTGCCCGAGTCGACGAGCCGGTCGAGCATGCCCAGCAGGTTCTCGACGTCGGCCAGGTGCAGCCCGGTGGTCGGCTCGTCGAGCACGTAGACGTCCCCCTTCTCCGCCATCTGGGTGGCCAGCTTGAGCCGCTGCCGCTCTCCGCCGGACAGCGTGGTGAGCGGCTGGCCGAGGGTGAGGTAGCCGAGCCCGACGTCGGCGAGCCGCAGGAGCACCTTGTGGGCCGCCGGCGTCTTCGCGTCACCGTCGCCGAAGAACGCCTCCGCCTCGTCGACCGACATCGCGAGCACCTCGGCGATGTTGCGGCCGCCCAGCGTGTACTCCAGGACCGAGGCCTGGAACCGGCGGCCCTCGCACTCCTCGCACGGCGACTCGACGGTCGCCATCACGCCGAGCTCGGTGTAGATGACGCCCGCGCCGTTGCAGGTCTGGCAGGCGCCCTCGGAGTTGGAGCTGAACAGCGCCGGCTTGACGCCGTTCTCCTTGGCGAACGCCTTGCGGATCGGGTCCAGCAGGCCCGTGTACGTCGCGGGGTTGCTGCGGCGGGACCCGCGGATGGCGCCCTGGTCGATCACCACGACGCCGTCGCGGCCGGCGACCGAGCCGTGGATCAGCGAGCTCTTGCCCGAGCCGGCCACGCCGGTGAGCACGCACAGCACGCCGAGCGGGATGTCGACGTCCACGCCTCGGAGGTTGTTGGTGGTCGCGCCGCGGACCTCCATCACCTCGGTCGACGCGCGCACCGCGTCCTTCAGGGTCGCCCGGTCGTCGAGGTGGCGACCGGTGACGGTGTCGCTGGCGCGCAGCCCCTCGACGGTGCCCTCGAAGCAGATGGAGCCGCCGGCCGAGCCCGCGCCCGGCCCCAGGTCGACCGCGTGGTCGGCGATCGCGATGGTCTCGGGCTTGTGCTCGACCACGAGGACGGTGTTGCCCTTGTCGCGCAGCCGCAGCAGCAGGTCGTTCATGCGCTGGATGTCGTGGGGGTGCAGGCCGATGGTGGGCTCGTCGAAGACATAGGTGACGTCGGTCAGCGACGAACCCAGGTGACGGATCATCTTGGTGCGCTGGGCCTCACCGCCCGACAGCGTGCCCGCTGGCCGGTCGAGGGAGAGGTACCCGAGGCCGATCTCGGTGAACGAGTCGAGCAGGTGCCGCAGGCCCTTGAGCAGCGGCGCCACCGACGGCTCCTCGATCGACCGCACCCACTCGGCCAGGTCGCTGATCTGCATCTCACAGAGGTCGGCGATGTTCTTGCCCTTGATCTTCGAGGCTCGTGCCTCCGCGGTGAGCCGGGTGCCCTCGCACTCGGGGCAGGTCGTGAACGTGATGACCCGGTCCACGAACGCCCGGATGTGCGGCTGCATGGCCTCGACGTCCTTGGAGAGCATCGACTTCTGGATCTTCGGGATGACGCCCTCGTAGGTGAGGTTGATGCCCTCGACCTTGATCTTGGTCGGCTCCTTGTAGAGGAGGTCGTTCATCTCCTTCTTGGTGAACTTCTTGATCGGCTTGTCCATGTCGAAGCCGAACCCCGCGAAGATCCGCCCGTACCAGCCGTCCATGCTGTAGCCGGGCACCATCAGCGCACCCTCGCTCAGCGACTTCTCCTCGTCGTAGAGCGCGGTCAGGTCGAAGTCGGAGACCGACCCCATCCCCTCACAGCGCGGACACATGCCGCCGAGGTAGACCGCCTGGCGCACGACGCTCTTCTCGACCCGGCCGCCGGCCTTCTCCGTGCTCATCACCCCGCTCGCCTTCCGCGTGGGGACGTTGAACGAGAACGCGGTCGGCGGCCCGACGTACGGCTTGCCGAGCCGGCTGAACAGGATGCGCAGCATCGCGTTCGCGTCGGTGGCCGTGCCGACCGTCGAGCGCGGGTTGGCGCCCATCCGCTCCTGGTCGACGATGATCGCGGTGGTCAGGCCCTCCAGCAGGTCGACCTCGGGCCGCGCCAGGTTGGGCATGAAGCCCTGGACGAACGCGCTGTAGGTCTCGTTGATCATCCGCTGCGACTCCGCGGCGATGGTGCTGAAGACCAGCGAGCTCTTCCCGGAGCCGGAGATGCCCGTGAACACCGTCAGCCGGCGCTTGGGCAGCTCGACGCTGACGTCCTTGAGGTTGTTCTCCCGGGCACCCTGCACCCGGATCAGGTCGTGGGTGTCGGCGGCGTGCCTGTCGGCCGCGGTCTGCTGGCTGGTGGCCTTGCTCATCGCTGCTCCTTCACCTCTTTCTCGATGGCGGTCAGGCTAGCGAGCCGCCTCGACAACCCGTCACGAAGCAGAAGTGAGCAGGCCCTGTCGGATCCGGCTGAGCTCGTTCGTGGCACTGGTGAGGCAACACCAGACCAGAGGGAGGCAGCATCATGTGGGACACCGTCCAGACCAACGAACGTCACCTGTCGCACGACCTGCCGTGCCCCGGCTGCGGCCACGCGGCGCACACGTACCTGCCGTGCGGAGACGACTGCGCGTGCGCCCGGTCAGCCATGCCCGGCGCCACCCTCGACCTCGCCGCGTGAGCACAGCACGATGGTGAGGTGGCACGACGCGCCTGGCCCGCCCTCGCCGTGATCGTGGCCGCGGCGGCCCTGGCCGGCTGGCTGCGGCCGGACCTCACCGACCTGCACGTCTACCGGTACGGCGGCCGGGCCCTGCTCGACGGCCTGTCGCCGTACGCCGCGGACGACCCGGTGTCCGGCCTTCCGTTCACCTACCCACCGTTCGCCGCGGCGATGATGCTTCCGCTGGCCGTGCTGCCGGCGCAGGCGGCCGCGGCCGCGTGGACCGCTGCCTCCGTGACGGCCCTCGTCGCCGTCGTGGTGGTCGCGTTGCGCGAGGTGGGTCTGGCCGCGCGCGGCTGGCTGGTCGTGGGTCTCGTGATCGGCGCCCTGGCCCTCGAGCCGGTGTGGCAGAACCTCTCGTTCGGCCAGGTCAACCTGGTCCTGATGGCTGCCGTCGTCGTCGACCTGACGCGGCCCGAGCGGCGCTACTCAGGGGTGCTGGTCGGCCTGGCCGCGGGGATCAAGCTGACCCCGCTGGTGTTCGTGGTCCTGCTCCTGCTGGTCGGGCGGCGCGGTGCGGCGGGGCGGGCCGCTCTCACGTTCCTCGCCACCGTGGCGGTCGGGTTCGCCCTCGCGCCCGGGGCTGCCGCGTCGTACTGGACGCTGGGGCTGCTCGACGCCGACCGCGTCGGCCCGCCGTGGCTGGCGCACAACCAGTCGACGTACGGCGTCCTCACCCGACTGCTGGGAGCCTCGCCGCCGGCGCTCCTCTGGGTCGGCGTCACGCTGCCCCTCGTCGGCGCGGCGCTGGTCGTCGCTGCTACGTGGTGGCGCCGTGGTGACCGGCTGCTCGGCATCGGACTCGCCGGGCTCGCGATGCTGCTGGCCTCGCCGGTCTCCTGGTCGCACCACTGGGTGTGGGCCGTCCCCGTCGCGATCGCGCTCTGGCCGCACGGTCGGGGGCTGGCGGTGGCGTGGACGGCCGTGTTCGTGGCGCGGCCGGTGCTGTGGCCGCCCTGGGGTGGGCGGCGCGAGCTCACGTGGGGGTTCCTCGACCACCTGGTCGGCAACGCGTACGTGGTGTCCGCCGTGTGCCTCGTGGTCTGGGCGGCTGCGCGACTGGCTCACGAGACCGGCGAGCCCGACCGCTCCCACTCGTCGGCGAGGATGGCGTAGGTGAACCCGTCGAGCCAGCCGAGCTCGGCGTGCCACGAGTCGCCCACCCCGTGCTGCTCCCGGCGCATCCCGACCTTCTCGAGGATCCGTACCGACGCCGCGTTGTCGGCGAAGCAGCCTGCCGTGATCCTGCGGACCCCCAGCCTCCGAAAGCTGTGGTCGACGACGGCCGCGACGGCCTCGGAGGCGTAGCCACGACCGCTGTGGTCGGGGTCGAAGATGTAGCCCAGGAGGGCCTCGGTGCGCGACGGCATCCCGGGTTGGCCCATGCCGTCGGACAGCTCCAGGGAGACCGTGCCGATCACGAGTCCGTCCAGCACCACCGCCATGCTGTGGTCATCGGGATCGTCCACCGCGGCCTTGCAGGCGGCACGAAAGGCTTCGGGGTCGACCTCGGTGCGGATCAGCCACCGGGTCACGTCCGGACGGTTGCGGTACTCCAGGATGCGGTCTGCGTCGCTCTCGGCGACCGGGCGGAGCACGAGGCGATCCGTACGCAGGCTGGTCGTGGTGTCGTCCATGCGACGGCACGCTAGCGAGGCGTCGGCGCGGGAACGACCCGGTTTTCCCGGCGACCGGCGTCAGTCGATGGGGATGCCGGCGGCCAGGGCCGCCGTCTTCAGCGTGCTGACGAACAGCGCCTCGCGCGCCTCGTCGGTCATCCAGTCGAACTGGCCGTAGGCGTCCAGGCAGGTGATGCCGTGCAGGGTGGCCCAGGTCTGGATCATCGCCTGGAAGCTCTCGGGCGGCACCAGGTCGCCCAGCTCGGGGTGCTTGTCGACGGCACAGGCGGCCATCTCGTCCGACACCTCGCGGACGAGGGGCTCCTTGAGCACGCCCAGCTCCGCGGCGCGGATGAACAACGCCGAGAGCTGGGACATCGCGTCCTTGGCGGCGTCGGTGGTCGGCCCCTCCTGCGGCGCGACGTACCCGGGCACCGGCATCCCGAGGATCAGCGCGAACTGCTGCGGCTCGCGACGCGCCCAGTCGCGGTACGCCGTCCCGGCCGCGATCCAGCGACCCCCGATGTCGTCGGGGTCGCGCTTCTCACGTGCCTCGGCGACCTCGCGCCCCAGCTCGTTGTAGGCCTCCGCGATCAGGTCGGTCAGCAACGCGTCCCGGTCGGCGTAGTACCGGTACAGCGCCGGGGGCGTCATCCCCATCTCCTTGGCGATGTCGGTGAACCGGACGTCGGTGGTCCCCTGCTCCCGCATCAACCCACGCGCCACCTCCCGGATCTCCTCGACGGTGGCTGCGCGCTGGCGCTCGCGGCGGGTCAGGGTGGCGGTCACGGCGGCGACTCTCCTCCCCCGGACGGATCCCGGGACGTGGGTTCGGATGACGATTGCGTTACGCATCTTCACACAGGTGAAGTCACTTGACAAGTGATCGCACATCGTGTTCGTTATGCATCATCACGCTTTCGAAGGAGCATCACCGATGAGCACTCTGACGCCCCGGCGTTCGGCCGACCCGGCCACCCCGTCTCCCCGCGTCGGCCCCCTGGGCCGACTGGCGAGGATCACCTTCCGCCGGCGCGGGCGCACGGTCCTCGCCTGGCTCGGGGTCCTCGTGGTCGCCGTGCTGCTCTCGATGTCGCTGGGTGGCGACTTCACGGCCGACTACTCCGCCCCGGGGTCGGACTCCAAGGAGGCGCAGACGCTCCTCGAGGACCGCTTCCCCAGCCAGGCCGGTGACACCGTCGACGTGGTCGTCCGCGCCGACGGCGGCATCGCGGGTCAGGAGGAGGCCGTGCAGGACCTGCTCGCCGAGCTCGGCACGATCGAGCACGTCGTCGCGGTCTCCGACCCGTTCCAGGACCCGGCGGGCATCAGCCAGGACGGCACGACCCTGGTCGCGCACCTCCGCCTCGACGTGGAGAACCCGGTCGACATGCCGATCGCCGACAGCGAGCAGATGCTCGAGATCGCCGACGCGGCGTCCACGGACGGCTTCCAGGTCGGTCTCGGCGGGCAGAGCATCGTGCAGGCCGAGCAGGGTGAGATCGGCTCCGAGGGGATCGGCCTCGCCGCGGCCGCGATCATCCTGCTGATCACGTTCGGCTCGGTCGTCGCAGCCGGGCTGCCGATCATGGTCGCCGTCGCCGGCCTGGCGGTCAGCAGCACCCTGACCACCGTCGTCATCTCCTTCGTCGACGCACCCGACTGGTCGACCTCGCTCGCCACCATGATGGGCATCGGCATCGGCATCGACTACACGCTGCTGATGGTGACCCGCTTCCGGGAGTGGCGGGCGGCCGGGCTCGACCCCGAGGCGGCCACGGTCGCGACCCTCGACACCGCCGGGCGCTCCGTGATGGTCGCCGGCACGACCGTCGTGATCAGCATGCTCGGCCTGTTCGCGATGGGCCTGTCCTTCATGCGCGGCGCCGCCGTCGTGACCATCCTCGGCGTCCTGGTCGTGATGGTCGCCAGCATCACGCTCTTCCCCGCGCTGCTGGGCTACCTGGGCAAGCACGTCGACAGGTTGCGCCTCCCCATCGGGCGTGGGCACACGGTCGTGGTGGCCGAGGGCGGCCACGTCGAGCCGTCCCGCGGGTGGCTGGCCTGGAGCCGGCTGGTCGACCGCCACCGGATCGCCGCGGCCCTCGTCGGCGTCCTCGTCCTGCTGGCGCTGGCGGCTCCCTTCCTCGCCGTCCGGTTCGGCTTCCCCGACGCCGGCAACAACCGCGAGGAGACCAGCAGCCGCCAGGCCTACGACATGCTGGCCGAAGGCTTCGGCGCGGGCATGAACGGCCCGCTGCTCCTCGTCGCCGAGGTGCCGCAGGGGTCCTCCGACGGGGCGCTCGACCAGATCGGCGCCGCCGTCGCGGAGACCCCGGGCGTCGCCGCGGTCGTCCCGGCCTCGCTCAACCCCGAGGGCGACACCGCCGTGATCACCGTCGTCCCGACGACCGGTCCTCAGGACTCCGAGACCGTCGACCTCGTCACCACCTTGCGCGACGACGTCCTTCCCCAGGCCACCGAGGGCTCGGGAGTGACCGTCCACGTGGGGGGCGTCACGGCGACGTCGATCGACAGCTCCGACAACATCGCCAAGCGGCTGCCGCTCCTCATCGGTGGCGTGGTGCTGCTCTCGATGCTGCTGCTGATCGTGTCGTTCCGCTCCCTCGCCGTCGCCGTGAAGGCGGCCGTGATGAACCTGCTCTCCGTCGCCGCGGCGTACGGCGTGGTCGCCCTGGTCCTCCAGGGCGGTTGGGCCGGGCAGCTGATCGGCATCGACACCCCGACGCCGCTGCCGGCGTTCGTGCCCGTGCTGATGTTCGCGGTGCTGTTCGGCCTCTCGATGGACTACGAGGTGTTCCTGGTCAGCCGGATGCGTGAGGGCTGGTTGCGCACCCACGACAACGAGCAGGCCATCCTCGGCGGCCTGGCCGGCACCGGCCGGGTGATCACCGCCGCGGCGGCGATCATGGTGGCAGTGTTCGCGGCGTTCATCCCGTCGCCGGACGTGGTCCTCAAGGTCATCGGTGTCGGGATGGCCGCGGCCATCTTCATCGATGCCACGGTCGTCCGGCTGCTGCTGGTGCCGGCGGTGATGCACCTGCTGGGCAAGGCCAACTGGTGGATGCCCGCCTGGCTCGACCGGCTGCTGCCCGAGCTGCACGTCGAGGGTCACCCCGAGGACCACCTGCCGGCGCGCGTCAGCGAGCCCGCGAACGCCTGACCCGGGGGCTCAGGCCGGCGGGAGCGGGACGTCCACCGTGGCGACCCGCTCCAGCCGCGGCCGGTCGACGTCCCGTCGCCCTCGACGCTGCCCGCGCGACCACCAGAAGTGCAGTCGCTCGTCCTGGAGCTCGACGATCGCGAGGTTGTTGTCGAACCAGGGGCCGCGCTTCATCTCCCAGCGCAGCGGAGAGCGGGGCACCTTGCCACCGAGCAGCCTCCCGGTCGGCCGGGCCTTGCCCAGGGAGGCCACCTTGATGGCGGCCTTCATGATCCCCGGCAGCGGGTTGCGGATCGGCGAGCACGTGGCCTGCACGACCGCGGCGTCCAGCGTCACCCCGAGGGCCGGGTCGGCCCAGGCCTCGGCGACGTAGCTGTGGTGGACGTCGCCGGACATGAACGTGATCGAGCGTGGCGTCCGGCCGCGGAGCCCGCTGGCGATGTCGACGACCATCCGGGCGACCTGGACGAACCCACCCTGGAACGCCGCCCAGTGCTCCAGATCGGCGTTCTGACGGGCCAGCTCGCCGACGCGGCTGCCCAGCTTGCCCCACGCCCCTTGGGCCAGCGCCTCGCCGAAGGCCTCGACGTGGTGGAGCTTCGGCGCCATCAGCAGCGGCAGCGACGTCCCCACCAGGAGGTGGTCGACGTCGCCCCGCATCCGCTCGTCGAGCCAGGCCATCTCGTCGTCGTCGAGCATCGAGCGTCGGTCCGGCTCGAGCACCCGGGCCGCCCGGGAGTCGACGACCACGAGGCGGGCCTGGTCCTCGAAGTCGCGCGAGAAGCTCCAGCGGTACGACGTCGGCTCCTGGTCGGCGCGGTCGGCGAGATGGTCGAGGGCGGACGAGATGTCGAGCTCGTCGTCGCCGGTGTGGTCGGCGATCGAGCGCCACAGGTCGTCCTCGGCCCGGTCCTGGGCGCCGAGGTTGCCGAGGTGCTGGTAGACCCAGTACGACCCGAGGCCGGCCACCACCCGCTCGTGCCACCAGTCCGTGGCCTCCATCTTCTGGCGCCAGCTCCAGCTGGTGTTCCAGTCGTCGCGGATGTCGTGGTCGTCGAAGATCATCGCGCTCGGCAGCGTGGAGAGCAGCCAGCGGTTGGCGGGGTCGCTCCACGCGAGCCGGTAGAGGTGGGCGTACTCCTCGTAGTCCTTCAGCTCGTCCCACGGCGGCTGCTCGGGGTCGCGGCGCGAGGCGATGAACTCCTTCATCGCCGGGCTGGTGTCGTCGGCGTACACCTGGTCGCCCAGGAAGACCACGAGGTCGGGCCAGCGGTCGGCGTCGCCGGTGAGCCCCGCCATGTGCAGCGCGTACGCGCGCAGCGCGTCGATGCCGAACTTGGCGTTGGTCTCCTCGTCGTGCGACACGCTCACCCGGCACGAGCCGAAGGCCACCCGCAGCGGCTTCCCGGGCTTCAGGGTCGGGACCACCGACGGCGGGAAGTCCGCGAACTCGGGGTCGTCCGGCGGCCAGACCGGCTCGTCGTCGACGAGCACGCGGTACGGCGTCGCCGTGCCCGGTGGCAGTCCGGTCACCTCGACCAGGGCGTAGTGGTGGTCGTGGGCGCGGAAGGTACGAGCGGAGGCCGTCACGTCGCCGGCCTCGACGACGACCGTCGCCGCTTCGGAGGTCTCGACCCAGATGGTGGCCGAGGTGTCGTCGACGAACCGCAGCAGGGGTCCGAGCCGCAGCGGACCCTCGGAGAGGTCACTCACGGCGAACACCTTAGGGTCACGTCGTGGCCGCCCCCGACGTCGTCCTCGACCTGCCCGACGGGCCGGCGTGGGAGGCCTGGCTCGAGGAGCACCACACGACCGCGCCCGAGGCGTGGCTGCGGATCGCCAAGAAGGGCTCGGGCCTGGCGAGCCTCTCGATCGGCGAGGCCCTCGACGGCGCGCTGTGCTTCGGCTGGATCGACGGGCAGCGCCGGGGCCTCGACGACGTGTCGTTCCTGCAGAGGTACTGCCCCCGCCGCGCGCGCAGCACCTGGTCCCAGGTGAACGTGGAGAAGGTCGCCCGTCTGACGGCCCAGGGCCGGATGCGCCCCGCCGGCCAGGCCGAGGTCGACGCCGCGCGGGCCGACGGCCGCTGGGACGCGGCGTACGAGCGGCAGTCCACCGCCACCGTCCCCGACGACCTGGCCGCCGCGCTGGCGGCCGACCCCGTCGCCGGGGCGGCCTTCGAGGCGCTGGGCCGCAGCGAGCGGTACGCCGTGATGCTCCCCGTCCTCAAGGCCACCTCTCCCTCGGCCCGCGCGAAGCGGGTCGAGCAAGCGGTGGCCCGGCTCAGCGGGCGCTGACCCGCGTCACCTCGAACGTGGTGGGCGCCGGGACAGCCCCGAACTTGGCGTTCGGCAGGTAGAGGTTCTGGCCCCACCTCGCCACCGTCGTGGGCACCTGGAACTGGCCGGGAGGAGCGGTGATCGTCCGCGTGATGGCGCCGCTGCTGCCCGTCCCGTCCAGGCGCACGACCGCGATCTGGTTGAGGCGGTTCTGCACCACGTACAGGGTGCGGCCCTGCCGCAACAGGCCATCGCCGTTGGTGAGCGGCGCGCCGACGTCGAGCGCGGTCGCGGCTCCGGTCACAGGATCGACCCGGTACAGCGTGGCGTCGAAGGAGTTGATGACCAGCAGCGCGCTGCCGTCGGGCGTGGTCTCGATGCCGTTGGCGCTGGTGGTGGCGCCCTGCACCCAGTCGCCGGACAGCGGGAGCGTCGACACGGTGCCGTCGGCCGTCGAGACCCGGTACAGCTGCGCCTTGGCCGAGTCGGTGAACCAGGCCGCGTCGTCGGTGACGACGACGTCGTTGATGAACGTCGGCGCGGTGGTGAGGCTGTACGACGCCTGGACCTCGCCGCTCACCGGATCCACGACCCGGCCGGTACCGGTCGGACCGCCGGCCACCCAGAGCAGCCCGTCGTGGGCGTGGAGGCCGACCGACGGGGTACCCGGGCCCTCGCTGACGACCGACCCCTCGCCGGTCCGCAGGTCGATGCCGTAGATGTCGCCGTCGGCGAGCGAGCCGACGTACGCCGTGCTGCCGATGGTGGCGATGCCCTCCGGCCGGAAGTTGTCCGGCAGCGGGAAGACGGTGAGGTCCGCGTGCCCGGCGACGCTGGCGGGGGCGAACGGGAAGGCGAGGGCGGCCGTGAGGAGTCCGCCGATGAGGAGGTTCCGAGAGTGGCTCATCTCCTCACGCTAGGTCGGCTCCGCCGAGGTGTCTGTCGTACTTCCGTCCAGTACGCGCTTGACTCCTCCCATGGCGCTTCCCGACCTCTCGCCTCGTCCCGGAGACCTCGACCCCGTCGAGACCATGCCTCGCGACCAGCTCGCCGCCCTCCAGCTCGAGCGCCTCCAGCGAACGCTCGCGCGTGCGTACGAGCACGTCCCTCACTACCGCAACGCCTTCGACGCGGCCGGCGTCCACCCCGGCGACGTCCGCACCCTCGCCGACCTGGCTCGCGTCCCGTTCACGAGCAAGGCGGACCTGCGCGACAACTACCCGTTCGGCATGTTCGCCGTCCCCCGCGAGGACGTCGTCCGCGTGCACGCCTCCTCGGGGACGACGGGCCGGCCCACCGTGGTCGGCTACACCCGCAACGACATCGACACCTGGGCCGACGTGATGGCCCGGTCGATCCGGGCGGCCGGAGGCCGGCCGGGGATGGTCGTGCACGTGGCCTACGGCTACGGGCTGTTCACCGGGGGCCTCGGCGCGCACTACGGCGCCGAACGGCTCGGCTGCACGGTGGTGCCGGTGTCCGGCGGGATGACCGAACGGCAGGTCATGCTGATCCGGGACTTCGAGCCCGAGGTGATCATGGTGACCCCCTCGTACATGCTCGCGATCCTCGACGAGATGGAGCGTCAGGGGCTCGACCCGGCGGCGTCGTCGCTCAAGGTCGGCATCTTCGGCGCCGAGCCGTGGACCGACGACATGCGCCGCGAGATCGAGGAACGCGCCGGCATGCACGCCGTCGACATCTACGGGCTCTCCGAGGTGATCGGCCCCGGCGTCTCCCAGGAGTGCGTCGAGACCAAGGACGGGCTGCACATCTGGGAGGACCACTTCTACCCCGAGGTCGTCGACCCGACGACGGGCGAGGCGCTGCCCGACGGCGAGCTCGGCGAGCTGGTGTTCACGTCCCTGACCAAGGAGGCGATGCCCGTCATCCGCTACCGCACCCGGGACCTCACCCGCCTCCTGCCGGGTACGGCGCGCACGATGCGGCGGATGGAGAAGGTCACCGGCCGCAGCGACGACATGATGATCATCCGGGGCGTGAACCTGTTCCCGACCCAGTTCGAGGAGCTGATCCTCGCCGAGCCGGAGCTCTCGCCGCACTTCCAGTGCGTGCTCACCCGCCCGCAGCGACTCGACGAGCTGACCGTCCGTGTCGAGAGCCGCACGACGCTCTCGGGCCGCGGACGCCGCCGCCATCGGTGCGCGCGTCGCCGAACGCGCCAAGGACACCACCGGAGCCAGCGTCACCGTCGACGTCGTCGCCCCGGGCTCGGTCGAGCGGTCCGCCGGCAAGATGCGCCGGATCGTCGACGAGCGTTGAGGCCTGCTCCGCAACGTGGTCTATACCTGTCGCGGCGTGACGTCACCGCGACTCGCGGGGAGGACAAATTTTGGCAAATCCCTGACGGGGCGCCTCCCGCCGCACCTAGTTTGGCAGTTCACCCCCCTCCGCTTGACATCGCATCCCCCCGAAAGGCGAGGTCAATGGCACTCGGCCACCCCGAGGCTTCCCGTCGCGCCGTCATGACGTCAGCCGGCGTCGCCGGCACCGGCGTCATGCTCGCGGCCGCGCCCGCTCGAGCCCTCGGCAAGGCCAAGCCCACCAAGTACAAGGGCCAGAAGCTGCTCAAGCCGCGGGAGCGGCACCTCGTCTCCCGCTTCACGTACGGCGTCACGCCCGAGCTCGCCACCCAGGTCCGCGCCGCCGGGGGCGCCCGCGCCTGGTGGGAGCGGCAGCTCAACCCCGGCGCGATCGCGGACACGTTCGCCGACCAGCTCCAGGGCTGGTGGCCCACGCTCAACGAGAGCCCCCAGAGCATGTGGGCCCAGGACAAGATGGGCATGATGCGCGCCTTCGGCGTGTGCCAGGACTACCAGCGCTACGTGCTGATGCGGCGGATCTACTCCAACCGCCAGGTGCTCGAGCTGATGACGGAGTTCTGGGAGAACCACCTGAACGTGCCGCTGAACGGCGAGCCCTGCTACCTGTTCCGTCGCGCGTACGGCGAGACGTTGCGCGCCCAGGCCTTCGGCCGGTACGAGGACATCCTGTTCGCCGCCGTGACGCACCCGGCGATGCTCGTCTACCTCGACAACAGCAACTCCACCGCCGAGCACCCGAACGAGAACCTCGGCCGTGAGCTGCTCGAGCTGCACTCGGTCGGCATCGGCGCCTACAACGAGGACCACGTCAAGGACGCCGCGCGGATCCTCACCGGCTGGCGGGTCGACACCCAGCAGGGCAACAAGAACCCGACGTGGGTCGCGTCGTACATCCCCGGCGACCACTCCGTGGGCCCCGTGAGCGTCATGGACTTCACCGACGCGAACGGCGACGCCGACGGCCGCGACCTCACTCGGCGCTTCGTCAGCTACCTGGCGCACCACCCGCTGACCGCCCGCCGGATCGTGACCAAGCTGGTCCTCAAGTTCGTCCGCGACGAGGTGCCCCCGGCCCTCGTGGACCGCCTCGCGCAGGTGTACCTCGACAACGACACCGCCATCGTCCCGGTGCTCCGCGCACTCGTCGCCTCCCCCGAGTTCGCCGGCTCGGCCGGGGCCAAGGTGCGGGACGCGACGGAGGACGTGGTCGCCACCTGGCGCGTGCTGGGTGCCCAGGTGCGCAAGCCCACCGGCCCCGAGTCCGCCGCGAACACCCTGCTGTGGCAGGCCGACAACCTCGGTCTGATGCCGTTCATGTGGCCGCGGCCCGACGGCGCCCCGCTGGTCAACGACCCGTGGTGCACGCCGTCGCGGATGATCGCCAGCTTCGACATGCACCACTCGATGTCGGGGTCCTGGTGGCCGACGCGCGCCCAGGGGATGGTCTACCGCAAGCCGGCCAAGTGGATCCCGAAGATGCCCATGCGGCTCGACGAGCTGATCGACCACCTCAGCCAGCAGCTGCTCCACCAGCACGCCTCTCCCGTGCTCGTGAAGGCCTGCTGCCGGGCCGTCGGCTACGACCGCAGCGAGAAGATCACCCGCATCCATCCGGTCACCGCCTGGGGGATCCCGTCCCTGCTGACGACCATCCTCGACTCCCCCGACTTCTTCCTGAGGTGACCCGATGACCATCCTCGAGAACGACTGCTGCGAGGAGTACGCCGCCCTCGCGACGTCGCGACGCAAGCTCCTGCTCGGCGCCCTCGCCGCCGGCACGACCACCGTCATCGGCGACGCCGTGATGGGTACCGCGTCGGCCGCCGCCGGCCGCAAGGCCCGCGGCGTGCTCGTCGTGCTCTCGCTGCGCGGCGCCGCCGACGGCATGAGCCTGGTGGTCCCCCACGGCGACCCCGTCTACTACGAGGCCCGCCCGCGCATCGGCATCCCGAAGGAGCAGCTGCTCGCCGCCGACGGGTTCTTCGGCATGCACCCGGCGCTCGCGCCGCTCATGCCGCTCTGGAGCACCGGCAAGCTGGGTTGGGTCCACGCCTCCGGCTTGCCGGCCCCCAACCGTTCGCACTTCTCCGCCATGGAGGCGCTCGAGGACGCCGCGCCCGGGTCGGCGACCCGGACCGGCTGGCTCAACCGCCTGATCGGGCTGCCCGACGGCGACGCCTCGCCGTTGCAGGCCATGAACATCGGGACGGGCGTGCCGCCCGCAGCGCTGGCCGGCCCCGCTCCGTACATGAACGCCTCGCGGGTCGAGGACATCCGCCTGGCGGGCGCCAAGACAGCCAACGACAAGCGCCGCCGGTCGCTGGAGACCTTGTGGGGCAAGCAGCGCACTCCCCTGGGCGACGCCACGCGGCGTGCGTTCTCGGTCGTGCAGACCTTCGAGCGGATCAACCGTGGCCCGGCGGCCAACCCCAACGCGGTCGCCTACCCCAAGGGGGACCTCGGCAAGGCGTTCGGGAACGCCGCCCGCATCGTGCGCGGCGACGTCGGCGTCGAGGTGATCACCATCGACTACGGCAAGTGGGACATGCACTCGGGCCTCGGGGACCTCTCCTGGGGCCAGATGCTCGAGAACGCCACCGAGATGTCGGCGGCGATCGCGGCGTTCTTTGCCGACCTCGGCACCCTGGGCGACCAGGTCACCCTCGTCGCGCTGAGCGAGTTCGGCCGCCGCGTCCAGGAGAACATCAACATGGGCCTCGACCACGGGTACGGCAACGTGATGATGGTCGCCGGCGCCGGCGTGAAGGGCGGCTACTACAGCAAGTGGCCGGGCCTCACCAACGAGCTCGACTCCGACCTGCTGGTCACCACCGACTACCGCAGCGTGCTGGCGGAGGTCGTGGCCGGCCGGTTCGGCGTCAGCACCGCCTCGGTCTTCCCCGGCTTCGTCCGCGAACCGGTCGGGGTCATGCTCGGCCAGTGACGGCCGACGGCATGCAGCAGGGTCGCGGACGTTGCCCGGGGGCGTCCGCGGCCCTGCTGGGCGGTTGAGGGCCTGCCCCTCCCCTACCCCTCGGCGGCGATGACCGCCTCGAGGTCGCGGATCGACGTCGGTGTGTCCACGTGGAGCACGGCGTGCCAGCCGGCCCGTCGTGCCGCGTCGACGTTCGCGACCACGTCGTCGAGGAAGAGGATCTCGTGCGGCGCCACCCCGAGCCGCTCGGCCGTCAGCGCGTAGATCGCCGGGTCCGGCTTCCGCAGCCGGACCTCGTGGGAGTAGACGATGTCGTCGGTCACGTCCTCGAAGCCCCACATCCGCTCGGCCTCCCGGGCACCGGGCCCGGAGTTGCTGAGGATGCCGGTCTTCCGCTGCGGTCGCTGCGCCACGAACCAGTCGAACAGCGGCTGGTCGAGCGTCCCGCAGTACCAGGTCCAGTAGTCGCGCAGCAGCTCGTCGGCCTGGGCATCGGTGAGGGCGAGGTGCTGCTGCCAGTGGGCACGTACCTCGGCCTCGGTGACCTCTCCGATGCCCGCGTCGCCCGGCCACTCCGGGACGCCGAGCACGGCGCCGGCCGCGAGGCCGTGCCGCTGCTCGAACGGCGCCGGGAACACCGACTCGTCGATCACCTCGAGCACCGACCCGATGTCGAAGACCACGGCTCTGATCGTCACGGGTCACTCACGGGGCCAGCCCACGCTTGCGCATCAGCTCGTCGCGCTTCCAGGCGTACCCGACCATCCAGTGCGGCTGGTAGTCGTAGAACCGGATGTCTGGCCCCCACTCCAGCGGCGACCCGCCGTAGTGCCGCGTCCAGTGCTCGAGGGTCTCGTCCCAGCGCGGGTGCTCCGGCGTCAGGGGCAGCGCCCTCCCGTGGCTGAAGAGCGCCATCTCCTCGCCGTCGATGTGGGCCACGCTGGCCTGCGGCCGGGCGGCGAGCTGGCGCGCCTTGGCCGCGGTCCCGCTGGTGCTGAAGCTCCACGTCGCGTGCAGGAAGTGGCCGTCCAGCGCGCTGATGCGGGGCTCTCCCCCGGCGGTCACGGTGGCCACGCTCAGCACCTTCATGCCGGTCAGCAGGGCGACCAGGTCGGCCGCGGACAGCCGCCGGTCGTCGCCGATGATGGCCTGCAGGTGGTCGGTCGCGCCGGCGTGCGAGCGGTCCAGGAGCTCCTGCAGCGCGGCCACCTCGCTCTCCGTCTCGTACATGCCGGTAGCGTCTCAGACTCGCCCGGCGATCGCTGCCTTGCCTTATCTCACAAGTGAGATACCGTGATCTGGTGACTGACGACTACAAGGGCCGCATCGGGAACCTCATCCGCGACGCACGCAAGCACCGCGGGCTCACCCAGCAGCAGCTGGCGGAGCGGTTGGCCACCAGTCAGAGCGCGGTGAACCGGATCGAGAAGGGTCATCAGAACCTCTCGCTGGAGATGCTCGCCCGCATCGGCGCCGCCCTCGACTCCGAGATCGTCGCCCTCGGCGCCGGCCCCGTGCACCTGCGGATCACCGGGCCCACCACGCTCTCGGGCGCCATCGACGTCAAGACGTCCAAGAACGCCGGCGTCGCCCTGCTCTGCGCCTCGCTGCTCAACCGCGGCAAGACGGTGCTGCGCAGCGTCGCCCGCATCGAGGAGGTCAACCGGCTCCTCGAGGTGCTGAGCAGCCTCGGGGTGCAGACCCGGTGGATCGGCACCGACAACGACCTCGAGATCGTGCCCCCCAAGGAGCTCGACCTGTCGCGGATCGACGAGGACGCCGCCCGCCGTACCCGCTCCATCATCATGTTCCTCGGCCCGCTGCTGCACCGTGCGGAGTCCTTCGAGCTGCCGTACGCCGGGGGCTGCAACCTCGGCACCCGCACCATCGAGCCCCACATGGCGGCGCTGCGCCCGTTCGGCCTCGAGGTCAAGGCCACCGACGGGCTCTACCACGCGCGGGTCGACCCGATCGTCGAGCCGGGCCGCCCGATCGTGCTCACCGAGCGCGGCGACACCGTCACCGAGAACGCCCTGATGGCCGCCGCCCTGCACCCCGGCACGACCATCATCCGCAACGCCTCGTCCAACTACATGGTCCAGGACCTGTGCTTCTTCCTGCAGAAGCTCGGCGTCCAGGTCGACGGCGTCGGGACGACCACCCTCACCGTGACCGGTCGGCGGGAGATCGACGTCGACGTCGACTACGCCCCGAGCGAGGACCCCATCGAGGCGATGTCCCTGCTCGCCGCCGCGATCGTCACCGAGTCCGAGATCACCATCCGCCGGGTGCCGATCGAGTTCCTCGAGATCGAGCTCGCGACGCTCGAGGAGATGGGGTTCCGCTACGACCTGTCGGACGAGTACCTCGCCCGCAACGAGCGCACCCGCCTGGTCGACATCACCACGCGTCAGGGCCTGCTGCACGCGCCGCTGGACAAGATCCACCCGATGCCGTTCCCCGGCCTCAACATCGACAACCTGCCGTTCTTCGCGGTCATCGCGGCCACCGCCGACGGCCAGACCCTGCTGCACGACTGGGTCTACGAGAACCGCGCCATCTACCTCGTCGAGCTCAACAAGCTCGGCGGCGACGTCAAGCTCCTCGACCCGCACCGGGTGATGATCGAGGGCCCCACGCACTGGTCCGGTGCCGAGGTCGTCTGCCCGCCCGCGCTGCGCCCGGCCGTGGTGATCCTGCTGGCCATGCTCGCCTCCAAGGGCACCAGCGTGCTGCGGTCGACGTACGTCATCCACCGCGGGTACGAAGACCTCGCCGAGCGCCTCAACCAGCTCGGCGCCAACATCGAGCCGTTCCGGGACATCTGACCGCCGAGTCGGCGCATCTGCCGGCCGGAGACCAGTCGAGTCGGCGCATCTGCAGTTTGGACTCGCGAGCGCCGGCACTCTGGCAGCGGCAAGAACTGCAGATGCGCCGACTCGACGCCGACGAGGGCGACAGATGCGCCGACTCGGCTCAGTTGAACAAGGTCTCCACCCAGGCCCTCGCCGGGATCCTGGAGGTACGCGGGGCGGCCATGTCCTCGGTGATGCGCGGGATGGGCATGGTGCCCTGGCTGGCGAGGCGGTGCCAGTCGGTCTCGGACTCGACGAGGGAGCCGAGGTCGATGCGGGCGAGGAAGACGCCGTGGCCGTCGGGGCAGGACCACAGGTGTCCCGAGCCGAGCGGACGTGCGTTCATCTCGGTCCCGCACTGGGGGCAGACCCTCACCTGGGACTGGGCATCCTCACTCATGTGCACGACCGTACTCCCCGCGATACTGCACCTGTGACGACCCGTCCGACCGGCTTCGACTACCTCGATGCGATGCACGAGCAACCCGGCACGGTGCTGGCTTTCGCCCACCGCGGCGGCGCCTACCACCCCGACATCGAGGGCCTGGAGAACACCCTGCGCGCCTTCCAGCACGCCGTCGAGCTCGGCTACGACTACCTCGAGACCGACGTCCACGTCACCCAGGACGGCGTCCTGCTCGCCTTCCACGACTCGGTCCTCGACCGGGTCACCGACGCCACCGGGGCCATCGCGACCAGCACGTACGCCGAGGTGCAGCGCGCGCTGATCAACGGCTCCGACCCCGTGCCCACGTTGGCCGAGCTGTTCGACGCGTTCCCCGACGCCCGCTTCAACATCGACGTGAAGTCGGCCGGTGCCGTGCCCTCCCTCGCTCGGTTCCTCGACGAGCGCCAGGCCTGGGACCGGGTCTGCGTCGGGTCGTTCTCCGGCCGGCGGCTGCGCCGCTTCCGCCGCCTCACGTCAGGGCGGGTGGCGACCTCGGCGTCGCCCGGTGAGGTGGCGGCGTACCGGTTGCTGCCCGCCCGCGTCGCCCGGCTCGTCACGCGCGGACGGCCGCAGGTCCTCCAGGTCCCGCACCGGGAGGGGCCGCTGACGATCGTGACCGCCGGGCTCGTCCGGCGCGCCCACCGGGCGGGTGTCCAGGTGCACGTCTGGACCATCGACGACCCCGAGGAGATGAAGACGCTCCTGGACCTGGGTGTCGATGGCCTGATGACCGACCGGACGGACATACTCAGGGCCGTGCTGACCGAGAGCGGCCGATGGAGGACACGTCGATGACGACTGGTGCGGGCCCGGAGCCCATCGCCGACCTTCGCCCGCTGTGGCGCTCGAAGGACCAGAAGGCCTGGTACTGGTACGACTGGGCCAACTCCGCGTTCTACACGACGGTGCTCTCGGTCCTCTTCGCGCCGTACATGATCACCGTCGCCGGCAAGGCCGCCGGCTGTGTCGACCCGGACGAGACCTGCAGCAAGACCGTCAGCGTGCTCGGGCTCGACCTCGCGGCCGGGTCGCTGCCCTTCTACCTCACCAGCTTCGCCACCATCGCGAGCGCCTTCCTGCTGCCGGTCGTCGGCGCCTTCGTCGACCGGTCGCACCGCAAGAAGTGGCACATGGGCTCCTACGCCTGGGCCGGCGCGTTCTTCTGCGGGCTGCTGTTCTTCATGCAGGGCGAGAGCTGGCAGCTCGGCGCCGTGTCGATCGTGATCGCGAGCATCCTCGCCGGCTGCTCGCTGGTCAGCTACTACGCGATCCTCGTCGACATCTCCACCGAGGACGAGCGCGACCGCGTCTCCTCGCGCGGCTGGGCGTTCGGCTACCTCGGCGGCGGTCTGCTGCTGGCCATCAACCTCGCCGTCTACCTCGGCCACGACACGGTCGGGCTGGGCGAGGGCATGGCCGTGCGGATCTCGCTGCTGTCGGCGGCCGTCTGGTGGGCCGGCTTCACGATCATCCCGATGGTCCGCCTGCGCAACTACGCCCCGCACAACATGGTGCGGGCCGAGGGCACCCTCTTCCAGCGAAGCTTCGGCCAGCTCTTCACGACCCTGAAGGAGATGCGCGGCTTCCCCATGACGCTCACCTTCCTCATCGCCTACCTCTTCTACAACGACGGCATCCAGACGGTCATCTACGCCGCCTCCACGTACGGCTCCAAGCAGCTCAAGTTCGACCAGAGCGTGCTGATCGCGACGATCCTGCTGATCCAGTTCGTCGCCTTCGGCGGGGCGCTCTTCTTCGGGCGGCTCGCGGCCAAGCACGGTGCCTACCGGTCGATCCTCTGGGGCCTCTACGCGTGGATGGCGATCGTCGTCGTCGCGCTGTTCCTCCCGGAGAAGAACGTCGCGCTGTTCCTGACCGTGGCGGTGGCCATCGGCATCGTGCTCGGCGGCACCCAGGCCCTGTCCCGGTCGTTCTTCAGCCTGCTCATCCCCCGCGGGCGCGAGGGTGAGTACTTCGCGCTGTACAACGCCGCCGAGCGGGGCACCTCGTGGTTCGGGACCCTGCTGTTCGGCGTCGTCTTCCAGATCACCGACTCCTACCGGCCTGCGATCGTGGCCCTGATCATCTTCTTCGTCCTGGGCGCGTTCTTCCTGCTGCGCCTCGACCCGGCGCGCGGCATCCGCGAGGCGGGCAACGCGCTCCCCCAGAAGGTATGACAGCAGGTGTGACATCAACTGTCACACCTGCCGTGTGATGCCGACCGCACGACCCGGGGGAACGAAGGCCGACGCGGTAGCGTTGGTGGAAGTAAAGCCGAGACGACGCCTGCCCGGATGAACCAGACGGGCACGCGGCACGTCTCACCCACGGGGGAACAAGGAAGGACGGTGGCCAAGTGGCAGAGCGCACACTTCGAGGAGCGCGTCTCGGGGGCCAGAGCTTCGAGGACGAGCGCGGCATCGAGTTCGCCGCCCGTCAGCAAGTCGGCTACCTGTGCTCGCGGGGACACTCCTTCGAGATCACGATGTCGGTCGAGGCCGACGTGCCTGCGGTGTGGGAGTGCCCGCGCTGCGGGGCCGAAGGCCTCAGCACGTCCGGCATCCAGCCCGAGGTGAAGCCCGAGAAGCCTGCCCGCACCCACTGGGACATGCTGCTGGAGCGTCGCTCGGAGAAGGAGCTCGAGGACATCCTCAAGGAGCGCCTCGAGCTGCTCCGCGGCGGAGAGATCGGCCCGGCGCACCTGCACCGTGGCGCCCAGAAGGCCGCCGCGAAGCGAGCACCCAAGAAGCGCGTCCAGTCGGCCTAGCCGACGGATCCCGCTAGTCGTCGAGGACCTCGCCCCGGACCACGGGGCCGCCTGATGGCGGCCCTCCCGGTCCAGGGGGGCGGGGTCCTTGGCGTACGTCGACGAAGCCGGCCACGAGCCGCTTGCTGACGACCCGGGTCAGCACCCGCCGGGCCACCGGCCGGGTGAACGGCAGGATCAGCACGATGCCCATGGCGTCGGTGACGAAGCCCGGACTGAGCATCAGCGTGCCGCCGACCAGGATGAGCGCCGCGTCGGCCAGCTCCTTGGCCGGCATCTGGCCGCTGTTCAAGGCGTTCGTCAGCGCCTGCCACGCGCGGCCGCCCTCGTGCCGGATCAGCCAGCCGCCGTAGATGCTGTCGGCGATCAGCAGCAGGAGGGTCCACCAGACGCCGATCACCTGGCCGACCTGGATCAGCACGTAGATCTCGACCAGCGGCACCACCACGAAGGCGGTGACGAGCAGCCAGGACACCCACCTGCGCCGGCGTCGCGGTGCTGTGGCCATCAGGACCTCCTCGGCCCCTTCCTGCGGAGCCCTCGTCGTACCTGCCGGGCCCGCTCCCGCAGGCCCCATCGGGTGATCGACTTCAGCGACTCGACGGCCACGTCCCGGCTCATCTTCGAGTCGCCGCGCTCCCGCTCGATGAACTCGATGGGGACCTCGGCGACCTTCAGCCCGGCCCGCAGCGTGCGGTAGGCCATGTCGGTCTGGAAGACGTAGCCCGTGCTCTGCACCGAGTCGATGTCGATCTTCTCCAGTGTGGCGCGGCGGAACAACCGGAAGCCGGCGGTGGCGTCGTGGACGTCGATCCCGAGCAGCAGGCGTACGTAGAGGTTGCCTCCGCGCGAGAGCGCCTCACGCGACTTCGGCCAGTTCACGATCGAGCCGCCGGGGATCCAGCGCGAGCCGATCACCAGGTCGGCGCCGGCTTCCAGGGCATCGAGCAGGCGGTGCAGCTGCTCGGGCTGGTGGGAGCCGTCGGCGTCCATCTCGCCGATCACGTCGTACCCCGCGTCGAGGGCGACCCGGAAGCCTGCCCGGTACGCCGCGCCGAGGCCGGCCTTCTGCGTCCGGTGCACGACCTTGACGTGCGGGTCGGCGGCGGCGAGCTCGTCGGCGATCCGGCCGGTGCCGTCGGGCGACCCGTCGTCGACGACGAGCACGTCGACGTCCGGCTCAGCGGACCTGAGGCGGCCGACGATCCACTCGAGGTTGAGTGACTCGTTGTAGGTGGGCATCACCATGACGATCCGGCCGAGGTCGGCCCGGTTCGGGGTGGGGCTCATGGGTGAGTCCTGTTCGTCAGTCGGCCGGATCATCATCGGGCAGCGGGGGCGAGGTCGCGGTGCTCGGGGGCGTCCTCCTGGGCGCCCGTCGTGCGGCGGCCCCGACGATAGACCAGCAGCGCCACGGCCACGGCCAGAACCGTCAACGGGCCCGAGAGGCGCCCGACCCAGTGACCCACGCGGGTGCCGGGGGTGATCGAGGAGTCGAGGGTGACCTCGGTGTCGAGGACGGTCGTGGTCCGCGGGTCGGCGGCGGCCAGGACCGCGCCGTCCGGCCCGATGATCGCCGTCCGCCCGTTCACCGAGGCGATCGCGAGCGAGCGCCCCAGCTCGATCGCGCGGACGCGGGAGATCTCCAGCTGCTGCTCGATCTGCGAGGTGTGGATGAACATCGCGTTGCTCGTCTGCACGACGACCATCTGGGCGCCGTGGGTGACCTGGTCGTAGAGCCCGTCGTCGTACGCGACGTCGAAGCAGATGGCGTCCGCGACCAGCGCGCCGCCCACGCGCAAGGGTTCCTTGCGAGTCCCCGACAGCATGTCGCGCGGGATCATGTCGAGCTTGCCGAAGCTGTCACCGAAGACGTTGCGCCAGGGGATGTACTCCCCGAACGGCACCGGGTGTCGCTTGGTGTAGCGGTCGCCGCCGCCGAGCACCGGGTCCCACACGACGCCCTGGTTCATCACGTGGTCGGGGCCGGCGTCGACCATGGCCCCGACCAGGATCGGTACGCCGATGGCCGTGACTGCCGTCTCGATGCCGGTGCGGGTCTGGGCGTCGGCGAACGGGTCCACGGCCGTGGAGTTCTCCGGCCACAGCACGAAGTCCGGCAGCTCACGCTCCCCCGCGGCCACCTCGTCGGCCAGCTCGACGGTCGCCCGGACGTGGTTGTCGGTGACCTGGCGGAAGTCCGCGAGCACCTCGGTCCCGTCGCCGGGGACGTCACCCTGCACCGACGCGACCCGGAGCGTGCCGTCCGGGGTCGGGTCCCAGGGGCGCAGGGCGGGGGCCAGCAGCACCGCGGCCGTCGCGACGAGTCCCACGCCGGCGACGAGCCTGCGGGTGTCGCGCATCACCAGCGCGGCCAGCAGCGTCCCGGACAGGGCGAGCAGCAGGCTGACGCCCGTCGCCCCGAAGTACGCCAGCGACGGCGCGACCGGGGTGTCCACGACGGCGAAGGCCAACCGTCCCCACGGCATCCCGCTGAAGGGCCAGCCGCTGCGCAGCACCTCCATGGCCGACCACGCCACGGCCACCCAGACGGGCCAGGCGGGCAGCCGCCGCAGCAGGGGCACGGCGGCGCCCAGGAGGCCGTAGAACAGCGCCTCCAGGCCCGCCAGCGCCAGCCAGGCGTACACGTCCACCGCCCGCATCCACCACATCAGCGCGTAGCAGTAGCCGACCCCGAACGCGAGCCCCGGAACCCACGCGCGGCGCGGCGTGAGGTCGACGGTCAGCAGGACGTACGCCGCCACCGCGAACGGCAGCACCCAGAAGAAGCCGACCGGCGGAGCCGAGAGGCTCAGCGCGACGCCGGCCAGACCAGCCAACATCGTCCGCAGCAGCACGGAGCAAGCGTACGGGGAGGTGGTTTCGAGGCAGGCTCCGCCGCTGACCACCGCGTCCTGCACGCGACTCTGGATGAGGAGCGAGCGACTGAGCGAGCAGCGAAGAAGGAGATGCCGTCGCCGCGGCGGACAGCCGAGCGAAGCGAGGCAATCAAGCACTGCAGGGCACCGGGAGGGACGGTGGTCCTTCGGACCGACCCGGGCGCGACCGGCTGTCGCGACCAGGAAGTTGTCTAGGGGACGCACGTCCCTCCCGGATCCACCCATCGCGGGGCGGGACCGACCTCCGCGAACCATGTCGGACTGGTGGGTGGCGCCCCCACCATCCGACTCGGCCACTCGGACGTCGGTCCGCCGACACGATCTGCATGGGCGGACGAGGCTGAACATTCGTTCGTCCGCGGCCGGGTGTCAACCGGCCGCTGACCTGCGAGAACGCGAGAATCCGCAGGTCAGATGTGGTCGTCCCGTCGCCGGAAGTTCATCGAAAATCTCACTGGTCGGCGTGTCGTCCGGCGACACGCCGCCCCCGGTTCAGACCAGTCAGGCACTCGGGCTTGACGGGGGCGGGACAACCACCACACCGGTCGCCGAGGTGGCCAGGATCGGCTCGTCGAGCATCGTCGCGGCGCCCGGGTCCGCCTCGGTGGCCGCGCCGCGGGCGACCACGTGGACGGTGAAGTCCATGGTCCGCGAGCGGGTGCCGACGCGGGTGATCTCGCAGACGATCTCCAGGACGTCGCCGGCCCGGACGGGCTGCTTGAACTGGACGTCGGAGTACGACGCGAACAGCCCCTCGTCGCCGTCGGTGAGGATGCACATCTCGGTCGCCACGTCGCCGAACAGGCCGAGGCTGTAGGCCCCGTCGACGAGGTTGCCGGCGTAGTGGGCGTGGGAGTACGGGACGTAGCGGCGGTGCACCACGCGGGTGCCGACCTGTGCCGTCGACGGGGCGCTCACGATGCCTTCCGGTTGACGAGGCGGTGGACGATGAACGACGCGACCTCACCGGGCGTCGTACCGCGGGTGAACACCCGGTCGACGCCGAGCTCGGACGCCATGGTCTCGTCGAAGCGGGGCCCGCCGACGACGAGCAGCGGTCGCTTGTCCTCCGGGTAGGACTCGCGGAACGCGGCCGACATCTCGCGGGTGTTGAGCAGGTGCGCGTCGCGCTGGGTGACGACCTGGGAGACGAGGACGGCGTCGGCCTTCTCCTCGCGGGCACGCTCGACGAGCTGGGGCACCGAGACCTGGGCGCCGAGGTTCACGACCTTGAGCTCGCGGTAGTACTCCAGGCCCTTCTCGCCGGCGAACCCCTTGATGTTGAGGATCGCGTCGATCCCGACCGTGTGCGCGTCGGTGCCGATGCAGCCACCCACCACCACCAGGCGACGCCGCAGCGCGCTCTTGATGGCCGAGTTGGCCTCCTTGGGCGTGAGCAGCGGGTAGTCGCGCTCGACGACCTCCACCGTGCTCGGGTCGACGAGGTGGTTGACCCGGCCGTAGACGACGAAGAACGTGAAGCCCTCCCCCATCGGCTTGGCGTGCACCACCAGGGCGGGGTCCATGCCCATCTTGTTGGCGAGCTGCACGGCGGCGCCCTCGGCGACCTTGGAGTGCTGGATCGGCAGGGTGAAGCTGAGCTGCACCATGCCGTCGCCGGTGGTGTCGCCGTACGGGCGGATCGGGCTCGACTTCTTCGTCACTGCTCGCCCTCCAGGATCTCGGACGCGGGGTTGTAGTAGTCGCGCGCCTTGCGGGCCACGCCCTCGAGACCGCGGCCCTTGTCGGCGGGTCGCTTCATCAGGCCGAAGGTGCCGTCGGCGATGGCGGCGAGCAAGGGCGGGTCACCCGCGGTATCGGTGTCGTCCTTGATCTGCTGCAGCAGGTCGATGCTCTCGCCGAGGACCTCGCGGGCGCGGTTGGCGATGAAGCCGTCGGGCGCGGGGTGGAAGTCCTCGTGCAGGTTGCCGGCGGCGTTCATGACGTAGCGGACGTTCTGCAGGGCCAGGTCGCGGTCGGAGATCCAGGGCGTGACCACGGCCTCGGTCATCATCCCGACGAGCAGGATGCCCTGGCCCGTGAGGGCGCCGACGAGGTTGAAGAACCCGTCGAGCAGGAAGCCCTTGAAGATGTCGCCGGTCATGTGCCGCGTGGGCGGCATCCACTTCAGGGGGGCGTCGGGGAACAGCTCGCGGGCGAGCATCGCGTGGGCGAGCTCGAGGCGGAACGAGTCGGGCACGTCGGGGTCGATCTCGAACGCGTGGCCGAGGCCGAGCTGCCAGTCCTCGAGGCCGGCCTCCTTGGCGAAGTACTCGTTGAGGAGCTGGCTGACCGTGACCGTGTGCGCCGCCTCGATGGCGTCGGCGGTGGTGAGGTAGTTGTCCTCGCCGGTGTTGATGATGATCCCGGCCCGCGCGTGGACCTGGCGGCTGAAGCGCTGGTCGACGAAGGTGCGGATCGGGTTGATGTCGCGGAAGAGGATCCCGTACATCGAGTCGTTCAGCATCATGTCGAGGCGCTGGAGCCCGGCCAGGGCGGCGATCTCGGGCATGCAGAGCCCCGACGCGTAGTTGGTGAGCCGGACGTAGCGCCCGAGCTCGCGCGACGTCTCGTCGAGGGCGGCGCGCATCAGGCGGAAGTTCTCCTGGGTGGCGTACGTGCCCGCGAACCCCTCGCGGGTCGCTCCCTCGGGCACGAAGTCGAGCAGGCTCTGCCCGGTCGAGCGGATCACCGCGATGATGTCGGCGCCCTCGCGGGCGGCCGCCTGCGCCTGCGGGATGTCCTCGTAGATGTCGCCGGTCGCCACGATCAGGTAGATCCACGGCTTGCGCGGGGCGTCGCCGATCTTCTTGATCATCCGCTCGCGGTCACGGCGGTTGGCGTCGATGCGCTTGATGCCGGCACCCACGGCCTTCTTGGCGTCGCGGCCAGCGGCGGTGGCGTCCTTGCCGTCGGGGAGCTCGAAGGTGACGCTGCCCGTGCTGGCCTTCTGGGCCAGGGTCAGGAGGTCGTCGGCGTGCCCGCGGCGGAGCGCGTGCCACACCGGGAGCGCGACGCCGTGCTCGAGGCCGACGTCGGCCCGCACCACGTCGAGCAGCCGGTTGACCCACGGCGTGCCGTCGGGGTCGGCGCCCGCGAGCCCGGCCAGCCGCAGGGTCGCGCGCTCGACCGAGACGGTCGTGTGCTGCTGGGCGAGCTTGACGATCGGCCGCCCGACCTGACGCGCGAGCGTACGGGCGCGACGTACGTCGGTCTTGTCGAGACCCAGCCTGCTGGTGGTCGCCATCACAACCTCCGCTCGAAGAGTCCGCGGACGCCGGCGTCGGCGCGCAGCAGCTCCAGAGCGTACGCCGCGTGGCCCGGGGTGTAGCCGTTGCCGACGAGCATCCGCACGTCGGCGGCGAGGCCCTCGGCGCCGAGCGCGGCGGCGGAGAACGAGGTGGCCATGGAGAAGAAGATGACGGTGCCCCGCTCGGCCGTGGCCAGGATGGCGCCGCCCTCGCAGCCGGGGACGTCGACGCAGACGACGGTCACGTCGGCCGGGCCGCCGGCCGCGGTGACGGCGTCGCGCAGGGCGATCGGGTCGCGGGCGTCGGCGATGACGACCTCGTCGGCGACGTGCGCGTCGGCGAGCAGCGCGCGCTCCTGCTCGAACGGCACGACGCCGATCGTGCGCCGCGCGCCCGCGTCCTTGGCGGCCGCGAGGCTGAGCGAGCCGGACTTGCCGGCGCCGCCGATCACGGCGACGACCGGGGCGTCGTACGACTCGACGATCCGCTTGGTCATGGCGGGCGCGCCGCAGACGTCCATCACGGCGAGGCTGAGCTCGCTGGGCAGGTCGTCGGGGATGACGGCGGCGATCGAGCGGCCGAAGAGGACGGCGTACCCGTCGGCGGGCACCTGCTCGCTCTTGCCGTCCCAGCGCGCGAGGCCGTCCTCGATGACGAGCGGGGTCAGGGTGAGGGAGACGAGGGTGGCGACGCGGTCGCCGACCTGGAGGCCGAGGGGCGACTCCGGGCCGACCTCCTCGACGGTGCCGACGAGCATGCCGCCGGAGCCGGTCTCGGGGTTCTGCATCTTGCCGCGTGAGGCGACGATCTCCAGCACCTCGCGTCGTACGGCGTCGCCGTCGTGCCCGTCCTCCGTCCAGTGCTTGCGCTCGAGCTGGCGGAAGGAAGCCGCGTCGAGGTTGAGGCGCTCGACGCGGATGCGCACCTCGTCGGGCCAGAGCTCCTTGCGGGTGTCGAGCCGCTGGGCTGCCTGCGGCAGGACCACCGCCTCGTCCAGGACCCGGTGCAACCCGGTCGGATCGCTGGCACGCACGTCATTCTCCTTCGAACACTCCGTTGACAGGACAATTTCCGGCCTGTGGCTTGGACAGACCGGAGATCGTCCACCTACAGTGGCACAGTGAGCATTGAAACGTCTATCGGGCTCGAGTCCGGCCAGCCGTACCCCTACCAGCGTGTCGAGCTGGTGGAGCCCGACTGGACCCGCTTCCCCGGGTGGAAGGACGTCACCACCGCCGAGTGGGAGTCCGTCCAGTGGCAGCGCGCGCACTGCGTCAAGAACGTCAAGCAGCTGCGCGAGCTGCTCGGCGACCTGGTCGACGACCGGTTCTACGCCGACCTCGAGCGCGACCAGGCCGAGCGCGCGACGATGTCGATGCTCGTCCCGCCGCAGATGATGAACACCATCGCGCCGAAGGTGGACCCGGCCGGCCCGGGCTCGCTCACCGACGCGTTCTACGCCGACCCGATCCGGCAGTACATGATCCCGGTGTTCAGCGACCGTCGTACGGACTGGCCCTCCCACCCGCACGCCACCCGCGACTCGCTGCACGAGCACGACATGTGGGTCGCCGAGGGGCTCACCCACCGCTACCCGACCAAGGTGCTGGCCGAGCTGCTGCCGACCTGCCCGCAGTACTGCGGCCACTGCACGCGCATGGACCTCGTCGGCAACTCGACCGCGGTCATCGACAAGCTGAAGTTCGTCGGCAAGCCGAACGACCGGCTCGAGTCGATGATGGACTACCTGCGCCGCACGCCGCAGGTACGCGACGTGGTCGTCTCCGGCGGCGACGTCGCCAACATGCCGTGGCCCCGCCTCGAGGCCTGGCTGACCGGGCTGCTCGAGGTCGAGAACATCCGCGACATCCGGCTCGCCACCAAGGCCCTGATGGGTCTCCCCCAGCACTGGCTGCAGGACGACGTGGTCGCGGGCATGGAGCGCGTGTCCGCGATCGCGCGGTCGCGCGGGGTGTCCATCGCGATCCACACCCACGTCAACCACGCCAACTCGGTGACGCCGCTGGTGGCGAAGGCCGCCCGGACCATGCTGGACACCGGCATCCGCGACGTACGCAACCAGGGCGTCATCCTCAACGGCGTCAACGCCGACCCGCACACCCTGCTCGACCTCTGCTTCGCGCTGCTCGATGGCGCGCAGATCATGCCGTACTACTTCTACATGTGCGACATGATCCCGTTCTCGGAGCACTGGCGGATCTCGGTCGCCGACGCCCAGAAGCTGCAGCACGCGATCATGGGCTACCTGCCCGGGTTCGCCACCCCGCGGATCGTCTGCGACGTCCCGTTCGTCGGCAAGCGCTGGGTCCACCAGCTCGCCGACTACGACACCGAGCGCGGCATCTCGTACTGGACCAAGAACTACCGCACCTCCATCGAGGCCACCGACCCCGAGGCGCTCTCGCGGACGTACGAGTACTACGACCCGATCCACACCCTCCCCGCCGCCGGCCAGGAGTGGTGGCAGCAGCACGGCAACCTCGACGAGTCCGACCTCAAGGCCGCCGAGGTCGCCGAGGCCTCCCGCCGTACCGCCGCCCTCCAGGCCTACTGAGGGTCGCCGGCGGTCGTGATACCCGGTCGACCGGGTATCACTGACGTTCGGTGTCGTTGCAACCACGCACAAACGGTCAGGAACGACGCCGAAGTAGCCGTCCTGGCGCGCTATCCACAGGCCGTCCGACGCGCACGGTTTCAGGTCCCCGCATCGAGGGGGACCTCTTTCCCATGGCGAGCAAGGAACGGGTCTCCCTCGACGGCGTCGTGTGGTTGCGACGGCACGCCCTCGCGGAGGGCTATTCCGACAAGGCGATCGCCAAGCTGGTCCGCACGCAGTGAGTGGCACCGCGTACGCCGAGGTGCGTACACGTCCGGCGAGCTGTGGGATTCGCTGTCGCCCGAGGACAAGCACCGCGTCCTCTGCCGGGCAGTGCTGCATGACCGTGCATCCCACCTCTGCGCTCTCCCACGTCTCCTCGGCGATCGAGTGGGGTGCCGAGACGTGGGGTTTCGACCTGGACGAGGTTCACCTCACGCGTACCGATAGCAAGTCTGGCCGCAAGGAGGCGGGACTGGTCCACCACCGCGGACGCCTCTCGGAGGACGGCTGGCGCTCCTCACACCTCAACCACCGAGGAGCAAGGTCCGGCCGCGCCGGGCCGTCTGGACTGACGAGCGAGGCGAGCCCCTGGGCGAGCCAGCGAGGAGGGAAGACGGCCCGTTGTGCGCGGCCGGACACGAGCCGAAGCGAAGCGGAGGCTCAAGTGTGCTTGCAGGGCACCGGGAGGGACGGTGGTCCTTCGGACCGACCCGGGCGCGACCGGCTGTCGCGACCAGGAAGTTGTCTAGGGGACGCACGTCCCTCCCGGATCCACCCATCGCGGGGCGGGACCGACCTCCGCGAACCATGTCGGACTGGTGGGTGGCGCCCCCACCATCCGACTCGGCCACTCGGACGTCGGTCCGCCGACACGATCTGCATGGGCGGACGAGGCTGAACATTCGTTCGTCCGCGCCCGGGTGTCAACCGGCCGCTGACCTGCGAGAACGCGAGAATCCGCAGGTCAGATGTGGTCGTCCCGTCGCCGGAAGTTCATCGAAAATCTCACTGCTCGGCGTGTCGTCCGGCGACACGCCGACCCCGGTTCAGACCAGTCAGGCACTCGGGCTTGACGGGGGCGGGACAACCACCACACCGGTCGCCGACGTGGCCAGGATCGGCTCGTCGAGCATCGTCGCCGCGCCCGGGTCCGCCTCGGTGGCCGCGCCGCGGGCGACCACGTGGACGGTGAAGTCCATGGTCCGCGACCGGGTCCCGACGCGGGTGATCTCGCAGACGATCTCCAGGACGTCGCCGGCGCGGACGGGCTGCTTGAACTGGACGTCGGAGTACGACGCGAACAGCCCCTCGTCGCCGTCGGTGAGGATGCACATCTCGGTCGCCACGTCGCCGAACAGGCCGAGGCTGTAGGCCCCGTCGACGAGGTTGCCGGCGTAGTGGGCGTGGGAGTACGGGACGTAGCGGCGGTGCACCACGCGGGTGCCGACCTGTGCCGTCGAGGGGGCGTTCACGATGCCTTCCGGTTGACGAGGCGGTGGACGATGAACGACGCGACCTCACCGGGCGTCGTACCGCGCGTGAACACCCGGTCGACGCCGAGCTCGGACGCCATGGTCTCGTCGAAGCGTGGCCCGCCGACGACGAGCAGCGGTCGCTTGTCCTCCGGGTAGGACTCGCGGAACGCGGCCGACATCTCGCGGGTGTTGAGCAGGTGCGCGTCGCGCTGGGTGACGACCTGGGAGACGAGGACGGCGTCGGCCTTCTCCTCGCGGGCACGCTCGACGAGCTGGGGCACCGAGACCTGGGCGCCGAGGTTCACGACCTTGAGCTCGCGGTAGTACTCCAGGCCCTTCTCGCCGGCGAACCCCTTGATGTTGAGGATCGCGTCGATCCCGACCGTGTGCGCGTCGGTGCCGATGCAGCCACCCACCACCACGAGGCGGCGCCGCAGCGCGCTCTTGATGGCCGAGTTGGCCTCCTTCGGCGTGAGCAGGGGGTAGTCGCGCTCGACGACCTCCACCGTGCTCGGGTCGACGAGGTGGTTGACCCGGCCGTACACGACGAAGAACGTGAAGCCCTCCCCCATCGGCTTGGCGTGCACCACCAGGGCGGGGTCCATGCCCATCTTGTTGGCGAGCTGCACGGCGGCGCCCTCGGCGACCTTGGAGTGCTGGATCGGCAGGGTGAAGCTGAGCTGCACCATGCCGTCGCCGGTGGTGTCGCCGTACGGGCGGATCGGGCTCGACTTCTTCGTCACTGCTCGCCCTCCAGGATCTCGGACGCGGGGTTGTAGTAGTCGCGCGCCTTGCGGGCCACGCCCTCGAGACCGCGGCCCTTGTCTGCCGGTCGCTTCATCAGGCCGAAGGTGCCGTCGGCGATGGCGGCGAGCAAGGGCGGGTCACCCGCGGTATCGGTGTCGTCCTTGATCTGCTGGAGCAGGTCGATGCTCTCGCCGAGGACCTCGCGGGCGCGGTTGGCGATGAAGCCGTCGGGCGCGGGGTGGAAGTCCTCGTGCAGGTTGCCGGCGGCGTTCATGACGTAGCGGACGTTCTGCAGGGCCAGGTCGCGGTCGGAGATCCAGGGCGTGACCACGGCCTCGGTCATCATCCCGACGAGCAGGATGCCCTGGCCCGTGAGGGCGCCGACGAGGTTGAAGAACCCGTCGAGCAGGAAGCCCTTGAAGATGTCGCCGGTCATGTGCCGCGTGGGCGGCATCCACTTCAGGGGGGCGTCGGGGAACAGCTCGCGGGCGAGCATCGCGTGGGCGAGCTCGAGGCGGAACGAGTCGGGCACGTCGGGGTCGATCTCGAACGCGTGGCCGAGGCCGAGCTGCCAGTCCTCGAGGCCGGCCTCCTTGGCGAAGTACTCGTTGAGGAGCTGGCTGACCGTGACCGTGTGCGCCGCCTCGATGGCGTCGGCGGTCGTGAGGTAGTTGTCCTCGCCGGTGTTGATGATGATCCCGGCCCGCGCGTGGACCTGGCGGCTGAAGCGCTGGTCGACGAAGGTGCGGATCGGGTTGATGTCGCGGAAGAGGATCCCGTACATCGAGTCGTTCAGCATCATGTCGAGGCGCTGGAGCCCGGCCAGGGCGGCGATCTCGGGCATGCAGAGCCCCGACGCGTAGTTGGTGAGCCGGACGTAGCGCCCGAGCTCGCGCGACGTCTCGTCGAGGGCGGCGCGCATCAGGCGGAAGTTCTCCTGCGTGGCGTACGTGCCCGCGAACCCCTCGCGGGTCGCTCCCTCGGGCACGAAGTCGAGCAGGCTCTGCCCGGTCGAGCGGATCACCGCGATGATGTCGGCGCCCTCGCGGGCGGCCGCCTGCGCCTGCGGGATGTCCTCGTAGATGTCGCCGGTCGCCACGATCAGGTAGATCCACGGCTTGCGCGGGGCGTCGCCGATCTTCTTGATCATCCGCTCGCGGTCACGGCGGTTGGCGTCGATGCGCTTGATGCCGGCGCCCACGGCCCTCTTGGCGTCGCGGCCAGCGGCGGTGGCGTCCTTGCCGTCGGGGAGCTCGAAGGTGACGCTGCCCGTGCTCGCCTTCTGGGCCAGGGTCAGGAGGTCGTCGGCGTGCCCGCGGCGGAGCGCGTGCCACACCGGGAGGGCGACGCCGTGCTCGAGGCCGACGTCGGCCCGCACCACGTCGAGCAGCCGGTTGACCCACGGCGTGCCGTCGGGGTCGGCGCCCGCGAGCCCGGCCAACCGCAGGGTCGCGCGCTCGACCGAGACGGTCGTGTGCTGCTGGGCGAGCTTGACGATCGGCCGCCCGACCTGACGCGCGAGCGTACGGGCGCGACGTACGTCGGTCTTGTCGAGACCCAGCCTGCTGGTGGTCGCCATCACAACCTCCGCTCGAAGAGTCCGCGGACGCCGGCGTCGGCGCGCAGCAGCTCCAGAGCGTACGCCGCGTGGCCCGGGGTGTAGCCGTTGCCGACGAGCATCCGCACGTCGGCGGCGAGGCCCTCGGCGCCGAGCGCGGCGGCCGAGAACGAGGTGGCCATGGAGAAGAAGATGACGGTGCCCCGCTCGGCCGTGGCCAGGATGGCGCCGCCCTCGCAGCCGGGGACGTCGACGCAGACGACGGTCACGTCGGCCGGGCCACCGGCGGCGGTGACGGCGTCGCGCAAGGCGATCGGGTCGCGGGCGTCGGCGATGACGACCTCGTCGGCGACGTGCGCGTCGGCGAGCAGCGCGCGCTCCTGCTCGAACGGCACGACGCCGATCGTGCGCCGGGCGCCCGCGTCCTTGGCGGCCGCGAGGCTGAGCGAGCCGGACTTGCCGGCGCCGCCGATCACGGCGACGACCGGGGCGTCGTACGACTCGACGATCCGCTTGGTCATGGCGGGCGCGCCACACACGTCCATCACGGCGAGGCTCAGCTCGCTGGGCAGGTCGTCGGGGATGACGGCGGCGATCGAGCGGCCGAAGAGGACGGCGTACCCGTCGGCGGGCACCTGCTCGCTCTTGCCGTCCCAGCGCGCGAGGCCGTCCTCGATGACGAGCGGGGTCAGGGTGAGGGAGACGAGGGTGGCGACGCGGTCGCCGACCTGGAGGCCGAGGGGCGACTCCGGGCCGACCTCCTCGACGGTGCCGACGAGCATGCCGCCGGACCCGGTCTCGGGGTTCTGCATCTTGCCGCGTGAGGCGACGATCTCCAGCACCTCGCGTCGTACGGCGTCGCCGTCGTGCCCGTCCTCCGTCCGGTGCTTGCGCTCGAGCTGGCTGAAGGAAGCCGCGTCGAGGTTGAGGCGCTCGACGCGGATGCGCACCTCGTCGGGCCAGAGCTCCTTGCGGGTGTCGAGCCGCTGGGCTGCCTGCGGCAGGACCACCGCCTCGTCCAGGACCCGGTGCAACCCGGTCGGATCGCTGGCACGCACGTCATTCTCCTTCGAACACTCCGTTGACAGGACAATTTCCCGCCTGTGGCTTGGACAGACGGGAGATCGTCCACCTACAGTGGCACAGTGAGCATTGAAACGTCTATCGGGCTCGAGTCCGGCCAGCCGTACCCCTACCAGCGTGTCGAGCTGGTGGAGCCCGACTGGACCCGCTTCCCCGGGTGGAAGGACGTCACCACCGCCGAGTGGGAGTCCGTCCAGTGGCAGCGCGCGCACTGCGTCAAGAACGTCAAGCAGCTGCGCGAGCTGCTCGGCGACCTGGTCGACGACCGGTTCTACGCCGACCTCGAGCGCGACCAGGCCGAGCGCGCGACGATGTCGATGCTCGTCCCGCCGCAGATGATGAACACCATCGCGCCGAAGGTCGACCCGGCCGGCGCCGGCTCGCTCACCGACGCGTTCTACGCCGACCCGATCCGGCAGTACATGATCCCGGTGTTCAGCGACCGTCGTACGGACTGGCCCTCGCACCCGCACGCCACCCGCGACTCGCTGCACGAGCACGACATGTGGGTCGCCGAGGGGCTCACCCACCGCTACCCGACCAAGGTGCTGGCCGAGCTGCTGCCGACCTGCCCGCAGTACTGCGGCCACTGCACGCGCATGGACCTCGTCGGCAACTCGACCGCGGTCATCGACAAGCTGAAGTTCATCGGCAAGCCGAACGACCGGCTCGAGTCGATGATGGACTACCTGCGCCGCACGCCGCAGGTACGCGACGTGGTCGTCTCCGGCGGCGACGTCGCCAACATGCCGTGGCCCCGGCTCGAGGCCTGGCTGACCGGGCTGCTCGAGGTCGAGAACATCCGCGACATCCGGCTCGCCACCAAGGCCCTGATGGGTCTCCCCCAGCACTGGCTGCAGGACGACGTGGTCGCGGGCATGGAGCGCGTCTCCGCGATCGCGCGGTCGCGCGGGGTGTCCATCGCGATCCACACCCACGTCAACCACGCGAACTCGGTGACGCCGCTCGTGGCGAAGGCCGCCCGGACCATGCTGGACACCGGCATCCGCGACGTACGCAACCAGGGCGTCATCCTCAACGGCGTCAACGCCGACCCGCACACCCTGCTCGACCTCTGCTTCGCGCTGCTCGATGGCGCGCAGATCATGCCGTACTACTTCTACATGTGCGACATGATCCCGTTCTCGGAGCACTGGCGGATCTCGGTCGCCGACGCCCAGAAGCTCCAGCACTCGATCATGGGCTACCTGCCCGGGTTCGCCACCCCGCGCATCGTCTGCGACGTGCCGTTCGTCGGCAAGCGCTGGGTGCACCAGCTCGCCGACTACGACACCGAGCGCGGCATCTCGTACTGGACCAAGAACTACCGCACCTCCATCGAGGCCACCGACCCCGAGGCGCTCTCGCGGACGTACGAGTACTACGACCCGATCCACACCCTCCCCGCCGCCGGCCAGGAGTGGTGGCAGCAGCACGGCAACCTCGACGAGTCCGACCTCAAGGCCGCCGAGGTCGCCGAGGCCTCCCGCCGTACCGCCGCCCTCCAGGCCTACTGAGGTCTTGCCGGATCCTGGAGTGAGCGATACCCCGGTGAGCCGGGGATCGCTGACGCTTGCCATGTGCAATATTCCGCCCGACAGAAGCGACAGCGATCGCCTAGCGAAGTTGAACCGCCGATAGCTATCCACAGGCGAGAAAGTCAGCTGGCGTAGGTCGTTGTCCTGACGGGCATCTCTTGGCGCATGACCGACCTGCTGACCTGACAGCATCACGGACGTCGTGTCTTCCTGCGGCGTGACGCCCTCGCGCTGGGATGTCGCGACAGCGGCGATTGCTGCCGCCGTCCGCGACGGCGACTGGCATGCGACGTACGCCGTGGCGCGTACGTCGCCGGCGAGTCTGGGACTCGCTGGGCCCAGCCGGACCAGCACCGCTGTTCTGGCCCGGCAGTGGTGCGTCACGTCGCAGACGGACTGCGGTGCTCTGTCGCACATCTCGCGGCGATTCGAGTACGGCGGCCGAGTGTGGGGCTTCGATCTCTCCGATGTCGTCCACATCACCAGGCTCGACGGCGTGCCGGCCGGAGGGAAGCTGGCGTGCGGCAGCACCAGGGCCTCCTCGACGGACGAGCAGATCGTGGTCAACGCGACGGTGTCGCGGTCACGTCACCCGCGCGCTCGATCGTGATGTCACCACATGGCCGGACGTCGAGCCTCGCTCGTCGTCGCCAACAGTCTGCTCCACCTCAAGCGGACGTCTGTCGACCTCGTCGCGGCGAAGCGCGTCAGCGATACGACACGTGCAACACCACTCGTTGGCACCCTCAAGACCGATCTGGTACTGCGTCTCGCCGATCCGCAGGATCGAGTCGCGTGGGTGAGACTCGCACGGCTCCATCGTGTTCTGGCGACAGCGCCTCCCGGCGCCCGAGCCGCAGTGCGAGGTGCACGACGACTCGGGTCAGGTGTTCGCGCGCGTGGACTTTGCGTGGCCCGAGTACGGTGTGTTCGCTCGAGTTCGACGGCCGCCTGAAGTACGTCCAGAGCTTCGGCGTGAGGGCGAGTCGCTCGATCGACGCTCCTGCTCGAGAGAAGCGCGCGTCGCGAAGCGTCGATCTGTTCGCTGACCGGCTGGGTCTGTATCCGGATCACCTGGGACGACCTGGCGCACCCGGACCGTCTTGCCCGCCGGATCCGCGCAGCCATCGAGTCTCGACGGGTCAGCGCCGGATGACTTCACCGGTAAGGCTGTTCCAACACTTGTCAGGCGTTGCAACCCCAGACAACTGCAGGGATACCCGGTCGCCGGGTATCACCCACGGCCTCTACGACACCGGACGGTTCTCGTAGGGGGTGGAGAGGACGATGGTGGTGCGGGAGCTGACGTTGGCGGCGGAACGGATGCGGGCGAGGAGGTCCTCGAGGGCGCTGGGGGTGGCGACTCGTACCTTGAGGATGTACGACTCGTCGCCGGCGACCGACCAGCACGACTCGATCTCCAGGACGCTGCGCAGGCGGTCGGGGTAGTCGTCGGGCTCGGACGGGTCGATCGGGGTGATCGAGACGAAGGCCGTCAGCGGCAGGCCCATCTGCTCGTGGTCGACCGTCGCGACGTACCCGCGGATGAGACCCCGCTGCTCGAGCCGCTTCACCCGCTGGTGCACCGCCGAGGTGGAGAGCCCGGTCGCCTTGCCCAGATCGGTGAAGGACATGCGGCCATCGGCCGCCAACAGCGACAGGATCTTGCGATCGGTCTTCTCCACAGCGGAAGACTACCCACGCCCATGGCACGATGCGCACGTGAAAACTGACCAGCGGTTGATGGTCCTCGACACCGCCAGCCTGTACTTCCGGGCGTACTTCGGGATCCCCGAGATCCTCGCCGACGACGGCACGCCGGTGAACGCCGTCCGCGGGCTGCTGGACTTCATCAGCCGCCTCGTCGGCCAGTACCGCCCCACGCACCTGGTCTGCGCCTGGGACAACGACTGGCGCCCGCAGTGGCGCGTCGACCTGGTGCCGACCTACAAGAGCCACCGCGTCGAGTACGTCGTCAAGGGCGAGCACCCGTACGTCGAGGAGGTGCCCGACCCGCTCGAGGTCCAGGTCCCGATCATCCAGGCCGTGCTGGCGGCGTACGGCATCTGCGTCATCGGCAAGGACGGCTACGAGGCCGACGACGTGATCGGCTCCCTCGCCACCCAGGCCGACATGCCCGTCGACGTCGTCACCGGCGACCGCGACCTGTTCCAGCTCGTCGACGACAAGAGCGGGGTCCGCATCCTGTACGTCGCCCGCGGCGTCGGCAACCACGAGCGGGTCACCGACCACGTCGTCGTCGAGAAGTACGCCGTCCTCCCCAGCCAGTACGCCGACTTCGCCACCATGCGCGGCGACGCCTCCGACGGTCTGCCGGGCGTCCCGGGCGTCGGCGAGAAGACCGCCTCGGCCCTGCTGCTGAAGTACGGCGACCTCCGCGGCATCATCGCCGCCGCCGAGGACCCCGACTCCGACATGGCACCCAGCCCGCGCAAGAAGATCCTCGCCGCCGAGGACTACCTCAAGGTCGCCCCGACCGTCGTCGAGGTCGCCCGCGACATCAAGCTGGGCCGGTTCGACGCCACCCTGCCGAGCAAGCCCGCCCACCCGCAGAACCTCGAGCTCCTGGCCGAGCACTACAACCTCGGCAGCGCCGTCCCGCGCCTGATCGACGTGCTGGCCGGCTGATCAGGCGGGCGGAGCCAACCGCAACGAGACCGTGCCGGCCTGACCGGGGCCGAAGGCGACCAGGAAGACGTAGCGTCCCGCGACCTGCAGCGGCGGGTAGTGGGTCGGGTACTCCGGGGTGATCGTCGCGCTGGTGCCCTGGTCGCAGAACGAGCTGCGGCACAGCACGAAGGGAACGTGTTCGCGACCGCCCGCCACTCGGTGGCTCCCACGGCCTCGGCGGACAGCATGGACGGCGGCTGGTCCAGCTGGCCCGTCGCGACCACCCACTCCCCCGGCTTCTGGGCGGTGAAGGCCAGCGGCTGGCCGTCGGTCGGCATCTCGGTCTCCAGCTCGCGGACGCTCGACACGGTGAGACTCCCGGTCTCGTGGTCCGGGTCCGTCCGCGCCGTCAGCCGGTAGCTCCCGGGCTCCGGCAGGTACCAGAGATCCACGGACCCGACCGTGGCGGTGTTCAACCCGACCAGCGTCGATCCGTCGGGCCCCGTGAGCGCCAGCTGGGTCAACGAGCGGGACGCCAGCGGCCCCTGCACCGCTGCGGTCACCCACTGGTCGCCCGCGGAGGTGATCCGCACGCCGACCTCCTGGTAGCGCCGCTCGGCCGACAGCGCCACGGCCGCGCCGTCGATCGTGGCGGGCATCGGGCGGACCTTGGTGGCACGGGCGCGGAGGCGCTTCTCGCAGGGAACGAGGACGACCCGCTGACCCGCCTGGGGCACGAGAGGCTCGGCGGTCGGGGACATCTCACCCAGCTCGTTGGCCACCGGCGAGCCGGCCTCGAGGTAGATCGCCCGTGGCGAGCGTTCGTACTCGGCGTGCCAGTTCGCGATGTCGAGCCTCGGAGCGCCCTCGAGGTACAAGGAGCACCACGGCGCGTCCTTCGGCGACGACGTCGGCCGGACCTGCACCCGGCCGTGCCGCGGCACCACGACGTTCCCCCAGTCCGTGTACCCCGGCGAGCCGTTGTCCAGCACGACGGCGTCGCCGTCCACGGCCAGCGGCCGGAGACGGATCTTCGTCAGCTGGGCGAAGGTCTTCCTCTTGGCCTCGCAGCCGGTCAGGACGATCGAGAAGCGTCCACGCCGTCGGCAGCCTCCAGGCGCCACGGAGCCATCGATCCACCCGTCCCGAGGGACCCCGCAAGGTCGCCTTGTCGCACGGCTGCCCGACACGGACCGTGTTGCCCTTCCGCCCGTGGAAGGCGATCTCGACGCGGTCGACTCCCGCGGGGATGGTCACCGGGCCCTGCCCGTACTCACGGTGCACCTTCAAGGTGACCGCCTGGGCGGGAGACGTGATGGCCAACGGGGTGAGGAGCAGCGCGACAACAGCAAGGCCCGAGAAGAACTTGTTCATGATGCGTCCGACGCTCTCACGACGTCGTCGGTTCGCCTCAGTCGGCGACGGCCGAGTAGGCCACCACGCCCCGCCGGAGCGCTCGTACGGCGTCCCTCGCGGTGTCGCGGACCGGTCCCGCGCCGGCCGCGTCGGCGACCTGGCCGGCCATGTCGATGACCTGCTTCATCCAGCGCACGAAGTCACCTGCCGACAGCCCGAGACCGCCGGCGCCGCGCAGCACCTCGTCGAGGTCGTCGCCCTCGGCCCAGCGGTAGGTCACCCACGCGAACCCCAGCTCGGGCTGACGGGTGAAGTCGAGCCGGTGCTGCCGCTCCAGGGTGTGCACGCGACCGGCCAGCCGCCCGAGCTCCTCGATCGCCTCGTGGGTCGCGCCGCCCGGCACCCGAGGGGCGTCGTCGTCGGGCCGGCGGGCCGCGAACACCAGGACCGACAGCGCGGCCGCGAAGCCGGCGGTGTCGAGGCCGTCGAGCACGCCGGTGCGCAGCGCCTCGGCCGTGACCAGGTCGAGGTCGGAGTACAGGCGCATCAGCCGCTGCCCGCGTTGGGTGACGGTGTCGCCGTCGAGGTACTCCAACGACGTCAGGACCTCGCACACCCGGTCGAACTGGCGCGCGACGGTGTTGGTGCGCTCCTCGACCCGGCGCCGCAGCGTACGAGCCTCCTGGTCGAGCTTGAACCACCGCTCGGCCCACCGGGCGTGGTCCTCCCGGTCGGGACAGCCGTGGCAGGGGTGCTCGCGCAGCGCCGCCCGCAGCCGGTCGACCTCGTCGCCGTGGCGGGCGATGCCGGCGCCCTGGGCCGCCGGCCGCCGCGAGGGCGGCGGCGGGGCCAGGTCGTGGGTCCGCGACCGCAGGGCGGAGGCCAGGTCGCGGCGCATCTGCGGGTTGCGGCTGCTGAAGTTGCGCGGCACCTTGAGCCGCGTCAGCGCGACCACGGGAGTCGGGAAGTCCACGACGGAGAGGCGACGGGCCTGCCGCTCGGCCGTCACGACGAGAGGCCGAGGCCCCTCGCCCGAGTATCCGGGGTCGACCACGACGGCGTACCCCGCGAACTTGCCGCTGGGCACCTCGATGACGTCGCCGGGCCGCAGCTTCTCCAGCGACCTGACGGCCTCCTCGCGGCGGTCGGACCGGCGGGCGCGGGCCGCGCCCTTCTCCTGGTCGTTGATCTCCTGCCGCATCCGGGCGTACTCCATGAAGTCCCCGCGGTCGCAGGTCGCCGCCTCGGCGTAGCCGTCGAGGGCCTGCTCGGCCTTGCGCAGCTGCCGGGCCAGCCCGACCACGGCCTTGTCGGCCTGGAACTGGGCGAACGACAGCTCGAGCAGCTCGCGCGCCCGCTCACGACCGAACTGGTGGACCAGGTTGACGGCCATGTTGTACGACGGCGCGAAGCTCGACCGGAGCGGGTACGTGCGGGTGGACGCGAGGCCGGCCAGCTCGCGGGGGTTCATGCCCTGCTGCCAGAGCACCACCCCGTGGCCCTCGACGTCGAGGCCACGACGGCCGGCCCGCCCGGTCAGCTGGGTGTACTCCCCCGGCGTGATCGCCGCGTGGGTCTCGCCGTTCCACTTGTCGAGCTTCTCGATCACCACGGTCCGGGCCGGCATGTTGATCCCCAGCGCGAGCGTCTCGGTCGCGAAGACGACCTTCACCAGGCCCCGGGTGAACAGGTCCTCCACGACCTCCTTGAAGGCCGGCAGCATCCCCGCGTGGTGCGCGCCGATGCCGCGGGTCAGGGCGTCGAGGAAGTCGTGGTACCCCAGCACGTTCAGGTCGTCGTCCGGGAGGTGCCGGCAGGCCGTCTCGACGCGCTCGTGCACCTCGTCGCGCTCGGCAGGGGTCGTCAGCCGCAGGTTCGCCTGCACGCACTGCTTGACCGCCGCCTCGCAGCCGACCCGGCTGAACACGAACACGATGGCGGGCAGCAGCCCGTCTTGGTCGAGCCGGTCGACCACGTCGACCCGGCTGGGCAGCCACACGCGCCGGCCGTTGCCGACCTGGCGCCGGTCACCGGACTTGCCGCCGCGACCCCGCTTGTCCTTCGGCGTGCGGCGGTCCTTCATCCGGCTGCTGGCCCAGTCGTCGCGCGCCAGCCGCACCAGCTCGTCGTTGACCGGCGCGCCCTCCTTCACGAACCCGGCCGCCGCGTCGATGTCGGAGGACGCGAACAGGTCGAGCAGCCGCTTGCCGACCATCACGTGCTGGTAGAGCGGCACCGGACGCCGCTCCTCCACGATGGTGGTGGTGTCGCCGCGCACGGTCTGCAGCCACTCGCCGAACTCCTCGGCGTTGGACACCGTCGCCGACAGGGACACCAGGGCCACCGACTCCGGCAGGTGGATGATCACCTCCTCCCACACGGCGCCCCGCGAGCGGTCGGCGAGGTAGTGCACCTCGTCCATCACCACGAAGCCCAGGCCGAGGAGGGTGCGCGAGCCGGCGTACAGCATGTTGCGCAGCACCTCGGTCGTCATCACGACCACCGGCGCCTCGCCGTTGATGCTGTTGTCGCCGGTCAGCAGGCCGACCTGGTCGGCGCCGTAGCGCTCGACGAGGTCGTGGAACTTCTGGTTCGACAGCGCCTTGATCGGCGTGGTGTAGAAGCACTTGCGGCCGGTCGCCCTCGCCAGGTGGATCGCGAACTCGCCCACCAGGGTCTTGCCCGACCCGGTCGGAGCCGCGACGAGCACGCCGTGACCGTCCTCGATCCGGCGGCACGCCTCGACCTGGAACCCGTCGAGGGGGAACGGGTAGTGCGAGGCGAAGTCGCGCAGCACCGGGTGCTTGCGGTCGGCGGCGTACGAGGCGTACCGCTCCGAGGGAGTGAGGTCTGTCATGAGAGGACGTTCAGCGCTCCCGGGACGCACTCCACGGTCACGGGCAGCGCGCCGAACCGCTCGCCGTCGGCGTACGCGACGATGCCCGGCGCGGCGACGGTGACGCTGCGGACGCGGTGGTGCTCGTACTGCGGGTGCGTCACGTGGGTGCCCTTGAACAGCTTGGGATAGGTACGGACCAGGCCGGCCTTGCTCATCGGCTTGATGATGACCACGTCGAGCAGGCCGTCGTCGAGCAGGGCCCCCTCGGTGATCCGCAGCCCGCCCCCGAAGGACGGTCCGTTGCCGATCGCGACCAGCATGGCGTCGAGCCGACGCTGCTGGCCGTCGAGGTCGAGGGTGTAGGCCAGCGGCCGGAACGTCCTCAGCTCGGCCAGGGTGGCGATGTTGTAGCGCATCTGGCCCTTGGGCCAGGTCATCCGGTTCGCCCGCTCGTTGACGATCGCGTCGAACCCCGCCGCCATCACGGTGACGAAGTACTTCCCGCCGCTGCGCGCCAGGTCGACCGTGCGGATCCGTCCGTCGGCCAGCCGGTCGACCACCAGGCCGGCCGCCGCGACGGGGTCGGTGCGGGGCAGGTCGAAGTAGCGCGCCACGTCGTTCCCGGTGCCCGCGGGGATGATGCCCAGGGCCGTCGAGGTTCCCGCGACGGCCTGGACGCCGAGGTTCACCATGCCGTCCCCACCGCACACCACCAGCGCCTCGACGCCGTCGGCCACGCACTGGCGGGCCAGGTCGAGGGCCTCGTCGGCGTCGCGGCCGGCGAGGTTGCGGACCACGAGACCGGAGTCGCGCAGGCGGGTCAGGGCCGCCTCGCGGGCACGGCCACCCTTGCCCTTGCCGGCCGTCGGGTTGGTGATCAGGGCGATCTCCCGCACCTGGTCAGCCACGTGCCGCGAGACTACCGGCGAGCCGCTAGCCGCCCAGGCGCAGCAGCACCGAGAACGACTCGGGTCTCGCGCCCACCGCCTTGGCGAACCGGGCCAGCGCATCCAGCACCAGGTCGGCGGTGAAGGAGGTCCCGGGCACGGCCAGGGTCATCCGGTCGTCGAGGGTGACCAGGAGCACCTCGCCGTACTTCCACGCCTGGTGGGCCATGTGCCGCAGGTCGTCGTCGGCGACGGGCTCCGGGTAGGCCTCGTCGACGGCCAGCAGCGCGCAGGGCAGGGAGCGCCCGTCCCCGGCGCCGAGTGCGCCGGTGACGAGGTGCCGGTCGTGGATGCCGCCCTCAGGGGTCCAGACCACCGGTTCCGCGCCCAGCCACTCGGGCAGGTCGAACGGGTCGAGGTCGCGCGCGGCCCCGGTCTGTCTGCTCATCAGATCGGGGAGAGCTCGTCGTCGTCCCACTGGTCGGTGCTGTCGGCGCCGCGCCCTCGGGCGCGGTCGACGAGGCGCGCGACGATCTCGGCGACGATGAAGAGGATCTGGAGCGGGATGGCCAGCATCAGCATCGAGAACGGGTCGGTGGACGGCGTGGCCACCGCGGCGAAGACGAAGACGCCGATCACGATCCAGGGCCGGTAGCGGCCGAGGGTCTTGCCGGACACCACGCCGGCCAGGTTCAGCAGGATGACGAAGAACGGGATCTCCATGGCGATGCCGAAGATCAGCAGCATCCGCGTGACGAAGGAGAAGTACGCCCCGAAGTCGACGAGGCTGGTGACGTCGGTGGGCACGAAGTCGATCAGGACCTGGATGCCCTTGGGGAGGATGTAGTAGCCGAGGGCCACCCCGACGAAGAACAGCGGTCCGGCGATGGCACGCGACCACCCGTGACCACTTGCGCTCCTGGGGGTGCAGGCCCGGGAGGATGAACGCCCAGATCTGGTAGATCCAGTACGGCGCGGAGACGACGATCGCCGCCACCCCGCAGAGCTTCAGCTGGAGCAGCAGACCGGCGCCGATGCCCGTGGCCACCAGCTCGGCGTCGACCTCGTTCTTCAGGGTCGAGACGGCGTCGTAGTAGGGCTTGGAGATGAAGTCCAGCAGCGGGTCGTAGAAGTACAGCATCACGATGAACGCGACGACCAGCACGAGCATCGAGCGGATCAGCCGTGCCCGGAACTCACGCAGGTGGTCCGTGAGGGCCATCCGGCCGTCCGGCCCGACGGCGTACTTCGGTTTCCCGCGCAGGAGTCCGAAGACCCACCCCACGGACGACAAGGCGGACTACTCCGGGGTCAGGCGGGGTCGTCGCGGTGGTCAGCCGCGCGACGCTCGGCGGCCTGGCGCTCGCTCTCGGCGTCCAGGGAGGGCGGGTTCGCGCCCAGCTCACGCTGCTCGGGCGACCGCTGGGTGTCGGTCTTCAGCGTGTCGTCGTCATCGTCCATGAGGCCCTTGGTCTCGGCCTTGAAGATGCGCAAGGCCCGGCCACTGCCACGCGCGAGCTCGGGCAGCTTGGAAGCACCGAAGAGCAGCACGAGCACAGCCAGGATGAGAGCGATCTCGCCGGGGCCGAGGCCCGCGATCTGGGGCAGCATCACAAAGTTCCTCACGTTGATGTTGTTCGTCGCCGAGTCTACGCCGGTTTGGTCAGGCCTCGGACGTGTACAGGCTGAGTGTTCGCTGTGCCGTCGCCCGGAAGTCGGTGTCGAGCTCTGGTGGCGAGAGTACGCGCGCGTACGGCGCGAGCCGCATCAGGAGGCGGCGCAACCACCGCTCGTCGGCGACGAGGAGGTCGACCTCGACCGTGCCGTCGGGACCGGGGCGCACCTGCTCGACCTGGTAGTACTCGACCACCCAGCGGGCCTGCGGCTGCAGCGAGAGCGTCACCAGGGTGGTCTCCTGCGACCGCTGGAACAGCCCGTCGGACAGGTCGCGGGGCGGCTCGGGGGCGGTCTCGACGGCCGAGTCGAGCACCGCGGCCTCGTGGATCCGGTCGAGCCGGAACAGCCGCGGCGCCTCGGCGCTGTGGCACCAGGCGTCGAGGTACGCCACCCCGGCCGAGGTCACCACCCCGCGCGGGTCGACGACCCGCTCGGACTCCTCGTCGCGGGCCGGCACGTAGTAGGTCAGGCGCACCTGGCGGCCGCGGGCCACGGCGTCCTCGAGGGAGGCGCGCAGGCGGGTCGCGTCGGCGTCGTCGTCCTCCCCCGGCTCGACCAGCGGCGTCCCGCCGGGCGTCGAGGCCGCCGCGGCCGCCTCGAGCTTGGCCAGCGTGCGGTCGACCACCTCGCGGGTGTCGTCGCCCGCGGTGCCGCGCATGGCGCGGAGGGCCACGATGATCGCGGTCGCCTCGGTCGGCGTCAGCCGCAGCGGTCGGGCGAGGTAGTCGGCGTTCGAGATCCGGATGACGCCCTCGAGCCGGAGCCCGCCCTCCTCGGTGTCCTCGAGGGCGTCGAGGTCGACGTCGATGAGGTCGTCGGGGAAGCCGCCCGGGAGTCCGCACATGAACAGCACGCCGAGGTCCTTGACGACCTGCTCGGGCGTGCTGCCGACGGCGCGCGCCGTCTCGTCCAGGCGGACCTGGGGGTGGGAGTGGAGGTAGGGCACCAGGGTCAGCAGCCGGGCCACCTGGTCCTTGGCGCCGGCCACGGCCGGCTTCCGCGAAGGCGTCGCCATCAGTCGGTCCCCACCGTCGCGCGCAGCCTGGCCACGATGTCATCGCGCAGCTCGGGCGGCGACTCCACCAGCACGTCCGGTCCCAGCGCGAGCAGCTCCTCCGCGAGACGGTCCCGACGCAGGACCACCCGGTCCCACGGGCTGTCGGTGTCCGGCCCGGCGACGTCGTCCTCGATGCTCGCCGCGCCCCGGCGCAGCGTGGCCCCGGCCCCCTTGCGCACGAGCAGGGTCGCCTCGACCACGGCGGGCGACGGGGCGAGGCGTCGCGTGGTCGCGCGCAGGTCGACGCCGTCGGGGATGTCGTACGACGCCGGGGCACCGATCCGACGGGCGTCGCCGACCACGCGTGAGAGGCGGAAGACCCGCTCCTCGCCCCGGTCGGTGTCCAGCCCCACGACGTACCAGCGGCCGGCGTGCCGGACGACACCCCAGGGCTGGAGGTGCCGCTCGAGGGGCTGCAGGTAGCCGGGGCGCTGGTAGTCGAACTCGACGGCCTGGCGGGCCTGGGTGGCGTCCCAGAACACGTCGAAGGCGGGCTCGTCCGCGCTCAGCCGCGGCTCGACGAGGTCGAGGGCCGAGACGTCGACCTCCACCCCGGCCGCGGTGAGCTTGCGCACCGCGTCGGTCGTCGCCTCGGCGAGCCGGGCGTGCTCCCACACCCGGGTGGCCAGCCCCACGACCGCGGCCTCGTCGGCGGCGAGCCGGATGTCGGGCAGGGCGAAGTCGTCGGGCGAGATGCGGTAGCCGGGCTCGTCGTCGAACAGCGGGTCGATGCTGCCGACCTCGATCGGCACGCCGAGCGAGCGCAGCTCGTCCTTGTCGCGCTCGAACATCTTCTCGAAGGCGTCCGGTCGCGAGTCGGGGTACAGGATCGTCCGGATCCGCTCCTTGGAGACGTAGTGGCGCTGCACGAGCAGCATGATCAGCAGGTTGAGCAGCCGTTCGCTCTTCCTGCTGGTCGATGCCTGCGCGTCGCCCCCCACTCCCCCGGCCGTGTTCACAGCTGCCAGCCTGCTCGACCCGTCAGCCCGCGGCGAGGATGTCGACGACGAAGTACAGCGTGTCGGTGCCCTTGATGCCCGCGTCCTTGTTGCCTTCCTCGCCGTAGCCGAGGTCCGGCGGGATCGAGAGGAGCACCCGGCTGCCGACCGCGCGGCCCACGAGGGCCTGGTCCCAGCCCTTGACGACGGCGCCGGTACCGATCTGGAACGACGTCGGCTCGCCGCGCGCGAAGCTGGAGTCGAACGGTGCCTCGCCGCCGTAGACCTGGCCCAGGTAGTTCACGACGATGGTCTGGCCCTTCTCGACGGTGGCACCGTCGCCCTGCACGAGGGGGGCGATGCGCAGCCGGTCCGAGGGCTCCGGGGTGCCGGTGAAGTCGAGGCTGTCGGGCACGCCGTCCTTCTCGACGATCTCGGGGGTCCAGTCCGGGGCGTCCTTCGCGGTGCCCTGCGGCTCGTCGAGCACGCCGCTGGCGAGGTCCACGACCATGATCACCGTGTCCTCGTTGCCGATGCCCAGAGCCGGGTTGCCGCCCTCGCCGAACGCGTCCGCGGCCGGCGCAGCGACCAACACGCGGGAGCCGATCCTCTGGCCCTCGATGGCCGCCTGGAAGACCTCGCCGATGTCGTCGCTGACCGTGATCAGCTCGGGCTTCTCGTCCTTGTAGGTGTTGAGGGCCTCTTCCTGGGTGTACCCGTTGCCGATCCACAGGTGGGTGAGGACCTGGTCCCCCTCCTCGACCTTCTCCCCGTCGCCGGTGATCAGCGTGTCGGTCTCGATCTCGGAGACCTCGACCTGGCCGTCGAACGTGACCTTCGGTGCGGACCCGACGTCGCCCTCGACGGTCACGGTGTCGAGCCCGCCTGCGGAGGACGCGTCGTCCCCCGTGTCGTCGCCGCAGGCGACGAGACCAGGAGTCAGCAGAGCCAGGAGGAGCGGGGCAACCAGCACGCGTGGGAGCGCGAGCCGTCGGGTGGATCGAGACACAGGGAGTTCCTCAGCGGGGTCGGCGAAACTGCGCGGTCACCCTAGCCTGGGCGCCTGAGAACCAGTTACATGCCGTCGATCAGGCGCTGCACGCGCTCGTCGTACGCGCGGAACGGGTCCTTGCAGAGCACGGTCCGCTGAGCCTGGTCGTTGAGCTTGAGGTGCACCCAGTCGACGGTGAAGTCGCGCCGGCGCTCCTGGGCCTTGCGGATGAACTCGCCACGCAACCGGGCCCGCGTGGTCTGCGGCGGCACCGACTTCGCGCGGAAGATCTTGAGGTCGGTGGTGACCCGGGCGACGGCCCCGCGCTTCTCGAGCAGGTAGTAGAGACCGCGGCCGCGGTGGATGTCGTGGTAGGCGAGGTCGAGCTGGGCGATCCGCGGGTGGCCCAGCGGCAGGCCGTGCTTGGCGCGGTAGCGCTCGATGAGCTTCCACTTGATGACCCAGTCGATCTCGCGGTCGACCAGGCTCAGGTCGTCGGACTCGACGGCCTTGAGCCCGCGCTCCCAGAGGTCGAGAGCCTGCTCGATCAGCGGGGTGGAGATCTCGCGGCGGTCGACGAACGCGCGGGCCTTGGCGAGGTACTCGCCCTGGATGTCCAGCGCGCTGGCCTCGCGGCCGTTGGCCAGGCGGACCGTACGACGCCCCGTCATGTCGTGGGAGATCTCGCGGATCGCGCGGATGGGGTTCTCGAGGGTGAGGTCGCGCATGACCACGCCCTCCTCGATCATCCGCAGCACCAGGTCGCAGGAGGCGACCTTGAGCATGGTGGTCGTCTCGCTCATGTTGGAGTCGCCGACGATGACGTGGAGGCGGCGGTACTTCTCGGCGTCGGCGTGCGGCTCGTCGCGGGTGTTGATGATGGGCCGCGAGCGGGTGGTCGCCGACGAGACGCCCTCCCAGATGTGCTCGGCGCGCTGCGAGACGGCGTACGAGGCGCCCCGCGGGGTCTGGGTGATCTTGCCGGCGCCGACGATGATCTGCCGGGTCACCAGGAACGGGATGAGCACGTCGGCCAGCCGGCTGAACTCGCCGGAGCGGCTGACCAGGTAGTTCTCGTGGCAGCCGTAGGAGTTGCCGGCCGAGTCGGTGTTGTTCTTGAACAGGTAGATCTCGCCCGCGATGCCCTCGTCGTGGAGGCGCTGCTCGGCGTCGAGCAGGAGCCCCTCGAGGACCCGCTCCCCCGCCTTGTCGTGGGTGACGAGCTCGCCGATGTCGTCGCACTCGGGCGTGGCGTACTCGGGGTGGCTGCCGACGTCGAGGTACAGGCGGGCCCCGTTGCGGAGGAAGACGTTGCTGCTGCGCCCCCAGCTGACGACCTTGCGGAACAGGTAGCGCGCGACCTCGTCGGGGCTCAGCCGCCGCTGTCCCTTGAACGTGCACGTCACGCCGTACTCGTTCTCGATCCCGAAGATCCGCCGGTCCACGAGCCCAGCCTACGGTGCGGACCACTGCTGACTGGTCCATGCCGGTCGGCCGGTCTTGGCCGAACGGCCGTCGGCGAGCCGGGCGCGGGCCCACCATGCGGGAGTGAGCGTCGTCAGTCCGCTGAGCGTGGAGCCCCCGTGGGTCGTCCACGAGCTCTCGTCGCGCTGGTTCCTGCCCGCGACGCAGGTGGCCGAACGCCTGGCCGACCTGCACCGGGTCGTGGACGGCTGGGTGACCTCGGGGACGTTCGTGCTGGCGCCCCCGATGTACCTCGGCCCCGCCGACCACCCGGTGTTCCTGGCCCTCGCCGAGCACGTCCGCGCCCGGCATGGCGACGACCGGCCGACGGGCTTCTCCTACTGGGACGACGTGGGCAGACAGGCGTTGGTGCAGGACCTGTTGCGGGTGCCGGCGGCGACGCTGGAGGCGTACCCGGTCCGCGGCCGCACCGACCTCCTCAACGAGGTGCAGCGGCTGTGGGGCTTCGCCCACGCCGAGCGGGACCACGAGCTCGCCCGGCTGCAGACCTGGCTGGGCACCTACGGTCCCGATGTCGCCGGCGCCCGGCGCTCGTACGACGTGCTGCCGCTCGGGTCCGTCGGCGCGGTCGAGAAGTGGCTGCTCACCGCGCCGGCGCGGCTGGAGCCGTTCGGGTACGCCGTGTCGTTCGACCCGATGACCGGCGGTCGGTGGGTCGGGGCCCAGGTGCCGCTCGACGACCGGTCGACCGTGGACCTCGTCGGCCGGGTCACGCGCCCGCTGGGGGTGGGTCGTCCCGGTGACCTGGTCGTGGTGGACCTCGCCGCCACGTGCGTCGACCTGGCCGCCCTGGACCGCCTGATGCGGCACGTCTACACGCTGCGCCGCCGGTTCACCTCGGCCTGCGTGCACGGCGTGCTCGTCGCCGACGGGGTCACCGTCGCCCTGCGCCGGGCCCTGTGGGAGCAGGGCTTCGACTACGTCTCCCTCAGCGAGCTCGGGTTCCGCGACTTCCTGGGCATGCACCCCGACGTCTCCCGCACCCTCGAGGCTTCCCCACGCGCCGTCCCGCACCCCACGTCCCTGGCCGTCGACCTGGCGGTGTGAGGGGGCGAATGAGTACCCGGATATCCGGGTATTCCTGCAGTTGTCAGGGGTTGCAACGCCTGACAACTGCCGGAAGAGCCTGACCGGTCAGCCAGGAGGAGCGATCGGCGGCTCGTCGTCGCCGGACTCGACGACCGGCGACGGGGACGGCGGGCTCTCCGGCCCGCCGGCCGGGACGGCCATGTGCTCGGCCTCGGACTCCGGGTTGGGCTCGGTGGGACCGCGCTCGCCGAGCAGCTGGCCGAGGCGGCTCGGCATCACCCGGACGAACTTGCGCGGCTGGCTGCGGGTGCGGTCGAGGACCGCGACCTCGAGGTCCTCGGCGGGGATGACCCGGTCGCCCTCCTCGGTGTGACCGAGGGCGGAGACGGCGAGGCGTACGGCGTCCTCGAGCGACGCGCCCTCGGCGTACCGCTCCTCGAGGTACCCGGCCACGACATCGGCCGCGCCACCCATCACGCCGTACCGCTGCACGTCGGCGACCTGACCGTCGTAGGTGAGCCGGTAGATCTGGTCGTCGGCGACGTCGTCGCCGATCTCGGCGACGAACAGCTCCACCTCGTACGGCTTCTCGCCGCCGCTGGAGAAGATCGTGCCGAGCGTCTGGGCGTAGGCGTTGGCCAGCCCGCGGCCGGTGACGTCGCGCCGGTCGTAGGAGTAGCCGCGCATGTCGGCGAGCCGGACGCCGGCGATGCGGAGGTTCTCGAACTCGTTGTAGCGGCCGACCGCCGCGAAGGCGATCCGGTCGTAGATCTCGGAGACCTTGTGCAGCGCCTGGGACGGGTTCTCGGAGACGAACAGCACGCCGTCGGCGAAGTGGACGGCGACCACGGAGCGGCCGCGGGCGATGCCCTTGCGGGCGTAGTCGGCCCGGTCCTTCATCAGCTGCTCGGGCGAGACGTAGAAGGGCATGCTCATGAGAGGCCCGCCTGGGGTCCGTCGGGGCGGGTCATCCGGCCGGCGAGCATCCGGTCGGCGAGGTCGGCCACGTCGGCGTCGGGCACGCGGCGGCCGCCGTCGGCGGTGATCACGTGCACCACCGGGAAGATGCGCCGGGTCAGGTCGGGGCCGCCGGTGGCGGAGTCGTCGTCGGCGGCGTCGTACAGGGCCTGGACGATGGCCAGGACGCAGTCGCTCTCGGAGAGGTCGTCGCGGTAGAGCTTCTTGAGCGCACCGCGGGCGAACAGCGAGCCGGAACCCACCGAGTGGAACGCCGTCTCCTCGTACCGCCCGCCGGTCACGTCGTAGGAGAAGATCCGGCCGCCGCCGGTCGCGTGGTCGAACCCGGCGAACAACGGGACGACGGCGAGGCCCTGCATCGCCATCCCGAGGTTGGAGCGGATCAGCGCCGCGAGCCGGTTGGCCTTGCCGGCCATCGACAGCGTGATGCCCTCGATCTTCTCGTAGTGCTCGAGCTCGGTCTGGAAGAGCCGCACCATCTCGACCGCGAGGCCCGCGGAGCCGGCGATGCCGACGACGGAGAACTCGTCGGCGGGGAAGACCTTCTCGATGTCGCGCTGGGCGATGACGTTGCCCATCGTGGCGCGGCGGTCACCGGCCATCACCACGCCGTCGGGGAACGTCGCGGCCACGATCGTGGTGCCGTGCGGCGCCAGGTCGGCCGCCTGCCCGGGCGGCAGCGAGCGCCGCGAGGGCAGCAGGTCGGGCGCCTGGCCGGCCAGGAAGTCGGCGAAGGAGGACGTGCCGGGAACCATGTACGCCGCGGGGAGACGGCCGCCTGCGAGAGGGTCGCTCACTGGCCGCCCTTCTGGATGAACGACTTCACGAAGTCCTCGGCGTTGGACTCCAGCACCTCGTCGATCTCGTCGAGGATCGCGTCGATGTCGTCGTCGAGGGCTTCCTTGCGCTCCGCGACGTCAGTCTCGGGGGCCACCTCCTCCTGGGGGGCGGCCTCCTCACTGCTCTTCTTCGGCTGCTTCTGCTCCTGGGCCATGTCTCGACCCTATAGCGGGGTGTGGCAGCAACCACGGCAGATTCGCCACACGCGAACACGACACGGTTCCCGGTCTGACGTACTTGGCGTGTGTTTCCGGAACTTGGCGTGCGGTCCACCACACGCCATGTTCGGCTTTCTCCGGCCGGCCGGAGAAAACCGACGCCAGCAACGGTCAGCCGTGGGTCAGCTCGTTGAAGAGCTGGGCGGCGGTGTCGCAGCGGTCGATGAGCTCGCCGACGTGGGCCTTGGAGCCCCGCAGGGGGTCGATGGTGGGGACGCGCTGGAGGGACTCGCGCCCGGGCAGGTCGAAGATGACCGAGTCCCACGAGGCGGCGGCGACCGAGTCGGCGTACTTCTCCAGGCACCGACCGCGGAAGTACGCGCGGGTGTCCTCGGGTGGCTCGTGCATCGCGCGCTCCACCTCGGCGTCGTTCAGCAGCCGCTCGATCCGGCCCATGCCGACCAGGCGGTGGTAGAGGCCCTTCTCGGGGCGGATGTCGGAGTACTGGTAGTCGATCAGCTGGAGCTTGGCGTCGCTCCACTCGAGGCCGTCGCGATCGCGGTACTGCTCGAGGAGCGACAGCTTGGCCACCCAGTCGAGCTCCTTGGCACAGAGCATCGGGTCGCGCTCGAGCCGGCCGAGCACCGACTCCCACCGCGTGAGGATGTCGCGGGTCTGCGCGTCGGCGTCGTCGCCGTACCTGTCCTCGACGTACTTGCGGGCGAGGTCGAGGAACTCGAGCTGGAGCTGGACGGCGGTGAGCTTGCGGCCGTCCTCCATGGTCAGCAGCTGCTGGAGCGAGGGGTCGTGGGAGACGGCGCGCAGGGACGCCACCGGCGAGTCGACGCCGAGGTCGCGGGTGATGAAGCGGTCCTCGATCATCGCCAGCACGAGCGCCGTGGTGCCGACCTTGAGGTAGGTCGAGACCTCGGCCAGGTTGGCGTCGCCGATGATGACGTGCAGGCGGCGGTACTTCTCCGGGTCGGCGTGCGGCTCGTCGCGGGTGTTGATGATCGGCCGCTTGAGGGTCGTCTCCAGCCCGACCTCGACCTCGAAGAAGTCGGCGCGCTGGGTGAGCTGGTAGCCGTGCTCGCGACCGTCCTGGCCGATCCCGACCCGGCCGGCGCCCGTGATCACCTGGCGCGAGACGAAGAACGGCGTCAGGTGGCGCACGATGTCGCCGAACGGCGTGGAGCGCCGCATCAGGTAGTTCTCGTGGGCGCCGTAGGACGCACCCTTGTTGTCGGTGTTGTTCTTGTAGAGGTGGATCGGCTGGGTGCCGGGGACCTGCGCGGCCATCCGCGACGCGTCGAGCATCACCAGCTCGCCGGCCTTGTCCCAGCGGACGATGTCGAGCGGGGTCGTCACCTCGGGCGTGGAGTACTCCGGGTGGGCGTGGTCGACGTAGAGCCGCGCCCCGTTGGTGAGGATGACGTTGGCCAGCCCCATGTCCTCGTCGGTGAGCTGGGTCGGGTCGGCGACCTGCCGCGACATGTCGAACCCGCGGGCGTCGCGCAGGGGCGACTCCTCCTCGAAGTCCCAGCGCGCGCGCCGCGCCTTGACCGTCGCGGACGCGTAGGCGTTGACGACCTGGGACGAGGCCACCATGTGGTTGGCCAGGGGCTGGCCCTGCACGGTCACGCCGTACTCGACCTCGACCCCCATCACCCGTCGTACGCTCACGAGGAGAGACTACGACGGCAACCCGACGCCGCCCCCCACCGGAAGGACTGGGATGGACCCCGTGCAGGCCCAGGTCGACGCCTACAACGCCCGCGACATCGACGCGTTCGTGGCGCCGTACGCCGACGACGTCGTCATCACCGACGCCGGAGGGCGTCCGATCATGGCCGGCGTGGCGACCATCCGCGAGGAGTACGGAGCGATGTTCGCCGCCTCCCCCGACCTCCAGGCCGAGATCCTGGGCCGGATCTCCACGGGCGACTGGACGGTCGACCACGAGCGCGTGTCGCGCGCCGGCGAGACCCGTGAGGTGCTCGTCGCCTACCAGGTCGCCGACGGGCAGATCGCCCGCGTGCTGATGCTGGGCTGAGCGCTCACATGGGCTGGTGGAACGAGCGGGTCGTGCCTCGCCTCGCCGACCGCTCCCTCAAGGGTCACGAGGTCGGGGAAATTCGCGGCCGCGTCTGCCAAGGCCTCCACGGCCGGGTCCTCGAGGTCGGGTTCGGCAGCGGCCTCAACGTTCGTTGGTACCCGGGCGGGGTCACCCAGGTCGACGCCGTCGAGCCGTCGGAACTGGCCTGGGAGATGTCGGCCGAGCGCCGCCTCCGGTCGACCGTGCCGGTGGGTCGCGTCGGCCGGGACGCCCAACGGATCGAGGTCGCCGACGCCACCTGGGACTCAGCGCTCGTCACCTTCACGCTGTGCACGATCCCGGACGCCGCGGCCGCTCTGGCTGAGGTACGCCGGGTCCTCAAACCCGGCGGCGCGTTGCACTTCCTCGAGCACGGCATCTCCGACGACCCCTCGGTCGCGACATGGCAGCATCGCCTCGAGCCGCTCCAGCGCCGGCTGGCCGGCGGGTGCCACCTCACGCGCGACCCGGCGGTGATGATCGAGGAGGCCGGCCTCTCGGTCGTCGAGGTGGAGCAGGTCGACCTCCCGGGTGGCCCGCGTCCCTGGACCGCGGGCGTGCTCGGCCGCGCGGTGCGCGCCTGAACGGCGCCGACGTCACCGACGGTGGCGACGGTAACGGGCGGTGATCACGGACGCGTGCGCGAAGTTGACGGCCACGATGCCCAGCCACGACACCACCAGGGCAGGGAGATGGTCGTTCAACGCGAGCGGGAGCGTGATCGGGATGCTGGCTCCCAGGGAGACGATGCCCAGCGCCAGCTGACGCTGGCGGTCGCCGCGTTCGTCGTCGCGGTCCTGACGCACGGTGAGCGCCTCCGACTGGCTGCGAGCCTCCACGGCCCGCTGGACGCGCTCGGCGAACGACTCGACCAGGGCTGCCTCGTAGTCGGGGCCGAGCTCGCGACGGGTCGCGAGCAGAGCCTCGTAGTCGCGTCGTTCGAGCTCGTCGTCCGCCACGGGTCAGGGTCTACAGGTACTGGCCGGTGTTGGCGACCGTGTCGATCGAACGGCCCGGCTCGGTGCCCTGCTTGCCGGTGATGAGCGTGCGGATGAAGACGATCCGCTCGCCCTTCTTGCCGGAGATCCGCGCCCAGTCGTCGGGGTTGGTGGTGTTCGGCAGGTCCTCGTTCTCCTTGAACTCGTCCACGCAGGCCTGGAGCATGTGCGAGACCCGGATGCCGCGCTGGTTGTGCTCCAGCCGGTCCTTGATCGCCATCTTCTTGGCCCGGTCGACGATGTTCTGGATCATCGCGCCGGAGTTGAAGTCCTTGAAGTACAGGACCTCCTTGTCGCCGTTGGCGTAGGTCACCTCGAGGAAGCGGTTCTCCTCGCTCTCGGTGTACATCCGCTCGACGGTGGCCTGGATCATGCCGGCCACGCAGGCGTCGCGGTCGCCGGAGAACTCCCGCAGGTCGTCGTCGTGCAGCGGCAGGTCGGCCACGAGGTACTTGCTGAAGATGTCGCGCGCGGACTCGGCGTCGGGCCGCTCGATCTTGATCTTCACGTCGAGCCGTCCGGGTCGCAGGATCGCGGGGTCGATCATGTCCTCGCGGTTGGAGGCGCCGATGACCAGCACGTTCTCGAGGGTCTCGACGCCGTCGATCTCGCTGAGCAGCTGCGGGACGATGGTGTTCTCGACGTCGGAGGAGACCCCGGAGCCGCGCGTGCGGAACAGGGAGTCCATCTCGTCGAAGAACACGATCACCGGTGTGCCCATGCTGGCCTTCTCACGGGCCCGCTGGAACACCAGCCGGATGTGGCGCTCGGTCTCGCCGACGTACTTGTTGAGCAGCTCGGGGCCCTTGATGTTGAGGAAGTACGACTTCCCCTCCTGGCCCGTCTTGGCCGCGACCTTCTTGGCGAGCGAGTTGGCGACCGCCTTGGCGATCAGCGTCTTGCCGCAGCCAGGAGGGCCGTAGAGGAGCACGCCCTTGGGCGGCTTGAGCCGGTGCTCCTTGAACAGCTCGGGGTGCAGGTAGGGCAGCTCGACGGCGTCGCGGATCGCGTCGATCTGCGAGATCAGGCCGCCGATCTGCGAGTAGTCGATGTCGGGCACCTCTTCGAGGACGAGCTCCTCGACCTCGGACTTGGGCACCTTCTCGTAGACGTATCCCGCGCGGGCGTCGAGGAGCAGGGAGTCGCCGGCCCGGATGGTGTCGTCGAGCAGCGGCGCGGCCAGCCGGACGACGCGCTCCTCGTCGGCGTTGGCGATGACCAGGGCGCGCTGGCCGTCGGCGAGCAGCTCCTTGAACATCACGACCTCGCCGACCTGCTCGAAGTCGAGGGCGGCCACGACGTTGAGGGCCTCGTTGAGCATGACCTCCTGGCCACGCACGAGGGAGTCGATGTCGACGGACGGGCTGACGTTGACGCGCAGCTTGCGGCCACCCGTGAACACGTCGATGGAGTCGTCCTCGTTGCGCGCGAGGAACGTGCCGAAGCCGGCCGGCGGCTGGGCGAGCCGGTCGACCTCCTCCTTGAGCTTCATGATCTGGTCGCGGGCCTCGCGCAGCGTCTGGGCGAGGCGTTCGTTCTGCGACGTCACCGCCGAGAGGGAGCGCTGCGTGTCGGCGAGGCGCAGCTCGAGGCTGCGGCTCTGCACCGGCCCGTCGGTCAGGCGGCGGCGCAGATCATGCACCTCTGCCTCCAGGAACCGGACCTGGCTGGCGAGCTCCTCGCGGCCGCGACCGTCAGAACCCGGGTCGCTGCCAGGGGCGTCATGTGATGTGGCCATCGTGCGTCACCTCCTGTTTTCGACCCTACCCGCGTGGATGGGCTCGTCGAGTGTGAACAAGAGGGTGTTGGACAGGAATTGATACATCTGTAACAAGCGGGTATGGCCCGTTCGGGCCATGGCGCGGGCCGCGCGGGCTACTCGTCGGGTGGGTCGACCGGTACGCCGGGTGGGCGCGGCCCGGCGTAGTCGGGACCGTAGGCGCCCGGAGCGGGCCGCCGGCGCTTGAGCGGGGGGCGCTCCCCGTCGGCCATCCGCCGGGCGGTCACGAGGAACGCGGTGTGCCCGATCATCGCGTGACCGGGGCGTACCGCCAGGCCCTCGACGTGCCAGTCGCGCACCAGCGACTCCCAGGCCTGCGGCTCGGTGAACCCGCCGTGCACGCGCAGGCTCTCGACCGTGCGGGACAGCTGCGTCGTGGTGGCGACGTACGCGCAGAGGATGCCTCCCGGCAGGAGCGCCGCCCCGGCCGCCTCGAGGCAGTCCCAGGGGGCCAGCATGTCCAGGATCAGCCGGTCGGTGCGCTCGCCGGACGTGGGCAGCTCGTCGGCCAGGTCGCCGAGCCGCAGCTCCCACGCCGGGTGGTCGCCGCCGAAGAACTGGGTGACGTTGCGGCGGGCCACGTCGGCGAACTCCTCGCGGCGCTCGAACGACAGCACCCGCCCGTGCGGCCCGACGGCCCGCAGCAGCGAGCATGTCAGCGCCCCGGAGCCGACCCCGGCCTCGACCACGTGCGCGCCGGGGAAGATGTCGGCCATCGCGATGATCTGGGCGGAGTCCTTGGGGTAGACGACGGCCGCGCCGCGCGGCATCGACACCACGAACTCCGACAGGAGCGGCCGGAAGACGAGGTACTCGCCGCCCAGCGACGAGGCCACCGTGAAGCCCTCCTCGCGGCCGATGAGCTCGTCGTGCTCGAGGTGACCGCGGTTGCTGAAGAAGCGCTTGCCCGCCTCGAGGCAGAAGTTGTGCTTGCGTCCCTTCGCGTCGACCAGCCGGATCCACTCGCCCTCGCGCAGCGGACCGCGGTGCACGCCGGCCCAGGCCTCGGGCGCGACATCGGGGAACGCGTCGGGCATGGCCGCGACCTTAGCCCTCGTCGCCGCCCCGGACCTGAGGAGCCTCGTCTTGAGCCGACCGGCAGACTGTCCCTGGGCCAGTGCCAGGCCGTGCATCCACGGCGCCGCGATCGACTCGGAGGACCTTCGCGCATGACCGCACTGACCGACTGGGTCCTCCGGCACCGCCGCTGGGTCGCGCTGGCCTGGCTCCTCATCACCGCGGCGGGCGCGTTGGCCGCTCCACGGGCTGTCGACCGGCTCAGCTACGACTTCGCGCTGCCGGGCCAGCCGGCGTACGAGGCCAACGTGGAGATCGCCGAACGCTTCGGGGGCGGGGGCGTCGACGACCCCCTGCTGCTGGTCGTCCAGGGCGGGGACGCGCGCACGGCCGTGGGCGACGTGGCGGGCAGGGCCCAGGAGGCCGTACCCGGGACCCGGGTGGTCACGCCTGACTCCCCCGGTGCCGACGTGCTCGCGCCCGAGGGCGACGACGTGGCCGTGGCGGTGCTGTACCCGCCGGTCACCGCGGGACCCGACTCGTACGCCGGCTCGCTGCCACGGCTCGAACAGGTCGTCGAGGCGGCCCAGGCCGAGGGCACCGACGTGGAGCTGACCGGCTTCGCGCTGTTGTCCGAGGGTGGGGCCGAGGGTGACCGCTCCGTGCTGGCCGAGGTGCTGCTCGGCGGCGTCGGCGCGCTGATCGTGCTGGCCCTCGTCTTCGGCTCGCTCCTGGCCGGGGTCCCCCTCGTGGTGGCCGCGGTCTCGATCCTCGGCACGTTCCTCGCGCTGCTGGGGCTGACCTACCTGACCGACGTCGTGTTCGTGGTGCAGTACCTCGTCGCCCTGATCGGCCTCGGTGTCGCCATCGACTACTCCCTGCTGGTGGTCACCCGGTGGCGCGAGGAGCGGGCCGGCGGGCTCGCCAACGACGACGCGGTGCGCCGAGCGATGGCCACGGCAGGTCGCAGCGTGGTCTTCAGCGGCTTCACGGTCGCGGTGTCCCTCGCCGCCCTGGTGCTGGTGCCGCTGCCGTTCCTCCGCAGCATCGGCTTCGGCGGGCTGCTCATCCCACTGCTCAGCGTGGCGACCGCCGTCACGCTCGTGCCGGCCCTCCTCAGTGCTGCAGGACCACGACTGACGTGGCCGCGCCGGGGTGCGCAGGTCCGTCCGAGCCGCGCGTGGGCAGGCATCGCGAGGACCGTCGTGCACCATCGGTGGCTCACGATCGCGGGCACGTCCGCGGTGCTCCTCGCGCTGGCGTACCCCGTTCTCGGACTGACCCTCGGCTCTCCGCAGCTGTCCGGCATCACCTCCGACTCCGCCGGCTCGCAGGCGATCACCCGGGCTGTCGACTCCGGCGTCCCGGCCGGGGTGCTGCGGCCCGTCGAGGTCCTCGCCGACGGCGGAGAGGCCGAGGAGCTGGTGCCCGTCGAGGGCGTGGCGGCCGTGTCGGCCCCGGCCGACGCGGCGTGGCGCGACGCAGGCACACAGCTGCTGCAGGTGTACCTCGCCGACGACCCCGCGAGCGCCGAGGGCAAAGCCGCCTTGGAGAGGGTGCGGGACGAGGTCGGCAAGCCCGTGGTCGGCGGCAGCGCGGCCGAGGACGCGGACTTCGTGACGGCGGTGTACGGCGATGCGGTGTGGGTGGTGCTGGCGATCGTGGTGGTCACGTTCCTGCTCCTGGCCCGCGCGTTGCGGTCGCTGTGGCTGCCGGTCAAGGCGCTCGCGCTCAACGTCGTGTCGATCGCCGCGGCGTACGGCGTGACGGTCCTCATCTGGCAGGAGGGCATCGGGTCGGAGCTGCTGTTCGGCCAACCGGCGACCGGGGTCATCACGACGTGGGTGCCGATCGCGGCGTTCGCGTTCCTGTTCGGGCTGTCGATGGACTACGAGGTGTTCATCCTGGCGCGGATGCGAGAGGCGTACGACGAGCACGGCGACACCGACCGTGCCGTGGTGGACGGAATCTCCCACACCGGGAGGCTGGTCACCTCGGCGGCGTTGATCCTGTTCCTGTCGTTCGTCGCGCTGTCGACGGTCCCGTCCGTGGAGGTGAAGATCCTCGCGACCACGCTCGCTCTGGGGATCCTGCTCGACGCCGTCGTGGTGCGCGGCCTGCTCGCACCCGCCCTCGTGGCTGCGCTCGGGCACCTGAACTGGACGATGCCCGGCCTGCTTCGCAGGGTGCTGCGGGTCTCCGACTAGCGGCGGGACCTACCTGCGGCCGCCGCGGGCCTCGCGGAACGCGCGCTCGACGTCGGCGGCCGACAGCACGCCGTAGATGCTGCCGTCGTCCTCGACGAGGAGGTACTCGTGGGCGGGCACCTCGGTCATCGCCCGGACGAGCGGCTCGCCCTCGATGCCGGCCGGCAGGCTCATGCCCGGCTCGATGGTGCGCGCCACCGTGGAGACGGCCACCCAGGGCCGGCGTTCCTCGGGCGTCGCGACGAGCGCCGCCTCGCTGACCAGGCCGACGGGTCGCCCGCTGCCGGTGACGGTGATCAGGCTGCCGGCGTCGGCCTCCCGGGCCCGGCGGACGGCCTCGGCGAGCGGCAGGTCGTCGGGCACGGCGAGCGCCCGGCGGGCCAGCCGTCGGGCGACCAGTGCCGGCAGCTTGCCGCGCGCCTGGGCCGACGCGAGCGCCGACGAGGCGGCCGTCCAGAGGAACAGCGCGACCATGGCGGCCAGCACGAAGTCGAAGATGTCGGGGGTGGTGCCGATCACCCGTTCCTGGAACAGCGGCCACGCCAGCGCGGCGACGGCGGTCACGCGGCCGGTCCAGGCCGCCACGACCGTGCCCTTGAGCACGTCGCCGGTCGCCCCCCAGACCGCCGCCTTGAGCACCCGGCCGCCGTCCAGCGGCAGCCCGGGAACGAGGTTGAGGACGCCGACGATGAGGTTGGCCCCGGCGAGGCCCTCCACGGCCATCAGCAGCAGGCCGTCGGGCGTCACGAACCACAGCCCGAGGGCCCCGACCCCGACCGCGATCGAGGTCAGCGGCCCGACGACGGCGATGAGCAGCTCCTGGCGCGGGGTGCGTGCCTCCCCGTCGATCGCCGTCGCGCCACCCAGGAAGTGGAGCGTGATCGAGGTGACCTGGAAGCCGTAGTGCCGGGCCATGAACGCGTGCGAGGCCTCGTGCAGCAGCACCGACAGGTAGAGGATGACCGCGAACGCGAAGCCGGCGACGTACTTGAGACCGCCCAGCCCCGGCGCGACCTGGTCCACCCGAGGGGCCACGATCCACGCGATGAGCGCCGCGATCACGAACCACGAGCTGGTGACCAGCACGTCGCTGCCGGCGATGGTGCCGACCTTGATGGTGCCCGGCGGGCGCTGCGGGCGCTCGGGGCGCGCGGGGGTCCGCGACGACTCGGAACGCTGCTCGGACACGTGTCGAGGCTATCCGACCCTTCGTGGGCCGACACGCTGACGGCGCACTGTCGGCGCGCTCGCCTAGGGTCGCCGTATGTCCGTCGAGCAGCAGGCCTCTCCGGCCGAGCGCGTCTCCCGGCGCGTCGACGGCGTGGACGTCCTGGGCGCGATCTCGCCGAGCCGGGCCGCGGACTTCATGACCTGCCCGCTGCTGTTCCGGTTCCGCACGGTCGACCGGCTGCCGGAGACGTTCTCGGTCGACGCCGTGCGCGGGACCCTCGTGCACAAGGTGCTCGAGGACCTCTACTCCCTGCCGGCGGCCGACCGGACCCCCGAGACCGCCCGCGCCATGCTGGTGCCGACCTGGGAGTCGTTCGTCGCCGACGACCCGACGCTGCTCCACATGTTCGACGCCGCCGAGGCCGCCCACGAGCCCGGTTTCCTGGAGTGGATGCGCTCCGCCGAGGTGGTGCTCGACCGCTACTTCACCCTCGAGGACCCGCGCCGTCTCGAGCCGGCGGAGCGCGAGCTCTACGTCGAGGCGTTGCTCGACTCCAAGCTGCTGCTGCGCGGTTTCGTCGACCGGATCGACGTCGCGCCCGACGGGGCGATCCGCATCAGCGACTACAAGACGGGCTCAGCACCCGGCGTCGACTACGAGGCCAAGGCGCTGTTCCAGATGAAGTTCTACGCCCTGGTCATCTGGCGGATGCGGGGCGTCATCCCCCGGCAGCTCCAGCTGATCTACCTCGGCAACGGCGAGATCGTGCGCTACGAGCCCGACGAGGACGACCTGCTCGCCACCGAGCGCAAGGTCAACGCGCTGTGGGAGGCCATCCGGCTGGCCGACGAGGTGCGGGAGTGGCAGCCGAACCGGTCCCGGGCCTGCGACTGGTGCTCGTTCAAGGCGGTCTGCCCGGCGTGGGGCGGCACTCCCCCGCCCGTGCCCGAGAAGCGGGTCAGACCCGATGCCGCTCCGCCCACAGCGCCGCGCTGGTTCGGTCGCCTACGCCGATGGTGGCGAAGATCGAGGTGAGGTGCGCCTTGACGGTGCGCTCGGTGATGCCGAGCCGCCGGGCGATCTGCTTGTTGGCGAGGCCCTCGCGCACGAGCGCGAGCACCTCCCGCTCGCGCGGCGTCAGGTCCGGCATGTCCGCCGAGGGCCGGCGGGTGACGAGCAGCTCGCGGGCCGCGCGCGGGTGGATCGGCGACTCACCGCGGGCCACGGCGCGGATGCCGTCGAGGATGTCGTCGGGCTCGGCGTCCTTCAGCAGGTAGCCGACCGCGCCGGCATCGAGCGCACCCACGATGCGCTCGGCGTCGGCGTACGACGTCAGCACGAGCACGTCGGCCAGCTCTTCGGCGACGATGGAGCGGGTGGCGCTGACGCCGTCGACGCCCGGCATCTGGAGGTCCATCAGCACGACGTCGGGCCGGGTCCGGCGCACCACGTCGAGCGCCTCGGCGCCGTCGGCGGCCGTGCCGACGACGCTCAGGTCCGCGACGCCGGCCAACAGCTGGGTGAGCCCGCCCCGCACCACGGCGTGGTCGTCGACCACCACGACGGTGATCCTCTCGTGTCGTCGGGCTCGTCGGTCATCCGATCCCCACCTCCATCCGTACCTCGGTGCCCTCGCCGGGCGTGGACCGGACGTCGAGCCGGCCGCCCTCGTCCTTCACCAGGCTGGCGAGCCCCCGCAGCCCGAAGCTCGCGGGGTCGCGCTCGCCCTCCACGTCGAAGCCCTGGCCGTCGTCGACCACCCGCAGCACCAGCCGGTCGTCCTGACGGTGCACGTCCACCTCGAGGGTGGTCGCATGGGCGTGCCGGATGGCGTTGCGGACGGCCTCCTGGGCCACCCGCCACACCAGCCGCACGGTGTCGTCGGGCACCTGGCCGATGTCGGACACGTGCACGTTCGTCTCGATCTGCGCCGTCGCGGCCGGCGCACTGAGGTCGGTCAGGGCCGCCGCGAGCCCGTCGGCGTGCAGGTCGGGTGGGTGGATGGACACGAGCAGCGACCTCAGGGCCTTGAGGCTGGTGCGCAAGGAGTGCCCCGCCTGCTGGAGGTCCTCTCGTACGTCGTCGGGCACCCGCTCGTCGCGGCCCACGGCCGTCACCGAGAACGCCGTACCCGCCAGGTCCTGGACGACGCCGTCGTGGAGGTCCCGCGCGATGCGACGGCGCTCGGCCTCCGAGGCCGTCATCGAGGCACGCAGCAGCCGCTCGCGCTCCCGGCCGGTGCGGGTGAGCCGGCGGGTGAGCACCCAGATGATCGGCGTGGCGATGACCAGCATCGCGAGCAGGCCTCCCACCGTGATCCGCTGGATCGGCGCGAACAGCGCGCTCTGCCGCGCGGCCAGGTCGTCGGCGGAGTAGTAGACCTCGAACAGCATCGGCTCCCCCTCGGGCGAGCGGATCCGGGTGTACACCTCCACCAGACCGCCCGGCTCGGTCTCGAAGCGGTTCTCGGGCTTGGACAGGTCGGAGACCTCGGCCTCGATGCCGCCGTTCTCCAGGACGTCGCGCTCGTCCTCGTCGAGCGGGTACTGCGCGCCGATCAGTGAGGACTCGTCGGAGTAGACGATGGTGCCGTCGCCACGCCAGATCTTCACGCGGCGTACGTCGCCCACGAGCAGCCGGTCGAGCACCTCACGGTCGAGCTTGTCGATCGCCCCGGCGTCGCCGTCGACCAGCCCACGAGGGATGGCGGGCTCGGCGACCGATCGGGCCAGGACGCGGGTGACCTGGCGCGCGTCGTCGCTGGCCTGCTGCGCCGCCACCCGCGCGCTGAGGACGGACGTCGCGAGGGACAGGACGCCGAAGAGCAGCACGGCGAGGGTGAGGTACTGGGCCACGGGGTTGCGGAGCAGCCTCACCCGCGCAGCCTAGGCGGGAGGGTCGGTGTCACCAGTCGATGACCCCGCGACAGACCTCGCCGGTGCGCAGCCGTTCGGCGCGGAAGACGCAGTGGTCGACGCCGGGCAGGTCGACGAGCGCGCGGCGTACCTCGAAGCCGCTGGACCCGGTCACCGCACGGCCCGAGGCGGAGACGCTGCCGTTGTGCTTGATCTTCCAGGCCCAGGTCTGCCCCCGCCCGGTGTCCTCGACCCGACCGCGCACCTCGATGCGCTCGTCGTCGTCCCAGGAGGCCCGCATCTCCCACCCTGCCTTGCCCGAGCAGGAGCCCTCCCGGCGTACCTCGTCGTCGGACGCGCTCACGCCCGACGGCACCATCGCGATCAGCACACCCGCGGCGGTCCCGAGTACCAGCCTCGTGAAGGGCCGCGTCACCACGACACGGTTGCGCGGCAGACCTCGCCCGACTTCGGGTACACGGCGCGGAACACGAAGTTGTCGGTGCCGGCTCTGTTCGCCGGCTTGCGCTCCACCTCGAACGACCCGCTGGGGGCCGTGGTCGTGGACGTGCCCGTGGCGAACACGGACCCGTTGTCCTTGAACTTCCACGACCAGCTCTGCCCGACCTTGTTGCTGTCGATCTCGGCCTCGACCTCGATCCGGCCGTCGTCCGCCTTGGCCTTGATCTTCCACTCGGTCCCGGCGCTGCAGGACCCGCTGCGCTGCACGGCGTCGTCGTCGCCGCTGGCGACGGCCGGCGAGGCCGTCAGGGCCGACAGCCCCAGGGCGGCGGCGCTCAGCGTGAGGGCGGCGGTACGGACGGCGGTACGGGACTGGCTGGACATCAGGGCTTCTCCTCGGTGATGACGTGGGACTTCGGCTCGGTCCCCAGCCTGACGCCCGCCGCAGGCCCCTCACCATTGGCGACTAGTACTAGGACCACCGTCGAGTTGCGACTCGTGCACCCTCGAGTTGCGCCTCGTGCACCTTCGAGCTGCGTACCCGGTACGCAACTCGCGCGTACCGGAGGCGCAACTCAAGCGCGTACCGGAGGCGCAACTCAACGGGAGAGGTTGAGGGTGGCGAGCAAGTCCTCGTGCAGCTGGAACCAGACGGTGTGGGCGGAGTCGAGGCCGGGTTCGTCGACGTACCTGCGCTGGCCACGGTCGACCTGGGCCAGCGCGGCGGCGAACCGGTCGGCGTACCCGCCGAAGCGCTGCAGCACGGTCACCAGTCGCTCCTCCAGGCCGCGCAACGCGACCGACAGGTTCGCCAGCGTGCGCAGCACCTGCTCGTCCCAGGCCCAGTCCGTGTGGTCGTTGGCAGCCATCGGGTCGCCGGCGACCGGCCGGACCTGCCACCGCGACATCGCGCCGAGCAACCGCGTGTTGAGCGGTACGAAGTCGTCGTGCGCGGCGACCACGACCGGCCGGGCTCCGGTGGCGTCGAGCTCCGCGGCCGCCAAGCGCTCACCCTCGGCCTTGCCACGCTCGGTCAACGCCCAGCCGTTCAGGCCCGCGAACCCGACGCGAGTGACGAGTCCGGCAGCCTCCTGGTCGAGGAGCAGGTCCTCGACGACGTCCGGGTCGAGGGCATAGCGACGAGCCACCTTGACCTCGTCGGCCATGCCCGCGACGCGCAGCGCGTGCAGGACCAACAGGTCCGGCGCCGACGGGTTCACTCCTGGGACTGCTCGTCGGGGTAGAGCACGCAGGCGACGTCGACGGCGCCGGAGCGACGCAGCTCGGGGGCGTCGGCCGGCTCGAACTGGACCTCGACGGCGTTGCCGGCGTCCTCGATGCCGCGGACGCCCTTCCACATCGGCTCGTCGGGGTTCTCGCTCTTGATCCGGTCGAGCAACGCCCGTACCTCGCCCGCGCCACCCTTGCCGAGCTTGGCGGTCGTGGACGGCTGGTCGAGGCCGTCGAGGTCGCCGATCACGGCCTTCTCGTCGTCGTACGCCTCGACCTTGCGGGTCCAGTGCTCCTCGAGCAGCACCCGGAGGTCGCGCGACTCCCACCCGCAGCCGGCCACCGCCTCGGGACAGCGGGGGTGGAAGGAGCAGCCGAGCGGCGGCTCGGCCGCGTCGGGGATCTCGCCTCGCGGCAGGTCGCGCGGGACCATCCGGTCGGGGTCGGGCTCGGGGATCGCCTTGAGCAGCGCCTTGGTGTAGGGATGCCGCGGGTTGGCGAAGATCTCGTCGGTCGGGCCGATCTCGATGATGCGGCCGAGGTACATGATGGCGATCCGGTCGCAGAAGTACTTCGCGCTGGCCAGGTCGTGGGTGATGTAGACGTACGTCAGCCCGAGCTCCTGCTTGAGGTCGAGCATCAGCTGGAGGATCTTGGCCCGGACGCTCATGTCGAGCATGGAGACCGGCTCGTCGGCGACGAGCACCTCCGGGTTCAGGATGATCGCCCGCGCGATGACGGCGCGCTGCTTCTGACCGCCGGACAGGTCCGAGGGGTACTTCGGGAGGAACCGCTCGACCGGGGCGAGCCCGACGCGCTCCAGGGCGCCCTCGACCTGGAGGCGGAGCGCCTTGCCGGAGGCGATCTTGTGGATCACCAGCGGGTGGCCGACCGCCTCCTCGATGGTCATCGAGGGGTTCAGCGCCGCGTGCGGGTCCTGGAAGACCATCTGGAGGTCGGTGCGCAGCCGGCGCAGCTCGGCGCCGCGCATCTCGGAGACGCGTCGCTCCCCGCGGTCCTGCGAGTGGTAGGTGATCCGGCCGTGCGTCGCCGGCACCAGGCCGAGCAGCGCGCGGCCGAACGTGGACTTGCCGCTGCCGGACTCTCCGACCAGGCCGAGCACCTCGCCGCGCTTCAGCGAGACGGTGACGCCGTCGACGGCCTTGACGCTGCGCGCCTTCAGGCCCAGCATCCGCGACAGGGCGCCGCCCTGGAGCTGGAAGTGGACGGCGAGATCCTCGATGTCGAGGACCGTGTCGGACCTCGGTCCGGACAGCCGGTCGACCTCAGGCTTCGTCGGCAACGGAGATCTCCTCCCGCTCGAGCGGTGCGCGTTCGGACTCGGGTACGTCCTCCGCCAGGCCGTCCTTGAAGTCGGCGGCCCAGCACTGGGCCCGGGTGCCCCCCGCGTGCTCGCGCTCGACGGGGTGCCGGGTCGCGCAGACCTGCATCGCGTCGGGGCAGCGCGGGTGGAAGTGGCACCCGGACGGCGGCTCGACCAGGTCCGGGGGGGCGCCGTCGATGTAGTTGAGGCCGGTGGTCCGCAGCGAGATGGTCGAGCGCAGCAGCTCGCGGGTGTACGGGTGCTTGGGACGGGAGAACACCTCGCGGGCGTCGCCGATCTCGACGATCTCCCCGGCGTACATGACGGCCACCCGGTCGCACGCCTCGGCGATGATGCCGAGGTTGTGGGTGATCAGCAGCAGCGCGGTGCGGTAGTTGGACCGCAGGTCGTGCAGGATCCGGATGATCTGCGCCTCGACCAGGACGTCGAGCGCCGTGGTCGGCTCGTCGGCGACCACGAACGCCGGGCGCAGCACCAGGGTCAGCGCGATCATCAGCCGCTGGCGCATCCCGCCGGAGAACTCGTGCGGGTAGGCGCGGTAGCGGGTGGGCGGGATCCCCATCAACCGCAGCACCTCCAACGAGCGCCGGTCGATCTCGCTCTTGCTGATCGAGCGGTCGTGGGTCTTGAGCGTCTCGGCGAAGTGGTCGCTGATCCGCATCAGCGGGTTCAGCCGGGTCAGCGGCTCCTGGAAGACCATGCCGAGGTCGCGGCCGCGCATGGCGTGCTGCTCCTTCGGCTTGAGCTTGAGCATGTCGGTGCCGCGGAAACGCAGCTCGCCGTCGCGGGCGCTCCCGTCGGGCAGCAGCCCGATCAGGCCGCGTCCCAGCGTCGACTTGCCGCAGCCCGACTCCCCCACCAGGCCGAGGATCTCGCCCGCGTGCAGGTCGAAGCTCACGCCGTCGACCGCACGGACCGGACCACGCTCGGTGCCGTACCAGACCCGCAGGTCGCGTACCTCGAGCACCGGCTCCCCGGGCACGTCCGCGGCCCTGGCCGTCTCGTCGACGATGTCGGTCATCGGACCGCTGCCTCCCTCTCGGCTTCGGTCGGCATGTGGCCGAAGGTGACGCCCTGCAGGCGCCGGCGGCGGAGGGCGGGGTTCACGGTCTCGTTGAGGCCCTCGCCGACCAGGGTCAGGGCGGTGATCAGGATGATGATCGCCAGGCCCGGCCACAGCGCCGGCCACCACACGCCGGCCTGGGCGTCGTCGAGGGCACGGCTCAGGTCGTAGCCCCACTCCGAGGCCTCGTTCGGCTGGATGCCCCAGCCGAGGAACCCGAGCGCGGCCAGGGTGCTGAGCGCGTCGGCGGCGTTCAGGGTGCCGATGACGGGCACCGACTGGACCACGTTGCCGAAGACGTACTTGCGCATGATCGTGATCGGCTTCGCGCCGATCGCCCGGGCCGCCTCGACGTACGTCGTCTCGCGCGTGGACACCGTGGTGCTGCGGACCACCCGGTAGTACTGCGGGACGTAGATCGTGGTCAGCGACAGCGCCACGGCCACCACGCCAGCTGCCGAGAGCATCCGTCAGGAGGAACGAGAACACGATGGCGAGCAGCAGGGAGGGGAACGCGTACAGCGCGTCCATCAGGAACACCAGGACGCGGTCGACCGAGCCGCCCACGAACCCGGACACCAGGCCGAGCGGCACGCCGATCAGGGCCGAGAAGACGACCGACAGGACGACGACCTCGACGGCGGTCCGCGCGCCCCAGACCACCCGCGACCAGATGTCGTAGAACTGGTCGTTGGTGCCGAGCCAGTGCTCGCCGCACGGCGGCTGCGAGCTTCGGGAACTTCACGCCGGCCGCGTCGCGGGTCTGGTTGAAGTCGAACGGCGCGATCCACGGCGCGAAGATCGCGAACACCACGAACACGACCGTGATCGACCAGTCCGACGAGGAAGATCCAGCGGGCCAGGCCCTTGGTGTTCCAGATCTGCTTGATGAAGGCCCGCATGTCAGTACCGCACCCTCGGGTCGATGAGCGCGTTGATGATGTCCACCGCCAGGCTGGACACCACCACCACGACAGCGAAGAAGGTGACCAGGCCCTGCACGGCGATGTAGTCGCGGGCGTTGAGGTACTGGATCAGCTCGTTGCCGATGCCGGGCCAGTTGAAGGTCCGTTCGGTGAGCACCGCGCCCCCGAGCGTCAGCGCGATCAGGAGGCCGATCACCGTGATCACCGGGACCAGCGCGTTGCGGAAGGCGTGGCGGCGTACGACGTTGCGCTCGGAGATCCCGCGGGCCCGGGCCGCCTCGACGTAGTCGCCCTTCATCGCCTGGATCACGTTGACCCGGACCAGGCGGATGATCACGCCGCACAGCAGCAGGCCGAGCGTGAAGCACGGGAGCAGGTGGTGCTTGAGCACGTCGGTGGTCGCCGTGCTGTCCCCCGCCAGGATCGAGTCGACGAGCAGGATGTGGGTCTGGGGCTGGATGGTGAAGATGGTGATCGGCGTGGCGATGCCCGAGGTCGGCCAGCCGGGGAACAGCTCGACGACCAGCAGGACGAGCATGATGCCGACCCAGAAGATCGGGGCGGCGTAGGTGACGACGCCGAAGATGCGGATGGCGGCGTCGGCCCCGGTGTCGCGGTAGCGGCCGGCCAGCCGCCCAGGGGAAGCGCCGACCGCCAGGGCGAACAGGAACGCGCCGATCGTCAGGGTCAGCGTGGCGCCGCCCTGGTCGCGGATCACGTCGATGACCTGGCGGTTGTCGGAGACGGTGGTGCCGAAGTTGAACCGGGCCACCTGGCCGAGGTACTCCAGGTACTGCACGATCAGCGGCCGGTCGAGGCCGAGCGCCTCGCGGCGGACGTCGAGCGCCTCCTCGCTGAGGCGGCCACCGAACGCCGCGCTGACGGGGTCGCCCGGTGCCACGCGGAGCATGAAGAAGACCATCGTCAGCACCACCCACAGCATCGGGATGATGAGCAGGATCCTGACCAGGATGTAGCGGGAGAGCGATCCCGATCCTGAGCTCACGCGGGGGGCCTCCTGATGTTCGAGGTCATCCAGGGATGTCTACAGCATCAGAGGAGGGCGCCGCACCGCGAGGTGGGCGCCCTCCTCCGATTCACGTTGTGCTAGTGAGTCGACGTGCCGACGTCAGCCTTCCTTGCTGATCATCCAGAAGCGGAAGATGTACGTCGGGTCCAGCGTCTCCTCGACACCCGTCATCGACGAGTTGGCCACGGCGACGTTCTGCCCGTTCCACGACGGGATCAGCGGGACGTCCTCGGCCACGATGTCCTGCAGCTGGCGATCTGCTCGTTGCGAGCGGCCTCGTCGGTCTCGCCGATCTCCTGGTCGAGGAGCTTGTTGACCTCGTCGCTGGAGTAGTTGTTGGCGAAGAACCCACCGTCACGGATGAACGGCGACAGGTAGTTGTCGGCGTCCAGGAAGTCGGGGTACCAGCCCATCATGAAGAGGTCGTAGGCGCCCTCCTTGGTGATCGTCTGGTACTCCTCCCACGCCGCGTCGTCGATCGTCGCGTCGAACAGGCCGCTGGAGTTCAGCTGGTCGGCCAGCTCGGTCGCCTCGTCCACGGCGTTCGGGCCGTAGTGCTCCGGCGGGTAGCCGAGCTTGATCGCGACCGGGGTCTGCACGCCCGCCGCGTCGAGGATCTGCTTGGCCGCGTCGACGTCGGGCTCGCCGTACTTCTCCTGGAAGGAGTCCTTCTGGCCACCGAAGCCCGGGGGCACGATGGAGTACGACGGGGTGACGGTGCCGTCGTAGGCGTTGTCGGAGATCGCCTGGCGGTCGATGATCTGCGCGACGGCCTGGCGGATCGCCTTGTTCTTGCCGACGTCGGTGGAGAGCTGCCACACCCAGTAGCGGAACTCCGAGCCCTTGCCGCGGATGACCTCGGCCTTGCCGCCCTCCTCGATGGAGTTGAGGTCGGTCGGGCTCAGGGTGCGCCAGGCGATGTCGACCTCGCCGCCCTCGACGGCCGTCTTGAGCGGCGCCGCGTCGCTGAAGTACTGGACGAAGACCTGCGAGCTCTGCGGGGTCTTGGTGCCCTGGTAGGTCTCGTTGGCCTCGAAGACCGCCTGCTCGCCCGCCTTGTACTGGCTCAGCTTGTAGGGGCCGGAGCCGACCATGTTCTCGATGTCGTCGTCGGCCAGCTTGTCGTCGATCGGGAACGTGTCCTCGTCGACGATCGAGGTCGTCGCCGACGTCAGGATCTGCATGAACGTCTGGTCGGGCTGGTTGAGGTGGAACACCACGGTGGTGTCGTCGGGCGTCTCGATGGCGCCGTCGGCCAGGCCGGGGTTGTCGGTGTCACCGTTGCTGATCGAGCCGAGCAGCACCGAGGAGCCGTTGGGGTCGGCGATCTCGATGTTGCGCTGGAACGAGAACAGCACGTCCGAGGAGGTGAGCTCGTCGCCGTTGGAGAACGTCGCGCCCTCCGGGCAGCGTGCAGGTGATGGTCTGCGGGTCGTCGTAGTCGCACGACTCGGCCAGGTCGGGCTCGGGTTCCGAGCCGTTGGCCGGGACGGTCATCAGCTGCTGGAAGATGTTGTACTGGATGTTCCACGAGCCGAAGTCGTAGGAGCCGGCCGGGTCGACCGACGTCACGGCGTCGGTCGTGCCGAGGATCCAGGGGGCGCCCGTGGCCGATTCGCCACCGTCGCCTTCGCCGTCGCCACTGCCGGAGCTGTCTGCCTCGTTGCCGCACGCGGCGAGCGTGCCGATCAAGGCACTCACCGCCAGCACGGACCAGAGCTTGTTGCGCTTCATAGAACCCCTCTGGGTCGGGGCCCCGGCCGCTCGCCGGGGTCGGTACCGCGCGCAACTTACCTGCGTCGGAGCGCGGGGTCCACGGAGGGTGGCCGTCGAGATGGTCCCGATCCGGCAACGATTCACCGTGGGTCAGGCGAGGACCGGAAGGTTTGCGGCGCTGAGCCCGACCAGCGAGTCGGCGAAGACCCGCCGCTCCCCGTCCAGGACGGGCACGTGGTTGGGCACGCACAGCACGGTGCAGCCCGCGCTCTCCGCCGACCGGGCCCCGGTGTTGGAGTCCTCGATCGCCAGGCAGTCGGCCGGGTCCACGCCGAGGAGCCGGGCGGCCTTGAGGTACGGGTCGGGGTACGGCTTCCCCCGCTCCACCGCGTCGCCGGTCACCACGGTGGTGAACAGGCCCTCGGGCAGCGCGTCGAGGATCGGGTCGACGAACCTCCGGTAGGACATCGTCACCAGCGCGCACGGCACGCCCGCGGCGTGCAGGTCGGTGAGCAGGTCGACGGCGCCGGGCCGCCACGGCACGGCGACCCGGATCTGCTCGATCACCCCGTCGAGGAGCTGCTCGACGATCTCCGCCGGCTCCAGGTCGATCCCCATGTGCTCGCGGATGTAGCGGCCGGAGTCGAGCAGGTCGTTGCCCACCAGGTTGAGCGAGTCCTGCTCGGTCCACGTCCCGCCGTACCGGGCGGCCAGCTCCCCCTCGGTCCGCATCCAGTAGGGCTCGGTGTCGACGAGGGTGCCGTCCATGTCCCAGAGCACCGCGGCGTACGGCGTCACGTCACGTCACTCGTCCGGGTCGTAGCCGAGGCTCGGCGAGAGCCACTTCTCCGCCTCGGCGAGCGTCCAGCCCTTGCGGGCGGCGTAGTCCTGGACCTGGTCGCGGCCGATCCGGCCCACCACGAAGTACTGCGACTCGGGGTGGCTGAAGTAGAGGCCGGACACCGACGCGCCGGGCTGCATGGCCATCGACTCCGTGAGGGTCATGCCGGTGGTGCCCTCGACGTCGAGGAGCGACCAGATCGACTCCTTCTCGGTGTGCTCGGGGCTGGCGGGGTAGCCGGGCGCCGGGCGGATGCCGTCGTACCGCTCCTTGATCAGGCCGACGTTGTCGAGCCGCTCGTCGGGCGCGTAGCCCCAGAGCTCGCGGCGGACCCGCTCGTGCAGCCGCTCGGCGAACGCCTCGGCGAGCCGGTCGGCGAGGGCCTCCAGCAGGATCGCGTTGTAGTCGTCGACGTCCTTGCGGAAGGCCTCGACACGGTCGGCCGCGCCGAGCCCGGCGGTGACGGCGAACGCGCCGACGTAGTCCTGGAGGCCGGTGGCCTTCGGGGCCACGAAGTCGGCGAGCGACCGGTTGGGCACGCCCTCGCGGTGCTGTCCCTGCTGGCGCAGCTGGTGCAGCACCGTGACCGGCTCCGCGCGGTCCTCGTCGAGGTAGACCTCGATGTCGTCGCCCACGCTGTTGGCGGGGAACAGGCCCGACGACGCCGTTGGCGGTCAGCCAGCGCTCGTCGACGATCCGGTCGAGCATCTCCTGGGCGTCGTCGTAGAGCTTGCGCGCGGCCGGGCCGCTCGTGGGGTTGTTGAGGATGTCGGGGAAGGCGCCCTTCATCTCCCAGGCGTTGAAGAACGGCTGCCAGTCGATGTAGCGGCGCAGGTCGCCCAGGTCGTAGCCCCGGAACACCCGCACGTGCTGCGAGTGGCCGCCGCGGATCCCGACGATGGGCGAGACCGCGTGGTCCTGCTGGAGCAGCAGGTGCGGGCGCGGCGGGCGGTACGACGCCCAGTCGACGGGCGTGGCCCGCTCGCGCGCCTGCTCCAGCGAGATCATCGGGCGGTCGTTCTTCGCCGAGTGGCGCGTCCGCAGCGACTCGTAGTCGGCCTGCACGTCGTCGAGCAGCTTCTGCCGGCGGTCGTCGCTCAGCAGGGACGCGGTGATCGGCACCGAGCGCGAGGCGTCCTTCACCCACACCACCGGGCCGTCGTACTTCTGGTCGATCTTCACCGCGGTGTGGGCGCGCGAGGTCGTCGCACCGCCGATGAGCAGCGGGATGGTGAACTCCTGCCGCTGCATCTCGGCGGCCAGGTTGACCATCTCGTCCAGCGAGGGCGTGATCAGTCCGCTGAGCCCGATCACGTCGGCGCCGATCTCGCGCGCCGTGTCGAGGATCTTCTGGGCGGGCACCATCACGCCGAGGTCGATGACCTCGTAGTTGTTGCACTGGAGCACGACGCCGACGATGTTCTTGCCGATGTCGTGGACGTCGCCCTTGACGGTCGCCATCACGATCGTGCCGTTGGTGTCCTTGGCCGTGGCGAGCTCCGGGTTGTCGAGCTTCTCCTGCTCGATGAACGGGATCAGGTAGGCGACGGCCTTCTTCATCACCCGCGCCGACTTCACCACCTGCGGCAGGAACATCTTGCCCGCGCCGAACAGGTCGCCGACGACGTTCATGCCGTCCATCAGCGGGCCCTCGATGACCTCCAGCGGCCGGCCGCCGCGGTCGGCGATCTCCTGCCGGAGCTCCTCGGTGTCGGCCTCGACGTGCGCGTCGATGCCCTTGACCAGGGCGTGCGTGATCCGCTCGCCCACGGGCAGCGCGCGCCACTCCTCCTCGGTCTCGTCGACCTGGCCGGGCGCCTTGTTGTGGCTCTCGGCGATCTCGAGCAGCCGCTCGGCGGCGTCCGGGTCGGCGGTTGAGGACGACGTCCTCGATCCGCTCGCGCAGCTCGGGCTCGACCTGGTCGTAGACCACCAGGGCACCCGCGTTGACGATGCCCATGTCGAGGCCGGCCTTGATGGCGTGGAACAGGAACACCGCGTGGATCGCCTCGCGCACGGGGTTGTTGCCGCGGAACGAGAAGCTGACGTTGGAGATGCCGCCGGAGACCTTCGCCCCCGGCAGGTTCTGCTTGATCCAGCGGGTCGCCTCGATGAAGTCGCGGCCGTACGTCGCGTGCTCCTCGATGCCGGTCGCGACGGCGAACACGTTCGGGTCGAAGATGATGTCCTCGGCGGGAAAGCCGACCTCGTCGACCAGGATCCGGTAGGCGCGCTCGCAGATCGCCTCGCGGCGTTCGAGGTTGTCGGCCTGGCCGTCCTCGTCGAAGGCCATCACGACGGCGGCGGCGCCGTACTTGCGGCACAGCCGCGCGTGCGCGCGGAACGGCTCCTCCCCCTCCTTGAGCGAGATGGAGTTGACGATCGGCTTGCCCTGCACGCACTTGAGGCCGGCCTCGATCACCTCCCACTTCGAGGAGTCGACCATCACCGGGACCCGGCTGATGTCGGGCTCGCTGGCCACCAGCTTGAGGAACCGGTCCATGGCGGCGACGCCGTCGATCATGCCCTCGTCCATGTTGACGTCGATGACCTGCGCGCCGCTCACGACCTGCTGGGCGGCCACGGTCAGCGCGGTGTCGTAGTCGCCGGCCTTGATCAGGTTCCGGAACCGCGCCGAGCCGGTGATGTTGGTGCGCTCGCCGACGTTCACGAACAGGCTGTCCTCGGTGAGGGTGAACGGCTCGAGGCCCGACAGCCGCATGGCCGGCTCCACCTCGTGGGCCTTGCGGACCTGCTTGTCCTCGACCGCGCGGGCGATCGCCGCGATGTGGTCGGGCGTGGTGCCGCAGCACCCGCCCACCAGGTTGACGTAGCCGGCCTCGGCGAACTCGGCGATGAAGGCGGCCGTCTCGTCGGGCGTCTCGTCGTACTCGCCGAACGCGTTGGGCAGCCCGGCGTTGGGGTAGCAGGACACGAACGAGTCGGCGACCCGCGACATCTCGGCGATGTACGGGCGCATCTCCTTCGCGCCGAGGGCGCAGTTGAGGCCCACCGCGAGCGGCGCCACGTGGCGGATCGAGGTCCAGAACGCCTCGGTGACCTGGCCGGACAGGGTGCGTCCGCTGGCGTCGGTGATGGTGCCGGAGACGATCACCGGCCACCTCCGGCCGCGCTCCTCGAACACCGTCTCGACCGCGAAGATCGCCGCCTTGGCGTTCAGGGTGTCGAAGATCGTCTCGATGAAGACCAGGTCCGACCCGCCGTCGAGCAGGCCGTTGGTGGCCTCGGCGTACGCCGCCACGAGCTGGTCGAAGGACACGTTGCGGGCGCCGGGGTCGTTGACGTCCGGCGAGATGGACGCCGTCCGCGTGGTCGGCCCGAGGGCGCCGGCGACGTACCTCTTCTTGTCCGGCGTCCGGGCGGTCACCTCGTCGGCGACGCGCCGGGCCAGCCGGGCGGCCTCGAGGTTCAGCTCGTAGGCCAGGTCCTGCATGCCGTAGTCGGACAGCGACACCGCGTTGGCGTTGAAGGTGTTGGTCTCGACGATGTCGGCGCCGGCGTCGAGGTACTCGCGGTGGATCGTCGCGATGATGTCGGGCTGGGTGATCGTGAGCAGGTCGTTGTTGCCCTGGAGGTCGCTCGGCCAGTCCGCGAAGCGCTCGCCCCGGTAGCCCGCCTCCGAGGGGCGGTCGCGCTGGATCGCCGTGCCCATGGCGCCGTCGATCACCAGGATCCGCTCGCGGAGGAGCGCGGTGAGCTCCTCGGTGGCGTCCGGGCGAATGTCGACGGGCAAGGCTGCTCCTCGGGTCCGGGGGCTGGAGCACCCAGCCTAGGAACCTCCGTCCAGGTGGCGGACGGGGTTATCGCATGGTGACACCGGGCCGGAGTGCCAAGAAATCGCGGAGGGCCGTCGGCGGCCAGGTAGGGAGTCATAGGGTGGTCGCCGTGATCGAGATCGAGGACGTCCCGGACCTGGTCGACCCGGTCGTCATCGCGGCGTTCGAGGGCTGGAACGACGCCGCGGACGCGGCCTCGTCGGTCATCGACCACCTCATCAAGGTCTGGGGCGCCCGGGTCATCGGCGCCATCGACCCCGAGGAGTTCTACGACTTCCAGGTCAACCGCCCGCTGGTGGGTACCGACGAGCGCGGCCACCGCACCATCACCTGGCCGAGCACGCAGATCGCGATCGCCAGCCCGCCCGACCTGCACCGCGACGTCATCCTGATCCGCGGCATCGAGCCCAACATGCGCTGGCGGCAGTTCTGCGCCGAGCTGCTCGCCGCGGCCGACGACCTGGGCGGCCAGATCGTGGTCACCCTCGGGGCGCTGCTGGCCGACACCCCGCACACCCGCCCGGTCCCGGTCTCCGGCACCGCCACCGAGCCCGAGCTCGTCGACCGGCTCAAGCTCGAGGTGTCGACGTACGAGGGGCCGACCGGCATCGTCGGCGTCTTCCAGGACGCCTGCGCCCGGCTCGACATCCCGGCCGTGTCCTACTGGGCCGCCGTGCCGCACTACGTCGCGCAGCCGCCCTGCCCCAAGGCCACCCTCGCCCTGCTCGGCCGGATCGAGGACCTCCTCGAGGTGAGCATCCCGCTCGGCGACCTGCCCGAGGACGCCCGCGCCTGGGAGCGCGGTGTCGACGAGCTCGCCGAGGAGGACGAGGACATCGCCGAGTACGTCCGGTCCCTCGAGGAGACCCGCGACACCACCGAGCTCCCCGAGGCCTCCGGCGAGGCCATCGCCCGCGAGTTCGAGCGCTACCTCAAGCGACGCGGAGACGAGCAGGGCTGACGCGAGTCGGCGCATCTGCAGTTCCGACGGACGCCGAGTCGGCGCATCTGCAGGCCGCTCACACATCGAGTCGGCTCATGTGCCGACGGTTGGCCTGCAGATGCGCCGACTCGGCCCGTCTCCGCCCTGCAGATGCGCCGACTCGCGCCTCAGACGATGCCGAGCGCAGCGTCCACGAGGGTCGCGACCGCATCGGCCGCACCGGGATCGCTCACGTCGGCCAGCCCGTGGTCGCCGAGGGTGGCGGCCACCCAGGCGTCGATGGCGGCGCAGGCGCGGGGGGCGTCGAGGTCGTCGGCGAGCGCCGCGAGCACCTCGTCCACGACCGGGGCGGCGGGAGCGCCGGCGTGCAGCGCGAAGGCGCGCCGCCACTGCGCCAGGGTGTCGACGGAGGCCCAGAGCTCGGTGTCCTCCCACTCCCAGTCGCTGCGGTAGTGGTGGCGCAGCAGGCTCAGGCGGATCGCCATCGGGTCCACGTCGGAGTAGCGCAGGTGGGAGACGAACACGAGGTTGCCGCGGGACTTCGACATCTTCTCGCCGTCGTAGGCGACCATCCCGGCGTGCGCGTACACCTGGGCGAACCGCTGGCCGGTCGCGACCTGGGCCTCGTTGGCGCACATCTCGTGGTGCGGGAAGACCAGGTCGGACCCGCCGCCCTGCACGTCGAACGTCGCGCCGAGCAGGTCGAGGGCGATCGCCGAGCACTCGATGTGCCAGCCGGGGCGGCCGCGACCGAACGGGCTGTCCCACGCCGGCTCGTCCGGGCGCTCGCCGCGCCACACGACGCAGTCGAGCGGGTCCTTCTTGCCCTCGCGGTCCGGGTCGCCGCCCCGCTCGGGGAAGATCCGGAGCATCTCCTCGCGGGACATCCCGGACTCCTCGCCGAACGCCGGGTCGGCGGTGACGGAGAAGTACAGGTCGTCCTCGACGGCGTAGACCGCGCCGGCCGCCTGCAGCCGCTGGATCAGCTCGATGACCAGCGGGATGGACTCGACCGCGCCGACGTAGTGCGTCGGCGGCAGCACCCGCAGCGCCGTCATGTCCTGCCGGAACAGCTCGGTCTCGCGCTCGGCCAGCTCGACCCAGTCGGCGCCCACCTTGGTGGCCCGCTCGAGCAGCGGGTCGTCGACGTCGGTGACGTTCTGCACGTACAGCACCTCGAGACCCGCGTTGCGCCAGGCCCGGTGCAGCAGGTCGAACCCGACGTACGTCGCCGCGTGGCCGATGTGGGTGGCGTCGTACGGCGTGATGCCGCAGACGTACATCCGCGCCGGGCCCTCGGGGCGCGGCGTGACGAGCCCGCCGGTCGAGGTGTCGTGCAGGGCCACCGCCGGACCGCGGACGGGAAGGGTGGGGAGGTCCGAAGTGGGCCAGGAACGCATGGCGTCAGCGTAGTGGGGCGGCCACGTGCAGCACCGCGCCCCAGTGCCGCCTGAGCAGGCCGTCGGGCCGCAGGGCGAGGCGACGGCGGATCTCGCCGTACAGACGGTCACGCGCCGCCGGTGCCATGGCGATGTGGCCGGAGAACGTGTCCAGCAGCGCCAGGTACCCGTCGGCGTCGTAGGTCGTCTCCCAGTCGACGTGGCGCACGGCGGTCACCTCGAACAGCCCGCTGCCCTCGATCTCGGCGGTCGCCTCGGGCAGCTCGCCGGGCGCGGCGAACACGTGGTCCTCCGGCAACCCCTCGCCGATCTCGTCGTAGACCTCCTGGATCTCCTCGAAGAACGGGTCTCCGCCCGCCGGGCGCACGTGGTCGGCGCGCCAGAACGCGAGGTGCCCGTCCGGCCGGAGCACGTCGTGGGCCCGCCGGTAGCGCACGTCCGGGTCGACCCAGTGCCAGGCCGTCGCGGCGTACACCAGGTCGAACGAGTGCTCGCCCGGCGGCCAGGACTCGAACGAGGCGGTGACCACGTCCACGTCCGGGTACGCCGCCAGCCGGCGGCGTGCCTCGGCCGCCAGCCCCTCGCCGAGCTCGACCGCCGTGATGCGACAGCCCAGCCGTGCCAGCGGCAGGGTCGCGGTGCCGGGGCCACACCCCACCTCGAGCAGCCGCGAGCCCGGGCCGATCCCGGTCGCCGCGACCAGCGCGTCGACGAGCTCGTCGGGGTACGTCGGCCGCGCGTCGGCGTACGCGCTCGCGACCGAGTCGAAGGTGGCGCGCAGGCGCACTTGCGGTCGTCTGTCATCTCACCGGGTTTCGAGACGCGTCACGCAGCCCCTCGCTGCGCTCCGGCCTGCGTCGAACGCTCCTCAACCTCCGCGCCTGATCCGAGTCCTCGCAAGCTCGGACCGGGGCGGTGCTCAGAACGGCGGCCAGGGGATGGCCGGCCAGTCACCCCGCGGCGTCGGCATCTGACGGGTCCGCAGCAACCGGGCCACCCGCCGACGCGTGGCCTCCAGCTCGTACGGCGTGAGGTGCGGACCGAGGGCCTCGCCGAGCTCGGCGTCGAGCGCGGTCGCGACGACCTCGAGGCCGGCCAGCTCCTCGTCGTCCAGGGCCTCGCCGGCCCATCCCCAGAGCACGGTGCGGAGCTTGGGGTCGGTGTGGAAGCTGACGCCGTGGTCGACGCCGTAGCGGTGACCGCCCGGCCATCGGGAGGACGTGGCCGCCCTTGCGGTCGGCGTTGTTGACGACGGCGTCGAAGACGGCCATCCGGCGCAGCGCGGCGGAGTCCTCGTGGACCAGGGCGACGTCCTGGTCGCGCTCGTCGACGCCGTCGAAGACGTGCAGCCAGCCCGGCCGCTCCCGGAGCGACCGCACGATGGTGACCGCCTCCTCGCCCTCGGCGGGCTCCTGCCAGAGCTGCACCATCCCGAGTCCGTGCGGGCCGTCGCGCAGGAAGGTCAGCGGCACGACGTCCCAGCCGAAGGCCTCGGACACCAGGTAGGCGCCGCGCTCACGGTCCGCCAGGGTGCCGTCGGGGAAGTCCCACAGGGGGCGCTCCCCCGCGACCGGCTTGTAGACGACGGTGGTCCCGCACACCTCGCCGACGAAGGTCGCGTTGGAGGCCGGCATCACCCGGCCGTGCAGCACCAGGTCGCCGTCGCGGAGCTCCGGGCTCGGCTCCCGCACCGGCCGCACCGGCCGCTCAGGCCTCGCGGCGGCGGTGGCCGTTGGCCCGCACGCACAGGTGACCGGCGGGGTCCATCGGACCGCCGCAGAAGGGGCAGCTCGGGCGGCCGGCCTCGACCACCCGGCCGGCACGCAGCGCGAAGGCCCGCGCCGTGCCGGGCGTGATCCGGACCAGGAGCACCTCGTCCGGCTCGGGCTCCTCGAAGGGCTCGTCACCGGCCTCGGGTCCCTCGACCACCTCGTCGGTGATCGGGAAGACCTCGATCACCACGCGGCTGATGCCCGGGTCCCACGACAGGGTCATGGTGCCGGCGCGGAACTCCTCCTCGATGGGCTGCTCCAGCGGAGCCTGGTCGTCGAGGTCGTGCGGCGCCAGCGCGGGGACGATGGTCCCCGACGAACCGTCGTCGAGGACCTGGTCGAGCAGCTCGTCGACCCGCTCCGCGAGCGCGGCCACCTGCTGCTTCTCCAGGGCCACGCTGACCATCCGGGCCCCGGCCCGCGCCTGGATGAAGAACGTCCGGGCGCCGGGCTCGCCGACGGTGCCGACGACGAAGCGCTCGGGTGGGTCGAACTCGTGGATCACGGGCACGTCGGCCAGCCTAGGACGTGGCCGCAACCGGCCCGGCGCCACCGCCGACGGCGGCGTCCGCGCTGGCTGCCGACTTGCGCGGAGCGGCCCTTCTTCGCCGGCGGCGGCACCAGCCACGAGAGGTCGCCGTCGTGGGTGTTGGTGGCGAGCACGAACGGTCGGGTGGCGGTGTAGCGCACGATCGAGACGGACGCCGGGTCGACGTGCAGGCGCTGGAACAGGTCGAGGTGCATGCCGAGCGCGTCGGCCAGCACCGCCTTGACGAGGTCGCCGTGGCTGACCGCGACCCAGACGGCCCCGGGTCCGTGCTCGGCCTCGACCGCCGCGTCCCGGCGGCGTACGGCGTCCACGACGCGGGCCTGCATCGAGGCGAGGGACTCACCGCCGGGGAACGTGGCGGCGGACGGCTGGGTCTGCACGACCTTCCAGAGCGGCTCCTTGGCGAGCTCCTTCAGCGGCCGGCCCTGCCAGTCGCCGTAGTCGCACTCGGTCAGGCCCCGGTCCGTGGCGACCCGCAGGGCAGCCGTCTGCGCGCGGACGACCGCCTGGGCGGTCTGCCGGCACCGCTCGAGCGGGCTCGAGACCACCGCCGCAAGCGGGACGGGCGCCAGTCGGGCCGCGGTGCGCTCCGCCTGGGCCACGCCGGTGTCGTCGAGGCGGACGCCGGGAGTCCGGCCCGCCAGCACCCCGCCGACGTTGGCCGAGGTCCGTCCGTGCCTGACGAGGATCACCGTTGCCACGTCGGCGAGGCTAGCGGCACTAACCTGGCGATCGTGATCGTCGACAGCGCCGTCTATCGCAAGGGCGCACGCGTGCACGTGGGGTGCGCGGTCCACGACTACGCCGAGCTGCGCGCCGCCGCCTGCGAGCCCCACGACTTCGTCTGGGTCGGGCTGGCCGACCCCACGCGGCGACGAGCTCGACGACGTGGCGAAGGCCTTCGGGCTGCACCCGCTCGCCGTCGAGGACGCCCTGAACGCCCACCAACGCCCGAAGGTCGACCGGTACGACGGCAGCCTGTTCATCACGCTGCGCACGGTCTGGTACATCGACGAGCAGGACGCCGTCGAGACCGGCGAGATCAACATGTTCGTCGGCCCCGACTACGTGGTGACCGTGCGGCACGGCGAGGGGTCCGAGCTGCACACCCGTCGCGTGGACCTCGAGTCCGACGCCAAGACCCTCGGCCACGGGCCGTTCGCGGTCGTCTACGCGGTGTGCGACCGCGTCGTCGACGACTACGAGGACGTCGCGACGGCGTTGACCGAGGACGTCGACGAGGTCGAGAGCTCGGTCTTCTCCCCCGACCGCACCGACGACTCGGTGCGCATCTACGCCCTCAAGCGGGAGATCGCCGAGATGCGCCGCGCCGTGCTGCCTTTGAAGGAGCCGATGCGCCAGTTCGCCGAGGGACGGGTGGAGGGCATCGAGGACGACGCGCGGCCGTTCTTCGCCGACGTCTACGACCACGTCGCGCGGACCGCCGAGGTCATCGACGGCCTCGACAGCCTGCTGACCGCAGCCTTCCAGGGCCACCTCGCCCGCATCTCGGTGCAGCAGAACGAGGACATGCGCAAGATCTCCGCGGGCGTCGCCCTGTTCGCCGTACCGACGCTGATCGCCGGGGTGTACGGCATGAACTTCGACCACATGCCCGAGCTGCGGTGGCAGTTCGGGTACGCCTACGCGCTCGGGCTGATGGTCGCGATCGCTGGTGCGCTGTGGGTGTTCTTCAAGAAGTCCGGCTGGCTCTAGCCCCGTAGCCGGTCACTCGGCCGGAGGTTGCTGCGGGCGGAACCGCTCGTCGAGCCACATCCGGGCCTGCCCCATCCAGCCCGCAGCCTCGTGCATCAGGCTGCCCAGCGCATCCTGGGTGCGCTGGAAGGTCTCGCCGTAGCTGGCCGCGGCCTCCTGAGCGGCGTCGCTGACCGGTGCGGTGGCGTCGTCCTCGCGTCGGGGATAGGTGCCACCGAGGATGGCGGTGTACTCCCCCGACTCGGTCCACCGGCGCAGCTCGGCGGCCCGGACGACGGCGAACGGGTGGCTCTGGTTCTCGACCAGGAACACCTTGAGGACCGAGTCGCGGAAGTCCTCGGTCTCGCTGTACTCGTTGCCCTGGGCGAAGAACGAGGTCGCGTCCAGGTCCGCGAGGTGACCGCCCGAGGCCAGCTTCATGTGCACGCGGGTCGCGGCCGCCGGGTTCTGGGTGGCCAGCAGGCCGGCCCGGTCGGCGGACAGCTCGGCCTTGCGCGACCACTCCATCAGCGCGGCCGTGATCGCCCGGACGCCGATCGCTCCGCCCGGGACGGCGTACAGGACGCCCGTGAGCGCGATCAGCCGCCGCAGCAGGGTCTGGTAGACGGCGTGGCCGCTGAGGGCGTGACCGAGCTCGTGACCGAGCAGGAAGCGCATCTCCTCCTCGTCGTCGAGGAGCTCCACGAGGCCGGAGTCGATCACGATGATCGGCTTGTTGATGCCGACCGTGTAGGCGTTGAACGTGGGGCTGGCGCGCACGTACAGCTCGGGGAGCTCCACCGCGTCCAGCACCGCACCGCAGTCGCTGAACAACCGGTGCAGCTCGGCGAAGTTGCGGGCGTCGGCGCGCACCGCGGAGCCCAGCAGCAGCAGCCGGACCGACCGCTCGTTGACGAGCCCCGACAGCGTCTTCAGCACCGTGTCGAAGCCCTTGAGCTTGCGCAGCGCCACCAGGGCGCCCTTGTCGGCGGGGTGCTCCCAGGCGCGCGAGCTGATGTCGGGGAGCGACGTCCGGGTGCGCGCGGGCTGCTTGCCGGGATCCGGGGTGTCGGCCATTCGCGAATCCTCACACGGAGGTCAAGGCGCGCGGCGATCAGGTCGCCGAGATCACTCCGGCACCGAGGAGGACCAGGATGATCACGCCCAGCGCGATCCGGTACGGGATGAACCACGCGATCGTGTGGTGCGCCACGAACTTCAGCAGCCAGGCCACGCTCGCGTAGGCCACCACGAAGGCCACCACCGCGCCCACGATCATCGGACCCACGTCGAGCGAGCCGTCGAGGGCCTCGGGCAGCTCGTAGACACCTGCTGCCAACAGGGCGGGGATCGACAGGAAGAAGCTCAGCCGGGTGGCGGTCAGGCGGTCGAGACCGAGGAACAGACCTGCGGAGATCGTGGCGCCGGACCTCGAGACGCCGGGCACGAGGGAGAAGATCTGGACGCACCCGACGACGACGGCGTCGCGCAGGGTCAGCTCCTTCTCCGAGCGCTCCTGGGTGGCCACCCGCTCGGCGAGCCACAGCACGCTGCTCCAGGCGATCAGCGCCACCGCGACGACCCAGAGCGAGCGCAGGTCGCCGGTGATGAGGTCCTTCAAGAGCAGCCCCGCGAGGCCGATGGGGATGCTGCCGACGATGACGTACCAGCCCATCCGGTGGTCGACCGTCCCGCGCAGCTCGGCGTCGAACAGCCCCCGGACCCAGGCCCTCGCGATGCGGGCGATGTCGCGGGCGAAGTAGACGACGACCGCGAGGATCGCCCCCATCTGGATCACGGCCGTGTACGCCGTCACGGCCGGGTCGTCGACATCGAGGCCGAGAGCCTTCTCCGCGATGGTCAGGTGACCGGTGCTGGAGACGGGGAGGAACTCGGTGAGTCCCTCGACGATGCCGAGCACGACCGCGTCGAAGTAGTCCATGGGGGCGGGTGCGCCAATCGGGGTCGGGGGCTGGCCGCGGACAGCCTAAAGGGGAGGGCTGGACCGGTCGGGTCCGACCCGCAGGGGCTGCGTCGTACACCGCGAGGTGGCGGCTAGGTTGTCCGCATGCACGTGCGGTCCGTCGGTGCCACCGGCCTCAAGGTGTCCCGACTCGGACTGGGCACGATGACGTGGGGGCGCGACACCGACGAGCACGAAGCCCGCGACCAGCTGATCGCGTTCGCGGAGGCCGGCGGCTCGCTCGTCGACACCGCGGCCGGCTACGGCGACGGTGCCTCCGAGGAGCTGATCGGCAGCCTGATCGGCGACGTGGTGGCACGCGACGAGATCGTGATCGCGACCAAGGCCGGCATCTCGCGCCGCACGGGCACCCGCGTCACCGACGCCTCGCGCGGCAGCCTCCTGACCGCCCTCGACGGCTCGCTCGCGCGCCTCGGGGTCGACCACGTCGATCTGTGGCAGGTGCACACCTGGGTGGACGACGCGCCGCTGGAGGAGACCCTGTCGGCGCTCGACACCGCCGTGGCGACCGGTCGGGCGTCGTACGTCGGGGTGTCCAACTACGCGGGCTGGCAGACGGCCCAGGCGGCGACCTGGCAGCGCGCGGTTCCCGGACGGGTCCCGCTCGCGTCGACGCAGATGGAGTACTCCCTGCTCAACCGGACGATCGAGGACGAGGTGCTGCCCGCCGCGCACGCGCTCGGCCTCGGGGTGCTCGCCTGGTCGCCGCTCGGCCGCGGCGTGCTGACCGGCAAGTACCGGACCGGTACCCCCGCCGACTCCCGTGCCGCCACCTCGCACTTCTCGGGGTTCGTGGGCGCCTACCTCGGCGCTCGCTCGCAGCAGGTGGTCGAGGCCGTGGCCCGCGCCGCCGACGGGCTCGGTTGGACCCCGCTCGAGGTCGCGCTGGCCTGGGTCCGCGACCGGCCGGGCGTCACCGCCCCCATCCTCGGCGCGCGGACGGCCCAGCAGCTGCGCGGCGCGCTCGGCGTCGAGGAGCTCACCCTGCCCGACGAGATCACGGCCGCCCTGGACGACGTCTCGGGGTCGGGGGCCGCGGCCTCCGAGGGAGGCGAGTGAGCATGGCCGCCACCCTGCGCCGCGCACCGGCACCGGGGGTGGAGTGGGAGTTCGAGCGGATCACGATCGCGCGGGACTACCCGCGATCGGTGGTCACCAAGATGCTCGTCGAACGCGCCGAGCACGGCGGCTGGGAGCTCGACCGGGTCCGCGTCGCCCCGGACGGCACGCGCCGGGTCGTGCTGCGGCGCAAGATCATCCGGGTCCGGCCGACGCTGTACAGCACGTCCGCCTGACCGCACGAGGTCAGCAGGCGACGGGGATCTCCACGTCGCAGGTGTTCGTGCCGAGCCCGCCGTCGCCCCGGTCCTTCCCGGCGCCACCCTTCAGCACGTCGTCGCCCGCGGCCCCCTTGAGCTGGTCGTTCCCCGGCCCGCCGATCAACCGCGCGTCCCCGGCGGGGAGGTTGTTGCACCCGTCGGGGTCGACCGTGAGGCGGTCGGCGCCGGCCCGGCCGCGCATCACGACGCGGCACGTGCCGCCGGCCACCACCCACTCGTGCGCCCTGCTCCCCAGGAAACGGACGCTCGGGCCGTGCAGCCCGGTCAGGTTGAAGCGTTGGAACGACGACCACACGATCTGGGCGACGTCGTCCTTGGACGCCTGCCCGATCACGTTGTCGAAGACCCAGTCGCCGCTCACCGTCTCACCCGGCAACGGCTGGTAGGTGTTGATGCCCAGGCCGCCGGACAGGCTCGCGCCTCCGGACGAGCCGTAGGTCACCAGGGCGTCGTCGCCCGGACCGAGCGCGACGACGTCGGTGTTGAGGGCCGTGCTGCTGCCGCTGATGACGTAGTCGTCGCCACCCCCCGCGTCGATGAGGTCGCTGTCGTCGGGTGAGGTCTGGTTGGACGCCTCCTGGCTCCAGACCCGGTCGTTCCCGTCGCCGCCGTAGAAAGCGTCGTCGCCGAAGCCGAGGCTCACGAAGGACTTGCCCTTGTGTGCTCGGGCGCCGACGAAGTCGTCGCCCGGTCCGGCGTTGATGACGGCGGTGCCCTTGCCGGTCACGCAGATGGAGTCGTTGCCGGCGCCCGCGTCGACCCGCGTGGCCCCCCGGGTCAGGATCACGTCGTCACCCGCCGTACCGATGACGGTGCCGTTCGGAGACCCCTCGGCCGTCAGCGGCAGCCCGTTGCAGGTCGGGGCGGCTCGCTCGGGCCCGAGCTCCGCCTGGGCGGGCGGGCCCGCGAGGGCCACCAGACCCAGGGGGGCAGCGAGCAGCAGGGCGCCCAGCAGGGCGCCCGTACGTGCCACCTGCGCGGGACGGCGCAAGGACATGGCTCCGGTCCTCCTGAGGGGTCGGCGGAAGGGCTGTTGATCAGCTGTCATGGGGTGCGACGCCCGCAACGGTCGAAATGTTCGCAGGCGGGGCCACGTGTGGTCGAGCCCACACCGAAACGCGCTCGTCAGACCTCCTCGAGGAAGCGGTCGAAGACGCGCGCGCCGAACTCCAGCCCGTCCACCGGCACCCGCTCGTCGACCGCGTGGAACAGCGTCGGGAAGGCGAGGTCCTCGGGCATCCGGAGGGGGACGAAGCCGTACGACCGCATGCCGAGCTTGCGGAAGTGCTTGGCGTCGGTGCCGGCGCTCAGGAGGAACGGTGCGACGAGGGCGTCCGGGTCCTCGGCGAGCAGGGACCGGGTCATGGAGTCGACCAGCCCACCGTCGTACGGCGTCTCCCACGGCGGCTGGTGAGACACCGCTTCGTAGGTGACGTCCTCGCCACAGAGCTCGGCGAAGGTCGCCCAGAACTCGTCCTCGTAGCCGGGAAGGAAGCGTCCGTCCACGTGAGCGGTGGCCTCGGTGGGGATCACGTTCACCTTGTAGCCGGCGTTGAGCATGGTGGGGTTGAGGGTGTTGCGGAGGACGGCGCCGATCATCATGGCCGCGTCGCCGAACTCCTCGACGAGGGCCTCGGTGTTCTCGGGCGTGGCCTCGGTGCCGGCCAGCTCGGCCACGGCCGCGAGCAGGGTCCGCATCGTCGGCGTCAGCCGGACCGGCCACTCATGGGCGCCGATCCGGGCGACGGCGGCGGCCAGGGCGGTGATGGCGTTGTCGCGGTTGATCAGCGACCCGTGCCCGGCGCGGCCCCGGGCGGTGAGCTTGACCCAGGCCATCCCCTTCTCGGCCGCCTCGACGAGGTAGAGGCGCTGTCCGCGGACGTTCGTGCTGAACCCGCCGACCTCGCCGACCGCCTCGGTGCAGTGCGCCAGCTCGTCGGCGTGGTCCTCGACGAGACGCTCGGCCCCGCGGTGCCCGCCGGCCTCCTCGTCGGCGGTGAAGCACAGCGTGATCGGGCGCTCCGGCACCGCCCCCGCGCGGGTCCGGGCGCGGACGACGGACAGCACCATCGCGTTGAAGTCCTTCATGTCGATCGCCCCGCGGCCCCAGACGAAGCCGTCGCGGATCTCGCCCGAGAAGGGGTGCACCTGCCAGTCCTCGGCCGCCGCGGGCACGACGTCCAGGTGGCCGTGCAGCAGCAGGCCGTCGCCGCCACGAGAGGTCCCGCCCCACTGGGCGATCACGTTCGTCCGGCCCGGTTCGGCTTCGACGACGAGCGACGGGATCCCCACCTCGTCGAGCAGCGCGGCCACGTGCTCGGCGGCCTTCCGCTCCCCCGGTCCCTCGTCGTCGCCGTAGTTCGAGGTGTCGAACCGGATGAGGTCCCGGCACAGCTCCACGACCTCGCCGGCGGGGTCGTAGGAGGTGCGTCCAGGGTCGTCAGGGTCTCCGGCCATGGGTCTCATCCAAGCACTCCGCAGGGGGCCTTCCGGCGATGCTGGGAACGCCGAATCCCTTTGCTACGCTTCCAGCCGCACTCGTCCGGGTGGCGGAATTGGCAGACGCGCTAGCTTGAGGTGCTAGTGCCCGTATTAGGGCGTGGGGGTTCAAGTCCCCCCTCGGACACTCTCGTGGCCCCTTCGGCTCCTGAACCGCGGAACGCGGGCAGGAGCCGATTCTCATCCAGCCCTCCGCGCCCGCGCTGCGCAACCGCGTCGCGCCTTCCTGGCCCCGTGCCTTCGAGGGTGGCCGGGCCAGGACCCCAATATGATGATGACGGCGCCGTACGCGGCAACCCCTCATCGCGGGGAGCGGCACCGGCGGCTTCGCCGGGCCTACCGGCCGACTCGACTTCAAGGACGAGGTCGCCACCGGCCTGTACTTCTACCGCGGCCACATCACGCTCGGTGAGCGCAGGTCTGTCGCGCGCCCCGGCTCCGGCTCAGTGACGGGCGCGCCGAGCCAGACGGCGTGCGCGACCAGCCGTGTGCCGGGCCTTGAGGTAGGCGATCTTGCCCCAGGGCCGAGGACGTCGGGCGATGCTGCCCGACAGCGTGAAGCCCTGCGCGTCGCCCGGACCCCGCTCGATGGCGACGAAGTCCGGGTAGATGCGCAGCGACTTCACCAGGTCCGGCCGTGACGGGTTGACGCGAGCGATGTCCAGGACGAGCGGGTGCAGGGGTGGATGCACTCCCCACGGGTGCTGCTTGTCCTGGAACGAGTCCTGCAGGTCCCAGGCCCAGTCCTCGATGACGTACCAGCCGCCGGGCCGTAGCCGCGGGAAGAGCAGCTCGAAGCTCTCCCGGGTCGGCGCGTACTGGTGCGAGCAGTCGTCGATCACCCAGTCGAGGGGGTCCATCTCGTGCTCCGCGATGATCCTGGCCAGCTGCTCACCGTCGGTCTGGCTGACTCCCCAGTGCGTCGAGACGCGGCCGGCACCTCGCTCACGCTGCCACGCGGTGAAGTACTCGCTGTCGCCACGAAGCTGGAGGTCGATCGCCGCGTAGCGCTCGAGGCCCAGCACCTCGGTCCAGAACACGACGCTGCCGCCGTCCCAGATGCCCAGCTCCAGGACGCGCTTCGGCGCGAAGCCGGTCTCGGTGAGGAAGCGGTCGAACTGCTCGAGCTGGCCACGATCCTTGTAGAACATGAACGCGTCATCGGCGGTCTGCTGGGCGGCCTGGTGCTGCAACCGGAACGTGCGACCACCGAGATCGAAGCGGTCACCGCGCCACGTCAGGTGATCGAACAAGCTCATGCGCGTCAGGCTAGGCGTTGGGGTGCGCCGGTGAGGCACGCACCGGGTTGTCCCGTACGCGGGGCCCACCCCAGGTCCGGTGGTCTGGACCAGTCACGCGCACAAGTGGTGTCCGGAATGGTCACTCCGGACCCACGTTGCACACTTTTCCCGCACACTTCTCGCGGGCGGGGGCGCGAATGAGCAAGAACAAGACACCGACGGTGCCGGAAGGTTCGGGTATGGGTGACCAGGACGACGTCAACGCGTCCTCCCCTGCCACCCGGTTGCTGGACGCTTTGGGGCGCGGAGACCTCAACGCCCTGCTGCTGGAGTTCCGGCCGACGACCATCGTCCGCACCGAGGACCGCACCTGGTCGGTCCAGGGCGAGGAGGACGTCCTCTACTGGCTCGAGGAGGCCTTCGAGCGCTTCCCGGGCCTGGTCTTCGACTCGCACGCCCGCCACGTCGGCTACGGCCAGGTGATCGAGGAGGCCCGCGTCCGCGACATCGGACCCCTGGACCCGGCACCCGGCACTCCCGCTGCGGGGCCGCCGAGGCCGGCGGTGCCTCCGATCAGCCCGCAGGCGGGCTCGTCCTCGACCGTCAGTTCGGCACGAGCGACCAGCCCCGGCTGAACATGCCCGTCCGCCTGACCGTGCTGCACGACGACGGCTACGTCCACGAGATCATCGCGAGCTACCCGCAGGCCCTGCTGCGGTCAGCGCTGGGCCAGCACGTCGACCCCCTCGACATGGCCGTCTCGGAGATCCAGTCGGCGTTCGTCGCGTCCGCCGGCTCGGGCTTCAAGACCTACCAGATGGGGAGCGGTCCCCAGCACGAGACCGAGTACGCCCAGGCGGCGCCGGTCCCGCTCGCGCGGGTCGCCGAGCCCGAGCCCGAGCCTGAGGTCGAACCGGAGCTCGAGCCGGAGCCCGTGCCCATCGCCGTCGACCCGGGCTGGACGCCACCGCCGTACGTCCCCGTGGAGGACGAGGACGAGAAGCCGCGCCGCCGTGCGCTGGTCGCCGTCCCCGTCGTGATGGCCCTCGTCGCCGCGATCGCCGCCGGCAGCTGGTGGCTCGGCCGCGACGACAACGCCGCCCAGGCCGACGCCAAGCCGAGCAAGGGCAGCCAGTCCGCTGGACAGAACAAGGGCAACGCCAAGCCGACCAAGAAGCCGAGCTCGAGCTCCCCGAAGCCGACGCCGAGCAAGACGCCGCAGGTCGTGATCAAGAGCAACAAGCCCACCGTCGCCACGCTGAAGTCGGACCTGGCCTTCGACAAGGGCAGTGCGGTGCTCTCCGACGACGCCAAGGCCGCCATCGCGCAGATCGCCGACGCGGTCCGCGCGGCGGGGCTGGAAGGCACGATCGCCGTCCATGGCTACACCGACAACGTCGGCTCCGCGAAGTCCGGGATGGAGCTGTCGAAGCTGCGGGCACAGGCGGTCGCGCAGTCACTGCGCAACGCGCTCGGCAGCTACACGATCACCATCACCGCGTTCTGGCACGGCGAGGACGACCCCATCGCCAGCAACGACACCGAGGACGGCCGGAAGCAGAACCGCCGCGTCACCATCATCCTGCCGAAGCCTCCGGAGTCCTGACGCCCCCTAGGCTCGAGCCATGGGATCGCCGCCGGACGCGCTGCGCGTCGGGTTCGTGACCGGGGCGACGCCCGACAAGTGGGCGGGCGTGTGGCGCGAGCGGTACCCGCGCGAGCGACTCGAGCTGGTCCCGGTCACGGAGGCCGACCAGGAGTCGTTGCTGCGCGACGGGACGTTCGACCTGGCCCTGGTACGCCTGCCGGTCGACCGCGACGGCCTGCACGTCATCACGCTCTACGACGAGGTACCGGTCGTGGTGGCCGGCCACGAGCACCTCGTCGCCGCGGCCGACGAGGTCACCCTGGCCGACCTCGTCGACGAACAGCTGGTGCTCCCCCACCGCTCCGGGTGGCAGCCCGACGTCCCCCAGCTCGACTGGCCCCCGATGACCGAGCGCGAGGCGGTCGAGACGGTGGCCGCGGGCACCGGGATCGTGATCCTGCCGATGTCGGTGGCCCGGCTCCACCACCGCAAGGACGTCGTCAGTCGGCCCGTCGTCGACCTCGCCCCCACCAGCGTCGCCCTGGCGTGGCTGGTGGCGAAGGACGACGAGCGCGCCCAGCGGTTCGTGGGGGTGGTCCGCGGGCGGTCCGCCCGGAGCTCGCGGTGACCGGCCCTAGAGTTCGAGCGTGTCCCTCCTCTCGCCCGGCGCCCCCGCCGACCTGGCAGCCTCGACCGCCGCGGCCTTCCGCGACGCGTACGGCGCCGAGCCCGCGGCCGTCGGTCGTGCGCCCGGCCGGGTGAACCTGATCGGCGAGCACACCGACTACAACGCCGGCACCTGCCTGCCCGTGGCGCTCGCCCACGCGACGTACGCCGCGGTGTCGCCGCGCTCGGACAACCTGGTCCGGGTGCGCAGCGCGCAGGCCGACGACGAGTGGCAGGGCGAGGGCATCGGCCCGGGCGAGGTCACCGGGTGGGCGAGCTACGTGGCGGGGGTCGCGTGGGCGCTGCGCGAGGCGGGCGTCGAGGTGCCCGGGCTCGACGTGTGCGTCGACAGCACCGTCCCGCTCGGCGCCGGGCTCTCGTCGTCGGCCGCCCTGGAGTGCTCGGTCGCGGTGGCGATCGCCCACCTGGCCGGCCTGGAGATCGACGGGGACGACGGCGAGGCCGAGCGACGCGCCCTGGTCGAGGCCTGCATGCGCGCCGAGACCGAGGTGGCCGGCGCGCCCACCGGAGGCATGGACCAGACCGTGGCGATGCTCGCGCAGCCCGACGCCGCGTTGCTGATCGACTTCCTCGACCACACGACCCGAGCGGTGCCCCTCGCCCTGGCGGACGCTGGGTTGGCCGTCCTGGTCGTGGACACCCGGGTCTCGCACGCCCTGGTCGACGGCGGGTACGCGAGCCGGCGGACCGACTGCGAGACCGCCTGCCGCGAGCTCGGCGTCCCGTCCCTCCGGGAGGCCACGCTCGACCGGGTCGAGTCGCTGGCCGACTCACGGATCCGGCGGCGCGCGCGGCACGTCGTCACCGAGATCAAGCGGGTGGCCGACGCCGTCGCCGCGATCGAGCGGGCCGACTGGCGGGCCGTCGGCGGGCTCTTCGTGGCCTCGCACGCCTCGATGCGCGACGACTTCGAGATCTCCTGCCCCGAGCTCGACGCCGCCGTCGAGGCCGCCCTCGAGGCCGGCGCGGTCGGGGCCCGGATGACCGGTGGCGGCTTCGGCGGCTCGGCCGTGGCCCTGGTCCCGGAGGACGCCCTCGACACGGTCATGTCGACGGTCGACTCGGCCTTCGACACCCGCGGCTTCCGCCGCCCCACCTTCCTCCGCGCCGAGCCCTCCGCCGCTGCCGGCCTCTGCTAGCCCGTCGAGTTGCGCCTCGTGCACCGTCGAGTTGCGCCTCGTGCACCGTCGAGTTGCGCCTCGTGCACGGCTCGGCGGTACCCGAGGCGCGGCTCGGCGGTACCGGAGGCGCAACTCGGCGAGTCAGAGGAGGCGGGCCGGGATGGTGAGGCCGGACGACCGCAGCTCGAGCTCGGCGAGGGCTCGGACGATCTCGGGGTCGCGGTCGCGCCACGCCCCTGCCGGGTCGTCGCTGACCCGGGCGAGCACGTGCATGGGCTGCCGGGTCAGGGCCCGCAGGGCGAACAGGTCGAGGTCGTCGGCCGTGTCGATGAAGCGGGCGCCGGCCGTCGCGCGCCGGGCGAACCGCCACCGGATCGGCAGGTGGATGACCCCGGCGATCAGGATCGGGATGGCGGCGATCGAGACGCCGAGCCAGAGGGCGAGCCGCTCGACGGCCGCCACCTGGTTGCGGCCGGCCTCGGCCAGGGAGTCGGACGCGCCGGACGCCTGGTCGAACGGTGTCGCCACGTCGTCGCCGATGATCGGCACACCCCTCAGGTAGTCGCCCGCGTCCGTCAACGACCCCGACAGGCTCGTCGCCGCCTCTGCCGTCTCCCGTCCCGGCGCGGCCAGGGCCATCGTCGTGTCGTGGACCTGGTTCCCGACCCAGACCCACAGCACCAGCCAGAGCACGAACAACAGGTCGGCGACGATCTGGGCGGTCCGGCGGCCGGGGGTGTCGGCATAGAGCTTCACGGGTGGTTGCCATGGCCCTATCGGACCAGGGATGGACGAGTAGGGGTACTCAGCGCCGATCGGGTACTCACGCGGACGCCGCCGCGGCCCGGCGCGAGCAGGCTTCTCTCATGCCTACGACCCAGAACGCGAACCCCAAGAACTCCAGTGCCTTCTACATGCAGGCGATCATCGCCTTCGGCGTTGCTCTCTTCGCCGTCCTGGTGGCCGTCTACTACCTCCCGGCCGACCCGTGGATCAAGGCGTTCTTCGCCCTGTCGATCTGCTACCTCGTCACCTCCTCGTTCACCCTGGCCAAGGTGATCCGCGACCGCCAGGAGGACGACATGGTCTTCAGCCGCCTCGACCAGGCCCGCCTCGAGAAGGCCCTCGCCACCCACGACCCCTACAAGGGCGTCGCCTCGTAACCAGCGCTGCCAGACTCTCGGTTGTGTCCGAGCACCTGCCCGATCCCGCACTCCTGGTCCTCGTCGGACCCGCGGGGTCGGGCAAGTCGCATTTCGCCCGGGCCCACTACCGCGGACCGGAGATCGTGTCGTCCGACGACCTCCGCGGCGTCGTCGGCAGCGGAGCCCACGACCTCGCCGCGACCGACGAGGCCTTCGAGATCCTCGAGCGGGTGGTCGCCGCGCGGCTCTCCCGCGGGCTGACCACCGTCGTCGACACCCTCGGCCTCGACCGGGGGCGACGCCGCGCCTGGCTGGAGGCGGCGAGAGCCGCCGGGCTGCCGGCGGTCGCCGTCGTGATCGACACCCCGCCCGAGGAGACGCGTCGCCGCAACGCCGACCGCGCGTACGTCGTCCCGGCCACCGCCCTGGCCACGCAGCTCAAGCGCTTCGGCGAGGTCCGCGCCGAGCTGGACGCCGAGGGCTGGGACCTCGTCCACGTGGTGCGACCCGACTCCCCCGTCGTCGCCGAGACACCCGACCCCGCGGCGGCCCCCACCGCCGACCGCCGCTCCTCGCAGGGGCTCGCCGTGATGCTGCAGCTGTCGCGGTTCCCGTGGGGCGAGGACCCCGCCGCCTGGCTGCGGTCGATGGCCCTGGCCGCCGACGAGGCCGGGTTCGCCGGGCTGGCGGTGATGGACCACCTCATCCAGATCCCGCAGGTCGACCGGGCCTGGGAGCCGATCCCGGAGCCGTGGGTGACCCTCGGGCTGGTCGCCGGGCTCGACACCCGGCTCAGGCTGGGCACGCTCGTCACCCCGGTCACCTTCCGGCCCCCCGGCATCACCGCGAAGGCCGCGGCCACGCTCGACGCGCTGACCGGCGGCCGCGCCTTCGTCGGCGTCGGCGCCGGGTGGTGGGACCGCGAGCACGCGGCGTACGGCCTCCCGTTCCCGCCGGCCCGCGAGCGGCTCGACGCCCTCGAAGCCGGCATCGAGACGATGCGGGCGCTGTGGGCGGCGGGTACCAAGGCCTACGACGGCGAGCGCGTCAGCCTGCCCGAGACGACGTCGTACCCGCGCCCGGCCGGCCGGATCCCGGTCATCGTCGGCGGCAACGGCGAGCGGCGGACGCTGGCCATCGCCGCGCGGCTCGGCGACGGCTGCAACCTCCCCTCCGACGTCGAGCGTCTCGACCGCAAGCTCGCGGTGCTGCGCCGTCACCTCGACGCCGTCGGTCGCGCGTACGACGACCTCGAGGTCACCGTCCTCGACCTGCCCGTCGTGGGTCGCGACCGCGACGACGTCTGGGCGCGGGTCGAGCGGCACCGCGGCCGCACGCCGGCGGCGACGTACGCCAAGAAGTTGCACGCGGGCACGGTGGCCCAGCAGCGGGACCGGTACGGCGCCCTCGCCGACCGCGGAGTCGGCACCGTGTTCGTGTCCACGCCCGACCTCGACGGCCCCGACGACGTGCTCGCTCTCGGTGGTCTGACTACTTGAGCTCGGCGCTCGTCAGGCCGAGGACCCGGCGCGCCACGATCAGCTGCTGGATCTGCTGGGTGCCCTCGAAGATGTCGAGGATCTTGGAGTCGCGGGCCCACTTCTCGAGCAGCTCGCCCTCGCCGTACCCGACGCTCCCGCACAGCTCGACGCACGACAGCGTGATGTCGGAGCCGACCCGGCCGGCCTTCGCCTTGGCCATGGAGGCCTCGAGCGAGTTGGGCTTGCCGTTGTCGGCCATCCAGGCGGCCTGCAGCATCAGCAGGCGGGCGCTCTCCCAGTCGGCCTCCATCCGCAGGTACGTGGCCGCGGCGGCCGACTGGACCTGCGCGGGCCGGTCGTAGTCGATCGTCACGCCCGCCCGCTCCAGCAGGTCGCGGGTCAGGTCGAGCGACGCGCGCGCGCAGCCGATCGCCATGGCCGCGACCAGCGGCCGGGTGTTGTCGAAGGTCGCCATCGCCCCCGCGAACCCACCGCTGCTGGTGTCGATGTCGGGCGAGCCGAGCAGGTTCTCCTTCGGCACGCGACAGTCCACGAAGCGGATGGCGGCGGTGTCGGACGAGCGGATGCCGAGCTTGTGCTCGAGCCGTTCGACCTCCATGCCGGGCGTGCCCTTCATGACCACGAAGGACTTGATCGCCGCGCGGCCCAGCGACCGGTCGAGGGTCGCCCACACCACGACCGCGTCGCAGCGCTCGCCGGACGTGACGTAGATCTTCTCGCCGTTGATGACGTACTCGTCGCCGTCGAGGCGAGCGGTCGTCTGGATGTTGGCCGAGTCGGACCCGGTGCCCGGCTCGGTGATCGCCATGCTGGCCCAGACCCCGGCGAACCGCTCCTGCTGCTCGGCGTCGGCCACCGAGGCGATGGCGGAGTTGCCGAGGCCCTGACGCGGCAGTGACAGCAGCAGGCCCACGTCGCCCCAGCACATCTCGGCGATGGACATCACCGAGGCGAGGTTGGTCCCGTTCCGGACCCCCGGCCTCTTCTCCTCGTCGTCACGCTTGACGCCCGCGGCGCCCGCGCCGCTGCTCGCGCCGGACTCCGCGATCCCGTCGATCATCGCGGCGAGGAGGTCGAGCTCCTTGGGGTACGCGTGCTCCGCGGCGTCGTACTTGCGGCTGATCGGCCGCAGCATGTTCATCGCGACCTGGTGGGCCTGGTCGCGCAGCTGCACGAGCTTCTTCGGGTCGTCGAGATTGATCATCAGACCAACACCCCGCCTTCCATCACGCCGATCGCTCTGAGGTCGCGGTACCACCGCTCCACCGGGTGCTCCTTCACGAAGCCGTGGCCGCCGAGCAGCTGCACCCCGTCGAGGCCGATCTTCATGCCCTTGCTCGCGCACAGCTGGCGGGCCAGCCCGATCTCCCGGGAGGCGTCCTTGCCGGCGGCGACCCGGGCCGCGGCCTTGTAGGTCAGCAGCCGCATGGCCTGCAGCTCGATCGCGATGTCGGCGACCATGAACGCCACCGACTGACGGTGGGCCACGGGCTCGCCGAACGCCTCGCGCTCCTTGACGTACGGCGTCACGTAGTCGAGCACGGCCTGACCCGTGCCGACGGCCAGGGCGCACCAGGCGAGGCGGGAGAGCCGCACGCACTCGGCGTACGTCGTGCCGTCGTCGCTCCCGAGCAGGGCGTGGGTCGGGACGCGCACGTCCGTCAGCGAGAGCCTGGTCAACGAGGCCGCTCGCACGCCCATCGCGGGGTCGGCCTCGACCTCGAGGCCGTCGACGCCGGCCTCGACCAGGAAGAGCGCGTTGGCCCCGGTGTCGAGCCGGGCGCCGACCACGAACAGCTCGGCGTCGGCTCCCCGCGGGACGAGTGACTTCACGCCGTCGAGCACGTAGCCGTCGGCGGTGGTCGTGGCGGTGGTCGCCGGCTCGAGGGCGTCGAAGAGGACGGTCGGCTCGGTGAGGGCGAGGGCGGCGGCGGCGGGCTGGTCGCCCGTGAACGCCGGGAGGTACGTCGCCTGCTGCTCGTCGGTCCCCCACAGCGACAGCGCGGTGGCGACCGAGCCGTTGGCCAGGGTGGCGACGGCGATGCCGAGGTCGCCCCGGGCGAGCGCCTCGGCGACGAGGGTGCCGGTCATCGCGGTGCGCTCGTCGGAGAGGCCGCCGAGCGACTCCGGGACGCCCAGGATGGGCAGCCCGATCTCGTTGCCGGCCGCGAGGACCTCAGGGGGCGTGGCGCAGGCCGTGTCGGCGTCGGCGGCCGCGGGTCGGACGACCTCGGTGGCCAGCTCGGTGACCACGTCGACGAGCATCTGCTGGTCCTCGGTCGGGGTCAGGTCGAAGACACCCCTGGCCGGCGCTGCGCCGGGGCGGGTGCCGGCCCTCCCGCGCTTGCCGGCGGTGGCGAAGGCGCGGCCGGCGGTGGTCGCCGTACGGAAGCCCGCCGCGGGTGACCGTGAAGACGGCGCGCTCGGTGTGCTTGCGGATGCCGAGGCGGTCGAGGAGCTCGCTCTGGGCCAGCTTGTTCATGGCGGCCACCGCGTAGCCGAGCGGGTCGCGGCCGTCGCGGGTGGAGACTCCGAACGTGGTCGAGGGCCTGCTGGGGGCGGACATGGGGGCACTGTAACTCTGAGTTACAGTTCGTGCCGGGGTCGGTACGCGTGTCACCGCTCACACGCGCTGGGGGGCCGTGTGGGCGACCGCGTGCCGACCCTTCACTAGGGTTTCGGGCATGAGCTCCGACGTTGTCCAGGCGCCCCACGGGCCGCTGCCCGAGGGCGGTACGGTCCGGCCGATGACGCGCTGGGGCACGCCGGTCATGCACCGACCGCAGGCCGACGTGACGGCGTACGACGACGAGCTGCGCACCCTGGTCGCCGACATGGTGGCGACGATGTACGCCGCCGACGGCGTCGGCCTGGCGGCGTGCCAGGTCGGGGTGGACCTGCGGGTCTTCGTGTTCGACTGCCCCGACGACTCCGGCGACCACACCGTCGGCGTGGTGTGCAACCCGGTGGTGACCCTGCCCGAGGGCAAGGACCGCAACCTCGAGGAGGCCGAGGAGGGCTGCCTGTCGTTCCCCGGCGCCTTCATCGACTGCGCGCGGCCGGACTTCGCGCGCGTGACCGGCTTCGGGGTGGACGGCTCGCCGGTGATGTTCGAGGGCGACGGTCTTCTTGCGCGCTGCCTCCAGCACGAGACCGACCACACCCTCGGCACCGTCTTCGCCGACCGGCTGCCGACCAAGGCCCAGAAGAAGCTGCGCAAGATCCAGGCCAAGGTCGCCGACGAGTTCCCTCCGGGATGGCCGGCATGAGGGTCCGCATCGTCCACGTCTCCCAGCCCACCCATGCCGCGATCGCGGCGGGTGACCTCGCCGGGGCGAACCTGCTCTCCCCCGTGCCGCTGACGCCGGTCTTCGTCACGGACTCGTTCAAGTCGACGTTCGCCCGTCGGGCGACGCAGCTGCTCGACCAGCCCGCGGACGAGCCGTGGGTCACCGGCATCATCTGGGACGAGGACCTGGAGACGGCCGTGGGAGCGGCCGGCTTCCACGGCTCGCCGGACGCCGACGGCATGGTCGAGGTGGGCTACTCCGTCGACCCGGACTTCCGTCGTCGCGGGTACGCGCGGGCCGCGATGCAGGTGCTGCTCGACCGCGCCGTCGCCCACCCCGACGTCCGGGTGCTGCGCGCCACCATCTCCCCCGACAACGAGCCGTCCCTCAACCTGATCGCGTCCTTCGGCCTCGAGCGCAACGGCGAGCAGTGGGACGAGGAGGACGGCCTCGAGTGGATCTTCGAGATCCCGACTCCTGGACCGTGAGCGATCCCCGGTGAGCCGGGGATCGCTTCGCTTCCAAGGCAACATTTCGCCCAGGAAGCGAAGCGATTGCCTTGGAAGTCAGCGGCGGGCGGTGACGTAGCAGGCGACGGCGGTGGCGGCGGCGACGTTGAGGGAGTCGATGCCGGCGGCCATGGGGATGGTGGCGCGGCGGTCGGCGGACTCCTCCCAGTGCCGCGAGAGGCCGTGGCCCTCGCCGCCGAGGACGAGGGCGACCTTGTCGAGGCCGCGGACGGCGTCCTCGACCGGCACCGAGTCGGGCGCCAGCGTCAGCGCGACCGTCGTGAAGCCAGCCGCCGAGAGCGTCGGCAGCGCCGAGTCCCAGGACTCCAGGCGCGTCCAGGGCAGCGAGAACACCGCTCCCATGGCGACCTTGATCGAGCGGCGGTACAGCGGGTCGGCGCAGCGCGGCGACAGGAGCACGGCGTCGAAGCCGAGCGCGGCGCCCGAGCGGAAGATCGCGCCGACGTTGGTGTGGTCGACGATGTCCTCGAGCACGAGCACGGACCTGGCCCCGGCCAGGACCGAGTCCACCGTGGGCAGCGGCAGCCGCGCCAGCGACGCCAGTGCCCCGCGGTGCACGTGGAAGCCGGTGACCTGCTCGGCCAGCGCCTCCGAGACCACGTAGCAGGGCGCCTCGGAGCGGGCGAGCACGTCGCCCAGGCCGTCGAGCCAGCGCGGTGCCATCAGGAACGAACGCGGGGCGAAGCCGGCCTCGACCGCACGTCGGACGACCTTCTCGCCCTCGGCGAGGAACAGTCCGTGCTCGGCCTCGAGGTGCTTGCGCAGGGACACGTCGCGCAGGTCGCGGTAGTCGGCCAGCCGCGGGTCCGCCGGGTCGGCGACCTCGACGAGGGTGGCCACTAGAACGCCTCGGGATGGGCCACCCGGACGACCTCGCCGACCACGATGATCGCCGGGGCCCTGACGGCGTTGGCCTCCAGCGCCTCGCCCAGGGTGCCGAGGGTGGCGAACACGGTCCGTTCCGCGGGCATCGAGCCGTCGCAGACGACGGCGACGGGGGTGCCCGCCGCCCGGCCGCCCTCCACCAGGGCGGACGCGATGGCGGGCGCGTTCTCGACGGCCATCATCAGCAGGAGGGTGCCGGTCAGCCGGGCGACGGCCTCCCAGTCGACCAGCGAGCCCGGGTGCTCGGGCGGCAGGTGCCCGGAGAGCACCGTGAAGTCGTGGGCCACGCCCCGGTGGGTGACGGGGATCCCGGCCAGGGCGGGGACGGCGATCGGGCTGGTCAGCCCGGGGATGACGGTGACCGGTACGCCGGCCTCGCGGCACGCGATCACCTCCTCGAACCCGCGCCCGAAGACGAAGCTGTCGCCGCCCTTGAACCGGACCACCCGCTGGCCCGCGAGCGCCCGCGACACGATCAGGTCGTTGATGGCCTCCTGGGCGGTGAACCGCCCGCGCGGGATCTTGGCCACGTCGACCAGCTCGGTCGTCGACGGCAGCTCGCCGAGCAGCTCGCGCGGGGCGAGCCGGTCGGCGACCACCACGTCGGCCTCCATCAGGGCCCGGCGGCCGGCGACCGACATCAGCTCCGGGTCGCCGGGACCGCCGCCGACGAGCACCACGCCGGCTGTCCGGTCGCGGTGCTGGGGTGCGGCGATGGTGCCCTCACGCAGCCCCTCGAGGATCGCGTCGCGGACGGCGGCCGAGCGACGCGGGTCGCGCCCGCCCACCCCGGTGCTCAGCACGGCGACCGTCACGTCGGAGGAGCGTCCGACGGCCGGCGTCCAGGCGGAGGCGGCCATGGCGTCGTCGGCGCGCACGCAGAAGATCCGGCGCGCCTCGGCGGCCGCGCTCACCGCCTCGTTGGCGGCGTGGTCGTCGGTCGCGGCGACGACGTACCAGGTCCCGTCGAGGTCGCCGTCGGCGAACCGGCGGCGCTCCCAGGTGATCTCCCCCGCGTCGGCCAGCGCCTCGATGGCCGGCGTCGCCTCGGGCGAGACCACCGTGACCACCGCGCCGGACGCCAGCAGGGCCGGCACCCGCCGCTGCGCGACGTGACCGGCGCCCACCATCACCACCCGCCGTCCGGTGAGCCGCAGCCCCGAGGGGTACGGCGGGTGGGCGTCCATCCGCCCATGGTCCCCGATCCGCCGGGAAGACCCGTGCGGTGGGACCAACCGGCGGACTACGTTGTCCCGGTGAGTCTCGAACGTCCCGTCAGCCCGAATCCCTACGACCTGCTCCCGACCGTGGACTCCTTCCACGTCGGCAGCGACGACGTCACCGACGGCCAGCCGCTCAAGGACGACCAGGTCGCCGCCGCGGGCAACACCTCGCCGCACCTGTCGTGGAGCGACGCGCCCGAGGGCACCAAGAGCTTCACGGTGACCTGCTTCGACCCGGACGCCCCGACGCCGAGCGGCTTCTGGCACTGGGTGCTGGTCGACCTGCCCGCCGACGTCACCTCGCTCGACACCGGCGCGGCGTCCGGCGCCCTGCCCGGCTCGGCGTTCATGGTCCGCAACGACGGCGGCGAGAAGGCCTTCATGGGGGCCGCGCCGCCGGAGGGCGACCAGGTGCACCGCTACTTCTTCGTGGTGCACGCGGTCGGCGAGGACTCCCTCGGCGTCGACTCCGACGTCTCCCCCGCGGTCGTCTCCTTCAACCTCGCCTTCAAGACGCTGGGCCGGGCCATCCTGCACGGCACCTACCAGCACTGACCCCTCCTCCGGTGACCGCGCTGTACCTCTCGGTGGCGACGCGCGCCTTCCGGCGCTACTCGACGTACCCGGCGGCCACCCTGGCGGGGCTCTTCACCAACTGTGTCTTCGGCGTGATCATCAGCTACGTCTACCTCGCCCTGTGGGACCAGCAGCCCGACGCCGGTGGCTACGACTCGGTCGACGCCGTCACGTACGTCTGGATCGGGCAGGCGATGCTGATGACCGTCATGGTGTGGGGCGGTGGCGCGACCGCCGACCTCTCCGACCGGATCCGTACCGGCGACGTCGCGCTCGACCTGTACCGACCGGTGCCGCTCATCGGCTGGTACGCCGCCCAGGACCTCGGCCGCGCGGCCTACCACCTGCTCGCCCGTGGGGTGGCGCCCACCATCGTCGGCGCGCTGCTGTTCGACATCCGCTTCCCCGACAGCGTGGGCGCCTGGGTCGGGTTCGCGATGAGCGTCCCGCTGGCGGTGATGGTGAGCTTCGCCGTCCGCTTCCTGGTGGCCAGCACGGCCTTCTGGCTGCTCGACGCGACCGGGCCGGCGACCGTCGCCTTCACGCTGACGGTCTTCTTCAGCGGCTTCACGGTGCCCCTGGTCATCTTCCCGGGGTGGACCCGGGAGCTGGTGATGGTGCTGCCGTGGGCGGCGTACCTCCAGATCCCTGCCGACATCTGGCTCGGCCAGCGCGAGGGCTGGGCCCTGGTCGGCGGCCTCGCGCTCCAAGCGGGCTGGGCCGCGGTGCTGCTCGGCGTCTGCTGGCTGGTCCTGCGCCAGGCGACCCGCAAGGTGGTGGTCCAGGGTGGCTGAGGGAGTCGTCACCAGCGTGCGCGGCTACCGCGACATCGCCCTGATGTGGACCCGCGCCGCGATGGCGTACCCCGCGTCGTTCTGGATGATGGCGGTCAGCGGCTTCGTGATCGGTCTGCTGGACTTCGTGGGCATCTGGATCATGTTCCACACCATCGACTCGCTCGGCGGCTGGACCCTCTCGGAGATCGCCTTCCTGTACGGCGCCACCGGGTTCGGGCTCGCGGCCGCCGACCTGGTCGTCGGCCGCATCGAGCGGCTCGGCCAGATGATCCGGACCGGCCGCCTGGACTCGATGTTCCTCAAGCCGCTGCCCCTGCTGACCCAGGTGTGCGCCGACGAGTTCGCGCTGCGGAGGTTCGCCCGGTTGTTCCAGGCGGTGGTGGTGCTCGGCATCGCGTGCACGTTCGTCTCGTGGACGCCGGCGAAGGTGCTGGTGACGCTGTCGATGGTGGTGTCCGGGTCGGTGATCTTCTTCGCCGTGTTCATCGGGTTCGCCTGCATCCAGTTCTGGACGATCGACGCCAACGAGGTCGCCAACGCGTTCACGTACGGCGGCAACACGATGACCCAGTACCCCCTCACCGTCTTTCCCCGCGAGGTGGTCACCGGGCTCACCGTGCTGATCCCGCTGGCGTTCGTGAACTGGTACCCCGCCCTCTACGTCCTGGACAAGCCCGACCCGTTCGGCTTCCCGGAGTGGCTGCAGTTCGCCTCGCCGGTCGTCGCCGCGATCATGATGTCCGTCGCCCTGCTGGTGTGGCGCACCGGCGTCCGCCACTACACGTCGACGGGAAGCTGATGACCCTCATCGAGGTCCGCGACCTGGAGCGGCGGTTCGTGATCCGCCGCAAGACGGGCCGGTTCGTGCGCTCGAGGGACGAGGTGGTCGCCGTCCGCGACCTGACGTTCGGCATCGAGGCCGGCGAGATGGTCGGGTACATCGGCCCCAACGGCGCCGGCAAGTCGACGACGATCAAGATGCTCACCGGGATCCTGGTGCCCACGAGCGGCCACCTCAGCGTGGCCGGGATCGACCCCAGCAGGCGCCGCACCGAGCTGGCCCGGAAGATCGGGGTCGTCTTCGGCCAGCGCACCACGCTGTGGTGGGACCTGCCCCTGCGCGACTCGTTCGAGGTGCTGCAGAAGATCTACCGCACCGACCCCGCACGGCACCGGCAGAACCTGGCGGAGTTCGTGGAGCTGCTCGACCTCGGCGACCTCCTGGACACCCCGGTCCGCCAGCTCAGCCTGGGCCAGCGGATGCGCGGCGACATCGTGGCCGCGCTGCTGCACGACCCCGAGATCCTGTTCCTCGACGAGCCGACCATCGGGCTCGACGTCATCAGCAAGGGCCGGCTGCGCGAGTTCCTGCGCGCGCTCAACGCCAGCCGCGGCACGACCCTCGTGCTCACCACCCACGACCTCCAGGACATCGAGGCGCTCTGCGACCGGGTGATCGTCATCGACCACGGCACCTGCGTCTTCGACGGCGAGCTCGCCGAGCTGCACCGCCACGGCGGCTCCACCCGCACCCTCGTCGTCGACCTGGTCGACGAGGCGCCGGAGATCTGGGTGCCGGGGGCCGTCACCAAGCGCGTGGAGGGTCCGCGGCAGTGGCTGGCCTTCCCCGCCGACGCGAGCGCCGCGCCGATCGTGGCGGCCGTCGCGGCGGCGTACGACGTCGCGGACCTGTCGATCCAGGAGCCCGACATCGAGGACGTGATCCGGGACCTGTACTCGCGCTAGCCAGGTTCGTGGGTGGTGACGAGGTCGTTGGCGGCCGCCCACTGCGTCAGGTCGCGGCGCTCGATGGCGGCGGCCATCAGGTCGGGGAACAGGTCGGGGGTGCAGGCGAACGCCGGGACGCCGATGCCGGCGAGCGCGGCGGCGTGGTCGACGTCGTACGACGGGTGCCCGCTGTCGCTCAGCGCGAGCAGCGCCACGACGGTCACGCCGGAGCCGACCAGGGCCGCGGCACGGGTCAGCATCTCCTCGGCGATGCCGCCCTCGTAGAGGTCGCTGATGAGGACCAGCACCGTGTCCGCCGGGCGCTCGATGACGCTCTCGCAGTACGCCAGCGCGCGGTTGATGTCGGTCCCGCCGCCGAGCTGGACGCCGAACAGCACGTCGACCGGGTCGTCGAGGTCGTCGGTGAGGTCCACGACCTCGGTGTCGAAGACGACCATCCGGGTCTGCACCGAGCGCAGCGAGGCGAGCACCGCGCCGAACACGCTGGAGTAGACGACCGACTCGGCCATCGACCCCGACTGGTCGATGCACAGCACGATGTCGCGCTCGACCTGGTGGGTCCGGCGGGCGTAGCCGACGAGCCGTTCGGGCACGACCGTGCGGTGCTCGGGCAGGTAGTGCTTGAGGTTCGCCACGATCGTGCGCCGCCAGTCGACGTCGCGCAGCTTGGGACGGCGGCTGCGGGCCGACCGGTCGAGCGCGCCGGTGACGGCCTGCACGGTGCGCGCGCGGAGGCGCTCCTCGAGCTGGTCGGTGACGCCCCGGACGACGGTCCGGGCCGTCTCGCGGGAGTGCTCGGGGATGGCCCGGCCGAGGCCGACGAGGGTGCTGACCAGGTGCACGTCGGGGGTGACCGCCTGCATCATCTCGGGCTCGAGGAGCAGCTCGCGCAGCCCGAGCCGGTCCATCGCGTCGGCCTGCATGACCTGGACGACGCTGGTCGGGAAGTAGCCGCGGATGTCGCCCAGCCAGCGTGAGACCCGGGGTGCGGAGGCGCCGAGACCACCGCGTCGGTCCGCGTCGTAGAGCGCCTGGAGGGCCTCGTCGCGCCGCTTGTCGTCCGCGCTGAGCCCCGGCAGACCTTCGGTCTCGCCCTCGGCCAGGGTCTCGGCCGCTGCCTCACCGAGCACGAGCCGCCAGCGGGTCAGCCGGTCGCGCACCTCGGACACTGCCTCGTCAGTCATCGGCCACCCCGAGCCCGAGGAGGGCGGCGACCCTCGCCACCGCGGGTCGGGCGCGCTCGAGGTCGAGCCGCTCGGACGTCGCGGCTGCGGGCGCCGCTCCCCCGCCACCGAGGCGCGCGACCTGGCGCCCGATCGAGCTGCGCTCGGGCGGCTGGAACCGGGAGAACGTACGCCGCAGCAACGGCAGCAGGTCCTCGAAGGTGGTCTCGGCGATGCCGCTGACCCACTCGTCCACGATCGCCAGCAGCGCCGGGTCGTGGACCAGCAGCACCGACTCCCCCGACAGGAACCCGTCGAGCCAGGCGGCGCCGTCGTCGGCGGGCGCGGCGACGGACAGCCGCCGGCTCATCCGGGTCGCGGCGTCGGCCTGGTCGATCCGGCCGGCGTCGAGCAGCAGCCGGTCGACGCGACCGGCCACCGAGCCGTGCACCCTGTCGCGCACCGCGACGGCCTCGAGCGAGGACATCCAGCGGCTGCGCATCCCCTCGTCGTCCAGCAGCGCCACGCCGCGGTGGGCGCCCTCGATGCCGTCGCGGACCGCGCCGGCGGCCGCGTCGTCGAGGCCGACGCACGCGGCGGGCAGGCCGATCGCAGCCCGGACGACCAGGGCCCGCAGCACCTGCGCGACGCCGCCGACGTCGACCCCGCGGACGTCGCCGTACCTGATCGTCCGCGCCAGCGGTTCGACGGCACCGAGCAGCGCGAGGACGTCGTGCTGCCTGGCCGTGCGCTCCTCGAGCGCGGCGACGACCGAGCGCAGCCCCTCGGGGAGGTCGGCGAGCAGGCACTGGGAGACCAGCCGCCCGAGGGTGGCGAGGTCGTCGGAGCGGCCCGCGGTGTCGGTGACCTTGGCCGCCGCGGCGGCGGCGACGGTCGTGCCGAACAGGCCGGCCTCGATGACCGCCACCGCGAGCTCCGGGTGCCACTCGAGCTCCCAGGCCTCCTTGAACGTGCCCGTCGTGCCGCCCGCGTCGGCCTCCGTGCCCCAGTCGACGCCGAGCAGCCGCAGCCGGTGCAGCAGCACCGAGCGGGCTCGTTGGCTCTCCCGGCGCAGGTCCACGACGATGGTCTGCGACGTCGCGGCGGGCTTGAGCCGGACCGCCCGCTGCTGGCGCTCGAGGTCCGCGGCGAGCGGGACCATCGGTGCCCGTTCCGGGACGGCGCCCAGCTCGCGACCGACGACCAGCGAGTCGTGGACGAGGGCCAGCGGCACCCGCGAGCCCTCGCAGAGGACGGCCTCGGCCGCGTCGTCGAGCTCGGACAGCCCGACCGACGGGCGGCCCCGGACGGCGGCCAGGGCCGTGGCGAGCCGGGAGGCCTCGACGATCGAGGCGGTCGAGGCGTCGAGCTGCTGGCCGCGCAGCTCCCGCGCGACGCGGACGAGCCAGCTCGTGGCCAGCGCATCGTCGTCCTGCTCGCGGCTCCAGTGGTCGAAGAGGTGCTGGTACCAGCCCGGCGACGTCACCCCGGCGCCGTACCCGCTCGAGAACGCCAGCCGGCCCGACGACCACGGAGCCCAGGTGGCGGCGACCTTCGTCCTGGGCAGCCCCTTGAGCAGCTCGTTGTCGCGGGCCTGGGCCGGGAAGCTCGCCGGGTCCAGCGCGGGCGCGTGGTAGGCGCCGCACACGAACGCGACCCGCTCGACGCCGTCCTCCTTCATGGCGGCTCGCAGGACGCGGCGCATGGCCGCCTCCCGCCGCGCGTTCTCGACGACGTCGGGGTCGTCGTCGGGGCGGGGGTCGCTCTCGCGGACCGCGGCCATCGCGTCCTTGACCGCGGCGAAGCGCTCCAGCGACGAGGTGCTGCGGTGCTCGATCGCGTCCTCCCACCAGCGCTCGGGGTCGTCGTAGCCGGCCGCCGAGGCGAGCAGCCCGATCGGGTCGGGGCGGGGCGCCTGACCGGGCCGGGACTCGCCCTCCTCCGACTCGGGCGCGTCCGCGAGCTGGTGCACCACGGGCAGGTCGGCGAAGCGGACGGGTACGCCGTGGTCGAGCGCCCAGCGCGCCGCCACCCACTCCGGCGAGAAGGACGCGAGGGGGTAGAACAGCGCCTTGCGCGGGGCGTCGACGGCGTACACGAGCCCGGCCACCGGCGGTCGCATGTCGGTGTCGGCCAGCAGCTCGACGACCCGGTCGAGCTCGGGGGCGCCCTCGATGAGGACGACGTCCGGGCGCAGCTCGTCGAGGGCCCGGGCCACGGACCGGGCCGAGCCCGGTCCGTGGTGCCGGACGCCCAAGATGGTGGCTCGTACCTCGACGGTTGCGGTCATGGTGGGAGCGGCCTCAGCCGAGCTCGCGGCAGGCCTGGTACAGGTCGCTCCAGTCGCGTCGGTCGCGGACGACCGTCTCGAGGTACTCCTGCCACACGATCCGGTCCTGCACGGGGTCCTTGACCACGGCGCCGAGCAGGCCGGCCGCGATGTCGGCGGCGCCCACCCGGCCGTCGCCGAAGTGAGCGGCCAGCGCGACCCCGTTCGTCAGCACCGAGATCGCCTCGGCCGTCGACAGCGTCGCGGTGGGCGACTTGAGGGTCGTCCGCCGGTCGGCGGTCACCCCCGAGCGGAGCTCGCGGAAGACCTGGACGACGCGATGGACCTCGGACAGGGACTCGAGGTCGGCCGGGAGCGACAGGCTGCGGCCGAGGGCCTCGACGCGGGTGCGGACGATCTCCACCTCCTCCTCGAGGGTGTCCGGCAGCGGCAGCACGACGGTGTTGAAGCGCCGGCGCAGGGCCGAGGACAGCTCGTTGACGCCCTTGTCGCGGTTGTTCGCGGTCGCGATGACGTTGAAGCCGGGCTTGGCCTGGACCTCGGAGTCGAGCTCGGGGACGGCGAGGCTCTTCTCCGAGAGGATCGTGATGAGGGCGTCCTGCACGTCGGCGGGGATCCGGGTGAGCTCCTCGACCCGGACGATGGCGCCGGTCTCCATCGCCCGCATCACCGGGCTGGGGACCAGCGCCTGCCGGCTGGGCCCCTCGGCCAGCAGCCGTGCGTAGTTCCAGCCGTAGCGCAGCGACTCCTCCGCCGTGCCGGCGGTGCCTTGCACCACCAGCGTCGACGAGCCGCTGATGGCGGCGGCGAGGTGCTCGCCCAGCCAGGTCTTCGCCGTGCCGGGCACGCCCAGGAGCAGCAGCGCCCGGTCGGTGGCCAGGGTGGCCACGGCGATCTCGACGAGGCGGCGCGAGCCGAAGTACTTCGGCTCCACGGCCGTCCCGTCGGGCAGCTCGCCACCGAGCACGTACAGCGCCACGGCCCACGGGGAGAGCCGCCAGCTCGGCGGTCGCGGCCGGTCGTCGGCGGCGGCCAGGGCCGTGAGCTCGTCGGCGTACTGCTGCTCCGCGTGGGCGCGCAGCACGTCGGGAGTGATGTCGGTCATCGGAAGGCCTCACTGATCGATCGGTGCAGGGACTGGAACTGGAGGACGTCGCGCAGGGTGGTGCGCAGGAAGGTGTCGTCGCCGGCCGCGTGCATGGCCTTCTCGACGGCCGGCAGGGTGCTGGGGTGCAGGGCCGTCGGCAGGACGTCGCGCAGGGCGCGGACGGCGTGACCCGTGGTCTTGTCGTTGCCGACCGCCGCGAGCACGGCCCGGCTGAGGTCCGGCCCCCACGGTCGCGGTGCCTGGGCGAGCTCGGTGCTCAACGCGCCGAGCTGTGCGGCCGACACCCGGGCGAGCAGGTGCCGCTCGCGCTCGTCGGCGGGCAACAGGGCGAGCAGTCGGGTGTCGGGACTGGTACGCATCAGGGCCCGCGCCCAGGTGAGGTCGTGACGGCCCGCCGCGGCCGCCGTCAGCGCACCGGTGACGACGAGGGCGTCGTCGGGGCGCAGCATCGCGACGACCTTGGCCGGCTCGGCGCGCGTCACCTCGGTCCAGACCTCGAGGGGCGCTCCGGCCACGATCTGCTGGAGCCAGCGGGTGCGCTTGGAGACGCCCGGGCCGGGGTCGACCAGCCCGTCACGGACGGCGGCGTCGTCGGGGTCGTCGGGCAGCCCGAGCTCCAGGTGCTTGCGCAACGTGCCGTGGGTCGTGAGCAACGGTCGCAGCCGGTCGGCCATCCGGGCGGCTCGGGCGGAGCCGGGCAGGCGGTCGAGCAGCCGGCAGGCCTCCTCGCGCACCGACTTGGCCCGGTCGTCCAGGCAGCGTCTCGAGGAACGGCTCGTCGGCGGGCCCCAGACCCACGAGCAACGCCGCCACGGCCGCCGCCCGGTGCTGCGCGCCGTCGGTGGACCAGGTCTGCTCCACGAGGGCGCGCCCGGCGTCGGGGTCGGCGTGGCGGAGGGCCGCGATCGCGCTCACCCGGTCGGCCGCCTGCTCGGCCCGCCCCTCGTCCGTCACCCACGACCAGTCCGGGTTGCGGGCGGCGAGCCACCGGCCGCGCTCGCCGACCACGGCCCGCGCCGCTCGACGTACGGCGCTCGTGGTGGCCAGGTCGAGCACCTGGGGCAACAGCCGGGGAGGGACGACCCGACCGGCCGCTGCGGCCGTGTCGAACCAGTGCACGGTGAGCACGCCCCGGGACGCGCCGCCGACCGGGCCCTGCGTGACGAGCAGCTCGAGGAGCTGGACCGCGCCCGGCGGCGCCACCGCCAGCGTCTCCGCGGGTGCCGGGTCGTCCGGCTCGGGCGCGGGGTCGGCGACCCGGCCGGCGCGGCGTACGGCGTCGCCCAGGGCCGCGGCGTCCAGCAGCGCCTCCTCCCGGGTGGCGCCGTCGCGAGGGACGAACCCGAGGGCGGGCAGCGGCGGAACGTCGCGCCGGGCCGTGCCGACCAGGGCGGCGGCGCGCAGCTGTCCCCACCACTCGTCGAGCGGTCGCGCTCACAGGGCCACCAGCCGTCCGTCGACGGCGACGCTGAGGGGGCGGAACCGGCCGCCCTCGAGCTCGCCGAACACGTCGGCCGGGTGGCCACCGGTGAGCGCCAGCAACGACCACGGCGCGACGCCGTCGTCGACCAGGTCGAGGCGGTCGCCGGCCGCGTCGCGCACGGAGGGCGGGGCGCCGCCGACGAGGGTCGCACCGCCGAGCGTGACCGGGACGCGGTCGAGCCACGGGCCCGCGGCCAGTCGCGCCGAACGGCCGTCGAGCGCGCCGGCCACGGAGCCCGCCTCACCCAGCGTCGTGACCGTCCCGGTCGCCACCGGCTCGTCGGCGAACAGGGCCCGGCGCGGCGACGTCCCCGGATAGCGGCTGACGGTGGCGCTGACCACCGTGCCGGCCAGCTGCGGCGTCGCCATCGGCGTCATGCCGGCCGAGAAGTCCAGCACGAGCAGCACCTCGTCCGTCGCCTCGTCCCGGAGCCAGGTGCGCTGCTGCTGGAGCCGGCCGTCGAGGCTGCGGTACCCGCCCAGGACCTGGAACGTGCCGGCGTACGAGTCGGCCGCCTTCACCTCGGCGGTCGGCCGGGCCCAGCCGAGGTACGTGCGGAGGTCGGCGAGGCCGTCGCCGTCGAGGGCGTCGCGCATCGTCCAGGCGCGGGTGGCGGTCCACCAGCGACCGCAGACGGCGAGCAGGTGGTCGGCCCAGTCCTCGCGGCGGTGCACGTCGCCGGCCATCGTGCGGACCTGCTCGGCCAGCCCCGGCAGCTGGGCGTCGACGAGCCGGGCGGCGGTCTCGTCCCACCAGGCGTACGGCTGCTGGCGGGCGGCAGCCGTCCCGGCGCGCACCAGGTCCCGCAGCCACACGCCGAAGTCGTCGAGGCCGGCGCTCATCAGCGCGAGCCGTTCCTCCAGTCGCTTGGCCTGGGCCGCCGGGTCCGGCGGGCCGGCGGCCGCGGTACGGGCCTGCCGCGCCCCGGACTTCTCCGCCCGCCCGTCGGCCCACTCCTGGGCGAACGCCGCGGCCTGCTCGGCGTCGGCCACCGCACCACCACCGCGCACCCACAGCAGCAGCAGGGCGAGCGCGTGCTTGCACGGGAACTTGCGGCTCGGGCACGAGCAGCGGAACGCCGGCCCGGCCAGGTCCACGCTGACCTGGTACGGCGACTTGCCGCTGCCCTGGCACTTCCCCCACACCAGGATCTCGGTGCTCCCCGTGTCCGACCACAGCGCCGGGTTGGTGAGCCTGCGGGCAGCCGTCACCGAGGAGTCGTCCGGCGCGAGCTTGGTGACCTGCGCCTCGGTCCAGCGGGGCATCGCGGCCCATCCAAACACCCTGGCCGGACAGCGGCGGGTAGTCCCGTGCGTTTGAGTGGTCGCGGAGCCGATTTGACCACTCGAATGCACGGGAGTACCGCTACAGCGGCGCCTTGAGGGTCGCGGTGACGGGGATGCGCTGCCCCGCCAGGTCCACCTCGTACCCGCCCTCGGCCAGCCAGGCGGACGTGACGGGCTCGTCGCGCCGGAGGTACGCGAGGCCGACGCTCGCGCCGACCGTGGCGCCGTACGCCGCGCTGGTGACCTGACCGACCGGCTCGCCGTCGCGCAGCACCAGCTCCCCACCCCAGAGCATCGCGTCGGGGTCGTGGGCGACGACGGACACGAGCCGTCGGCGCGGGCCGGGGTCGCGGAGCCGCTCCCGACGGTCGACCAGCGCCGCGCGGCCGAGGAAGTCCTTGGTGCCCGACAGCGCCGTCGCGAAGACGAGCCCGGCCTCGACCGGCGTGTAGTCCGGGGTGAGCTCGCGGCCGAACGCCCGGAAGCCCTTCTCGAGGCGCAGCGACTCGATCGCGGAGTACCCCGCGTCGGCCAGGCCGAGGTCGGCGCCGCGCTCGTGCAGCGCGTCGTAGACGGCGACCGCCGCGTCGTTCGGGACGAGGAGCTCCCAGCCGAGCTCGCCGACGTACGTCATCCGGGTCGCGCGTACGCGCGCGCCGGCCAGGTCGATCTCCTGGCTGGTCGCGAACGGGAACGCCGCGTCGAGGAGGTCCGCGTCGGTCAGCAAGGCCAGGAGGTCGCGCGAGCGCGGGCCCATGACGCCGAGCACGGCGAGGTCGCCGGACCGGTCGACGACCTCGACCTCGGCGCCCTCGGGCACGTGCTCGTCGAGCCAGGCCAGGTCGCGGACGGTCGTCGCGGCGCTGGACACCACGAGGAACTCCTCGGCGCCGACCCGGGTCACGGTGACGTCGGACTCGTAGGCACCGCGAGCGTTGAGCCACGGTGTGTAGACCGCCTGGCCGACCGCGACGTCCACGTCGGCGGCACACACCCACTGCAGCGTGGCGAGCGCGTCGCGCCCGCGGACGGCGTACTTGCTGAACGACGTCTGGTCGAAGACCGCCACGGCCGTCCGGCAGGCCACCTGTTCGGCGGCGCTGTGCTCGAGCCAGGCGGGCTTCCCCCAGCCGTAGTCGAGCGCCGGCCCGAAGTAGAGCGGCCGCTCCCAGCCGTTGCGGGTGCCGAAGGTCGCCCCGGCGGCGGCCACACGCTGGTGCAGGGGCGAGAGCCGGACGTCCCGCGCGGTCTCCGGCTCGCGGTTGGGCCACGGCACGGCGTAGTGCAGGCCGAGGATCTCGGCCACCCGGCTGCGCAGCCAGGTCTCGTCGGCGGCGTACGGCGAGAAGCGGCGTACGTCGACCGACGTGAGGTCCATCGACGGCTCGCCCTGGACCACCCACTCGGCCAGCGCGCGACCCGCGCCGCCGGCCGACGCGATGCCGACCGAGTTGAAGCCCGCGCCGACGAAGTAGCCGGCGAGCCCGGGGGCCTCGCCGAGCAGGAACTGGTTGTCCGGCGTGAAGCTCTCGGGGCCGTTGTAGAACTTGCGGATACCTGTCTGCTCGAGCGCCGGGATCCGCTTCAGCGCGGACTCCATCAGGATCGAGAAGTGCTCCCAGTCCTCGTCGAGCAGCTGGAACTCGAAGGGGTACGGGATCTCCGACGGCGCGACCCACGGCTTCGCGACGGGCTCGAACCCGCCGACCACGAGGCCCCCGACCTCCTCCTTGACGTAGATGTAGCCGTCGGGGTCACGCAGGATCGGCAGGTCCGCGTGCACGCCCTCGAGCTGGTCGGTGACGACGTAGAAGTGCTCGGCCGAGTGCAGCGGCACCGTGACGCCGACCTGGTCGCCGAGGGCCTTGGCCCACTGGCCGGCGCAGTTGACGACGACCTCGGCCTCGATGTCACCGGCGTCCGTGCGTACGCCGGTCACGCGCCGTCCGCGTGCGGTCTCGGCCGTGTCGACGCCGAGGACCCGCACCCGCTCGTGGACGCGGACGCCGTGGCTGCGCGCACCCTTCGCGAGCGCGAGGGTGAGGTCCGTCGGGTTGGCCCGCCCGTCCTGGGGCAGCCAGATGGCGCCGAGCAGGTCGTCGATGGCGATGACCGGCCAGCGCTCCTGGGCCTGCTCGGCCGTGAGCATCTCGCAGTCGAGGTCGAAGGCCGCAGCGGTGGCGGCCGTCCGCCGCAGCTGCACCATCCGGTCCTCGGTGCGGGCCACGATCAGCCCGCCGCACTGGCGGTAGCCGGTGGACAGCCCCGTCTCGGCCTCGAGCCCGGCGTACAGCTCGGAGGAGTACTGCACCAGCCGGGTGCCGCTCTCGCTGGCGCGCAGCAGCCCGACCAGGCCGGCCGCGTGCCAGGTGGTGCCGCACGACAGCGTGCCCTGCTCCAGGAGCACGACGTCGGTCCAGCCGAGCTGGGCGAGGTGGTAGGCCGTCGAGCAGCCGATCACGCCGCCGCCGATGATGACGACGCGGGCGCGGGCCGGGAGGTCAGCCACCGGCGGCGACCCTGTCGAGGAGGTCGTCGAAGCCGTCGCCGGTGAAGCGACGGACGGCCTTCTCGTAGCGCTCCATCCCCCACCCGTGGAAGTCGTAGTCGATCGGGCTGGTGGCCGACTGGATGAAGCCCCACAGGGCCCAGCCGTACTCCGAGCACAGCGACTGCAGGTCGACCCGGGCGCGGAAGCCGGGGTCCTCAGCCGCCCAGCCGTCGACGAGCTCGTCGGTCTGCTCCCGGCTGAGGTCGCACTCGGTGGCGGTGTTGCCGAGCTCGAAGGCCGGGTCGTTGTTGCCGGAGTACTCGTAGTCGATCAGCCACACCCGCTGGCCGTCGTCGATGAAGTTGCCGGCCAACAGGTCGTTGTTGCACGGGACCGTGGCCGCCGGGCGGACGGCGAGCGCGCGGCGTACGCGCTCCCACTGCGGCGCGAACGCGTCGTACCCGTCGGGGAGCGAGAACCCGTGCTCGCGCACGAGCGCGAGGTACCCGGCCTGGCGGGTGAACATGTCGAAGTCGCCGGTGAACCTCGGGCCGGCGTGGAGCCGGCGGATGGCGTCGGCCGCCCGCGCGATGACGCCCGGCGCGCCGATGGTCTCGTTCGTGAGCGCCTTGCCCGGCAGGAAGGTGATGACCAGCATCCCGAGGTCGGGCCGATAGTCGACGACCTGCGCGCCGACTCCGGCCTCCGCGGCCGACCGGGTGTTCGCGTGTTCCGCGTCCCGGTCGATGCCGAGGAGGCCGGCGTCGCTCTGCGTGAGCCTGACGACGTAGTCCCCTGTTCTCGTCGTCACCCGAAGGTTGTGGTTGGTCAACCCGCCTGGCAGGTCCGCGACTGATCTCGGACCTGCCAGGACGGGCACCTGGTCGAGGAGGTGCATCGAGCTCGATGTCAGTCCTCGAACGCCTTGACGACCGCCTCGTCGATGGTGTGCTTGGGCCCGGTGAACCAGTTCTTGGCCGACGCCTTCCACCAGATCGTCAGGAGGAGCGAGCGCGCCGAGGGTCACGATCGGGGAGTAGTTGACGAACTTCCACTCGAACTCGTCGCGGAACGGGTTCGCAGCCGGCGTCGATCGGCATCATCAGGTACAGCGACACGATGAGGATCTCCGCGACCGCGATCGGGTTCATCCACTTGTACTTCGACCCGTTGTTCCACGCGCCGACCTCGAACTTGTCGCCGTGCCTCCAGCGCAGGTAGATCGGGATCGCGAACGCCAGGTAGAGGCCGATCACGGCGATCGAGGTCACGGCGTAGAACGCCAGGGGTACCGGCGTCCCGTTGACGTCCACCTTGATCAGAGCGGGAAGGGTCAGGACGGCGCTGGCCAGGGCCACGAACATCACGGCGTTGGCAGGCACCCGCTTGGGGGTGAGCTTCTTCAGGGTCTCCGAGCCAGGGATGGCGCCGTCGCGGCTGAAGGCGAAGGTCATCCGCGAGGCCGAGGTCATGCAGGACGTGGCGCAGAAGAACTGCGCCGACGCGGAGATGAACAGCACGAGAGTGGCCCAGTCCTTGACCCAGGGACTCGACGAAGATCGGCGCTACGCCGAGACCCGCCAGGGCGTTGTCCGGTTGTCCGTCCGCGTTGTCAGGAATCGCGAACACCACGCACAGCAGCAGGATGTAGCCGCCGAGCACCGAGTAGAAGATCGACTGCCAGATGCCCTTGGCCGCCGCCGTGGAGGCGCGCCTCCGTCTCCTCGGAGAGGTGTGCGACGCGTCGAAGCCGGTGATCGTGTACTGCGTGAGCAGGAAGCCGAACGGGACGATGAAGAACCAGAAGCCCATGCGTCGCTCGTGCTGCCGTCGGCGTAGCCGGAGTTGTTGAACCGCTCGGTGAAGACGTAGCTGAACGACTGGTGCTGGTCGGGGATGATGATCAGGATCAGCACGATGATCGATGGCGCCGACGACGTGCCACCACACCGAGACGTTGTTCATGATGGCCATCAGGTGGCTGCTGAAGATGTTGAGCATCGCCGCGCAGGCGAGCACCAGCAGGAAGATGATGAACACGCGCGTCAGCGAGTAGTCCTCGGCGTAGACCCGTCGAGTACGTGCTGATCGTCAGGTCGATGAACGTCGCGCACCCGTAGGAGACACCGGCCGTCACGGCCACCAGGCCGATCAGGTTGAGCCAGCCGGTGAAGAAGCCCGCCGCCGGACCGCCCAGCTTGGCGGCCCACCAGTAGATGCCGCCGGACGTCGGGTACGCCGACACCAGCTCGGACATCGTGAAGCCGATGAGCAGGATGAACGCGCCGAGGATCGGCCAGGACCACGAGATCGAGATGGGGCCGCCGTTGTTGAAGCCGGCGCCGAAGTTGGTGAAGCAGCCGGCCAGGATCGAGATGATCGAGAACGAGATGGCGAAGTTGGAGAAGCCGGACCACGAGCGGTGCAGGTCCTGGCTGTAGCCGAGCTTGGCCAGGTGCTTCTCGTCGTCGGTGAGCTCCCGGGCTTCGGGGTGGTCGGCGTTCGTGGCTTCAGGCATCGGGCACCTTCTCTAGCCGACAAGGTGAACGGACCGAGACGTTCGGAGGCTAGACCCGCCGGAATGCGCTTGTGAAGATGCGCTCAGGGAATTGGTATGAACTCCGACCATTGCCCTCTGGTCGCCGTCACGCCGTGGTGACAGACTCGGCGCGTGCTGCCATCGCCCGGGTCGGGCCGCGACCTCACCGAGGCCGTGCTGCGTCCGACCCGCGGCAACCACGCCTTCGAGGCCTGCGTCGAGCAGCTGGCCACGACCATCCGGCTCGGCGTCTACCCGCTCGGCAGCACCCTGCCGTCCGAGCGCGAGCTCGCCGAGCGGCTCAACGTCTCGCGGTCGACGCTGCGCGAGGCGATGGCCGCGCTGCGCCAGGCCGGCCTGGTCGAGACCCGGCGAGGCCGGGGTGGCGGCACGGTCGTCACCCTCAAGCCCCGTACGCCGTCCGCGCGCGCCGCCGCCCGGCTCACCGAGGCCCGGCGCCAGGAGTGGCTGGACTCCCTGGTCTTCCGGCGGATCGTCGAGCCCGGGGCGGCCAGCCTGGCCGCCCGTGCGGAGCTGGACGCCAGCGCCCTGGCCCAGCTCGACGAGGCCCACGCGGCGGTGGCCAACGCCCGGCGCCCGGCCGAGCACCGACAGGCCGACTCCCGCTTCCACCTGACGGTGGCGGCGCTCACGGGCTCCCCGCGGATGGTCGAGGCCGTCACGTCGGTGCAGTCCACCCTGCACGAGATGCTGCTGGCGATCCCCGTGCTCGACGCCAACATCGCCCACTCCGACCGCCAGCACGCCGTCCTGGTCCGCGCGATCCGCCGGGGCAACCACGACCGCGCCCGCGCGGTCATGGAGGAACACTGCGACGACACCGCCGCGCTGCTGCGCGGCCTGCTGGGTTAGACCGACGGGGCTAGGAGAGCCATGACCACACCCAACGACCGCTACCTGACTCCCGAGCAGCTGCGGCTGCTCATCGACGACGGCGACATCGACACCGTCGTGATGGCGTTCACCGACATGCAGGGTCGGCTGCAGGGCAAGCGGCTGCACGGGCGGTACTTCCTCGACGTCGCGCTCGAGGCCGGCACCGAGGGCTGCAACTACCTCCTCGCCGTCGACATCGACATGAACACCGTCGCCGGGTACGCCATGTCCTCGTGGGAGAAGGGCTACGGCGACATGGAGTTCGTCCCCGACTGGTCGACCCTCCGGCTGCTCACCCACATGCCGGCCACGGCGATGGTGCAGTGCGACCTGGTCTGGCTCGACCACGCGCCGGTGCTCCAGTCGCCCCGCACGATCCTGCGGCACCAGCTCGACAAGGTCGCCGACAAGGGGATGGTCGCCCTCTCGGGCACCGAGCTGGAGTTCATCGCGTTCGACACGTCGTACGAGGACGCCCACCACCTCGGCTGGCGCGACCTGACGCCCGTCAACCAGTACAACGTCGACTACTCGATCCTCGGCACCAGCCGGACCGAGCCGCTGCTGCGCGACATCCGCAACCACATGTACGCCGCCGGGCTCGACGTCGAGGGCGCCAAGGGCGAGTGCAACTTCGGGCAGCACGAGATCGGCTTCCTGTACGCCGACGCGATGACGACCGCCGACAACCACAGCGTCTACAAGACGGCAGCCAAGGAGATCGCCGCCCAGCGCGGCCAGGCGATCACGTTCATGGCGAAGTACGACCAGCGCGAGGGCAACTCCTGCCACATCCACCTGTCGCTGCGCGGCGACAACGGCGACGTCGTGTTCTGGGACGGCGACCGGCGCACGCCGCTCTACGACCACTTCATCGCCGGCGTGCTGGCGACGCTGCGTGAGTTCACCCTGCTGTACGCCCCGAACGTCAACTCCTACAAGCGGTTCGCCGCCGGCTCGTTCGCGCCGACCGCGGTCGCGTGGGGCCTCGACAACCGCACCTGCGCGGTCCGCCTGGTCGGTCACGGCCCCAGCGCCCGCATGGAGAACCGGCTGCCCGGCGGCGACGTCAACCCGTACCTCGCCCTCGCCGGCATGCTGGCCGGTGGCCTGCACGGCATCGACAACGAGCTCGCTCTCGAGGACGAGCTGGTCGGCAACGCCTACGACTCCGACAAGCCGCACGTGCCGCACACGCTGCGCGAGGCCCGTGAGCTGTTCGCAGGCTCCGCGATCGCCCGGTCGGCGTTCGGCGACGAGGTCGTCGACCACTACGTGAACATGGCCGACGTCGAGCTCGCGTCCTTCGACGCGCACGTCACCGACTGGGAGCTGGCCCGCTCCTTCGAGCGGATGTGAGCTGATGACGACCACCCTCATCAACCCGTCGACGGGGGCCGCGCTGCGCGAGGTCCCGTCCACGTCCGCCGACGAGGCCGACACCGCGATCGAGCGTGCCCAGGACGCGTTCACGTCCTGGCGCGGCATCGCCCCGGGCGAGCGAGCCCGGCTGCTGCGCTCCTTCGCCGTCTGTGGTCGACGCGCACGTCGAGGAGCTGGCCCGGCTGGAGGTCGAGAACTCCGGCCACACCATCGGGAACGCCCGCTGGGAGGCCGGCAACGTCCGCGACTGCCTCAACTACTACTCCGCCGCACCCGAGCGTCTCTTCGGCCGGCAGATCCCGGTGGCCGGCGGCGTCGACGTGACGTTCCGCGAACCCCTCGGGGTCGTCGGCGTGATCGTGCCGTGGAACTTCCCGATGCCCATCGCCGGCTGGGGTTTCGCACCCGCGCTGGCGGCGGGCAACACGGTCGTGCTGAAGCCGGCGGAGATCACGCCGCTGACGGCCATCCGGATCGGCGAGCTCGCGCTCGAGGCGGGTCTTCCCGAGGGCGTGTTCACGGTGCTGCCGGGCAGCGGCTCGGTCGTCGGCCAGCGGTTCGTGACGCACCCGCTCGTGCGCAAGGTCTGCTTCACCGGGTCCACCGAGGTCGGCAAGCAGATCATGGTCGGCTGCGCCGACCAGGTGAAGCGGGTGACCCTCGAGCTGGGCGGCAAGAGCGCCAACGTCGTGTTCGCGGACGCCGACGTGGCCAAGGCCGCGGCCACGGCGCCGTACGCCGTGTTCGACAACGCCGGCCAGGACTGCTGCGCGCGCTCGCGGATCCTCGTCGAGCGGTCGGCGTACGACGAGTTCGTCGGCCGCCTCGAGACGGCGGTCCGCGGCATGAAGGTCGTCGACCCCGCGCAGGACGACAGCGAGATGGGCCCGATGGTCTCGGCGCGGCAGCGCGACTCCGTGCAGGCCTACATCGACGGCGCGACGGTCGCGTTCCAGGGTGACGCACCGGGTGGCGACGGCTACTGGCTGCCGCCCACGGTCGTCGAGTCGACGTCGACCGACGAGCCGGTCTGGCGCGAGGAGGTCTTCGGGCCGGTCGTCGCGGTGATGGCCTTCGACTCCGAGGAGGAGGCGGTCACGCTCGCCAACGACACCGAGTACGGGCTGTCGGGCTCGATCTACACCCGGGACCTCGGCCGGGCGCTGCGCGTCTCGCGCGCCGTGGAGTCCGGCAACCTCAGCGTGAACTCGCACGCCAGCGTCAGGTACTGGACGCCCTTCGGCGGGTTCAAGCAGTCGGGACTCGGGCGCGAGCTCGGCCCCGACGCCCCGAACGCCTTCACCGAGGAGAAGAACGTCTTCTTCTCCGACGAGTCTTGAGAGGAACCACAGTGGCTGGACGCATCGAGGGCAAGGTCGCCGTCGTCACCGGAGGGTGCTCCGGGATCGGGCTGGCGACCGTACGCCGCTTCGTCGAGGAGGGCGCGAAGGTCGTGATCGGCGACCTCAACGTGGCCCGCGGCGCCGAGGTCGTCGCGGAGCTCGGCGGCCCCGACGTGGCGACGTTCGTCGAGGTCGACGTGACCGACAAGGACCAGGTCGACGGGATGTTCCGAACGGCCAAGGACACCTACGGCTCGGTCGACATCGCCTTCAACAACGCCGGCATCAGCCCGCCGGAGGACGACTCGATCCTCGACACCGACCTCGAGGCCTGGGAGCTGGTGCAGCGCGTCAACCTCACGAGCGTCTACCTGTGCTGCAAGGCGGCGCTGCCGTACATGCTCGAGCAGGGCAAGGGATCCATCATCAACACCGCGTCGTTCGTGGCGGTGATGGGTGCGGCGACCTCGCAGATCTCGTACTCGGCCTCGAAGGGCGGCGTGCTGTCGATGTCGCGCGAGCTCGGCGTGCAGTTCGCCCGGGAGGGCGTACGGGTCAACGCCCTCTGCCCCGGACCGGTGAACACCCCGCTGTTGCAGGAGCTGTTCGCCAAGGACGCGGAGCGGGCCGCGCGCCGGCTGGTGCACGTGCCGATGGGGCGGTTCGGCGAGCCGGAGGAGATGGCGAACGCCGTGCTGTTCCTGGCCTCCGACGAGTCGTCGTTCATCACGGCCAACACGTTCCTGGTCGACGGCGGGATCTCCGGGGCCTATGTCACTCCTCTCTGATGGCACTGCGCCCGCTCGTCGGGCTGACGACCTACCGCGAGGAAGCCGCCTGGGGCGTGTGGCGCCAGCGGGCCGACCTGCTGCACGCCGAGTACGCCGATGCGATCGTCGCCGCGGGCGGCGTACCCGTCCTGCTCCCGCCCGCCTCGGGCTCCGACATCTCGGCCCGCTCGGTGGTCGCCCGCCTGGACGCCCTGGTGGTCTCAGGTGGGGCGGACGTCGACCCGGGAAGGTACGGCGAGGAACCGCACGACCGGACGTCGAACTGGCGCGAGGACCGCGACGCCTGGGAGATCGCCCTCCTCACGGCGGCGACCGAGGTCGGTCTCCCCGTCCTGGGAGTGTGCCGCGGCATGCAGCTGATGGCGGTCGCCGCCGGAGGATCCCTCGACCAGCACACCCCGGACGTGGTCGGCCACGACGAGCACTCCCCCGGCGGCGACGCGTTCGGCCGGCTGAGCGTGCGGACCCTGCACGGCTCCCGCGTGGCCGCGGCCGAGGGCGAGACGGTGGGGGCCAAGTGCCACCACCACCAGTCGGTGCGCGAGCACCCGGGCTTCGTCGCCACCGCGTGGTCGCCGGACGAGATCGTCGAGGCGATGGAGGCACCGGGCGACCGGTTCTGCGTCGGGGTGCAGTGGCACCCGGAGATGGGCCGCGACCAGGCGCTCTTCTCGGCGCTGGTGGCCGCGGCCGCCGCTCGCAGCTGATCTTCAAGCCTCGTCAAGCGCTGGCGCGCTTGACTCGCTCGCGGAGCCCACGCAGGCTGCTCGTTCCTCGCAGCCTGCTGCTCCGCTCGGGAACAAACGGGCCGCGGTCCGGTTACTCCTGTCATGACCTCACTCGTGGACGAGACCATTGCCGAGCTCCGTGCCAACCACGACCGCCTCCGGGCCGTCGTCGAGGGGCTCACGGACGACCAGCTCGCCGCGCAGAGCGGCGCCGAGAAGTGGACCGTCGCCGACGTGCTCTCGCACCTCGGCAGCGGCGCCGAGATCGCGCGGTACAGCCTGCTCACGGCCCTCGGGGACGACGGGTCGGCGAGCGGCGACCGACCGACGAACCAGGACGTCTGGGACCGCTGGAACGCGTTGCCGCCCACCGAGCAGGCGAGCGGGTTCCTGGAGAGCGACGGCCGGCTGGTGGAGCTCTACGAGTCGCTGACGCCCGAGCAGCGCGAGACGACGATGGTCGACCTGGGCTTCCTGCCGGCCCCGGTGCCGCTGACGACGCCGCTGGCGATGCGGCTCAACGAGCAGACCCTGCACGGCTGGGACGCCCGCGTGGGCCTCGACCCGACCGCGGTCCTGAGCGACGAGGCCGCCGACCTGGTGGTGCGCCACTACACCGGCTCGATGGCCTTCATGCTCGGCTTCACCGGCAAGGCCGACAAGCTCGACGAGGACGTCCGGCTGACCGTCGGCGACCACACCCTCGTGGTCGACGACTCGGTCGCCCTGGTCGAAGGCGTGGACGCGCCGACGGCGACGTTCACGGGGCCGCGCGAGGCCGCCGTACGGCTGCTGGCCGGACGCCTCAAGCCCGAGAACACCCCCGCCGGCATCGAGGTCACGGGCAACGTGACGCTCGAGGAGCTGCGCAGGGTGTTCCCGGGCTACTGATCCCCCGATCAGTCGGCTCTCAGTCGCAGAGGACGCGGCCCGCGCCGAGCGACGGCTCGGTGTCCGGCGTGGTGTCGTCCTGGGCCATGTCGAAGCGGATCCGGAAGACGTCGGTGACGTCCACGAGCTTGGTCTCGGACTCGCCCAGGTTGAACGCCCGGACGTAGACCAGCGCGCCGTCCGACTTCAGCGACATCGTGGCCTTGCCGCCGGTCTCGGTGCGGTCCGACAGCCCGAACGTCACGTCGAGGTCGGTGCAGTTGCGACCCAGGGTGAACTCGGTGAACGCCGTCGAGGAGGAGGTCGGCGAGAAGAGCACGTGTCCGTAGACATCGCCGTTGATGGGCATCTTGTCGGTCTTGATCACGTTCGCCCCCGCGCTCGGGACCAGGCGGTTCAGCCAGCTCCACGCGGTGACCGCGACCGCACGTTCGCGGCTGGTGTCGCCCTCGGCCTTGTCGTCGGTCTTCTTGACGACCCGGTAGCTCCGGTCGAGGTGCGACTCCGGCTCCACGTCGAACCGGTAGTTGCCGTTCGGCTTCACGGTCGCCGTCCCGACCTTCTTCCAGGCCTTCAGCCCCTCGTACTTCACCTGGACGACGACCTTGCTGCCCTCCGGTGGCTTCGGGATGACGCTGCCGGTGAGCTTGACGGTGTCTTCGTTGGCCACCGCCTCCTTGGCCGACGCCTTGAGCGTGACCTGGTACTGCGTGGCCTGCTGGGCACCCGCCTGACCGGCCGCCGAGGCCGACATCGCCGGTGTGAGGGATGCGCCGGCCGCCGCCGCGACGGCGAGGGACGCAATGATGGGTCGCAAAGATCGCATGACAGAACCTCCGGTGAACGTGCCTCTCGCCGCACCTGTGTGGGCGTTCTCGGCTGGTACGAAGTGGGATGCACGTTTCGCGACTTCGGTTCACGTGGCCTAGACAATTTCGGTGAATCCCCTTGTGAGCAAGGGTTTCTGAGCGTCGTTCGCGGAGGTTCGGGGAACATCCCGTGCACCCAGTGCGTGCGATGTTCCCTGATGGCAGCAGCAACTGCAGGGACTCGACGTCGGACCCGTCGCCCGCCGTCCGGCGGAAGGTCCGGCGAACAGCGGCCACGACGACCTCCGACGACCAGTCGACAGCCATCGCGCCAGTCTGTCTGCCCCGCGCGTCACCGAAGCCGCGGTGCGCCGCCCACAGCTCGGCCGCGCGGGAGCCGGCCCTGGAGACGAGGTCGTGGAGCTCGGGCCGGTCCGGGACCGCGAACGAGACGTACGCGCCCCGACCGCCTGCGGTCGGGCGACCGTAGGCCTTGGCGGCCAGCCGCCCGTCGGGGAGCAGACGCACGTTCAGCGTCATCAGGGTGAACTCGTCGCCGCGTCGGATGTCGGTCCACCTCAGGTGGTCGGGGATGGTGACGTTCACGGCGAGAGCGGTGACCTCGATCTCTTCGTCGGACATGACCATGATCCTGCCCCCGCCGACGGCACACTGGGCACATGAGCCCCGCGGACCAGACCTCCGACCAGCCCGGGCAGGTCGACGAGATCCTCGGGCCGCCGTACATGGCCGAGACGATCGACTTCGCCGAGGACGCGCAAGGCCCCGTCGTCACCACCCTCGTGCACCGCCGGGCGGAGCGGCCGACGAACAAGGCGGTGCTCTACGTCCACGGGTTCAACGACTACTTCTTCAACAAGGAGTACGCCGACTGGTGGGTCGCCCGCGGGTACGACTTCTACGCGATCGACCTGCGCCGCTACGGACGCAGCATGCGTGAGTGGCAGACCCCCAACTTCGTCACCGACATCCGGGAGTACTTCGACGACGTCGACGCCGCGTGGGGCCGGATCACCGACCGCGACGGCCACGACCACGTCGTCGCCACCGCGCACTCCACCGGCGGGCTCACGCTGTCGCTGTGGGCCGACGAGGGCGCACCGCACCTCAAGGGCGTGGCCCTCAACTCCCCGTGGCTCGACCTGCGTGGCTCGGTCCTGATGCGGACCGCGGGCACCGCGATGGTCCGCGGCCTCGGCGGCCGCCGGCCGATGCGCGAGATCCCTCGCGAGATCCGGACGGTCTACGGCGAGAGCCTGCACCGCGACTACGGCGGCGAGTGGGACTACGACCTCAAGCTCAAGACGTTGGAGAGCTGGCCCATGTACGCCGGGTGGTTGCGGGCGATCCGCAACGCCCACGCCGAGGTGCACAACGGCCTCGACATCGCGTGCCCCGTGCTGGTGATGAGCTCCGGGGCGACCATCGACGCCCGGGAGCTGAACGACGAGGTGCACCGCAACGACATCGTGCTCGACGTGGCGCAGATCCGGCGCTGGTCGACCGCCCTGGGGCGGCACGTCACGTACATCGGTGTCGACGGGGCGATGCACGACATCTTCCTGTCGCGGCCCACGGTCCGTGCGCACGCGTACGCGGAGCTCGGCCGCTGGCTGGATGCCTACGTCGAGGCTGACGTCACGGCCACAAGAGGGTGACCAGGGCGGTCAGACCCACCACCACGATCACGCCGCGCAGCACGTTCGGCGAGAGCCGGCGACCTACGGTCGCCCCCAGCTGACCGCCGATCACCGAGCCGACGGCGATCAGGCCGGCGACGGCCCAGTCGACGTCGGCGACCGCGATGAAGACCAGGGCCGCCACCAGGTTGACCACCAGGGCGAGCACGTTCTTGGTGGCGTTGTGCCGCTGGAGGCTGTCGACCACCCCGATGCCGAGGATGGCCATCAGCAGCACGCCCTGGGCGGCGCCGAAGTACCCGCCGTACACGCCCGCGACGAGCACGGCCGGCCACACCCAGACCGCGCCGTGGTCGGGCAGGCCGCCGCGCGCGTCCGCCCGGGCGACGACCCAGGCCTGGATGCGCGGGCCGAGCACGACCAGCAGCACGCCGAGCGCGACCAGGGCAGGCACGATCGTGTCGAAGGCCTCGCTCGGCAGCACGAGCAGCAGGACGGCGCCGAGCACGGAGCCGAGCAAGGACGCCGACGCCAGCCTGAGGAGCCGCGGCCGCTGACCCACCAGCTCGGCCCGGTAGCCGACCACGGCCGACATCGAGCCGGGCACCAGGCCGACCGTGTTGGAGACGTTCGCGGTCACCGGCGGGATGCCGAACGCCAGGAGCGTCGGGAAGGTGATCAGCGTGCCCGAGCCGACGATGGTGTTGATCGTGCCCGCGGCGCAGCCGGCGAGCAGGATCGCCACGACCTCGAACGGCGTCACCTCATGGGGCGGGTGCGGCGGGCGGCGGCTCGTTCACGTCGGGGGCCACGGGCGGCGGTACCGGCGGCGTGGCGGCACCCGGGTGCGCGGCGTGCTCGGCCGCCGCGATCGCGGCCTCGACGGCCCTGTTGGTGCTGGCCAGCTCGCGGTCGTCGCCGGTCTCGAGCCGGTCGTTGGAGCCGTAGTCGGCCACCCGGTGACGCACGCCCTCGGACTTCAGGGGGATGCCGGCCACCTCGTGCACCGCAGAGCCCAGGCCCTCCAGGGCCTTGGTGATCTCGCTCGGGATGACCCAGACCTTGTTGGCGTCGCCCTCGGCGATCTTGGGGAGCATCTGGAGGTACTGGTAGGCCAGCAGCGACTGGTCGGGCTGGCCGTCGTGGATCGCCTGGAAGACGTTGGTGATGGCCTGGGCCTCACCCTGCGCCCGCAGGATCGCCGACTCACGGTTGGCCTGGGCCCGCAGGATCAGCGACTCGCGGTCGCCCTCGGCGTTCAGGATCATGGACTGCTTGTTGCCCTCGGCGGTGAGGATCGCGGCCTGCCGCTGGCCCTCGGCCGTCAGGATGACGGCGCGCTTCTCGCGGTCCGCGCGCATCTGCTTCTCCATCGAGTCCTTGATGGACGGCGGCGGGTCGATCCCCTTGAGCTCCACGCGGTTGACGCGGATGCCCCACTTGCCGGTCGCCTCGTCGAGCACGCCGCGCAGGCCGGAGTTGATCTGGTCGCGGCTGGTCAGCGTCTCCTCGAGGTCCATGCCGCCGACGATGTTGCGCAGCGTGGTCATGGTGAGCTGCTCGATGGCCTGGATGTAGTTGGCGATCTCGTACGTCGCCGCCACCGGGTCGGTCACCTGGAAGTAGATGACGGTGTCGATCGAGACCACCAGGTTGTCCTCGGTGATGACCGGCTGCGGCGGGAAGCTGACGACCTGCTCACGCAGGTCGATGAGGTAGCGCACCCTGTCGACGAACGGGACGACGACGTTGAGGCCGGCCGGGAGCGTCTCCTTGTACTTGCCGAAGCGCTCGACGATGCCCGCCCGGGCCTGCGGGATGATCCGCACCGTCTTGACCAGCAGCAGGACCACGAACAGCAGGATCAGGACGAAGAGTCCCAGGAGGTACGGCGTCACGAGAGGTTTCCTGTCGGTTGGCGGGTCACGGCTCGAGGGTTTCGTTCACCGGGTGGACGAAGACGGTGGCGCCCTTCATGGCCAGCACCTCCACGGTCTCGCCGGCCTTGATGGTGAGCGACTCGTCGTAGGGACGGGCACTCCAGATCTCGCCGTCCAGCTTGACGCGGCCGGGGGTGATGCTGGTGACGACCTCGGTGACGAGCGCCTGGTGACCGACCACCTTGCCGTGCCCGAGCTGGAGGTCAGGGCCGGTGTGCAGGCGCCTGACGAGGTTGGGCCGGACCAGGGCCAGCATCGCCACGGAGGCGCCGGCAGCGATCAGGACCTGCAGGACGAGGGCCAGGCCGATCCCCGCGCTGATGGCCCCGGCGATCGCGCCGACCGCCAGCATGAGCAGGACCAGGTCGAGGCTCGCGAGCTCCGCGGCACCCAGCACGAGGGCGAGCGCCAGCCACCCGGCCCAGAGGTGGTCGCCCAGCCAATCCATGCCTCAAGCCTATCCGGCGGAGCCAGCCCGAGATCGCTGCAACGGCGCCTCAGGCCCGGTGCCGTCGCGAGCGTCGGCGGGCGGCGTAACGGCCGGCCTCGTGGGTGAGCACCAGGGGCATCCGGAAGGTGGCGGTGAGGTTGGCCTCCGTGATGACCTCCGCCATCGGGCCGGCCGCGACGACCTGGCCGTCGCGCAGCAGCATCGCGTGGGTGAAGTTCGGCGGGATCTCCTCCACGTGGTGCGAGACGAGCACCGTCGCGGGCGACGACTGCGCGCTGGCCAGCAGCGACAGCGTGGAGACCAGGTCCTCACGACCGCCGAGGTCGAGGCCGGCCGCCGGCTCGTCGAGCAGCAGCAGCTCCGGGTCGGTCATCAGCGCCCGGGCGATCTGCACCCGCTTGCGCTCACCCTCGCTCAGCGTGCCGAACGTGCGGTCGGCGAGCCGCTGGACCCCGACCTCGGCGAGCAGCTCGTCGGCACGCTCGTAGTCGAGGTCGTCGTACGTCTCGCGCCACCGCCCGATGATCCCGTACCCCGCCGAGACGACCACGTCGAGCACCTTCTCGCTCCGGGGGATCCGCTCCGCGAGGGCCGCGCTCGTCACGCCGATGCGGGGGCGCAGCTCGAAGACGTCGACCGTGCCGAGCACCTCGCCCAGGATCCCGGCGACGCCGTCGGTCGGGTGGATCATCCCCGCCGCGACCTGCAGCAACGTGGTCTTGCCCGCCCCGTTGGGGCCGAGGACCACCCAGCGGTCGGGCTCGTCGACCCGCCAGGAGATGGTGTCGATCAGGGTGGCCGTCCCCCGCCGGACCGACACGTCGGCGAACTCGAGGACGGCGACCATGGCGCCACCGTAGCGAAGGACCAAGGCACCCCCGGCGTATCCTCGCCGCCCGTGAGCACGCCCCTTCCGCTGTCGGCGCGGCTGGCCTGGTGGGGCACCGCCTGGATGCGCGGTGCCGTGGTGGCCGACCTCGCCGTGGACGCGATCATCGGGGACGACGCCACCCATCGGGTCATCGGTCCGACGGCCGACGGCGAGCCCGAAGGGCTGGCCACGGCGCTCGGCCGGCTCCGAGCGGAGGGCGCCGAGCACCTCGGCCTGGCGTGGCCGGCGGAGGGCGACCCGGCCGGCCTCGGCGGGCCGGCGGAGCTCAACGCCGCGGCGTTCGAGGCGGGTGAGGCGGTGATCGCCGGAGCCCACGGGTGGGTGCCGCGGCGTGAGGGCGCGGTCGTGTTCTGGCACGCGTACGCCGCGCGGCCCCGGCAGCTGACCGACGTCGGGGAGGCGGACCGACGGCTCCGCCTCGCGATGGTGCACACGGCCGACAAGCTGGCCGCTCTCGACGTGGCCCGGTGGCGACCGGACGTGGCCGACGAGCTGACCGACCTACGTACGTTCGGTCGGCTGGACTCTCCGCCCGGCACGCCGCCGCGCTGCGTCGAGCTCGCCGCACGCGCCCTCCAGGCCGCGGGCATCGTCGACCTGGCCCTCGACGACGACGGCGCCGCGATCACCCATGCGGAGGCCGAGGGTCGTCGTACGGCGTTGCGCGACCTGGCCACCGCGGCCCGGCACGCGCTGGTCGCGGCCTGCTCCCCCGAGGTCTGGCCGCCCGGCTGAGGGCTGGCTCAGCCCAGCGTCGACACGTCAGCGCACAACGCCGCGGGCCGTCCCGCAGGGCATGACTGCGGGACGGCCGCGCGACCGCTGCTCTACGGGTTCTGCGGGTTGCTGCCACCGGCGCAGGTTCCGTGGCCCGGCGCACCAGGAGGTCCCTGGTTGGCAGGCGTCTGCGTGATGCTGTCGATCGGCCCGTTGACCATGTCGTTCAGCCCGCTGAAGGAGCAGATCGAGTTCGAGTTCGCCGGCGCCCCGGTGCTGACCCCCGAACCCGATCCAGCCTGGCCCGGGATGCCCGGCTTGCCGGTCACCTCACCAGCGAACGCGGCGCTGGAGCTTCCACCCACGAGAACAACTGCGAAGAACGCAGCCGTCAGTACCGACTTCGTGTGCGTCATCGGTCCCTCCTCTTCAGTTGGGTTCCCGAGGGCCGGATACGTGGCCTGGCTCGCATCATGGCGAGCCGTGCACCACCGGTGGCAGCAAGACCTCTGGAACCCCCCATTCGAGGTATGGACGACCCCGCACGTGAGGACGGATCACGCTCAGACCTGGGCCGGCGTCCACACCGCGAGCAGGTTGCCGCTGTTGTCGGTGAAGAGGAAGCGCCGGCCCCCGGGGAACTCGTACGGACCCTCGGTGACCGCGCCCCCGGCGGCCTCGACCGCGGCCACGCTGGCCTCGAGGTCGTCGGAGTAGAGGATGACGAGCGATCCGCCCGGGCCTGGCGGGCGGCCGACGCCCAGTCCGCCGACCTCCCCGTCGCCCGAGGGGTCGCGGATCCCGGCGTACTCCGGTCCGTAGTCGTTGAACGCCCAGCCGAACGCCCGCTCGTAGAACGTCTTGGCCGCCGACAGGTCGGCGACGTTGAGCTCGATGTAGTCGATCGTGTGGTGGGTGTGGGTCATGCCGTCGACGCTAGACCGGGCCACGGACAGGGCATCCTCCGGACGCCGACGACCGTTAGCCTCGTTCCCGTCATGACCGAAGCCTCGGAGCCGCCCGACACCCTGCTCATCAGCCTCGTCGGGAAGGACCGACCTGGCGTGACGTCGGCGATCTTCCAGACGCTGGCGGAGGCCGGCGTCGAGGTCCTCGACATCGAGCAGATCGTGCTGCGGCGCCGGCTCATCCTCGGCGTGCTCGTCACCGCCCCGCGCGACTGGAAGAAGCTCCGGACCAAGCTCCAGGACACCGGCGCCGCCCTCGGCATGACGGTCGACATCGACCGGGGCTCGGGCGACAACCGGCAACGGCTCGAGGGTCGCTCGCACGTGACGGTGATCGGAGCCCCGCTGAAGGCGCGGGCGTTCGCCGCCGTCGCCGGCCGGATCGCCGACACCGGGGCCAACATCGACCGCATCGAGCGGATGGCCCGTTATCCGGTGACGGCGATCGACCTGCACGTGTCGGGTGCCGACACCGCCACGCTGCGCTCGGTCCTGTCGGTGGAGGCGGCGGTCCAGGGCCTCGACATCGCCGTCCAGCCGGCCAACCTGAGCCGCCACGGCATGCGCCTGGTCGTGCTCGACGTGGACTCCACCCTCATCCAGGGCGAGGTCATCGAGATGCTGGCCGCGCACGCGGGCCTGGAGGACGAGGTGGCCGTCGTCACCGAGGCCGCCATGCGCGGCCACATCGACTTCGAGACCGCGCTGCGCGACCGGGTCGCCCGCCTCGAGGGTCTCGACGAGAAGGTCATCGACGAGGTGTACGAGTCGATCGTGCTCACTCCCGGCGTGCGGACCATGGTCCGTACGTTGCGGCGGCTGGGCTACCGGTTCGCCATCGTCTCGGGCGGGTTCAGCCAGATCACCGACCGTCTGGCCGAGGACCTCGGCATCCACTACTCGCGCGCCAACGAGCTCGAGATCGTCGACGGCAGGCTGACCGGCCGGATCATCGGCGACGTCGTCGACCGTGCCGGCAAGGCCACGGCGCTCCGGCAGTTCGCCGCCGACGTCGGCGTACCCCTCTCGGCCGTGGTGGCCATCGGCGACGGGGCCAACGACCTCGACATGCTCAACGCCGCCGGCCTCGGCATCGCCTACAACGCCAAGCCCGTGCTGCGCGAGGCGGCCGACACCTCGGTCAACGTCCCGTACCTCGACGCGATCATGTACATCCTCGGCATCAGTCGCGAGGAGATCGAGGCCGCCGACCTCGCCGACGGCTTCACCACCCCCGCTCCCCCCATCTAGCCGAGTCGGCGCATCTGCAGGGCAGAAACGAGCCGAGTCGGCGCATCTGCAGGTCTGCGGACCTCACTCGCGCCGACTTGACGACGCCCCGGCCTGCAGATGCGCCGACTCGGCGCTGTTTCGGGCTGCAGATGCGCCGACTCGGCGTCAGCCGCGGCCCACGTGGTAGGCGACGAGGCGGGCGCCGGCCTCGGTGAGGTCGGACCAGGGACCGTCGTACTCGAACAGGGCCACGGCGCTGGTCGGGTAGCCCGACAGCATCTCCGAGGTCACGGCGGGGTCGCCGTCGCCGTCGTCGATCAGGGAGGCCAGGGAGGCCATCGTGGGGTTGTGGCCGATCACGATGACGGCGGTCACGTCGTCCGGCGCCTCGCGCAGCAGGTCGAGCGCGGTCTCCGGGCCGGCGCCGTAGAGCACCTCGGAGAGGTAGGGCTCGAGGTCGAACCCACCCCCGGCCGCGACGCTCTCCCACGTCTCGATGGTGCGGTGCGCCGCCGAGACCATGGCGAAGTCGGGCCGGAAGCCCTGGCCCGCCAGCCACCCGCCGGCCTCCTGGGAGTCGTGGTGGCCGCGGTCGGCGAGCTCGCGCTCGTAGTCGGTGCGCCCGGCCGGCTCGGCCTTGCCGTGCCGCATCACCGCGATGCGGCGCGGCACGTGGTGCCCTGACGTCTCGTCGGCAGCGTCCGCGCTCCCCTCTTCCTGCATCCACTCACTCTGGCACCGGCTAGCCTGCGGTGTCATGCCTCCGCCCACCGACGCGCCCACCGACGCGCCTGCCGACGGGTCCGCGCCCGGACCTCTGCTGGTGATCGGCGGGGCCGAGGACAAGCTGCGCAAGCGCACGATCCTCAAGGAGTTCGTGTCGGCCTGCGGCGGTGCCGACGCCCGGATCGCGCTGATCCCCACCGCGTCGTCCCTCGGCGACGAGGTCGTCGAGGTGTACGACGCCCTGTTCCGGCGGCTGGGCGCCGGCGAGGTGGTGCCCATCCGGCCCGAGAGCCGCGAGGAGGCGCACGACCCCGACCTGGTCAAGGCGGTCGGTGAGGCGACCGGCGTCTTCATGACGGGCGGCAACCAGCTGAAGCTGTCCGCGATCATCTGCGGCACGCCGCTGGGGGACGCGATCGTCGAGGCCCATCGCCGGGGGGCGGTCGTCGCCGGCACCTCCGCGGGCGCCAGCATCCAGTCCTCGCACATGGTGGCGTTCGGCGTCGGCGGGGCGACCCCGAAGCAGCGGATGACCCAAGTGGCGGCCGGGCTCGGCCTGGTCGGCTCGGCGGTCATCGACCAGCACTTCGACCAGCGCAACCGGTACGGCCGGCTGCTCATGATCGTCGCCCAGTCGCCGCAGCTCCTCGGCATCGGCGTCGACGAGGACACGTGTGCCGTGATCACCCAGGAGGACGGCCCGCAGGGACGGCACGAGCTGCTGAACGTGCTGGGCCGCGGCTCGGTGACGATCATGGACCCGGCCCGGATCGTCTCCAACGCCCACGAGGCCAAGCGCTCCTCTCCCCTGCTGGCGAGCGGCGTCGTGCTGCACGTGCTGCCGGCCGGGGCGACGTTCGACCTGACCACGCGCACCCTGGTCCCGGCGCCGACGAGGGTCGACCCCGAGGACGCCGCCGAGCTCGCCGAGGCCCAGCGCGACATGCTCCAGCTCGCCCGCGACATCGCCGCCGCCGACGCGAGCCCGTCCGCGCTGCGTAGACGGCTGGCCCGCACGCGCACCAAGATCAGACCGAAGCCCGACCACCTGGAGGGACCCGTCTCGTGACCGAACGCCCCACGCCGGACCTGACCATCCTCGAGACGCGGGTCTACCGCGGGGCCAACATCTGGTCCTACGAGCAGGCCATCCATCTCGTGGTCGACCTCGGGCGCCTGGAGGACCACCCGACCAACACGCTCCCCGGCTTCACCGAGCACCTGCTCGAGATGCTCCCCGGCCTCCAGCACCACTCGTGCTCGCGCGGCCGCCGCGGCGGCTTCGTCGAGCGCCTCAACGAGGGCACCTGGCTCGGCCACGTCGCCGAGCACTGCGCGCTGGCGCTCCAGCAGGTGGTGGGACACGACATCCGCCGCGGGAAGACCCGGCAGGTCAAGGGCCGCCAGGGCGTCTACAACGTCATCTACGGGTACGCCGACGAGCAGGTCGGCCTCGCCGCCGGCAGGCTGGCCGTCCGGCTGGTCAACCACCTCGTCCAGGCCGATCCCGAGCTCGACTGGGACGCCGAGCTCGAGAGCTTCATCCTGCGCGCCGAGCGGACGGCGTTCGGGCCCTCCACGCAGGCGATCCTCGACGAGGCCGTCTCCCGCGACATCCCGTGGATCCGGCTCAACCAGTACTCCCTCGTCCAGCTCGGCCAGGGCGTCCACGCCAAGCGGATCCGCGCCACCATGACGTCGGCCACCTCCGCCATCGCGGTCGACGTGGCGTCCGACAAGGACCTCACCACCCGGCTCCTCGGCGCGGCCGGCCTCCCGGTCCCCAAGCAGGAGTCGGTGCGCAGCGTCGACGGCGCCGTCGCGGCGGCGAAGCGGATCGGCTTCCCGGTCGTGGTGAAGCCGCTCGACGGCAACCACGGCCGCGGCGTGTGCCTGGACCTGCAGAGCGAGGACGACGTCCGCGAGGCCTACCCGATCGCCCAGGAGCAGAGCCGGCGCGGCAACGTGATCGTGGAGTCGTTCGTCACCGGCAAGGACTACCGGTGCCTGATCATCGACGGCCGGATGGTCGCGATCGCCGAGCGGGTGCCCGCGCACGTGGTCGGCGACGGCCAGTCGTCGGTGGAGCAGCTCGTCGAGCTCACGAACGCCGACCCGCGCCGCGGCGTCGGGCACGAGAAGGTGCTGACCAGGATCAAGATCGACGCAGGGGCCAAGGAGGTGCTGGCCGGTCAGGGCCACACGCTCGAGTCCGTTCCCGAGAACGGCGAGATGGTCAAGCTCGCGCTCACCGGCAACATGTCCACCGGCGGCATCTCCATCGACCGCACCTTCGAGGCGCACCCCGAGAACGTCGAGATCGCCGAGGAGGCGGCCCGGATGATCGGGCTCGACATCGCCGGGATCGACTTCATCTGCCCCGACATCACCGAGCCCGTCCGCGAGACCGGCGGCGCGATCTGCGAGGTCAACGCCGCGCCGGGCTTCCGGATGCACACCCACCCGACCATCGGCGAGCCGCAGTTCATCTCGAAACCGGTCGTCGACATGCTGTTCCCGCCCGGCGCCCCGAGCCGGATCCCGATCGTCGCCGTCACCGGCACCAACGGGAAGACGACGACGGCCCGGATGATCTCCCACATCTTCAAGGGGATGGGCCGCAAGGTCGGGATGACCTCCACCGACGGCGTGGTCATCGACGAACGGCTGCTGATCCGCGCCGACGCCTCGGGACCCCGCAGCGCCCGGATGGTGCTCCAGAACCCGCGCGTGGACTTCGCGGTGTTCGAGGTCGCCCGCGGCGGCATCCTGCGCGAGGGCCTCGGGTACGAGCGCAACGACGTGGCCGTGGTGCTCAACGTGCAGCCCGACCACCTCGGCCTGCGCGGCATCGACACCGTCGAGCAGCTCGCCGACGTGAAGGCCGTCCTGGTCGAGGCGGTGCCCCGCGACGGCCACGCCGTGCTCAACGCCGACGACCCGCTGGTCCGTGAGATGCGCCGCCGCTGCTCGGGCCAGGTCGTCTGGTTCTCGATGGAGGAGCCGGGCTCGGACTCGCGCGAGCTGATCGAGGCGCACTGCCGGCGTGGCGGCAAGGCGCTCGTCCTCAACCCGTCCGAGCGCGGCGAGATGATCGTGGTCAAGCACGGCCGGCGCGAGATGCAGCTGGCCTGGACCCACCTGCTGCCTGCGACGTTCAGCGGCCGGGCCCGGATGAACGTGCAGAACGCCCTGGCCGCGGCCGCGGCCGCCTTCGCGGCCGGCGCCCCCCTGCACGACATCCGGCAGGGTCTGCGGACCTTCTCGACCAACTACTACCTCGCTCCGGGTCGCCTCAACGAGGTCGACGTCAACGGCGTCAACGTGATCGTCGACTACTGCCACAACGCCCCGGCCATGCGCCAGCTCGGCGACTTCGTGGACCGCGTCGGCGAGTCCCTGTCGCACGACCTGGCGCGACCGTCGCGCATCGGCGTGATCGCCACGGCCGGCGACCGCCGCGACGAGGACATGCGTGAGCTCGGCGAGATCGCCGCCCACCACTTCGACGTGGTCATCGTGCGCGAGGACCAGAACAGTCGCGGCCGCAAGGCGGGCGAGGTGTCCCGGCTGGTCACCGAGGGCGTCAAGGCCGGCATGGCCGCCGGCGGGCGGTGCAAGCAGGTCGAGGAGGTGCACGACGAGATCGCGGCCGTGCGTCACGCGATGTCCCGCGCCAACGCCGGGGACCTCCTCGTCATCTGCGTCGACAAGCACCAGGCCGTGATGGCCGAGCTGGAGAACTGGTCGCAGCAGGCCCAGGCCGGCGCGGGCGCCAGTGCCTCGGCCCCGGCGGCCGACCCCGACTACGTCCCGGCCGAGCCCACCAGCTGACCGCCGGACCTCGACCTCCAGCTGTCCTTCATGAGACCGGTCCGGGAGACCCCCTGAGGTACGGGAGGATCCGGACATGCGGATCCTGGTGGTCTCCGACCTCCACTACCGGCTGCCGCACTACGACTGGCTGCTCGAGGCCGCCGACACGGTGGACGCGGTCGTGATCGCCGGCGATCTCGCCGACGTGGTCAGCCCCGTTCCCCACGAGGTCCAGACCGTCGTCATCTCGCGCTACCTGGGGCAGCTGGCCGAACGTACGACCGTGCTCGCCGCCTCGGGCAACCACGACCTCGACGGCCCTGCCTACCACGGCGAGCAGGTGGCCAGGTGGCTGCGGAAGCTCACCCACGACGGCCTGCACGTGGACGGCTCGTCGGTCGACATCGGCGACACCCGGTTCACCGTCTGCCCCTGGTGGGACGGGCCGATCACCCGTGACGAGGTCGGCATCCAGCTGGCCGCGGCCGCCCGGGACCGTCCGGCGCGGTGGGTGTGGATCTACCACGCACCACCCGCCGGTACTCCCCTCTGCCACGACGGCCGCCGTACCTTTCCCGACGTCGAGCTCGCCGAGTGGATCGGCCAGCACCACCCCGACCTCGTCTTCTGCGGCCACATCCACCAGGCCCCGTGGGTCGACGGCGGGACGTGGCACGCCCGGCTGGGCGAGACCTGGGTGTTCAACGCGGGCAAGCAGATCGGCAAGGTGCCGCCTCACATCACCCTCGACACCGAGGCCGCGACGGCGGACTGGTTCGGGGTGTTCTCCTCGGAGAAGGTGTCGCTCGACGCTCAGTGAGCGTGGTCGCCCTCGGGGTCGCGGGCCGAGCCGGTCTGCACGCGCGGTCCCTGATGGTGGACCAGGTGGTCGAGGATCGCGTCCACCATGCCCAGGTGCCCGCCCGCGTCGGCGAACTGGCGCTTGACGTCCACCAGGTACTGCGTCAGGCCGTCCAGTCGCGACGCCGTGGTGCGGAGCACGGCGAGCGCCGCCCCGGGCTGGTCGGTGAGGAACTGCACCGGGTCCTCCACCACGCGCAGCACCACCTCGTCGGCTGCCCTCACGGTGGCCGTGGCAGGACGGTCGAGCACCACCGACATCTCACCGAAGACCGCTCCCGGGGTGTCGATGCGAGCGAAGGCCACCCCGTCGTGCTCCACGACGACGGAGCCCGACACCAGGATGAGCATCCGGCCGGCAGGGTCACCCTCGTCGATCACCGTCTCGCCCGCGGGCACGGTGCGGGTCGGCAGGTCGGCGCTGAAGGTCAACAGGTCCGCCACCCGTCCAGTCTGCGGCACCGGGGGCAAGACGGCCCCGGCGTCTCACGTTCCGCGGCGCGCCCCGGAGCATCCTGACTTGACACGTCTTCTCGAAGTCCGAAACATGACCCCTGAGGGGTTGCTCGGATCCTTGCGTAGAGATCCAGGACGGCGGCCTTCGGCTGTCGGCACCGCACGTTGAGCTGTCGTACCGGGGGGTGCGGCGCCAGCCGACCAGGGGGAAATGACGAGCATGTCTAGACAATTCGCGAGCCTTACCGTCCGGGGACGAGTCCGCGCAGCGGCGACGGCAGCACTCCTGCTGGTCGCCGGGCTGTTCGCCAGCAGCCTGGGGGCGGCGCCGTCGGGCGCCGCGACCCCGCCCGACCTGCTGGTGTCGGTGCGCACCGACAACTCCGCGCTCGGAGCCCGGCACCCTCACGGGCGCCCCGACCGCGGCGTTGCCCGACCGTGCTGGCGGCCAAGGGCGAGCGCGACCATCCTCGTCACCATCACGCGTCAGCGACGGCACCGACCTCAACAAGGGCACCGTCATCAACCTGACGCCGGTGCGCGCGGACTCCGCCAACGCCACTGGGCTCCTTCACCCCCGGGACGTTCAGCGTGCCCACCAAGGGATCGACGGTCACCTTCACGGTCGCCTACTCGGCGGCCGAGGACGGCATCGCCCTCCGGGCGGCGCTGAAGAAGACCACCAGCACCTCGCGCAGCCCGGGCAGAGCGCGCCGTTCGACGTCCTCGACACGCTCAAGTTCACGCCGAAGGGCGACCCGATCCCTGGCGACCGGCCTGGGCGCCGAGCACCTGCAACACCGAGTCCAACGACTCCGTGTGCGGCGTCGTGGTCCTGCTCCCAGGGCATCGGCTCCGACGCGGCGGCCCTGTCGTCGGGCTCGTGCACCGACGCCGCTGTGCACCTCCGACAAGGAGGTCCAGTTCATCGCCGGCCTGCAGAAGTTCGGTCCGGACGGGGTGACCCCGGTCGACATCTACAGCCGCACGAACCCGGCCACGCTGCTGCTGCAGTGCGACAAGACCCAGTGCCCCGGCAAGGGCGTCTCCTTCTACACGGCCAAGGCGTCGCTCTCCGCGACCGGCCCGCTGGAGGTGTCGGACCCCTGCACGTCCAAGGGTGTCATCCAGAGCGACGGAGGACTTCTGCACCGACTACGTGTCGAGCAAGCGGAACAACGCCGGCGACCTCATCCTCGTCGTCCTGTTCTTCAGGGACCTGAAGGGGGCCATGTGAGCGGTCCTCACGCCACCCAGTGGCCCAAGCGGTGAGGAAGGACCTCCACGCCCAGCTCGCGCAGCGTCGCGAGCGCGGCGTGGAGGTCCTTCTCGTCCGGGCGCCCGGCGCCCGCGCGCGCCAGGCTGCGGCCGAGCAGGTTGAGGGCCCGGACGCACCCACCCTCCCCCGCGTCGGGTGAGTCCAGTCCGCGCTGGAACTCCTGCTCGGCGTCGCGGTGCCGCTCCTGCTGCAGCAGCAGGCTCCCGCGGAGGCAGTGCAGGTCGCCGAGCGCGGTCTCGTGCCCGATCCGGGTCGCGGTGGCGATCGCCTCCTCCGTGATCGACGAGCGCTCCCGCCAGGTCGCCCTCCAGGGCGGCGCACTCGGCCAGCCCGGCGTCGACGTCGAGCGTCTCGTGCTCCAGGCCGGCGGCCAGCAGTCCCTCGCGGGCCTCGGCGAAGGCCACGCGTGCGTCGTCCACCCGGCCCTGCCCCACCCGCACCTTGCCGGTCTCGCGCCGGACCAGGGCCAGCAGCTCGACGTCGTCGGCCACGCGGGCAGTACCGCGCGGCGTCCATCAGGAGGTGCTCGGCGAGCTCGAAGCGACCCTGGCGGATCGCGAGGTCGGCCAGGTTGTAGGCGGCGAGGGCCTCGTTGGCGGTGTCGCCCACCCGGCGCGTCAGCTCGGCGGCCCGCTCCAGCCGCTCCTGGGCCAGCGGCCAGCGTCCCTCCTGGAGCGCCCGCATCGCCAGGTTGATGAGGCAGCGCGACATCATCAGCAGGTCCCCGGCCTTCTCGTAGCTCGCCAGGGCCAGCTCGCCGAACGGCTGGTCGCCCACCTTGCCGGCGCCGGTGAGGACGAGGTCGCGGACGTTGAAGGCGAGGGCCACGGCCAGGCTGTCGCCGCTGCGCTGGGCCTCCAGGACCGCGAGCGCGCTCCAGCGCAGGGCGTCCGCGTGCCGGGCCCGCATGTGGCTGATGAACGCCAGCCGGGCCGTCAGATGCGAGCGCACCTGAGAGGCACGCGAGGACTCCTCGCGGACCAGGCCGCGTGCGTGCGCGATGATGCGCAGCGCCGTGGTCAGCTGGCCGATCCGCTGGTGCAGCGCCACCTCCTTGGCCATCAGGCTCGCGACGGAGACGGGGTCGGACCGGGCGAAGTCCCGCGCCCGTCGGTACGCCGCGATGGCCTCGCGAGTGAGTCCCGGCGAGGTCCGCGACGTCGCCGGTGGCCTCCAGCACGTCGGCGACCTCCTTGTGTGGCACGCCGTCGACCTGCAGCGCGGCTTCCACGGCCAGCCGGTAGTCGTCGAGTGCCTCGGCGTACGAGTACGCCGCGCGCGCGCGGTCTCCGGCCGTCCGCGCGTACCGCCAGGCACGGCGCCTGGTCCCCGGCCTCCCAGAAGTGGACGGCCAGCTGCCCGGCGATCTCGTCGGGGTCGGTCGGTCATCTTCTCCAGCACCTCGCCGACGTGCCGGTGCATCCGCCGCCGGAGCCGGAAGGGCAGGCCGGCGTACGCGGCGTCACGGACCACCGCATTGGCGAACCGCCACCAGACCTCGTTGTCGCCCTCGGGCTGCACGAACTGGTCCAGCCGGTGCAGGTCACCGGGCTCGAGCTTCCACCCCTCGTCGCTCACCAGCTCGTGGAGCGAGGAGAACGCGAACTGGTCCCCCAGCACCGAGGCGAAGCGCAGCACCGTGCGGTCACGGGGGCTCAGTCGATCGATCTCACCGGCCACGACGGCTCCCAGCGAGTCGGGCAGGTCGGCGACCGTCCCGCGCTCACGGGCCACGTCCAGCAGCGCCTCCATGAAGAGCGGGTTGCCGCCGGCCTTCAGCGCGATCGCCTCGACCAGGTGCCGGCTGACCGGCTCCTCGACGGTCCAGGACTCCAGCAGGGCCACGGACTCGGCGTGGTCGAACGGCTGGAGCTCCACCTCCTCGACGACGACCTCCTCGGGCAACCGCAGCCCCGTGATCCCTCGGGACCGGGTCACGACGAGCAGCCAAGGTCGTTCGCTGACGATCTCCGCCAGTGCCGTCACGATGGCGGCAGATGAGTCGTCCATCTCGTCGACGTCCTCGAACACGAGGACGGTCGGCTTGTCCAGGACGACGTCGAGGAACGCGACCACGACCTCGAGAAGCTTGGCGGCGCGGAACTGCTCACCGAGGTCCCGGGTCTCGGGGGTGTCGGGGACCGCGGCGTCGAGGACCACGGTCAGCAGCGGGAAGTACGGCAGCAGGTCGGGGCAGCGGTCCGTCACCAGTTCGCGCAGTGCCTCGACCTGCACGTCCTTCGGGCTCCCGCCGCCGAGGCCGAGGACGTCACGCAGGAGCCGTCGTACGGCGTTGTAGCCCGTCGCGCCGCCGAACTGCCCGCAGCACCGCCCGATGCACCGCGTGCGCGGACGCCTCCTGCGCGACCGCGGCGGCGAAGGCCGACTTGCCGAGGCCGGGATCGGCGACGACCTGGACGACCCCACCCTCGCCCAGCGCTGATCTCTCGACGAGCGGACGGACCCTGGCCAGCTCCCGCTCACGTACAGGGGTCACCGCGGCCGCGGCGCCCGACCCGGCCGTCGACTCGCCCTCGCCGTGACGACCCACGAAGTCGACCAAGGAGGCGTGGACCGGACGGTTGACGCCCTTGACCATGAAGGGGGGCACCTCGCGGGCGCGCACCTGGCGCCGCACGCGCTCGAGCACGGCCTCGGTGGCCATCACCCCGCCGCTCGGGGCCTTCCCCATCACCCGGGCCGCCAGGTTGATGGCATCGCCCTTGATGGAGTACGTCCGCCGGAAGGTCGGCCCGAAGTCTCCGCCGAAGACCCCACCGCGGTTCACGCCGGCCCGGAGCGGCAGCACGCCGGCCCGGTCCACCACGAGGCGGGCCACCCCGAGGATGCGGTCCTCGACGTCCCGGCCGCCCCCGGGGGCGCCCGCGACGAGCATCAGCTTGCCGCCGTCGCGGTTGATGTCGCTCTCGAGGAAGGTGACGCCGCGGCCGGCACAGGCCTCTTGCGCGTTGCGCACGACGGCGTCCAGCGCCGCTGCCAGGATCTCTGGCCCCTCGCGCGCCAGCAGCTCGTCGGTACCGGAGAACTCGACGAAGGCAACGCCGACGGTGCGGTGCTCCGAGCTCCCCGCGGCCTCCAGGAGGTGAGCACGCAAGGGAGGGGACAACAGCTCCGCCACGTCGAGGTCGCCGACGTCGACGGCGCCGGCGGACGACCCGCCGTCCGGCGGACGGCGTCGGAGCAGGCGACCCTCGTCCACGGTCTCGCCGGCAAGCCCGGGTGGCAGCAGCGCGGCCGTGGCTTCGCTCAGCATGATCTGGCCGGCCTTGGCCAGCACCTCCATCTCGGCGCACCGGCTCGCGGCCGGCCCGCTGATGACGAGCTCGCGATGGATCCGTGGGTCGCCGACGAGGAAGAAGTCGAACCGGCCGCTGTGCACGCCCACCGACATGCGCAGGCTCACCCCTCCGGCCGACGAGCTCGTACGCCCGACCGTGCGCAGCTCGCTGCGCATGTCGGCCGAGGCGCGAACGGCCCGGACGGCGTGCTCCTCGCCGGTGAAGAGAAGCAGCACGGCGTCGCCGCCCCACTTCACCAGGTCACCGCCCTCGCGACGGGCGTGCGCGAGCAACGCCCCGAAGGTGGCGTCGAGGATGTCGCTGAGCTCTTCGGAGCCCACCGTCCCCTGGCGCGTCAGTCGCCTGGCCAGCGCCGTGAAGCCGGAGATGTCGACGAACGCGAGGGTCCCCTCGACGCTGCGGTGCCGCTGGTCGGGGTCACCGACGAGCCACTCGGCGGCCACGTCGGGCACGTAGGGGCGCAGCGCTGTCGTCACGGCCACTCCCCCACGGCCCCATTCAACCGAACACCCGGTTGGAAACCGAGTCAGTTCCCCACTTCTGGTCAGCCGGTGGCGCGACGGACCTTGGCGGCGAGGGTGCGCGGAGCGTCGGCGGTGCCGCCGTGCCGAGCGATCCAGTCGTACGCCTCCTGGCGCTCCGCGTGGCACATCAGGCCGACGACGTCACCCGGCTCCGCCTGGGCGACCATGGCGGCCAGCGACTCCACCTCGGTGTCGTACGACGTCACGTCGGTCATCCCGACCCGCTCCAGGCCGGCGCGGAACAGGTCGTCCATCTCCGCCTGGTCGCGGCCTCGCAGGTACGCCCTGCTTGTGGCCGATGGTCACCACGTCGGCGTGCATCCCGGCCATCTCGCCCAGCCGCTCGAGCAGCTCGTCCTGCCGGTCCCCCACGGCGCCGAGGCCGAGCAGCACGCGTGCGCCCGGGCGGCGTACGCCGTTCATGATCTCGACCATCGCCTCGAGCCCGGCCTCGTTGTGGGCAAGGTCCAGCACGACCGAGACCTCGCCGATGCTGTAGAAGTTCATCCGCCCGGGGTTGTGCTCGGAGTCGGGCCGGAACGTGGTCAGGCCCGCCACGACGACGTCCTGCGGGATGCCGATCGCGAGGGCGGCGGACGCGGCGGCCAACGTGTTCTCGACGTTGAAGCGCGACAGCCCCGCCAGCGTCATCGGGACGTCGACCAGCTCGACGAGCGGGAGCGCGTCCGAGCTCGGCGTCAGCACCGAGACCCAGCCGTCGATCACCGTCGTGGCCCGGCCGCCGTGGCCGAGCACCTCGCGGATCGCGGGTGAGTCCGGGTCGCGGGAGAACACCCACGGCTGGGCCTGGATGACCTGCCGCATCGCGAAGACCCGCGGGTCGTCGGCGTTGAGCACCGCCCAGCCGCCCTTGCGCGTGATGTGCGGGACGACGGCCTTGACCTCGGCCAGCTGGTCGAGCGTGTCGATGCCCTGGAGCCCGAGGTGGTCGGCGCTGACGTTGGTGACGACCGAGACGTCGTTGCGGGTCAGCCCGATGCCCTTGAGCAGGATGCCGCCGCGGGCGGTCTCGGTGACGGCGATCTCCACGTCCTGGTGGGCCAGCACCCGCCCCGCTCCGCTCGGGCCGGAGTAGTCGCCCGCCTCGACCTGGACGCCGTCGATGTAGATGCCGTCGGTGTTGGACCAGCCGACGTGCTTGCCCCAGGTACGCGCGATGTGGGCGATCATCCGGCTGGTCGTGGTCTTGCCGTTGGTCCCCGTGACCGCGACGACCGGGATGCGCGGGGTGATCGTGGTCGGCCCCGCGCCGTTCGGCGCGTCGGCGACCCGCTTGGCGGCCCGGCCGACCGCCTCGTCGACGTCGGCGGCCGGCAGCTCGTCGAGGACCGCGGCCACCGCGCGGCCCATCTCCTGGGCTCGCTCGCGGTGCCGCCAGGGGTACGCGACGACGAGCTGGTGCGGGTCGTTGGTCGGCCGCACGCGCACCGCGAGCCGGCTCGTCCCGGACTCGTGCGCCACCGACCTGACCAGCCGCGACACCGCCCGGGCCGCGAACCGCTGCCGGAACCCGCTCCCCGGCTCCCCCGGCCGCGAGCTCCGCAGCCCGATCCTGGCCGCGAACCGGGTCGCCTTCTCGGTCGGCACCTCCGCCAGCCCGGAGATGTCCAGGGTCAGCTTGATCGCCGCGCGGGGGAAGTAGAGGTTGGGCCCTTCGAGGACCCGGAGCTCGACCAGGGACGTCACGTCGGGAACGCTAGCGGAGCGGCTCCTGGCCCGGGATCGGCGGGGTGGCGGTGCGTGAGGGTTGGTTTGGCGCGGGTCGCGGTGACGTGACGGGTTGGTTTCAGCGTCCGGAACCAACCCTCACGCACCGCCGCTGGGCCGCCACCACGTCGGAGAGGCGTGCGAACAGCTGCCGCCACCGCTCGCCGAACTCCGGCGCGCGGACCGTCGTACCCCCGGGCGACCAGCGCATCGTGCACCTCCATGACCAGCTGCCGCGGGCGCTCGAGCTTCTCCTTGGTCACCTGGACGTACGGCACGGCATCGCGCCGCAGGGACGCGTAGCGGTCGATGTCCTTGACGTACTGGGCACGGTCGAGCTGATGGTGCTCGCCTTCGTACTCGACGACCACGCCCCACCGCCGGTAGACCAGGTCACCGATGCGGGTCTGGTCGTCAGCGGCGACCGCACCGACGTTCGACTCCGGGGCCGGCAGGCCAGCGAAGACGAGCAGCGATCGGACCTCGGACTCGCGGAGCGACCAGGAGTCGCCGTCGAGCCACCCCAGCACCCAGAGCGCTTCCAGCGCCCCGTCGCGCCACCGCTGCTCGACGCAGAAGTCGCGCAGCTCGTCCCAGCCGACGTGGCCGTGCCGGAGGAGCCAGTCGCCGACCTCGATGGCGTCGATGACCCGCGCCAGCGCGCAGAACGCGACGTACGCCGCGACGGGCGCCACGCCGACGTCGTCCAGCGGCGGCATCCGGACGGTCCGGTGCAGGAACACGTCCTCGAGGTCACACATGGTGGTCCCGGGCGACGACGAAGCGCATCGGGAGACGAGGGCCGACGTCCAGCCCGAGCAACTGGAGGCGGGTGACTCCGGTGACGCGGGCGTCGGCCGGGAGCGCGAGCCGTGCCGCCTCGAGCCGATCGGCCGCCGTCATCGCGTGGTCGCGGTGCCGCCACACGCCGTCGTACAGCCGGACGAAGCGCTTGCCTCGAAGCATCTGCGGCGTGACGCCGAGGCTCCCTGCGCACGAGCCCGGCGTGAAGGGTCCGGTCCTGAGCTCGGGCGGTACGGGCAGCACCGTCCCATGAGAGACGAGTCCGCAGTCACCGAGTGCGAGGAGCTCAGCCGCTCCCTGTGGACGAGCGCCTGAAGTGGCGAGCGCGGTCAGGCACCCATCGCGTGGAAACCGCCGTCGACGTGGATGATCTCGCCCGTCGTGGCGGGGAAGAAGTCGGAGAGCAGGGCGACGACGGCGTGCGCGGTCGGCGAGTGGTTGGTCTCGTCCCAGCCGAGCGGGGCGCGGTCCTTCCACATCGACTCGAGGTCCTCGAAGCCCGGGATCGCCTTGGCGGCCAGCGTCTTGAGCGGACCCGCGGAGACCAGGTTGCTGCGGATGCCGGACGGGCCGAGGTCGCGGGCCAGGTAACGGTTCGTGGACTCGAGAGCCGCCTTGGCCACGCCCATCCAGTCGTACGCCGGCCACGCCACGGTCGCGTCGAAGGTCATCCCCACGACCGACGACCCCTCCGACATGAGCGGGCGGCAGGCCATGGCCAGCGACTTCAGCGAGTACGCCGACACCTGGACCGCCTGCGCGACGTCGGGCCACGGGCCGTCCAGGAACTTGCCTCCGAGCAGCGTCTCGGGGTTGCCGTAGGCGATGGAGTGCACGACGCCGTCGAGGCCGTCGACGTGCTCTCGGACGAGCTCGGGCAGCCGGGCCAGGTGCTCGTCGTCGGTGACGTCGAGCTCCAGCACCGGCGGCTCGGACGGCAGTCGCTTCGCGATCCGCTTGGTGATGCCGAGCGCGCGGCCGAAGTTGGAGATGAGCACCGTGGCGCCCTGCTCCTGCGCCACGCGCGCCACCGCGAAGCCGATCGAGGAGTCCATCGTGACCCCAGCGACCAGGATCCGCTTGCCGTCGAGAATGCCCATGCCATCTCCCATGACTAGTGCCCCATTCCGAGTCCGCCGTCGACCGGGATGACGGCCCCGGTGATGTAGGCCGCGCCGTCCGACGCGAGCCAGGTGACCGCCGAGGCGATCTCGTCCGTCGACGCGTACCGCCCGAGCGGCACCTGCGCCTTGTACTGAGCCTTGAGCTCGTCGCTCAGGGTGTCGGTCATGTCGGTCTCCACGAAGCCGGGCGCGACCACGTTGGCCGTGATGCCACGCGAGCCGTACTCGCGGGCGATCGAGCGGGCCATGCCGACGAGGCCGGCCTTGGAGGCGGCGTAGTTGACCTGGCCCCCGGAGCCGAGCAGCCCGACCACCGAGGAGATGAAGATGATCCGGCCGCGGCGGGCCCGCATCATCTTGGAGACCGCCCGCTTGGCGAGCCGGAACGAGCCGGTGAGGTTGGTGTCGATCACCGACGCCCAGTCGTCGTCCGACATGCGCACGAGCAGCCCGTCGGCGGTGATGCCGGCGTTGGCGACCAGCACCTCGACCGGACCGTGCGCGGCCTCGACCTCGGCGAACGCCGCCTCGACCGCGGCTGCGTCGGTGATGTCGCACCGGACGTCCAGGCACCCCTCGGGCGCTCCGCCGGAACGGGTCGTGACCGCGACGCGGTCGCCCTGGGCGACGAACGCCTCGGCGATCGCGCGCCCGATGCCCCGGTTGCCGCCGGTCACCAGCACGGACCTGCCTGTCTGTTCCTCCGACTCGCTCACCGAGCCGACGCTAGCGACTACCGCGGGGTAGGCGAAAGCGGGGCCGCGGCGGCGCGGTCAGTCGTCCTCGAGCCGGAAGCCGACCTTCATGCCGACCTGGAAGTGCTCGACGTCCCCGTCCTTGACCTGGCCGCGCATCTGCGTGACCTCGAACCAGTCGACGTGCCGCAGGGTACGGGCGGCCCGCTCGAGGCCGTTGCGGATGGCCTGGTCGATGCCGTCGGGCGAGGTTCCGACGATCTCGGTGACGCGGTAGGTGCGGTTCGACACGGGGGCCTCTTCGGGGTCGGGCCGGTCAGGGCACGGGCACGGACGGGTCGCTCACCCTACCGACGTACAGTGGAGACATGGCCCGGCACCAGTCCGGCGACGCGGTGCGCATCACCACCGCCAACAGGAGCTCCGCAGACGACATCGCGGCTCGGCAGCGGCGCTATTTGCTCGCGATGGGCTTCCGCACGGTGTGCTTCGTGGCCGCGATCTTCGTGACCCTGACGTGGGCCCGCGTGGTGCTGATCACAGCCGCCCTGGTGCTCCCGTACGTCGCCGTGGTGATGGCCAATGCCGGCGCTTCGAAATCCGACGGCTTCGCCCTGGTCAACGGGCCATCCGACGCGAAAGAGCTTCCCGGAGGCACGGGTTCCGGCGCAGATTCCGGTGCAGACCACTTTTGACAACTGCCCAAAGCGTGTCACAATCCCTCTCGAAGTGCCGGACAGCTTCCCCCGTGGCTGTCCGGCACTTCCTGCGTCCGGACATCGGGAGGTCGACGTGAGCGAGCCGCTGGTCTGCTCCGCGAAGGGCTGCCAGGAGCAGGCCGACTGGGCCCTGGTCTGGAACAACCCGAAGCTGCACACGCCGGACCGCCGCAAGACGTGGCTCGCGTGCGAGCAGCACCGCTCCTCGCTCGCCGACTTCCTCGGCGCCCGCGGTTTCCTGCTCGAGGTCGTCGCGGCGGACGAGGCACCCGAGGACCCCGGCCCGACGCGCTGACGGGCGACGTCGGGCTGGGTCAGCCGCCGATGGCCGACATCGGCCGGTCGGGCTGGAGGAACAGCGGGTCGTCGATCCCGTGGCCGGCCCGCTTGGTCGCCATGGCGGCCACCCAGCGGTCGGCGATCTCCTCGTCGGTGGCGCCGGCGCGCAGCGCCGCCCGCAGGTCGGACTCCTCGCGCGCGAACAGGCAGTTGCGGACCTGACCGTCGGCGGTCAGCCGGACCCGGTCGCAGTCGCCGCAGAACGGCCGGGTGACCGACGCGATCACCCCGACGGTGGCGGGACCTCCGTCGACCAGGAAGAGCTCGGCCGGGGCGCTGCCCCGGGGCTCGACGGCCGGGCTGAGCACGAACTCCTTCTCCAGGCTGGTGAAGATCTCGTCGGCGGTGATCATCTCCGCGCGGCTCCAGCCGTGCTGGGCGTCGAGCGGCATCTGCTCGATGAACCGCAGGTCGTAGCCGTGCTCGAGGCACCAGCGCAGCAGCTCCGGCGCCTGGTCGTCGTTGTGACCGCGCAGGAGGACGGCGTTGATCTTGATCGGCCCCAGGCCGGCCTCCGCGGCGGCGGCCAGGCCCTCGACGACGTCGTGCAGGCGGTCGCGACGGGTGACCGCGTGGAAGGTCTCCGGCCGAACGCTGTCGAGGCTGACGTTCACCCGGTCCATCCCCGCGGCCTTGAGCGCGTGGGCCGTCCGGGCCAGCCCCAGAGCGTTGGTGGTCATCGAGATCTCGAGGTCGGGCGAGACCGCGCGGGTGCCCGCCACGATGTCGACGAGCCCGCGCCGCACCAGGGGCTCGCCCCCCGTGAACCGCACCTCGCGGATGCCGAGCAGGTGGACACCGATGTGGATCAGGCGGACGATCTCGGTGTCGGTGAGCACGCTCTCGTCGGGCAGCCACTCCAGCCCCTCTGCGGGCATGCAGTACGAGCACCGCAGGTTGCAGCGGTCGGTCAGCGAGACCCGGAGGTCGGTCGCGACCCGGCCGAAGCGGTCACCCAGCGCTTGTGTCACCCGCCCAGTCTAGGTGCGGGCAGGTTGGCCACCGGTCGGGTCCGGCCGCTCCCGCCCGCCCGACTAGCCTCGTCGGGTGCGATCCCTCCGCTTCCTGGTGAGCAGGCGGTGGATCGCGTTCTTCCTGGTCGTGGTCGTGCTCGCGTACGCCACCTGGTGGCTGGGCGAGTGGCAGTTCGGCCGGCTCGAGGACCGCAAGCGCGACAACGCCGTGGTCGAGCGCAACGAGTCGGTCGCCCCCGCTGCCGTGGACGACGTGCTCGCGGTCGGCCGCGCCGTCGACCCGGAGGACGAGTGGCGGCTGGTCACGGCGAGCGGCACGTACCTCACCGACGAGACCGTCATCGTCCGCTACCGCACGCGGGAGGGGTCCTTGGGCGTCGACGTCGTCGTCCCCCTCCAGACGGACAGCGGCGCGGCCCTCCTCGTCGACCGCGGCTGGCTGGCGACCGACAACGGCGGCGCGACACCGGACGAGGTCCCGGCCCCACCGGCCGGCACGGTGTCGGTCACCGGCTACGTCCGCGTCGACGCGACCGGCGACTCGGCGAAGGTCACCGACCGCGCGACGCGGTCGATCTCGAGCGCGCAGATCGGCCCGGCCATCGGCCGTGAGACGTACGGCGGGTTCGTCGAGCTGGCGAGCGAGGACCCGAGCCCCGACACCCCGCTCGAGCCCGCCGAGCTGCCCGACCTGAGCAACGGCCCGCACTTCTTCTACGGGCTCCAGTGGTGGTTCTTCGGGCTGCTGGCCGTCTTCGGGTTCTGCTACCTGGCGTACGACGAGTGGCGCGGGCCGCGCAGCAGGTCGGGCGGTCAGACCGTGCGGAGCATGCCTCCGTCGACCGGGAGCATGACGCCGGTGACGAACGAGGACGCCGGCGAGAGCAGGAACGCGGCCGCCCGGCCGAACTCCTCCGGCTCCCCGTAGCGACCGAGGGGGATCTGCAGCAGGCTCTTGGCCTTCGCGGCCTCGGCGTCGCCCGTCGACGCGTCGAGCTCGGCCACCCGCTCGGTGCCCACGCGTCCCGGCAGCAGGCCGTTGACCCGGACGCCGCGAGGCCCCTGCTCGTCGGAGAGGTTCTTGGCCACCATCGCGAGGCCGGGTCGGAGGCCGTTGGAGATGGCCAGGCCGGGGATGGGTGAGCGCACCGACGACGACAGCACGAACGCGACCGACCCGCCGGGCTGGAGGGCGTCGCACACCTCGCGGCCGATCCGGACGGCACCGAGGAACACCGAGCTGAAGGCCTTCTCCCAGGCCTCGTCGGGCGTGCTCGCCACCGTGCCGGTCGGCGGGCCGCCGACCGAGACCAGCGCGCCGTCGAGCCGTCCGAACGCCTGGCGCGCGGTGTCGATCAACCGGCCCGGCGTGCCCGGGTCGGCGTTGTCGGCCACCACGGCGACGGCCGCGTCACCGAGGTCGGCGACGGCGGCGTCGAGGGACTCGGCGTTGCGGCCGGACAGCACCACCCGGGCGCCGTCGGCCACGAGCGCATCGGCCGTGGCCCGTCCGAGCCCGCGGGCCCCTCCGGTGACGAGGTAGACACGGTCCTTCAGCTGGAGGTCCATGGCGCCGACGTTCGACCAGCCGGAGTCGCAGCGAGTCGCAGGGCGGCGACGACTCGGGTGCAGGTCGTCGACGAACTGGGTGCGGTAGAGGTCGGCGTACAGGCCGCCCTCCTCCAGCAGGGTCGCGTGGGTGCCGCGCTGGAGGATGCGGCCGTCGTCGACGACCAGGATCTGGTCGGCCTGGCGCACGGTCGAGAGCCGGTGCGCGATGACCAGGCTGGTGCGGCCCTCGAGGGCGGCGTCGAGGGCGCGCTGGACGGCGAACTCGGACTCGGAGTCGAGGTGCGCGGTCGCCTCGTCGAGGACCACCACGGCCGGGGCCTTCAGCAGCAGGCGCGCGATGGCCAGCCGCTGCCGCTCGCCGCCAGAGAGCCGGTAGCCGCGGTCACCGACGACCGTGTCGAGGCCGTCGGGCAGCGCCCGGACGAGGCCGGCGATCTGCGCCGCCTCGAGCGCGGCCCACACGTCGCGGTCGTCGGCGCCCGGCCGGGCGTAGAGCAGGTTGGCCCGGATGGTGTCGTGGAACATGTGGGCGTCCTGGGTGACGTAGCCGACGACGTCCTCGAGGGACTCGAGGGTGACGTCGCGGACGTCGAGCCCGCCGACCCGGACGGCGCCGCCACCCACGTCGTAGAGGCGTGCGACCAGGTGGGTGATCGTCGTCTTGCCCGCGCCCGACGGACCGACGAGCGCGACCATCTGGCCGGGCTCGGCCGTGAACGTGATGTCGCGGAGCACCTCGCCGGTGTCGCGGGTCTCGGTGCGCGCGACCGCCTCGAGCGACGCGAGCGAGACCTCGTCGGCGCGCGGGTAGCGGAAGGACACGTGCTCGAACTCGACCCGCGAGGCGGTGACGGGGAGCTCGGTCGCGCCGGGCTTCTCCTGGATCGAGGACGGCAGGTCGAAGACCTCGAAGACCCGCTCGAAGCTGACCAGCGCGGTCATCACGTCGATGCGGACGTTGGAGAGGCCCTGGAGGGGGCCGAGCAGCCTCAGCAGCAGGGTGGTCAGGGCGAGCAGGGTGCCGACCGTCAGCTCACCCTGGATGGCGAGGTAGCCGCCGACGCCGTAGACGAGCGCGGTCGCCAGGGACGGGATGGTCATCATCGCGGCGCCGAAGATGCGGGTGATCAGCGAGATCCGGATGCCCAGGTCGCGGACCGTGGCGGCCTTGCCCGGCGAACAGCGCGTCCTCGTCGGCCCGCCTGCCGAAGAGCTTGAGCAGCATCGCGCCGCCGACGTTGAAGCGCTCGGTCATCACGTTGCCCATGTCGGCGTTGCCGTCCATCTGCTCACGCGTGAGCCCGGCGAGCTTGGTGCTGACCAGGCGCGAGGTCACGAACAGCAGGGGGAACAGCAGCAGGCACAACAGGGTGACCTGCCAGCTGAGCGCGATCATCGCGATGCCGACGACGACGACCGAGATGGCGTTGGAGACCGTGCCGGACAGCGTCGAGGTGAACGCGCGCTGGGCGCCGATCACGTCGTTGTTGAGGCGGGAGACGAGGGCTCCGGTCTGGGTGCGCGTGAAGAACGCCAGCGACTGGCGCTGCACGTGGCCGAAGACCTGAGTCCGCAGGTCGTAGATGAGGCCCTCACCGATCCGGGAGGAGAACCAGCCGGCCACCACGCCCAGCACCGCGCCGAACACCGCGACCAGGGCCATCAGCCCCGCCAGCTCGAAGACCAGAGCGGTGTCCTTGGCGAGGATGCCGTTGTCCACGATCTGCTGCACGAGGAGCGGGCTGACCACGACCAGGCACGCGTCGACCACTGTCAGCGCCAGGAAGACGGTGATCAGGCGACGGTGGGGTCGCGCGAACGACAGCACGCGCTTGACCGTGCCGCGGTCGAGCTTGCTGTTGGCGATGCTGCGGTCGGTGCGCATGTGACGCCACACCTGGCCCATCCCCGACATGCCTGCCACTCATCACCCCTTGTTGGCTCGTGGGAGGAACCTCCCGGCACTCCTCATTGTTCCTCGCACCACCGACAGGGGTCGTCCCTCAGCCGTCGTCGATCTCCAGGTCGAGCCCGGCGACGGCGTTGCTCACGCCACGGTGCCCCTGCGTGAGGAACGCGCCGACGACGCCGGCCACCGCGAGGGCCAGCAGGGCGACCTGCGCTGCCGGGACGGTGACCACGGCGAGCAGCACGAGCGGGACGACGCCGACGGCGAGCTTGACCAGCCGGCGCGGGACGGACGCCGGGGTCGTCCGCAGGTCCACGACCAGCTCGCCCACGGTCTTCCCGGCGAGCAGGACCATCGCCGTCTGCACCAGCAGCGGTACGCCGGCCCGGAGCGCGATCATGGCCGGCGAGTCCGTGGCCGGGCGCTCGTCCTGGGCGAAGACGAGGTAGCCGCGCAGCAGGGCCGCCGCGGCCGTGCCGGCCAGCACCACGAAGAGCACGTCGCTCGCCGTCCCCGCGAGCCGGCGCCCCGCCGACACCGTGGTCGGCAGCGCCCGACGGGCCGTACCCAGTCGGCGGCGCCGGCGGGCGGCGTACGGGGCGGAGAGCACGGCACCGAGGAACGCGCCCAGCGTGTTGGTCAGCAGGTCGTCGACGTCGAACAGCCGGTAGGCGCAGGGGTAGACGCCCCACACGCCGGTGAGCTGGGTGACCTCGATGAGCAGGGACACCGCGAAGCCGAGCACCGTCGCGACCACCACCCCGCGGTGGGTGATCAGCCGGACGAACACGCCGAACGGGAGGAAGAGCACGACGTTCAGCACGACCTGGAGGAACGCCTGGTTCTTCAACAGCTCGCTGGGCGTCCCGAGGCCGGCGTACCCTCCCCGCTCGGCCGCCCGCCGGATGTCGTCGGCGAAGGCCATCACCTGGGTCTGCGCCTGCTGGCAGGCGTAGTCGCCCACGTCGGGCAGCGGCAGCAGCGTGTAGGTCCACAACGAGACGCCGTAGACCGCGGCACCCACCAGCACCATCAGGTCGCCGGCGCCGAGCCGGCCGTCGCGGCGGTACTGCACCGCCGCCACCGGGATGAACAGCAGCACCGCCACCACCGACCCGAGGACCAGCGCCGCGATCGCGTTGGTCCCCTGGTCACCCACGGGCCGAGAGCCTAGGTGGCTCGGACCGATGGTTCCTGGCGACTGCGGCAGTCTGTTCGCCATGACCTTCACCACCTGCCACGTGACCATCTCGCTCGACGGCTTCCTGGCCGGGGCCGACCAGAGCCTCGAGGAGCCGCTCGGCGTCGGCGGTGAGCGGCTGCACCAGTGGATGTTCCCCGCCGACGACGGCGCCCTCCTGGAAGGCGACGCCGCCTCCCGCGAGCACCTCGCCAAGCAGCGCGGGGCGTACGTCATGGGGCGCAACATGTTCGGTCCCGACCGCGGCGAGTGGGCCGGCAGCGACTGGCGAGGGTGGTGGGGCGACGAGCCGCCGTACCACGCACCCGTCTTCGTGCTCACCCACCACGAGCGCGAGCCCGTCGAGATGGCGGGCGGGACGACCTTCCACTTCGTCACCGGGGGCTTCGACACCGCGTACGCCGCCGCGGTCGAGGCCGCCGGCGACGAGGAGATCCTGATCGCCGGTGGCGCGTCGACCATCCGACAGGCCCTCGCGGCCGGCGTGCTCGACGAGATCGTGCTCGACGTGTCGCCGGTGCTGCTCGGCGCCGGCGAACGCCTCCTCGACGGCGTGACCGACCCGGGCCTGACGCCGGTCGAGGTCATCGGGTCCCCCAGGGCGACGCACATCCGTTACCGCGTGGGGTGACCCTCCGCCGCCCTACCATCGAGCATGGCGACGGTGGAGTGGGCCCAGGCGGCGTCCATCGACGACGTCCTCGAGCGGATGGCGGCCATCGACGCCGACCTGCCGCAGGACGACGGGGTCGCGTACTTCAACCGGATGTACTGGCAGGTCACCCAGCTGGTCGATGCGGCGGTCGACGCCAGCACGTTCGAGGCCGGGGAGTTCCTGGCCCGGCTCGACGTCCACTTCGCCAACCGGTTCTTCGAGGCGTACGCCGCCGACCTCGACGGCACGACCGTCAGTGCGGCGTGGGCGCCCTGTTCGAGGGTCGCGCCATGCCCCGATCCAGTTCGCGCTGGCCGGCATGAACGCGCACATCTCCCACGACCTGCCCCTCGCGGTCGTCGACGCCTGCGTCGAGCTCGGAAGGCACCGCTGGACGAGTCCCCCGAGCACCACGACTTCACGCGCACCAACGACGTGCTCGCCGTCGCGCAGGAGGAGATCAAGGGCTGGTTCAGCACCGGCGTCATCGCCACCGTCGACCAGCTGGGCGGCCGCGTCGACGACGGGTTCGCCGCGTTCGGCATCCACCTGGCCCGGGCCGGCGCCTGGCAGACGTCCGAGGTGCTGTGGGAGCTGTCGGCCAACGAGCGGCTCGACCGGATCTTCCGCCAGGGGCTGCCCGCTCGGTCGAGATGGCGAGCCGCGGGATCCTGCTCTGAGCCTCAGCCCGCCAGCATGGCGGCGAGCTCGCGGAACGACGTACCTGCGCCTCGCGCTCGAACCTCCGCTGCTCGTCGAGCGTGCGGGAGGACGCGGCCAGGAGGAGCTCCTTGGTCTCGCGGACGGCGCCCGGCAGCGCCGCGGTCAGCGCGGCCGCCAGGTCGGTGACCGTGGCCTCCAGCGCGCCGACCGGCACGACGACGTTGGCCAGGCCGATGGCCATCGCCTCCTCGGCGGAGACCATCCGGGCGGTCGCGCAGATCTCCAGCGCCCGGGCGTAGCCCACGGCGTCGACGAGCGGCTGGGTGCCGGTGAGGTCGGGGACCAGGCCGAGGGCGGACTCCTTCATGCAGAGCTGGGCGTCCTCGGCGAGGACCCGCAGGTCGCACGAGAGCGCGAGCTGGAAGCCGGCGCCGATGGCGTACCCCTGGACGACCGCGATCGACACGAACCGCGGGTCGCGCAGCCAGGTGAAGCCGCGCTGGAACTGCTCGATCGCCGCCGAGGCGTCCTCGTCGGACATCGCGAGCAGCCCCGCCACCGTCTCGACGCCGTCGCCGGCACCCGAGGGGTCGAGCATCGCCCGGTCGAGCCCGGCCGAGAACGTCTGCCCGCTCCCCCGGACCACGACGACGCGCACGTCGTCGGCGACCTGCTCCCCGATCGCGGCGAGCGCCCGCCACATCGCCGGGGTCTGGGCGTTGCGCACCTCGGGTCGGTCCAGGGTCACGACGGCGACCTCGCCGGTCACCTCGTAGACGAGTCCGGCCGACCTCAGCTCCTCGGGAGTCATGCGCGCAGGCTATGCGCTCAGGCCAGCGAGACGAGGTCGGCGTACGACGCCGTCCACAGGTCCTCGACCCCGTCGGGCAGGATCAGCACCCGGTCCGGCTCGAGGGCGTGCACCGCCCCCTCGTCGTGGGTGACCAGCACGATGGCGCCCTCGTAGGCGCGGATCGCGGCCAGCACCTCCTCGCGGGACGCGGGGTCGAGGTTGTTGGTGGGCTCGTCGAGCAGCAGCACGTTGGCACTCGAGACGACGAGGATCGCGAGGGCCAGCCGGGTCTTCTCGCCGCCGGACAGCACGCGCGCCGGCTTCTGTGCGTCGTCGCCGCTGAACAGGAACGAGCCGAGGACCGACCGGGCCTCGGTGTCGGTGAGCTGGGGTGCGGCGGTGTGCATGTTCTCCAGCACGGTCCGCGAGGTGTCGAGGGTCTCGTGCTCCTGCGCGTAGTAGCCGATCTTCAGCCCGTGCCCGGGCAGCACCTCGCCCGTGTCGGCCTTGTCGACGCCGGCCAGGATCCGCAGCAGGGTGGTCTTGCCCGCGCCGTTGAGGCCGAGGATGACCACCCGCGAGCCCTTGTCGATCGCGAGGTCGACGTCGGTGAAGACCTCGAGGGAGCCGTAGGACTTCGACAGCTCGCTGGCGGTGAGCGGGGTCTTGCCGCACGGCGCCGGCGCGGGGAACTTGATCCGCGCCACCCGGTCCGAGCGCCGCTCGGCCTCGAGGCCCGACCGCAGCCGCTCGGCGCGCTTCATCATCGACTGGGCCGCCTGGGCCTTGGTGGCCTTGGCGCGCATCTTCTGGGCCTGGTCCATCAGCGCGTCGGCCTTGCGCTCGGCGTTCTGCCGCTCGCGCTTGCGGCGTCGCTCGTCGGTCTCGCGCTGGGCGAGGTACGCCGCCCAGCCCAGGTTGTAGACGTCGATCTCGGCCCGGTTGGCGTCGAGGTGGAGCACCTTGTTGACGGTGTTCTCGAGCAGGCCGGTGTCGTGGCTGATGACCACGAGACCTCCCCGGTGGGCCTTGAGGAACTCGCGCAGCCACACGATCGAGTCGGCGTCGAGGTGGTTGGTCGGCTCGTCGAGCAGCAGCGTCTCGGCGCCGGAGAACAGGATCCGCGCCAGCTCGACGCGGCGTCGCTGGCCGCCGGACAGCGTGCGCAGCGGCTGGCCGAGCACGCGCTCCTCGATGCCGAGGCTCGAGGCGATCTGGGCCGCCTCGGACTCGGCGGCGTACCCGCCGCCGGCGTGCAGCTCGGCGTCGGCCCGTTCGTAGCGGCGCATCGCCTTCTCGCGGACGGCGACGTCGTCGCTGCCCATGTCGGTCTCGGCCTGGCGGAGTCGTCGGACGACGTCGTCGAGGCCGCGCGCGGAGAGGATCCGCTCGCGGGCGAGGACCTCGGGGTCGCCGGTACGCGGGTCCTGCGGCAGGTAGCCGACGGTGCCGGAGGCGTGCACGGACCCGGCGGCGGGGAGGCTGTCGCCGGCGAGGATCTTGGTGAGGGTCGTCTTGCCGGCGCCGTTGCGCCCGACAAGTCCGATCTTGTCGCCCGGCGCGACCCGGAAGCTGACGTCCTGCATCAACAGCCTCGCCCCGGCACGCACCTCGAGGTGTTGGGCGGTGATCATCAGGATCGTTAGTCTATGGCCCGGTCACCTCGGGACGGCCGGGTGCCCGTGCTGACCGGACTTAGGAGAGAGCGACATGCGCTTCAACCCCAAGGCCCGGCTCGACACCTCACGGGTCCGCGACGTCGGCGGCTCCTCCGGTGGCGGCGGCGCGGGTGGCGGCGGGATGCGGATCCCGATCCCCGGCGGCACCAAGGCCGGCGGCGGCATCGGCGGCATCCTGATCGTCATCCTGTTCCTCGTCCTCACCCAGTGCATGAACAACGGCGGCACCGGCGGGGTCGCCCTCCCCGACACCGGGACGGACACCTCGCGGATGGCCGGCACCGACACCGGCCGCTACGCCAACTGCAAGACCGGCGCGGACACCGTCGACAACCCGGACTGCGTGCGGGTGGCGGTCGAGAACTCCCTGTACAACTACTGGTCCGAGGCCCTGCCCGAGCAGTCCGACGTCGCGGTTCCAGCCGGAGGCCATGCAGACCTTCACCGGCGGCACGAGCACCGGCTGCGGCAACGCCACGGCCGAGGTCGGCCCCTTCTACTGCCCCGCCGACGCCACCATCTACCTCGACACCACGTTCTTCGAGCAGGTCCTCCAGCAGCAGCTCAACGGTCCCTCCGGGGCGTTCGTCGAGCCGTACGTGCTGGCCCACGAGTTCGGGCACCACATCCAGAACCTGCTGGGCACCATGGGCCAGGTACGGACCCAGCAGGGACCCAACAGCGACGCCGTCCGGCTGGAGCTGCAGGCCGACTGCTACGCCGGCATGTGGGCCAAGAACGCCACGAGCACCGACACGCGCCGACGGCGAGCCGCTGCTGCTCGACCTCACCGACGAGGACATCCAGCAGGCGATCGCGGCGGCCAAGGCCGTGGGCGACGACCGGATCCAGCAGCAGACCACGGGCCGGGTCAACAAGGAGCAGTGGACCCACGGCTCCGCCGCGGCCCGGGTGAAGTGGTTCCAGACCGGCTTCAGCGAAGGCACCCTCCAGGCATGTGACACCTTCTCGGTCCCGACGGTCGAGTGAGAGCTGGGTCGACGGCGTGCTGATGTCGGTCGTCTTCATCGCCGTGCCCACAGCGTTGGCGATCGGGGTACTGCTGCTGCTCCGCGCCAAGTTCGCGCCGCCGGGCGGCTGGCTGTCCGACATGCCCGCGGCGGCGGGGATCTACAGCACCGTCGGCACCGGTCTCGCCGTCCTCCTCGCGTTCCTCATCGTCGGCACCTTCGACAGCTACGAGACCGCCCGGCAGGCAGCCGGCAAGGAGGCGGTGGCGGTCCAGCAGCAGTACGCCATGGCCGAGTACCTCAACCAGCCCTACGCCGACACCCTGCGCGGCGACGTGCTCTGCTACGGCCGGGCCGTCGATCTCCGACAGCTGGCCGGCCATGGCGCGCGGCCAGGAGGGCCAGGTGGCGCAGTTCTGGGTCGACCGCACCGAGGCGGACATGCAGGCCACCCCGGTCGAGGACGCGAAGCAGATCGAGGTGTTCGCCCACTGGCTCGAGGTGACCGAGATACGGCAGGAGGGTCGCCGCGGCCGCCTCGCCGAGGCGCTGCCGTTGGTGCCCCAGTTCCTGTGGGTCATCCTGGTCCTGCTCATCGTCGTCGTGCTCGGCTTCCAGATGCTCTTCGCCGACCCAGCCGCCCGGGCCCTGGGGCAGGTGGTCGCCATCGGCTCCATGGCCTTCGCGCTGTTCGCCGCCCTGTCGCTGATCTGGATGCTCGACCGACCCTTCGCCGACCGCGGCGCCGCCATCCCCCACACCCGGATGTCCGCCTCGCTCGGCGTGATGCAACGCACCGCCCCCGCCATCCTCCCCTGCGACGGCACCGGCAACCCGCGCTGAGTTGCGCCTCCCGTACCGCCGACCTGCGTACCCGGTACGCAACTCGCACGTACCGGAGGCGCAACTCGCGCCAGGGCGGGGTCAGGGCCGGAGGAGGGCGTCGATCTCCTCGGCCACGCGCTCGAGGTTGCGCAGGTACGGCGCCACGCTGGGGTGGCGGAACTTCGCGGCGAGCGCTCCCTCGCCGGTCGCCACCCGGGCGAGGGCCCACTCCGCCCGGCTGACGGCGGTGTACGCCGCGACGATGCGCGCCCCGAGGCGCACCTGGTCCGCGGTGGCGACGGCGGACGCTCCGGACTCGGCCAGGCCGATCAGGTAGGCGTCGAGGAGGGGTTCGGGGGCCTCGCGGGCGCTGGCCATGTGCAGCCCGAGGTCGGTGCCGATCGGCCCGACCCCGAGGCTCTGCCAGTCGATGGCCAGGACCAGGTCGCCCTCGCGACCGCGCAGGTTGGCCGCGGCCACGTCGCCGTGGTGCGCGACGAGCGGGAGGGCGTCGTACTGCTGGAGGAAGTGCTCGCGGCGTGACCAGAGGCTGTCGGCGAGGTCGGCGGCGCTGGTGCGCGCGAGGGTGGGCCAGCCGCCGCGGTGCTCCACGCGCGCGATCCGCCGGCGGAGCAGGTCGCGCGCGAGCCACCGGCGGTCGCCGAGGTCGGCGGCGGCGAACCGGCCGAGCGCGTGGGCGACGAACAGCCCGTTGGTGCCGGCCTCCTCGACCCAGTCGGAGGTCAACGTGATGCCCGCGGCGTCCTCCTCGACGGCGATCACCGGCCCGCGCAGGCCGGGGGTCGACCGGGCCAGGCCGGACTCGGCGACGTCCGCCTCGCGACGCCAGTAGGCGAAGTGCGTCGGGTCGCTCAGCTCGGGCGGGTCGCCCGGGACCGGGACGGCCGAGGCGCTTGACCGCCAGGGGCTGGCCGCCGAGCTCAGTACGCCAGACGCCCACCGTGGACGGGCCGCTGCCACCCGGCACGGAGAGCCACCCCGGCTCCGGCTCCCAGGCCATGTCCGCACGCTAACGGATGTCGCGCTCGCGGAAGCGCCACCACGCGGCGCCGAGGATGGCCGCCGCGACGGCGGTCAGGGTCAGCGCCGTGGCCGGCGCGAACGGCTCGACCGGCATCGCGGGCAGGTGCGTGTACGGCGACAGGCCGGTCACCGCGGCGGGCAGGTCGAGCAGCTCGCCGAGCTGGCCGAGCGCGAAGAACCCCGCCAGGACGGCCCAGCCGGCCACGGCGTACCTGCTGCCGGCGGCGTAGAGGAGCAGGGCCAGCGCCGCGACGGTCCAGACGGCCGGCGACTGCCCGAGCGCGGCGCCGACGAAGCTCACCAGCGCGTCGCCGCCCCCGCCGGCCTGCAGGCCGAGACCCAGGGCGGTCCCGACGCCGGACACGAGCAGCAGCCAGGTGGCGCCGCCGAGGGCGACCACCGCCGTCGCGAGGAAGGACCGCGACCGGGAGACGGCGGTCGCCAGCACCTGCTCGGTACGGCCGTCGCGCTCGTCGCCGGCGCCGTGGCCGATGACCGCGATCGCGAAGCAGGTGACGGCCACGCCGGCGATCGAGAGGACGGCGGCGACGAGGGCGTCCTGCATCCGTCCCACCCCACCCAGGCTCTCGATCACCTGGCGGCCCGCCTCGGTGTCGAGCAGGTCGCCGACGCTCGGCGCGATCGCGCCCATCACCAGGCCCAGCACGCCGGCGCCGACGGTCCAGGACGCCAGCAGCGTGCGGTGCGTCCGCCAGGCCAGCACGAACGCGTCGGCCAGACGGGGCGAGCCCTCGGCCGGTCCGGGACGGGCGGCCACCAGGCCGGCACCGAGGTCGCGGCGGTGCTGCAGGACCTGGGCGACCGCGACGAGCACCGCGCCGAGGGCGAGGTAGAGGAGCAGCACCCACCAGCGCGGGTCGGACCACGCCCGCAGCCGGGTGGACCACCCGAACGGCGAGAGCCACGAGACCCACTCGGGCCCGGTGTCCCCGACGACCCGGAGCACGTAGAAGACACCGAGGCCGGCCCCGGCGAGGGCGGCGCACGTACGCGCGCTGGCGGAGGCCTGGCACGCCACGGCCGTCAGCCCGATGGCGACCCAGGAGACGCCGACCCACGAGGCCGCGAACCAGACCGACCCCGCGACCGGGAGCCCCCCGGCGACCGACGCCGCCGCGGCCAGGACGCCGAGGACGAGGGCGACCAGCGCCGACTCGAGCACCGCGGCGGCGAGCTGGGCGTCGCGGCCGACCGCCGTACCGCCGAGGAGCTCGGCGCGACCGGACTCCTCCTCGGTGCGGGTGTGGCGACGGACCAGCACCAGGAAGAGCAGGGCGACGAACACGGCGTAGAGGACCGTCAGCTTCGTCATCGCCAGCTCGCCGAGGCTCGTCACGTCGAGGATCGGCCCGTACAGCGCGACGATCGCGGCGCTGTTGTTGATCGCCTCGGCGGCGGCGACGCGGTCGGCGACGGTGGGGTACAGGCTCTCGGTCGCCGCCGCCGACGCGTAGACGACCACGACGAGCAGCAGCACCCAGACCGACGCGATGACCCGGTCGCGGCGGAGGGCCGCGCGGACGAGCGGCCAGGTCCCGGTGTACGTCGTCATCGCGAGGTGGCCTGCTCGGGGCGGTACGCCGCGAGGAACAGCTCCTCGAGGGTCGGCGGGGCGCTGGTCATCGAGCGCACACCGGCGGTGGACAGGGCGCCGAGCACACCGGTCATGGCCTCCGGCTCGACCGAGCAGCTGACGGTCTGCCCGTCGACGCGGACGTCGGTCACCCCCGCGATGCCGGAGAGGTCCGGCACCGGGCCGGCCACCTCGGCGACCACCTTCGTACGGCGCAGGTGTCGCAGCTCGGCCAGGGTGCCGCTCTCGACGGCGCGGCCGCCGCGGATGATCGTCACCCGGTCGGCGAGACGCTCCACCTCGCTCAGGATGTGGCTGGACAGCAGGACCGTCGTGCCCGCGGCCACCCGCTCGGCCAGGGTGTCCGCGAAGACCTCCTCCATGAGGGGGTCGAGCCCGGACGTGGGCTCGTCGAGCACCAGGAGGTCGACGTCGGCGGCGAACGCGGCGACCAGGGCGACCTTCTGCCGGTTGCCCTTCGAGTACGCGCGACCGCGCTTGGTGGGGTCGAGGTCGAACCGCTCGAGCAGCTCCTCGCGGCGGGTACCCCGCGGCTCGATGCCCCGCATCCGCAGCAGCATGTCCACGGTCTCGCCACCGGACAGGTTGGGCCACAGCGCCACGTCGCCGGGCACGTACGCGAGGCGCCGGTGGATGGCCACGCTGTCGGCCCACGGGTCGAGCCCGAAGACCGACAGCGAGCCGGAGTCGGTGCGCAGCAGCCCGAGCAGCGCACGGATGGTGGTCGACTTCCCGGCACCGTTCGGCCCCAGGAACCCGTGCACCTCCCCTGCGGCGACGGACAGGTCGAGGCCGTCGAGGGCACGCGTGGCGCCGAACGTCTTGACCAGGTCGTGGATGGCGATCACGGGGTCGGTCACCTATCCGACGATAGGCCGCAAGGCGCCGGACACCACGTCCGACGTGTCGCACCGCTCGGACTTCCCGGAACCGCTAGATTTTCGATCGGCGGCCCGGGGGGTCCGCTGCCGCGGCTCGGCGCGACACCGCCTGCAGGAGTCGACCCATTGCCCAAGCACGCATCGCGACTGGTCGTGTACACGGCCGTCCTCGGTGACGAGCAACCGCTGCGCGAGCAGCCGGTGGCCGACGTGTCGACGTCCGACTTCGTGTGCTTCACCGACGATCCCCGGCTCGCGCAGCGACACCTGGGAGACCGTCCTCGTCCAGCCGCGCGTCGCGGCCGACCCGGTGCGCAGCGCCCGGTTCCTCAAGATCGTCGGCCACCCGGCGCTGGCCGGGTACGACCGGAGCCTGTGGGTCGACAACGCCGTGGAGCTGCGGAAGCCGCCCGAGCTGTTCGTCGGCGACTGGCTCGCGGACGCGCACGTCGCCGCGCCGCAGCACACCCTGTACGCCACCGTCGCCGCCGAGGCAGAGGCAGCGATCGACCTCGGCAAGGACGACCACCTGCGGGTCTTCGAGCAGCTCGCCCACTACCTCGACACCACCCCCGGCGCCCTCGAGGCACGCCAGCACTGGACCGGGCTGCTCGCCCGGCGCGGCAGCCAGACGGCCACCATGGCGATGACCCTGTGGTGGGAGCACGTCCTGCGCTACTCGAGTCGCGACCAGCTCTCCTTCGGCGTGGCCATGACGGCTGCCGGGGTGTGGGTGCGGTCGGTGCCGCTGGCCAACCTCCAGTCCGCCGTGCACGCCTGGCCCGGCGGTCCGGAGACCCGCGCCGACGCCGACGCGCACGCCCGGACCGCCCGCGTCCGGGCCGAGATCGAGGACGTCCTCTCCGACGTGCACGACCGCGACGAGTGGATCCTCGAGCTCGAGTCGCGGCTGACGGCGGCGACGGACAAGGTCCGCCAGCTGCGTACCCACCTGAGCGACGGGGCGTAGCGTCGCGCGGGTGAGCTCGCTCCCCGACGACAGCAAGCGGCACCTGCACCGCGCGGCCCTCCACCAACAGCGCGAGGGTCGCGTCCCCGGTCTGGCGGCGGCCGTGGCCCGCGGCGGCGAGCTGCTCTGGTTCGCCGGCATCGGCACGACGAGGGTCGGCTCCCCGGAGACGCCGGGACCCGACGACCAGTACCTCATCGGCTCCAACACCAAGACCTTCACCGCCGTGATGCTGATGCAGCTGCGCGACGAGGGCCGGCTCACCCTCGACGACCTGCTGGCCGACCACCTGCCCGACGTCGGCCACCCGGTGACCGTGCGCCAGGCGCTCGCGCACGTCTCGGGCATGCAGCGCGAGCCCCTCGGTGACGTGTGGGACACCCTCGAGCAGCCGGACGCGGCGTCGTTGGTCCGCGGGTTCGCCGAGGCGGAGCGGGTCGGCCGGCCGCACACGCGGTGGCACTACTCCAACCTCGCGTACGCCGTCCTCGGCCAGGTCGTCGAGAAGCTCGACGGCCGCCCGTGGGTCGAGTCCCTGGACGAGCGGTTGCTTCGTCCGCTCGAGATGCGTCGGACCACGGTGGGGTTCGTCGACGACGACCACGTGACGGGCTACTTCGTGCCGCCGTTCCACGACGTACCCCGGGAGGAGCCGGTGGTCGACCTCCGCGCCATGACCCCGGTCGGGGGGCTCGCCAGCACGGCGCGCGACCTGGCCCGGTGGTCGGCGTTCGTCGCCTCACCCCCTGACGAGGTCCTCTCCCCCGACACCCTGGAGGAGATGTGCCAGCCGCAGGTCCTCCTCGACACCGAGCGATGGAACGGCGGGATGGGCCTGGGCCTGTTCGTCCTCCGTACGCCCTCGGGGCGCACGTGGGTCGGCCACGACGGCGGGATGCCCGGTCACCTCACCGCGCTGCTCACGCACCGCGAGAGCGGGACCGCAGGCATCGTGCTGATGAGCAACACCGCCGGTCCCGACCCCGGGGCCCTGGCCCTCGAGCTGGCCGACCGGGTGCGTCGAGGACCTGCCGGTCGAGGACGAGCCCTGGCGCCCGGGGACATCGGTGCCCGAGGAGCTCGCCGGCGTGATCGGCCGCTGGTACTCCGAGGGGCGCGGCTTCGTCTTCTCCGTGCGCGAGGGCAGGCTCGAGGCCCGCCAGGACGGCGCCCCTGCGTCCCGCCCCCCGTCGGTGTTCGTGGCGGAGGGCGCCGACCGCTACCGCACCGAGTCCGGGCGCGAGCGCGGCGAGCTGCTGCGCGTCACCCGTGACGCCGCCGGGGCCGTCGACCGCCTGCACTGGGCGACGTACGTCTTCACCCGCGCGCCGCTGGGATTCGGCGAGCACCTGCGCTAGGTGCGCTCAGGCGTTGACCACCCGCACGCGGACCGACGCCGCGTCACGGATCGCCTGGTCGAGCACGGCCCGCCGCGGGTCGGGGACGGGCAACCACGGCTCGACCACGGTGAACGTCCGCAGCCGCGGGTCCGCCAGCACCTCGTCGACGGCGACGTGGTCGCCGCCCGTGACCAGCGGGCCGCGGCGGAGGATCCGCGCGGCGTGGTCGGCGGCGGCCTCGTTGGCCTGCCGCGCCTGGTTGTCGCGACGCCGGGCGAACCGCTGCTGGCTCTGGCCGCCCGCCTTGGTCCGTCCCTGCACGTGTCGCTGCCCGATCTTGTGCTCGACCATCTCGTCGCCCGCCATCCGGGCCACGGCGAAGCCGCCCTTGCGGACCAGCAGCACGCCCCACTCCCCCGGCGTCGCGACGGCGGCCGCGCCCCAAAGCCGCGGCCTCCGGCGGCCCGTCGTACGCCCCGTCGAACGGCAGACGGGCCTCGAGCGTCGACCCGTCGTCGGCCGTCCCGAGCAGCGCCCCGTCGCGGACGTCGTACGCCGTGACGCCGTGGCGGGTCTCGAAGTTCGCCACCCAGCGCTCGACGCGCGGGGCGGGTACCGAAACCGTCGTCGCGTCCACAGCGACCAGCGTCCCACCTCGGGCGTCCGGACCCCCGCCGGTCTCTGTTTGAATCGACCCATGCCGACCGACGAGACCCCTCGCCCCGTCGAGACCTGGCTGACCGACATGGACGGCGTCCTCGTGCACGAGGAGGTCCCGATCGACGGGGCCACCGAGTTCGTGGACGCGCTGAAGGCCTCCGGCCTGCGCTTCCTGATCCTCACCAACAACTCGATCTTCACCCCGCGCGACCTGCGCGCCCGTCTGCTGTCGAGCGGCATCGACGTGCCGGAGGACACGATCTGGACCTCGGCGCTCGCCACCGCCCAGTTCCTGGCGGACCAGCGGCCGCACGGCACGGCGTACGTCGTGGGTGAGGCCGGGCTGACCACGGCGCTGCACGACATCGGGTACGTGATGACCGACCGCAACCCCGACTACGTCGTGCTGGGCGAGACCCGCACGTACTCCTTCGAGTCGATCACCCGCGCCATCCGGCTGATCGACGCGGGCGCCCGGTTCATCGCGACCAACCCCGACCCCAGCGGGCCGAGCCACCAGGGCCTCATGCCCGCGACCGGCTCGGTGGCGGCGCTGATCAGCACGGCCACGGGCCGGCAGCCGTACTTCATCGGCAAGCCCAACCCGCTGATGATGCGCAGCGCCCTCAACCGCCTCGAGGCGCACTCCGAGACCACCGTGATGGTCGGCGACCGGATGGACACCGACATCATCAGCGGCCTCGAAGCCGGCCTGCGGACCGTGCTCGTGAAGACGGGGTCCACGCGGCCCGAGGACATCGAGAAGTTCCCCTACCGTCCGACGCGGATCGTGGACTCCATCGCCGACCTCGTCGCCGACGTACGGCCGCGCGACACCGATTCGTCTGCGGATTGATGCTGGATCTCCCGCTCAGCACCACAGACGAATCGCGGGAGTGACACCATCGGAGGCATGGGTGTTGGCTTCCGACTCAGCGGTCGCACGCTGGAGCTGACCGGCCCGTGGTCCCCCACGGCCGGCCGCGCGGTGCGCCTGCTGCGCCCGAGCGGCCTGGACGTCAACTACACCCGCGGCTTCGACGGGGACGACCTGGACTTCCTCGGTGACCTCGCCGGCACGACCATCCGTCGCCTGTCGGTGGTCGACCACGAGCTCGAGGACCTGTCACCGCTGCTGCGCCTCGCGCCGCAGCTCGAGCACCTGACCGTGCGTACGCCGTCGACGCAGACCCTGGACCTGGCCCGCTTCCCCCGGCTGGTCTCCTACCGCGGACCGTGGGCGCACGTGCGCGACACCATCACCTGGGGCACCCGTGTCGAGCGGCTGATGCTCGAGGGGTACGCCGAGCCCGACCTGGCCGCCCTCCAGGAGCTGCCGTCGCTGACCGCCCTGCGGCTGGACCGCCCCGAGCGACTGCGGCGCCTGCTCGGCGTCGGCCCCCGCCTCCAGCGCCTGTCCGTGCTCCACGCGCCCCTCCTCACCGACGTCGGCGACATCGAGGCGGCCACCGGGCTCCGGCTCCTCGAGCTGATCGGCAGCCCGTCCACCCGCGGCCTGGAGCTCATCGGCGGCTGCACCGAGCTGGAGGAGCTGACCCTCTCGGGGTGCGGACCGATCCCGTCGATCGGGTGGGTGCGCGACCTGCGCCAGCTGCGCAGGTTCGAGCTGCTCGGCGCGACGCCGGTCGTGGACGGCGACCTCAGGCCGCTGACCGACCTACCCGCGCTCGCGCAGGTGACGATGCAGCCGCGACCGCACTACCGGCCCACGGTCGCCGAGGTACGGGCGTCGCTCAGACGTTGAAGCCGAGCGCCCGCAGCTGGTCGCGGCCGTCGTCGGTGATCTTGTCCGGGCCCCACGGGGGCATCCAGACCCAGTTGATCAGGACGTCGTTGACCAGGCCCTCGAGCGCCTGGTTGGTCTGGTCCTGGATGACGTCGGTGAGCGGGCACGCCGCCGAGGTCAGGGTCATGTCGATGACGGCGTTGGTGTCGTCGTCGAGGTGGATGCCGTAGACGAGGCCGAGGTCGACCACGTTGATGCCGAGCTCGGGGTCGACGACGTCCTTCATCGCCTCGGTGACGTCGTCGATGCTCACGGTGGCGGTGCCGCCACCGGTCTCGGGCACGTCGGGCAGGTCGCTGTAGTCGGTCATCGGGGGTCTCCTGAGGTCTCGAGGGCTTGGGCCGTGGCGTCCTTCCAGGCCATCCACGACAGCAGCGCGCACTTCACGCGGGCGGGGAACTTGGCGACGCCGGCGAACGCGATGCCGTCCTCGAGGCGCTCCTCGTCGGGCACGACCTGGCCCTTGCCCTGCATGAGGGTGAGGAACTCCTCGTGGATCGCCATCGCCTCGTCGACCTGCTTGCCGATGACGAGGTCGGTCAGCACCGACGCCGAGGCCTGCGAGATCGAGCAGCCGAGGGCGTCGTACGACACGTCCTCCACCACCCCCTCCGACACGTGCACGCGCAGGGTCACCTCGTCACCGCAGGTCGGGTTGACGTGGTGCACCTCGGCCTCGAAGGGGTCGCGCAGGCCCTTGTGGTGGGGGTTCTTGTAGTGGTCCAGGATGATCTCCTGGTACAGCGCGTCGAGCTCGGTAGTCATCTCTCTCAACTCAACTTGAAGTACGAGCGGGTGTATTCCAGGCCCTCGACGAACGCGTCGATCTCGGCCGGGTTCGTGTAGAGGTACGACGACATCCGCGACGACGACTGCACGCCGAAGCGGGCGTGCGCCGGCTTGGCGCAGTGGTGCCCGGCCCTGATCGCGATGCCGCGGGAGTCGAGGACCTGCGCCACGTCGTGCGGGTGGACGCCCGCGAGCTCGAACGAGATCGCTCCGCCGCGCGCGGCAGCGTCGAGCGGGCCGAGGACCGTGACGCCCGGGACGGTGGCCAGGCCCTCGAGCGCGTACGCCGTGATGGCCTGCTCGTGGGCGTGCACGGCGTCCATGCCGAGGTGGCCGAGGTACTCGACCGCGGCACCGAGGCCGATCGCCTCCGCGATGGGCGGGGTGCCGGCCTCGAAGCGGTGCGGCGCCTTGGCGTAGGTGGACCGCTCCATGGCGACGGTCTCGATCATCTCGCCGCCGCCGTGGAAGGGCGGCAGCGCGTTGAGCAGCTCGGGTCGGCCCCACAGCACGCCGATGCCCGTCGGGCCGACGACCTTGTGACCGGTGAAGCCGAGGAAGTCGGCGCCCGAGGCGACCACGTCGACCGGCAGCTGCGGGACGGCCTGGGCGGCGTCCACGACGACGACGGCGCCCACCTGGTGCGCCCGGTCGGCGATCTGGCGGACCGGGTTGATCGTGCCGAGCATGTTGGAGACCCAGGTCAGCGAGACGACCTTGGTGCGCTCGTTGATCAGCTCGTCGAGGTTCGACAGGTCGAGCCGGCCGTCGTCGGTCAGGCCGAACCACCGCAGCGTCGCGCCGGTGCGCTCGGTGAGCAGCTGCCACGGCACGATGTTGGAGTGGTGCTCCATCTCGGTGATGACCACCTCGTCGCCGGGACCGACCCGCAGGTCGCCCTCGGCCCAGGCGAAGGTGTTGGCCAGGAGGTTCAGGCCCTCGGTGATGTTCTTGGTGAACACCACGCCCTCGCGCTCGGGCGCCCCGATGAACGTCGCCACCTTGTCGCGGGCGGCCTCGAAGGCCTCCGTCGACTCGGCGCCGAGGGTGTGCATCGCCCGGGCGATGTTGGCGTTGTGGCGCTCGAGGTGGTCGACCATCGTGTCGATGACGACCTGCGGCTTCTGGCTGGTGTTCGCCGAGTCCAGGTAGACCAGCGGCCGGCCGCCCGAAACCGTCCGCGAAAGGATCGGGAAGTCCTTGCGGATGATGTCGAGGTCCGGGAGCAGACCGGCCAGCTGGCTGGGCATGGTCAGACCGCCGCAGCCTTCAGGTACTTGTCGTAGCCGCTCGCCTCGAGCTCGTCGGCCAGCTCCGGCCCGCCCTGGTCTGCGATCCGGCCGTTGACGAACACGTGCACGAAGTCGGGCTGGATGTAGCGCAGGATCCGTGTGTAGTGCGTGATCAGCAGGACGCCCTTGCCCTCCTGGGCCCGGAAGCGGTTCACGCCCTCGGCCACGATCTTCAGCGCGTCGATGTCGAGCCCGGAGTCGGTCTCGTCGAGGATCGCCATGCCGGGGTTCGAGCAGCTCCATCTGGGCGATCTCGTGGCGCTTCTTCTCGCCGCCGGAGAAGCCCTCGTTGACCGAGCGCTGGCCGAACGTCGGGTCGAGGTTGAGGCGCGTCGAGGGTCGCGTTGACGTCCTTGACCCAGGTGCGCAGCTTGGGCGCCTCGCCGTCGATGGCCGTCTTGGCCGTGCGCAGGAAGTTCGACACCGAGACGCCGGGCACCTCGACGGGGTACTGCATGGCCAGGAACAGCCCGGCCCGCGCCCGCTCGTCGACGGTCATCGCCAGCACGTCGGCGCCGTCGAGGGTGACGGTGCCGCGCGGTGATCGTGTACTTCGGGTGGCCGGCGACCGAGTAGGCCAGCGTCGACTTGCCCGAGCCGTTGGGGCCCATGATCGCGTGCGTCTCGCCGTCGCGGACGGTGAGCGTGACCCCCTTGAGGATCTCCTTCGCGCCGTCCTCGGTCTCGACCGTGACGTGCAGGTCCTTGATCTCCAGCGTGCTCATTGCGGGGTGACTCCGTTCAGGAAGCTCTCGACGTCGACGTACACATCTCCATCGCGTACGTCGACCGGGAAGGTGGCGACCGGCTCCGTCGCCGGGAGGCCGGTGGGCTTGCCGGTGCGCAGGTCGAACCGCGACCCGTGCAGCCAGCACTCGACGGTGCAGTCGCCGTCGCTGATCTCGTAGTCGCCCTCGCTCAGGGCGACGCTTGCGTGGCTGCACATGTCCTCGATGGCGAGGACCTCGTCGCCGTGGCGGGCGAGGGCGACGTCCTGGCCGTCGACGGTGACGCCGAGTGCGGCGTCGTCCTTGATGTCGGCCAGCGCGCAGGCGCGGAGGAAGGCCATCAGTCGTCCTTCAGGACGTTCTTGGACAGCTCGGCCTCGACCGTGGCGGCCAGCTGTTCCTCGAGCTCGGGCACCGCGATCCGGCGGATCAGGTCGTTGAAGAAGCCGTGCACGACCAGGCGGCGGGCCTCCTTCTCCTCGATGCCACGCGAGCGCAGGTAGAACAGCTGCTCGTCGTCGAAGCGGCCGGTCGCCGAAGCGTGGCCCGCGCCCTGGATCTCTCCGGTCTCGATCTCGAGGTTGGGCACCGAGTCGGCCTGGCAGCCGTCGGTGAGCACGAGGTTGCGGTTCTCCTCGTAGGTGTCGATGCCCTCGGCCTCCTTGCGGATCAGCACGTTCCCGATCCACACGGTGTGGGCACGCTGCCCCTGCAAGGCACCCTTGTAGGTCACGCGGCTGCGGGTCTTGGGAGCGTTGTGGTCGACGAAGAGCCGGTGCTCGATGTGCTGCCCAGCGTCGGCGAAGTAGAGGCCGAGCATCTCGATGTCGCCGCCGGGACCGTCGTACGTCGCGGTGACGTCGTGGCGGACCACGCTGCCGCCGAAGGTGACCGCGACGTGCTTGAGCGAGGCGTCGCGACCGACCACCGCGCGCTGGGTGCTGTGGTGCACGGCGTCGTCGGCCCAGTCCTGGAGCGTGACGTAGGTCAGGCGGGCGCCGTCGCCGAGGACGATCTCGACGTTGTCGGCGAACGTCGCGGAACCCTGGAAGCGCACCACGACGGTGGCCGTCGCGTGCGCCCCGACCTTGACCAGCAGCTGGCGCGCGATCGCCTCGGCCCCGCCGTTGCCGGTGATCGTGATGAAGACCGGCTCGGCCACCTCGGCGTTGGTGGGCACGTCCACCGTGAACACGCGCGGTGCCGCAGCCCAGGTGCGGGCGCTGATCCGGTCGGTGGGCACGAAGCCGCTCAGGCCGCGCTCGGAGGCGGAGACCTCGACGGACTCGGCCCGGACACCCTCGGGCGTCTCGACCTTGAACTCGTAGTCGTCGCCGGTCAGCACCGCCTCGTCGTGAAGACCGCGGAGGCGCTTGAGCGGGGTGAACCGCCAGACCTCCTCGCGCCCGTTCGGGACGGGGTGGTCGGCCAGGTCGAAGGAGCCCACCGGGTGCAGGTGGGATGAGACGTCGAGACCCATCAGCCGACGGCCCCTTCCATCTGCAGCTCGATGAGGCGGTTGAGCTCGAGGGCGTACTCCATCGGGAGCTCCTTGGCGATCGGCTCGACGAAGCCGCGCACGATCATCGCCATGGCCTCGTCCTCGGCCATGCCGCGCGACATCAGGTAGAAGAGCTGGTCCTCGGAGACCTTCGAGACCGAGGCCTCGTGACCCATGGAGACGTCGTCCTCGCGGATGTCGACGTACGGGTAGGTGTCGGAGCGGCTGATCTGGTCGACGAGCAGCGCGTCGCACAGCACGTTGGACTTGGAGCCGTAGGCGCCCTCGTTGATCTGGATCAGCCCGCGGTAGGACGTCCGGCCACCGCCGCGCGCCACCGACTTGCTCAGGATCGAGCTGGAGGTGTGGGGAGCGGCGTGCACCATCTTGGCGCCGGCGTCCTGGTGCTGGCCCTCGCCCGCGAACGCGATCGACAGCGTCTCGCCCTTGGCGTGCTCGCCCATCAGGTAGATGGCGGGGTACTTCATCGTCACCTTGGAGCCGATGTTGCCGTCGACCCACTCCATGGTGGCGCCGGCCTCGCAGGTCGCGCGCTTGGTCACCAGGTTGTAGACGTTGTTCGACCAGTTCTGGATGGTCGTGTAGCGGCAGCGGCCGCCCTTCTTGACGATGATCTCGACGACCGCGGAGTGCAGCGAGTCGCTGGAGTAGATCGGCGCGGTGCAGCCCTCGACGTAGTGCACGTAGGCGCCCTCGTCGACGATGATCAGGGTCCGCTCGAACTGGCCCATGTTCTCGGTGTTGATGCGGAAGTAGGCCTGCAGCGGGATGTCGACGTGCACGCCCTTCGGCACGTAGATGAACGAGCCACCCGACCACACCGAGGTGTTGAGCGCGGCGAACTTGTTGTCGCCGACCGGGATCACCGTGCCGAAGTACTCCTGGAAGAGCTCGGGCTGCTCACGGAGCGCGGTGTCGGTGTCGAGGAAGAGCACGCCCTGCTCCTCGAGGTCCTCACGGATCGAGTGGTAGACGACCTCCGACTCGTACTGCGCGGCGACGCCGGCGACCAGGCGCTGCTTCTCCGCCTCGGGGATGCCGAGCCGGTCGTAGGTGTTCTTGATGTCCTCGGGCAGGTCCTCCCACGAGGCGGCCTGCTTCTCCGAGGACCGGACGAAGTACTTGATGTTGTCGAAGTCGATGCCGCTGAGGTCCGAGCCCCACGTGGGCATGGGCTTGCGGCGGAAGAGCTTGAGGCCCTTCAGCCGCAGGTCGAGCATCCACTGCGGCTCGTTCTTCTTCGAGGAGATGTCGCGGACGATGTCCTCGTTGAGCCCGCGCTGGGCGTCCGCGCCGGCGGCGTCGCTGTCGGCCCAGCCGAACTCGTAGCGGCCGATGCCCTTGAGCTCGGGGTTGAGGTCTTCGATCGACGTCACGTCGTGACCTTCTCTCTCTTGTCGGTACCGGTCGACTGTCGGGGGGTCGGGATGCAGGTGGTGCACACCCCGTCGCCGTGGGCGATGGTGGCCAGCCGTTGCACGTGGCGGCCGAGCACCCGGCTGATCGCCGCGGTCTCCGCCTCGCACAGCTGGGGGAACTCGTGGGCCACGTGCGAGACGGGGCAGTGCTGCTGGCAGAGCTGGTCGCCGACGCTCTGCTGCCCGACCAGGGGCAGCTCGCGCACCGAGGCGACGTAGCCCTCGTCGGTGAAGACCCGCGCCAGCGCCTCGGCGGGCGTCAGGGTCGGGTCCGCGGTCAGCACGTCGGCGAACCCCGCCTCGATGAACGACATCCGCCGGTCGGCGAAGGCCCGGACGGCCTCGTCGCCACCGGTCTCGGCCAGGAAGCGGAGCGCCTGCAGGGCGAGGTCGTCGTACTGCTGGTCGAAGCGGTCGCGGCCGCTCTCGGTGATCGCGAACACCTTGGCCGGACGGCCACGGCCCCGCGTCGCACCGTCGGTGCCGGCGGGACGCGGGTCGCGCGCCTCGACGGCCGCCTCGGCCACGAGGTGGTCGAGATGGCGGCGTACGGCGGCCGGCGTCAGGTCCAGGCGAGCGGCCAGGGCCGCCGCGGTCGAGGGCCCCTGCTCGAGGATCGACCGGGCCACCCGCTCACGGGTCGGCTCATCGGTCTCGAATTCCACAACACCAGTGTGCCGTTATTGTTTTGGTCCCTTCAAGTAAGGCGACCCTTAGCCGGCTCATACGTCGGTGCGGCGCTTGAAGGCACGCAACGACAGGGGCGCCATCACCGCGGTGATGAGGATCGTCCAGATCAGGGTCGCGATGATGGGGTTCTGCAGGGGCCAGGCCGCGTCAGGAGGGGCGGCCGGCCCGTTGCCCCAGAGCACGCGGACGGCCTGGACGAGGGCGGAGATGGGGTTCCACTCGGCGATCGTGCGCAGCACCGTGGGCATGTTCTCGGTCGGCGCGAAGGTGTTGGCCAGGAAGGTCAGCGGGAAGATCGCGGTGAACATCACGCCCTGGACCGCCTCGACGGAGCGCAAGGACGAGCCGACCAGGATGCCGACCCAGATCATCGCGAAGCCCCAGAGCAGCAGCAGGCCGTAGCCGAGCAGCGCGTCGAAGACATTGGTCCGGATGCGCCAGCCGATCACCAGCCCGGTGAGCGACATCACCACGATGCCGATGCTCGAGTGGATCAGGCTGGACAGGCTGCGGCCGGTCAGGACGGAGCCCAGGTGGATGGGCAGCGAGCGCATCCGGTCGACGATGCCCTTGTCGATGTCGGAGGTGAGGCCGATGGCCACGATGAAGGACGCGAAAGCGATCGTCTGGCCCATGATCCCGGCCATCAGCCACTCGTTGTAGCCCCCTTCCACCCCCGGGATCGCGATCGAGCCGCCGAAGACGAACGCGAAGAGCACCACGAACATCACCGGCTGGATGGTGACGTCCATCAACATCTCGGGCATCCGCTTGATGTGGATCAGGTTGCGGCGGGTGATCGCGAGGGACTGGCTGAGCAGGCTGGTACGCCGGATCTCCGGGCGCTCGAGTCGCGTCAGGGTCATGAGTGGGTCTCCACCATCTCGTCGGTCGGCTCCTCGGCGCGGTGGCCGGTGAGCCGGAGGAACACGTCGTCGAGGCTCGGTCTCTTCAGCCCCAGGTCGTCGAGCTCGATGCCGCTGCCGTCGAACGCGGTGGCGATCCGGGTCATGTCACCGAGCCCGGTGGCCGGGGCGCTCAGCTGGCGCGCGCCCTCGTCGACGTGGATCTCGGGGACCAGCCGGCGCAGCAACGACTCCGCCCGGGGCAGGTCGTCGCCCTTCGAGACCGTCACCACGACCGCAGCGGCGCCGGACTGGTCCTTCAGCTGCAGGGGCGTGCCCTGGGCGATGATGCGGCCGTGGTCGATGACCACGATCTCGTCGGCCAGCTGGTCGGCCTCCTCGAGGTACTGCGTGGTCAGCACCAGCGTCGTGCCGTCGCGCACCAGCTCGCGGAGCACCTCCCAGAGCTCGACGCGGCTGCGCGGGTCGAGGCCGGTGGTCGGCTCGTCGAGGAACAGCACCGGCGGCGTGGCCACCAGGCTGACCGCGAGGTCGAGCCGCCGACGCATGCCGCCGGAGTAGGTCTTGACGACCCGGTCCCCGGCGTCGCTGAGCGAGAAGCGCTCCAGCAGATCACCCCCGACGCGACGAGCGGTGGCCGGGTCGAGGCCGTACAGGGCGCTGATCAGGGCGAGGTTCTCGCGGCCGGTGAGGAGCTCGTCGACGGTGGCGCTCTGGCCGGTCAGCCCCATCGACCGGCGCACCGCGTCGGGCTCGCTGAGCACGTCGTGCCCGGCCACCCGCGCGGTGCCGCTGGTCGGCCGGCTGAGGGTGGTCATCATCCGCACCGTGGTCGTCTTGCCGGCTCCGTTGGGCCCGAGGAGGCCGAGCACCGTGCCCTGCGGGACCTCGAAGCTGACGTCGTCGACGGCGACCGTGTCATCGAAGTGCTTGACGAGATTGATGGCCTCGACGGCCGGACCTGCATTCATGCTTTCACCCTAAAGGGGGGCTCCGACAGGACTCCGGCCGCCGCGGCGCCCCGTCGCGGAGACTCCCTCCGGTCCGGTCGTAGGCTGCGGACATGCCGGGATCGCTGCTGGGGACACAGGTACGTCGGGTCGAGGACCGCGAGCTGCTCGTGGGCAACGGGACCTTCGTCGACAACCACCGGGCGGAGGGCGTCGGACACGCGGTGTTCGTGCGGAGCCCGTTCGCGCACGCCACGCTCGGCCCGATCGACACCTCCGAGGCCGAGCAGGCCCCGGGCGTGCTGGCCGTCTACACGGCCCAGGACCTGGGGACCGGCGGCCTGAAGTCGTTCGCGGACGTCAACGAGCAGTGCCCGCGCGGGCCGCTCGCCCACGACAAGGTCCGGTTCGTGGGCGACCCGATCGCCCTCGTGATCGCGGAGACCCGCGCGCAGGCGGTCGACGCGGCCGAGCTGGTCGACGTCGACTACGACGACCTGCCCGTCGTCGCCGACGTCGAGGCGGCGGTGGCCGACGACGCTCCCCTGCAGTTCGAGGGTCTCGGCACGAACGTCGCCGCCCGGCGCCGCGACAAGGACCGCTCCGACCCGTTCGAGGGTGCCGACCACGTGGTCCGCGCCCGGATGGTCAACCAGCGCATCGCCACCGCGCCCATCGAGGGCAACGCCATCCTCGTGGAGCCCGGGGACGGCGACCAGGTCACCGCCTGGGTCTCCACGCAGCACCCGCACATGGCCCGCGACCTGCTCGCCGACGCCCTGGGCCGGACCAACGACGACGTCCGGGTGGTCACCCCGGACGTCGGCGGGGCCTTCGGCGGCAAGGCCGGCATCGGCACCGACCACGCCGCGGTCGCCCTCGCGGCTGTCCGCCTCGGCCGGCCGGTCAAGTGGACCGAGACCCGCAGCGAGGCGATGCTCTCGATGCAGGGCCGCGGGCAGGTGCAGTTCGCCGAGCTCGGCCTGACCTCCGAGGGACGCATCGTCGGCCTGCGGCTGCGGGTGCTCGGCGAGTGCGGGGCGTACGCCGGCTTCGGGGGCGCGCTGGCCGTCGGCCCGACGTACCTGATGGCCCAGGGCGTGTACGACGTGCCCGAGCTGCGGTTCGACGCGCTCGGCGTGATGACCAACACCGCTCCCGTCGGTGCGTTCCGCGGCGCCGGGCGGCCCGAGGCGGCCGCCTGCATCGAGCGGATGATGGATCTCGCCGCTGACGAGCTCGGGATCGCGCCCGAGGAGATCCGCCGGCGCAACTTCATCCAGCCCGACGCCTTCCCGTTCACGACGAAGACCGGGGTCACCTACGACATCGGCGACTACGACATGGCGCTGACCGAGGCGCTGCGGGTGGCCGACGTGGAGTCGGCCCGCGCGGAGCAGCGGCGGCGGATCGACGCGGGCGAGCGCCGGCTGCTCGGCATCGGCATGGCGGCGTACGTCGAGATCACCGGGTTCGGCGGCTCGGAGTACGGCCAGGTCGAGGTGCACGAGGACGGCACCGCGACCGTCCGGTCCGGCACGTCGTCGCACGGCCAGGGGCACGCCACGAGCTTCTCGATGATCGCGTCCGACCGGCTGGGCATCCCGCTGGAGGACCTCACCTACGAGCAGTCCGACACGGCCATCATCCCCAGGGGCGGCGGTACGGGCGGATCGCGTTCCCTCCAGCTCGGCGGCAACGCCGTGGGCAAGGCCTCCGACGAGCTGCGCGAGAAGGCCGTCGAGCTCGCCGCGCAGATGCTGGAGGCGGCTCCGGACGACGTGGCGCTCGAGGACGGCGTGTTCAGCGTCGCCGGCGTCCCGGACACCCGGGTCACCTGGAAGGAGCTGGCGACGTACGCCCACCAGCACGAGGGCGGCCTGGGCGTCGCGACGACGTACAAGCTGCCCAGCGCGACGTTCCCCTTCGGCGCGCACGTCTCGATCGTCGAGGTCGACACCGACACCGGCCGGGTGCGTCCGCTGCGGCACGTCGCGGTCGACGACTGCGGTCGCATCCTCAACCCGCTGATCGTCTCCGGGCAGCAGCACGGAGGTGCGATCCAGGGCATCTCCCAGGCGCTGTGGGAGGAGATGGTCTACGACGGCCAGGGGACGCCGCTGACCGCGACGTTCGTCGACTACGCGCTGCCGACCGCGGCCGACGCCATCACCCTCGAGACGAGCAACACCGAGACCCCGACGCCGGTGAACCCGCTCGGCGCCAAGGGCATCGGCGAGTCCGCGACGATCGGCTCCACGCCCGCGGTGCAGAACGCCGTCGTCGACGCGCTCAGCCACCTCGGCGTCAGGCACGTCGACCTGCCGTGCACCCCGGAGCGGGTCTGGCGGGCCATCAACGGGGACTCCCCCGAGCTCTGGCACGAGCCGCCGGCCGCCTTCGACGTGGAGCCGGAGACTGACGAGGAGCCCGAGATCGTCGAAGCGTGACGGCGGTTCCTACACTTCGGGGGTGCCCGGACCCGCGTCACCCGCTGTCGCGATCCGGGGACTCCGCATGTCGTACGGCGACGTCGTCGCCGTCGACGGTCTCGACCTGACGATCGACCGCGGCACCATCACCGCCGTGCTCGGCCCCAACGCCGCCGGGAAGACCACGACGCTGGAGACCTGCGAGGGGTACCGGCGGCCGCAGGCGGGCGACGTACGCGTGCTGGGGCTGGACCCGTGGGCCGAGCGCAAGGCGCTGCTCCCCCGGATCGGCGTGATGCTCCAGCAGGGCGGCGCGTGGAGCGGCGTGCACGCGATGGAGATGCTGCGGCACGTCGCCGCCATGCACGCGCACCCGCTGGACGTCGACGCGCTGGGCGAGCGCCTGGGGCTGCCGGGGTGCGGGAAGACGCCGTACCGACGGCTCTCCGGCGGCCAGCAGCAGCGGCTCGGCCTGGCGATGGCCGTCGTGGGGCGACCGGAGCTGGTGTTCGTCGACGAGCCGACCGCGGGCATGGACCCGCAGGCGCGGCACGTCACCTGGGACCTGCTCCGCGACCTGCGCGAGGCGGGGGTGACGGTGGTGCTGACGACGCACTACATCGAGGAGGCCGAGCGGCTGGCCGACCAGGTGCACATCATCGACCGCGGGCGGCTCGTGGTGAGCGGGACCCCGTCGGAGCTGACCGACGGCGGCGTACGGCGCCTCGAGGACGTGTTCCTGGACAACACCGGGAGGTCGCTCTCATGAGTCTCGACCTCTCCCCCGCTCCGGGCGCCGCGCCGCTGGCCAAGCAGGTCCGCGCGCAGGCGTCGATGGAGGTACGCCTGCTGCTGCGCAACGGCGAACAGCTGCTGCTGGCCGTCGTCATCCCGGTGCTGGTGCTGGTCGGCGGGGTGATCGGCGCCGATCGCGTCGGCATCGACCTGGCGCACCGGCCGGTCGACGCGCTGACGCCCGGCGTGCTGGCGCTGGCCATCATGTCGACGTCGTTCACGTCGGTCGCGATCGCGACCGGGTTCGAGCGGCGGTACGGCGTGCTGAAGCGGCTCGGGGCGACACCGTTGCCGCGGCTCGGGCTGCTCGCCGCCAAGGTGCTCGCGCTGCTGGTGGTCGAGGTGCTGCAGCTCCTGGTGCTGTCTCTCGTGGCGCTCGTGCTGGGGTGGTCGCCGTCGGCGGGGGTGGTCGGGGCGGTCGGGTTCGTGCTGGCGTGGTTGCTGGGCACGGCGGCGTTCGTGTCGCTCGGGCTGCTGCTGGCCGGGACGTTGCGCGCCGAGGCGACGCTGGCCGCCGCCAACCTCATCTACCTGCTGCTGCTCGCCGGCGGGGCCGTGGTCCTGCCGAGCACGTCGTACGGCGCGTTCGGCTCTTTCGCGCAGTGGTTGCCGTCGGGTGCGCTGGGGGACGCGATGCGGGCCGCGTTCATCGACGGCTCGATCGCGTGGGCCTCGCTGCTGTGCCTGCTGGGGTGGGCCGTCGTGGGTGGGTACCTGACGTCGCGGACGTTCAAGTGGGAGTGACCTCCGCTTTGGCGCGGTGGCTGCGGCCGCTGGCGTGGGCGACCCTGGTGGCCAACGTCGTGCTGGTCGTCACCGGGGGTGCGGTCCGGCTGACCGGCTCGGGCCTCGGCTGTCCGACCTGGCCGCGGTGCACCGAGTCGTCGTTCACGCCGCACGGGGCCATGTCCTTGCATGCCGCGATCGAGTTCGGCAACCGTCTCCTGACGTTCGTGCTGGTCGCGATCGCGGTGGCGACGTTCCTGGCGGCCTGGGGGTCGCCGCGTCGCGACGTACGGGTGCTGGCGTTCGTGCTCGCGCTCGGGATCCCCGCGCAGGCGATCATCGGCGGCGTCACGGTGCTGACCGACCTGAACCCGTGGGTCGTGTCGTTCCACCTGCTCTGCTCGCTGGCGATGATCGGGCTGTCGGTGCTGTTCCTGCACCGGCTGTCGTCTCCTCGCGTCGGCCCGGCGGCCCGCGGCCCGGTGGTGGTGCTGGCGTGGCTGGTGTTCGCGGCGGCCTGGGTGGTGCTCTACCTGGGCACCGTCGTGACCGGCTCCGGTCCGCACGCCGGCGACGAGGACGCGGTCCGCAACGGCCTCGACCCGCTCCAGGTCAGCCAGCTGCACGCCGACGTCGTGTTCCTCTTCCTCGGCCTGGCCATCGGTCTGTACTTCGCCGTCCGCGCCCTCGGCCTGTCGACGCGCCCGCTGCGGTGGTTGCTCGTCGTGATCGTGCTCCAGGGGACGGTCGGGTTCGTGCAGTACTTCACCGACCTCCCCGTCGTCCTCGTCGCCTTCCACATGCTCGGCGCCGCCCTCGTCTCTGCGGGAGTTACGTGGGTGCTGGTGGAGGTACGGGAGCCACAACGTCATACGAATCGTGGCGTAGAGACCACGATTCGTATGACGTCCGGCGACCCCTCGGGCAAGGGCGACTCCGAGCCGGCGATCAGCGGGTGATCAGCGGATCCAGGGCGACGGCGACGAAGAGGAGCGACAGGTACAGGTTCGAGGAGTGGAAGAGCTCCATCGGGCGGATGACCGAGAGCTCCTCGGTGCCGATCGAACGTCGCCACATCAGCACGGCCTGCACGAGGAACGCCACGCCGAGCACCGCGGCGGCGACGGGGTAGAGCCAGCCGGTCGACGCGACGGGCCACAGCAGCATCGAGGTCGCGACCATCGCGACGGAGTACAGGACGATCTGGCGGCCGACCTCGGCGGCGGGGGCGACGACGGGCAGCATCGGGACGTCGACGCCGGCGTAGTCCTCGCGGTAGCGCAGCGCCAGGGCCCAGGTGTGGGGCGGGGTCCAGAAGAAGACGACGAGGAACAGCACGACGGGTTCCCACGACAGTGAGCCGGTGACGGCGGTCCAGCCGATGAGCGTGGGGAAGCAGCCGGCGAGACCGCCCCAGACGATGTTCTGGGTGGTCCGGCGCTTGAGGATCATCGTGTAGACGACGAGGTAGAACGCCTCGGCCGCCAGCGCGAGCACCGCCGACAGCGGGTTGACCCAGACGAGCAGGACCACGGTGGCCAGCACGCCGAGCACGACGCCGAACACCGTCGCCGACAGGGGCGAGACGATGTGCCGCGGCAGCGCGCGGCGACGGGTACGCCGCATCTGCTCGTCGATGTCGCGGTCGTAGACGCAGTTGAGCGCGGACGCCGAACCGGCCGACAGCGCGCCGCCGACGACGGTCGCCACGACCAGGCCGAGGGGCGGTACCCCGCGGGCCGCGAAGAACATCACCGGCACCGTCGTCAGGAGCAGGAGCTCGATGACACGAGGTTTCGTGAGGCCGACGTACGCCGCCACGACGTCGCGCCAGGTCGCGCGCTCGACCGCCTGAGGCGAGCCACCCGTCGAGTGGTCGGCGGAGGAGCCGACCGTCTGCTCGACGTGGGTCACGGGGCTCCTCGGGGTGCGTGTCGCTGGTGACGTGTCTGGCGACGTATTGGCTGGTGGCAGCGGGGTCGAGTCTAGACCTCGACGTGAGTAGGCTCAGAAACGCCCGAGCGGGTACTCGCAGTCCGGCGGCAACGGCTCGTGACCTGGGCAAACGTTGGGCCCAACTGCAGGCAGACGGCGAGAGGAAGCACGTGGCGAAGCTGGACTGGAACGAGACCGACGACCTGGCGGTGGACACGGTTCGGGTGTTGGCGATGGACTCCGTGCAGAAGGTCGGCAACGGCCACCCCGGCACGGCCATGAGCCTCGCCCCCGCGGCGTACCTGCTCTTCCAGAAGGTCATGCGGCACGACCCGTCCGACCCGCACTGGCCGGGCCGCGACCGCTTCGTGCTCTCGTGCGGCCACTCGAGCGTGACGCTGTACATCCAGCTGTACCTCGGCGGCTGGGGCCTCGAGCTCGAGGACCTCAAGTCCCTGCGTACCTGGGGCAGCAAGACCCCGGGCCACCCGGAGTACGGCCACACCGCCGGCGTCGAGACGACCACCGGGCCCCTCGGGCAGGGCGTCGCCAACGCCGTGGGCATGGCGATGGCCGCCCGCCGCGAGCACGGCCTGCTCGACCCCAACGCCGCCGAGGGCGAGTCGCCCTTCGACCACTTCGTCTACGCGCTGGCCAGCGACGGCGACCTCGAGGAGGGCGTGAGCGGCGAGGCGTCGTCGATCGCCGGCACCCAGCGGCTCGGCAACCTCGTGCTCATCTACGACGACAACGCGATCTCGATCGAGGACAACACCGAGATCGCGTTCACCGAGGACGTCGCCGCCCGCTACGAGGCCTACGGCTGGCACGTCCAGACGGTCGACTGGACCCACGGCGGTCACGGCAACAGCGCCGGCTACCAGGAGGACGTCCCGGCCCTGTACGACGCGATCCTCAAGGCCCAGCGCGTCACCGACCGGCCGAGCTTCATCCAGCTCCGCACGATCATCGGCTGGCCGGCCCCCAACCTCCAGAACACCTTCAAGGCCCACGGCAACGCGCTCGGCGACGCCGAGGTGGCCGCCACCAAGGAGATCCTCGGCTTCGACGCCCGCTCAGAGCTTCGAGGTCCCGCCAGGCCGTCATCGAGCACACCCGCAAGGCGATCGAGCGCGGCCAGGCCGCGCGGGCCGAGTGGCAGACAGTCGTACGACGCGTGGTCGCGCAAGCCGTCCGCCGACGTCGACCTCTACGAGCGGCTCCAGACCCGGACCCTCCCCGCCGGCTGGGACTCCGACCTGCCGACCTTCCCGGCCGACGAGAAGGGCCTGGCCACCCGCAAGGCCAGCGGCGAGGTCATCAACGCCATCGCCCCGAAGGTCCCCGAGCTCTGGGGCGGTTCGGCCGACCTCGCCGAGTCCAACAACACGACGATCGAGGGCGCGCTGTCGTTCCTCCCGAAGGACCGGTCCGCCCGGCTCTGGAAGGGCGACCCGTACGCCGGCCGGGTGCTGCACTTCGGCGTCCGCGAGCACGCGATGGGCTCGATCATGAACGGCATCGCCGCCTCCAGCGGCACCCGCGTGTTCGGCGGCACGTTCCTGACGTTCTCCGACTACATGCGCGGCTCCGTGCGGCTCGCGGCGATCATGGGCCTGCCGGTCACCTACGTCTGGACCCACGACTCCATCGGCCTGGGCGAGGACGGCCCGACCCACCAGCCGATCGAGCACCTCGCCGCCCTGCGGGCGATCCCCGGCCTCGACGTCGTCCGGCCGGCCGACGCCAACGAGACCGCCGCCTGCTGGCACGCGATCCTCGAGCACACCGACCGCCCGGCCGGCCTGATCCTCACCCGCCAGAACGTCCCGACGTTCCCGCGGGGCGAGGACGGCTTCAACGACACGGGCAACGTGAACCGCGGCGGGTACGTGCTGATCGACGCCGACGGTGACGGGCCGCCCGACGTGGTGCTCGTCGGCACCGGCTCGGAGGTCCAGCTCGCCGTCCAGGCGCGCGAGATCCTCGCCGAGAAGGGCGTCCGCGCCCGCGTCGTCTCGATGCCGTGCCGCGAGTGGTTCGACGAGCAGCCCGCGTCCTACCGCGAGACCGTCATCCCGCCGACCGTGAAGGCCCGCGTCTCCGTCGAGGCCGGCGTCGCCCAGGGCTGGCGCGAGGTCGTCGGCGACCACGGCCGGATCGTCTCCATCGACCACTACGGCGCCTCGGCCGACTTCGCGCGGATCTTCCGCGAGTTCGGGGTCACCGCCGAGGCCGTCGCCGACGCCGCCGAGGACAGCATCCGCGTCGCCACCAGCTGACCAGACCGTCCTACTCAGGAGGAACACCATGACCGAACGACTCCAGGCCCTGGCCGACGCCGGCGTCTCCATCTGGCTCGACGACCTGTCGCGTGAGCGCATCGAGTCGGGGAACCTCACCGACCTCGTCAAGGACCGCAACGTCGTCGGGGTCACCACCAACCCGACGATCTTCGCCGCGGCGCTCAAGGACGGCGAGCGGTACGACGACCAGGTCCGCCGGCTGGCCGCCGACGGCGCCGACGTGTCGAAGGCGACGTTCGAGCTCACCACCGAGGACGTCCGCAACGCCTGCGACCTCCTGCTGCCGGTCTACCAGCGACGACCCGAAGGACGGCCGCGTCTCCATCGAGGTCGACCCGTTCCTCGCCAACGACACCGACGGCACCGTCAAGTCCGCCCAGGACCTCTGGGCCGCGGTCGACCGGCCGAACTGCCTCATCAAGATCCCGGCGACCGAGGCCGGCCTCCCCGCCATCCGGGCCGCCATCGGCCAGGGCATCAGCGTCAACGTCACCCTCATCTTCAGCAACGAGCGCTACCGCCAGGTGATGGACGCCTACCTCGACGGGCTCGAGGACGCCAAGACCGCCGGCGTCGACCTGTCGACGATCCACTCCGTGGCGTCGTTCTTCGTCTCCCGCGTCGACACCGAGGTCGACAAGCGGCTCGACGCGATCGGCACCGACGAGGCCGACGCCCTCCGCGGCGAGGCCGCGGTGGCCAACGCCCGCCTCGCCTACGCGTCGTACGAGGAGGTCTTCGGGTCCGAGCGCTTCGCCGCCCTCCGTGAGGCCGGCGCCCACGCCCAGCGGCCCCTGTGGGCCTCGACCGGCGTCAAGGACGAGCGCTACCCCGACACCAAGTACGTCACCGACCTCGTCGTCGCCGACACCGTCAACACGATGCCGGAGAAGACCCTCGAGGCCTTCGCCGACCACGGCGAGGTGCAGGGCGACCAGGTGACCGGCCGGGCCGCCGACGCCGAGGCCGTGTTCGCCCGGCTGAGCGACGTCGGGATCGACTTCGACGACGTCCTCGCCGTCCTCGAGAAGGAAGGTGTCGAGAAGTTCGAGAAGTCCTGGCAGGAGCTCGTCGACACCATCGAGGGCCAGCTCGACAAGGCCCGATCGTGAGCCAGGAGAGCTCATCCGCTGAGTCGGGCACCGCCTGGAACACCGTCGCCGGAGACGGCTTCGAGCTGTTCTTCGGCTACCGCGACGAGGCGGCCTTCGCCGCCCAGGTCGAGCAGCTGGTGGCCCACCGGTTCGCCAGCCGGCTGGGCGCCAAGGACCACACGCTGTGGGGTGCCGCGGCCGAGGAGGAGTCCGCCAAGCGGCTCGGCTGGGTCGACCTCTCCGTCACGAGCCAGCCGCTCGTCGGGGCGATCACCGCTCTGCGCGAGGAGCTGCACGGCGCCGGGCTGACCCGGGTCGTGCTGTGCGGGATGGGCGGCTCGTCGCTCGCCCCGGAGGTGATCTGCGGCGCCGCCGGCGTCGACCTCGACGTGCTCGACTCGTCCGACCCCGACTTCGTGCGCGCCGCCCTCGAGCGCGACCTCGCGCACACCGTCGTCGTCGTCTCCTCCAAGTCCGGCGGCACCGTCGAGACCGACAGCCAGCGCCGGGCGTACGAGAAGGCGTTCGCCGACGCCGGCATCGACGCCCGCGAGCGGATCGTGGTCGTGACCGACCCGGGCTCACCGCTCGACCAGTCGGCCACCGAGGCGGGCTACCGGGTGTTCCGCGCCGACCCGAGCGTGGGCGGCCGGTTCTCCGCGCTGACGGCCTTCGGCCTGGTGCCGAGCGGGCTGGCCGGTGCCGACATCGGCGCGCTGCTGGCCGAGGCCGAGGCGATCCGCGGCGACCTCGAGCGGGACTCCGTCGACAACCCCGGCCTCCGCCTGGGGGCCCTGATCGGCGTGGCCAACCTCGCCGGCGTCGACAAGCTCGTCCTGTGCAACGCCGACGCCCCGTACGCCGGGTTCGGCGACTGGGCCGAGCAGCTGATCGCCGAGTCGACCGGCAAGGACGGCAAGGGCGTGCTGCCCGTCATCGTCGAGTCGGCGACCGCCCCGAACTTCTCCCCCAGCAGCGCCGACGAGGTGCTCGGGTCGTTCGGCCCCGGGTGGCTGTTCGACGACGTCCGCACCAAGTCCGGGTGGGGGCTCAGCGTGGACGCCCCGCTGGGCGCGCAGATGCTGCTGTGGGAGCACGCCACCGCCGTCGCGGGCGCGATCATCGGCATCAACCCGTTCGACCAGCCCGACGTCGAGAGCGCCAAGGCCGCCTCGCGCAAGCTGCTCGACGGCGGCGGGGCCGATCCGGAGCCGCGGTTCACCGACGGCGCGGTCACCGTCTACGCGTCCCCGGGGTGGCTGTCCGACGACGTCGACAACGTCCACGACGCGATCACCGAGCTGCTGGCGGGGCTCGACGTCGAGACCGGCTACGTCGCCGTGCAGGCCTACCTCGACCGGCACCGCGACGCGGCCCTGGCCGACGTACGCACCACCATCGCGTCCGCCACCGAGCGTCCCGTCACCTTCGGCTGGGGCCCACGGTTCCTGCACTCCACCGGGCAGTACCACAAGGGCGGGCCGTCCACCGGCGTCTACCTCCAGGTGACCGGCCAGCCCGAACGCGACCTCGCCGTGCCCGACCGGCCGTTCACCTTCCACGAGTTCCTGATCGCCCAGGCCGTGGGCGACGGACAGGTCCTCGCGGAGAAGGGCCGGCCCGTCCTCCGCCTGCACCTCGACGGCCCCGGCTCGCTGGACGCCGTACGGCAGGCGCTGCTGTGAGTCCTGCCGACTGGACCAACCCGCTGCGCGACCCGCGGGACCGGCGGCTGCCCCGCATCGCCGGGCCGTGCGGGATGGTGCTGTTCGGCGTCACCGGCGACCTGTCGCGCAAGAAGGTCATGCCGGCGATCTACGACCTGGCCAACCGCGGCCTGCTGCCGCCGGGCTTCAGCCTGGTGGGCTTCGCCCGGCGCGACTGGGCCAACCAGGACTTCGCCGCGATCGTGCACGACTCGGTGAAGCAGTACGCCCGCACCGAGTTCCGCGAGGAGGTCTGGTCCCAGCTCGCCGAGGGGTTCCGGTTCGTGCCCGGCGACTTCGACGACGACGTCGCGTTCGCCAACCTCGCGCGCACCCTCGACGAGCTCGACGTGGTGCGGGGCACGGGCGGCAACCACGCGTTCTACCTGGCGATCCCGCCGGGGTTCTTCGGCATGGTGGTCGACCAGCTCAAGGAGCACGACATGGTCGACAAGAGCCCCCACGCCTGGCGTCGGGTGGTGATCGAGAAGCCCTTCGGGCACGACCTCCAGTCGGCCAAGGAGCTCCAGGCCACCCTGTCCGAGGCCTTCCCGTCGGAGTCGATCTTCCGGATCGACCACTACCTCGGGAAGGAGACGGTGCAGAACATCCTGGCGATGCGGTTCGCCAACGAGATGTTCGAGCCGCTCTGGAACTCCAACTACGTCGACCACGTGCAGATCACCATGGCCGAGGACATCGGCATCGGCGGCCGCGCCGGCTACTACGACGGCATCGGTGCCGCCCGCGACGTGATCCAGAACCACCTCCTCCAGCTGCTCGCGCTGGTCGCGATGGAGGAGCCGATCTCGTTCGACGCCGCGAACCTCCGGGCCGAGAAGCTCAAGGTCCTGAAGACCATCTCCCTCCCCCGTCGCCTCGACCTGTCGACGGCACGCGGGCAGTACGCCGAGGGGTGGTCCGGCGGCGTCAAGGTGCCGGGCTTCCTCCACGAGGAGGCCATCAAGGCCCGCTCGACCACGGAGACGTTCGCCGCGGTCAAGCTGCACATCGACAACCGCCGCTGGGCCGGGGTGCCGTTCTACCTGCGCGCCGGCAAGCGGCTGGCGCGGCGGGTCACCGAGGTGGCGATCGTCTTCAAGCCCGCGCCGCACCTGCCGTTCACGGCGCAGGCCACCGAGGAGCTCACCCACAACGCGCTGGTCATCCGGGTCCAGCCCGACGAGGGCACCACCCTGAGGTTCGGGGCGAAGGTGCCCGGCACCGCCCTGGAGATCCGCGACGTCAACATGGACTTCGCGTACGGCGGCTCGTTCGTCGAGGCCAGCCCGGAGGCGTACGAACGCCTGATCCTCGACGTCCTTCTCGGCGACCCGCCGCTGTTCCCCCACCACGAGGAGGTCGAGGAGTCCTGGCGGATCCTCGACCCGATCATCGACTACTGGGAGCGCAAGGGCGGCCGCCCCGAGCAGTACCCCTCCGGCGGCTGGGGCCCGGAGTCCGCCACCGCGATGCTGGCGCGCGACGGCCGGCTCTGGAGGCGGCCCTGATGATCGAGCTGACCGACACCACCGCGTCCGCGATCGCCTCGGCGTTCGTCAAGGACCGCCTCAAGGCCGGCAGCCCGGCCATGGGCATGGTGCTGACCCTGATCGTGGTCGTCGACGAGGAGCACGCCGACCAGGCGATGACCTCGGCCAGGATGGCCGCCCACGAGCATCCCGCGCGCACGCTCGGCGTCATCCTCGGCGACGCCCGCGGAGCCTCCCACGTCCACGCCCAGGTCGGCACCCTCGCCGGCTGGACCGGCGAGACCGCCCTGATCCGGCTGCGTGGCGAGGTGGTCAAGCACGCCGACTCGGTCGTGCTGCCGCTCCTGCTGCCCGACTCCCCGGTGGCGATCTGGTGGGCCACGAACGCACCGCTCGACCCCGCCGCCGACCCGCTCGGCTCCCTGGCCCAGCGGCGCATCACCGACGCCTCGGCCGTCACGCGGGGCAAGCAGCAGGCCATGCACACCCTGTGCTCGTCGTACTCCCCCGGCAACACCGACCTGGCCTGGACGAGGCTGACGCCCTGGCGGGCGCTGCTCGCCTCGGCCCTCGACCAGTACGAGACCGCCGCCACCTCGGCGTCGGTCACCGCCGAGCGGATCAGCCCGAGCGCGGACCTCCTCGTGACGTGGCTCGCCGACCGCCTCAAGGTGAAGGTGTCCCGCCACAGCTCGAAGGGCCCGGGGATCACCGAGGTGGTGCTCGAGACCAAGCAGGGGCCCATCCGGATCACCCGTCGTGACGGCAAGCTCGCCACCATCTCCTCCCCCGACCGGCCCGACCGGCCGATCGCGCTCAAGCGCCTGGGCGTGCCCGCGCTGCTGGCCGAGGAGCTCCGTCGGCTCGACGAGGACGACGTGTACGCCGGTGTGGCCCGCTCGTTCGCGAAGAAGCGGTTGTCGTGACTGACACCCCGCCCCGGCCCGCTCCTCGGATCGAGGTCCACGTCGACGCCGCCGACCTGGCGACGTCCGCGGCGGGCGAGCTGATCACCCGGCTCGAGGACGCCCAAGCCCGGGGCGAGGAGCCGCAGATCGGGCTCACCGGCGGCTCCATCGCGAGGGCCGTGCACCAGGAGCTCGGGCGGATGGGTCCGGGCTCCGAGGTCGACTGGTCGCGGGTGGTCGTGTGGTGGGGCGACGAACGGTTCGTGGCCCCCGACTCCGAGGACCGCAACGCCCGGGAGGCCCGCGAGCTGTTCATCGACCTGCTGCCGTTCGACCCGGCCAAGGTCCACGAGATGCCCTCGACGGACGATGCGGGATCCGTTGACGACGCCGCCGCGGCGTACTCGGCTGAACTGCGCGAGCACGGCGCCGGCGCGTTCGAGGTGCTGATGCTCGGCATGGGCCCCGACGGCCACGTGGCCTCGCTGTTCCCGGGTTCCCCTCAGCTCGACGTCGACGACCGGGTCGCCGTCGGCGTCACGGGCTCCCCCAAGCCCCCGCCCGAGCGCGTCTCGCTCACCTTCGGCGCCCTCAACCGCAGCCGGTGCGTCTGGTTCCTGGTCAACGGCGAGGGCAAGGCCGGCGCCGTCGCCCAGGCGCTCGCCCCCGGTACGGACGTCCACGACATCCCGGCCTCCGGCGTCTCCGGCGAGGCCGAGACGATCTGGTTCCTCGACCGGGGCAGCGCGTCGCAGCTCTAGTTCCCCCTCCGCGAGTCGGCTTGTCTGCAGCTCTGATGGACCCCGAGTCGGCTCATCTGCAGGACTGACAAAGCCCGAGTCGGCGCATCAGCAGTCGCCCATCCACAGCTTCCTCGAGGGCGGATGCGAGGCCCCTCGCAATCGACCATCGTTGCTGCGCGTGGCGATCGACACTTGGCGCACCCTGGCCTTCCTCGACGACAGCTTTCCCCTTCCGCTCGACGCACCGTTCACCTACAGGCAGGCGCGCGGAGAGGGGCTCACGCGCGACGTGCTCACGGAGCTGTGCCGGCGCGGGTTCCTCCGTCGACCGATCAAGGGCGTGTACGTCGTCTCGCAGCTGGGCGACTCCGTCGAACTTCGCGCCCGCGCCCTGCGGCTCGTCGTACCCGAGGACTGCGTGATCTGTGACCGCCATGCCGGATGGCTGCATGGGGCCGAGATGGTGCTGGCGCCGAACGAGCACCTCGAGCTCCTGCCCGTCTCCGTCTTCCGCCCCTCCGGCATGGGAAGGCTGCGCAACGGCCTCGCCGACAGCGGTGAGAGGAACCTGAGCCCTGGTGACATCGTCGAGCTGCACGGTCTACGCGTCACCACGCCCCTGCGGACCGCCTGGGACCTCGGCCGTCAGCGCAGTCGCGACAGAGCGCTCTCAGGGCTGGACGCCATGCTGCGGCTGAAGAGGTTCGAGAAGGCCGAACTCGTTCACGGCACGGCTCGGTTTCGGGGAATGCGCTGGGTCACGGTGCTCCGCGAGCTCGCGCCGCTCGCCGACGGCCGTGCAGAGTCACCGGGAGAGTCAGTCCTCAGGCTCCGATGGATCGACCTCAACCTTCCGACTCCACGACCGCAGGTGCCGGTGGTACTGCCCAGAGGTCGGGTGGTCTACCTCGACGTCGGCAACGAAGCGACCCGCTTCGCGGCGGAGTTCCACGGGTGGGAGTGGCACAGCTCGCCCCGACAGGTCGAGCACGACGACGCGCGCCAGGCGCTGGTGGAGTCACAAGGCTGGCTCGTCAAGCCGGTGTGGCGCAGCAACCTGTGGGGACCGCAGGCAGACGTCGATCGCATCCTGGAGCGAGGCCTGGTCGAGGCTCGGCAGCGATTGGGTACGCGAGTGCTGCATCAACGCCGTCATTGAACCGGCCAACCACGACCCGCAGACGCGCCGACTCAGTGCGATTCTGACCTGCAGACGTGCCGACTCGGCCCCTCAGCGACCTGCAGATGTGCCGACTCGTCAGAAGACGATGTCGCCGGCCTTGCGGCGGGAGCGGAGGAGGCTGAGGGCCTCCTCGAGGATGTCCTTCGCCTCGGCGTCGGAGCGGCGCTCCTTCACGTAGGCGAGGTGCGTCTTGTAGGGCTCGATCCGGGGCGCCGGAGGCGGGTTGTCGGAGTCGAGCGACGCGGGCAGACCGCACTTGGGGCAGTCCCACGAGTCGGGCACCTGGGCCTCGATCGCGAACGTCACCACCGAGCGGTGCCCGTGCGAGCAGAAGTACGTCACGGCCTGCCGCGGCGCGGCTTCGCCCCGCTCGGCCTCACCCATGGGACCCGCCCCGACTCGGGACCCACGAATTGCGTTTCCACCACCAGCCACTGTGAGTGACCCCTTTGCTTGTTCAGTTCGGCCCAGACGATCGGGCTAGTCGTGGCCTCGGCCCCCGTGGCCCAGGTTGGTGCAGGTTGGAGCAGGTCAGTTCTGGTAGGCCATGATCAGGCCCAGTGCAACGATGCAGGCGAACCAGATGACACCGATGCCGATGGTCAGCCGGTCGAGGTTCTTCTCCGCCACGGAGGATCCTCCCAGAGAGCTGGAGACTCCGCCGCCGAACATGTCGGACAGCCCGCCACCCCGGCCTTTGTGCAGCAGGACGAGGCCGATCAGGATGAAGCTCGTGAGCAGGAGCAAGATGGTGAAGACGATTGTCACGAGGGGAGATGCTACGTCACGAGTGGGCCAGATCCAGCAACGGCTCCACCGGTCGAACCGTCCGCATCCTCACAGCACCGGCATGTCGTAGAACCGGCAGATCCCGCCGAACTCGTCGACCTGCAGGCTGGCCCCACCGACCAGGCAGCCGTCGACGTCGGCCTTCTCCATGATGCCGCCCACGTTGGCCGCCTTGACCGAGCCGCCGTACAGGACGCGGACGGCGTCCGCCGCGGCGTCGCCGTGCACCTCGCGGACGCGTTCGCGGATCGCGGCGCACACCTCCTGCGCGTCGTCGGGGGTGGCCACCTCGCCCGTGCCGATCGCCCAGACGGGCTCGTACGCGACGACCAGACCGCCGACCTGCTCTGCGGTGAACCCGGCCAGCGAGCCGTCGAGCTGGGCCAGCGTGTAGGGCACCTGCTCGCCCGCCTGGCGGATCGGCAGCGGCTCGCCGACGCACACGATCGGCGTCATGCCGGCGCCGAGGGCGGCCTTGGCCTTGGCGTTGACGAGCTCGTCGGACTCGGCGTGGTACTCCCGCCGCTCGCTGTGCCCGACGCAGACGTAGCTGCAGCCCAGCTTGGCGAGCATCCCCGCGGAGATCTCGCCGGTGTACGCGCCGGACTCCTGCGCGGAGACGTCCTGGGCGCCGTACCCGATCGACAGCTGGTCGCCGTCGACGAGCGTCTGCACCGAGCGGATGTCGGTGAACGGCGGCAGCACCACGACCTCGGCCTTGCCGTAGTCGTGCTTCTTGTCGTTGAGGGTCCACGACAGCTTCTGCACCAGGACGACGGCCTCCTGGTGCGTGAGGTTCATCTTCCAGTTGCCGGCCATCAGGGGCGTGCGGGACATGTGCTTCCTATCGCTCGAGGACGGCGATCCCGGGGAGCTCCTTGCCCTCCAGGAACTCCAGGCTGGCGCCGCCACCGGTCGAGATGTGACCGAAGGCGGCTTCGTCGAAGCCGAGCTTGCGCACGGCAGCGGCCGAGTCGCCGCCGCCCACCACGGAGAGACCGGGGACCTGGGTGAGCGCCTCCGCGACGGCACGCGTGCCCTCGGCGAACGCATCGGTCTCGAACACGCCCATCGGGCCGTTCCAGAAGACCGTCTGCGCGTCGGCCAGCGCGGCCGCGAAGGCGCGACCGGACTCCGGGCCGATGTCGAGGCCGAGGCTGTCGGCCGGGATCTCGTCGGCCGGTACGACGCGGGGCTCCGGCTCGCGGTCGCCCGACGGGAACTCCGTGTCGACGACGATGTCGGTCGGCAGCAGGATCTCCACGCCCGACTCCTGCGCGCGCTCGAGGTAGGACCGGCAGGTGTCGAGCTGGTCCTCCTCGAGCAGGCTCTTGCCGACCTCGTGGCCCTGGGCCTTGAGGAAGGTGAAGACCATGCCTCCACCGATGAGCAGCTTGTCGGCCTTGCCGAGCAGGTTGTCGATGACGCCGAGCTTGTCGGAGACCTTCGAGCCGCCGAGGACCACGACGTACGGCCGGGCGGGATCGACGGTGAGGCGCCGCAGCACGTCGATCTCCGCGGCCACCAGCCCACCCATGGCCGACGGGAGCCGCAGCGCCACGTCGTACACGGAGGCCTGCTTGCGGTGCACGACGCCGAAGCCGTCGGAGACGAACGCGTCCGCCAGGTTCGCCAGCTGCCCGGCGAACGACGCCCGGACCTCGTCGTCCTTGCTGGTCTCGCCGCCGTTGAAGCGGACGTTCTCGAGCACCGCAACCTGGCCGTCCTGAAGCGCGGACACGGTCTGCGTGGCGCTGTCCCCCACCGTGTCGGTGGCGAAGGCGACGTCCTGGCCCAGCAGCTCACCGAGCCGCTCGGCCACCGGCCTCAGGGAGTACTTCGGGTCGGGCGAGCCGTCGGGCCGGCCGAGGTGGGCGACCACCACGACGCGGGCACCCTGGTCGGCGAGGCCCTTGATCGTCGGCACGCTGGCCTTGATGCGCCCCTCGTCGGTGATGGTGCTCCCGTCGAGCGGGACGTTGAGGTCCGAGCGCACCAGCACCCGCTTGCCCCGGACGTCCCCCAGGCGTTCGATCCCCGTCACCGGGTCAGAGGCTCGTGCCGACGTGGGTGATCAGGTCGGCAAGACGGTTGGAGTAGCCCCACTCGTTGTCGTACCAGCCGATGACCTTGACCTGGTTGCCGTTGACCTTGGTCAGCGGCGCGTCGAAGATGCACGACGCCGGGTCGGTGACGATGTCGGAGGACACCAGCGGGTCGGTGGAGTACTTGAGGTAGTGACCGTCGGCGGCCGCCTCGACCACCGAGTTGACCTCCTCGACCGTGGTCTCGCGGCCGGCCTCGAAGGTCAGGTCGGTCGCCGAGCCCGTCGGCACCGGCACGCGCAGGGCGAAGCCGTCGAGCTTGCCCTTGAGCTCCGGCAGCACCAGGCCGATGGCCTTCGCGGCGCCGGTGGAGGTCGGCACGATGTTGAGCGCGGCGGCACGGGCGCGACGCGGGTCCTTGTGGATGTTGTCCAGCAGGTTCTGGTCGGCGGTGTACGCGTGGATCGTGGTCATCAGGCCCTTGACGATGCCGAACTCGTCGTTGAGCACCTTGGCCATCGGCGCCAGGCAGTTGGTCGTGCACGACGCGTTGGAGATCACGTGGTGGCTGGCCGGGTCGTACAGCTCGTGGTTGACGCCCATCACGATGGTGATGTCCTCGTTGGAGGCCGGCGCGGAGATGATGACCTTCTTGGCTCCGGCGTCGATGTGGGCGTGCGCCTTGGTGGCGTCGGTGAAGAAGCCGGTGGACTCGACGACCACGTCGGCCCCGATCTCGCCCCACTTCAGGTTGCTCGGGTCGCGCTCGGCGTACGCCGCGATCTCCTGGTCACCGACGTTGATCGTGGTGTCGGTCGACGACACGTCCGCGTCGAGCCGACCCAGGATCGTGTCGAACTTGAGCAGGTGGGCCAGGGTCTTGTTGTCGGTGAGGTCGTTGACCCCCACGATCTCGATGTCGGCGCCGGACGCACGCACGGCGCGGAAGAAGTTGCGGCCGATGCGGCCAAAGCCATTGATGCCAACACGAACAGTCACTGAAGCACTCCTCAACGCGGGGTTGTCACGATCCAACCTAGCGAAGCGGGTGCGAAGGATCGACGGGCGTCCGGCCTACGTACCGGTAACCCGCCTCAGGCCTCGTCGGCCAGCATCTCCGGGGTCAGCGACGCCTCGGTGTCCGGGATGCCCAGGTCCTCGGCGCGCTTGTCGGCCATCGCGAGCAGCCGACGGATCCGGCCGGCGATGGCGTCCTTGGTGAGCACCGGGTCGTGCAGCTGGCCGAGCTCCTCGAGGGAGGCCTGCTTGTGCTTGAGCCGGAGGTCGCCGGCCAGCCTCAGGTGGTCGGGTACGTCGTCGGCCAGGATCTCCAGGGCGCGCTCGACGCGGGCGCCGGCGGCGACGGCCGCGCGGGCGGACCGGCGCAGGTTGGCGTCGTCGAAGTTCGCGAGGCGGTTGGCGGTCGCCCGGACCTCGCGGCGCATCCGCCGCTCCTCCCAGGCCATCAGCGACTCGTGGGCCCCGAGGCGGGTGAGCAGCTCACCGATCGCGTCGCCGTCACGGATGACGACCCGGTCGACGCCGCGGACCTCGCGGGCCTTGGCCTGGATGCCCAGCCGCCTGGCGACCCCGACGAGCGCCAGCGCGGCCTCGGGGCCGGGGCAGGTGACCTCCAGCGAGGACGAGCGACCGGGCTCGGTGAGCGAGCCGTGGGCCAGGAACGCCCCGCGCCAGGCCGCCACCGAGTCGCAGCCACCGCCGGAGACGACCGCAGGCGGCAGGCCGCGTACGGGCCGGCCACGCTGGTCGAGCAGGCCGGTCTGGCGGGCCAGCGCCTCGCCGTCCTTGACGACGCGGACGAGGTAGCGCGAGCCCTTGCGGATGCCGTTGCCCTGGACCATGGCGAACTCGGCGTGGTGCCCGTAGACCTCGGCGATGTCCTTGCGCAGCCGACGGGCCGCGGCGCCGGTGTCCAGCTCGGCCTCGACGACGATCTTGCCCGCCACGATATGAAGACCGCCGGCGAACCGCAGCATGGTGGCCACCTCGGCCTTCCGGCAGCAGGTCTTGGTGATCTGGGTGTTGGCGAGCTCCGCCTTCACCTGTGCCGTCATCGCCATGTCGCGAATCCTGCCACGCACGTCAATCACCCTCGCGGGGAGTCGCCCGCCTCGATCAACGCGTCGTACGCCGCGGCGAGCTTGGCCGGGTCGTGCCGGGCCGATCCGTCGTCGGCGGCGATGTCGGCGACCACCAGTCGCGCACCGGCCGCCTTGACGACGTCCTCGAGGACAGCGCGGTCGGGGACGCTACGGATGTCGGCGAGCACGGTGTGCACCTGGAGGGCCGGGGCGTGCTCGAGGAGGGCCGACAGGTGGTCGGCCTGGTCGAAGCCCGGCGTCTCGCCGTCCTGGGGCGCGAGGTTGAGCACCACGAGCACCCGACCACCGGTCTCGACCAGGGCCTGGCGGAGCTCGGGGACGAGCAGGTGCGGGATCACGGAGGTGAACCAGGAGCCGGGGCCGAGCACCACCCAGTCGGCCTCGCGGACGGCGTCGACCGCCTCGGCGCACGGCGACGGGTCGGCCGGCTCGAGGGCCACGGACTGGATGACCCCGTCGCTCGTGGCCACCTCGACCTGCCCGCGCACGGTCGTCACCTCGTCGGGAGCGCCCGGGTCGACGCCGCGGATCTGAGCGGTCATCACCAGCGGGGTGAGGGCCATCGGCAGCACCCGCCCGGACGCGCCGAGCAGCCGGCCCACCCAGTCGAGCGCCTGCACGTGGTCGCCGAGCTGCTCCCACAGCGACACGATCAGGAGGTTGCCGGTCACGTGCCCGCGCATCTCGCCGTCGCCGGCGAACCGGTGCTGGAGCACCTGGGCCCAGGTCTGACCCCACTCGTCGTCGCCGCAGAGCGCCGCCAGGGCCATCCGGAGGTCTCCCGGCGGGAGCACCCCGAACTCCTGGCGCAGCCGCCCGGACGAGCCGCCGTCGTCGGCCACGGTGACGACCGCGGTCAGCCGGTCCACGACGCGGCGCAGCGCCGAGAGCGAGGCGTGCAGCCCGTGCCCGCCGCCGAGCGCCACGACCGAGACCGGTCGGGTCACGTCACTCCCGCCCGAGGTCGCGGTGGATGGTCGCCACGTCGTAGCCGAAGTCGGCCAGCCGTCGGGAGATCTCCTGCGACATCGAGACGCTGCGGTGCTTGCCGCCGGTGCAGCCGACCGCGACGGTCATGAACCGCTTGCCCTCGGCCAGGTAGCCCATGGCCACGCCCTCCAGCACGGGCAGGTACGCCGCCAGGAACTGCACCGCGCCGGGCTGGGCCTTCACGTAGTCGGCGACGTCGGGGTCGAGCCCGCTCTTCGGCCGCAGCTTGGGCTGCCAGTAGGGGTTCGGCAGGAAGCGCATGTCGGCGACGAAGTCGGCGTCGATGGGGATGCCGTACTTGAAGCCGAAGCTGATCACGTTGATCTGCAGCCGGGTCGCGTCGGGGTCGCCGAACGACTCGCGGATCCGGGACGTCAGCTGGTGCACGTTGAGGTTGGAGGTGTCGATCACCAGGTCGGCGTCGCTGCGGAGGTCGGCCAGCACCTCGCGCTCGCGCTGCAGCCCGTCGAGCAGCCGGCCGGTGCCCTGGAGGGGGTGCGGCCGCCGGGCCGCCTCCTGGCGGCGGACCAGGACGTCGTCGCTGGCGTCGAGGAACAGCAGCGTGGTGTGGCGACCGGTCGCGCCCTGGGCCAGGTTGGCGTGGAGGGACTGGAAGAACGAGCCGGACCGTACGTCGACCACGACGCCGATCTGCTGCTCGGGGCCGCTGGACTCGTCGACCAGGCTCACGACCTGGCGCAGCAGGCCGGGCGGCAGGTTGTCGACGACGTAGAAGCCGAGGTCCTCGAGCTCCTTGGCGGCCGTGCTGCGGCCGGCGCCGGTCATCCCCGTGACGACGACGAGCTCGCCGGCGCCGTCCGCGTGCCCGGAGAAGTGGTGGTCGGACATCAGCTCTCGTCGATCTCGCCGGTGGCGGTGTTCACGGAGACAGTCTTGCCGCTCGACTGCTCCACCGCAGCCTTGATGGCGATCGCGGTGCGCTCGCCGATCCCCGGCACCAGGGCGATCTCGGCGACCGTGGCGGCCCGGAGCTTGCGCAACGAGCCGAAGTGCTTGAGCAGCGTCTTGCGGCGTACCTCCCCCAGCCCGGGGACGTCGTCGAGCATGCTCTCGACCATCGACTTGCTGCGCCGCGAGCGGTGGTGGGTGATCGCGAACCGGTGGGCCTCGTCGCGCACCCGCTGGAGCAGGTAGAGCGCCTCGCTGGAGCGGGCCAGGATGACCGGGTCCTCGCGCTCGGGCAGCCACACCTCCTCGAGGCGCTTGGCCAGCCCGCAGACCGGGATGTCGTCGATGCCGAGCTCGTCGAGGGCGCGCTGAGCGGCGGCCACCTGCGGCGGGCCACCGTCGACGACGACCAGCCCGGGGGCGTACGCGAACTTGCGCGGCCGGCCGGTCTCGGGGTCGACCAGCATCGGGCCGCTCTCGGTCACCACCTCGGTGGACCGCGCCTGCTCGTCGAGGAGCCGCCGGAACCGCCGCGTGATGACCTCGTGCATGCGACGCCACGTCGTTCTGCCCGTCGACCCCCTTGATCACGAACCGGCGGTACTCGCTCTTGCGCGCCAGTCCGTCCTCGAAGACCACCATCGAGGCCACCACCTCGGTGCCCTGGAGGTTGGAGATGTCGAAGCACTCGATGCGCAGCGGGACGTCGTCGAGCCCGAGGCCGACCTGGATCTCCTCGAGGGCCTGGTTGCGCGCGGTCAGGTCGGAGGCCCGCTTGGTCTTGTGCATGACCAGCGCCTGGCCGGCGTTGCGGCCGACGGTCTCCTGGAGGCTCCGCTTGTCGCCGCGCTGCGGCACCCGGACCTTCACCCTGCTCCCCCGGAGGTCGCTGAGCAGCGCCTCCATCGTCTCGGGCTCCGGCGGGAGCTGGGGCACGAGGATCTCGCGCGGGATCTCGTCGCCGTCGGCGCCGCCGTAGAGCTGGAGGAGGAAGTCCTCGACCAGCTCGGCCGTGCCCCCCTCCTCGACGCGGTCGGCGACCCAGCCGCGCTGGCCGCGGATCCGGCCGCCCCGCACGTAGAAGATCTGCACGGCGACCTCGAGGGGGTCCTCGGCCAGGGCGATCACGTCGGCGCTGGTGCCGTCGCCGAAGACGACGGCCTGCTTCTCCAGGGCCTTCTCGAGCGCGCCGAGGTCGTCGCGCAGCCGGGCGGCCTTCTCGAAGTCGAGCGTCTCGGAGGCGGCGTACATCTCGGTCCTGATGCGCTTGACGAAGGCGTTGGTGTTGCCGCCGATGAAGTCGCAGAAGTCGTCGACGATCGCGCGGTGGTCCTCCGCGCTGATGTTGCCCACGCAGGGGGCCGAGCACTTGTCGATGTAGCCGAGCAGGCACGGCCGGCCGATCTGGCCGGACCGCTTGAACACCCCGTTGCTGCACGAGCGCATCGGGAACACCCGCAACAGCTGGTCGACGGTCTCGCGGATCGCCCAGGCGTGGCTGTAGGGGCCGAAGTACTTGGTGCCCTTGCGCTTGGCGCCGCGGCCGACCATCACCCGCGGGAACTCGTCGCCGACGGTGACCGCGAGCCACGGGTAGGACTTGTCGTCGCGGTACTTCACGTTGTAGCGCGGGTCGAACTCCTTGATCCAGGAGTACTCGAGCTGGAGGGCCTCGACCTCGGTCTTGACGACGGTCCACTCCACGCTGGCCCCGCTGGCCACCATCGCGGCCGTGCGCTGGTGCAGGCCGATGGGGTCCTGGAAGTACGACGACAGGCGGGCCCGCAGGTTCTTCGCCTTGCCGACGTAGATCACCCGCCCCCGCGCGTCGCGGAAGCGGTAGACCCCCGGCTGCGTCGGGATCGACCCCGGCGCGGGCCGGTAGTCGGGCCGTCGGGCCGTGGATCGGGGCACGTCCTCAACCCTACGGGCGGGCGGGGACGGTCGGTTTTCTCCGGCCGGCCGGAGAAAGCCGAACATGACGTAAGCCGCGACTCACGCCATGTTCGGGAAGCTCACGCCAAGTACGGCGAGGTCAGCCGAGGGTGATGGCGTCGCCGTCGACGGTGATCTGCTGCTCGGCCGAGCGGCGCGGTGGCGGGGCCGGTGACGACGGAGCCGTCGGCGATCGAGAAGGCGCTGCCGTGGCACTCGCAGTTGATGTTGCCGTCGGAGACCGAGCTGACGATGCAGCCCTGGTGGGTGCACACGGCCGAGAAGCACTTGAACTCGCCGTCCGCCGGCTGGGTGATGACCACCTGGTCCTCGGGGAAGATCGTGCCGCCGCCGACCTCGATGTCGGAGGTCTGCGCGAAGGCGTCGGCCCCGCCGGTCGACTCGCTGGCCGACTCGCTGGGGCTCGCCTCCGCCGACCCCGAGGCGCGTTGGCGTGCTGCTCGGTGACGGTGTGTTCGGGTCGGTGGCGACGTCGCTGCCGTCGGAGCCGCTGCAGGCCGCGAGGACCGGCAGCCCGACGCCGATCGTCGCGATGCCGGCGATGGTGCGGCGATGGAGGAGGGGCTGGGGACGGTCGGTCATGCGGGCAAAGGTACGGACCGGGGACGGCCCACCCCACTGTCCAGGGGTCCTAGGACCACACTCACAGCAGACCCACAGGGCAGCCCTCAGGCCGACTTGCGGGTCGCCTTCTTGGCCGCCGGCCGCTTCGCCGGTGCTTTCGCGGCCTTCTTGGCCGGGGCCTTCGCGGCGGGCGCCTTGCGGGCACGCCGGACCGGCTTGGGCTGCTCCGCCTCGCGGCCGTCCAGCAGCGGCTTCAGGAACTGGCCGGTGTAGGAGGCCGGGCTCGCCGCGACGTCCTCGGGCGTGCCCTCGGCGATCACCATGCCGCCCCGGGAGCCACCCTCGGGGCCCATGTCGATGAGCCAGTCGGAGGTCTTGATGACGTCGAGGTTGTGCTCGATGACGAGGACGGAGTTGCCCTGGTCGACCAGTCGGCCGAGCACGAGCAACAGCTTGCGGATGTCCTCGAAGTGCAGGCCGGTGGTCGGCTCGTCGAGGACGTAGACGGTGCGGCCGGTCGACCGCTTCTGCAGCTCCGACGACAGCTTGACCCGCTGCGCCTCACCACCCGAGAGCGTGGTGGCGGGCTGGCCGAGACGGACGTAGCCGAGGCCGACCTCGACGAGCGTCTTCATGTGCCGCGCGATCGCGGGGATCGCGGCGAAGAAGTCGACGGCCTCCTCGATCGGCATGTCGAGGATCTCGGCGATGGTCTTGCCCTTGTAGTGCACCTCGAGCGTCTCGCGGTTGTAGCGCGCGCCGTGGCAGACCTCGCACGGGACGTAGACGTCCGGGAGGAAGTTCATCTCGATCTTGATCGTGCCGTCGCCCGAGCACGCCTCGCAGCGGCCGCCCTTGACGTTGAAGGAGAACCGGCCCTGCTGGTAGCCCCGCATCTTGGCCTCCGGGGTGGAGGCGAAGAGCTTGCGGATGTGGTCGAAGACGCCGGTGTAGGTCGCCGGGTTGGACCGGGGGGTGCGGCCGATGGGCGACTGGTCGACGTGGATGACCTTGTCGACGTGGTCGAGCCCGGTGATCGTCTGGTGCCGGCCGGGGACGGCGCGGGCGTTGTAGATCCGCTTGGCCAGCGAGGTGTAGAGGATGTCGTTGACGAGCGTGGACTTGCCCGAGCCGGACACGCCGGTCACCGACACGAACAGCCCCAGCGGGAACGAGACGTCGATGCCGCGGAGGTTGTTGGCCTTGGCGTCCTTGACCGTGAGCTCGCGGCCGGGCGTGCGGGGGCGGCGTACGGCGGGGACCGGGATCTCGCGGCGGCCGGAGAGGTACTGCCCCGTCATCGAGTCGCGGTGATCGAGCAGGCCCTGGACGGAGCCGGAGTGGACGACCTGGCCGCCGTGCTCGCCGGCGCCCGGGCCGATGTCGACGACCCAGTCGGCGCTGCGGATGGTGTCCTCGTCGTGCTCGACGACGATGAGGGTGTTGCCGAGGTCCTTGAGCCGGATCAGGGTCTCGATGAGCCGCTGGTTGTCGCGCTGGTGGAGCCCGATCGACGGCTCGTCGAGGACGTAGAGGACGCCGACCAGGCCGGCCCCGATCTGGGTGGCCAGCCGGATGCGCTGGGCCTCACCGCCGCTGAGCGAGCCCGAGGGGCGGTCGAGGGAGAGGTAGTCGAGACCGACGTCGAGCAGGAAGTTGAGCCGCTCGAGGATCTCCTTGAGCACCCGCTCGCCGATCTGGCGCTCCCGCGAGCTCAGCTCCACGGTGCGGAGGTAGTCGGCGCACTCGTTGATCGGCAGGGCGCAGACCTCGGCGATGTTCCTGCCGCCGCGCTCCTTGTCGCCCAGGGTGACGGCCATCGACACCGGCTTGAGGCGGCTGCCCTCGCAGACCGGGCACGGCACCTCGCGCATGAAGCCCTCGAACCGGTCACGACTGACGTCGGACTCGGCCTCGCGGTGGCGGCGCTCGATGTAGCGCTGCACCCCCTCGAACTCGGCGTAGTAGGCGCGCTCGCGGCCGTAGCGGTTGCGGGACACGACGTGGACCTTGCTGGGGTGACCGAACAGCAGGGACTTCTGCCCCTTGGCCGAGATGTCCTCCCACGGCGTGTTGAGGTCGAACCCGAGCTCCTTGCCGAGCGCGTCCATCAGCTTGAGGAAGTAGTCGGCCACGTGGGCCTGGCTCCACGGCTGGATGGCGCCCTCGCCGAGCGTGGCGGCGGGGTCGGGCACGACCAGCTCGGGGTCGACCTCCATGCGGGTGCCGAGGCCGTGGCACTCGGGGCAGGCACCGAACGGCGAGTTGAACGAGAACGACCGCGGCTCGAGCTCGTCGGTGTCGATCGGGTGGTCGTTGGGGCACGACATCTTCTCGGAGAACTTCTGCTCGCGCCCGGGGTCCTTGGCGTCGAGGTCGACGAAGTCGAACACCACCAGCCCGGCGGCCAGGTTGAGCGCGGTCTCCACGGAGTCGGTGAGCCGCCGCTTGGAGGACGCCTTGACCGCGAGCCGGTCGACGACCACCTCGATGGTGTGCTTGCGCTGCTTGTCGAGGGTGGGCGGCGCGTCGAGGGCGTAGGTCTCGCCGTCGACCCGGGCCCGCGAGAACCCCTGCGTCTGGAGCTGCCGGAACAGCTCGACGTACTCGCCCTTGCGGCCGCGGATGACCGGGGCCAGCACCTGGAACCGCGCCCCCTCCTCGAGAGTCAGGACGCGGTCGACGATCTGCTGGGGGGTCTGCCGCTCGATGGGCGACCCGCAGGTCGGGCAGTGCGGCCGGCCGGCGCGGGCGTAGAGGAGGCGGAGGTAGTCGTAGACCTCGGTGATCGTGCCGACCGTGGAGCGGGGGTTCTTGGAGGTGGACTTCTGGTCGATCGAGACGGCAGGCGACAGCCCCTCGATGAAGTCGACGTCGGGCTTGTCCATCTGACCGAGGAACTGGCGGGCGTACGCCGACAGCGACTCGACGTACCTCCGCTGGCCCTCCGCGAAGATCGTGTCGAACGCCAGGGACGACTTGCCCGACCCCGAGAGCCCCGTGAACACGATGAGGGAGTCGCGGGGCAGGTCGAGGGAGACGTCCTTGAGATTGTGCTCGCGCGCGCCTCGGATGATGAGCTGATCTGCCACGTCGGCAACCTTCTCACGCGGCTCCGACAGTGCCCCTGTCGTTCCCCCAGAGGGGTGACCGGCGGGGTCGCCGGCGGGAGGAACAGGCGGCGGTTGACGGGCGGGTGAGGATGGCCCCATGAGCCCAGCAGAAACGTCGGACCTCGACCCCCAGGGTGCCTTCGAGCTGCTCCCGGACGCCACCCAGCGGCTGGTCCGCACGGTCGACGGCCTCGACGACGCGGCCCTCGCCGCTCCCAGCGGGCTGCCGGACTGGACGCGGGCGCACGTGGTCGCGCACCTGGCCCTCAACGCGGAGGGGATGGCCGGGGTCCTGCACAGCCGGATCGAGGGCGAGCCGACCAGCATGTACCGGTCCGACGAGGCGCGCTCCGGCGACATCGAGGCGCTGGCGGCCGCCGACCGGGCCGAGCTGCGCGACCGGTTCCTGGCCGGCACGACGTTGGTGGTGGATGCCGTCGAGCGGTTGCCCGACGAGTTCTGGACCGAGACCTTCGAACGTACGCCGGGTGGCCGGGTGATCCGGTACGCCGCCATCCCCGGCATGCGGCTGCGCGAGGTCGAGATCCACCACGTCGACCTGGACGCCGGCTTCTCGCCCCAGGGCTGGTCGGACGCGTTCTCCTCGCACCTGATCGGCGCGATGGTGAAGCGCGCCCCCTCGGACACGTCGTTCCGGGTGCTCGCGACCGACCTCGCCAGCACCTGGGTGATCGGCGACGACCCCGGCGAGTCCGGCACGACCGTCTCCGGACCCGCCGGCGACCTCGCGTGGTGGCTGACGGGCCGGCCGCCGGCCGCGTCCCTGACGTCCAGCACCGGCGACCTGCCGCCCGTGAAAGCCTGGTGAGATGACCTACACCGGAGACGTCGCCCCCGGCGGGCCCGCCGACACCCGCGAGGCCGGCGACCTGCTCATCACCAAGGTCGCCGTCGATCCCGAGATGTCCAACAACTGCTACCTGCTGCGCTGCGTCTCGACCGGCGACCAGGTGCTCATCGACGCCGCCGACGAGCCGGACACCCTGCTCCCCCTCATCGGCGACGCCGGTCTCACCCACGTCGTCACCACCCACCAGCACTGGGACCACCACCGGGCGCTGCCGACGTGGTCGCCGCGACCGGGGCCGAGGTCGTCGCCGGCGCACCCGACGCCGAGGCGATCACCGAGCAGACGGGCGTGGCCGTCACGCGGAGCGTCGACGACGGCGACACCATCCCCGTCGGGTCCTGCTCGCTGCGCGTGATCCGGCTGACCGGCCACACGCCCGGCTCGATCGCCCTGCTGTTCGACGACGGCTCCGGCCAGCCGCACCTGTTCACCGGCGACTCGCTCTTCCCGGGCGGCGTCGGCAACACCCGCGGCGACGCCGACAACTTCCGTACCCTCCTCGACGACGTCGAGGCCAAGCTCTTCGGCACCCTGCCCGACGAGACCTGGTTCTACCCCGGCCACGGCAGCGACTCGACCCTCGGCGCCGAGCGGCCGCAGCTCGCCGAGTGGCGCGAGCGGGGCTGGTGAACCGGCCGCGTTGACCGACCGCGCTGGCCTGACCCACCGCACTCCTGGCGACATACTGTCGCCCGTGAGCCGCGACCCCCTGACCCGCGGTCAGGTCTTCGAGGCCCGCGTCGAGCGGTGGCGACCGGACCTGATGACCGCGCTGGGGCGCCTGTACGCCGACCCCGACGCGGTCGCGGACCGGTTGCTGGCGATCGCCCGGACGGCGTACGACGCCCGGCCCGACGAGCTGCACGACCTCGACGACCAGCGGCTGGCCGAGCCGGACTGGTTCCAGCGGCCCGACGCGTTGGGCTACGCGGCGTACGCCGACCGGTTCGCCGGCACCCTCGACCAGGTGGCGGACCACGCCGACCACCTGGTGGAGCTCGGGGTGACGTACCTCCACCTGATGCCGCTGCTGACCCCGCGGCCGGCACCCAACGACGGCGGCTACGCGGTGGCCGACTACCGCTCGGTGCGGCCCGACCTCGGCGACGTCGACGACCTCCGCGACCTCACGACCGCCCTGCGCTGGCGCGGCATCAGCGTCTGCATCGACCTGGTGCTCAACCACACCGCCCGCGAGCACGCCTGGGCGGCGGCCGCGCGGGCCGGCGACGCCGAGAAGCGCGACTACTACCTGGTCTTCCCCGACCGGGACGTCCCCGACCAGTACGAGCTGTCGCTGCCGGAGGTCTTCCCCGACTTCGCACCCGGCAGCTTCACGTGGGACGGCGAGCTCGACGGCTGGGTCTGGACCACGTTCAACGACTACCAGTGGGACCTCAACTGGGCGAACCCGTCGGTGCTCTGCGAGTTCGCCGACATCCTGCTCGGCCACGCGAACCTCGGCGTCGAGGTGTTCCGGCTCGACGCGATCGCCTTCCTGTGGAAGCGGATGGGCACGTCCTGCCAGAACCAGCCCGAGGTCCACGACCTGACCCAGGCGCTGCGCACGGTCGCCCGGATCGCCGCCCCGCCGTGCTGTTCAAGGCCGAGGCGATCGTCGGGCCGGCCGACCTCCCGGCGTACCTCGGCACGGGCGACCACGCGGGCAAGGTCTCCGACCTCGCCTACCACAACAGCCTGATGGTGCAGGTCTGGTCGATGCTCGCCTCGGGCGCGGTCAACCTGGCCACCATCGCCCTGCAGAACCTGCCTCAGCCGCCGTCGACGACCGCATGGGTCACCTACATCCGCTGCCACGACGACATCGGCTGGGCCATCGACGACACCGACGCCTGGCGAGCCGGGCTCAACGGCCACGCCCACCGCCGGTTCCTCGCCGACTGGTACGCCGGCGAGCACCCCGGCTCGTGGGCGCGCGGGCTGGTGTTCCAGGAGAACGAGGCCACCGGCGACCGACGGATCAGCGGCTCGCTCGCGTCGCTGGCCGGCCGCGAGTGCCACGACCCCGGTGCCGTCCCGCGCATCCTGCTCGCCCACGCCGTGGTGCTGGGCTTCGGCGGGCTGCCCGTCCTCTGGATGGGTGACGAGCTCGGCCTCCTGAACGACCAGGGCTGGGCCGACGAACCCGCCCACGCCGCCGACAACCGCTGGGTGCACCGGCCGCGCATGCCGTGGCCCGTGCCGACCGACACCGACGGCGTCCGCGAGGGCCTCGCCCACCTGCTCGAGGTCCGCAAGCGGCTCCCCCACCTGCACGCCGCCCACCCCACCGAGATCTGGGACCCCCGCGACCCCGGGGTGCTGCTCGTCGTCCGCCGCTCCCCCGCCGGCCCGCTGCTCGCGGCGTCGAACATGACCGACCGCCCGGCCTCGGTCCCGAGCGACGTCTTCCACTGGCTCGGCATGGCCGCCGGCGACCTGCATGACCACCTCGCCGGCGCACGGCCGACGTTCGACGGTGGGGCCATCGCGCTGGCGCCGTACGCCACCGCGTGGATCACCGCCTGACCTCTCCCGTGGCAGGCTGACGACATGCCCGCCTCGTCTGCCAGCGCACCCATCGTCGTCGTCGGAGGAGGCCTCGCCGCAGGCACCGTCGTCACCGAGCTCCGCGAGGGCGGGTACGACGGCCCGCTGGCGGTGTACGCCGACGAGGCCCACCCGCCGTACGAGCGGCCGCCGCTCTCCAAGGACTTCATGCTCGACAAGGGCCCGCTGGCGGACGCGCTGGTCCACCCCGAGGACTGGTACGCCGAGCACCGCGTCGACCTGCACACCGCCACCGCGGTCACCGCCATCGACCCCGACCGCCACACGATCACCGCGGCCGGCCACGAGACGTCGTACGCCTCCCTGGTGCTGGCCACCGGCTCGCGCGCCCGGCACCTCCCGCTCGCCGACGACAGCGGCGCGGAGGTGCACTACCTCCGCCAGTGGGACGACGCCGAGCGGCTGCGCGCGGCCCTCACCGAGGGCTCGCGGCTGGGCATCATCGGCGGCGGCTGGATCGGCCTCGAGATCGCCAGCGCCGCCCGCAAGCACGGCGTCGAGGTGGTCATCCTGGAGATGGCGCCGCAGCCCCTGCACGCCGTCCTGGGCGACGAGGTCGCGGCCCTGTTCGCCGACCTCCACCGCGCCCACGGCGTGGACCTGCGCACCGGGGTCACGCTGGGCGGCATCCGCGGCACCGCGAACGGTGCCGAGGTCGACGTCGACGGCGACACCGTGACGGTCGACCGCCTGCTCGTCGGCATCGGCGCGGTCCCCGACGTGCACCTCGCCGAGAGCGCCGGGATCACCGTCGAGAACGGCGTCCGCACCGACGCCCGGCTGCGGACCAGCGCCGACGGCGTCTACGCGGCCGGCGACGTCGCGAACGCCGACCACCCCGTGCTCGGCCACCCGCTGAGGGTCGAGCACTGGGACACGGCCATCCAGCACGGCAAGGTGGTGGCCGCCAACCTGTTGGGCAAGGGGACCGAGCACGACGCCTTGCCCTACTTCTTCACCGACCAGTACGACCTCGGCCTGGAGTACGTCGGCAACCCCGGCCCCGAAGGCTTCGACCGCGTCGTCGTGCGCGGCACCACCGGCGGTGACGACGGCGGCCAGTTCACCGCCTGGTGGCTCCGGGGCCCGAAGGTCGTGGCGGGCATGCACGTCAACGACTGGGACGCCATCGACCAGGTGCGCCGGGTGGTCGGGAGCCAGGTCGACGCCGACCGCCTGGCCGACGAGTCGGTCGACCTGGCCGACCTCTGATCACACCGACCGGGCGATCACCCACCAAGACTCGCCGGGGGCCGGATGTGGACACCCGACCGGGTCACAGGTGAGAGTGTCCCGGTTGCCCCCATCACACCACTCGGACGAGGAGACACATGTCTGCGTTGCCCCGTAGCCGTCCCACAGGTCGGCGGGCCCGACGGCTGGCCGGATCGGTGGCCGCCGGAGCGGTCGTCCTGACGACCGCCCTGGCCTCCACGTCACTCGCCTCGGCCCAGTCGTCCGTGACGGCCGGCGCAGGCGCCCAGCCCAGCACGCCCGAGAGCTCGACCGGGGCCGCCGAGGCGCGGGGCTACTACGACGCCCGCTACGGGAAGTCCAGCACCGCCAAGGCGATCGCCGCCCGAGGGGCCAGCAAGGCCGCCAGTCGTGGTGCGACCAAGGCCTTCGCCAAGTCCCTGCCGGCCAAGGCGGTCTTCGACCTCGACGGCACCACCGGCACGGTGCGCATGCTGACCCGCCTCGACGGCTACCTGACGGGCAAGAGCAACAAGAAGCCGACCACGATCGCGCTCAAGTTCGTCAAGGCCAACCACGACGCGCTGGGCCTGACCTCGGGTGACCTCAACACGTTCAAGCTCAAGCGCGACTACGTCGACATCGGCGGCGTGCACCACCTGTACTGGGTGCAGCGCATCGGTGGTCAGACGGTCTTCGGCAACGGCCTGACCGCCTCGGTGACGAAGGACGGCAAGCTCCTCACCCTGGGCGGGTCCCCGGTCAGCAGGGCGACCCTCGGCGCGCCGGCGGCGCTCGAGATCGACTCCCCGGCCGCCGCCATCGCCGACGCCCGCGGCCGCCTGGGCGCCGCCTCCGACTCACGGGCCGGCAGCACCGACAGCGCCGAGCGGGTGCTGTTCGTGACCCCGCGCGGCAGCCGCATCGCGTGGATGACCACGGTCATGTCGGTGTCCGCACCGGCGACGCAGGTCGTCGACGCCGCCTCGGGCCGCCTCCTCTACCGCAACCCGTTGAGCAGCGACGCGGTCGGCGAGCGGAGCGCCCAGGTCTTCCGCAACTACCCCGGCGCCAAGCGCGGAGGCAGCTACATCGGCGTCAGCCTCACCGGCAACGGCTGGCTCCCCCGCGGGGCCACCAAGCTCCAGGGCAACAACGCCCACGCGTACTCCGACGTCGACGACAACAACAGCGCCTCCGCGAGCGAGGAGGTGAGCCGCTTCGACAAGCGGCTGGTCCCCTTCAAGATCAAGGGCATGTCCTTCTGCAAGGACTTCCCCTGCTCGTGGGACCCGGACAAGCCGTTCTCGTGGAAGACCAACCGTGAGCAGAACGCCACCCAGGTCTTCTACTTCGTCAACAGGTTCCACGACCACCTGCTGGCCAAGCCGATCGGGTTCACCGAGGCCGCCGGCAACTTCGAGAACGCCAACTCCACCAAGACGGGCAAGGCCCACGACGCGGTCCAGACCCAGACCATGGACGGCGCCTCCACGGACAACGGGCTCCCCGACAGCAACCACGTCGACAACGCCAACATGAGCACGCCGCCCGACGGCACGCCGCCGACCATGCAGATGTACCTGCAGCACCAGCCCGGCACGTCGTACCCCGGCGGCGACCCGTTCCCGGCCAACAACACCGGCGACGAGGCCGTCACGGTCTACCACGAGTACACCCACGGCCTGTCGAACCGACTGGTGGTCGACGTGATGGGCAACAGCACCCTCGGCCCGATCCAGGGCGACGCGATGGGTGAGGCGTGGGGCGACTGGTACGCCGCCGACTCGCTCGTCAGCGACGGTCTCGAGGTCGACAAGAAGGGCAAGGCGGACCTCGCGCTGTTCATCGTACGACGGAGCCGGCGCGCCGCTCATCCGCACCCAGGACATCGACTGCACACCGTCGTCGCCCGCGTCCCGGTGCCCCCAGGACTCCCGGTCGACGACGGGTCACACGGGCGGCTACACCTACGCCGACTACGCCAAGGTCATCGGGCTTCCCGAGGTGCACGCCGACGGCGAGATCTGGGGCCAGACCCTCTGGTCGCTGCGCGACAAGGTCGGCTCCCGCGTCGCTCTGGGCCTGGTGACCCGGGCCATGGAGCTGGCGCCGTTCAACCCGTCGTACCTCGACATGCGCAACGCGCTCCTGGTGGCGGACACCGCCCACAACCAGGGCAAGTACCACGCGAAGATCTGGAACACGTTCGCCAGCCGCGGCATGGGCTTCTACGCCGGGTCCCTCGGCGGCGACGACACGGCACCGGCGGCCGACACCAAGACCCCGCCGAACAAGGTGAAGACCGGCGTGCTGACCGGCACGGTCAAGGACATCGCCACCGGCCAGCCGGTCGGCGGCGTCCCCGTCACCCTCGCCTTCCAGGGCCAGGGTGTGGCCAACCCCACCGCGATCACCGCCGCCGACGGCACGTACGCCATCGGTCCGGTGCCCACGGGCCACTACGGCAAGCTGACGGTCAACGGGGCCGGCTACGTGCCGATCTCGCGGGACGTCACGGTCGCGGCGAGCGGCTCGGCCTCCGACTTCTCGGTGGTCCGCGACTGGGTCGCCGTGAACGGCGGCGCGACGATCGTGGCCTTCGACGGACCGGACTACAGCGACTTCGGCTGTGGGCCCGCGGAGGCCCTCGACCTCTCGCTGGCGACCGGCTGGGGCAGCACCACCGGGAACAGCAAGGGCACGCCGACCAACGTGTTCGTGCCCAAGCACCTCACGGTGGACATGAAGCGCAGGGTCAACATCACGTCCTTCGCGGTCGACCCCAGCGCCACCTGCGGTGACGCCGGCAGCTCCTCCACGGGCCAGTACCAGATCGAGACCTCGCCCGACAACGTCACCTGGACCGTGGCGGCCTCGGGGACGTTCACGGCGACCGACCGCGGCCGGCTGAACACCGTGACGCCGACCCAGGGCTCGCTCGGGGTGCAGTACGTGAGGTTCACGATCCTGGGCAACCAGGTGCCGGACTTCGCGACCAACTGCCCCAACGGCCAGTACGACGGCTGCACCTACACCGACCTGACCGAGCTCCAGGTCTACGGGGTCGCCACCCCCTGAGGTACGCCCGACGGCCGGTCCCCAGCACGGGGGCCGGCCGTCGGCGTGCTCAGGTACGTCGGTCAGGGCACGTCGGCGATGAGCTCGCGGAGGGCGGCGACATGGGCGACCACGGCGTCGCGACCGTGCGACGTGAGGGACACCCACGTCGTCCGGCGACCGCGGTGCACGCCCTTGCGCACCCGGGCGTAGCCCGCGTCGCCGAGGGCGGACAGGTGCTTGGAGAGCACCGAGTCGCTGACGCCCAGCCGGTCGCGCACCACGGCGAACTCGGCCTCGCTGACCGCCGTCAGCATGGTGACCAGCTTCAGCCGGGCGGGAGCCTGGAGGTGCGGGTCGAGGTCGGCCATCAGCGCTCGAGGACCAGCAGCACGAGCCCGGCCACGGCGAGGGCGGCGGCCAGGGCGATCCAGAGGGCCGACTCCCCCGCACCGAGGCGGGCCGGTTCCTGGCGGTAGGCGCGCAGCCAGCGACGGCCGCTGAGGACGTAGACGACCCCTCCGCACACCGCGGCGACACCGGTGAGCCACCAGAGGCCTTGAGCGGCGGCGACGTAGGCCACCACCGCCGCGACGGCGTAGCCGAACGACGCCGTGACGGCCGACCCGAAGACGACCTTGGCGGCGAATCCGCGGACGCGCACGCCGTTCAGGCGGGTGAACCGCCACAGCTGGACGGCGGCGACGACGCCGAAGAGCAGGACTCCCCCGGCCAGCATCCACCGCGCCCACGAGGCGTCGACGAACAGGCCGATCGCCGTGGTGGCGATCTGGACGGCCACCGCGGCGCCGATCGCCAGGTCATGGCCCGGCGGCAGCACCACGGCTTCCGCCCATTCGTCCCGGGCCCGCTCCGCGTCGCGGAGGGCCTCGGCGTCGCTTCCACTTTCCATAGTGGAAAGTATGCCTGAACTTTCCAGATTGGCAAGTACCCCCTCCTCGATTCGTCTGCGGTCTGGCTGGTGAAATGCACCGTGGCCACCCAGACGAATCGCGAGCTCCTGGCCTACGCACGCGCGGCCCGGGGCTTCATGCCCGAGGACGAGGGTCTCGCCCTGCACCGGCTCGCGCGGGAGCGGCTGCCGCACGGCCCGGTGCTCGAGGTCGGCACGTACTGCGGCAAGTCGGCGATCTATCTCGGCGCGGCCGCGCTCGAGCTCGGCGGCACCGTCTTCACCGTGGACCACCACCGCGGCTCGGAGGAGAACCAGGCCGGCTGGGAGCACCACGACCCGACCCTCGTCGACGCCGAGTCCGGGCTGATGGACACCCTGCCGACCTTCCGCCGCACGATCGAGCGGGCCGGCCTCGAGGGACACGTGGTGGCCGTCGTCGGACCGTCCCTCGTGGTCAGCGCGCACTGGCGCACGCCGCTGTCGCTGCTGTTCGTGGACGGCGGGCACGGCGAGCAGCCGGCCATGGACGACTACGCCGGCTGGGCCCCGTGGGTGCAGCGCGACGGGCTGCTGGCCATCCACGACGTGTTCCCGGACCCGGCCGACGGTGGCCGGCCGCCGTACGACCTGTTCCTCCGGGCGCTGGCGAGCGGCGCCTTCGAGGAGCGCGAGGCCGTCGGGTCGCTGCGGGTGCTACGCCGTACGACGGGTGCCGCCGGGGAGCCGGTCGGCTGACGGGCAGCCGCACTCGAGGGCGATCGGCTCGAAGAGGCCGACCATCGTGCGGCCGCGCATGATGTCGGCCCCGGGCGTCGCGTCGGCGAGCGCGTCGGCGGCCAGGATCACGGCCGCGGCCGTGTAGGTCGAGTGCTCGCCCGGCCAGTTGACGCCCTCGGGGTAGACGAGGCCGGTCCAGTAGCGGCCGTCGTCCTCACGCAGGTGCTGCACGTCGGCGAACAACGCCAGGGCGCGGTCGCGGTCGCCGAGCGCCTCGAGGGCGAGCACCAGCTCGCAGGTCTCCGCGCCGGTGACCCACGGGTTGGTCGAGACGCAGCGGACCCCCAGGCCCGGCACCACGAACTCGTCCCAACGGGCCGCCAGCAGCACGTCCGCCTCCTCGCCGCTGACCGCGCCCCCCAGCACCGGGTAGTACCAGTCCATCGAGAACGTGGACTTGTCGAGGAACTGCTCACGGTGCTCGCGGAGCGCGTGCCGCAGCCGGCCGCCGGCGAGCTCCCACTCGGGCTGCGGCTCGTCCATCAGCTCGGCCAGCGAGACGCCGGCCCGGAGCGCCTGGTGGACGCTCGACGACGCGGCGAGCAGGGCGTCCCGGTGGACGGTGCCGGGGCGGCCGTCCGCCCACTCCTGCGCCCACGCGATGCCGCCGAACGGCAGCTGCATCGACACGACCCAGTCCAGCGCGCGACGCACCGTCGGCCAGCACCGGGCCACGAACGCCGGGTCGCGACGTACGAGCCAGTGGTGCCAGACCGCGACGGCGAGGTACGCCGACATGTTGGTCTCACCGCTGGCGTCCTCGACCTCGCCGGCGACGTACTTCATCGGCCACGAGCCGTCCGGACGCTGACCGGCCAGCGCCCAGGCGAAGGCTCGCTCCGCCGCGGCGTGCTCGCCGGCCACGGTCAGCGCCATGGCGGACTCGAGGTGGTTCCAGACGTCGGTGTGCTCCCCCGTCGTCCAGGGGATGGCGCCGTCGGGCTCCTGCATGGCCACGATCGACGCCGCCGAGGCAGCGATCTCGCCCGAGGTCAGCACGCGCGTCAGCTCGGCTTGCGGAAGTAGAGGACCAGGCTCTTGCCGATGACCGGGTCGAGGATCCGCTCGGCGAGCCGGGTGGTCCGCGGCCGCTTCATGATGTCCCACACCAGCAGCCGGTGGTACGCCTTGACCGCCGGGTTGGTGTCGTTGTCGACGCCCACGGCGCACTTCAGCCACCAGTACGGCGAGTGGAGGCCGTGCGCGTAGCCCTTGCCGGTGAGCTCGAGCCCGGCGTTCTCGGCCTTCGTCGCGAGCTCCTTGTCGGTGTAGATGCGGATGTGGCCGCCCGGGGTGTCGTGGTACTCGCGGGACAGCTGCCAGCAGATGACCTCGGGCAGCCAGCGGGGCACGGTGATCGCCATCGTCCCGCCGGGCCGGAGCACCCGGACCAGCTCCTGGATCGCCTGGATGTCGGCCGGCACGTGCTCGAGGATCTCGGCCGCCACCACCCGGTCGAACTCGTCGTCGGCGAACGGCAGGGCCAGCGCGTCACCCTCCTTGACGTCGGCCTCGGCCCCTTCGGGCACCTCGCCGGCCTTGCGCATCTCGGCGAACATGTCGCTGACCTTCGCGAGCTCGTCGGCGTCCTGGTCGAACGCGATCACGTCCGCGCCGCGCCGGTACATCTCGAAGGCGTGCCGGCCGGCGCCGCAGCCCATGTCGAGGGTGCGGTCGCCCGGCAGCAGGCCGAGCCGGTCGAAGTCAACGGTGAGCAATGCCCTGTCCTTCTCTCATGGCTTCCTCGTACGCCGCGGCGGTGGCGGCAGCCGCGGCCCGCCAGCTGAACAGCTCGTCGACGCGCGCCCGGCCGGCGGCGCCGTACCTCGCGCGCCGTTCCGGGTCGTCGAGGAGCCGCGCCAGGGCACCGGCCAGCGCCTCGACGTCGCCGGGAGGCACCAGGTCGGCGCACAGCCCGTCGGGGCCGACGACCTCGGGGATGGCTCCCGCGTCGGAGACGACGAGCGGGGTGGCACACGCCATCAGCTCGGCCGTGGGCAGCGAGAAGCCCTCGTAGAGGGAGGGCACGCACGCCACCTCGGCCGACCCCATCACCTCGACCAGCTCGGCGTCGCTGATGCCGTGCACGAACCGCACGTGGTCACGGATGGCGAGCCGGTCGACGATCTGGTCGGTCCGGCCACCCGGCTGGGTCTTGGCGACGAGCAGCAGCTCGAGGTGGTCCCGCTCGGTGCGCAGCTTGGCGAACGCCTCGAGCAGGGTGGCGATGCCCTTCATCGGCGCGTCGGCGCTGGCCATGGCCACGATCCGCCCGGGCACGCGGGGGGCCGTCGGCGGGCGGAAGCCGTCGTCGACGCCCAGCGGGATCACCCGGACGCGGCTCGGGTCCACGCCGAAGTCGGTGACGATGTCGCGCTGGGACGACGTCGAGGGGGTGAGCACCCAGCGCGCCTTGCGGGCGACCTTGGTCTGCATCCTCAGGAAGCCGTACCAGCGGCGGAGCGTCAGCCGCTTGCGCCACGTGGTCGCCGCGGCCAGGTCGAGACGGCGGTCGACGGTGATCGGGTGGTGGATGGTGGTGACGAGCGGGAGTCCGAGCCCCTCGATCGCGAGCATGCCCGTGGCCAGCACCTGGTTGTCGTGCACCACGTCGAAGTCGCCGACCCGGTCGCGGAGCAGCCGGACGACGCGCGTGCCGAACGTCTTCGGCTCGGGGAACCCGGCCGTGCACATCGTCAGGAACTCCTCGACGTCGACCAGGTCGCGGAACTCGCCCGGCCGCGGCACCCGGAACGGGTCGGGCTCGCGGTACAGGTCCAGGCTGGGCACCTTGGTCAGGCGGACGCCGGCGTCGAGCTCGGGGTACGGCTGACCGGAGAACACCTCGACGTCGTGCCCGAGGGCGACCAGCTCGCGGCTGAGGTGCCGCACGTAGACGCCCTGGCCGCCGCAGTGCGGCTTGCTGCGGTAGGACAGCAGGGCAATCCGCAGCGACCCGCCCGTTGACATGGTCGTGTTCCTATCACGAGCCCGGTGAGCGACCCGGCCCTACGTACCTTCCGACGAGTGGCCCGGGAAGACGTGGGCGGTCGGGTCGATGACGACCGCCGCGTTGTTGACGGCCGTGGCGGCCTCCCCGAACCCGACGGCGATCAGCCGGACCTTGCCGGGGAACTCGGTGACATCGCCCGCCGCGAACACCCGGTGCAGGTTGGTGCGCATCGAGGCGTCCACGACGATGTGCCGCTTCGAGACCTCGATCCCCCACTCCTGGAGCGGGCCGAGGTCGGCGATGAAGCCGAGGGCCGCGACGACCGCCTGCGCCGGGCGGCGTAGGGGCTCCGCACCGTCGACGGTGATCTCGACCTCCTCGACCACGCCGTTGCCCGATCCGTTGTCGAGCAGCGCGGTCACCTGGGCCCTGGTGACGATCTCCACCGAGGAGGCCTTCACCTGGTCGACCGTGCGCTGGTGGGCCCGGAACGCGTCGCGCCGGTGCACCAGGACGACCGACTTCGCGATCGGCTCGAGGTGCAGCGCCCAGTCGAACGCGCTGTCCCCGCCCCCGACGATCACCACGTCCTTGCCGGCGTACGGCGCGAAGCTCGGCACGAAGAACTCCATGCCGCGCCCGACCCAGCCGTCCCCGGCGGGCAGGGCCCGCGGGCTGAACTTCCCGATCCCCGCCGTGACGATCACCGCGCCGGCGCGGATCCGGGTGCCGTCGTCGAGGTCGATGGTCACCGCGTCCTCGTCGTGGGTCAGGCTCACTGCGGTGCGGTCGAGGAAGTACTCCGGGTGGGCGCTGGCGGCCTGCTCGACCAGGCCGGCCACCAGGTCGCGGCCCTTGATCGACGGGAAGCCGGCGACGTCGAAGATCAGCTTCTCGGGGTACATCGCCGTGACCTGGCCGCCGAGCTCCGGCAGCGAGTCGACGAGCGCGACCCGGAGCCCGCGGAAGCCCGCGTAGTACGTGGCGTAGAGGCCGCTGGGGCCGGCGCCGATGATCAGCAGGTCGGTCTCGATGTCCGGCACTCACCGATCCTAGGGTTTCAGCGCGTCTCGATGTTCGACACCAGCCAGCCGTGACCGGTCTTCGTCATGGTGACGAGGGTCCGGTACGGGAGGCGCACCGGCTCCCCACCCTCCTCGCTGACGAAGGAGTCGAGGTAGACCAGGGCCTGCACCTGCCGGTCCGTCGCCCGCACGACCGCGGACGAGACGACCTGGGCGGCGATCTCGCGCTCCCGCTCCTGGAAGGTCGGGGCCAGGGACGCGGCGGTGGCCCGGTAGGTCGCCGCGAACTCGGGCGTCATCACCGTGGTGGCCTCGGCGACCTGCTCGTCGTAGTTGCGGTAGCTCGTCGACGTGATCTGGGTGAGGTCCTGGGCCGCCGCGTCGACGACGGACCGGGCGGCGAGGTCGCCGACGACGACCGGTCGGTCCGCGTCGGGCTGGGGCGTCCCACCGAGGAGGTACCACGCCTCGACGCCGAGCAGGCCGACCAGGAGGAGGGCGACGCCCAGGAGGACCCGGCGGAGCGGCACGGACGCGGCCATCAGTCCACCACCTCGATCTCCGAGGTCAGCCAGGTTCCGTCGACCTCGACCAGGCGCAGCCGCAACCGGAGGTCACGGTCCTCCGGCTCGTCCTTGGTCCTGCGGTCCTCGCGGGTGCCGTCGGTGGCGACCAGGACCGTGGCGTTCGAGTCGTCGACGCGGACCACGCCGGCCCACACCACCTCGCCGGCCGTGGCGGTCCGGTCACGGCGCAGGCTGCGGACGATCCGATCGACGTCCTCGGTGTAGCGGTCCTTCAACGGTCCGGTCGCCCCCGCGGCGATGCGGGCCAGGTCGTCCTCCGCGGTCTCGTGGCTCACGTTGACGAACGCGGTCGCCTCGGCGGTCGCGGCGTCCAGCGTGGCGTCGTACCGGGCGTGCTGGGCTGCCTCGCGAGCGCGCGCGTCGTGGGCCTGCGCCACCTGGATCCCACCGACCGCACAGGCGACCGCCAAGACCCCGACGAGCACCCACAGTGCCAGGGACAGACCCTCCCTGGCCTCCCTCATCCGGGCATCGTAGGACGCCGCGTCCCCACCGTGCGGGAGGCCGGGATCACCCGTCCGGTTCCCTAGGATGAGGAACTGTGCCGAGACCCGGACCCACCATGCTGGACCCCGACAGCAATCCCGCCTCGGGGCTGGTCGGGGCGGTGCGTCGCCACCCGTCGGGCATCCTGCTGCTGGCCCAGCTCCTCGCGATCCTCGCCTACCCGTTCTCGGACGGCAGCACCATCGGCCGGGCGTTCCTCGGGGCCATCGGCACGGGAGTGGTCCTGATCGCGTTGTGGGCCGTGCGGCGCACGCCCGCGCTCGCCTGGGTGGCCGCGCTGATCGGCGTGCCGGCGGTGCTGTTCAGCATCCTCGAGGCGGTGGTGCCGGACCAGGACTGGGTGGTCCTGACCTCGGCGCTGCTGCACGCGCCGTTCTACTTCTACGTCTCCTACGGGATGATCCGCTACCTGTTCCACGACGACCGGGTCACCACCGACGAGCTCTACGCGACCGGCGCGGCGTTCACCGTCGTGGCGTGGGGCTTCGCGTACGTCTTCGTCGCATGCCGCGTGATCTGGCCGGGGTCGTTCGTCGGCGCCGAGGGCAACGAGACCCACGCGTTCTTCGACCTGCTGTTCCTGTCGTTCACGAACCTCACGAGCGTGGGCCTGTCCGACATCCTCCCGGTGCTCGGTCACGCCCGGTCCTTTGTGATGATCGAGCAGGTCGCCGGCGTCCTGTACGTCGCCCTCGTGGTCGCCCGGCTGGTCGGGCTCACCGTCGCCCGCCAGGCGAGCCGGAACGGTTAGGCCTCCGCCCAGCCGTCGGGTCGCAGCTTCTTCGGCAGTCCTTCGACGACCAGTCGGTAGGACTCGTCGACGGCGTCCACCAGGTCCTCGTCGGGGATGGCTCCCGTGAAGGCCAGGTCGTTCCAGCCCGAGCGGCCGATGTAGGCCATCACGGTCGCGTCACCCGGGAACCGCTGCAGCCACTCGTCGGCCTCCTCGCGCGACCGCCCGCTCTTGACCCCCACGCCGTCGTCGCCGAGGAAGGCGAAGATCTTGCCCCGCTCTCCCGGCCCGACCTTGACCACGGTGTGGTCCGGCTCCCACGGGTGGTCGGCCCAGGCTCCCGGCTTGGCGAGGCAGTAGGCCTGCATCTGCGCGACGTCCACGTCAGCCGTCCTGCTGGACGTCGCGCACGCCGCCGTTGGCCAGGGGACCGATCGTGGTGTCGGCGGACCAGGACAGCCGGTCGTAGGTCACGTGCAGCCTCCGCGTCTCGTGAGCCGGGACCCTGAGGGTGCGGCCCGCCGCGGGGTCGTCCCAGGGTGAGTACGTGAGGACGAGCGGGCGGTACCCACGGTTGCGGACGCTCACCGTGCCGGGCGAACCGACCACCCGCTGGACGACCGGCTTCCGAAAGCGCCGGACGGTGACGGTCAGCACTCCTGGCGTGAGGTTGCGCCGGTCGCACGCGAAGTACCGCAAGTCGTAGGTACCGGCGCGGGCCGAGCTGGCGCCGGCCTCCACGAAGCCGGGCCCGCCGGCCGCGGTCACGCCGTCGTCGGCCCACCACGGGTGCACCAACGCGAACAAGCCAGCCCCGTCGAAGCCCAGCCTTCGCGGGACGTCGATCCAGCAGACGGAGAGGTCCTCGGGATGGTCGTCGGAGTCGTTGGCCAGCACGTCGACCTCGGCGCTGTCGTAGTACTCGAGCATCACGCTGTCCGGTGCGGTCGTGGGCGGCACCACATCGTCGACGGCCCGCGCCGCCGCGATCGGCCACGCCGGGACCGGGGACACCAGGGGCACGCCGTCGGCCACGACGGTGCCGTAACCGATCGGCACCAGGTCGTCGCCGCCCGCCTCGGCGAGTCCAGCGGCCCACTGCACCTTGCGGCGACCGACGTCGACCCGGCGGCTCTCTCCGGCATCGAGCCTGAGATGGCCGGCGGGCTCCTCGGCACCCGGTCGCGCCCAGTACACGTCCGCGGCCCGGTCCAGCGGGTTGGCGAACTCGACCACGCGCGGGTGGCCCGCCACCGCCGTCGCGCGGAACGCCCGGACCCGGATCGTCAGCGTCGCCGGGGTGAGGAAGCGTCGGTCGCAGGCGTAGTACGTGACCAGGTAGTCCCCCTCGTCGAGCTTCTCGTCCGGGTTGATCTCGAGCCTGGTGCTGCCCGGCGTGACGACGTTCGAGCCCGGGAACCCGTCCGTCGACGTGATGCGGAGACCCAGAGCGGCTCCGGCGGCCGCGTCGAACCTGCAGACCTGCAGGTACGCGCCGTCCGGGTCGCCGTCGTTGGCCAGCACGTCGGCGTCGACGCCGAACATCAACGGCGTCATCACCACGGCGTCGTCGAGGGCGACCGGCGCGAGCGAGGTCCCGGCGACCGCGGGCGTCGACGGTGGGGCGACGACGGTGGCGGCGACGAGCGCGACCAGGACGGCGCGGAGCACGAGCACGACCACCTCCGAGGGACGGTGCCGAGCAGTGTAGGGACCTCTCCACGGCCCGGCCTACCATGAATCGCGTGACAGGAGCAGAGGTGTGGCGCGAGTTCGACCACGACCCGAGGTCGCCCGAGTTCGCGCCGATGCGTGCCTCCGACGCCGACCGCGACATCGTGCTGCGGACGCTCGCCGACGCGTACGCCGAGGGTCGCCTCGACCGGTCGGAGTACGACGAGCGGGCCGACGCGGTGACGGCGGCCAAGACGCTCGGTGAGCTGCCCGTGGTGCTCGACGACCTGGTGCCGATGACCGGCCTGGTGCCGTACGGCGGCTCGGGCGCCCTCGACACCCGCAGCGTCGAGGAGCTCGCGGTCGCCAAGTGGGAGAAGTCGCGGCGCGACGCCTTCATGGGCTTCCTCATCCCCACGCTCATCTGTTGGGTCGTGTGGGGAGTGACGATGTTCGGCGGCTTCCCGTGGCCGGTGTTCCCGATGATCGGGACCGCGATCCCGCTGCTGGGCACCGTGGTGCAGCGCAAGGACATCATCGAGTCCAACAAGCGCCGCATCGTCCGCAAGCAGGAGCGGGAGCTTCGTCGGCAGCAGCGCAAGCAGCTGCCCCCGTCGGCACCGGCCTAGCGGCTACTCGTCCTCGTCCTCGCCGGCGTCGTCGAGCAGCCCTTCCTTGCGGGCCGCGGCGACGATCCGCCGGACGTTGGTGAGCGAACCGCACCCGTCCTCGATCTGGCGGTTGCGCTCGGTGGCGAACTGCTCGCCCAGGTCGGCGCGCACCCGCTCGCCGACCTCCTCGCGGGCCGGGTTGAGGATGGTCAGCTCCTCCTCGGTGAGGTGGTGGTTGACCGCCTTGGCGAGCTCCTCGACCGCGTCGTCGAACGCCTCGGTGTCGGTGCCCTTGAGCTCGAGCACGGCCAGCAGCGCCTCGTGCCCCTCGGCGTGCTCCTCCTCGCCGTGCTCGGCCTCGTGCTCGGTGATCGCGTCCTTGCGGCGCAGCTTCGGGTAGACGTACTTCTCCTCCGCCTCCGCGTGTGCCACGTGCAGGGTCGCGAACGCGTGGCGGACGGCGTCGCGGTCGCTGGTGCTGTCGCGCAGGTCGCGCAGCAGGGTCTCGAACCGCCGGTGGTCCTCGAGGATGAGCTCCACCACGTCGCCGGAGACCGGCCTGCCGAGATCGATCGCCGTCATGCTGCCCACCCTAGGAGCGGCAGGGCGTGGCCCGCCTCACCCCGGCGGTCTCAGCGGACCCCGGCCTCCATCATCTGGCGGAGCTCCTTCTTGAGGTCGGAGACCTCGTCGCGCAACCGGGCCGCCACCTCGAACTGCAGCTCGGCCGCGGCGTTCCGCATCTGCTCGGTGAGCTGCTGGATGAGCTCGGCGAGGTCGGCGCTGGGGATCCCTCGGGTGTCGGGAGCCTTCTCGTGCAGCTCGGCGGCGCCCATCTTGGACAGCCCGGGCACCGGCGCCTTGCGCGACCGGTCGCCGCGCGCGCCGGTGCCCTGCCAGGTGGCCAACAGCTCCTGGGTGTTCTCGTCCTCGCGGGCGAGCATGTCGGTGATGTCGGCGATCTTCTTGCGCAGCGGGGTGGGGTCGATGCCGTGGGCGGTGTTGTAGGCGACCTGCTTGGCGCGGCGACGGTTGGTCTCGTCGATCGCCTTCTCCATCGACGGCGTGATCTTGTCGGCGTACATGTGCACCTGGCCGGACACGTTGCGAGCCGCGCGGCCGATCGTCTGGATCAGCGACTTGTCGGAGCGCAGGAAGCCCTCCTTGTCGGCGTCGAGGATCGACACCAACGACACCTCGGGCAGGTCGAGGCCCTCGCGGAGCAGGTTGATGCCGACCAGGACGTCGTAGTCGCCCATCCGGAGCTCGCGGAGCAGCTCGATCCGCCGCAGGGTGTCGACCTCGGAGTGGAGGTAGCGGGTGCGGATGCCGGCGTCGAGGAGGTAGTCGGTGAGGTCCTCGGACATCTTCTTGGTCAGCGTGGTGACCAGGATGCGCTCGTTCTTCTCGGTGCGGGTGTTGATCTCGTGGATCAGGTCGTCGATCTGGCCCTTGGTCGGCTTCACGACCACCTCGGGGTCGATCAGGCCGGTCGGGCGGATGATCTGCTCGACGGTGTCGCCCTCGACCTTGTCGAGCTCGTAGTTGCCCGGGGTGGCCGAGAGGTAGATGGTCTGGCCGATCCGGTCGAGGAACTCCTCCCAGCGCAGCGGCCGGTTGTCCATCGCGCTGGGCAGCCGGAAGCCGTGGTCGACCAGGTTGCGCTTGCGCGACATGTCGCCTTCGTACATCCCGCCGATCTGGGGCACGGCCACGTGGGACTCGTCGACGACGAGCAGGAAGTCCTCGGGGAAGTAGTCGAGCAGGCAGTTGGGGGCGCTGCCGCGGGTGCGACCGTCGATGTGCATCGAGTAGTTCTCGATGCCGGCGCAGGAGCCGACCTGGCGCATCATCTCGATGTCGTACGTCGTGCGCATGCGCAGCCGCTGCGCCTCGAGCAGCTTGCCCTGCCGCTCGAAGGACGCGAGCTGCTCCTCGAGCTCGGCCTCGATGCCCGTGATCGCCCGCTCCATGCGGTTGTGCCCGGCGACGTAGTGGGTCGCCGGGAAGATGTAGAGCTCCTTGTCCTCGGAGATCACCTCACCGGTCACCGGGTGCAGCGTCATCATCCGCTCGACCTCGTCGCCGAAGAACTCGATGCGGACCGCCGACTCCTCGTAGACGGGGAAGACCTCGAGGGTGTCGCCACGCACCCGGAACGTGCCACGGGTGAACGACATGTCGTTGCGCGTGTACTGGATCTCGACCAGCCGCCGGAGGATCGAGTCGCGGTCGTGCTCGTCGCCGACGCGCAGCCGCAGCATCCGGTCGACGTACTCCTGCGGGGTGCCCAGGCCGTAGATGCACGACACCGTCGACACCACGATCACGTCGCGCCGGGTCAGCAGCGAGTTGGTCGCGGAGTGCCTCAGGCGCTCGACCTCCTCGTTGATCGAGGAGTCCTTCTCGATGTAGGTGTCGGTCTGGGGGACGTACGCCTCGGGCTGGTAGTAGTCGTAGTAGGAGACGAAGTACTCGATCGCGTTGTCGGGGAAGAGCATCCGCAGCTCGTTGGCGAACTGCGCGGCCAGCGTCTTGTTGGGCTGCATCACCAGGATCGGCCGCTGCACCTGCTCGGCCACCCACGCCACCGTCGCGGTCTTGCCCGTGCCGGTCGCGCCCAGCAGCACGACGTCCTGCTCGCCCGCGTTGACCCGCTTCACGATCTCCGCGATCGCGGTCGGCTGGTCGCCCGAGGGCGTGTAGTCGGACTGCACGTGGAACGGGGCCACGCGACGCTCGAGATCGGTCACCGGACGCATGTCGCCCAGCGTACGAGGAGGCACCGACACTGCTCCCCCGCTGGTTTCGAGGTCGTCGCTGGCGCTCTCGCACCTCGACCACGATGCGCTGGTCGAGGTGCGAGGGCCGCAGGCCCGAGCTCGAGACCATCGATCGTCGGTTCCGGACGCTAACGTTCCGGAACATGACGCAGCATGTCTTCGTGGACGAGACCACGCCGACGGCCAGGGCGCTGCTGGTGCTGGAGATGGTGCAGAACTCCCCCGGCATCCGCGGCGAGCAGCTCGCGGACCGGCTGGGGATGACCGACCGGGCCGTCCGCCGGTACGTCGGCAACCTGCGCGACGCCGGCATCGCGGTGGAGTCGACGCGCGGGAAGTACGGCGGGTACCGGATCGGCCGCGGGGTCCGGCTGGCGCCGCTGATGTTCACCGCCCCGGAGGCGCTCGGGCTGGTGATGGCCGTGCTGGAGGGCCGGGCGCACGACCCCACCGACCCGGTCGGCCAGGCCGTCGGCAAGATCATCCGGGTCCTGCCGCAACCGGTGGCCGAGCCCGTCGAGGCCGTCGTCCGGATGAGCGAGCGGACGCCGGACGGCCATGCCGCGACGCCCGACCTCCGGGTCACGGCCGCGCTGGTGACCGGATGTGCGTCGCGGCGCCGGCTGCGGCTCTCGTACCGGCTCGGCCCGGAGAAGGTCCGCGAGATGGACGTCGACCCGTGGGCGGTCGTGGTGCGGTTCGGCAAGTGGTACCTCCTCGGCTGGTCGCACACTGCCGGTGCGCGGCGGATCCTGCGGATGGACCGGGTGGCCGCCGTCGAGGAGCTTCCCGAGTCGTTCGAGGCCCCGACCGACCTCGACCCGGTCTCGGCGATCGAGGAGCACCTCTCCGAGGGCTGGACCCACAAGATCGAGGTCGTGGTGGACGCCCCGATCGCCGACGTGAAGTGCTGGGTGCCGCGCAAGCTGGCCCGCCTCGTGGCGATCGACGAGCACACGACGCGGCTCCTCGGCAGCACCGACGAGCTCGACTGGTACGCCGAGCGGCTGGCCGGCATCCCCCGGCCGTTCCGGGTGGTCAAGCCGGCCGCGCTGCGCGAGCAGGTCGCCGTGGTGGGGCGGCGGATGCTGGCCAACGCGGGCGCGGGCACCGATGAATCCCACGCAGCAGCCGGGTCGGGACCCGCATGACCACTCTCGACTTCGGCCCGACCACCACCGCCCTCGCGACGCTCGTGCGCGGCGTCGGCGACGACCAGCTCGACGGTCCGACCCCGAACACCGGCCGGTCCGTGGGCGACCTGCTCGACCACATCGGCGGCCTGGCGCTGGCGTTCACCGCGGCCGCTCGCAAGGAGGAGCCGCCCGGCGGTGGCAACCCGACCGCCGATGCGAGCGCCCTGCCGGACGACTGGCGCGTCGAGATCCCCGACCGGCTGGCTGCGCTCGCGGAGTCCTGGCGCGACCCCGCGGCGTACGAAGGCTCCACCCAGGCCGGCCCCATCGAGATGCCCGCCGACGCGGCCGCCCTGGTGGCGCTGGACGAGGTCACCATCCACGCCTGGGACCTCGCGGTCGCCACCGGCCAGCCGTACGACGCCGACCCAGCGGCCGTCGAGGCGTGCGCGGGGTTCGTCGCGACGTTCGACGGCCCCACGCGACGGCGGGCTCTTCGGTCCCGAGGTCGCCGTCCCCGACTCCGCGTCCGCCTTCCACCGGCTGCTCGGCGCCACCGGCCGCGACCCGCACTGGTCGCCGGCGTGACCGACGCCGTCGACCGCCTCCGCCGGATCGCGCTGGCCCTGCCGGAGGTCACCGAGAAGCCCAGCCACGGCGAGGTGTCGTTCTTCTGCCGCAAGCAGTTCGTGATGCTCGACGACCACCACCACGGCGCGGACCACCTGGCGTTCTGGGCCGCAGCGCCGCCCGGCGCGCAGGAGGAGCTCGTCGCCAGCGACCCGGAGCGCTACTTCAGGCCGCCGTACGTCGGCCACCGAGGCTGGGTGGGCGTGCGCATCGACCGCGACCCCGACTGGGACGAGGTGGCCGAGGTCGTGCGAGATGCCTATCGGCAGGTCGCGCCGAAGAAGCTGGTCGCGCTGCTCGACTGAGCGGAGCGGAGCGGTGACCCTGACACGGTTCTCGGCCCGACAACCGTGCCTAGCTCACCGCTGGCTCAGGACCCACCAGGCCGAGGTCGGAATCCGCCGTCATGGCCTCCGGCCCGACGTACTCGCCGACGTCCGGCTCGACACGTGCGCCCAGGTCGAGCGACCCCTCGGCCAGCAGCGCCCGAGCGGCCTCGCGGCCGGCCAGCACCATCCGGTCGATCTGGTGGAACTCCAGCAGGCCGACGCCGAGCGTGGCGGGGGTGATCACCACGGCGCCGCGGCGGTGGGCGGCGTCCACGGCCCCTCCGGCGCCGATCATCATGGTCCGCAGCAGGGTCTCGCCCAGGGCCGGGACGCGCGGACGCCGTACGCCGCGGCCACGCCCGCTGGAACCGGACCCGCCTCCCATCGAGATGTTGACGGCGACGACCGGTCCCTCGTCGCGCTCGAGGAGGAGGTCGACGGGCAGGTTGTCGACGACGCCGCCGTCCATCAGGAGCTGGCCGCTCTCGGTCGGGATCGGCGGGAAGAGCACGGGCAGTCGCAACGACGCGAGGATGCCGTCGAGGAGTGGCCCGCGACGGTGCACCTGGCGGGTCCGGCTCACCAGGTCGGTGCTCACCAGCGACAGCTGGCGGGACAGCCCCTCCATCGCCGCGTCGCCGGTCACCCGGTCGACGGACGCGCGCACGCGGACGCCGCGGGTGAGCGCGTGCTTCGGGATGGTCCAGTCGTTGAACGGGTTGCGCGCGACGAACTCGGCGAACGTGCGCTCCTCCAGCTCGGCGCCGTCGCGGCTCATCGCGTAGATGCCGGCGATCGCCGCCCCGACGCTCGCGCCGGCGATCCGGTTGACGGGGTACCCCGCCTCCTCGAGCTCGCGCAGCACACCGACGTGCGCGAACGCCCGGGCGCCGCCGCCGGCGAGCACCAGCCCGAGGCTGCGGCCGGCCAGCCGGTCCGCGATGTCGGCCACCCCGGCCCGCGGGTCGCCGTCGACCACCGTCAGTCGCCAGGCGTCCGTGCCGGCCACCCAGGCCACCCGGTCGGCGGGGAGCGGGACCTCCCCGATCACCACCAGGTCCGGCTGCTGGACGAGCACGGGACCGGTGTCCGGCACGCCGCTGCCGGCCCGCGCCACCAGGACGACCGCGTCCGACTGCCGCAGGCAGAAGTCCCGCCAGGCTGGGTCTCCACCCGCCGCGACCCCGTCGGCCACGAGCACGACCCGGTCGCCCGCCTCCTCGGCCCTGGCCAGACCGTCGGCGTCGACGACGCCGGGGTCGACGACGGTCAGGTGGGTGGCCAGCCGTTCCTTCAGGTGGTGTGCGACGTCCTCGCTGCCACTGCCCGCGTGCAGGCCGACGACGGCGACGACGTGGGGCCGGGCGGGCCGCTCGCGGGTCGAGCGCGTCCCGGCGGTGCGCATCTGGCCCGCCACCTGGGTCAGGACCGTCCGGGCGGCCCGCGGGTCCCGGTCGAGCAGCGCGTCGAAGGCCGCACGCGGCACCTCGATGAGACTCGCGTCCCGGCGGGCTCGGACACCCGCCGACCGCGGCTCGCCGGTGAGCAGCGAGAGCTCACCCACGACCGCCCCCGGGGTCAGCGTCCGCAGCAGCCGGTCGCCCTGGACCACTTCCAGGCGACCGCTGCGCAGCAGGTACGCCGACCCGGGCGGGTCGCCTTCACGGACCAGCCACTCCCCCGCGTGCAGGTCGAGCCGGCCGCTGGCCTCGGCCAGGGCGACGCGGGCATCCTCGGAGAGCGCGGCCACGAGCGGGATGTCGCCCAGGCCGATCGACGACGCGGTCCGGATCGGTTCGGGCGCGAGGAACTCGGCCTCGGGCAGCAGCAGCAGCGGCGAGCCGTGCTCGACGTCCTCGTCGTCCGAGCGGGCCACCACCTTGCCGATCGGCAGCGCGACGAGCGCGACGAGGACGAACGCGACGATCGACAGCATCCAGCCGTCCCGGAGGGCGGCCACGACACCCGGGCCGGTGGGGTTGCCCACGATCAGGACGAGGATCGAGACGCCCAGCACGCCGCCGAGCTGCCGGGCGCTGGAGACGAGTGCCGACGCCGTCGCGTACCGACCCCCGGGCACCGCGGCGAGGGCTGCGCTGCCGAGCAGCGGCAGGGTGGCGCCCACCCCGATGCCCGACAGGACCTGGCCCGGCAGCCACTCGGCCCAGAAGGCCGGCTCGAGGCCGACCATCTGGTGGTACCAGAGGTAGGCGCCGGCCCACACCAGTGCGCCGGGGACGACCAGGACCCGGTACCCCACCCGCTCGGCGAGCGGTCCGAGCCGGGCGGCCACCACCGCAGCCACCAGCGCGCCCGGCACCAGCGCCAGGCCCGCACGCAGGACGTCGTACCCCCACACGTACTGGAGCCACAGGATGTTGGTCAGCAGGTAGGCGTAGAAGCCGAGACCCGCCAGGACGGTCGCGGCACTCGCCGTCCGGAAGGACCCGATGCGCATGAGCGCCGGGTCGACGACCGGCGCACGGTGGCGCAGCGAGCTCCGCACGAACAACGCGGTGAGGAGGGCGGCGAGCAGGAACGAGCCCAGGACCCGAGGGCTGCTCCAGCCCCAGTCGTTGCCCTTGATGATGCCCAGGTTCAGCAGCGCCAGGGCGCCCGCCAGCAGCAGGGCACCCGGGATGTCCGGCATGACGCGGCGGCCCGGTGCCCGGCTCTCCACGACCGTACGACGCGTGGCCACGATGGCGAGCACGCCGAACGGCAGGTTGATCAGGAACGCCCAGCGCCACCCGCCGAGCTCGACCAGGGCACCCCCCATCGGCGGCCCCAGGCCGGCGGCGACGGCGGCCGTCGCTCCCCACAGACCGATGGCGTGCGCCCGCCGGTCACTCGTGAACGCCTCGATCACGATGGCCAGCGAGGCCGGCACGAGCATCGCCGCTCCCAGCGCCTGCAGGACGCGGCCTGCCACGAGGAGCTCCAGGGTCGGGGCCGCCGCACACCACAGCGACGCCAGCGTGAAGAGCGCGATGCCGCCGACGTACGCACGCCGCCGCCCGATCAGGTCCGTGAGCCGCCCGCACACCACCAGGAACGCCGCGAACACGATGTTGTAGGCGTTGAGCACCCACGACAGCGCGGAGATCGACGCCTCGGGGAACGACTCCCGGATCGACGGGAACGCGACGTTCACGATGGTCGCGTCGAGGAACGCCAGGAACGCACCGAAGCACGCGACCAGCAGGACTCGGGTCGGTGCGACCCGACCGGGGACGTGCTCGGACACCGATTCTCCAGTCTCCGAGACGTGAGGCGAGTGGACACTCTGTCGCGGGCCGACCCCCGGCGCAAGCGTGCTCTAGCCTGCCTCCATGGCCAGTCTCGTCCTCACCGTCCTCGGGGACGACCGGGCCGGACTCGTGTCCGAGCTCTCGGCGCCGATCAAGGCGCACGGGGGCAGCTGGGAGCGCAGCCAGCTCTCGCACCTGGCGGGCAAGTTCGCCGGCATCGTGCTCGTCTCCGTCCCGGCCAAAGGGGCTCGACGCCCTGGTCGCCGACCTGCTGGCGCTCGGCGAGCACGGCCTCCACGTCGTCGTCGAGCGCACGGACCAACCGGCCGAGCGCGAGTCCGTCCGGTTCAGCCTCGAGCTCCTCGGCGCCGACCACCCGGGCATCGTCGCCGAGATCTCCGCGGCCCTCGCCGCCCACGGGGTGAGCATCGAGGAGCTGACCACCGACGTCCGCGAGGCTCCGATGGCCGGAGGGACGATCTTCGAGGCGCGCGCCGTCCTCGTCGCGCCGGTGGGCGTGGGCCCCGACGACCTGCGGCCGATGCTGGAGTCGCTGGCCCACGAGCTGATGGTCGACATCGAGCTCTCGCTAGATTGACGGCGTGGCGGTCAGCGACGGGCGACTCTCGGTCATCATCCGCAGGACCCTGCTCGCGGTCTTCGTGACGCCGTTCCTCGCCGCCATCGGGCTGACCCTCGTCGACTCCTACCGCCGCCGCGGCAAGAAGCCCAAGCCGTTCCCGACGACGTCCCCCACGTCGGTGCCGGTCGGGCAGGGCGAGGTCACGACGTACACCTTCGGCACCGACCTGTACGACGACATGATCGCGGCGATCGAGGGCGCCGAGCGGCAGATCCTCTTCGAGACCTACATCTGGAAGGGCGACGAGATCGGCCAGCGGTTCAAGGACGCGCTGGCCGCAGCGGCCGACCGCGGCGTCGAGGTGTACTGCATCTACGACGCGTTCGCGAACCTCGTGGTGTCGCCGGCGTTCAAGCGTTTCCCCGACACCATCAAGGTGCTCAAGTACCCCGTGTACGCCGCCGGCTGGCGCTTCTTCGACCTGCGGAGGTACGGCCGCGACCACCGCAAGATCCTCGTCGTCGACGACGCCGTCGGGTTCGTGGGTGGCTACAACATCGGGACGGCGTTCGCCACCGAGTGGCGCGACACCCACGTCGGCATCACCGGGCCCGGAGTGTGGGACCTGAAGCGGGCGTTCGCCGACTTCTGGAACCTCAACCGGCGCAAGCGCTTCGGGCCCAGCGAGCGACCCCTCCTGCTGGAGACGGCGTCGACGTGGGAGCCGCAGATGCGCTTCCACCGCAACGTGCCGCGGCTGATGGTCTTCCCGATCCGGGGGATGTACCTCGAGGCGATGGACCGGGCCAGCAAGAACATCTGGATGACCTGCGCCTACTTCATCCCCGACCAGGACTTCGTCGACACGATGCTGCGCGCCGCCGAGCGCGGGGTCGACGTCCGGGTGCTGGTGCCGCTGAAGTCCAACCACGTGGTGGCCGACTGGATCTCGCGCGGCTACTACGCCCAGCTGCTCCACGCGGGCGTGCGGGTGATGCGCTACCGCGACGCGATGGTGCACGCCAAGACCTGCACCATCGACGGTTCGTGGTCCACGGTCGGGACGGCGAACGTCGACCGGCTCTCCCTCAGCGGCAACTACGAGATCAACGTCGAGGTGATCGACACCTCGCTGGCCGAGGCGCTGGAGGAGATCTTCGCCGTCGACGAGACCAACTGCCTCGAGCTGACCCTCGCCGAGTGGGAGGCGCGCGACCTGCACCGCAAGTTCACCGAGACGGTGCTCTGGCCCCTGCGGCCCCTGCTGTAGCTCGCTGTGAAGGCCAGCTTCCGCGCATTAGTGGTTGCCGCGCCCGGCCGAAGGTGAGGAGACTCGAAGATCACCACCGCGAGCCATTGGCGGGGGGAGGTAGCGATGGCCGAGCCAGAGCCGCCGACGTCCTCGGGCAGCGTCGACGCGCAGGAGCACGCCCGCGTGCTGAAGAACTTCGTCGACCTGTCCGACCAGTTCGCGGCCGCCAACGAGGTGCTCTCGGCGCTGGGCCGCTCGGCCGGCGATCCGGACGCGGTTCTCACGACCGTCGTGGAGAGCGCCCGGCGGCTGTGCCGGTCGCAGGCCGCGCATCTCTACGTGCTGGAGGACGGCGTCTACCGGCTGATCAAGGCGGTCGGGCCTCTCCGACGAGTCGCTCCGGCTCATCGCCGAGCACCCGATCCCCGTGGACCGGGACACGCTTGCTCGGGCGGGTCGGAGCTCGACCGCAGGGCCCAGCAGATCGCCGACGTGCTGGCCGACCCGGACTACGGCCGGCTACGACCTGCAGCGCGTGGCGGGTTCCGGACGATCATGGGAGCGCCATGCTCCTCGACGACGAGGTCGTCGGCGCTCTGAGCGTGTGGCGCACCGACGTGAGCCCGTTCGACGAGCGGGAGATGGCCATCGTCTCGGCCTTCGCCGCGCAGGCGGCCATGGCCGTCAACACCATCAAGCTGGTGCAGCAGCTGGAGGCCGAGGGGCGCCGAGCTGGCGAAGAAGGTGGACGAGCTCGAGGCGCTGCGCGAGGTCGGCGAGGCGGTCAACTCCAGCCTCGACGTCGACGACGTGCTCGTCCACCATCGCGAAGCACGCCGTGCGAGCTCTCGGAGACCGACGGCGGCTCGATCATGGAGTACGCCGAGCAGGACCGCTGCTTCCTGGTGCGCAGCATCTACCGCACGGCGCCCGGCGTCGTCGAGCGGCTGCGCTCGATCCGCATCGACGTGGACGAGACCCTCGTGGGGCGCGCCGCCCGGGAACGCCGACCGATCGCCGTGCCGGACCTGGGCGCCGTCCCTCTGGACCCGCACCTCCAGATCCTCTACGACGACGGCTGGCGCTCGCTGGTCGCGGTGCCGATGCTCCGCGAGGGCAACATCGTCGGGTCGCTCGTCATCCGCCGGAAGCGGACGGGCGACTTCACCGAGGAGACGGTCGACCTGCTGGAGACGTTCGCGAGCCAGTCGGCCCTCGCCCTGCAGAACGCCCAGCTCTTCCGCGAGCTCAAGGAGCAGAGCCTCGAGCTGGAGCTCGCGAGCCAGCACAAGTCCGAGTTCCTCGCCAGCATGTCCCACGAGCTCAGGACGCCGCTCAACGCGGTGCTCGGGTTCTCCGAGGTGCTCCTCGAGCGGATGTTCGGCGAGCTCAACGAACGGCAGGAGGAGTACCTGCACGACATCCACGGGTCGGGCCGCCACCTGCTGGAGCTCCTCAACGAGATCCTCGACCTCTCGAAGATCGAGGCCGGGAAGATGGCCCTGGAGTACTCGTCGATCGACCTGCGGTCCGTGCTCGACGACGCGGCGGCGATGCTGCGCGAGCGGGCGGCCACCCAGGGGGTCGACCTCTCCCTCGACGTCGCCGACGACATCGACGTCGTGCACTCCGACGTGCTCCGGCTCAAGCAGATCGTGCTCAACCTGATGACCAACGCGGTCAAGTTCACCGGCGCGGGTGGTTCCGTGGTCGTCCGGGCCCGCCGGCGCGGCGCGGACGTCGACATCACCGTGACCGACAGCGGCATCGGGGTGCCCGAGGCGGACCAGCAGCGGATCTTCGAGTCGTTCCAGCAGGGCGGGCGCGGCAGCTCGCGCGAGGAGGGGACCGGCCTCGGCCTCACCCTCTCCAAGCGCCTGGTCGAGCTGCTCGGTGGCCGCATGTGGCTCGAGAGCAAGGTCGGCGTGGGCAGCACGTTCGGCTTCTCGATCCCGGGCCGGGAACGCGACGGCGCCGAGCGACGCGACGAGTCCGCCGAGGCGCCCCTCGTGGGCCAGGTGGTCGTGATCGAGGACGACCGCCCGTCGCTCGAGCTGATGACCGTCTACCTGTCCGGGATGACCACCGGCGTCACCGAGGCCCGGGACGGGCCATCCGGTCTCGACGCCGTGCGGCGGGTGCGCCCCGACGTCGTCCTGCTCGACATCCGCCTTCCGGGGATCGACGGCTGGGCGGTGCTGGAGGCCCTCAAGGCCGACCCGGCCACGCGGGACATCCCGATCGTCGTCGTCTCGATCGTGGACGAGCGGGCGCGCGGTGTCGCGCTCGGGGCGGCGGCGTACCTCGTGAAGCCGATCAGCCGGGACGACCTGAGGGCAGCGCTGACGACCGTGGCGTTCCTGCCCGGATCACCCGCACCAGCACCCCGCGACACGGACAACGCACCGATCACAGGGACGGGCGCATGAACGAGCACCTGAACGGGCACACGATCCTGGTCGTCGAGGACAACCCCAAGAACCTGAAGCTGATCAAGGCCGTCCTCGAGTTCTCGGGCTTCGAGGTGATCGAGGCGCTGTCGGGCGAGGAGGGCGTGCGCCTCGCGGGCGAGGCCTCCCCCGACCTCATCCTGATGGACCTCCAGCTCCCCGGCATCGACGGCGCCGAGGCGCTGCGCCAGATCCGCTCGACCAAGCGCGGGTCCCGGCGTCCCGGTCGTCGCGGTCACGGCCTTCGCCATGTCCGACGACCGCGAGCGGGCGTTCGCGTCGGGCTTCGACGGCTACGTCGAGAAGCCCATCAGCGCACGCGCGCTCCCCCAACAGGTGCGTGACTTCATCGAGCTGGGAGGCAGGACGTGAACGACACGACCCCCGGGGCGGCCACGGTGCTGGTCGTCGACGACCAGCCGGCCAACATCAGGCTGCTCGACGCCATCTTGTCCCCGCGGGGCTACGACGTGCGGACCGCGGACTCCGGGGAGGCGGCACTCAAGACGATCGCCGAGTCCGAGATCGACCTCGTCCTCCTGGACATCGTGATGCCCGTGATGGACGGCTACGAGGTCTGCCGACGGATCCGCGAGCAGGTCGACACGGCGTACCTGCCGGTCGTGATGGTGACCGCGAGCGGCGACGAGGAGAAGGTGAAGGCCCTGGAGGCCGGTGCGGACGACTTCCTGACCAAGCCGGTCAACCAGAGCGAGCTGCTCGCCCGGGTCGCGTCCCTGGCCCGGATCAAGCGCTACCAGGACACGATCAAGCGCCAGGCCGACGAGCTCACCGCCTGGAACCGCGAGCTCGAGTCCCGTGTCGAGACCCAGGTCACCCAGCTGGAGCGGATGGGCCGCCTGCGCCGGTTCCTCTCCCCTCAGCTGGCCGAGCTGATCGTGGACTCCGGCGACGAGTCGTTCCTCGAGAGCCACCGCCGCGAGATCGTGGTCGTCTTCGTCGACATGCGCGGGTTCACGCCGTTCGCCGAGGCGAGCGAGCCGGAGGAGGTGATGGGGGTCCTCACCGAGTACCACGAGGCCCTCGGTGACCTGATCTTCCGGTTCGAGGGCACGCTCGAGCGGTTCACGGGCGACGGCCTGATGGTGTTCTTCAACGACCCGGTCCGCTGCGACGACGGGGCCCTGCGGGCGATCCGGATGGCGCTGGCGATGCGCACGCGTGTCCGCGGGCTGGCCGAGGCCTGGGCGCGGCAGGGTCACGACCTCGCGATGAGCGTCGCGATCTCGCAGGGCTACGCGACGATCGGCAAGATCGGCTTCGACGGCCGCTTCGACTACGCCGCGATCGGGAGCGTCACCAACATGGCGGCCCGGCTGTGCGACATCGCCGACCCGTGGCAGATCCTGGTCACCGAGCGGGTGTTCTCCACCGCCGGGTCGCTCGTGGTCGCCGAGGACGTCGGCACGCGCGAGCTGAAGGGTCTCAGCCGCGGCGTCCGTACGTTCAGCGTCAAGGGCGTCGACAACTCACGGACCGCGTCATGACCGGCGACCTGTGGACGCCACCCGACGTGGGGCCCGACGTGCTGTCGGCCTTGTCGGAGGAGGAACGGTACCGGCGGTTCGACGCCCTGCAGGCGCGGATGCCCGAGGTCTGGGAGTCGATGCGTCTCAACCACGACGACGAGTCGGTCGTGGTCATCCCGTCGATCACCCTCGACCGGGCTGCGGCGTCGAGCGGCAGCATGACGCAGGCGATGGAGGAACGGTTCCTGTTCCTGCTGATGCTGCTGCGTCAACCTCGGCTGCGCATGGTCTACGTGACGTCCATGCCCATCGCCCCCGAGATCATCGAGTACTACCTGGCCCTGCTGCCCGGCGTGATCCCGAGCCACGCCCGAGCCCGGCTCTCGCTCGTCGCGGTGCACGACTCGTCGCCTCGCTCGCTCAGCGAGAAGCTGCTGGACCGGCCGCGGCTGCTGGCCAGGATCGCTGCCCTGGTGCCCAACCGCGCCCGCTCCCACCTGCTCCCGTACAACACCACGGAGCTCGAGCGCGACGTCGCTCTCTCGCTGGGCATCCCGATGTACGGCGCCGACCCGCGGCTCGCACCGCTCGGCTCGAAGACCGGGTGCCGTCGGATGTTCGCCGACGTCGGCGTGCCGTACCCGCTCGGGGTGGAGGACCTGCGGACGCTCGACGAGCTGGCCGACGCCGTCGTCTCCATGCGCGCCCAGCGGCCGACCATGGACAGCGCCATCGTGAAGCTCAACGAGGGCGTGTCCGGGTCCGGCAACGCCGTCGTACGCCTCTCCGGGCTCCCCGTGCCCGGCGCCCCCGACGAGCGACTCGCAGGTGATGCAGCGGATCCGGGAGATGGAGCTGGAGTCTCCCAAGCTGTCGTTCGACGTCTACGCCGCCAAGTTCGCCGAGGGCGCCGGGATCGTGGAGGAACGGATCACCGGGACCGGGCTGGAGAGCCCCAGCGTGCAGCTGCGGGTGCACCCCGGCGGCAAGGTCGAGCTGCTCTCGACCCACGACCAGCTGCTGGGCGGGGCCAGCGGGCAGAGCTACCTGGGGTGCGTGTTCCCGGCGGCACCCGAGTACGCCCGGCTCATCACGCGCGACGCCGAGCTGATCGGGCAGCGCCTGGCGCGCGACGGGGCGCTGGGCAGGTTCGCGGTCGACTTCGTCGTGGTGCGGGGCGCCGGCGGCGAGTGGGCGTCGTACGCGATCGAGCTGAACCTCCGCAAGGGCGGCACGACCCACCCGTTCCTCACCCTGCAGTTCCTGACCGACGGCCGCTACGACCCCGTGACGGCGCTCTTCCTCACCCCGCGCGGCCACGAGAAGCACCTGGTGGCCACCGACCATCTCGAGTCCGAGGACCTGCGGGGGCTGATGCCGAGCGACCTGTTCGACATCGTGGCCCGGCACGGCCTGCACTTCGACCAGTCCCGCCAGGTCGGCATCGTCTTCCACATGATCAGCTGCCTCACCGAGCACGGCCGCATCGGCCTCACCGCCGTCGGCGACAGCGCCAAGGAGGCCGACAAGCGGTACCGGGACGCCCAGCGGATCCTGCTGGAGGAGGCGAGGGCGTCGGTGGCGGAGCGGCCCTTGCCGGTCTGACCGGCGGGTGGTTTCGCGCGGCGGTCAGGCCAGCTTGCTCGGGTAGTGCGTCGGCAGCGACATGCGGGGGCCGCGCCGCGGGGCACCCAGGCCGGCCATGGCGACGTACGCCTGGACCCGCGCCCGGTGGGGGCGCCACTCCTCCAGCACCTCGGCCAGCTCGTCGTCGTCGATCCGGCGGCCGAGCAGCGCCCAGCCGATGTCCTTGGCGACGTGGTAGTCACCGAAGCTGACGGCGTCGGCGTCGCCGAACGCGCGCTGGCGCACCTCGGCACTGGTCCACACGCCCACGCCGGGCATGGTGCGCAGCTTGGTGTCGGCGTCGCCGGGCGTCAGCCGGTCGAGCGAGGCGCCGACGCGGGCGGCCTGGACGATGGTGCGGGAGCGCGCCGGGTCGACGTGCAGGCGCAGCCACTCCCAGGACGGGATCATCCGCAGCACCTCGGCCGTCGGCTGCAGCCACAGCTTCTGCTCGCGGCCCGGGCCCGGGGCGCGCTCGCCGTGGAAGTGCACCAGCGAGCGGAAGCCGGCGAAGGCCTCCTTGCCCGTCACCTTCTGCTCGACGATCGAGGGCACCAGCGCCTCGAACACGCGGTCACTGCGACCCAGCCGCCAGTGGGGGTGCCGGCGGTGGAGGTCGACGAGCACGGGATGGCGCGGCTCGAAGCCACTCGGGTCGTCGTCGGCGCCGAGCAAGCGCGGGCACCTGGCCCAGCGCCCAGTCGGCGCCCGGACCCCACGCCTCGGCCACCACCTCACCGAGCCGGGGCAGCGCCTGGACCATCAGGGTGACCGGCCCGGCCGGCGTACGGATGCCGCGCCAGTGCCGCGCCCCGGGACCGTCGCCCTGGATGCGGTAGGTCGGGTCGCCGAAGCCTCGGCGCTGCTGGCGCAGGATCGCCCCCACGGGGCACGGCCACGGGGGCCGCCACACCCGCACCTGACACGCCGCCTCAACCACGTCCCGAACGCTACCGGCCACCACCGACACGCACCCGACTACCTTTGCGGGGTGGAGGAGAGCCCCCAGGACGATCCAGCCGAGAACGTGCGCCATCTGGAACCCGGCATCGAACGCGACTTCAGTGCACAGATGTCGTACGGCGACTACCTGCGGCTCGACCTCCTGCTCGCCGCCCAGCAGCCGCAGAGCTCGCCGCCCCAGCACGACGAGCTCCTGTTCATCGTCCAGCACCAGACGTCGGAGCTGTGGCTGAAGCTGATGGTGCACGAGCTCCGCTCGGCCCGCGACCTGCTCCGGACCGACGACCTCGCGCCCGCACTCAAGCGGCTCGCGCGGGTCAAGCACATCCAGCACGTGCTCACCGACCAGTGGTCGGTGCTGGCGACCATGACGCCGTCGGAGTACGCCCTGATCCGGCCGTTCCTGGCCACGTCGTCCGGCTTCCAGTCGGCGCAGTACCGCGAGGTCGAGTTCCTGCTCGGCAACAAGAACGCCGACATGGTCAAGGTGTTCGCGCACGAGCCGGCCGCGCAGGCCGAACTGCAGACGCTGCTGGAGGAGCCGAGCCTGTACGACGAGTACCTCGCGTACCTGGCCCGCCGCGGGTACGCCGTCCCGCCGGCCCTGCTGTCGCGCGACTGGTCGCAGCCCTACCGGCTGAACGCCGGGCTGGTCGACACCTTCGCGGCCGTCTACGCGGCGCCGGAGGAGCACTGGGGCGTGTACGAGACCTGCGAGGAGCTCGTCGACCTCGAGGACAACTTCCAGGAGTGGCGGTTCCGCCACCTCCAGGTCGTGCAGCGCACGATCGGCCACAAGGTCGGCACCGGCGGCTCGTCCGGCGTCGACTTCCTGCGCCGGGCGCTCGACCTGACGTTCTTCCCGGAGCTGTACGAGGTGCGGACCCGCATCGGTTCCTGAGCCTGTCGGCGGCGGCGTACAGAATGGGCCCGTGCTGCTCGCCCGGATCGTGGAGACCTCGCAGACCGTGGCGGCCACCCGGTCCCGCAAGGCCAAGGTGGTCGCCCTGGCCGAGACCCTGCGCGACGCCGACGCCGTCGACCTCCCGACCGTCGTCGCCTACCTCGGCGGCACGCTGCTCCAGCGTCGTACGGGCGTCGGCTGGCGCGGCATCGGCTCCCCGCCCGAGCCGGCCGACGAGCCCACGCTGACCGTCGCCGAGGTGCACGCGGCCTTCGACCACCTGGCCGGGCTGTCGGGGCCGGGGTCGCAGGCGACCCGGGCCGCGGCGGTGAAGGACCTGCTCGGTCGAGCCACCGCCGACGAGCAGGGCTGGCTGCGCGGCGTGATCACCGGCAACGTGCGCCAGGGTGCCCTCGACGCGCTGGTCCAGGAGGGGTTGGCGGCCGCCTCGGGTGCCCCGCTCAAGGCCGTCCGACGTGCGGCCATGCTCGCGGGCGGCACCGTGCCGATCGCCAGGGCGGCGTTCGAGGGCGAGGCCGCCCTGGGCGAGTTCGGGCTCGAGGTCGGCCGGCCGGTCCTGCCGATGCTGGCCTCGAGCGCACCCGACGTGGCCGCCGCGATGGCCAAGGCCGGAGGCGGCGCCGTGGCGATCGACACCAAGCTCGACGGCATCCGCATCCAGGTGCACAAGTCCGGCGACGACGTGCTGATCGCCACCCGCTCCCTCGACGTGATCACCGACCGGCTGCCCGAGGTGGTCGACGTCGTGCGCGCGCTCCCGGCCGAGCGGCTCGTCCTCGACGGCGAGGCGCTGGCGCTCGCCGACGACGGCCGCCCGCGGCCGTTCCAGGAGACGGCGTCGCGCACCGCGATGGAGAGCGGCGTCCACGTGACGCCGTACTTCTTCGACCTGCTCCACCTCGACGGCACCAACCTGCTCGACCGGCCGGGTACCGAGCGCTGGGCCGCGCTCGCCTCCCTCGTGCCGGAGCAGCACCGCACACCCAGCCTGGTCACCGACTCCCCCGAACAGGCCGAGGAGTTCGTCCGCGAGACGCTGGCCCGTGGCCACGAAGGCGTGGTGGTGAAGTCGGTCGACGGCCCGTACGACGCGGGTCGTCGCGGCTCCGCCTGGGTCAAGGTCAAGCCGGTGCACACCCTCGACCTCGTCGTCCTGGCGGTCGAGTGGGGCAGCGGCCGGCGTGAGGGGTGGCTGTCCAACATCCACCTCGGTGCCCGGTCCGACGAGGGCGACGGCTTCGTGATGCTCGGCAAGACGTTCAAGGGGATGACCGACGAGATGCTCGCGTGGCAGACCGAGCGGTTCACCGAGCTGGCGGTCGAGCCCGAGACCATCAAGGACCACTACGTGGTCCCGGTGCGGCCCGAGCAGGTCGTCGAGATCGCCCTCGACGGCGTCCAGCGCTCGACCCGCTACTCCGGCGGCATCGCGCTCCGCTTCGCCCGCGTCGTGAGGTACCGCGACGACAAGAGCCCAGCGGAGGCCGACACCCTCTCGATGGTCAAGGAGATGTTCGGCGCGAACTGACGTCAGTTCGACGCGCCTCGCCTCTGTCGCGCGCGATCGCACGCGCCTACGATCGGATCGGTCCCACAACAGCAGGACCTGTTGGCTTTGTCAGCCATCGCACGCGCCTACCATCGGAACCGTCCCACCACGAACTGCAGGACGGCTGGGTCGAGGAGGACGGCGATTGCCATGAACAACCTGAAGCGCTTCACCGTCTGCAAGCTGGCCGGCCACAAGTGGCTGAAGATCTCGTACCCTCCGACTGCCGACGGGGAGGGCACCGGCACCTTCCTGCGCTGCGCGCGATGCGACAAGGAGAACCACGAGGCCGGGACGCATGCCCGCGGCGGGGGCAGCGTGTTCTAGCCGGGCCGGCCATCTCCCCACCTCCCGCCGAGGGCGGTGACCCGGCCACCGTCGAGGATGGCCCGATGAGCCCCCTGGTCGAGCCCCAGCACTCCGTGATCCTCGTGGTCGGGCGCGAGCAGTTCACGCCGCCGAAGACCTTCGGTGGGGAGGCCTGCACGGCGAGCCACGACTGCGTGGCGATCGGGGTGCGGACGGTCGAGGACGGCCCGACGGACGTGACGATCTCGCCCGAGTCCGGCACCGAGGCCCTCGTCCGGCTGGGTGAGTTCCAGGTCGAGACCGAGGGCCTGCTGTCGGTGCGCAGCGTCTACAACAAGGAGTACGACGCGATGGGTGTCCCGCCGGGCCTCGCGCGCGTGACGATCTGGGGCAACACCGACAGCGAACCGTCGGAGGTGCTCGTCCAGGTCGCGGCGCTCGACGCCTGACAGGGGAACCCCGACGCCGCCGGCGGTGTAGTCAGACTGGCAGCCAAGGGAGGACCTCTCACCTGGACATCGAGCCGGACGACACCGAGATCGTCGCCCGGGTGTGCGCCGGCGACACCGACGCGTACGCACACCTGGTGGACCGGCATGCCCCGATGGCGATCCGGACCGCTGCGGTTCTCGGCGCGGGCGCAGACGCGGAGGACGTGGTGCAGGAAGCGTTCGTCAAGGCGTACGCCGCGCTGGGCAGGCTGCGCCCGGGCGCGCCGTTCCGCCCGTGGTTCCTGCGCATCGTCGCCAACGAGACCCGCAACCTGCACCGGGCCGCCGGCCGCCGGTCGGCGCGAGAACGACGCGCCTGGGAGCGGGCCGAGCCCTTGGTGCGCGCACGGCCCGACGACCCGGCCGACGGCGTGCTCGCCGCCGAGCGGCACGCGAGCCTGGCGCGCGGGCTCGCCCAGCTGTCCCCGGCCCACCGCGAGGTCGTGAGCTGCCGCTACCTCCTCGACCTCGACGAGGCGGAGACCGCGGCCGTCCTCGGGTGGCCGCGCGGCACGGTCAAGTCCCGGCTGCACCGCGCCCTGCGCCGCCTCCAGGCGAACCTGGACGACGCGGCACCGACGACCGAGGGAGCCGACGCACCGTGACCGCTCACGAGCTCGACCGGTTGGTCGACGACCTCACCCACCTGGGACACGACATCCCGGTGCCACCGCCATCGCCCACGCTCGCGACGGCAGTCCTGGCCAGGGTCGCCGCTCTGCCCGTGCCTGCCCCCTCCCGGACGCGGTGGTTCGGCGACCTCGCCGACCGGGCCGTCCGCTGGCGACGCGGCATCGCCGTCGCCGTCGTGGCCCTGCTGGTCGCGCTGCTCGCGACACCTCCGGTCAGGGCGGCGGTGGCGGACTGGTTCGGCTTCGCCGGAGTCATCGTCCAGCGTGGCTCCGTCGACGAGGACGAGGCACCTCCACCGCCGCGCGTCGACGACGGCGGGATGACGGTCGCGCAGGCGGCAGACCTGGTCGGGTTCACCCCGCTCGTTCCCACCGAGCTCGGCGAGCCCGAGGCCGTCGAGGTCTCCCCGGATCGCGTGTTCGTCTCGATGAGCTGGGACACCGAGGCCGGGCCCGTGCGCCTCGACCAGTTCGACGGCCGGCTCGACTTCCGGATCGCCAAGACCTCCCCGGGTGTCCAGTACGCCTCCGTGGCGGGGGTCGACGCCTTGTGGTTCGAGGAACCGCACGAGGTGGTGATCCTCGACGAGCAGGACCAGCCGCGCACCGAGACGGCCCGCCTGGCCGGGCACACCCTCATCTGGCCGCTCGACGACCTCACGCTGCGCCTGGAGGGCGACCTCAGCCTGGAACGGGCCGTCGAGATCGGCGCGTCCGCGACGCCGTACGCGTCCTGAGCCGGAACCAGACCTCGCGCGGCGGTGTAGCAGGGACACCCACTCCGAGGAGGCACCATGCGCCGCGTCCATGTCGTCCGAACAGCCCTCACCGCAGCTCTCCTGGGCGTCGCCGCCCTCACGGCAGCGCCCGCGGCCGCCGGCGGCCCGACCAGCGCGCTGCTGTCGATCCCCGGCGCCGGCAGCACCGCGTCGCTCTACTACACGGACCCGGAGTACGACGAGCTCGCCGACCTGGTCGGCGTCTCGCAGCCCAGCGGGACGTTCGACACCGAGCTGGGGACCCACGAGTCCGGCCCCGGCATCACCATCACCTGGCTGATCCACGACGTGGACACGTGGCGGGTCGACCGGGTCTACCTCGGGGGCGAGGACGGGCCGTGGATCTCCACGCAGCTGGCGAGCGGCAACGCCTCGATCTGGGAGAGCCCCGTGCGCTGGCACCAGCCGCAGGACGGTGCACGGCTGGCTCGGCTGCTCGACGGGTTGGGGCTGGGCACCGCCGCTTCCAAGAACACCGACTTCGAGGGGGTCTCCGGTGCCACCGAGCAGGACACGACCACGGCGCCGGCCGCCGCCCCGACCACTGGGCAGGCCGCCGCAGCCGCCACCGAACCGGGGTGGATCGGGCGCGTCGGCTGGGCGCTCGGCGGGCTGGTCGGAGGTGCCCTGCTGATGCTCGCGTGGACCAGGCGGCGCACCGCCGAGCAGGAGGACCCGGCCCAGCCGCTCGACGGGTCCGTGGAGGTGCTGGCCCGCTGACCGGGGCCGCGCCGCGGTCCTGGGATGATGCTCCGGTGGGAGCAGACGAGGACTCCGTGGCCGCCCGCGTGGGCGCCCGCACGGCCGCGCTCGTCGAGGGTGACGTCGAGCGGATGACCGAGATCCTGGCCGAGGACTTCACCTACACCAACGCGAACGGCGAGTCGTGCGACCGCGAAGGCTACCTCGCGGCCTACGTCGGCTCCCCCGACCTGGTCTGGCTGTCGCAGGCGTCCTCCGAGCCGGTCGTCCGGACGTACGGCGACACCGCCGTCGTCACCCTCGACGTGCACGACGAGGCCACCTGGCAGGGCGAGCCGTTCGCGGGCGAGTTCCGGTCGCTGTTCGTCTACGTCCGCCGCGACGGGGTCTGGCGCTGCGTCGCAGGCCAGACCACGTCCCGTTCCTCGGACACCGCCTGAACCACCCGCCCCTCGGTCCCGTAGTGGGAGGAAGCCGCCACCCGACGAAGGGAACCTCGCCACCATGACGTCACGGCCCGACCGCCGCCACGCCCTCACCCTCGCCGCCACCGTCGGCCTCTCCCCCGCCGTGCTGGCCGCGTGCGGGGGCGACGACACCCCGACCGACGCGCCCGATGAGCTCCTCGACACCGGCCACACGCCCGACGCGCCCGACCCGGGGCCGCTCACCAGCACGGCCGAGATCGCGGTCGGCGGCGGCAAGATCTTCCCGGACCAGCAGGTCGTGGTGACCCAGCCCACCGAGGGCGAGTTCAAGTGCTTCACCGCGGTCTGCACCCACCAGGGCTGCATCGTCAGCTCGGTGCAGGCGGGCGGCATCCGGTGCGAGTGCCACGGCAGCGCCTTCTCGATCGAGGACGGGTCGGCGGTCAATCCTCCGGCGACCGCCCCTCTCGACGAGATCGCGATCACCGTCGAGGGAGACCAGATCTCGATCGCCTGACGCCGGCGGCACGGCAGGGTGGTGGCATGCGATCGACCCCGATCACCCCCGACCTCGTCCGCGGCGCCGTCGAGCCCCTGCAGTACCTCGACGGGCGCGAGCTCTACGGTGAGGCGGACGCCGCCCGGCTCCCGCTGCCCGACCAGCTCCATCCCGATGCCGAGACCCACCGGATGATCGGCGAACGCTTCGCCGGCCACCCCCTCCTACGATGAGCCCCATGCCCGGCCCACCCGCCACCGACGGCCGACGTACGGCGGCCGCCGCCCGCCGCCGGGCGCGCGAGGCCGAGATCGTGGCGGCCACGCGGCAGCTCTTCGACGACAGCGGTGTCCGCGAGGCCAACATCGACGACATCGCCCGCGCCGTCGGGGTCAACCGGGCCATCGTCTACCGGCACTTCACCGGCAAGGAGGACCTGTTCGCGCTGACCATGGTCGGCTACCTCACGGAGCTGGCCGAGCTGCTCGACGCCGCGTCGGGCGAAGCCTCGACCCCCGAGTCGCGGGTGACCGCGATCGTCACCACCTTCGCCGACTACGCGCTCGCGCACCCGGCGTTCCTCGACTGCGCCCAGGCACTGATGCGGCGGCCGGGCAGCGAGCTCCTCGACGAGGTCTCCGAGCGGGCGCTGCTCAAGCTGGGAGGTGGGATGGCCTCCTGCCTGGGCAGCCTCTCGGACGCGATCGAGGACGGGGTCGCCGCCGGCGACTTCAGGGTCAAGGACGCCACCCTGCTCGCCAACACCCTCTACGCCAGTGGCCTGGGAGCGCTGATGCTCGCCCGCTCCGGCCTCGTCATCCGTGAGTCCGCGCCGGGCATCCCGGTGGTCGGCGAGATCAGCCCCGAGCAGGTCAAGCAGCACATGGTCGCGACCGCCCTCGCGGCCGCGCGGGGACAGATCGGCTAACGCTCCAGGATCGCGACGACGCCCTGGCCACCGGCGGCGCAGATCGAGATCAGGGCCCGTCCGGACCCCTGCTCGGCGAGCAGCTTGGCGGCGACGTTGACGATCCGGCCGCCGGTCGCGGCGAACGGGTGACCGGCCGCGAGCGACGAACCCTTGACGTTGAGCCTCGACCGGTCGATCGAGCCGAGCGGCTTGTCGAGGCCGAGCCGCTCCTTGCAGAAGACCGGGTCCTCCCAGGCCTTGAGCGTGGCCAGCACCTGCGAGGCGAACGCCTCGTGGATCTCGTAGTAGTCGAAGTCCTGCAGCGACAGGCCCTCGCGCTCCAGCATCCGCGGGACGGCGTACGCCGGCGCCATCAGCAGGCCCTCGTTCCCGTGCACGTAGTCGACCGCTGCGGTCTCCGACGCGCGCAGGAAGGCCAGCGGCTCGTGGCCGTGCTCGGCCGCCCAGTCCTCCGAGGCCAGCAGCACGACCGACGCACCGTCGGTCAGGGGCGTGGAGTTGCCGGCCGTCATGGTGGCCGCCTCCCCCTTGCCGAACACCGGCTTGAGGGTGCCGAGCTTCTCGACCGAGGAGTCGGGGCGCAGGTTCTGGTCGCGCTCGAGACCCCGGAACGGCGTCACCTGGTCGTCGAGGAACCCGGCGTCGTACGCCGCCGCGAGGTGCTGGTGCGACGCGGCGGCCAACGCGTCCTGCTCCTCGCGGCCGATCTTCCACTCCAGCGCCGTCAGGGCGGCGTGCTCCCCCATCGACAGGCGGGTGCGAGGCTCGGCGTTCTGCGGGATCGACAACCCGATGTCGCCGGGCCGGATCTGCGCGAGCGCGGTGACCTTGCCCATCGTGTCGCGGGCGGCGTTGACCTTCATCAGCTTCTTGCGGAGCTTGTCGCTGATCGCGACCGGCGCGTCCGAGGTGGTGTCCGTACCTCCCGCGATGCCGGCCTCGATCTGGCCGAGGGCGATCTTGTTGGCCACCTGGATCGTCGCCTGCAGGCCGGTGCCGCACGCCTGCTGGATGTCGGTCGCCGGCGTCTCGGGGGCGAGCTTGGAGCCCAGCACGCTCTCCCGGGTCAGGTTGAAGTCGCGGGAGTGCTTCAGCACCGCCCCCGCGACGACCTCACCCAGCCGCTCGCCCTCCAGCCCGAACCGGACGGCGAGACCGTCGATCGCCGCGGTGAGCATGTCCTGGTTGGACGCGTCCGCGTAGACGCTGTTGGAGCGGGCGAACGGGATGCGGTTGCCGCCCAGGACGGCCACGCGACGTGGAGAGGGCATCTGTCTATCGTGGTCGAGAGAGGCCGTCGCGCCAACCGCATGAGGGGCAGATCACGAAAGGTGGACTCCGAGTGTCACAGGGAGTTACAACTTCGCCATGACCGACCGCTACCAGGGCTTCGTGCAGTCCTCCCTCGGCCAGCTGCTGGTCAAGAACCTCGGCCTGCCCGACCCCGTGCCCCTGAAGCGGTACGCCGACGGCGAGCCGCTCGTGACCGGCACCGTCCTCACGGGTGGCAGCGGCAGGCTCGCCGAGTCGCTGCCCGGGCTGCTCGACGAGCTCGACGTCACGCACGCGCAGGCCGCCGACCCCGAGGCCCGCTACCGAGCCCTGGTCCTCGACGCCACGGGCATCACCGACTCCTCACGGCTCGGGGCGCTGCGTGACTTCTTCGGCTCCGCTCATGCGCAGCCTGGAGACCTGCCCGCGGCTCGTCGTCATCGGGACGCCGCCGGAGACGGTCGCCGGCTCCGAGCGGGTCGCCCAGCGCGCGCTCGAGGGCTTCACCCGCTCGCTTGGGCAAGGAGGTCGGCCGCGGTGGCACCGCCCAGCTGGTCTACGTCGCCGAGGGCCCCGGTGACCCTGCGGGTGGGCTCCTGTCAACCTTGGCGTTCCTGCTGTCGCCGAAGTCGGCGTACGTCTCCGGCCAGGTGGTCCGTATCGGCACCACCGCCGACCACCGGTCACGACGGCGTCGGCGAGGTGGCCGACTGGCTCAGGCCGCTCGAGGGCAAGGTCGCCCTGGTCACCGGCGCGAGCCGGGGCATCGGCGAGCAGATCGCCCGCGTGCTGCACCGCGACGGGGCCACGATCATCGGCGTCGACGTGCCGCAGGCCGCCGACTCCCTGGTGAAGCTGACCAACGAGCTCGAGGGCGACTACCTCGCGCTCGACATCACCGCCAAGGACGCGCCGCAACGTATCGCCCACCAGGTCCTCCGCGGCGATCTCGGGCACGGCGGCATCGACATCGTCGTGCACAACGCCGGCATCACCCGCGACAAGAAGCTCGCCAACATGGCCGAGGACCGGTGGGAGTCGGTGATCGGCGTGAACCTCACCGCACCCGAGCGGATCACCCGCGAGCTGCTCGACCAGAAGGCGATCAGGGCCAACGGCCGCATCATCGGCGTCGCCTCGATCGCCGGCATCGCCGGCAACCTCGGCCAGACCAACTACGCCACCTCCAAGGCCGGCGTCATCGGCCTGGTCGACTCCCTCAAGGACGACCTGGCCGACGGCATCACGGTGAACGCCGTCGCGCCGGGCTTCATCGAGACCCAGATGACCGCGGCCGTGCCGTTCGCCACCCGCGAGGTCGGCCGCCGGCTCAACGCGATGAGCCAGGGCGGCCTGCCCGTCGACGTCGCCGAGACGATCGCCTGGTTCGCCAGCCCCGGCTCGACCGCCGTCAACGGCAACGTCGTCCGCGTCTGCGGCCAGATGATGCTGGGCGCGTGATGGAGGCCCGACTCGTCGAGGGCGACGGCGGCGTCACCACCCTCGTCCGCGCCGCACTGCCCGCCGTCCCGGGCGTGAACCTGCTGCCGGGCATCCGGAAGACCGGCGGCGACGACCTCACCGGCCTCGTCTTCCGTCGACCGCCGCTCGAGATCCGGCGCGAGCACGTGACGGCGTACGACGCGGTCTGCGGCTTCCCGGTCAAGGACACCGTGCCGCTGACGTACCCGCACCTCCTGGGCTTCCCGCTCCACCTGCGGGTGATGACCGACCCGGCCTTCCCGTTCCCGGCGATGGGCAGCGTCCACCTGACCAACACGATCACCGCGCACCGCGCCATCGCCGTCGGCGAGACGGTCGAGGTGACCGTGCGGCCGGAGAACCTGCGGCCGCACGCGAAGGGCCGCACCGTCGACTTCGTCACCGAGGTGACCGCCGACGGCGCGCTGGTGTGGGAGGGCCGGTCGACCTACCTCCGTCGGGGCACAGGATCGACCGATGCCGAGACCGCTCCGGTGTACGAAGACGTCCCGACCTCGGGCCTGATCTGGCGGCTCGAGGGCGACCTCGGCCGCCGCTACGCCGCGGTGTCCGGCGACCGCAACCCGATCCACCTCTACGCCCTGACCGCCAAGGCCCTGGGCTTCAAGCGCCAGATCGCGCACGGCATGTGGTCGAAGGCCCGGTGCGTGGCGGCCCTGGAGAACCGCCTGCCCGACGCGGTCACCGTCGAGGTGGCCTTCCGGAAGCCGATCTTCCTGCCGGGGAAGGTGGCCTTCGGGTCCCTGCAGACCGACGAGGGCTTCGCCTTCGTCCTGCGCGACCCGAGGTCCGGCGCCCCTCACCTCCAGGGCCGGACCATCCGCGCCTGAGCCCTCTCCTACGGTTGACCCATGGGAGCACGCGACTGGGTCGTCGGCATCGAGCAGGCCTGGGACCGCGTCCGGCTGCACAGAGCCGGCGACCGCACGCCCGACGACTTCCGGATCGAGGCGTACGGCGGCCACGGCGGTGCCGCGGAAGGCGTGGTCGTCCGCGGCCGGGCCCTGGACGACCCGGTGCCCACCGAGGCCGTCGCGGGCGAGGGCGTCCGGGCGTCGACCCGGCGCACCCTGCGGCACTTCGTCACCGACGAGCTCCCCGGCGTGCCGGTCCGCGTGAGCGTGGCCGGGGCCACCGTGGAGGCCACGACCGACGCCGAGGGCTACTTCCTGGTGCGGCTCCGGCCGGACGCGAGCGCCCTCACGGCGCCGCTGACGACCGGCACCGTCGAGCTCGCCGACTCCTACCGCGGGCTGACCGAGCCGCACACGACCACGTTCGACGTGTTCGTGCCGCCGGGCGGGGCGCGGTTCGGCGTGATCTCCGACGTCGACGACACCATCCTCGAGACCGGCGTGCAGCGGGTCGCCCGGATGGTCAAGCAGACGGTCACGGGCTCGGCCCTGACCCGGACGTCGTTCGCGGGTGCCCCCGAGCTGTACCGCGACCTGGCCGCAGGCGGGAACCCGTTCTTCTACGTCTCGTCGAGCCCGTGGAACCTCTTCCCGTTCCTCGTCGCGTTCCTGCGGCACCAGGACTTCCCGCGTGGACCGATCCTGCTGCGCGACCTGCTCGGCACCTCGGCGGGCCGTGAGGCGAAGGCCGTCCGGCTGCACGAGATCCTCGACCTGCACCCGCAGCTGAGGTTCGTCCTGATGGGCGACTCCGGCGAGCACGACCCGCGGATCTACGCCGACCTGGTGCGCGCGTACCCCGGCCGGGTCCTCGCGGTCTACATCCGCGAAGTGCGCCTCGACCCCGGCGACGGGCGCGTGGAGGAGGTCTCGAGCGCGTGGGCCGAGGACGTGCCCTTCGTGCTGGCGCCCGACAGCGACACCATGCGCCGGCACGCGGCGAGCCTCGGGCTCCTCTAGCGGCGCGGCGTCCCGTACGTTCGGCTCAGCGTCTTGGTCACGGGCGCCGCAGGGGCCGGCGCGATGCGCTGGAAGAACTGCGCGGTCGAGGGTTGCCACACGCCGAGGTCGGTGCGGCCGTTCCCGTCCCAGTCGCCGGTCACGGGCAGGTCTCCCGGTGAGCCGTAGGTGACTCGCGTGATCCACACCAGGCCGTTCGCGTCCTTGATCCGCAGGCTGAAGCGCGCCGTGGTGAGGTCGTAGACGCCCAGGTCGGTGATCCCGTCCCCGTTCCAGTCACCGGTGACCGGGATGTCACCCGCCTTGCCGAGCCGGACCGGGAAGGTCTTGCCGGTGCTGTTGCGCAGCCGGAAGACGTTGCTGGCCGCCTTCCGCACGCCGATGTCCCACATGTGGTCGCCGTTCCAGTCGCCGGCGACCGGTAGGTCGCTGCGCTTGCCCAGCACCACGGACACGACTCCGCTCGGCGTCGACAGGTAGAAGGTGCGGTCGGACGAACGGCGTACGCCGACGTTGACCGTGCCGTCGCCGTCCCAGTCCCCCACGACCGGGGAGTCAGTGCCCACGCCGAAGGTCACCAGGATCGGGCCTGTCGGCTGGCTGATCTGGAACGTGGAGGTGGCACGGTCGAAGACGGCCAGTTCGGCGACACCGTCGCCGACGAAGTTGCCGGCCATCGGGACGTCGGGGCAGTTCTGCGACTGCGGCGTGCTCCCGAAGGCGAAGGCCGCCCCGTGGAACCACGGCTCGACCGTCTTGCCGTTGAGACGCTCCTCGAAGTGCAGGTGCGGGCCGGTGGCGTTGCCGGTGTCGCCCAGGAGCCCGACCAGGCTGCCCTGGTCGACGGTCTGGCCGATGCCGACGTTCACGCTCTGGAGGTGCCCGTACAGCGTCGACTCGCCGTTGCCGTGGTCCACCACGACGTACCGCCCGTAGCCCCGCGTGCCGTTGGGCACCGCCGTCGTGACCACGCCGGCCGCCGCCGCGACGACCGGGTCGCCGACGTCGTCGGTCCGGTTCCAGTCGATCGACCAGGCGCTCGGGCTGTGGCTCGGACGCGTCGTCCCCGTCCACGCCTGCCCGCAGGGGAACGGCATCTCGTACGCCGTCAGCGGCGCGGCCGCCGCCGCCGAGGCGGTCGCCAGCACGGCGCCGACGGCGAGGAGCGCCGTCGCAGGGAGGAGGCGGGGAAGTCTCATGTGACGCACCTTGGGGGCCGGCCTGGGTGGAGCGGGGGGTCGAGCTGGGTTGATCGGGGCCGGTCGGAGACGTCTCGTCGTGGTCACTCAGGCCACATGCGTCACACCAGCGCTCAAAGGTAACGGCGCGTCGGCGTGTCTGTCACGAAACTACAACGTTGTAGTGCTATTGGAGGGCGAATCGGCCAATCAGCCGCGCATGCGGATGAGGCCCTCCTGGGCCACCGTGGCGACCAGGGTGCCGTCCTCGGTGAACACCCGCGCCAGGGCGAGGCCGCGGGCTCCCGAGGCCGACGGCGACCACTGGTCGTAGAGCCACCACTCGTCGGCGCGGAACGGCCGGTGGAACCAGATCGAGTGGTCGAGCGAGGCCGGCTGGAGGCGGGGATCGCCGATCGTGACCCCGTGGCCGACGAGGGTGGCGCCGAGCAGCGTCATGTCGCTGGCGTACGTGAACGTGGCCAGGTGGTCGGCCGGGTCGTCCCCGAGCCGGCCGTTGACGCGGATCCAGAGCTGGGCGCGGGCGGGCCGGGACGGGTCGTCGGTGAGGTTGTGGTCGGAGTTGGCGAGGTACCTGACGTCGAGAGCGGCCCACTCCCGGGCGAAGCTCTCCGACGACTGGCCGCGGCCCTTGGCCAGCTCCGCGAACTCGATGCCTGCGTGCGGCCCGCCCGAGACCTCGGGCATCGCGTCCTGGTGCTCGAACCCGTCCTCGGTCACCTGGAAGTTGGCGGTCATGAAGTAGATCGCGTGGCCGTGCTGGCGCGCGACGATGCGCCGGGTCGCGAACGACCGGCCGTCCCGCAGCCTCTCGACGTCGTAGATGATCGGCACCGCCGTGTCGCCGGGCCGCAGGAAGTACGAGTGCAGCGAGTGCACGTGGCGGTCCTCGGGCACGGTGCGGATGCCCGCGATCAGGGCCTGGGCGGCCACCTGGCCGCCGAACACCCGCTGGCGGTCGGTCTCCGGCTGGCGTCCCCGGAACAGGTCGACGTCGAGCGACTCGATGTCGAGGAGCGCGACGAGCTCGTCGGCGGAGGCGGGCACCCTGTCTCCTTGCTGGAAGGGGCTGAGAGGGTCAGTTGTCGGTCGGGTTGTCCGGCTTGTCGAGCCCGGCGAGGAACTGCTCGAACTGCAGGCCGATCTCCTCACCGGTCGGCAGGGGCTGGTTGCCGGCCAGGAGGCTGCTGCCGCTCTCCTCGGCGCGCGTGAACGCGTCGTACTGCTGCTCGAGCGCCGTGACGACCTCGCCGACCTCCTCGTTGGCCGCGAGGTACCGGGTGATCTCGGCCTCGCGCTGTTCGGCCTCGGCGCGCAGCTCCGAGAGGTCGATGGTGAGCCGGCCGGCCCGCTCGACGTGCTCGAGCAGGGCCGCGGAGGCGCGGGGGTACTCGAGCTGGGCGAGGTAGTGCGGGATGTGCGCGACGAAGCCCAGCGCGTCGTGTCCCCACTCCCCCAGCCGGACCTCGAGCAGCGCCTGCGCGCTGGACGGGATGCGCAGCTCGCCACGCCAGCGGCTGTCGCCGGCGATGAGCTCGATGTTGTTGGCGTGCTCGGTGATCGCGATCGGCCGGGTGTGCGGGACCGCCATCGGCACCGCGCCCATGCCGACCACGCGGGTCACGCCGAACCGCTCGACGACCTCGCGGACGGCCTCGCAGAACGCCTCCCAGCGGGTGTCGGGCTCGGGGCCGTGGAGCAGGAGGTACGGCGTCCCGCCGGCGTCCTGGAGCAGGCGGACGACCAGACGGGGCGCGTCGTAGGACTCGTAGTGGTCGCGCACGAAGGACATCGCGGGCCGGCGGGCGCGGTAGTCGTGGAGCTCGTCGACGTCGAACGTCGCCACCACCGGGCCGCCCTGACCTCCTTGCTGGTCCACCAGGTGCCGGGCCGCGCGGGCCGCCGCGTTGCCGGCATCGAGAAAGCCGTCGAGCACGAGGACGAGGGTCAGGGCCGGGTGGTCGCCGTCGTCGAGCCCGGGGACCTCGTCGACGATGTGGACCAGCCGCTGCACCATGTCAACCAGCGTAGTGACCGGCCAGCTGCTCGAGGAGCGGGACGGTCGTCTCGACCGTTGGCAGCGCGTCCATCTCGGACTTGAGGGCGAGCGCGGCGTCTCGCGCTCCGGTGTCGACGAGCATCGCGGTCACGGTCCGGCCGATCTCGTCCGGAGTAGCGGTGGCCGCGTCGAGGACACGGGCGATGCCGAGGTCGGCGGCCCGTCGGGCGTTGTGTGGCTGGTCGGCGCCGAGCGGCGTCAGCACCGAGGGCAGACCGTGCTCCAGCGCACCCATCAGACTGCCGGAGCCGCCGTGCGAGACCACGAGCCCGCACCGCGGCAGCACGTCGGCCTGGGCGACGTACCGCTCGATCGTGACGTGCGCGGGCTGGTCGCCGAAGGCCGCCGGGTCGATGGTGCGCCCGACGGTGACGAGCACCTCGGCCGGGACGGCTGCCAGCCCGGCGAGCAGCCGCATGAACAGGTCGCCCGCGCCGGTGTTGAAGACCGTGCCGAGGCTGACGTAGACGAGCGGACCGCGACCGACGGGCGCCACCGGCCCGGGGCGGTACGAGGACGCGGTCGGGGGCAGCGGCACCGACGGGTCGCGAAACGACGGGGGGAACGGCGAGAGCACCAGGTCCCGCCGGAACGTCGCGAGCGTCGGGTCGGGCGCGAGGCCGTGCTCGGCCCGCACCGCTTGGAGGACCGGCGACACCAGGTCGGGTCGCGCCAGGGTGCCGGCCGCCAGGATCACCAGCGTCGCGCACGGGACTCCAGCGATCTCGGCAGCCATCGCGGAGCCGAAGTCGGTCTCCTCCCGCACCACGACGTCGCGGTCGCCAGGTCCGGAGGTGGTCGCCGACGGCAGGCACGTGTCGCCGAGCGCCCTTGCCCGCGAAGTTCTCGGCGAACTCGACCTCGGTGTCGAGCGGCACGACCGGCGTCAGTGGAGCGAAGTCGAGGACGGACGCGGACGCGGGTCGCGGCTCGCTGGTGGGCAGTGCAGTGAAGCCCTGCGCCTCGACGCGCGGCATCTGGTTGCCCGACCCGGCGATGGCCACCGTGTGCCCCGCGGACGCCACCGCCCGGGCGAGGGGCAGCAGCGGGTCGAGGTGTCCGGCGCCGCCGACGAACGTGAAGAGGAACCGCAGACGGGCGGTCAGCGCGAGTAGTCCTTGACCGGCTCGCCCTCGCCCTTGCCGACCCGGCTGTTGCGGTAGCCGTAGGCGAAGTAGATGACGAAGCCGAGCAGCATCCAGACCAGGAACCGCAGCCAGGTCTCTGCGGTCAGGTTGATCATCAGGAACAGGCAGATGGCGGCCGCGAGCCACGGCAGGAACGGCGACAGCGGCACCTTGAAGGACCGCTCGAGGTCGGGACGGTTCTTGCGCAGCACCGGGATCGCGAGCGACACCAGGAGGAAGGCCGTCAACGTCCCGATGTTGACCATCTCCTCCAGCTTGCCGACCGGGGTGAGGGAGGCGACGAGCGCGACGACCAGGCCGATGCCCAACGTGAGCCGGACCGGCGTGCCGGTCTTGCGGGACACGTGGGCGTACGACGACGGCAGCAGGTGGTCGCGACACATCGCGAAGGTGACGCGGACCGCGCCGATCAGCAGCGTCATCACCACGGTGGTCAGGCCGGCCACCGCGCCGGCCGAGATCAGCGTCGCGTAGCCGTCCTTGCCCTTGGCGATGAAGGCCTGGGCCAACGCCGCGTCGGGGTTGATGTCCTTGTAGTTGACCATGCCGGTGATGACCAGGGCGACCGCGACGTAGAGGACGGTGCAGATCACGAGCGAGCCGAGGATGCCGATGGGCAGGTCCTTCTGCGGGTGGGCGGCCTCCTCGGCGGTGGTGGCGACCACGTCGAAGCCGATGTAGGCGAAGAACACCAGCGAGGCCCCGAAGAGCACGCCGCCCACGCCGTAGGCAGCGGGCGACCCGGTGACCAGCTGGAGCAGCGGGGTGTGCAGCCACTCGCCCGCGCCCTCGGTCGGCACCGACGGCGGGATGAACGGGTCGTAGTTGTCGGCGTTGATGAAGCCGATGCCGGCCACGATCACGAACAGGACGACGAAGAGCTTGACCGCCACCAGCACCAGGTTGACCCGCAGCGACTCCTTGATCCCGTAGGTGACGAGGGCCGTGAGGATCGCGACCAGGAGGAAGGCTGCGAGGTTGAAGTCGTCGCCGTAGCCCAGCCCGTCGGGCCAGCCGATGCCGATCTGGTCGAGGAACGTCTCGAAGTACGACGCCCAGCCCTGCGCCACGACCGACGCGCCGAGCATCATCTCGAGCAGGAGGTCCCAGCCGATGATCCAGGCGATCAGCTCGCCGAGGGTGGCGTAGGAGAACGTGTAGGCGGACCCCGACACGGGCACCGTCGAGGCGAACTCGGCGTAGCACAGCGCTGCGAGCGCGCAACACACAGCGGCCAGGACGAACGAGAGTGAGACCGCCGGTCCGGCGTTGGCCTGCGCCACGCGGCCGGTGAGGGTGAAGATGCCGGCTCCGATGATGACGCCCACTCCGAAGACCGTGAGGTCCAGGGCGGTCAGGCTCCGCTTGAGCTTGAACTCCGGGTCCTCGGTGTCCTTCAGCGACTGCTCGACGCTCTTGGTCCGTAGTACGTCCACCCCAGGCAACCTAGCGGCCACCTGGGGTGCTGTGTCCAGACCTGTCCCGCTGGTTGAGGAGGGACTCAGACACCCCACAGAGCGGCGACGTGGCGGCTGTCCGTGCCGCAGCAGCCGCCGACGATCCGCAGGTTGGGGAGGTGCGCGCGGAGGTCGTCCGTACGCGCCGCGAGGTCGGCCGGGTCGCCCTCGTCGAGCTCGGGCGCCTCGTCCAGCTCGGCGTGCGACATCCGGGAGGCGTTGGGTCGCAGGCCCTCGATCCGGCTCAACCACAGGCCGTACGACCCGTCCTCGCTCGCCAGCCCCGGCGCGACGTGGGTGGGGTGGGCGCAGTTGACGACGTAGTAGTCGGGCGCAGCCACGGCGTCGACGCGGGCGACGGCGTCGCGCAGCGTCGTGCCGTCGGGCAGGCGGCCGTCGGTCTCGACGGTGAAGCCGACCGCGACCGGAACTCCCGCGTCGCGCACCGCGCGGACGAACCCGATCGCCTCGCCGGCGCCCGTGAACGTCAACGCGGTCATCAGGTCGGCCCCGGCGGCGGCCTGCGACCGGGCCTGGTGGGCGTGGTACTCCGCGGCCTCGTCGGGGTCGGCGTCCTCCCCCGCGACGTACCCGTCACCGCGCGGCCCGGTCATCCCGCCGACCTTGACGTCGGTGAGGCCGAGCTCCCGCTCGTACTTCTCGCGGAGGCCCTGCATGAGCTCGACGGACGCCCGGTTGACGCGGTCGAGCGCGGCGAGGTCGTACCCGACCTTGGCCGCCCAGTCCGGGTTGGCCCGCCACGTGGGGGCCTCGAGCAGCAGCCCGACCCCGGCCTGCGCGGCGATGGCGGCGTACCCGTCGTAGTAGCGGGTCAGCAGCGCCCGGCCGTCCTCGTCCTCCACGAGCGGGAACGCGGCGAACTCCGGCAGGTCGGCGCCGAAGTGGAAGATCAGGTCGGTCTCGAGACCGCCGTCGGTGACGTACTGGGTCATGGCTGTTTGTAACAGACGCGCGAGCCCTTGACGACGGCCGGCGACCGTGTTAGAAACCTACTAGTTATCTAACCATTCGGTTTCCTAAGGAGCGAACCATGACCACCACCGCCGTCGAGATGAAGCTCGAGCTGATCCACATCCCCGTGTCCGACGTCGACCGGGCCCGCGACTTCTACGTGAAGCAGTGCGGCTGGGAGCTGATCACCGACCACGTGCAGATGGGCGACATGCGCATCGTCCAGATCGTGCCGCCGGGCTCGGGGTGCGCGATCCTGATGGGCCGCAACATCCCGGAGATCACCGACATGCCGGTCGGCGTCCAGAAGGGCATCCACCTCGTCGTGAGCGACATGCAGGCGGCTCGCGACCAGCTCACCGCCAACGGCGTCGAGCTCGGCGAGCTGCAGGACCTCGGTGGAGTGCTCTACTCCCGCTTCGCGGACCCCGACGGCAACTCGTGGCTGCTCCAGCAGTGGCCCGTCGGCGGGATGACGGACGTCTCGTGACGACCGTCGCCCTCGGGTCGACGGGCCGGCGCCCGGGACCCGCTCAGCCTGGTCTTCGCGGCGCTGGCCGACCCCACCCGGCGGGCGATCCTGGCCCGGCTCAAGGGCGGGCCGGTGACGGTCGGCGAGCTGGGCCGGCCGTTCGAGATGACCGGCCCGGCGGTCTCCAAGCACCTGCGCGTGCTGGAGCGCGCCGGGCTGGTCAGCCGGTCGCGGGTCGCCCAGGCCCGGCCTGCGATCCTGGAGGCCGGCCCGCTCGAGGCGGTGGCCGAGTGGGCCGAGGAGTTCCGGCAGTTCTGGGACGAGCGCTTCGACCGCCTCGACGACTACCTCACCACCATGACCGACCCCGACCTGCCCACGGAGGACGACGCGTGAAGCTCCCCTGGCCCGCCACCTTCGCGGTGGCCACGCCCGACGACACCTCGATCGTCGTCCGCCGCGACTTCGGCGCACCCCCGGCCCGGGTGTGGCGGGCGATGACGGAGCCGGAGCACATGCGGCGCTGGCTCGGCAACCCCGAGTTCCCGCTGACGACGTGTGAGATGGACGTCCGCGAGGGCGGCGCCTACCGCTGGGTGTTCGGCTCCGGCGAGCGCACGATGGGCGTTTCCGGCACCTTCGACGAGGTCGTGGTGCCGAGCCGGTTGGTCTCGACCGAGCAGTTCGACGACTTCCCGGGGCCGAGCGTGAACACCCTGCTGTTGGCCGCCGTCGGCGACGACCGCACGGCGATGACCCTCACGGTCGTCTACCCCGACCGCGCCACCCGCGACGGCTGGGTCGCCTCCGGCATGACCGAGGGGCTGGGAGTCGGCTACGACCGGCTCGACGCGGTGCTGGACGAACCTTTCTGACCGCTCACCGCGTCGAACAGGAGACCGATCCCGACCGGAAGGGCGCCAGTGAGCCGACGAGATGCCGAGGCCTTCGCCGACTTCGTGGCCGCGCGTTCCAGTGCGCTGCACCGGGCGGCGTACCTGATGGTGGGTGACGCGCAGCTCGCGCAGGACCTCGTCCAGGAGGCGCTGACCAAGACGTACGTCGCCTGGCCGCGGCTGCGGGACCCCAGCAGGGTCGAGGCCTACACGCGCAAGGCGATCACCACGACCGCCATCGGCTGGTTCCGCAAGAAGTCGTGGGGCGAGCGCACGGTCGAGACGATGCCCGAGGGCGGGCAGGCGGGCCACGCCGACGACGTCGACCAGCGCGCCTGGCTCTGGCAGGCGTTGCAGGAGCTGCCGGTCCGGCAACGCGCGGCGATCGTGCTGCGCTACTACGAGGACCTGACCGAGGCTCAGACCGCCGACGCGATGGGCTGCGCGGTCGGCACGGTGAAGAGCCAGGTCTCGTCCGGGCTCCGCAAGCTCCGCGACCGCCTGGGGGCCGACGTGCTCCCCACCGACCTGATCGAGGTGACCCGATGACCGGACTGCTGAGCGACGTGATGCACGAGCGGGCCGAGGGGCTCGAGCGCACGGCCATCGACGTGGCGGGCATCGTGCGCGAGGGCGACAAGCGCGTCCGCCGGCGCCGTACGGCCGTGCTGGGCGGTGCCGCCGCGCTCGCGCTCGTGGCGGCGGTCGCCGTCCCCGCCCTGGTGGGCGGTGGCGGGACCGGCGATGACACCACGGTGATCGACCCCGACCTGGCGGTGGCCTTCGTGGCCCACACGCCGAGCTACGCCGTCGGCTCGGAGGTCACCGTCGACGGCACGACGTTCGACGTCGGCCGCACCGTGCGGGCCTACGTGCAGACCGACGTCGGAATCGTGTTCAGCGATGCCGACGGCAGCGTCTGGGCCGCCAACGGTGCCGACGTGACCGAGGTCGGGACGGTCAACGCGAAGGTGCCACGGCTGGTCGCCGACGGCGCGCGGGTCGGCTGGGTCGAGCCCGGCGATCCCCCTGCGTTCGTGGTGTACGACCAGGCGACGGGCGAGACCGTGCGCGACCCGCTGCAGAACGTCGCGGGGATGAGCGACGTGCGCGACGGCCAGGACGCCGCGGTGATGTACGCCCTCGACGGCGACCTCGCCTACGTGAAGACCCAGCAGGGCGCTGCAGCGTGGAACACCTCCACGGGCGACCTCACCGTTCTCGACCCCGAGGCCAACGGCTTCACGATCACCGACGCGAAGAACGGCCTGATCGCCTACCAGCCGGCCGGCGCCGAGGACGAGCCGGTCGTCCGCGTCGGCGACACGCTCGACAGCGGCACCGAGATCCCCCTGTGGGCCGCCTACGACCTCTCTCCCGACGGCCGCTACCTGATGGGTGAGGCGGAGTCCGACGACGTGCGCATCTTCGACACGAACACGGGTGAGGCGATGCCGAAGGACGACTACGGCTACGCCTACTTCGGCGGGTACCAGTGGATCGACTCCCAGCACTACGCGGCGCTCGGCTTCCACGAGCCGTTCGAGTCCGACCTCGTCGACATCCTGTCGTGCACGGTCGTGACGGGCGTCTGCACGCCGGTGGCCGAGGACGTCGGCTCGACGGGCGACGGCCTCGCGATCCCGATCGGGGTCTACAACAGCTGACGGTCGACCGGCGGCGCCGCCGGCACGGCGCTGATGTCCTCGACGATGCCGCGCGCCAGCGACTGCGGCCCCAGACCGATCCGCTCGAGGATCACGCCGCGCTTGGCGTGGTCGAGGAACTCCTGCGGGATGCCGTGCAGCCGGAACGGGGTGGTGACCCCTGCGTCGTTCAGGGTCTGGAGCAGGACCGAGCCACACCCGCCGATGCGGCCGTTGTCCTCGAGGCTCACCACGAGCCGGTGCTCGCGGGCCAGGTCGAGCAGGACGGGGTCGACCGGCTTGGCCCACCGCGGGTCGACGACGGTGACGCCGATCCCCTGGGCGACCAGGCGCTCGGCGACGTCGACGGCGGTCGTGGCCATCGCGCCGTACGACACGATCAGCACGTCGTGGGTGCCGTTGCGGACGAGCACGTCGCACCCACCGCGACGGCCGACCGCCTCGATGTCATCGGGCGGCGCTCCCTTGGGGAACCGCACGACCGTCGGTGCGTCGGAGACCTCGACGGCTTCGTCGAGGAGCTCGCGGAGTCGGGCCGGGTCACGCGGCGCGGCGAGGCGGAGGCTCGGCACGACCTGCATGATGGACATGTCCCACATGCCGTTGTGGCTGGCGCCGTCGTCGCCCGTCACGCCGGCGCGGTCGAGCACGAACGTGACGCCGCACTTGTGCAGCGCGACGTCCATCAGCACCTGGTCGAAGGCCCGGTTGAGGAACGTCGCGTACAGCGCCACCACCGGGTGCATCCCCGCCATGGCCAGGCCGGCGGCCGAGGTGACGGCGTGCTGCTCGGCGATGCCGACGTCGAAGGTGCGGTCGGGGAACATGGACTGGAACTTGTCGAGCCCGACCGGGTGCATCATCGCGGCGGTGATCGCGACCACGTCCGGCCGGCGCTCGCCGAGGTGGACCATCTCCTCCGCGAACACATCGGTCCAGATCCGGTCCTTGGGGTTCTCCACGCCGCTGTCGACGTCGAACGGCCCGGGGCTGTGGAACTGGTCGGCCTCGTGCAGCTCGGCGGCGTCGTACCCGAACCCCTTGCGGGTGATCGCGTGCACGATCACCGGGCCGTTGAACCGCTTGGCCTGCGTCAGCACCTGCTCCATCGCCGCGCGGTCGTGGCCGTCGACCGGGCCGACGTACTTGAGGCCGAGGTCCTCGAACAGACCCTGCGGCGCGAGCGCGTCCTTGAGGCCCTTCTTCATGGCGTGCAGGGCGTCGTACGCCGCGGGGCCGACGCCCGGGACCGCGTTGAGGCGGCGCTTGACCTGGTCGAGGATCTGCTCGTAGCGCGGGTTGGTGCGCAGGCTGGTCAGCGCCGTGGCCAGGCCACCGACGGTCGGGGTGTACGAGCGGCCGTTGTCGTTGACGACGATCACCAGCTTGCTCTGCTTGGCGATCGCGATGTTGTTGAGCGCCTCCCAGGCCATCCCGCCGGTCAGGGCACCGTCACCGATCAGCGCGACCACGTGCCGGTCCTCGCCGCGGATCGCGTACGCCTTCGCCAGCCCGTCGGCGTACGACAGAGCCGTGGAGGCGTGGGAGTTCTCGACGATGTCGTGATCGGACTCCGCCTGGCTGGGGTAGCCGCTGACGCCGCCCTCCTGGCGCAGCTTCTCGAAGCCCGCCATCCGACCGGTCAGCAGCTTGTGCACGTAGGCCTGGTGGCCGGTGTCGAACACGACCCGGTCGCGGGGCGACTCGAAGACCCGGTGGATCGCCATCGTCAGCTCGACCACGCCGAGGTTCGGGCCGAGGTGGCCACCGGTCCGCGCGCAGGTACGCACCAGGAAGTCGCGGATCTCGGCGGCCAGGGCGTCGAGCTCCGGCTCCGTCAGCCCCCGCAGGTCGCGTGGGGTCGAGATCTGGTCCAGGCGCACCCGTTCACTGTAACGATCAGCGGCCCCGGCGAGAAGAACCGGAACGGCGGTGTGCGTGACACTTTCCGGCGCCTGGTGCCGGAGATTGTCCAGTGGAGCCCGGCCCGGTGCGGGTCCCCAGACACAGCTCCGTTGCTCATGGGACTACTGGGCCGCGGAACTCTACTACGCACTCGCAGCGCTCTCGAGAGCGTCTGGCCCACCGCTCACCGCTTCGACGGTGCCCCGGCCGGGGAGGCTGCTGTCTGCTCGAGCTCCACGCGAGCGTAGCCACCCTCGTGGCACCGCTTCCGCCTGCGACATCGCCGAAGGTGGCACATTTCCGGCACCTGGTGCCGGAGAGTGTCCACGGACCCGACGTCTCAGGGCGTCAGCACGAAGAACCGGAACAGGTCGTGCTCGATCGGGACGACCTCGACCGCGGAGTAGCCGGCCCGGGCGGCGTACGAGCGCATCGTCGCCGGCCGGAACAGGGCGCCGGTCGCCTCGGAGTCCGGCTGCGAGCGCCCGACGGGCAGGCAGTGCAGGACGCTGGACGCCGCGAGGATGCGCTCGACCTCGCTGCCGCCGGGCGCGAACTCCTCCTCCGCCCGCTCGTCGACCACCACGACCACCCCTCCGGGCCGCAGGGCGGACCGCGACCGCGGCCAGCGACTCCACCGGGTGCGCCATGTCGTGCAGGGCCTCGAAGTAGAAGGCCACGTCGTACGCCGCCTCGGCGAGCGGGGTGTCGGCGTCGGCCACCTCGAAGCGGGCCCGGTCGGCCGCGCCGTGCGCCTCGGCGTTGGCGCGCGCGTCCATCACCGACGCGTCGTCGCTGTCGATCCCGAGCACCTCGAGGCCCGGGTACGCCGCGGCGAGCGCGATGCTCGACCAGCCCACGCCGCAGCCGAGGTCGAGCGCCCGGGCGCCGGGACGCGACAGGAGCGCGGCCACACCGGGCAGGGCGGGCACCCACTCCTGGGTCAGCTGGCTCGAGGAAGCCACCGCGGTTGAACAGCGCCCTGCCCGAGCCGGACGTCGTCGCCGTAGCCACCGAACGGGACCCCCGACCCGGTCCGGTAGACCTCGGGCAGCAGGGGCAGCACCTGCCCGACGCCGCCCATCACCAGCGCCATCGAGCCGGCGTACGCCGGCGAGTCCGGGTCGCCGAACGACGGCCGCCTGCTCCGGGTCGAGGCCGTAGACGCGGGTCTCGGCATCCCCCGGCTCGACCACGCTCGACCAGGCCGCTGATGGCCTGCTGCTCGAGCCACTCGCGGGCGTACCGCTCGTCGATGCCGGCCGCCTGCGCCAGGCCGGCGGCGGTGCGCGGCGTGGCCAGGGCGTCGTACAGGCCCAGGCGTACCCCGAGGTGCACCGTCGCCAGCTCGATCGCCCCGAGCAGCGCCCCGAACAGCCGCTCGGTCACCGCGCCGGTGACCTCGACCGCCGTCGGCGGTCATCGGACACCCGCGGGGGTGCGCGGTCCGAGGGCTCCGGTCTCCTCGAGGACCTGCGCCTCGGTCTCGGCCGACCAGTTGCCGGCGCACGTGATCGCCAGGCGCTGGACCAGCCCGTCCTTCAGGGTGGCCATCATGATCCCCGCGGCCAGGGACGGGGTCGCCGTGCGTGCGGTAGGCGTACTCGACGACGAAGCCCGTCGGCGGTGGCGCGGCTGTTCCACACCTCGATGTCGCGACCCGGGGCCTCGGCGCGGAGCGACTCCTCCAGGGCGGCGCGACCGGTGGACCGCATCCGGCCGTGCGGCACGAGGATGTCCAGGTCGACGTCGTCCGCGAAGGTGTGCGGCGTCAGCGGTCGACGCTCTCCAGGGTGGCGCGGAGCTCCGCCTCGCCGGCGTTCCACGGCGCCGTGACCGGCTCGAGGTTCCAGAAGTCGGGCCCCTCGGTCGCCAGCTCGGCGGCCTGCCGGGCGAAGGCGTCGGTCGCCGGGAGCTGCGAGTTGACCATGGCCGACTCGTGGGAGTCGAACCAGTCCAGTGCGACGTAGTGACCCGGCCGGTCGCGGTCGGCGAACACCTGGGCGCCGACGTTGGTGCGCCGGCCCGCGGTGCCCTCCGACCACTCGTGCTCCAGGGCGACGAACTCGTCGAACCGGTCGGTGGCGAAGGTGATGATCTGCAGGAAGCTCATGGCTCTGCCTCTCTTGATGGGGTGCGTGACACCCCTCAGGCGTGGGAACTCACCTCACGATGTGGGAACGGCCTCCCGCACGTCCCACACCACCGGCCGCTCGGGCGCGTACGAGCAGAACGTGCCGGTGCGCACCGAGGCGCGCAGGTGCCGGCCGAGGTCGGGGTGCACGCTCTCGACCCGGCCGATGGCGTCGCGGATCCGGGAGGTGACCGTCGTCCGGGCCTTCTCGGCGGGGTCCCCGGCGCGGCGCGGGCGGCCGCCGAGGCCGTACGCACCGGTCAGCTCGGCCACCAGGAACTCGCGCTCCTCGGTGACCCGGGCGGCCGCATCGTCGTCGCCGTCGGCCTCGGCGTCGGCGAGGCGCTCGTCGAGGTCGTGCAGGCGTTGCCGGTACGCCGCCCGCGCACGGTCGTCGAGCACGTCACCGAGGTCGCCCTCCCGGGGCGCCGCACCCGCCGCCGGACCGACCAGGTCGAGGGCGTGCACCTCCGCCCCGGGCTGCGCGAGCAGCCGCGCGAGGTCGGCCATCCCCTTCACCGCCGGTAGTGCCGCCGTGCGGCCGCGGAAGGTGACCGACCAGCCGCCGCCGGTGCGCTCCCACCGCCCGCTGTCGCTCTCCACCGTCGGTGGCGTCGACCGTCGAGACCCGCTCGAGGATCCCCACGCTGCGGTAGAAGGCGTCGGCCTCGCGCAGCAGGTCGGCGCGGCGCTCCGCGTCACCCGGGGCGCCACGCCGCCGCAACAGCTCGGCGTACTCGCGGCGGGTGTTGGCGACCGCCAGCGGGGCCCCGATCGCGGTGTTGGCCGCGAGCGCCCGCTCGAAGTGGCCGGCGGCACCGTCGAGGTCACCGGCGAGCATGGCGAGGTTGCCGAGGGGCCGCTCCACCGAGCCCGCGAGGCCGGCGCCGATGCCGTCGACGAGGTAGAGGTGCGCGTACGGCGCGAGCTCGGCGTGGACGAGAGCGGCCGGCTCGCCACCGAGGTCGCTCTCCAGAAGTCCCCCGCTGACCCCGTGGAGGTTGGGGAGCCACTCCTTGTCCTTGGGCAGCTCCGCCAGCAGCCGAGGCAGGTCGGCGGCCGCGCGCACCCGCATGTCGTGCGGCTGGCCGTGGAACAGCATCACCAGGTTGCCGCCGTCGCGGCGACAGCTCGATCCAGTCGCCGAAGGCCGCCATGATCTCGGTCATCGACTCGGCGGTGGCACCGCGCTCGATGAGGCTCCAGGCCCGCTGGACCATCCCCAGCACGAAGGCGTTGCGGCTGTCGGCCGGGCCCGCGTAGGCCCGCACCTCCTCGGCGCACCGAGCGACCAGGGCGAGGTCGCCGGCCAGGTGGGCGGCCGCACCCCGCCAGAGCGGCACGTACCAGGAGTACTGCGGCTGGCCGAGCCGCTCGGCCAGCCGGCCGAACTCGCGGACGTCGGCGTCGGCCTCGAGCATCGAGCCGCGCCTCCCAGTGCGCCACCACGCGCAGCCGGAGACCGAGCAGCTCGAGCCCGAGGTCGCCCAGCGACCGGCCGAGGTCGACGATCTCGGTGGCCTCCGCGGTCCGTACGTCGACGTGGTCCGGGCCGGCGATGGCGTCGCAGTGGGCCGCCAGGGCGGCGCCCAGGGCCCGCGCGTCACCGGTGTCCCGGGCGAGCGCGACGGCCCCGGCGGAGAGCTGCGGGATGCGGTCCGCGTCCTCGGTGAAGGCCAGCCCGACGGCCAGCCGGGCCATCAGGTGCACGCGCAGCGCGGGTTCGTCGTCGCCGAGCGCCGTCAGCGCCTCGTCCAGCAGCTCGTTCTGCTCCCGGTCGACGAGCCGCACCTCGAAGCCGCCCAGGCCGGCCGCGAACCCCAGCGCCGCCTCGGCCAGGCCGCGGGCGTCCCCGGCCCGTCGGGCCAGGTCGGCGGCCTCGCGGTAGAGCACCCGGGCCGCCTCGAGGTCGGCCGCGTCGAGCAGGGCCGCGCCGGCGCCGCGGAGCAGCCGGGGCCGGGCGTCGGCGTCTGCGGGAGCCAGCTCGAGGGCCAGCCGGTAGAGCCGGGTCGCGTCCTCCCAGGCCTGGGCGTCGTGCGCCGCGCGGGCCGCCTCCTCGGTGGCCGCCACCACGCGGTCGAGGTCGGCGAGCGGCCGGGCGTGCAGCAGGTGTCCGGCGACCTCGGCGGGGAGCAGCCCCGGGACGTCGGCCGCCTCGAGGTGCAGCTCCCGGCGTCGGGCGGCCGGCGTGGCGTCGTACACCGCGTCGCGCACCAACGCGTGCGACAGCGCGAGGCGGTCACCCTCGTGGCGCGCCAGCCCGCTGGCGACGACGGCGTCGAGACCGGCCACGAAGGCGTCGGGGTCGAGCCCGGCCAGCGTGCGGACCGGGTCGAGCGCGGCTTCCTGCCCGAGGACCGCGGCGACCGTGAGCGACGTGCTGGGCCGGCTGCGGGAGCCGGGCGACCCGGCGGCGGATCGCACCCTGCGCGGTCTCCGGGACCATCTCGGACACGGCCGCGCCGCGGGCGGCCGCCAGCCGGGCCATCTCGGAGACGAAGAGCGGGTTGCCGCTGGTGCGCCCCGCCACGGCGGCGGCCTCGTCGGGCCCGACGTGCTGCCCGCCGGTCGCCGCGATCAGGGCCGCGACGTCGTCGGGGCCGAGGCCGGCGAGCGGCCAGGACTCCCCCGCCGCGGCGATCTCGGCGGCGAGGAGGTCGCGGTCGGATCCGGCGGGCACCTCGTGGTCGCGCCAGCCGCAGACGACCAGCACGGGGCGGGTGGCCAGGCTCGGCAGCAGGAACCGCACCAGGTGCAGGCTGCCGGTGTCCGCCCAGTGCAGGTCGTCGAGCAGCAGCACGACCGGGAACTCGGCGGTGAGGCCGTCGAGGACCGCCAGCACGCCGTCGAAGAGCGGGAAGCGGTTGGCCGGCTGCGGGTCGCTGTCGCCGCTCGCGTCGGGGTCGACCAGCTCGGCCGCTCGCCGGGCGCGCGGCCCGCCGAGCGCGACGAGCGCCTGCGGGTCGCCGGTCCCGGCCTGGCGGAGGACCTGGGTCCAGAGCCAGAACGCCGGCGCGCCCGTCGCCTCGTCGGCGGCGGTGCCGCGCAGCACGGTCGCCCCCGCCCGCCGGGCGCGGTCACCGATCTCGGTCAGGACGCTGGACTTGCCGATGCCCGCGTCGCCGCGCACCCAGAGCAGGCCGCCGGTCCCACCGCGGAGCGCCGCGACCAGCACGTCCGCGCGGTCGAGGACGCCAGCGCGGCCCAGCAGCACGGACCCAGGCTAGTGACCGGCGTCCTCGGCAACCATGTCCTGGTAGACGTCGGAGAGCAGGAACGCCGGCAGGATCACGCCGGCCCCCTTGGTGAGTCGCAGGCCGGTGACCTCCCCGGGGTCGACGAACACGATCCGGCGGCCCTCGTGGCAGACGACGTCGGCGTCGGTGAGGTCGGTCGGGGCGACGTACACGGCCATCCGGTCCACGGTGCCGTACGCCTCGGTGTGGTCGACCTCGAACTCGGCGAAGTAGTGCAGCCCGCCGGGCGCCACCACCACCTCGGTCTCCTCGGTCAGCTCGCGGTAGGCCGCCGCCTCGAACTCCTCCCCCGGGTCGACGTGCCCGCCGACCAGACCCCAGCAGTCCGGGTCGATGACGGGGTGCTCGTCACGCTCCTGCAGCAGGATCCAGCCCCTGCGGTCGACCAGCAGGACACCCGAGAAACGACGCTGTTCGGCCATGCGGCCCACCGTAGACGGGGAGCGGTCAGAGCCTCGCCGTGAAGCGTCGTCCGCGGATCGCCTCCTCCACCAGACCGACGGCCCGCCTCAGGCCGAGCAGGCGGGCCTGCTCCAGCTGCCAGGTCTGCACGGCCGCCTCGATGACGTCGAGGTCGGCGACGTCGCGCAGGTCGGCGCGGGTCTCGCTGAGCCCGCGGGCCGCCGCCGTCTGCCCGGCCTCGACGTGCAGCAAGGCGAACCGGGCCAGCACCACCAGGTGCTTGCGGAGCCCGGGGTACCCCCGCCAGTCGGCCGGGCAGAGGTCGAGCAGCCAGGCCGCCGCCGACTGCTCCCACCCGGGCGCGCCGGGGGGCCGCACCTCGCGCGGCCACCCCGCCGGCGCGAACCCTTCGGTGCCGGGCGTGCGGGTCAGCCCCGCCCCCTTCGCCTCCGGCGCTTCGTACGCCGGGAACCCCCATGCCATCCGTCCAGTGTCGATCGAACACGTGTTCGAGTCAAGACGCGCCAACTTCACCCTTGACGGGCTAGGTGTCGGCGGTCCGCGTGGGCGTAGCGTCGCCCACGGCATGCCCGCCCGCGTCGCGACAGCCCGGAGGAAAACGATGTCCCAGAGCCCGGCCACGGCGCCCCTCGAGTCCACCGGCGCCCCCTCGCGGGCTCCCCTCGTGCTCGGGACCTTGATCCTGGTGTCCGGTGTCGCCAACCTCAACCTGTCCGTGGCCAACGTCGCCCTGCCGTCGATCGGCGACGCGTTCGACTCCTCCCAGACCACGCTCAACCTGATCGCGGTCGGCTACTCCCTCGGCCTCGCCGGCTCCGTTCTCTACCTCGGGGCCGTCGGCGACAGGTACGGCCGCAAGCTCCTGATGATGCTCGGCACCCTGCTGTCGATCCCCGCCTGCCTCCTGGCCGCCTACGCCCCGACCGACGACGTCCTGGTGGTGGCCCGGATCTTCGGCGGGTTCGCCGCCGGCATGGCCTACCCGACCACGTTGGCCCTGATCACTGCCCTGTGGTCCGGGCCCGGGCGGACCAAGTCGATCGCCCTGTGGTCCGCACTCGGTGGAGCCATCGCGTCGCTGGGGCCGCTGGTCGCCGGCTGGCTGCTGGAGCAGTTCTGGTGGGGCTCGGTGTTCCTCGTGACGCTGCCGCTGGCGGTCATCGCGCTCGTGATGGCCTGGAAGTTCGTCCCCGCCCACGTCAACGAGTCCACCGAGCCGGTCGACAACCTCGGCGGCATCCTCTCCGTCCTGCTGGTGGCCGGCCTGGTGCTCTCGATCAACTTCGCACCCGTGCCGGGCAAGGGCACCCTCGTCCTGGGTCTGGCCGTCATCGCGCTGGCGGCCGCGGTGGCCTTCGTCTGGCAGCAGCGGCGTGCCGCGAACCCGCTCTACGACCTGCACATCGCCAGCAGGCGGATCTTCTGGGTAGCGGCCTGCGCCGGGATCATCGTGTTCGGCTCGCTCATGGGCGCGATGTTCGTCAGCCAGCAGTTCCTCCAGAACGTGCTCGGCTACGACACCGTCGAGGCCGGTGCCGCCTTCCTGCCCGCCATCGTCCTGATGGTCCTCGTCGCTCCACGTTCGGCCGTCATGGTGGAGACGCACGGAGCGCGGGCGACGCTGCTGCTGGGCTACGTGTTCCTGTTCCTCGCCTTCGTCTGGATGCTGCTGTTCTGGGAGGAGGGCAGCAGCTACTGGAAGATCGGCATGGCCTACGCCCTCATCGGGACCGGCGTGGGACTCGCGGGCACCCCCGCCTCCCACTCGCTGACGGGCTCGGTCCCCGTTCGCCGGGCCGGCATGGCCTCCGGGACGGCGGACCTGCAGCGCGACCTCGGAGGGGCGATCCTGCAGTCCGTCTTCGGCGCGCTGCTGACCGCGGGCTACGCCAGCGCGTTCGTCTCCGCGATCGGCAGCTCCTCCGACGCGAGCAAGGTCACCCCCCAGGTGGAGTCCGAGCTCACGAAGTCGTTCGCGGGAGCCGAGCAGGTCGCCCAGCAGTACCCGAAGTACGCCGACCAGATCACGGCCGCGGCGAAGTCGGCCTTCCTGCAGGGCGACGACTGGGCCTACAGCGCCGGTGCGATCGCGGTCCTGCTGGGCGCCGTCCTCGTCTACTTCTGCTTCCCGCGCAAGGAGGCCGAGCAGCAGCTGTTGCGCGACTACGCGGCGCAGGACGCGTGAGGCGGACCGGAACCTGATGTGGCACGCTCTGGCGCAGCTGCTCCCCGTCGGGCTGGCCGCCGCCGTGAGCTCGGTCCCCATCATGGTGACGCTGCTGATCCTGGTCTCCGACAAGCGTGACCAAGCCGCGCTCCCGTACCTCCTCGGCTGGGTGATCGGCGCGGCCGCCCTCGTCACGATCGCCACGATCGCCGCCGGGCTCCTCCCGGACGACCGACCCCGGCAGCACGAGGAGCTCGTCGGCGTGCTCCAGGTCGTCGTCGGCGGCGCGCTGGCCCTGCTGGGCCTGACCGCCCTCCGGCTGCGCCACTCGGAGAGCGCCACTCGGCTCCCCGGCTGGATGACGAGGGTCGACTCGCTCGACTCGGGTCCCGCCTTCGGTGTCGGGGTGGCCCTCAACGTGCGACCCAAGGCCCTGCTCCTGATGGCGGCCGCCGGCCTGATCCTGCACACCGCGTCGTTGGTCGCCCAGGAGACCGTGATCGCGATCGTCTTCTTCACGGTGGTGGCCACGTCGACGGTGATGGCCCCGGTCCTCCTGACCTACCTGGCGCCCGCCCGCATGGAGCCGCGGCTCGTGGCGGCCCGGAGATGGCTCGAAGCCAACGGCCCCGCGGTGACGGCCATCACCATGCTCGTGATCGGGATCCTCGTCCTCCTGCTCGGGCTCACCCACCTCTGACGCCCACGGCTCCGTTCGTGTCGCGGCGCAGGTACGGTCGCGTCCATGGACATCCAGGGCTTGGGGTGGCGGACCGATCTCGCACTGCTGGAGATCTCGGGCAGCGTGCTCGAGGACCGCGGTGACCACGTCGTGGTCCGGACGCCGGACAACCCGACGTTCTGGTGGGGGAACTTCCTGATGCTGGCCGGTCCCCCGGCCGACGCGGCCGACGCCCGGCAGTGGATCGGGGCGTTCGAGGCCGAGTTCCCGGTCGCCCAGCACCGCACGTTCGGCATCGACGGCACGGGTGGGTCGGCGGCGGACGGTGCGTCGTTCGCCGCGCTGGGGCTGGAGACCGAGGTCTCCACCGTCATGACGGCCACGTCGGTCCACGCGCCGCCGCGGCCCAACGGCGAGGCGACGTACCGCGCCCTGGCAGTCGGACGCCGACTGGGAGCAGCAGGTCGAGCTGACGATGGCGGGCGAGGAGATCGGCTACGACCGCGAGTTCTCCGAGGGGCGGGCGCGGCAGCACCGCCGGCTGGCCGAGGACGGGCACGGGCAGTACTGGGGCGCGTTCGAGGACGGCCGCCTGCTGGCCTCGATGGGACTGTTCCGCGCGTCCCCGGGGCTGGCGCGGTTCCAGACGGTGAAGACCCACCCCGACGCCCGGGGCAAGGGCCTGGCCGGGACGCTGGTGCACGAGATCAGCCGGTTCGGGTTCGCCGACCTCGACGCGCAGACCCTGGTGATGGTCGCCGACCCGGAGTACCTCGCGATCCGGGTCTACCGGAGCGTCGGTTTCGCCGACACCGAGGTCCAGATCGGCACGGAGCGCAAGCCCGAGGAGTGACCCCTCTCAGGGTCGGACCCTGACCTGGGCTCAGGGTGCTCTCAGGTCTGCGCTCAGGCACCTCCCCGAAGCGGTGAGGGTCTCCGCTGCCACAGGCTGAGGCCCATGATCACGATCTCCCACCTGACCAAGACCTACGGCGGGTTCCGCGCCGTCGATGACGTCACCTTCACCGCCCAGCCCGGCCGGGTCACCGGCTTCCTGGGCCCCAACGGCGCCGGCAAGTCCACGACCATGCGGATCATGGTCGGGCTCACCCCCGCCACCACCGGCGAGGCCACCATCCTCGGCCGCCACTTCTCCGAGCTGCCCAACCCGGGGCGTGAGGTCGGCGTGCTGCTCGACGCCTCGGCGCAGCACGCCGGCCGCACCGGCCGCGAGATCCTCACCCTGGCCCAGCGCACCATGCGGATGCCCAAGTCTCGCGTCGACGAGATGCTCGAGGTCGTCAGCCTGACCGACGAGGAGGCCGGACGCCGCGTCCGCGACTACTCGCTCGGCATGCGCCAGCGCCTCGGCATCGCGGCCGCCCTCATCGGCAACCCCGAGGTGCTGATCCTCGACGAGCCTGCCAACGGCCTCGACCCCGCCGGCATCCGCTGGATGCGCGACCTGCTCCGCGGGTACGCCGACCAGGGCGGCACCGTGCTGCTCTCCAGCCACCTCCTCCACGAGATCGAGGTGATCGCCGACGACATCGTGGTGATCGGGCAGGGCCGCGTCGTGGCCCAGGGCACCAAGCACGAGCTGCTCGAGGCCGCCGGCACGTACGTCCGCGCCACCGACCCCGCCCGCCTCGCGGCGGCGCTGGTCGCGGCCGGCCACCCGGCCGAGCAGAGCCAGCAGGGCCTGCGCACCGACGCCTCCACCGACCAGGTCGGCGAGGTGGCCCTGGCCGCCGGCATCGCCCTGCGCGAGCTCCGGCCCGCCGACGGCGCCGGTCTCGAGGAGATGTTCCTCGCCCTCACCTCCGACACCCAGCGCGACAGCAGACGTTCCCGAAGGAGCAGCAGCATGAGCACCGCAACGATCCCCGTCACCACCACCGACGTCGGGCAGCACGCCCGCGCCGCGCGGCCGACGTACGCACCCATCCCGATGCGCACGATCATGGGCGTCGAGCTGCGCAAGATGTTCAACACGCGCTCGGGCTTCTGGCTGATGGCGAGCGTCGTCATCCTGGCCGTGATCGCCACCGGGGCGGTCATCCTGTTCGCCCCGGACGCCGACATCACCTACGACAGCTTCGCCGGCGCCATCGGCATCCCGATGACGATCGTGCTGCCGATCATCGCGGCCCTCTCGATCACCAGCGAGTGGAGCCAGCGCACCGGCCTGACGACGTTCACCATGGTCCCGAGCCGCAGCCGCGTGGTCCTGGCCAAGCTGCTCGACACCGTGCTCGTCGGGATCGCCTCGATCCTGGTCGCGCTCGCCGTCGGCGCTCTCGGGAACGTCATCGGCAGCCAGCTGGCCGGCGTCCCGACCACCTGGGACATGACCGTCACCGAGGTCCTCTACATCCTCGCCGGCAACGGCCTCGGCCTGCTGATGGGCTTCACCCTCGGCGTGCTGTTCCGCAACTCGGCCGCCGCCATCGTCGGCTACTTCGTCTACGCGATGGTGCTCCCCACCCTGTCGGCCCTGCTGGCCGGCGCCCAGGGCTGGTACGCCGACGCGCAGCCCTGGGTGGACTTCCAGTGGAACCAGACCGGCCTGTTCGACGGCGGGTACGGCCCCACGGAGTGGGCCCAGCTCCTCGTCACCGGCACCATCTGGCTGCTCCTCCCCCTGGCCTTCGGCCTCTGGCGGGTGCTGCGGTCCGAGGTGAAGTAGCGCGACTCGCAAGAAAGGCCCGGCCCACGGGGGGCCGGGCCTTTGCCGCGCGCTAGCGTCCGGCCATGGATCCTCTCCAGCAGGAGGTCGTCGACCTCACCCGCGACCTCGTCAGGCTGGACACCAGCAACTCGCTCGGCGTGTACGCCGGCAACGAGACGCTGGTCGCCCGGCACCTGGCCGAGTACCTCGGCGAGGCCGGCATCGAGTGCGAGCTGGTCGCGCGCGAGGGCAACGAGCACCGGGCGAACCTCGTCGCCCGGATCCCGGGCACGGAGCCGGGTACGCCGAGCCTGGCGTTCGTGGGCCACACCGACGTCGTGCCGGTGGACGTCCGCGACTGGACCCACCCGCCGTTCGAGGGCGTGCTCACCGACGACGGCTACCTGTGGGGCCGCGGGACGCTCGACATGAAGGGCGAGGTGGCCGCGCGTGCGGTCGCCCTCAAGGAGCTGGTCCGCTCGGGCTGGCGGCCGCGGGGCGACCTGTGGTTCCTCGCCGTCGCCGACGAGGAGGACGGCATGGCCGAGGTCGGGATGAACTGGCTCCTCCGGGCCCGCCCCGACATCCGGCCCGACATGAGCGTCAACGAGGGCGGCGGCGAGCGGTTCGAGCTCACCGACGGCCGCACCCTGGTCAGCGTCGGAGTCGGCGAGAAGGGCACGTACCCGGCCCGGGTCACCGCGGTGGGCGAGGCCGGTCACGGCAGCCTGCCGACCTTGGGCGACAACGCGGTCCCGCACCTGGGCGAGCTGATCGCACGCATCGGCCGCGGCCTGCCCGCACCGGTCGCGCACCCTCTTGTCGACCAGATGCTGGAGGTGCTGCTCGGTGACGCGTACGCCCCCGGCGACGACCTGCCCGCGGCCCTGGCGGCGGCGGGTGCCCTTCACCCCGAGCTGGAGCACGTGATGCCTGCGCTCGCCGGGACCACGGTGGCGCCGACGATGCTCGGCGGCTCCGACAAGCGCAACACCCAGCCCAGCCGGGCGTGGATGGAGCTCGACTGCCGGATCCTGCCCGGCAGCACCGAGGCCGACGTCGAGGCGGCCGTCAGGGAGCGGCTGGGCGCCGGCATCGACTACGAGCTGACGTGGCCCGAGCCGCTCATCCCCGGCAACGCCTCGCCCCCCGACGGACCCGTCGTTCAGGCGATCCGCGAGTGGGTGGCCACCGAGCTGCCGGACTCCGCGCTGCTGCCGAGCCTCGGCACCGGCTTCACCGACTCGTCGTACCTCCGCGCGGCCGGGAGCACGGCGGCGTACGGCTTCTCCCCGTTCTTCACCACCCCGATCGAGGTCTACGTCGCCGGGTTCCACAACGCCGACGAGCGGGTGCACGTCGACGACCTGCACGCCTCGGTCCGCTTCCACCTCCACCTCGCGAAGGCGCTGCTCTCATGACCGGGCCCGCGACCTCGGCATCGTCATCGGCACCCTCGAGCCCGGCGAGCACGACGCGATCACCGACGTCCCCGGTGTGCGGGTCGGGCACACGACCCTCATCGAGGGCGACGACGTGCGCACCGGCGTGACGGTCGTGCGTGCCCCACGAGGGCAACGTGTGGGCCGACCCCGTGTACGCGGCGTACCACCGCCTCAACGGCAACGGCGAGATGACCGGCCTGCCCTGGATCGAGGAGGTCGGCCTCCTGCACTCGCCCATCGGCATCACCAACACCCACAGCGTCGGCGTCGTCCGCGACGCGCTGGTCGAGATCGAGGTCGCCGAGATCGGCGAGGGCGTCGAGGCGTGGGCCCTGCCCGTGGTGGCCGAGACCTGGGACGGCACGCTCAACGACGTCGACGGCTTCCACGTGACCGCCGAGCACGCGAAGGCGGCCTACGCCGCGGCGTCCGCCGGTCCCGTCGCCGAGGGCTCGGTCGGCGGTGGCACCGGGATGGTGTGCCACGACTTCAAGGGCGGCATCGGTACGGCGTCACGCACGGCGGGCGCGTACACGGTCGGCGTGCTCGTCCAGGCCAACCACGGCCGCCGCGAGCGGTTCCTGGTCAACGGTGTGCCCGTCGGGCTGGAGGTCGGCGAGGACGTCGTGCCCGGCACCGACTCCCCCATGCCGCCGGGGAGCGGCTCGATCATCGGCATCGTCGCGACCGACGCCCCACTGCTGCCCCTGCAGTGCCGGCGGCTGGCGCAGCGGGCGTCGTTCGGGGTCGCCCGCACCGGCGGCGTCGGCGAGAACAACAGCGGCGACCTCTTCCTCGCGTTCGCGACCGGCAACCGCGGCATGCACCGGATCGGCGACGACGCCCCCGAGGTCGCCGAGGTCCGCACGATGGCCAACAACGCGATGAACCCGCTGTTCGACGCCGTCATCGAGGCCGTCGAGGAGGCCATCCTCAACGCGATCCTGGCCTCGCCGACGATGACCGGTCACGGTCACACCGCCCACACGCTGCCGGCAGACCTGCTGCTGGCGGCGCTGGAGAAGTACGGCCGACCGGCTACTCCCCGCTGAGCATCCGGCGCGGGTTGTCGACGGTGAGCGTCGCGATGTCGGCGTCGTCGAAGCCCACGTGGCGCAGCCGGTCGGCGAACGTCGTGACGACGTACGCGTAGCCCGGCCCGCCCATGGCGGCGTAGTCACTGCGCAGGCAGACGTCCTGGCTGAGCAGCACCCGGTCGAGGTGGCCGGCGTCGGCCAGGCTGCGCAGCCAGCCCAGCCGTTGCTGGGTGTCCCACTCGTGGACGCCCTGCACGGTGTCGAACTGGATCCACGCGCCGCGCTCCACCAGCGTCAGGTGGTAGTCGTGGTCCGGCACCATGTCGCAGTGCCCGACCACCACGCGGGACGGGTCGACGCCCTCCTCGACCAGCAGGTCGAGCTGGGCCGTGCCGACCGGCCAGCGGGCGGCGTGGGTGGTGATGGTCAGACCGGTACGCCGGTGGGCGCGCGCCGCCGCCCGGAACGACCGCTCCTCGAGCGCCGAGACGTAGCGGTCGCACCCGATCTCACCGATGATGCCGGCCCGTACGCCGTCGGTGCCCTCCTCGATGTCGCGCACGATGAGGTCGGCGAGCGCGTCGGTGGAGAGCTCGTCGACCTCGGGCGGGAAGTACGCGCGGCGGTAGTAGCCCGCGCCGCGCACGATCTGCAGGCCGGTGGCCTCGGACATCGCCCGCAGGGCGACCGGGTCTCCGCCCAGCCCGCCGGTGGTGACGTCCACCAGCGTGCGGCCGCCCGCGTCGACGTACCGCTTCAGCTCCGACTCCGCGAGAGCCGCGTCGTTGAGCAGCCCGTTGCCGCGGTACTCCCGCGTCAGGTCGAGGAACACGTGCTCGTGCGGCAGCGTCACGCCGAGGTCGGCGGCGGCCACCGGGCCGGTCACGGTCATCACGGTCGCGCTCACGCGCCGATCATGCTGCAACAATCCGGCGCGTGGGGACACAGCGCGAGGCCCGTATCCAGATGTCCGACGGCGTGGAGCTCGCTGCGACCCTGTATCTCCCGGACTCGAGCGATCATCCAGGGCCGCAGCCGTGCCTGCTGGAGGCGCTGCCCTACCGCAAGGACGACCTGACGTCGTCCTACGCCGCGTCCTACGAGCGGCTGCGCGACAAGCACGGGTACGCCGTGTGCCGGCTCGACCTGCGCGGCACCGGGTCGTCGGGCGGTGACGCGCTCGACGAGTACCAGCCGGACGAGCAGCGCGACCTGGCCGAGGTGATGCGCTGGCTGGCCGCCCAGGACTGGTGCGACGGGCAGGTCGGCATGTGGGGGACGTCGTACTCCGGCTTCAACTCGCTCCAGATGGCCTGCGAGCAGCCGCCGGAGCTCAAGGCGATCTGCGCGATCTACGCCACCGACGACCGCTGGACCGACGACGTGCACTGGCGCGGGGCGGCGCTGCGGCTGGTCGACCTCGTCGACTACGACCACTACATGACACCGATGAACGTGCTGCCGCCCGTGCCGGCCGTCTGGGGGGACGACTGGGAGGAGGAGTGGAAGCGGCGCCTGGACACGAACGAGCCGTGGGTGCTGACCTGGCTCCGCGAGTCGACCCACGGCGACTACTGGGACCACGGGTCGGTACGGCTCGGCGGGACGACCTCGGGCTACGAGCGGATCCGGATCCCGACGATGATCGTGGCGGGCTGGGCCGACGGCTACCGCAACAACACGTTCCGCACCGTGGCGCGGCTCGCGGCCCAGGGGACGCCCCACCGGCTGCTCGCCGGCCCGTGGGCGCACGCCGACGCGACCACCGCCATGCCCGGGCCGCGTATCGACTTCGACGCCGAGCTCGCCGGCTGGTTCGACCACTGGCTGCGCGGGACGGGGACGCACGAGGACGGCTGCGACGTCTTCGTCCGCGCCTCGACGCGACCCGAGCCGGACCTCGACCTGCACGAGGGGCACTGGCTGCGACTGCCGTCGGTGCCGCCGACGTCGCCCCGCCTCGTCGCGCTGGAGGGGCCGCGCGAGCTGCCCGTCATCGCCGACGTCGGCACCGCCGCGTGGATCGACTGCGCCGGCCACCTGCCGTGGGGCCTCTCCGGCGACCAGCGGCTCGACGACGCGCGGTCGCTGACCTGGGACGTCGCCCCGCCGGCCGGTCCGATCGTCGGGTACCCCGTCGCGCGGCTTCGCGTGTCGGCCTCGGCTCCAGCGGCGTCACTCTCGGTCAAGCTGTGCGACGTCTTTCCCGACGGCACCTCCGCCCTGGTCTCCCGCGGCTCCCTCGACCTGGCCTTCCGGTCGTCCGTGCACGGCCAGCCGGAGGCGCTGGTGCCCGGCGAGGTGTACGACGTCGAGGTGGTCCTCGACGCGTGCGCGTACGAGTGGTCGGCCGGCCAGGTGCTGCGCGTCAGCGTCGCGGGCTCGGACTGGCCCAACACCATCGCTCCCCCGGCGCCGGTGACGCTCACGGTCCACGCGGCCGAGGTCGCCTTGCCCGTGCTCGACGGGTCGTGGCCGGCACCCACGTTCGGTCCGGGCGCCGAGCACACGACCGAGTCCGCCGAGGGCATCGCCTGGGAGATCCACGACGACGTGCTCGCCCGCACCACGACGGCGCGCACGGTGTCGGTCTCGGAGTACGACACGCCGTACGACGGCCGGGCGCTGGAGGACTACCGCGGCGAGGTGAGCGTCGACCGCCGTACGTTCGCCCAGCGCGCCCACGCCGACACGACCCTGGAGCTGTCGTGGCCGGGCGTCGACATCCGGGTGCGGTCGGTGATGGATGTCGTCGTCGAGGACGGTCGGGTGGGCGCGACGATCCGCACCGTCGCGGAGCGCGACGGTGCGGTCGTCAGCGAGCGGACCTGGGTCAGGGAACCCGGGTGATCCGGTTCTGCGGGCCGGGACCGATCGGTCCCGTGGCCAGGTAGGCCGCCAGCGCATCCACGTCGAAGCCGGGGGCGTAGACCCGGTTCGTCCCGACGGTGAAGCCCGGGAACGAGTCACCGCCGTTGGCGAGGAAGTCGTTCGTCGTCACGCGATACGTGGCCGCGGGGTCGATCGGGGTTCCGTTCAGCGCCATGTTGCTGACGCGGGAACCCGCCGCTGCGCTCGGGCTGTAGGTGTAGGTGAAGCCCGCCGAGACCTGGAGCACCAGCGGCGTGGCACTCGCGCCCGGGAAGCGCTGCTGCTCGAGGACCGTCTTGATCTGGGCACCGGTGAAGGTCTGCGTGGTGACCAGGTTGTTGAACGGCTGGACGGTGAAGGCCTCGCCATAGGTCACCTGGCCCGGCGCCTCCCCGCCGGCCGAGTTCGCGTAGATCAGGTCGGCTCGGATGCCGCCGGGGTTCATGAAGGCGATCTGGGCCCCTGCGGGCGCCGTGTAGGCCAGCTGGGCGTCCGCGATCACGTCGCCGAGCGCGCTCTCCTGGTTGGAGGTCGGCGTCACCGTGCGGGTGATGTCGGCGCTGATCGACCCGACGATGCGGTTGGCGATCGGCGCGACCGCGGTGCGGTACTTGTCGAGCAGGGTCTTGGTCTCCTGGTCGACGAGGTTGCGCACGACGATGACGTTCGTGGCGTCGAGGCTGGTGAAGTCGTCCTGGGACTTGCTCAGCGTGGCCGTGATGTCGGTGACGAGGACGCCGGCCGTGCCCGCGCTCGTCGCCAGGATCGGCGTGCCCGCCGAGTTGGGCAGCTGGCACACGTACGGCCGATGCGTGTGGCCGGAGACGACCAGGTCGAACTCGGGGTTCAGGCCCGCGACGATCGGGGGCAGCGCGCCGGTGAAGTTGGCGCAGCCCGACGGGTCCAGCGGAGTCGGCGGCGAGTTCTGCTGGCCACCCTCGTGGATGAGCAGTACGAGCGCCTCGACGCCCTTGGCGAGCAGCTGGTCGGCGTACTTGTTCGCCGTCTCGACCTCGTCGAGGAACCTGACGTCGGTGATGCCGGCCGGGTTGACGATGCCCGGCGTGCCTTCCAGCGTCATCCCGATGAAGCCCACCTTGACGCCCTGCACCGTCCGCGTGGTGTACGCCGGCAGGATCGTCTTCCCGGAGTCCCTGTACACCGTGTTGGCGGCCAAGTAGGGGAAGTCGGCGCCGGCGAACGGGTCGCCGTCCTGGCAGCCGTCCGTGGGGTGGCAGCCGCCGTTCTGCAGGCGGAGCAGCTCGGTGACGCCCTCGTCGAACTCGTGGTTGCCCACCGAGGTGACGTCCATCTGCAGGAGGTTCAGCGTCTCGATCGTGGGCTCGTCGTGGAAGGCCGCGCTCAACAACGGGGTGGCACCGACCATGTCACCGGCGCCGACGGTCAGGGTCTTCTGCCCCTGGGCCTCGGCGTCGGCGCGCAGGCCCTTCAGAGTCGTGGCCAGGTACTCCGCACCACCCGCCGGCGTGCCGTTGACGAGTCCCCCGCTGCCGGTCGGCGGGTCCAGCGCCCCGTGGAAGTCGTTGAACGAGAAGAACCGCGCCTTGGCGATGTCCCCCTTGTTGTCCGGCTTCGCCGCCTGCGAGCTCGTCGTCGATGTCGCGATGCCTGCCGCGGTCAGTGCGGCGACCGCCACCAGCAGGGTCGCCCGGCGCAGTGCGCCTCGTGCCTGAGTCATGTGAATGGCCTCCCCAGCCCTCTCGGCGGCCCCATGGCCTCGCCGATCCGGGGACACTGTCACCGGCGGTTCGGCGGAGTCAAGGAAACCGAGGGGTTCACCGAAGTCGCGCCAACCGTTCACATGCCGTCCGCCGACCCTGGGCGTCAGCCCGCCAGCACGTAGTCGGGCCGCGCCGGGTAGTCCCGGATCGTCAGGACGGGTGGCGCCTGGGACCGGTAGGTGTGGCCGGTCGGCGTCGTGGTGTCGATGGTGTGCGGTCCGGCGCCGGGCGAGGGTCGGGCTCGCCACCCCGGTGCCTGCTTGGCGTGGTTGCACGCCTCGCACAGACCCTGGCCGTTGTCACCGCTGGTCAGGCCTCCGGCGGCGGCGTCCCGGGCATGGTCGCGATGCCGGATCGGTGCGTCGCACCACGGTGTGCGGCAGAACCGGTCGCGCAGGGTGACGAACCGGCGGAGCGAGCTGCGGAACAGCCGGGCCTGCGAGTCCATCGCCACGAGCTCGCCGGACGTCGGATCGGCGTACAGCCGGCGGACCCAGACGCGCTCGTCGCGTGAGCAGGCACCCGCGACGATCTCGCGGGCCAGCTCGGCGGGGACGGGGCCGTAGTCGTCGACGTGGGCAGGCTCGTCGCTGGTGCCGAACAGGGCAGTGTCGGTCATCACCAGGCCGAGCTCGACCGCGCCCGGCTCGCGCTGCACGGAGGCCGCGAGCACGCAGTCGACCAGGGTGTCGGCCTCGAGCTGGGACCGGGACCTCGGGTCGCCGGCAGCCCGCGCAGCTTCCGCCGTGCGGTTCAGCGCCACCTTCACCGCGACGCCGTCCTTCACCGGCAGCAGCGCGCTCAGCCACGTCATCGCGTCGGGCGCGGGCCGGAGCGAGACGTGACGGTCGGCCTCCGCCTGGCGGCGACGGGAGACGTACGACTCGGGGTCGAGCCGGTAGGCCTCCTGCTGGCAGGCGCGGGCGAGCTCGCGATCGCCCATCCGCTCGAGACGGTGGGGGTCTCCCGCGACCGTCGCGTCCACCGCCGTGCGGTCGTCGCGGGACAGGCACGCGGTCTCGCGAGCGATCAATGTGGCCTTCCACTCCGTGATCCGTCCGGCTCGCCACGCCCTCCAGGTGTGCGGCAGCTCGGTGACCACGACCTTGGCGAGGCCGAGGTGCCGTTGGCCGCGGTGGTGCGACTCCCGCCTGGCCAGCGCGACCTGGGCCGCCACGCCGCGGCCCTGCTGCGCGGCAGGAACGCCGAGCGCTGCCTGGTCGGCGCGTTGGGACCGGTCGAGCTCGGACGCCAGCGCCGCTTGCGCCGCGGTCGCGGCGCAGACCAGCTGCTCCAGCGAACGGATCGCGTCGATGCGCGACGGGTCATCGAGCCCGCTCGACGCCGCCAGGGCGGCGCTGATCTCCGAGCGCCACGTCGACACATCTTCGAACATACGTTCGATTCTACGCCTGACTCGACGCCTGTGCCACCCCGACGACCGACATGGGGACAAGCGAGATCAGGCGCCCCGCAACCCCCCGACCCGCACGTCCAGCGCCGCCCGCTCGTCGTCGGTCAGCGGCACGGACAGCTCGTCGAGCAGCTCGCCCAGCTCGCCCTCGCGGAGCCGGCGGTGCTCGGTGGGGGTGCCCGGACGACGTACGGTCACGGTCTCGTGGGTGACGGCCACGTGCCGGCCGTCGAGGTGCTTGGTGAGCATCAGCATGGTGCGGAAGTGGATCGTCGGGAACGTGCTGGTGAAGTGGTGGCCGACCGCGAGGTCGACGGGCCGCACGGGCAGCTCGTCGTGGGTGTGCATCAGCTCCCAGTCCCCGTCGCGCCAGCGCTCGAGCGCCCAGCCGCGGCCGGTGCCCACCGGGACCGCACGGAGGCGGTACCGCCAGCCGCCGTGGTCCTCCTCCGCCCCGTCCTCCAGCGGGATCGGCCGGAGCACGCTCATCCCGAACCCCGGGTCGGCCAGGAGCCGCTCCCCGTCGAGTGTCACCAGCACCACGCAGTGCGTTCTCGGGGCGAGCGCCGGGTCGCCGACCCGACCGAGCCGGCGCTCCACGTCGTACCCGAGCCGCTCGAGCGCGGCCGCGAACAGCACGGCGTGCTCGAAGCAGTAGCCGCCTCGGCCGCGACCCACGAACTTCGCCTGCACCGCGTCCAGCGCGACCCCCGGGTGCTGGTCGAGCAGGACGTCGATGTTGTCGAACGTGAACGCCCGGACGTGCGCCTCGTGCAGGGCATCCAGCGCCTCACGGGACGGCGGCGTCTCAGGGTACGCCGACCCGGGTCAGGTATGCGTCCAGGTCCAGCTGCTCGGCCTGCCACGGGTTCGGGTCGGACACGCAGCGATTGAACACCGGCCCGACCTAGGACGACACCGACGTGTCGGCGAACGAGTGGTGCTCGTGGGTGACCACCCAGCGTCCGTCCCGCTTCGCCAGGCCGACCGTCAGCCGTAGCCGGCGGTCGGGCACGTCGGCGAACTCGTCCGGGGTACCGCACTTCAGCAGCGCCCACGCGAACGCCACGTCCTCGCCCTCCGTCACGTCGAGCTCGACGATCTCGAAGCTCGCGCCGGTCGCCTGCCACGCGAAGAAGGGAGGCCACGTCTCCTCGTACGCCGCCAGGCCGCGCACCCCGTCGTGCGGGGGAGGTACGTCGAACATGACGATGTCGTCGTCGTGGTCGGCCAGCACCGTGCCCAGGTCACCTGCGTGGACGGCGTCGGCCCACCGACGGATCAGCTCCTCGATCTCCATGGACGTGGTGACTCGTCCCCGACCACGGACTCATCGCGGTACGCGGGTCACGGAGCCAGGCTGAACCACCCGGTGCCCTGCCACGCCACGTCGCAGTCGTTGCGTCCGAGGTCGCCCTGGAGGTCGAGGCGCCGAAGTCCTTCGCCCGCAGGTTGTCGAGGACGAACCGGTCCCCCTCGCGACACGTCGGCGAGTCCGCCCCGCTGACCAGGGTGAGCCGGGTGACCGACGGGTCGACGGACCAGGTGCCGCTGTCGGCCAGCTCCGTGGTCCCCGTGATGGTCGAGTAGGTCCCGTCGTCCCGCAGCTCGACGAGGTAGCCGCCCGTCGGGTCGTACCAGGTGCCCGGCACGTCGTCGTAGCCGGCCGGCGGGTCCCAGTTGACGCCGGGAAGGTTCCGGTAGTGAGAGAAGTAGCCGACCGGCAGCACCGGCTCCAACACCCACTGGGCGGCGAAGGGAGCGCCGCAGCTGCTCGGGTCAGTGCCGACGGGCAGCACGTGCAGCGGAGCCGTTCGCAGTCACCACTGCTCGCAGGGTGATGGCCTTCCCGGCACACCCGGCCGAGCCGCCCTCGATGTCCGACGGAGATCGTGTCACCGTCGACGGCGTAGGTGCCGTAGGCCCGGGGGTGGGCCGACAGGCGCCCGGTCTCGTCGTACCTGAAGCCGCCGTCCGAGGTGAACATGAACAGCCAGCGCGAGTTGTCCAGCCGCCACACGCCGGGGAGGTTCTCCGTGGTCACCGCGTCGCCGGTGAGGAACTCCTGCTCCTGGTCCGACAGTGCCGCCGTCGACGGTCCGGGCGGCGCCGGCGAAGGGCTGGCGTCATCGCCCGACAGACCCTGCCAGGTGGCGACCCCGACGACGACAGCGGCGGCCGCCGCAGCGGCGACCAGTCCACGTCGGCGGTCGCGTTGGCGTCCGCCCTCGATCCGGTCCTCCACGGCCACCCGCGCGTCCCGCAGCTCTGAGTCGGTCACGACGATCCCTCCTGTCACTGCCTCGATGTCCCGCGAGAGGCGCTCCTCGATAGTGCTCACCGGTTCACCCCGATCCCTTGTTGAAGTGCTTGCAGCCCGCGATGGGTGTGGGTCTTGACCGACCCCTCGCTGATGTCGAGCAGCTCGGCGGTCTCGGCGACGGAGAGCTCGAGGACGAAGCGACAGGCCAGTGCCTCCCGCTGACGCCGGGGCAGGGTGCGCATGGCGGTCACGAGCGACCCGACCTCGTCGCGGGCCACGATGGTCTCCTCCGTGCTCGTCGACGGACTCGCCTGCACGAGCAGCAACGGCTTCTTGGCTCGCTGGGTGGCCTTGCGCCGTACCCACGACCGGCAACGGTTGAGCACCGCCGACCGGACGTACGCCTCGGCCGCCTCGGGGTCGCGCAGCTTGGACAGGTTCCGGTGCAGGGCGACGAAGGCGTCCTGGACGGCGTCCTCCGCCGCTCCGCGGTCGCCCACCATGACGAAGGCGAGCCGGACGAGGGCGGCGTAGTGCCGCCGGAACATCACGTCGACGAGCTCGGAGCGCGCCGCCGCGGCGTCACGCCGGTTGCTGGCCCGCTGCTCACCCATGGAGAGCATCTCCTCCGGGACGGACTTCGTCATGCCCGAGAGTCGCTCGACCTGCGATCAGGTTGACACAACAGCCTGGAGTGCGGCCGACCGTCCTCAGACCAGCCAGTGCGCCTGGTACGCCGGGTCGGTCAGGGCGGGACGGTCGAGCCGGTACGGCGTGAGGTCGGTGGTCGTCGTGCCCGCGGTCGCCAGCTCGGCCAGCAGGCGCCCGAAGGTGGGCGCGAACTTGAAGCCGTGCGCCGCGCCGAGGCCGACGACGACCGACTCGTGGCCGGGGACGGGCGCGAGGACGAAGTCCCGGTCGGGCGTGAGGGTGTACTGGCAGCGGATCGAGCGCACGGGCTGCCCGGACTCCGGCAGCACCGACGCCATGAACGACGCGAGCCGCTCCAGCATCGCAGGGTCCGGCTCGGAGGTCCGCGACTCCGGGTCGGACGTGTCGATCACCGGTCCACCACAGTCCTGGGCCGCCTTGACGGTCGGCTCGCCGTAGCAGGGGAAGCCGTAGTACGACGGGTCGTCCATCCAGATCCACAGCGGCAGGTGGTGGGGCGCGAAGCTGCCGGGGCGTTCCGGGGCGAAGTACGTCGCCTGCTCCAGCGTGGTCTCGAGGGGGACGTGGACGTCCAGGCCGGCGAGCACCTCGTTGGTCC
>CAWIVR010000014.1:0-88955 GCA_963839565.1 uncultured Actinomycetota bacterium | reverse complement strand
AGGCGTCGGCGCACACGACGACCCGGTCGGCGACGAACGTCTCGGAGTCCGTCGACACGGTGACGCCCGACGGGCCGTCGACCACCGACAGCACCCGCGTGGACCCGCGCAGCTCGGCGCCCGCCGCGGCCGCGAGCTTCTGCATCAACGCGGTGCCGCGGCCGGCGGGCACGATGGCGCCGCGGTCCTGGTAGAGCCCGATGGTCCCGGCCGGCAGCGAGAACTGCGGCCAGCGCCGGCCGATCTCGGCGACGTCGAGCAGCTCGTGCACGATGCCGACCTCGTCGAGAGACGCCGTGTAGTCGTCCATCGGGATCGCCGGGGCGGCCGGGAACAGGTCGAGGCCGCCGACGACGGTGACCAGCTGCTCGCCCGACCAGCGCTCGAGGTCCGCCCAGTCGGCGTACGCCTCCTGGGTCAGCCGGACGTAGCCCGGGGTGTGGTAGCTGTGGCGCAGGATCCGGCTGGTGTCGTGCGAGGCACCGCGCTTGTGCCCGAGCTCGAACCGCTCGAGCCCGAGCACGCGGAGGCCACCGCGGGCGAGGTGCATCGCGGCCGCGCTGCCGAGGGCGCCCAGGCCGACGACGACGGCGTCGTACCGGTCAGCCATCGGCCGGCCTGGTCCCAAGTCGGGGCAGCAGCCAGCGCCGGATGTCCGCGCTGTCGTCCTCCATCGGGGCGAACCAGCCGTGCGTGTAGGCCCGCGACGACATCCCGCGCTGCACCGACTCGCAGATCGCCCAGTCCTGCTTGTTGACCAGGTCCCAGAAGTCGCCGGCGTCGGACGGGTCGTAGTCGGCGGCCGCGACGGCGTCGCGCGCGAACAGCAGCGAGCACTCGATCCGCGTCCGGTCGACCGCGACCGGCCGCAGCACGAACGCCGCCACGTGGTCGGCCGAGCACGACAGCATCAGGTTCGGGTAGACGAGCTCGCCCTTGTGCCGGACCTTCTCGGCCTCCGACAGCCCGGGCAGCGGCGAGCGGTTCGTGGTCCCGGACATCGTGAACGTCCACGCGCCCTCGCGGTGCGGGATGCCGTCCTCCCACGCGAGGTCCGTACCTCCCCCGCCGAACGCCGGCACCAGCCGCACCAGCTCGGGGTGCACCGGGCCGCAGTGGTAGCACTCGTTGTAGTTCTCGGCGAGGACCTTCCAGTTGGCCGCCACGTCGTAGCTCAGCCGTCAGCCCGGTCACCAGCGAGCCCATGTCGTAGTTGCCCAGGTTGGCCGCGGCCCTCGCCACGCCGTCGGCGAACGGCTCGGCGGCCCCGGGCGTGAGGTTCACGAACACGAAGCCCGCCCACTCCTCGACCCCCACCGGGTGCAGGGAGAAGTCGGCCGGGTCGAGGTCGCCGTCCTCGGTGTGCGGCGCCTTCAGCAGCCGGCCGGCCAGCGAGTAGGTCCACGAGTGGTACGGGCAGCGCAGCGCCCCTGCCGCCGCGCAGACCGGCTCGGAGCCTCGTTCGCGAGGGACCAGCTGAGAGCCCCGGTGGCGGCAGACGTTGTACGCCGCGTGGAGGCCGTCGTCGTCGCGCGTGACCACGACGGACTCTCCGACCACGTCCACCACGGCAAGCCGGCCGGGCTGCGTCGAGGCCGAGGTCGTCGAGGCGACCGACGCACGCCCAGGTCGCGAAGAGCACCCGCTCGCGCTCGCGCTCCCACGCCGCCTCGTCGACGTACAGCTCTCGGGGCAGCGCCGCCTGGAGGCTCACCGCTGGCTCGACTGTCGGGCCGCCACGAGGTGGCAGGAGACGTCGTGCCCACCTCCGACGGGGAGCACCTCGAGCGCCGTGCGGCGACAGTCGTCGGCGACGCCGGCCGCCTCGGCGGCGCCGTCGGCGAGGGCGGGGCAGCGCGGGTGGAACCGGCAGCCCGAGGGGATCCTGGTCGGGTCGGGCACCTCGCCGCGGAGCACGACCGGCTCCATCTGGTCGATCTCCGGCACGACGGAGAGCAGCGCGCGCGTGTAGGGGTGCTGCGGGTCGCGGAGCACCTCCTCGGTGGGACCGGCCTCGACGACGCGGCCGAGGTACATCACCGCGATCCGGTCGGCGATGTTCCACGCCAGGCCGAGGTCGTGGGTGACGACCAGGACACCGAGGCCGAGCGTCTCCCGGAGGTTGAGCAGCAGGGCCAGGATCTCGCCCCGGATCGAGGCGTCGAGCGACGAGACCGGCTCGTCGGCCACGAGCAGCTGGGGCGCCATGGCCAGCGCGCCCGCGATCAGCACCCGCTGCCGCTGGCCGCCGGACAGCTCGTGCGGGTAGCGCAGGAACAGCCGCTCGGGCGGCCGCAGCCCGGCCGAGGACAACGCCGCCGCGACGAGCTGCGCCTCGCTCCGGCCCTCGCTGTCGGAGCTCTCGAGCCGGTGCAGCCGGATGCCCTCGGCGACCGACTCGTAGACCGTGTGCCGGGGGTTGAGCGCGCCGGCCGGGTCCTGGAGCACGAGCTGGACGCGCCGGCGGAACGACCGCAGCCCCCGCGTGGTGCGCTCGAGGGGCTGGCCGTCGAGCAGCACCTCGCCCGCGGCGGGCTTCTCGAGGCCCAGCAGCGCGCGGGCGAGCGTGGTCTTGCCCGAGCCCGACTCCCCCACCAGCGCGACGATCTCCCCCGTCGCGATGCTCAGGTCGACCCCGTCCACCGCCCGCGCGACCGGGCCGCCGCGGCCCTGGAACCGGATGCTGAGGCCGCGGGCCTCGAGGGTGGTCGTACCGGTCTCGGTCATCGGGGCTCCACCAGCAGGCAGGCCGCGGCCCGGCTCGTGCCGTCCGAGCGCAGCTCGGGCACGACCGTGTCGCAGTCGTCGAAGCGCTTCGGGCACCGCGGGTGGAACGAGCAGCCCGACGGCAGCTCGGCCGGGTCGGGCGGGTCGCCGGGCAGCCCCGCCGGGGCGTACCGCGCGGCCACGTCGCCGATCCGGGGGAACGACGCCGACAGGGCGCTGGCGTAGGGGTGCAACGGGTCGGCGAAGACCTTGTCGGCGGGTCCGTGCTCGACGACGCGCCCGGCGTACATCACGGCGATCCGGTCGCACAGGTCGGCCAGCACCGACAGGTCGTGGCTGATCATCAGCAGCCCGACGTCGAGGTCGCTGACCAGCCCCTGGAGCACGTTGAGGACCTGGGCCTGCACCATCACGTCGAGGGCGGTGGTCGGCTCGTCGGCGACGATGAGGCGGGGCCGGCAGGCCAGCGCCATCGCGATCATGACCCGCTGCCGCTGGCCGCCGGAGAGCTGGTGGGGGTACGCCCGGGCGCGCTGGCGCGGCAGCCCGACCTGCTCGAGCAGCTCACCGACGCGTGTCTCCACCAACTTGGGTGACAGGTCGGGCTCGTGGAGCCTGATCGGTTCGGAGATCTGGGCCCCGACCCGCTGGACGGGGTTGAGCGAGTGCAGGGCGCCCTGGAAGACCATCGACGCCCCGGCCCAGCGCAGCGCGCGCAGCGCGCCCCACTTCATGGTCTGCACGTCCTCGCCCTCGAAGAGGACGCGACCGGTGACGCGGGCGCTCGGCGGCTGCAGCCGCAGGATGGTCGCGGCCAGGGTGGACTTGCCGCAGCCGGACTCCCCCGCGACGCCGACCACCTCGCCGGCCGCCACCGACAGAGAGACGCCGCGGACGGCGGGCACGTCGCCCCCGGCGGTGCCGTAGGTGACCGAGACGTCCTCGAAACGCAGAAGCTCGCGCATCACGTGAGTCCTGCCTGACGCATGGGGGCGGCCTGCCCGGCCAGCCTCGGGTTGAGGACCTCTTCGAGGGCCTGCCCGACGAGGGTGAAGCTGAGCACGACCAGCACGACGCAGACGCCCGGCGGCACGATGAACCACCAGGCGCCCGTGGTGATCGCCCCGACGCCGAACGCGTCGTCGAGCATCGAGCCCCACGAGACCCGGGTCGGGTCGCCGAGGCCGAGGAAGCTCAGCGTGGTCTCGGTCAGGATCGCGACCGCCACGGTGAGCGTGGTGTTGGCGAAGACCATCGGCATCACGTTGGGCAGGATGTGCTTGCGGATCTGGTGGCTGGGGCCGGCGCCGAGCACGCGGGCGCGCTCGAGGTACGGCCGTTCGCGGATCGTCAGCGTCTGCGCCCGGATGAGCAGGGCGGTGCCCGGCCACGACGTCACCCCGATCACGATGACGATGTTGAGCAGCGACCGGCCCAGCACGGTGGCCATCACGATCGCCAGCGGCAGGAACGGGATCACCAGGAACCACTCGGTGAGCCGGAACAGGATGGCGCCCGTCCAGCCCCCGAAGTAGCCCGACGTCAGCCCGATGAGGGTGCCGATCACCATCGAGATCAGCGTCGCGGCCAGCCCGACGAAGAGCGAGATACGGGCTCCCCAGATCAGCAGGGTCAGCACCGAGCGGCCCTTGTCGTCGGTGCCCAGCCAGTACTCGCTCGACGGGGGCTCGAGCACCCCGCCGGTGGCCTTGGTGACCTCGAGCCCCTCGGCCGGCGCGATCACGGGCGCCAGGATGGCCACCAGGGCGAACCCCGCCAGGATGCCGAGGCCGATCAGGCCCGCCCGGTGGCTGCGGAACGTCCGCCAGTTGCGCGACCACGCCTGGCGGCGTCGGTCCCGGGCCAGCGCGCGGGCGGACTGCGGCGTCGCGGCTGCGGTACTCATGTGCGGACCCGTGGGTCGAGGAGGCCGTAGACCAGGTTGGCGGCCAGGTTGGCGAGGATGACGGCGAAGGACGCCACCAGGAAGGTGCCCTGGAGCACCCAGTAGTCGGGCACCGTCAGGGCCTCGGTCGCCAACAGCCCCAGCCCCGGGATCGAGAAGACGGTCTCGATGGTGATGGCCCCGGTCACCACGAACCCGAGGCTCAGGGCCACGACCGTGGTCGTCGGCAGGAGGGCGTTGCGGACGGCGTGCCGGTTGCGCACCTGGACGTCGCGCAGGCCCTTGGCGCGGGCCGTCGTCAGGTAGTCCTCGCCCAGCTCGTCGAGCAGCGAGCTGCGCATGATCAGCGCGTAGTCGGCCAGGTAGGCGAGCGTCAGGGTGAGCACGGGCAGGAACAGGTGCCAGATGGTGTCGAGGACGCCCGAGATCGTGCCGGGCTCGGCGTCGATGGAGTGCAGGCCGCCGGTCGGGAAGAGGCCGGGGATCGGGCCCCAGCCCACGGCGAAGACGGCGATGAACAGCAGGCCGAGCCACCACTCCGGCATCGAGTACAGCGTCAGGGACCCACCGGTCGAGACCTTGTCGAACTTGCCGCCGCGCTCCCACGCACCGCGGATGCCGAGCCAGATGCCGATCACGCCGGCCAGGATCGTGGAGGTGCCGACGAGCAGGATGGTCGGCCACATGCGGTCGACGATCAGGTCGCTGACCGGCACGCGGTAGCGCAGCGAGATGCCGAGGTCGCCGGTCAGGGTGTTCTTCAGGAAGGTGACGAACTGCTGGAGCATCGGCTGGTCGAGGCCGTAGGTGCGGTTGAACTCCTCGAGCTGCTCCGGCGATGGTGAACCGGCCGCGCCCGAGGGTGCGGGCGGGGTCGCCGGGCAGCACGCGGAACAGGAAGAAGCTGAGCACCAGCATGAAGGCGAGGCTGCCGAGCGCACCGAGGCAGCGGCTGAGGACGTAGCGGCCGTACGTGCCGTGCCGTCCGGAGCTGGCCGAGTCGAGGTTGTCCTCCTGGCTCTCGCCGCCCCGGCCGTAGTCGGCCCGCCCCAGAATCGTCACTCGCGGTCGTCCACGGTCGCCCGTCGCCGCATCAGCACGATGCCTCCGCCCACCACGGCGAGGCCCGCGAGCACGCCGATGCCGACCATCGCGCCGGTGCTCATGCCCTCGTCGTCGGAGCCCCCGCCGGACGTCCCGCCCGAGCCGCCGCTGCCCGTGACGGCACCGACAGCGGTCTCGATGCCGTCGCAGTCACCGGCGTCGGCGGCCGGCCGCACGTTCAGGTAGTTCTGGGAGCCGTACTGCATCAGCCAGACACCACCCGGGTCGGGCTGCGGCTGGAAGCAGGCGAACCGGTCGCTGCGGAACGCCTCACCCATCGAGGAGTACGCCGTGACGAGGTACGGCGCGTCGCGGTAGAGGATCTCCTGCATCTGCTTGACCTGGTCCTGCCGCGCGGCGTCGTCCATCTCCACGTGCTGCTGCTCGTACAGGGCGTCGTACTCCTCGTTGCAGTACCACGAGTCCGACCAGTTGCCGCGCTGGCCACAGGTCAGGTAGTCGAGCATCGAGTCGGGGTCGGGCTCGACGTACCAGCCCCACTCGAAGGTGTCGAAGGTGCCGTCGAGGATGACGTGGTCAGCTTGCTGGACTCGTAGGTCTCCACCTCGGCGTCGATGTCGATGCTCGGCCAGCCACTCCTGGAAGAACTGCATGACGTCCGAGGACGTCTCCGAGTCGCTGCGCGCGGCGAGCCGCAGCTTGCCGATGGGCTCGCCGTACGGCAGCGTGCGCTTGCCGTCGTCGACCGACGGTGTAGCCGGCCTCGTCGAGCAGCTGGCCGGCCTTGTCGAGGTCGAAGGCGAACGCGTCGGGGTCGTCGGGCGGCCCAGCTGGTAGTCGGGGTAGGCCGGCGGGATGATCGTGGTGCCGGTCTGGCCGCCCCCCTGGTAGACGGTGCGGATGCATCTGCTCGCGGTCGATGGCGAAGTTCAGGGCGAACCGGAACGCCGGGTCGAGCACGGCGGGGTTGGGGTCGCCGATCGGCTCGCCGGTCTCGAGGTCGATCGAGCCGGTGTTGAAGGCGATCTCGTCGAAGCCCGGCGAGTCGCCGTTGTGGGCGGTGATGCCCTCCTCGCCCTCGAGCGACTGCACCTGGAGCGCGGAGATGTCGTCGACGAAGTCGATCTCGCCCTTGATCAGCGCCTGCACCATCGGGTCCTCGCTCTTGAAGACGCGGAAGACCACCTCGTCGACGTGCGGCGCGCCCTTCCAGTAGTCGGGGTTGGCCTCGAACTGTAGGTCGAGCCGCCGGCGGTGCCCTCGACCAGCCGGAACGGGACCGGAGCCGACCACCGGCTGGCCGTCCGTCGGCTCGGCCGCGTAGCTCTTGATGTCCTTCTCGGAGACGTCCTTCCAGATGTGCTCGGGCACGATCGGGATCGGCAGCAGCGGCAGCACGGCGTTCGGCTTCTTCAGAGGTCAGCACGACCGTCGTGTCGTCGGGAGCCTCGACCGACTCGACGCCCACGAGGTACGACGACCAGGTCGCCGCCTCGGGACCGCCGTCGAGGACGCGGTTGAAGGTGTAGGCGACGTCGGCGGCGGTCAGCGGCTCGCCGTCGGACCACATCACGTCGTCGCGGATCGTGAAGGTCCAGGTCGAGCCCGTCGTCGGAGGTCTCCCACTCGGTGGCCAGGGCCGGTGCCGGCGACATGTCCGTCATCGAGTAGCCGATGAGGTAGTCGTAGGTCAGCGCCCACATCTCGTAGGACGCGGCCTCGATGCCGAGGAACGGGTTGAACGAGTCGACCTCGTTGGTCAGCGCCGACGCTGAAGGTGACCGGGTCGTCCTCGGCGGCCTGGGCGGCGCGGCGAGCGCGCCCGGCAGGACCATCGCCGCGAACAGGGCGAGGGCGGCGGTGACCCGGACGAGGCGAGTACGTTGCCGCCTGTGCCCGAGCCCAGACCGCCGACCAGACTGCGGCCCCCCGGTCGCGCGACGCGCGCCCCACGACCACGTCCTGCACGGCGTCACCCGCCCGGACCCCTACGCGTGGATGTCCCCCGCCGACGGCGAGCACCCTCCGGAGCTGCTGGCGCACCTGGCGGCCGAGCGTGGGTGGTACGACGTGGCGACGAGTCATCTGTTCTCCTGGGCCTCGGTGGTGCGCTCCGAGATGGTGGCGAGGGTGCCCGAGGAGCGACGCTCGGGCACCTGGTCGCGAATGCGCTTTTCCTACTACACCCGCGACGCCAGGGACAGGGACTACACCGTCATCTGGCGAGAAAGTCGTAACGATTTCGCTTCTCCGGGCGCGGAATCCTCTGCCGAGACCGCTTCGGACGACGATTTCGCCGGTGTCACGGGGCCGGAGGTGGTCCTCGACGTCAACACCCTCGACGCCGGCACCGGCTACCTCGACCTCGGCCTGTCGATCGTCTCCCCCGACGAGCACCTGCTCGCCTACTCCCTCGACACCAGCGGCAACGAGGTGTTCACGCTCCGCTTCCGCGACCTGCGGACCGGCGCCGACCTGCCCGACGTCGTCGAGGGCGTCGGCTACACCGGCGCCTGGACGTCGGACTCCTCGACCTTCCTCTACACGGTGCCCGACGCGTCCTGGCGGCACGAGCGGATCCGCGCCCACCGGCTCGGCGACGCCGCGGCGGCCGACGTCGACGTGCTGGTGGAGCCCGACCGCCGCTACGAGGTGTCCCTCCGGCGGTGCCGCAGCGAGCAGGCCATCGTGGTGCTCAGCGAGTGCCGCGACACCACGGAGGCGTGGTACGTCGACCCGACCGGCGCCGACCTGGTCCCCCGCACTCGACCCGACCGGCGCCGACCTGTCCCCCGCTCGCTCGGCGGCCGGCGGACCGGGGTGATGTACCGCGCCGAGCACGTCCGGGACGGTGACTTCCTCCTGGTCACCGACGACGACGCGGTCGAGTTCCGGCTGGCGTCCTGTCCGCTCCCCGGTCCCGGCGGGCAGGACCACTCGGCCTGGCGTGAGGTCCGGCCCGAGGACCCGGCCGAGCGGCTCGAGCGGGTCGACGCGTTCGAGGGGTACGTGGTGGCGACGCTGCGTCGCGGCGGCGACCGCATGCTGCGCGTGCTGCCCGCCGACGACCTGGCCGGACCGGGCACCGACGTCACCAGCCGCTTCGTCGGCGGCGAGATCAGGCTGGCGCGCAACACCTGGTACGACGCGGCCACGGTGGCGGTCTCCGACGAGTCCCACACCGAGCCGGTCGTGCACGCGGAGGTCGCGCTGGCCGACGGCTCGGTGACCGACACGCACCGCGACGAGGCCCCGGGCCACGACCCCGCGGCGTACGTGACCGAGGTGCGCACCTTCCCCGCGCCTGACGGGACCCCGGTGCCGGCCACCATCGTGCGGCACCGCGACACCCCGCTCGACGGGACGGCGCCCGCGCTGCTGTGGGCCTACGGCGCCTACGAGTACTCCTGGGAGCGCGAGTGGGAGGAGCCGCTGCCCTCGATCCTCGACCGCGGCGTCGTCTTCGTGCACGCCCACATCCGGGGCGGCGGCGAGTGCGGCCGCCACTGGTGGCTCGACGGCCGGCTGACGGCCAAGCAGCACACGTTCGACGACCTCATCGCGGTCGCCGACGGGATCGCCGCCGCCGGGCTGGTCGACCCCGACCGGATCGCGACCCGGGGGCTGAGCGCCGGCGGCCTGCTGCAGGGGGCGGTCCTCAGCCAGCGGCCCGACCGCTGGCGCGCCGTGCTGGCCGAGGTGCCGTTCGTGGACGTGATCACCTCGATGCTGGACGACTCCCTGCCGCTGACGGTCAACGAGTGGGACGAGTGGGGCGACCCTCGGGTCCGCGAGCAGTTCGACGCCATGCTCGCCTACTCGCCGTACGACAACCCGCCACCGGCCGGCTCACGCCCCGACCTGCTCGTCACCGGCGCGGTCCACGACACCCGGGTGCTCGTGCACGAGCCCGCCAAGTGGGTGGCGCGGCTGCGCGAGACCGACCCGGAGTGGGCGGCACGGTGCCTGTTCCGCGCCGAGACCGGCACCGGCTCCCACGTCGGCCCGAGCGGCCGCCTCGACCACCTGGCGTACGAGGCCGACGTGGCCACCTGGCTCCTCGACCGGCTCGGCGTCACCGTGTGACCGTGGGGGCGCCCCTCACGACGCGATCACGATCGGATCCGGGCCGTCTGTCCCGGTGCTCGTTTGTCGCAGGCTCACGGCAGGATCCTCAGCCGCACATGTTCCGGAGCGCTGGCTCCCACGGCGTTCTTGGCGACCACGGTGAGCCGGTACCGGCCGGGCGGGAGCTTGGTGGCGCCCACCCTGCTCGTCAGCCGGATTGCCCACTTACCTGCAGCGAGCGACCTGCTGAGGCGTGCCACCACGGCCTTGCCCTTGATCTTCTGCGTCCGCGTGAGCCTGACGAGGACCTTCGCCGCGACGTTGAGGGAGCACTTCAGCCTGGTGGCTCGCGGCTGGGAGTCCGAGGTGGCGACGTGGATCTTCTCCTTCGTGAGCACGGCATGACCAAGGACGGGCGCGAGCGCCGCACTCGTCGTGGGTGTGGATGTGGATGTCGGCGTGGGCGCCTGCGAAGGCATCGGAGGCGTGATCGTCGGCGTGATCGTCGGCGTGGTCGTCGGCGGGAGGGGTGGGGCCAACGGGTCGACCAGCACCGCTTGGACGAACGCGGTCGTACCGTTGAACCTGATCCAGATCGCCTCCAGCCAGCCGGTGGGGGTCAGCGCGATCTGCTGCGCTGACGCCGTCCCGCCTGCTGCCGACAGGTCGACTGCTGGCGTCCAGACCCCGCCAGCGGGACGGAACGACTCCTGGATGATGTAGTTGCTGCCGTTCCACGCCATCCAGGCGACGGCGGCTCGGCCAACGTGGTCCACGACCACCTGGGGACGTTCCGCGGAGGGCGCACCCGTCGTGACTGGCGCGGACCAGGTCCCGGCGAAACTCGACGACGTCACCTCGACCAGGGTGCTGGTGTTCGTGGTCCGGAACCAGGCCGCGACTGCCTCACCTGCCGCGTTCATGGCAACATCGGGAACCCGTGCAGAGCCCGTGGTCTGGGCCTGAGGCGTCGAGACGAGTTCGACAGCACTCCAATCGTCATCGACCGCGGCACGACGCGAGCCACGGATCACCCACTCGCCGCCCTCAAACGACATCCACACGGCCACTGCTCGTCCCGCGCCGCCCACCGCGAGATCCGGCAGACCGCCCGTGCCAGCGGCGGAGATGTCGACGGCGGGTGCCCAACCCCCGCCGTGCGGTCGCACGGCTGCCTGAACCACGATGGAGGGGATGATGCGGGACCAGATGACCGTCACGTTGCCAGCGTCGTCGGCCGCCACCCGTGGGATGCGCGACGTGGTTCCCACCACCGAGAGGTCCTCGGGCATCGACCACGAGCCGTTCGCGGCGCGCGTGGCCGCCTGAATGATCGGGTTCGAGCCGTCGCTGCGGGACCACACCGCGGTGGCGCTGCCGTTGTCGTCGAGGGCCACGCGCGCCCAGAGCGCGTCCTCGCCCTCCTCGGAAAGATCGACGGGCGTGGACCAGTTGCCGCCGGCCGGCCGCACGGACGCCTGGACGATGACGTTGCTGCCATCGGATCGGCTCCACACGGCCACCGCGTCGCCGGACTCGTTGACGGCCAGCTCCAGTGGTGGCGTCTCTGTCTGCTGGGTCGTCAGCGCCGGACCGGGCGCCGACAGATCGATCGGAGCGGTCCACGCGCCCCCCGGAGGGCGCGTCGCCGCCTGAACGGTGGCCGTGCCACCTGCTTCGCGGTACCACGCCGCGATCGCGTTGCCGGCACCGTCGACAGCGATCTGGGGGGCCCGGCCGCCCGACGAAGACAGATCGAGCGCAGCTGGGGCCGACTCGGCGCTCGTGGGCAGTAACCCCACCACAGCGGCCACAAGGCCGGTCACTACCAGGAGCAGCACTCCCCGACGCACGGCCCTGTCCATGTCGGCCTCCCCGCGAACGCGGTCAGTCCGCGCTGGGGCCAGGGTAGGCCTTGCGAGCGTCCGGCCTCCCGCACGTGTCTGGACCAGTCAGCCCCTCCGCAGGTTCCTCAGCACGTACTGCATGATCCCGCCGTTGCGGTAGTAGTTCGCCTCGCCGGGGGTGTCGATGCGGACGACCGCGTCGAACTCGGTGTCGTCGGCCTGCACCTTCACCGTGCGCGGCGTGGTGCCGTCGTTGAGCGCGGTGACCCCGGTGATCGTGAACGTCTCCTCGCCGGTCAGTCCGAGCGACTCGGCGTTCTCGCCGTCGGGGTACTGCAGCGGCAGCACGCCCATGCCGATCAGGTTGGAGCGGTGGATGCGTTCGTACGACTCCGCGATGACGGCCTTCACGCCCAGCAGGGCGGTGCCCTTGGCGGCCCAGTCGCGCGAGGAGCCCGAGCCGTACTCCTTGCCGCACAGCACCACGAGCGGGGTGCCGGCGGCGAGGTAGTTCTCGGAGGCCTCGTAGACCGACGTCACCGTGCCGCCGTCGGTGAAGTCGCGGGTGACGCCGCCCTCGGTGCCCGGCGCGAGCTGGTTGCGCAGCCGGATGTTCGCGAACGTGCCGCGGATCATCACCTCGTGGTTGCCGCGCCGCGAGCCGTAGGAGTTGAAGTCGCGCTGCTCCACGCCGTGCTCGCCGAGGTACTTGCCCGCGGGGCTGTCCTTCTTGATGGCGCCGGCCGGGCTGATGTGGTCGGTGGTCACCGAGTCGCCGAGCTTGAGCAGCACCCGCGCACCCTCGATGTCGGTGACCGGCTCGGGCTCGTCGGGCATGCCGTCGAAGTACGGAGGCTTGCGGACGTACGTCGAGTCGGCGTCCCAGTCGAACGTGGCGCCGTCGGGCGTCGGCAGCGACCGCCACTGCTCGTCGCCGGCGAAGACGTCGGCGTAGCCGCTGCCGAACATGTCGGACGTGATCGCCGAGGCGATCACCCGCTCGATCTCCGACGGCGACGGCCAGATGTCGCGCATGTAGACGTCGTTGCCGTCGGTGTCCTGGCCCAGCGGGTCGTTGAAGAGGTCGACGTCCATGGAGCCGGCCAGCGCGTACGCCACGACGAGCGGCGGCGACGCCAGGTAGTTCATCTTCACGTCGGGGTTGATCCGGCCCTCGAAGTTGCGGTTGCCCGAGAGCACCGACACGACGGCGAGGTCGTTGTCGTTGACCGCCTGGCTGACCTCGGGGATCAGCGGACCGCTGTTGCCGATGCAGGTGGTGCAGCCGTAGCCGACGAGGTTGAAGCCGAGCTTGTCGAGGTACGGCGTGAGGCCGGACTTCTCGTAGTAGTCGCTGACGACCTTCGACCCGGGCGCGAGCGTGGTCTTGACCCACGGCTTGCGCTGGAGGCCCTTCTCCACCGCGTTCTTGGCCAGCAGCGCGGCGCCGATCATCACCGACGGGTTGGAGGTGTTGGTGCAGCTGGTGATCGCCGCGATCGCGACCGCGCCGTGGTCGACGACGCACTCGGTGCCGTCGATGGTGATCGTGGCCGGGTTCGACGGGCGGCTGGGTCCCGCCGCGCCGCCGCCCAGGTGGTCGGTCGGCGCCGCGGCGCCGTTGCCGGACTCGTGGCTCGGCGAGTCGGAGGCGGGGAAGGACTCCGCGACGGACTCGTCGTAGCCGACCTCGGCATCGGCCTCGTCGACGTAGTCGGCGAGGGCGGCCCGGAACGACGCCTTGGCGTCGGAGAGCGCGACGCGGTCCTGCGGGCGCTTGGGGCCGGCGAGGCTGGGGACCACGGTCGACAGGTCGAGCTCGAGGCGCTCGGAGAAGCGCGGCTCGGCGTCGGGGTCGTGCCAGAGGCCCTGCTCCTTCGCGTACGCCTCGACCAGCGCGCGCTGCTCGGCCGAGCGGCCGGTGAGCTCGAGGTAGTCGAGGGTCTGCTGGTCGATCGGGAAGACCGCGATGGTCGAGCCGAACTCCGGGCTCATGTTGCCGATCGTCGCCCGGTTGGCCAGCGGCAGCGCCGAGACGCCGGGTCCGTAGAACTCCACGAACTTCCCGACCACGCCGTGCTTGCGCAGCATCTCGGTGATGGTCAGCACGAGGTCGGTGGCGGTGGCGCCCTCGGGCAGGTCGCCGTTGAGCTTGAAGCCGACCACGCGCGGGATCAGCATCGACACCGGCTGGCCGAGCATCGCGGCCTCGGCCTCGATGCCGCCGACGCCCCAGCCGACCACGCCGATGCCGTTGACCATCGTGGTGTGGGAGTCGGTGCCGACGCAGGTGTCGGGGTACGCCGTCAGCTCACCGTCGATCTCGCGGGTGAAGACCACGCGGGCCAGGTGCTCGATGTTGACCTGGTGCACGATGCCGGTGCCGGGCGGGACGACCTTGAAGTCCTCGAAGGCCTCCTGGCCCCAGCGCAGGAACTGGTAGCGCTCGCGGTTGCGCTCGTACTCGATCTCGACGTTGCGCTCGAAGGCCTCGGGGGTGCCGAAGACGTCGGCGATGACGGAGTGGTCGATGACCATCTCGGCCGGGGCGAGCGGGTTGATCTTGGTGGCGTCGCCGCCGAGGTCGGCCATCGCCTCGCGCATGGTGGCGAGGTCGACGATGCAGGGCACGCCGGTGAAGTCCTGCATGAGCACGCGCGCCGGCGTGAACTGGATCTCCTTGTCGGGGTCCGCGTCCGCGTCCCAGCCCGCGAGGGCCCGGATGTGGTCGGCGGTGATGTCGGCGCCGTCCTCGGTGCGGAGCAGGTTCTCCAGCAGGACCTTCAGGCTGAAGGGCAGGCCCTCGACGTCCAGACCGTCACCGGTGACGGCGTCGAGCCGGTAGATCTCGTAGGCCTTGCCGTCCACGTCGAGCGTGCTCTTGGCGCCGAAGCTGTCCTGACTGGGCATCCGCCGTCTCCTCGTTGAAGTCGTCTGGTCGCGCTTCCCCATCTTGCCGCTGCGTCCGGGGGGTGTCGAAGGCAGGTGTCGCGGACCGGTCAAAGTATCTTGATATCAAGATACATGACGTCGACTCAGTGCGCCAGGCGGGTCAGCGCCTCCGCGTGCACGTCGGGGTCCGACCAGAACCGGTCCCCGCGCTCGCCGTCCGGCCAGTAGACGACGACCTCGTCGAAGCCGTCGGCCTCGGCACGCTCGACCGCGGCGACGTACGACGCGACGTCGGCCAGCGGTTGCACCGTGCCGTAGCCGAGGAGGACGGACCGTCGGACGGACGCCGGGTCGCGCTGGTGCGCTTCGCACTGGCGGGTGAGCTCGGCGGACTGGGTCGCGAGCAGGCCCAGAACTCGTCCGGCGCCAACGGGACGGACGCCGCGCCGCCGTACGTGCTCCATCCGTCGCCGTGCGCGGCCGCGAGCGCCAGGCCGCGCGGTCCGTGGGCGGCGATCATGGTGAAGGGTCGACCGCGTCCGGGCGCGACCGGAGCCGTCAGCACGTCGCCGTACGCCGCGTGGTCGCCGACGAAGTCCCGCTCCCCCGCCCACAGGGCCTCGAGAGCGCCGACGACGTCGGACAGGCGGTCCGCCATCTCCCTGGTCGTGGGCGCCGATCCCGCGGTCGGCGACGGCGTCGCCGGCGGTGCCGGCGCCGAGCCCCAGGACCAGTCGCCCGCCGGAGATGTCGTCGACGGTGGCCGCGGCCCGGGCGAGGGTCACCGGGTTGCGGATCACCGCCGACGCGACCAGCGTGCCCAGGTCGATCCGCGTGGTCACGGTCGCGGCCGCGGCCAGGACGGTGAACCCGTCGGCGAGCCAGCGGCCGGCGATCGTCGGGTGGGTCAGGTGGTCGGCGACGTACGCGACGTCGTACCCGATCTGTTCCGCGGTCCTGAACGCCTCGGCCATCCCGCTCCACGGCTGGGTCTGCAGGACGATCGTTCCGACACGCACCGCGCCAGCATACTGCATGATCCCGCCGTTGCGGTAGTAGTTCGCCTCGCCGGGGGTGTCGATCCGGACGACCGCGTCGAACTCGGTGTCGTCCGGCCTTGCACCTTCACCGTGCGCGGCGTGGTGCCGTCGTTGAGCGCGGTGACCCCGGTGATCGTGAACGTCTCCTCGCCGGTCAGTCCGAGCGACTCGGCGTTCTCGCCGTCGGGGTACTGCAGCGGCAGCACGCCCATGCCGATCAGGTTGGAGCGGTGGATGCGTTCGTACGACTCCGCGATGACGGCCTTCACGCCCAGCAGGGCGGTGCCCTTGGCGGCCCAGTCGCGCGAGGAGCCCGAGCCGTACTCCTTGCCGGCACAGCACCACGAGCGGGGTGCCGGCGGCGAGGTAGTTCTCGGAGGCCTCGTAGACCGACGTCACCGTGCCGCCGTCGGTGAAGTCGCGGGTGACGCCGCCCTCGGTGCCCGGCGCGAGCTGGTTGCGCAGCCGGATGTTCGCGAACGTGCCGCGGATCATCACCTCGTGGTTGCCGCGCCGCGAGCCGTAGGAGTTGAAGTCGCGCTGCTCCACGCCGTGCTCGCCGAGGTACTTGCCCGCGGGGCTGTCCTTCTTGATGGCGCCGGCCGGGCTGATGTGGTCGGTGGTCACCGAGTCGCCGAGCTTGAGCAGCACCCGCGCACCCTCGATGTCGGTGACCGGCTCGGGCTCGTCGGGCATGCCGTCGAAGTACGGAGGCTTGCGGACGTACGTCGAGTCGGCGTCCCAGTCGAACGTGGCGCCGTCGGGCGTCGGCAGCGACCGCCACTGCTCGTCGCCGGCGAACACGTCGGCGTAGCCGCTGCCGAACATGTCGGACGTGATCGCCGAGGCGATCACCCGCTCGATCTCCGACGGCGACGGCCAGATGTCGCGCATGTAGACGTCGTTGCCGTCGGTGTCCTGGCCCAGCGGGTCGTTGAAGAGGTCGACGTCCATGGAGCCGGCCAGCGCGTACGCCACGACGAGCGGCGGCGACGCCAGGTAGTTCATCTTCACGTCGGGGTTGATCCGGCCCTCGAAGTTGCGGTTGCCCGAGAGCACCGACACGACGGCGAGGTCGTTGTCGTTGACCGCCTGGCTGACCTCGGGGATCAGCGGACCGCTGTTGCCGATGCAGGTGGTGCAGCCGTAGCCGACGAGGTTGAAGCCGAGCTTGTCGAGGTACGGCGTGAGGCCGGACTTCTCGTAGTAGTCGCTGACGACCTTCGACCCGGGCGCGAGCGTGGTCTTGACCCACGGCTTGCGCTGGAGGCCCTTCTCCACCGCGTTCTTGGCCAGCAGCGCGGCGCCGATCATCACCGACGGGTTGGAGGTGTTGGTGCAGCTGGTGATCGCCGCGATCGCGACCGCGCCGTGGTCGACGACGCACTCGGTGCCGTCGATGGTGATCGTGGCCGGGTTCGACGGGCGGCTGGGTCCCGCCGCGCCGCCGCCCAGGTGGTCGGTCGGCGCCGCGGCGCCGTTGCCGGACTCGTGGCTCGGCGAGTCGGAGGCGGGGAAGGACTCCGCGACGGACTCGTCGTAGCCGACCTCGGCGTCGGACTCGTCGACGTAGTCGGCGAGGGCGGCCCGGAACGACGCCTTGGCGTCGGAGAGCGCGACGCGGTCCTGCGGGCGCTTGGGGCCGGCGAGGCTGGGGACCACGGTCGACAGGTCGAGCTCGAGGCGCTCGGAGAAGCGCGGCTCGGCGTCGGGGTCGTGCCAGAGGCCCTGCTCCTTCGCGTACGCCTCGACCAGCGCGCGCTGCTCGGCCGAGCGGCCGGTGAGCTCGAGGTAGTCGAGGGTCTGCTGGTCGATCGGGAAGACCGCGATGGTCGAGCCGAACTCCGGGCTCATGTTGCCGATCGTCGCCCGGTTGGCCAGCGGCAGCGCCGAGACGCCGGGTCCGTAGAACTCCACGAACTTCCCGACCACGCCGTGCTTGCGCAGCATCTCGGTGATGGTCAGCACGAGGTCGGTCGCCGTGGCGCCCTCGGGCAGGTCGCCGTTGAGCTTGAAGCCGACCACGCGCGGGATCAGCATCGACACCGGCTGGCCGAGCATCGCGGCCTCGGCCTCGATGCCGCCGACGCCCCAGCCGACCACGCCGATGCCGTTGACCATCGTGGTGTGGGAGTCGGTGCCGACGCAGGTGTCGGGGTACGCCGTCAGCTCACCGTCGATCTCGCGGGTGAAGACCACGCGGGCCAGGTGCTCGATGTTGACCTGGTGCACGATGCCGGTGCCGGGCGGGACGACCTTGAAGTCCTCGAAGGCCTCCTGGCCCCAGCGCAGGAACTGGTAGCGCTCGCGGTTGCGCTCGTACTCGATCTCGACGTTGCGCTCGAAGGCCTCGGGGGTGCCGAAGACGTCGGCGATGACGGAGTGGTCGATGACCATCTCGGCCGGGGCGAGCGGGTTGATCTTGGTGGCGTCGCCGCCGAGGTCGGCCATCGCCTCGCGCATGGTGGCGAGGTCGACGATGCAGGGCACGCCGGTGAAGTCCTGCATGAGCACGCGCGCCGGCGTGAACTGGATCTCCTTGTCGGGGTCCGCGTCCGCGTCCCAGCCCGCGAGGGCCCGGATGTGGTCGGCGGTGATGTCGGCACCGTCCTCGGTGCGGAGCAGGTTCTCCAGCAGGACCTTCAGGCTGAAGGGCAGGCCCTCGACGTCCAGACCGTCACCGGTGACGGCGTCGAGCCGGTAGATCTCGTAGGCCTTGCCGTCCACGTCGAGCGTGCTCTTGGCGCCGAAGCTGTCCTGACTGGGCATCCGCCGTCTCCTCGTTGAAGTCGTCTGGTCGCGCTTCCCCATCTTGCCGCTGCGTCCGGGGGGTGTCGAAGGCAGGTGTCGCGGACCGGTCAAAGTATCTTGATATCAAGATACATGACGTCGACTCAATGCGCCAGGCGGGTCAGCGCCTCCGCGTGCACGTCGGGGTCCGACCAGAACCGGTCCCCGCGCTCGCCGTCCGGCCAGTAGACGACGACCTCGTCGAAGCCGTCGGCCTCGGCACGCTCGACCGCGGCGACGTACGACGCGACGTCGGCCAGCGGTTGCACCGTGCCGTAGCCGAGGAGGACGGACCGTCGGACGGACGCCGGGTCGCGCTGGTGCGCTTCGCACTGGCGGGTGAGCTCGGCCGACTGGGTCGCGAGCAAGGCCCAGAAGTCGTCCGGCGCCAACGGGACGGACGCCGCGCCGCCGTACGTGCTCCATCCGTCGCCGTGCGCGGCCGCGAGCGCCAGGCCGCGCGGTCCGTGGGCGGCGATCATGGTGAAGGGTCGACCGCGTCCGGGCGCGACCGGAGCCGTCAGCACGTCGCCGTACGCCGCGTGGTCGCCGACGAAGTCCCGCTCCCCCGCCCACAGGGCCTCGAGAGCGCCGACGACGTCGGACAGGCGGTCCGCCATCTCCCTCGTCGTGGGCGCCGATCCCGCGGTCGGCGACGGCGTCGCCGGCGGTGCCGGCGCCGAGCCCCAGGACCAGTCGCCCGCCGGAGATGTCGTCGACGGTGGCCGCGGCCCGGGCAAGGGTCACCGGGTTGCGGATCACCGCCGACGCGACCAGCGTGCCCAGGTCGATCCGCGTGGTCACGGTCGCGGCCGCGGCCAGGACGGTGAACCCGTCGGCGAGCCAGCGGCCGGCGATCGTCGGGTGGGTCAGGTGGTCGGCGACGTACGCGACGTCGTACCCGATCTGTTCCGCGGTCCTGAACGCCTCGGCCATCCCGCTCCACGGCTGGGTCTGCAGGATGATCGTTCCGACACGCACCGCGCCAGCATGGCGCATCTGTCCGGGGACGGTCCTCCGTCCCTGTCTGCAGACAGAGGCCCGCGCGATCCGCCGCGCGTTGCTGACCAAGCTCGACTGCCGCGACCGCGCGCAGCTGGTCATGCACGCCTACGAGTCAGGGCTCGCGGTGCCGGGACAGGGTTAGGCCCGGTCCACCAGTCCGGCGACCGGGCGAGACCCCCTGCTCCTGCGCTCGTCGGGCCAGCGCTGCGCCGGTGAAGGCCTCGTCGTCGGTGACCTCCCGGACCACGTCGTAGCGGCCCGTGAGCAGGTCCGGGCCACCGCCGGGAAGGTCACCCCGGTCGATCTCGGCGAGGACCAGGCCGTCGTACGGTGCCTCGAACACGTCGAGGGCGATGGTGTGCTCGCCGTGCGGCACGAACACCCGGAGCTTCGTGAGGACGTCGCCCGGGAGGGCGCTGAGTGCGGCCCACTCGGCGTCGTCGAGGTACAGGCTGGTGCAGGCCACCTCGCGCGCGTCGTCACCGAGCCTGACCTTGTGACCGAGCTTGCGGACGACAGTCCCGTCCGTCTCGGTCACCTCGCGCAGCCGCAACCGGGTGTCGTGGAGGTAGCGGTCGACGATCCGCACCTGACGCGCGTCGTCCGGGAACGGCGGCAGCCCGTCCAGCAGCCAACGCCGCTCACGCTCGACCTTCGCGTACTTGAGGAGGTCCACGGCCCGATTCTGACGGGTAGCGTCCCAGGCGCTCGCCCACCCCTCGCTAGCCTCACCCCGTGACCCGGCTGATCCTCCTCAACGGACCACCGGGAGTCGGGAAGTCGACGCTGGCGACCAGGTACGCCGCCGAGCACCCCGGCACGTTGCGCTGCGACATCGACGTGCTGAGGACGATGATCGGCGGCTGGGAGGACGACTACGGGCGCGCCGGCGCGCTGATCCGCCCAGCGGCGCTGGGGCTCATCGCGGCGTACCTCCGAGAGAGCGGCGACGTCGTGCTGCCCCAGCTGATCGCCCGGGCCACGGAGCTGGCGAGGTTCGAGCGGGCGGCGAGCGACGCGGGGGCCGGGTTCGTCCACGTGCTGCTGCTCGCGGGGCCGGAGACGTGCCACGCGCGGTTCGAGGCGCGGGGCACGGACGAGCCACACCTGCGCGCGGCCAGGCAGACCGTCGACGAGGCCGGTGGAGCCGAGGTCGTCGCGGGCTACCGGCAGGCGCTCATCGAGCTGGCCGCCGGTCGGCCCGAGACAGTGCAGGTGGACGCGTCGGGCGCCGCCGACGAGACGTACGCCGCGGTGCTGGCCGCGATCGAGGACCTCAGCCCCGCGTGAGCAACGCGACGCACTCCACGTGGTGCGTCATCGGGAACAGGTCGAAGGCCCGCAGCTCGCCCAGCGCGTAGCCGTGCTCGGCGAAGACCGCGACGTCGCGGGCGAGAGCGGCCGGGTCGCAGGCGACGTACGCGACGGCGCGCGGAGCCCGGTCGACCACCTGCTCCACCACGGCCCGGCGGGCGCCCTCGCGGGGCGGGTCCAGGACCACGAGGTCGAACGGCTCGTCGAGGGCGGTGGCGAGCACGCGGCCGACGTCGCCGCGCACGACCCGTACGCCGCGGGGCAGGTTGGCGTGGGCGTCGCGGGCCGCGCGGGGGTGTCCCTCGACGGCGACCACCCGGTCCGGGCCGACGCGGTCGGCGAGGAAGGCCGCGAACAGCCCGACCCCGGCGTACAGGTCGAGCACCCGCTCCCCCGGCTGGGGCGCGAGGAGGTCGAGCACGGTCTCCACGAGCACCGTCGGCGCGCCGGGGTGCACCTGCCAGAAGCCGTCGGCGGGCACGGCGAAGGCGTGCGTCGCTCCCCCGGCCGTGACGCTCTCGGCCACCGGCGGCTCCTCGGCCCCGGGCACTGCGATCAGGCAGTCGTCGACGGGCACCAGCTCGTGGGACCGGTGCCGGCTCATCGCGCGGCGGCCGTCGGGCAGATGGGCGAACCGCGTGCGCGTGCGCCACCGCAGGCCGGCCTCGTCGCCGGGGACCCGCTGCACGACGACGGGCACGTCGAGGCCCGCCAGCCGGCGCAGCTGCTCGGCGACCACGTCGGCCTTGAGCTCGCGCTGCCTGCCCAGCGACACGTGCTGGAAGTCGCAGCCTCCGCACAGTCCCGGCCCGGCGACCGGGCACGGCGCCGTCACCCGGTCGGCCGAGGCCGACAGCACGTCGATGGCGTCGGCCCGCCAGAACTTGTCGCCGTCCGTGCCCTCGGTGACCACGACCTCGACCCGTTCCCCGGGGATCGCGTGCCGCACGAAGACCACGCGGCCCGCGTCGTCGCCGTCCGCGAGCCGGGTCACGCAGTGCCCGCCGTGGGCCACCGGCCCGACCTCGACGGTGAACCGCTCACCGACCCGCGACCGGCCTCGCGCGGCGCGGGTGCGGGGTCGTCGGCTCACGAGACGTGATCCTGCCTCACCACGGCTAGCGCTGGATCTGCCGGTCGGACGGGCGGTCGTCGACGCGACCACGTCTCAGGTCGCCGGCGCGGACCCGGGTCGTCTCGCGCTCCTCGCGCTCGCGGGCGATCTGGCTCGAGCGCAGCTGGTAGGGCACCGACGTGACCATCACGCCGGGCGTGAAGAGCAGCCGGCCCTTGAGCCGCAGGGCCGTCTGGTTGTGCAGGAGCTGCTCCCACCAGCGCCCGACGACGTACTCGGGGATGTAGACCGCGACCACCCCGCGCGGGTTGGCCTTCCGGATCTGGGTGGCGTAGTCGACGATCGGCTTGACGACCTCGCGGTAGGGGGAGAAGAGCACCTTGAGCGGGACGCCCAGGTTGCGCTCCTCCCAGTCGTGCAGCAGCCGGTCGGTCGAGGCGGGGTCGCTGGCGACGTACACGCCCTCGAGCACGTTCGGCCGGGTCGCCTTGGCGAAGGCGAGGGCGCGCAGGGTCGGCTTGTGCAGCTTGGAGACCAGGACGATCGCGTGCACGCGCGTCGGGAGGATCTTGTCCTCCTCGTCGGCCGCCAGCTCCAGGGCGACGTTGTCGTAGTGGCGGCGGATGGCGCGCATGATCACGAAGAAGATGACCATGGCCAGGATCGCGATCCACGCGCCGGCCAGGAACTTGGTGATGAGCACGATCACCAGCACCACGGCGGTGAACGTCAGCCCGACGGCGTTGATGGCGCGCGAGCGCATCATGTGCCGGCGCACGCCCGGGTCCTTCTCGGTGCGGAGGTTGCGGGTCCAGTGCCGGATCATGCCGAGCTGGCTGAGGGTGAACGAGACGAAGACGCCCACGATGTAGAGCTGGATCAGTCGGGTGACCTCGGCGTCGAAGGCCTGGATCAGGATGATCGCCATCAGCGCCAGGAAGACGATGCCGTTGCTGTAGGCCAGCCGGTCGCCGCGCGAGCCCAGGGCTCTCGGCGCATAGCCGTCCTGGGCGAGGATCGAGCCCAGGACGGGGAAGCCGTTGAACGCCGTGTTGGCCGCCAGCACCAGGATGACGCCGGTGACGGTGACGACGAAGTAGAAGCCGGGCGAGAAGTCGATGAACACCGCTCGGGCGATCTGCGCGATCACGGTGTGCTGGTCGTAGCCGGCGGGGAGCGGCTGGCCGTCGATGGTGAGCCGGTCGAGGTCGTGGGGATCGACGTACTTGAGCCCCATCGCGTTCGCCAGCGCGATCACGCTGAGCATCATCGTGATGGCGATGGCGCCCAGCATCAGCAGCGTGGTGGCGGCGTTCTTGCTCTTGGGGCGCCTGAAGGCCGGCACGCCGTTGGAGATCGCCTCGACGCCGGTCAGCGCGGCACAGCCGGAGGAGAACGCGCGAGCGAGCAGGAACAACAGCGCCATCGTCGTCATGGAGTCGTCGAAACCCGGCGCCGGCGCGATGTCCAGGCGAGCGCTCTCGACGTCGGGGAGGGTGCCCATGACCAGCTGCAGCATCCCGTAGGCGCACATGCCGAGGATGGCCAGCATGAAGGCGTAGGTCGGGATCGCGAAGAAGGATCCCGGACTCGCGGATGCCGCGCAGGTTCATGGCCGCGAGCAGGATGACCAGGATGGTCCCGAGCGTCGCCTCGTGGCCGCTGAGACCGCCGATGGCGGACGCGGCGTACTGCGCCCCCGAGGAGATCGACACGGCGACGGTCATCACGTAGTCGACGAGCAGCGCGCTGGCGACCGTCGTGCCGGCGGTCGGCCCCAGGTTGACCGTGGCCACCTCGTAGTCGCCGCCGCCCGACGGGTAGGCGTGCACGTTCTGCCGGTAGGACGCCACCACGACCGCCATCACGAGCGCGACGGCGATGCCGATCTTCCAGGACCAGACGTACGCCGACGCGCCCGCCAGCGACAGCATGATGAAGATCTCGTCGGGGGCGTAGGCGACCGACGAGAGGGCGTCGCTGGCGAAGACGGGGAGGGCGATGCGCTTGGGGAGAAGAGTCTCGCCCAGTTGGGAGCTGCGCAGCTTCTGGCCGAGCAGGATCCGCTTGGCGACGTCGCCGACGCTCACGAGCGAACAGGATACGGTTCAACCGTGCATGTGGTGATCATGGGCTGCGGCCGCGTCGGCTCGACGCTCGCGCGGAGCCTCGAGGACCGCAACCACACGGTCTCGATCATCGACAGCGATCCCGACGCCTTCCGGCGCCTCGGCCCCGCCTTCAACGGCGACAAGGTGACCGGCTACGGCTTCGAGCAGGTCGTCCTGGAGAAGGCCGGGATCCGTCGCGCGGACGCGTTCGCGGCCGTCTCGAGCGGTGACAACTCCAACATCATCGCCGCGCGTGTCGCGCGCGAGACCTTCGGCATCCAGCAGGTCGTGGCCCGGATCTACGACCCCGGCCGCGCCGAGGTCTACCAGCGGCTCGGCATCACGACGGTCGCGACCGTGAAGTGGACCGCCGACCAGGTGCTGCGCCGGATCCTGCCCGCGGGCGCCGAGCCCGACTTCCGCGACCCGTCCGGGACGGTCCGCGTCGACCAGGTGCCGGTGCCGGCGGTCTGGATCGGCCACAAGACCTACGACTTCCAGCTCCAGTCCAACAGCCGGATTGCCTGGATCGACCGTCTGGGCGAGGGCATGCTGCCGACCCGTGAGTCCGTGATCCAGGAGGGCGACCTGCTCCACCTGGTGATGCGCGAGGAGCACGCCGCCGAGGTCTTCGCGGTGATCACCAAGGGACCCGAGGAGCACTGAGTGCGCGTCGCCATCGCCGGGGCCGGAGCCGTCGGCCGCTCGGTCGCCCAGGAGCTGATCACCAACGGCCACCAGGTCCTGCTGATCGACAAGAACCCCCTCTCGATCAAGCCCGACCGCGTACCGGAGGCCGAGTGGCTGCTGGCCGACTCCTGCGAGATGTCCTCTCTCGAGGAGGCCCGTCTCGACCAGTGCGACGTGGTCATCGCCGCCACCGGTGACGACAAGGCCAACCTCGTCACGGCCCTCCTGGCCAAGACCGAGTTCGGGGTGCCGCGCACGGTGGGCCGGGTCAACCACCCCAACAACGAGTGGCTGTTCACCGAGGCCTGGGGGGTCGACGTCAGCGTGTCGACCCCTCGCATCATGTCGGCGCTGGTCGAGGAGGCCGTCACGGTCGGCGACCTGGTGCGGCTGTTCACCTTCCGCCAGGGCAACGCCAACCTCGTCGAGCTCACCCTGCCGGCCGACTCGCCGTACGTCGGCAAGCCGGCGGGCCTGATCCCGTTCCCCGAGAACTGCGCCCTCGTCTCGATCCTGCGCGACGGGCAGGTCTACCGACCCGACGCCGACCAACCGGTCGAGTCCGGCGACGAGCTGCTCTTCGTCGCCGGTGCCGAGGTCGAGGACGCCCTCGAGAGGATGCTGGCGCCTTCGGCTCACGGAGGGTAGGGCGCCCGCGACACGCTAATTTGGGGCCACCCCAAGGCAGAGGAGAGCCCCGTGGGCAAGGTGGTCATGTACAGCTCGGTGTCGGTGGACGGCTTCGTCGCGGACGAGAACGACCAGCCCGGACCACTGTTCGACTGGTTGCTCAGCGGTGACGTGCCGTTGGACGAGAGCGGCGTGGTGAAGGTGTCGCAAGCGTCCTACGACTACACCCGGCCGTACTGGGACCAGATCGGGGCGACCCTCGTCGGCCGCCACGTCTTCGACCTGACGGACGGTTGGGACGGGAAGCCTCCGGGCGGGATCGACCACGTGGTCGTCGTGACGCACCGGCCGCAGCCCGAGGGCTGGGACCCCGACGCGCCGTTTCACTTCGTCGACGGCATCGAGGCAGCCGTGGCCAGGGCGCAGGAGCTTGCGGGTGACCGCATCGTCGAGGTCGCCGCTGGTGACGTCGGTGGCCAGGTGCTTGCCGCGGGCCTGGTCGACGAGGTGCGCATGGACGTCGTACCCGTCGTGTTCGGGTCCGGCAAGCGCTACTTCGGGTCGGTCCACGCACAACACCTGTTGGAGGATCCCGACGTCGTGATCCAGGGCGACCGGGTGCTTCACCTGCGCTGTCGGGTGCGCCGTGACCGGTCTGAGTGAGGGCCTTCTGTCGGACTGCTCGGCCTGACTCGGGTCAGTGTCGTTCCCGCTGGCTTCAGAGCCGCTTCTCGAACCAGCAGCGCGCCCACTCGTTGTCGTTGTAGCGCTCGATCGAGCGGTACCCGGCCCGCTCGTACATCGCGATCGCCTCGACCAAGGTGTCGTTGGTGTCCAGCCGGACCACGGTGTGACCGCGGGCGCGGGCCAGGTCCTCGAGGTGCCGCAGCAGCCGCGCGCCGAGTCCGGCGCCTCGCCAGTCGTCGTGCACCCACATCCGCTTCACCTCGGCCGCTCCGTCGGGGAGCCGCTGCACTCCCCCGCACGCCACCGGCTCACCATCGCTCGTCGCCACCACGAAGAAGCCGTCGGGCGCCGCCATCGAGGCGGCGTCGTGCTGCCAGGCGTCGCCGGGCTCGAAGCCGAACCGGTCGCCGATCTCCGCGAAGTACGCCGCCATGGCCGCGACCGCACGGGGATCGGTCGGTGCGGTCTCCTCGAGCCGGACGGTGGCCGCGCGGACCAGCCGGTCGGCGGTGGCGAGCGCCTCGGTCAGCCGCTCGCGCTGCCGCTCGCTCAGCGGCGCGACCAGGCGTTCGGCGAGCTCCTCGGACCGGTCGTCGAGGCGTCGCCACGCGGTCCGGCCGCGTCGGCTGAGGGTCACCCGCCGCCGGCGACGGTCATCGGGGTCGGGCCGGACGACCACCAGGTCGTCGGTCTCGAGTGCCCGCAGCAGCCGGCTGAGGTAGCCGGAGTCGAGGCCGAGACGGTCCCTCAGCTCACGAACGGTCGCGCCGGACCCGTCGCCGGAGCCGATCTCGAAGAGGAGCCGCGACGGTCCCAACGGCCGGCCCGTCCCGAGGAACGACTCGTCGAGGGCGCCGATCCGCTGGGTGTAGGTGCGGTTGAACCGTCGTAGCACCTCGGTCTGCTCGTCGGCCATTCTCTGACCTTAGTCAGAGGAACTGCCGAGCGCCAGCGTCCTAGAGTGAGCCGGTGGCCAGGGACAAGAGCACGCTCGCGATCACCAACGCCCATGTCGTCCCCATCGAGGGCGAGCCGTACGACGGCACCATCGTGGTGACCGGAGGCCGCATCTCGGCGGTCGGGAAGAAGGCCAGGGTGCCGCGCGGTGCCGAGGTCGTGGACGCCGAGGGCGGCTGGGTGCTTCCCGGCTTCGTCGACGCTCACACCCATGTGGGGGTCTGGGGCGAGGGTGAGGGCTGGTCGGGCCAGGACACCAACGAGATGACGGACCCCGTCACGGCCCAGGTGCGTGCGCTGGACGCGATCTACCCGGCCGACATCGGCTTCACCGACGCACTCGTCGGCGGCATCACGACCGTCTGCGTCAACCCGGGCTCGGGCAACGTGATCGGCGGCCACTGCGTCGCGGTGCACACGCACGGCCGCACCGTGGACGAGATGGTGCTGCGCTCCCCCGCGGGGCTGAAGTCGGCGCTGGGCGAGAACCCCAAGCGCGTGTACGGCGACCAGAAGAAGACCCCGTCGACGCGGCTCGGCACTGCCTCGGTGCTGCGCGAGGCCTTCGTCGCGGCCCAGAACTACCAGGCCAAGCAGGCCGCCGCGAAGAAGGACAAGAAGCCGTTCGACGCCCGCGACCTCAAGCTCGAGGCGCTGGCGATGGTCCTGGACCGCGAGATCCCCTGGCGCCAGCACTCCCACCGCGCGGACGACATCGCCACCGCCATGCGGATCGCGGACGAGTTCGGCTACGAGCTGGTGATCGACCACGGGACCGAGGCCCACCTGATCGCCGACCTGATCGCCGCGAAGGGCATCCCCGTGCTGATCGGGCCGCTCATCGTCAGCCGGACCAAGGTCGAGGTGCGCAACCGCTCGACCGTCAACCCCGGGCTGCTGGCCAAGGCCGGCGTGGAGATCTCGATCATCACCGACCACCCCGTCTGCCCGATCGGCTACCTCGTCCACCAGGCGACGCTCGCGGTCAAGGACGGCCTCGACCCCGAGACCGCGATGCGGGCGATCACGATCAACCCCGCGCGGGTGCTCGGGCTCGACGACAGGATCGGGTCGCTCGAGGTCGGCAAGCTCGGCGACCTGGCGATCTGGTCCGGCGACCCGCTCGACGTGATGCAGCGGGCCCACCGGGTGTTCATCGAGGGCGAGCAGGTCTACGCCTGGTCGGCCCCGGAGGAGGAGTGAGGTCGATGGACGTCTTCCAGGTGGCGCAGCGGGCGGTCGACCTCGACCGGGCGAGCGAGTTCTACTCCTGGCTGCTGGAGGCCGAGCCGACCGGCCACTTCGACCCACCCGGCCTGCTCTTCTTCCAGGTCGGCGGCACGCGGCTGCTCCTCGACCGGGGAGCTCCCTCGGCCCTCGTCTACCTGCGCGTGGACGACGTACGGCGCACCATCCAGCGCTGCGTCGAGCGGGGCGTGGTCGTCGAGTCCGAGCCGCACGTCATCTTCCAGCACCAGGACGACGCGCTCGGTCCGGCCGGCACCGACGAGTGGATGGCGTTCGTGACCGACTCCGAGGGCAACACGGTCGGCCTCGTCAGCCACACGCCGAGCGAGTCCTAGGCGGCCGGCTCGGGCGGAGGCTCGATCGGCGTCTGGTTGCGCCCGAGCACCCACACCATCGCCCCCAGCGCCGCCAGCTGCAGCGGCCAGCCCAGCCCGATCTTCAGGACGCCGAGCAGGGCGACGGCCGTGTCGGCCTCGATGCGGCCCGCGTGCGCGGCCAGCCAGATGGGCCCCTGCACGACGACGCGCAGCACGCACGGCAGGGCGAGCAGCCAGGTCAGGCGGGTGCACAGCCGGACGACCTGCTTGTCGTGGTGCCAGGCCGTCGGGTCGCCGGTGACGCTGCCGACCATGAACCCGACCACCGGCCAGCCGATCACGCAGGTGAGGGCGAAGACCAGGCCGTACACGCCGTTGTAGAGGATGCCGGGCAGGAAGTACGCCAGCGCCTGGGCGTCCTCGTCGCCGCCGCGGCTGGCCGAGATCCGCACGAAGACCCAGCCGATGCCGATGCCGAACAGGGCGTTCAGCACGAACTGCGGCGTCGAGCGCTGCACGAGCCGGACCACCAGCAGCACGAGGGCGGCGGCCACGCTGATCGTCAGGGCGAGGGTCAGGTTGCGCTGGGTGAGCCAGGTGACGGTGAACAGCAGCGTCGGGACCGCGGCCTCGATCATCCCGCGCCGGCCGCCGAGCGCCGTGGCGAGCTGGCGACGGACGACGGCCTCGACCGTCTCGAGGCTCGGCGCCGCCTCCGTCGTGCCGGCGTCGGCCGGGGGTTGCTCGCTCATCAGGCGCGCAGCTCGTAGCGGGGGTTGTACATCACGCGCACTCCGTCCTGGACCCCGATCCGGCCCTCGACCTCGAGCTGGCGGCCCGGCCCGATGCCGGTGATCTGCCGACGGCCCAGCCAGATCAGCGTGATCGCGCCGGAGCCGTCGAACAGCTCGGCCTCGAGCGCGGGCACGCCGCCGCGGGGGCGCAGGGTGACGGTGCGCAGCGAGCCGCTGAGCTTCACCCGGGTGCGGTCGGGGGCCTCGTCGATCGCCACGAGCCCGGACTCCCGGACGGTCTGGCGCAGCTCGCGCGCGTGCTGGTCGTTGCTGTTGGCCCAGCGGCTCAAGGTACGTCGCAGCTTGCTCTTGTGCCGGTCCTGCGGGCCGTCCTCGGGCCAGCGCCGTTCGTCGGCCTCTGGGTCGACCATGGTCAGCTCCCGGACCGGCGCGCGTCGGGCGGCAGGGTGAGGGTCAGCGGGTCGCCGACCGGCATGGCGTGGTCGCCGCGACGGACGGCGACGGTGGTCAGTGCCTCCTCGAACGGCTCGCCGGTCTCGGGCTCGACCGCGGGACGGCCGAGCAGGGTGGCGCGCAGCAGCCAGCGGGTGCCGTTGATGCCGATGACCCGCGAGGGCTGCAGCCCGGACGTGCCGTCGGGCCGCGCGACCGGCATCTGGCAGACCAGCTCGGTGCCGAAGCGGCCCTCGCGCTCGGTGGCGGTGCCGCCCCGGCGGCCCAGGTCGGCGGCGATCTGGGGCCTGACCTCGCTCCACAGGTCGCCGTGACGCGGTGCAGCGAACACCCGCAGCTCCAGCGCTCCCTCGGGTCCGGCGAACATCACCGACTGGACGTTGCCCGACGTCTCGTCCACCTGGAGCTGGAGCTCGGTCCCGGGCACGGGCAGCAGGACGAGCGCGCCGAGGTCGACCCGGCCCTCGGTGTCGACGAGGTCCTCGGCGTCGAACGGGCCGGCGCTGGTGGGCGTCTCCGTGGGCGCGCCCTCGTCGGCCGACTCCTCGCCCAGTCCTTCGGTCGGCTCGTCGATGCTCTCGGCTGCCTTGCGGCGGAACTTCACAGGTGTCCTTCCTGGTGGGTCTCGGGCTGGTCGGTCTGCTCGCGGGGGGAGCCGAAACCTCCGGTAGAACCGTATCCCCCGGTCCCGCGCGCCGACTCCGGCAGTTCGTCGACGGCCACGAAGGCCGCCCGCTCGAAGCGCTGGACGACCAGCTGCGCGACCCGGTCGCCGCGCCGGAGCTCCACCGGCTCGTGCCGGTCGTGGTTGATGAGCAGCACCTTGATCTCGCCGCGGTAGCCCGCGTCGATGGTGCCGGGGTGTTCACGAGCGACAGCCCGTGGCGCGCGGCCAGGCCGGAGCGCGGGTGCACGAGGGCGACGTACCCGTCCGGCAGCGCCAGGGCGACGCCCGTCGGCACCAGTGCTCGTTCGCCGGGCGCGAGGACGATGTCGACGGCCGTGACCAGGTCGGCGCCCGCGTCGCCGGGGTGGGCGTACGCCGGCAGCGGCAGGTCCGGGTCCAGCCGCAGCACCGCGATCTGCAGGTCGGGCTGCCCGTCGGGCTGGTGGGGGTCGGGCACGGCCCGGACCCTACCCTTGGCGGCATGCCCGAGCTCGCCGTACCTGACCCCGGGTACGACGAGCGGCTCGGCGTCCCGCTGCGGTGGTGGGTGCAGGGTGTGATGCTCCTGGCGACCTTCTGGCTGGCGTTCGTCGTCGCGATCCCGGGCGCGGTGCCGTGGCTGATCACCGGGGTGCTGGGACTGGTGCTGGTGGTCGCGCTGGCCTCGATCGGGTCGGCCCGGGTCGGTGTCGCAGGTGGTTCGCTGCACGCCGGACGGGCGCAGATCGGCCTGGAGCACCTCGGCACGGCCGAGGCCCTCGACGCGGCGGACACCCGCCTGGCGATGGGCGCCGGCGCCGACGCCCGCGCCTTCCTCGTGATGCGTCCCTACCTGAAGCGCGCGGTGCGGGTGCCGATCACCGATCCGGCCGACCCGACGCCGTACTGGCTGGTCGGCTCCCGGCACCCGGAAGCGCTGGCCGCTGCCATCAACGCGCACTCCGGCACCCCACTGTCGGGGTGAGGTCGGGCCACCCCCGTCGCCACTAGGCTGACGGCATGGCAGAAAGTGGCTCGAAGGTCTGGACGGTGTTCTCACTCGTCGCCGCGTTGGCTGCGGCCGCGATCGCGAAGAAGACGCTGAACTCGTCGTGGCGGGCGGCCACGGGCAAGAACCCGCCCGAGAACCCCGCCGACCCCGACGTCGACGTCTGGGAGGCCGTGATGTGGGCCGCCGTGAGCGGCACGGTGGTCGGCCTGGCCCGGATGCTCGCCCAGCGCAAGGCGGCCGGCTACTACCAGCGCTCCAAGGGTGAGCTCCCGCCCCAGCTCCAGCACGGCGACGAGGTGGACGCCACCACCGCCTGACCCAGAAGACACGAACGCCACCGCCGCCCCGTGGGGCCGCGGTGGCGTTTCGCTGCGGTCAGTGGAGGTGCGTCACGCCGCGCAGTCGCGGCAGATCAGCTTCTTCTCGTCGGCGAGCTGGCTGCGGTGGTGGACCAGGAAGCAGCTCATGCAGGTGAACTCGTCGTCCTGGCGGGGCATCACCTCGACGGCCAGCTCCTCGTGGGAGAGGTCGGCGCCGGGGAGCTCGAACGACTCGGCCGCTTCGGCCTCGTCCTCGTCGACCTTGCCGGAGTTCTTGTCGTGCCGGCGGGCCTTGAGCTCTTCGATGCTCTCCTCTGACTGGTCCTCCTCGCTCTTGCGAGGTGCGTCGTAGTCGGTTGCCATCTTCTTCTCGTACTCCCTGTGTTGTGCCCGGGGGGATCTGCGGAATCCATGGATCGTGAGTCCGCGGCCTGCGGCGCGCCAGATTGTGCACCATCGACCGGTGGTCGCGGTATCCGGTAGCGCTCGTGTCTCACGGACGGGTACCGAACGCCGACCCGGACCCACCTATTCCCGGGCCGTGCGCGGTTCCGCCCCCTGTGTACGGGGTGCCTACAAGTGGGCCAGGAAACCGGCGTCCCGGACGGCGGCCAGGAACTCGTCGAAACCGTGCGCCGGGGCCGCCACCAGGGCGTCCGTGCCGTACGCCCCGGGGTGCAGCTCCCAGCGCGCGCCGGCCTGGGTCGCGATGAACGCTCCCGCCGCGTAGTCCCAGAGGTTCACGCCCTCCTCGACGTACGCGTCCGCGCTGCCCTCGGCGAGATGGCACAGGTCCAGCGCGCACGAGCCGAGCCGGCGGATGTCGCGCACGTGCGGCAGCAGCCGGGCCACCGCGGCGGCCTGGACGGCGCGCTTGGCGGCGTCGTAGCCGAAACCGGTGATGACCAGGCGCTGGTGCACCGGAGCCGGCCCACGGACACCCAAGGGGACACCGTCGCGCCGGGCCTCGCCGGCCGTGGCGACGTACTCGACCCCGGTCGCCGCGTTCAGGACCACCCCGGCCACCACCTCGCCGTCGTGCTCGACCGCGATCGAGACCGAGTACTCCGGCAGTCCGTACAGGTAGTTCACGGTGCCGTCGATCGGGTCGACGACCCAGCGCACGCCGGTGGAGCCGGACGCGGTGCCGGTCTCCTCGCCCAGGAACGCGTCGTCGGGGCGCCGGTCGAGCACCTGGCGGCGGATCAGCTCCTCGCTCTCGCGGTCGGCGAGGGTCACGACGTCGACGTCGCTGGACTTGGTGTCGGCGACGCTGACCCCGTGCGTACGGCGCTCGCGGATGTGGGCGGCCGCGGCGCGGGCCGCCTCGAGGGCGAGCTCGAGCAGCTCGCCCGGGGCGACGTCGGCACGGGTCACGTGACCAGCTTCGGGGGCGCCTGCGGGCCGCCGATGACCGGCTGCTCGCCGCGCAGGTTCGGGCAGCAGCCCGCGGCGCACAGGTCGGGCGCGGCCATCAGGCCGCCGACGGCGACCCGCGGCACCTCCTCGCCGCGCTCGGTGGCGGCGCGCTCCACGAGCAGCTCGCGGGGCAGCCCGACGAACCGCGGGTCGATCCCCGGCGTCGCCGCCCGGCTGACCGGGAACGACAGTCGTTCGGCGGTCGCGAGGGCCTCGGTGTCGAGGTCGTAGATGACCTCCATGTGGTCGGAGACGAACCCGATGGGCACGATCACCGCGGAGCTCGCGCCGTCCTTGGCCAGCTCCTCGAGGTGGTCGTTGACGTCGGGCTCGAGCCACGGCACCTGCGGCGGCCCGGAGCGGGAGCAGAACACCAGCCGCGACGGGTGCTTGCGGGCGACCTCCTGGCGCACCCGCTCGGCCACGACGGTGGCGGCGGACCGGTGCTGGCCGAGGTACGCGCGCCCCCACGGGCCGCTGCGCTCGTTCATGTCGACCGGGATCGAGTGGGTCACGAAGACGAGGTGGGCTCCGTTGCGCACGTCGTCGGGGAGCTCGGCCAGCGCGGCGAGGGTCGCGTCCACCACCGGCTCGATGAACCGCGGGTGGTTGAAGTAGGCCCGCAGCCGGTCGAGGCGCGGCGCGCCGGGGACGGCGGCGGCGGCCGCGGCCAGGTTCTCGCGGTACTGCCGGCACGAGGAGTACGACGAGTAGGCCGACGTCAGGAAGCTCGCGGCCCGCGTGATGCCGTCGTCGCGCATCTGGGTGACCGCGTCGACGAGGTACGGGTCCCAGTTGCGGTTGCCCCAGTAGACCGGCAGGTCGATGCCCGCACCGGCGAGGTCCTCGCGGATGGCGCCCAGCAGGGAGCGGTTCTGGTCGTTGATCGGCGAGCGGCCACCGAAGAGGTGGTAGTGCTCGCCGACCTCCTCGAGCCGCTCGCGCGGGATGCCGCGGCCGCGCGTGACGTTCTCGAGGAACGGGAGGACGTCGTCGGGCTTCTCCGGCCCCCCGAACGACACCAGCAAGAGGGCGTCGTACGGGCGCACGTCCGAGGGCATGGGTCCATCGTAGAGAGCCGAGCCCTACTGTCGGCTCCGATGCTCACGACGTACCGCCGCATCCTGGCCGTGCCAGGAGCCCTGCTCTTCAGCGCGACCGGGCTGGTGGGCCGGCTGCCCATCTCGATGCAGGGTCTCGGCATCGTGCTGCTCGTCGTGAACGTCACCGGCTCCTACGCGTACGCCGGGTCGGTCGCCGGCGCCACGACCGTCGCGAACGCCGCGGCGACGATCTTCCAGGGCCGCGCCCTCGACCGGCTCGGGCAGTTCAGGGTCTTGCCGGCCCTGATCCTGACGTGGGGGGCCGCGCTGGCGCTGCTCATCGCGGCGGTGCACGGCGAGTGGCCGCGGTGGAGCGTCTTCGCCCTCGCGATCGTGGCCGGGCTGATGCTGCCGCCGGTGGGCACGTGCGTCCGGGCCCGCTGGTCGTACGTGCTGGACGAGCCGCGCGAGGTGCAGACGGCGTACGCGCTCGAGTCGGTGGTCGACGAGGCGGTGTTCATCACCGGCCCGATCCTGGTCACCGCCCTCGCGACGGCGTGGGACCCGGTGGCCGGGCTGGCCGCGGCCATCCTCACCGGCGTCAGCGGCACGCTCTTCCTGGCCTCGCAGCGCGCCACCGAGCCGCCGGGCCACCCGCGCGTCTCGACGGCCGACGGGAAGACCGCGGGTCCGCGGATGCCGTGGCGCACCGTGGTCCCGCTCGCGGTCGTGGCCCTGGCGCTGGGCTCGTTGTTCGGCTCGGCCGAGGTGACGACGGTGGCCTTCGCCGAGGAGCACGGCGTCCCCGGGGTGACCGGCGTCCTGCTGGCCTTCTGGGCGCTCGGGAGCCTGCTCGCCGGCGTGATCACGGGCGCGATCCACTGGACGAAGGGACCGTCGACCCGGCTGAAGGTGGGCACCATCGCCCTGACCCTGGGCATGGCCCCGCTCGGGTTCATCGACACCGTCTGGGTGATGGCGGCCGCCCTGTTCCTCGCCGGCTTCGCCATCGCGCCCTCCCTGATCGCGACGCTGTCGCTCGTGGAGCAGCGCGTGCCCGCGGCACGGCTCACCGAGGGGATGGCCTTCATCCACACCGGCCTGGCCGCCGGGCTCGCCCCCGGCGCGGCGATCAGCGGCCTGGTGGTCGACGCGGCCGGCGCGTCCCCGGCGTACCTCGTCTCGGTCGGGGCCGGCCTGGTCGCGGTGCTGGCCGCCCAGACGCTGCCGCGGGTGCGACCGAGCGTGTCGTAGGCCTCAGACGTTGGCCGGGCCGGTCGGCAGCGGTGCCCGCCAGTGCAGGCGCAGGGCGAGCAGCCGCCAGGTGAGGCAGACGCCGGCGCCGGCGAGGGCCACGACCAGCGTGCGCTGGCCGAGACCGTCGAGGACGACGACGACCACCGACCCGGCCAGGGCGGGGATGGCGTAGAGCTCGCCCCGGAACACCTCGGGCACCCGGTTGGCCAGGAGGTCGCGGGCGATGCCGCCGCCGATGGCGGTGACCAGGCCCATCAGCGCGGCAGGGACGGGGCTCAGGCCGTACTCCAGAGCCTTCAGCGCGCCGGTGACGCAGAAGAGCGCCAGCCCGAACGCGTCGAAGATCGTGACCAGCCGCTCCACCCGGCCGACGGCCGGATGGAAGACGAAGGTGATCAGCCCGGCCGCGACCGGGACCATCAGGTAGCGCCAGTCGCCCAGCGCCGCGGGCGGGACGTCACCGATGAGGACGTCGCGCAGGAAGCCGCCGCCCAGACCTGTCACCCCGGCCAGCACCAGCACGCCGAACACGTCGAGCCCGCGCCGGACCCCGACCAGGGCCCCGGAGATCGCGAACACGAAGATCCCGACGAGGTCGAGCACGACCAGAAGGGTTGTGGACGACACCCGGACAGGTTAGGGCTGGCGAGGGGTCGCTCGGGCGTAGGCTCGGCCGCAACCGGAGCCCGACCCAGAACCTGATCGTGTGCCCTGACCTCGGGCGAAAGGAGAAGGACGAGCAGATGGCCCACCTCACCCTCGCGGGTCTGAGCGAGGACGGGAAACGCCTGCTGCTCGTGTCCGACACCGGGGTCGAGTTCACCCTCGACGTCGACACCAACCTCAGGGCCGTCCTGCGCGGCGACAACCACGCGAGGGCCCGCCTCGGCCAGTTGGAGATCAAGATGGAGAGCGTCCTGCGACCTCGCGACATCCAGGCGAGGATCCGTGCCGGCGAGACCCCCGAGGCCGTCGCCGCCGCGGCCCAGACCACGGTCGACAAGATCATGCCGTTCGCCGCCCCGGTGCTCGCCGAGCGCGAGCACGTCGCCCAGCGCGCGCAGCGCGCGTCCCTGCGCCGCTCGGCCGGCACCGCCTCGGCGGCCAGCCGCACGCTCGGGGACGCGATCGGCAGCCACCTGCGCGGCCAGAACGTCGACCCGGGCGGGGTCGACTGGGACGCGTGGCGCCGCGAGGACGGCCGCTGGACGTTGACCGCCACCTTCCAGGCCGGCGCCCACGAGGGTCAGGCGGCGTTCACGTTCGACGCCCCGGGCAACTACGTCTCCGCCGACGACGAGGAGGCCCGCTGGCTGGTCGGCGACGGCCCGGCGGAGTCCGCGGAGGAGGCCGCACCGGCCTCGAGCACCGACGACCTGTCGGCGGCCCGCCGGCGCCGTCTGGCCGCCGTACCTCCCGACGAGCTGCCCCTCGGCGAGGACGCCATCGACCTGGTCAGCGAGGACCCCGTCGAGCCGGCGGTCCCCGACTCCCTGGGGTCCGAGGCTCCCGTGGAGGCCTACCTCGACGACGAGCCGGCGGTCGACGACTCCGAACCCGAGCCGGACGACGACGAGCCGGTGGACGAGTCCGTCGACGACGCCCGCGCCGACGAGCCGGCCGGCCGTCCCGCCAAGCGCAAGGGACGGGCGTCCGTGCCGAGCTGGGACGAGATCATGTTCGGCGGCGGGAAGCACGATTAATTGGCTCGCTCCGCTCGCTGTTCGCCTTGCCTCGACTGTCGGTGGCCGCGACTAGCGTCGCGGGCGTGGGTGCTGGACACGGAACAGTCCTCGTTCCAGAAGCATGGGTCGAGCGGTTGGCGCGGATCGCGCTGGCGCTGCCCGACGCCTACCAGGAAGAGGCCTGGGTCGGCGAGCGGTGGCGGGTGCGCGGGCGCACCTTCGCCCACGTGCTGCCGATCGAGGCCGGCCGGCCGGAGGCCTACTCGCGCGCCGTCGGCAGCCCCGGGCCGCACGTCGTGATGACGTTCCGGGCCGACCCGGAGGAGCTCGAGGCGATCACCCGGTCGGGCCCGCGCTACTTCCGCGCCCGCTGGGGCACCGACGTCGCCGGCGTGGTGATCGACGACGACGTCGACTGGGAGGAGCTGCGCGAGCTGGTGACCGAGAGCTACTGCCGTCTCGCGCCCCGCAAGCTCGTCAGGCTGGTGGACCGGCCACCGGTCTCCCCGGGTCGCTGACCCAGTCGCTCCACGAGCCGGCGTAGAGCGCCGCCGGCACCCGGGCGACGGCCAGCGCGAGCAGGTCGTGGCAGGCGGTCACGCCCGAGCCGCAGTACGCCGCCACGTCGGCGCCGGCGACCGCGCCCACGGCGGCGTACGTGCGGCGCAGCTCGTCGGGGTCCTTGAAGCGTCCGCCCGGGCCGAGGTTGTCGTTGGTGGGCACGTTGACCGCGCCCGGCACGTGCCCGGCGACGGGGTCGATGGGCTCGTGCTCGCCGGCGTACCGCTCGTGGGCCCGAGCGTCGACCAGGACCTCCACCGCCGGCACGTCGTCGGTGTCGACCACCGGCATCTGGCCGGGGTTCGCCGTGAAGTCGCCGAGGTGCTCGGGCGTCACCGGTCCGGTCTCGGTCGCGCCGCCCGCGTCGAGCCACGCGGGCAGCCCGCCGTCGAGGACACGGACGTCGCCGTGGCCGTGGTAGCGCAGCAGCCACCAGGCCCGGGCCGCGGCGCGGCCGCCCCAGTCGTCGTACACGACCACCGGGCGGTCGTGACGCACGCCCGCCGCCCGCATCGCCGCCTCGAAGACCGCGGTCTCCGGCAGGGGGTGCCGGCCGCCCGGCTCGCCCGGCGCGGCGGGTGGGCCGGCCAGCGCGGTGTCCAGGTCGACGTACACGGCTCCGGGGATGTGGCCCGCCTCGTACGCCGGCCGGCCGTCGGGCCCGCCGGTCTGGTAGCGGACGTCGAGGACGGTGACCGGGCCCAGCAGGCCGGTGAGGTCGCGGGCGGTGACGAGGGGGGACGCCATGGGAGACATCCTGTCCTGCCGGAGGCGTGTGACAGGATCACGACCCGTGGCTGAGCTCCAGTTCTTCACCGGCACGATGGACTCCGGCAAGAGCACGCTGGCGCTCCAGACCAACCACAACCACGCCGTGCGTGGTCGGGTCGGCCGGATCTTCACGACCCACGACCGGGCCGGCGAGTCGATCCTGTCGAGCCGCCTGGGCCTCCAGCACGACGCGATCGAGGTCCACCCCGACTTCAACTTCTGGCGGTACGTCGTCGACACGCTCACGCAGGGCGGTCGGATCGACTACCTGATCTGCGACGAGGCCCAGTTCTTCACCGCCGACCAGATCGACCAGCTCGCCCGGGTCGTCGACGAGCTGCAGATCGACGTGTTCGCGTTCGGCATCCTCACCGACTTCCGCAGCATGCTCTTCCCCGGCAGCGCCCGGCTCGTCGAGCTGGCCGACCGCATGCACGTGCTCCAGGTCGAGGCGCTGTGCTGGTGCGGCAAGCGCGCCACCCACAACGCCCGGACCGAGAACGGCGTGATGGTCGTGGAGGGCGAGGTGATCGTCGTCGGCGACGTGGACGACCCCGCCGACGGCGGTCACGAGCCCGCCGACGTCGCGTACGAGGTGCTCTGCCGCCAGCACCACCGCCGTCGGCTCACCGCCGCCCGCGCCCACGCCGTCAGCCTCGCCCCCGAGCCGCTGCCCTTCGGCTAGCGGCCCGGGGGCGGGCACCCCTCCTACCGGACCGAGCCCGAGTAGACGTCGTCGATCTCGATCCCGGCCATCGTGGACGGGACACCGACCAGGGAGCCGGAGCCCTTGAGCCCGGCGAGGTCGCCCCAGCCGCTGACGACGGTCCAGCTGCCGGTCGAGCCGCCCTCGCCGAATCGGGCCTTCAGGCGCAGGGTGAAGCCAGAGAGACCACCGGCGCAGGTGAACTCCTTGTCCCCGCTGAACACCCCGCCCCACGGCGTGAAGTTCGCCTTGGCGTCGTCGCTGTTGACGACCGTCCCCGACTCGCAGCCGTCGAGCGTCGCGTCGAACGCGCTGGCCTCGCTCTCGAAGTCCGTGTGGGCGGTGATCAGCACGGGCGTGCCCGTCGGCACCGCGACCGCGGGGGCCGCCGTACCGGCCGAGAAGAGGAGAGCCGCTCCCGCGGCGACTGCTGCTGTCCTGCGCATGGATCCTCCTGGGTGTCGGGAATCCCGAGAGTTTTTCGAGTGTGCTCGCGCCCCCGCGCGAGCCACAACCGATTAACGCGCCGGCAACGACGGACGGTTCGGTCAGTCCACCAGGAGGGGGATGAGCATCTCGTCGGCGGTCAGCGACCCGTGCAGGCCGATGAGCGTGGACTCGTACGAGAAGTCGACGCTCGAGATGACGGCGTGGTCGCCGCGGCAGGCGACGACGACGTCGCCGAGCCGCGGCATGACCAGCGGCTCCACGGCACCGAACCAGCCGCGGCCGATCGCCTCCTGGCGGGTGAGCACGTCGGCCCGGTCGCCGAGCACCGAGCGCCAGGTCGCGGCGACGTCGTCGATCGCTCCGTTGCGGCAGTAGAGGTGCCGGAACCGCGCCTCGCCGCCCATCAGGAAGAGGCCGTCGCGCAGCTCCAGCTCGGCGTCGACGTCGACCCGTGACGCGCTCGGGGAGTCGACCATGCCGTGGTCCGCGATCACGAGCAGCCGGACGTCGGGGGGCAGCGACTCCCGCAGCTGCTCGGCCTCGGCGTCGACCATGGCGAGCTGCTGGAGCCACGGGTCCGAGGCCACGCCGTAGCGGTGGCCCGTCCAGTCGAGGTCGCCGTCGTAGAGGTAGGTGAGGCTGGGCCGTTCGCTCGACGCAGCGACGGCCGCGGCGAGCCGCTCTCCGACGCGGTCGGCCCCGACGAACTCCGCGCCGCGGTGCGCCGCGACCGTCAGCCCGCTCCCCCGGAACTCGCGCTTGTTGATCACTGTCACGGAGGCGCCGTTCAGCCGCAGGCCGGTGAACGCCGTCGCGTGCGGCTGCCACTCCTTGGGGTCGACCTGCTTGTCCCACGCCAGCGCGTTGAGCAGCCGTTCGGTGCCGGGGATCCGCGAGGTGAAGCCCACCAGCCCGTGCGCCCCCGGCGGCAGGGCGGTGCCGAGCGAGCTCAGGCTGGTCGCGGTCGTCGACGGGACGCCGGCGGTTCCGGGCGCCTGGCGACCGATCAGCGAGGCGAGGTACGGCGCCGCCTCGGCGTACCGCTCCAGCAGCCGCGCCCCGAGGCCGTCGACCAGGAACACGACGTAGGCCGGGGCTTCCGGCAGCAGCAGACTGCCGGGGACCTGCTCGTCGGGCCGGTGCTTGACCCCGATGGCCGCACCCACCGCGGGCACCACGTCGACCAGCGAACGGCTCCCGTAGGCCGGCTCGACGAAGGCCGGCTCGACGGTCGGGCTCACGCGCCCTGGGTGCGCGCCGACAGGGAGTCGGCGAAGGCCAGCAGCAGAGCGACGGCGTCGGTGCCGTCGGCGGTGGCCGAGGCGCGGATGGAGAAGTCGTCGGAGGCCAGCACGCCGGTGTAGCCGTGGTCGGCCTCGCACTCGGGGTCCTGGCAGCCGGCCGGTTCGAGGTCGATCCGGCTGACGCCGCCCCAGCCGATGGTGACCACGGCCTCGGCCGCGGGTGCCGATCCGGACGTCGGGTTGGTGACCATCCGGGTCACCACCACCGACTTGACCGTCGACAGGGCGATCGCCTCGGTGGAGGTGGAGGTGTAGGGCTCCGCGATCAGGTCGTCGGCGGCGTGCTCGTCGGTGTGGGCCACGACCAGCCGGCTCGGGGTGAGGACGACGACGGTCAGGTGACGGCGGATCTCGTCGCGGTCGAACGTCGGCTCGTGGTGGATGTAGAACGACACGACCTCCTCGCCCGCGACCGCACCCGACACCCCGTCGGCCACCACGTCGGGGTAGTAGCCCGTGTGGTGGATCGCCTCGCGCAGGTCGAGGGCCCGGTCGCGGTCGTGGGTGCGCATGGACGCCAGTCTGGCACGCACCCGTGCCTCCGGAACGGGCTACTCCACCCGGGTCTCCTCCATCAGCCAGTTGGTCTCCCAGGTGCTGCCGTCGTCGGTCGAGAACGCCTGGTCCCACGAAGCGTGCTCGGGTCCGTGCACCGTCCAGCGGAAGCGACACAGGATGGGGACGCCCTCGTGGTGGTCCTCGGCGACGAACTCACCCACGCCGTCGACGAAGCGTCCGCGCACCGGCGCCGTGTCCATCTGCAGGGTGCGGCTGTCGAGCCAGTGCAGCGCCCACTCCCCGGCGGCGACGTCGTACGTGCGGAAGGTCATGCCGCGGTACGGCGAGGGGTGCGGCAACGCGCCCTCGTCGATGCTCACCAGCCCGTTGAGGTGGGTCCTGGCCTCGAACCGGGACTCGTACTCGTCCCAGTCGGTGCACCCGGTCAGCCGCGAGCGCAGCTTGCGGTGCTGCACCCGCCAGGTACCGGTGAGGAAGTCGAAGTCGGAGGTGACCTTCGGAAGGTGGTCCTGCGGTACCGCGACGGGCGCGTCGCCGGTGCGGTGGAAGCGCATCTCCCAGTTCTTCTCCCAGGTCCGCTCGTCGTCGACGGAGTACGCCTGCTGCCACCGCGCGTCGGTCGCGGTGATGTCGCTCCACTCGTAGGTCATCCGGGTCGGCCGGCCGCCCTGGGGGAGCTCGTCTCCCACCAGCCGACAGCGCCGTTCGCCGGGCTCGCCGTCCCAGCGGCCGTGCACCGGCGGCCCGACGCGGCCGTCGTGGCTGCTGACCCAGAAGATGGACCACTCGTCGCGGTCGGCGGAGTAGAGCCGGAGGGACATGCCCGAGGCGCCGGCGGTCGGGAAGGTGATCTCGTCGACGCTGACCGCGCCGTCGAGGTAGGTGTAGCCCGCGGCCCGGCTGTCGCCGCTGACGACCCACTCGGTGCTGCCGGTGAGCGGTGCGACGAGCCGGTGGTGCTCGACGTCCCACGTCCCGACGAGGAAGTCGAAGTCGGTGGAGGTGCGCTGTCCGATGTTGGTGGAGGTCATGTCGGCCAGCCTGGACGTCATACCTGACAGTTCCTGGCAGCGATTGTCGGCGGTCTCCCCTACCGTCCGAGGCATGCGTTCCAGCCGCCTCGTCTCGATCCTGATGCTGCTCCAGGCCCGGCCCCGGATGACGGCCCGCGAGCTCGCCGGCGAGCTCGAGGTCTCGCTGCGCACCGTCTACCGCGACGTCGAGGCGTTGTCCGCCGCGGGCGTCCCGGTGTACGCCGAGCAGGGCCGGGCGGGCGGCTACCGCCTCGTCGACGGCTACCGCACCCGGCTGACCGGGCTGACCGAGGACGAGGCGCTCTCGCTGTTCATGGTCGGCCTGCCCGGGCCGGCCGCCGCCCTGGGACTGGGCGAGGAGGCGGCGTCCGCCGAGCGCAAGCTGCTCGCCGCGCTGGGCCCTGCCCAGCGGGTACGGGCCGGCCGGCTGCGCGACCGGTTCCGGCTCGACGTCTCGGCGTGGTACCACCCCGCGGAGGAGCCGCCCCACCTCGCCGCGCTGGCAGAGGCCGTGCTCGACGACCGCGTCGTCGACGTGGTCTACCGGCGCTGGGAGGCCCCGCGCGAGGTCGAGCGTCGGCTGGCGCCGTACGGGCTCGTCCTCAAGGGCGGCACCTGGTACCTCGCCGCGGCCTCCGACGGCACGGTCCGCACCTACCGGGTCTCGCACATCCTGCGGCTGACGCCGACGGCCGAGCGCTTCGAGCGACCGGCCGACTTCCGGCTCGGGCCCTGGTGGGCCACCCACCTCGCCGACTTCGACAAGCGCCGGCTCTCCCGCGTCGCCGTCGTCCGGCTCTCCCCCGCCCTGGTCCGCCGCCTGCCCGACCTCTCCGACGCGACCCTGCGCGACGCCGTCGTGGGGGTGGCCCCCGACGCGGACGGCTGGACGACCGTCGACCTGCCCATCGAGCACGACGAGGTCGCCGCCCGCCAGCTGCTGCCGCACGCCGGTGACCTGGAGGTCGTCTCCCCCGCGTCGCTGCGCGACCTCCTGGTGGAGCAGGCCCGCGCGGTGGTGGCGATGTACGCCTAGCGGCGGACGACCTCCATCAGCATCGCCAGGCCCGGCTCGACCACGTCGGCGTCGCCGACCACGACCGAGACCATCGAGGCGGGCGCCAGCATCGTCGCGGCCGCCTCCTGCACGTCCTCGGGGGTGGTGGCGGCCAGCCGGGCGGGGTACTCCTGCAGCCAGTCGACGCCCTTGCCGTCCGACATCAGGTCGACCAGCGTCTCGGCGAGGCCCGCCTGCGTGGCCGTGCCGAGGGCGAGGGTGCCGGTGAGGTACTGGACCGTGGACTCGAGCTCGTCCGGCGTCGGCGGCAGCGACGCGATCCGGCCGAGCTCGTAGAGCACCTCCACCATCGCGGGCGCCGTCACCTCGGTCGCGACGTCGGCGGACGTGAGCAGCCGCGAGTCGCCCCGGAGGTGCCGGACCGCGCTGTGCGGGCTGTAGGTGTAGCCCTTGTCCTCGCGGATGTTCTGGGTCAGCCGCGAGGAGAAGGAGCCGCCGAAGATGCCGTTCGCGAGCTGGGCGGCGGCGTACCCCTCGTCCGTACGCCGCACCGCGCGGCCGCCCAGGCGGAGGTTCGACTGCACGGCGCCGGGACGGTCGACGAGCAGCAGGGGCACGTGCGGCACGTCGGGCACCGCCGGCACCGCGGCGCCGGTGCCGTCGGCCTGCCAGCCCCCGAGAGCCTTCTCGACCTGGTCGAGGGCGCGCGCCGGGGTGAGGTCGCCGACGAGCACGAGCAGGCTGCCGCGGGGGACGACGCGACGCCGGTGCAGGGCCCGCAGCGAGCGCGGCGCCACCTCGGCGACCTCGTCGGGCGTGGGCAGCGAACGACCGTAGGGGTGGTCGCCGTACCTGCGGTTCAGCCACGCCTCGTCCGCCACCACGCCGGGTTGCGACAGCGCGCGGCGCAGGTGGTCGCCCAGCCGGCCGGCCTCCCGCTCGGAGGCCGCGCGCGGGTACGCCGCGTCGGTGAGCACCTCGGCCAGCAGGCCGAGCAGGCCACCGAGCTCCGACTTGAGCGACTCGCCGCCGAAGGAGAGACCGTCGGCGCCGTCGTCGACGCGCAGGCCGCCGCCCAGGCGCTGCAGGGCCTCGGCCAGCTCGCCCTGCGAGCGGCTGCTCGTGCCGAGCATCATCGTCCGCGAGAGCACGGCCGTCTTGGCCAGGTCGGCGTCGCGGCGGATGGCGTTGGGCACCCGCAACCGCAGGTGGACCAGCGGCACGCTCGCCCGCCGGACGGCGACGACCCGGAGCCCGCTCGCCAACGTGCGCTCGGCGATCGACGGGAGCCGCTGCTTGCGGGGCTTGGTGAGGGCGGGGATCGGCTGCGGCTTGCGCTCGCGACGGGGACTCATGCGTCACCTGCGATCAGGTCGAGGCGGGCGCGGACGTCGGGTCTCAGCGTCCCGGCCGCCGCGGCGACCTGCTCGGCGGTGACCTGCTCGAGCAGGTCGGGCAGCTCGTGGGTGAGCTCGGGGCGGCCGCGCTGCTGCTCGTACGACGCGACGCGCAGCGCCCGCTGGAGGACGTTGTCGTCGGCCTGGAGCAGGTGCGACCGCAGCCGGGCCGTGACGCGCGTGAGCTCGTCGGCGCCGATCCCGTCGGTGGCGAGGCGGTCGAGCTCCTCGTCCACGGCCGCGACGACCCGGTCGGTGGTGACGCTGCCCGGGTGGTGCGCCTCGAGCACGAACGGGCACGGGTTGCGCACGTCGAAGGCGTCCTCCATCAGGCCGAGGTGGCAGCCGACGTCGGTGGCCAGCCGGTCCTCCTGCACGAGCCGGCGGCGCAGCCGCGAGGCGTCGCCCGTCGCGAGCGCCGAGGCGACGACGACGTACGGCAGGTAGGCGTCCAGGTCGGCCGGGTCGGGCACCCGCCAGCCCAGGGCCACCGCGGGCGCGGGGGCCATGTCGTCCTTCTGCTCGCCGCGCCGCTCGCTGGTCGGGGCCGGCTCGTCGAAGTCGGGCCGGGGTGGCACGGCCCGCTTGGGCACCGGGTCGAAGTGCCGGTGGACCAGCTCGGCGGCGTGGTCGACCTCGAAGTCGCCGGTGACCGCGAGCACGGCGTTCCCCGGTGCGTAGTAGGCGTCGAAGAAGTCGCGGGCGTCGTCGAGGCTGGCCTGGCTCAGGTCCTCGAACGACCCGTAGCCGTCGTGGGCGTTGGCCCAGGTCTCGTAGAGCACCGGCGCGAGGGTCAGCCAGGGGAAGCCGCCGTACGGCTCGTTGAGGACGTTGACCCGGATCTCCTCCTTGACCACCGCGATCTGGTTGGCCAGGTTCTCCTCGGTCACGGCCGGCCAGCCCATCCGGTCGGCCTCGAGGAACAGGGCCCGGTCCAGGGCGTTGGACGGGAGCATCTCGTAGTAGTTGGTGTAGTCCAGGCGCGTCGAGCCGTTGAGGACGCCGCCCGACGACGAGATCTGGTTGACCAGCTCCATCTTCGCCAGCGACGCCGACCCCTGGAACATCAGGTGCTCGAAGAGGTGCGCGAAGCCCGTCCGCCCCTGGGGCTCGGAGCGGATGCCGACGTCGTAGTAGACGGCGACCGCCACCACCGGCGCGGACCGGTCCGGCGCGAGCACGACGCGGAGACCGTTGCGGAGCTTGAGACGTTCGTAGGTGGGCGAAGCCATGCGGGCACGCTAGCCGACGACGCCCGGCGTGCTTTCCTGCGGAGGACGTCAGCCGGGGATCGTGTCGGCCAGGTCGGGGAGTCGTCGGACGAACCAGTCGGACCGCGGGTCGGCGACCGGCTCGACCCGACCGAACGCCGTGAGCACGGTGAGGTCCTCGGCACCGGCCAGCACGAGCGCCAGGTCGAGCGAGGCCACCTGGGGGATGTCGTGCTGGAGCTGGGCGACGCGCTGCACGAGCCGCTCGACCTCGGCGACGTCCACGGCCTCGCTGCCCCGGTAGCCGAACAGGATCGGCGCGGCCTTGATCTCGCGGACCATCGCCTCGGCGTCCCGCTCCCCCAGCGGCGGGATCCGGTAGGACCGGTCCTGCAGCAGCTCGGTCAGCGGCCCGGAGATGCCGAACGACACGACGGGGCCGAACAGCGGGTCCTCGATCGAGGCGACGCTGACCGGGATGCCGGGTGGGGCGTTCTTCTGCACCACGAACCCGGCCGAGAGGGGCTCGGTGATGATCTCGTTGAGGCTGCGCCAGGCCTGCCGCATCTCCGCCTGGTTGTCGATGTTGCGCCACACGTGGGCGAGGTCCGGACGCTCGCGCAGGCGGTCGGTGGTGGCCTTCAGCACGACGTCCCAGCCGAGCTCCTTGCCGACGCGCAGCGCCTCCTTGAGCGTCGAGACGGGCGTGGCTCCCCACAGGTCGATGCCGTAGGCCGCGAGCAGGGTGCGCAGCTCGTCGGGCTCGAGGTCGCGGCCGTCGGGGTGCGCGATGAGCAGCCGGTTCACGAACTGCTTCGCCGCGACCGGGTCGACGCCCTCGAGCGTGGCGGCCGGGCCGTTCGGGGTGCGCAGCCACACGGCGTACCCGACGACCGAGGCGAGCGCACGCACGGCGGACTCGATGGCGGGGTACGACGGCACCGAGCCGCGGCCGGCGCTGGAGCCGGCGACGTCGGGCACGCGCAGCAGCTCGGGGACACCTTCCGCGCCGAGGAACGAGGAGACGATCGGCTTGTCGGACTGCTCGCCGACCGCGGCGAGCACGTTGGCGACGTCCTCGCCGGAGACGTTGAGCGGCGGCACGTAGACCGCCACCACCGAGTCGACGTCGGGGTCGTCGATGGCCGCGTCGAGGGCGTCCTCGAAGTCCTCGGCCGTGGCGTCGGCGCCCAGCGCGACGGAGCGGTTGACGACCAGGCCGACGGCGGAGGCGGCGTCGGCGGCCAGCAGCCCGATGGCGTCGCTGTTGCCCACGATCGCCACCCGCCGACCCCGCGGCAGCGGCTGGTGGGCCAGCAGCTGGGCGACGTCGAACATCTCGTCGAGGGTGTCGACCTGGATCACGCCGGCCTGCCGGAACATCGCGTCGACGGCGTGCTGCGGCGCCGCGATCTGGCGCACGATCTGACCCATCGGGACGCCCTGCGTCGTGCGGCCGGAGCGGACGGCGATGATCGGCTTGCGCAGCGACACCCGGCGCGCGATCCGCGAGAACTTCCGCGGGTTGCCGATCGACTCGAGGTAGAGCAGGACGACCTCGGTGGCCTCGTCCTCCTCCCAGTACTGGAGCACGTCGTTGCCGGAGACGTCGGCCCGGTTGCCGGCACTGACGAACGTCGAGAGCCCGAGGCCGCGGTTGGTGACCTTCTCGAGGATCGCGGAGCCGAGCGCGCCGGACTGGCAGAAGAAGCCCGCCCGGCCGCGGGCGGGGATGTGGGACGACAGCGAGGCGTTGAGCTGGACCGCGGGGTCGGTGTTGATGATGCCCAGGCAGTTGGGCCCGATCAGGCGCAGGCCGTAGGAGCGGCAGAGCCCGAGCAGCCGGCGCTGGCGCTGGCGGCCCTCCTCCCCCACCTCGGCGAAGCCCGACGAGATGACGACGAGGCCGTGCACCCCCTTGTTGGCGCAGTCGAGGACGACGTCCTGCACGGACTCGGCGGGCACGGCCACGATGGCCACGTCGACGTCGTCGTCGATCTCGCTGACGGTCGCGTGCGCGGGCATCCCGGACACCGAGGTGGCGCGGTCGTTCACGACGTACACGCGGCCGGTGTAGTCGCCCAGCACGAGGTGCCGCACGAGGGCCTGGCCGATGGTGTCCTGGCGGCGGCTGGCGCCGATCACCGCGACCGACCGCGGGTTGAAGAAGGTCTCGATGGACTTCGACTCGGCGCGGTGCTCACGGGTGGCCATCACCCCGGCGAAGGTGTCGGTCGGCTCGATCGGGAACTCCAGCGACATCACCCCGTCCTCGACGTCGCTCACCAGGCGGTAGCCGGCGTCGCGGAAGGTCTGGATCATCCGCTCGTTGTCGGGCAGCACCTCGGCGACGAACCGCTCGATGCCTCGCTCCCGGCCGGCCTGCGCGAGGTGCTCGAGCAGGAGCTGGCCGATGCCGCGGCCCTGCTGGGCGTCCTCGACGAGGAACGCGACCTCGGCCTTGCCGGACGCGTCGCCCTCGTAGCTGCCGAGCGCGATGATCCGCTTCTTGAGGGTGACCACGAAGGCCACCCGGTGCACGTGGTCGACGTGGGTGAAGCGCACCACGTCGCGCTCGGAGAGCTTGGGCATCGCGGTGAAGAACCGGAAGTACTTCGACTGGTCCGAGACCCGGCCGTAGAACTCGACCAGGAGGTCGCCGTCCTCGTGCCGGATCGGCCGGATGTGCGCCGAGAGACCGTCACGGAGCAGGACGTCGGCCTCCCAGTGCCGCGGCGCGGCCGCGACGGGCGCGACCTCCTGCTCGGTGTTCGTCACCCGGGGCAATCTACCGACCCCGCATGACGTCAGGATGTCGGACAGACGTCCTGGAACGGCTGCTCGGGCAGGTACTCCTGCCACTCCTCACGCGTCAAGGAGCGGCCGGCCATCCGACAGCCCATCTCGAGCGTCCGGTCCGCCTCCACGCGCCACCGGTAGACGCGACCGTCGTGCGCGGCGATGACGACGTCGTGGCCGTCGCCGACGAAGCCCACCGACGCCACCACGTCACCCACGCTCGGCGCCACCACCGTACCGAGATGCTGCAGGGTCTCGGCGTCCCACAGGCTGACGGCGCCGTCGGCGGCCCCGGTGACGATGCGCGTGCCGTCGTCGGAGTAGGCCACCCGCATCAGGTCGACGGCGTGGCCGGTGGACCCGCGCACCTGGTCGCCGGTCTCCAGGTCGATCCTGGTCAGCTCGCCGGACCGCCCGGTCACCGCGACCGTGGCGCCGTCCGGGGACACCGCGACGTCGTTGCCACGGAAGGTCAGGTCGCCGCCGGCCACCCGAGCGCCGTCGCGGTCCAGGTCGACCAGGCGCCAGCGGTCGATGGCGCCGTCGTCCGACCCGTCCAGGTAGAACGCCAGGGAGGTCCCGGGAATGACGGACAGGCAGCAGTCCACCCCGTCGCCGATCGTCCGCTTCGCGGGCTGGAGGTCGGCCGCGTCGACCGGCCTCATCTCGCCGGAGTCGTCGACGACGAGCAGGGAGGCGCCGTCCGCGGTGTAGGTCATCGCGAAGAACGGGGGGGCCTCCACGACCGACCGGCTCCGCAAGACGCGGCCGCTGCGGCCGTCGACCAGGCTCACCACGGAGCTGTCGTGACAGTCGCCGCTGACGCAGCCATCGTGCGCGGCGTACGTCCGTGCCGTCCCGGCTCCACGCGGAGGCCACCCAGAGACCCTCCTGGACCGGCAGCCGCGCGCGAGGTGTGACCTCGCCCGTGCCCAGGTCCAGGAACCGCACCCACCCGTCGCCGGCCGCGTCCTGCCACCGGTAGGCGACCCGGCCCCTGTCGGGCGACAGGTCGGCGAAGAGGTACTGGCGGCGCGGCCCGACCGAGGCGATCTGCTCGAGGTAGGTGGACGTGGCCCCCGGGTCCCAGGTCCGCAGCATGCCCGAGGTGCCGCCGGCGTGGACGAAGCTGGTCGTCGGGGCTGAAGTCGACGCTCCACACGGTCTCGTCGGCGGGCCACCGGTCCAACAACGCCCCGGAAGGCACGTCGAAGAGCACGACCTCGCCGTCGCGCGTCCCCGCGGCCAGCACGTCGCCAGAGTTGGAGAAGCGCAGGTCGCGGACCGTGTCGTGCTGGCCCCGGAGCACAGCCCGGGTGCGGCCCGGTGGCCGTGTCGAGCAACAGGACCTCGTACGGCGCCACGTGGTCTGTCTTGTTGAGCGCGAGCAGCGAACCGTCTGGGCTCAGGTCGAAGTTGAAGAACGACCACACGTCCGCGCGTCGCCACAGCAGGTCGCCGGACGCCACGTCGTACGCCGCGGCGGGCAGGGCGGTGTAGACGGTCCTGCCGTCGCGGGCTGATGGCGACCCAATGCGCCACCTCCACCTCGACCGTCTCAGGGGGAGCCCGGTCGGGGCTGTCCAGGTCCCACACGACCACCAGGGGGACCGCCTCCTCGTCGTCCGCCTCGACGGAGGCGACCAGGTAGCGGCCGTCGGCGCTGAAGTCCACGTCGTTGGCCGCAGCCACCCCGCCGGGCATGAGGAGGGGTGGGCCGGTCGGCCGCAGGGAGTCGGGATCGAGCAGCCGCACAGGCTGGTCCACCGGGGTGCGAGACGCCACCGCCAGCAGGTCGGCGGTGGGGCTGAAGGCCACCATGCTCTTCGCGAGCCTGTCCGGGTCCGGCGCCGGTCCCCAGCTGAACGTGCCGACGATGCGCCCCTCGGTGTCATAGGTGTGCACGCGGTTGTCGCTGTCCCCGGCGGCGATCAGGCTCGCCGTCGCGGCTGACGTCCATCGCGTCCACGTAGCCGCCGCCGGCGACGGCCGACCGCACGAGGTACGGGAAGCGGCTCAGCTCGGTCACCAGGTTGGCCCGGGTGTCCGGGGTGTCGGCGAGGCGCACCCCCGCGACCGCCAGGAGGATCGACAGCCCGACGTCCTGGGTCACCAGGGCCCGGCCCCCGACCCGCGCGGCGTCCGCGACCCTGGCCTCCCGCCGGGCGTTGGAGGTCTGACGGAGGGCGTACGCACGTCGCGACGCCTGCGACGAGACCAGCGCCACGGCCGCGACAAGGAGCGTCCGCAGCCGGCGGTTCGACCGCGACTGTTGCCGCGCTCAACGCCTCGGCATGGCGGAGCTCGGACGGGAGAGCTCGACGCCGGAGTCCAGGAAGTCGCGCTCGGTCGCGGTCAGCGCCGGTGACGACTCCTCGCGCCAGTGCACCGCCCGGGCGAGCCGGATGCCCCGGTAGAGCTCGCTCTCCGGTCGGCCCAGCGCGTCCCAAGCGTCGGCCGAGCTCGCCAGGTGGTGCATCGTGCGGCGGCCCTCGAGGTCGTCATCGAGCCACGAGCGCAGCCGGGGCCACGCGGAGGCGAGCGCCTCGTGGGCGATCTCCACGGCACCGTCGTGGCTGGTGACGAGGCGGGACTCGACCAGCAGGTTGACGACCGCGTCGTGTTCGGCGTCCGTCACCACCAGCCGACGGGGCAGCCGGCTGCGTACCGGCTCGCCCACCGGGACCGGGAAGGACGAGCCGCAGCATCAGGTCCCGCAGCATCGTCTTCTGCGCGTCGGACACCTGCGCGTAGACCTGCTCGGCCGACAGGGCGACCGCCTCGTGCATCCCACCGGAGGCGCGGTACCCGTCCAGCGTGAGCATCCGTCCCTCGCGCCGCTGCCACGTCTCCGCGAGGGCGTGCGACATGAGCGGCAACGAGCCCGGCTGGCGGGAGACCTCGCCCACGAGGACGTCGACCAGGCCCGGCTCCACGACCAGTGACGCGAGCCGCGCGGGTCCCTCGATGGCGGCCCGCAGGTCCGGTTCGGACATGGCGCCGAGGAGGTGGAGACCGCGCTCGGCAAGGCGGGCGAGCTCGGGAAACGACGAGAGGTCGGACACGTGGTCGGCGCGCAGGGACAGGACCACCTGTCCCTGCGCGAGCCCAGGCCACGAGCCGGTCCACGAACGAGCGGCGCTCCGCCTCGTCCACGCACAACGTGAACAGCTCCTCGCACTGGTCGACGACCACGGTGGCGCCCCGACGCGGCGCCAGCGTCGCCGAGCGACCGCCATCGGGTTGCGACCCGGGGTGAGCACCGAGACGCTCCGACCGTCGCGGAGCAGCGCCGCGGCGACCCCGGCTCGCACCAATGACGACTTGCCGCAGCCCGACGGCCCCACCACCGCCAGCAACGGCCAGCCGGCCAGCCGCCGCAGGCACCTCTCCAGGTCCGCGTCCCGGCCGAAGAACTCCTCGGTGTCCCCGACGTCGAACGGCCTCAGACCCGGGTAGGGACAGTCGCGCACGCGGCGCTCGGTGGGGCGTCAGCCGGACCGATGGCCGGGTCCTGCCGGAGGATGGCGCGCTCGAGGTCCTCCACGTCGGGCGACGGGTCGAGGCCGAGCTCGTCCATCAGAGCACCGAGCGGAGTCTCCTCAGAGTCGCCAGCGCCTCGCTCTGGCGTCCGGCGTGGTACTGAGCCGTCGCAAGCAGGACCCACCGGTGCTCGCGGAGCGGGCCTCCCTCACCAGGGCCTGCGCCGAGGCCAGCACGCTCTCGTGGCGGCCCGACCGGATGGCGGCCTCGACCCGGAGCTCCTCGGCAGAACGCCGGAGGTCCTCCAGTCGGCTCCGCTTCGATCCTGGCGACGTCCCAGTCGTGGAGCTCGCCCAGCGGCTCACCCCGCCAGAGCGCGAGGGCCTCGGTCACGACGTGCTCGAGCCCGCTCGGTCTCCTCGTCCGCAAGCAGCGACCGAGCCCGTTCGAGCCCGCTCTCGAACCGATGGGCGTCGATCTCGTGCCGTGGGACGACGAGCCGGTACCCCGACGGCGTCGTCTCGATGGCGCCGGCGCCCAGGGCCTTGCGCAGTCGGACCACGCACCCCTGGACGATCTTGAGTCCAGGAGGACGGGGGCGAGGATCCCCAGATCACCTGCGCGAGCTGGTCCCGGGCGAGGTGGACGCCGGGGTGCACGGCGAGAGCCGCCAGCACGACCCGGTCCCGGGGCGCCAAGGCATCGGCCTTCTCGTCGACCGTGACCGGCCCCAGAACTGCGATGCCCACGGCTCCGAGGGTCGACCTGGCCCAGCCGGACCGTCAACCGGACATTTACCGGATCGATACCGGCTTCAGCCAGGGCTATACCGCGCCGGCGCATGGTCGGAGCAACGCCGACCGGTCCGGGCCGGTCCACCACCCGAGAAAGGACTCGTCCGATGGTCCACCACCGTCGTCACCGCCACGCCTGGTCGCCCTCCTGGCCGCGCCCCTCCTGTCCCTTGCCGTCGCCGCGCCGGCGTCCGCCGCGGCACCCGACCGTTTCGTCATCGACGAGACCTTGCTCCGTTCGACGGCGACACCTGTGGACGTCGCGGTCCACTTCGACGACGCCGAGAGCGGCGTGGGCACCCGTCACCTCCGGAGCGGCTGCCTACCCCTACTACCGGTCGACTACCAGGCGGCCCTGGAGATCACCCGGCTCTCCACCGGGCTGACCGTCCGCCTGGCGTTCCACCAGCTCTCCAGCGACACCCGTATCACCGACAACGGCGACGGCACCATCACCATCGCCGTGTCCGGCATCTTCACCGAGATGGACTACGCGCCGGACGGCACCGTCGGGTTGCGCACCCAGGGACGGGAGACGGCGCTGATCACCATCGACACCAACGGGACGCCGGAGACGGAGGACGACGACGTCGAGCTCGAGTTCGACTACCTCGGGTTCGTCGGGCACGACGACCGGGAGCAGACGGACTTCTGCGACTGGTTCCTCGACGTGACGGCCTGAGGGGAGGCGTTCGCGGCGGCGCCGCGCATCGGCGCCGCCGCGACGTGCGGGCTTCAGCCCTCAACCGCCGATGTGGTCCACCCGCTCGGCGAGCGCCGCGATGTCGGCCGGACCGTTGCCGCAGCAGCCGCCCACCAGGCGGGCTCCCGGCCGCCAGCCAGCCCGCGACCAGGTCGAGGTCGAGCGGGTCGCCGTACGCCCATCGCTTGGCCTCCGCGTCCCAGCTGCCGCCGCGGTTCGGGTACGCCACCGCGGGCAGGCCGGTCACGGCCACGGCTGTCCTCACCGCCCCGAGCACATCGGACTGGTCCGAGCAGTTGACGCCCGCGGCGACGAGCGAGCGGCACCCGATGAGCACCGCGTACGCCGCGACGAGCAGCTGCCCGGCCGGGGTGTGGTTGCCCTTCACCGAGTAGCTGAACCACGCTGGGAGGCCGATCTCGTCGAGCAGCTCCACGAGCACCTCGGCCTCGTCGGCGTCCGGGATGGTCTCCACGGCGAACAGGTCGGGACCCGCACCGGCCAGCAGCTCGAGGCGAGGCCCGTGGAAGTCGCGCAGCCGAGCGGCGGTCACGCCGTAGCGGCCGGTGTACTCCGAGCCGTCGGCGAGGTACGCGCCGTACGGGCCGACCGACGCCGCGACCAGCGATCCGGGGTAGTCGTCGGCCACCTCGCGGGCGATGGTCACGCTGCTCGCGATCAGGCGGCGGGCCTCCGTGGCGTCGTAGCCGGCCGCGACCAGGCCCTCGACGCTGGCCTGGTAGCTCGCCGTCGTCGCCACCCTCGCCCCGGCGTCGAAGAAGGACCGGTGGGCCGCCGCGATGCGTGCGGGCTCGTCGGCCAGGAGGCGCGCGGTCCACAGCGCGCCGCCGAGGTCCGCACCCTGCTGCTCGAGGGCCGTGGACAGGCCGCCGTCGAGGACGAGAGGGCCGCTGAGGTCGAGCACGCGTCCCATCCTCGCCGATCGAGGGTGGGAAGTTCCCGCCCGACTCGGGGCTCCAGTCCCAGGGTTCGGAGCCGCAGGTACGGCATCCTTGGCTGTCGTGCACACGCGTGCGGGGAGCCACCGCGCCCGGCCGGCCCGTCGCGGCCGCCAGCGTCGCGCCCGCACGGTGCGCGGCGCCCTCGGCGTGACCCTGCTCGGCGCCGTGCTGCCCGGTGCGGGCTGGCTCTGGAGCGGCCGGCTGATCGGGTACGTGCTGCTGGTGCCCGTCGTCGGTGGGTCCGTCTACGCCCTCGCCACGCTGCGGGACGTGGACGCGCTCGTCGACCTGGCCACCGACCCCGCCCGCCTGCGCGCGTTCGCGGTGGTGCTGGGCATCGGCCTGACGGTGTGGGCGGTGAGCGTGCTCACGACGTACGTCTGGGTGCGGCCCGTCCGGGCGGCCCGGTGGCCGTCGGTCGCGGGAGCGCTCGTCGTGGCGGTCGCCTGCGTGGCCGCGGCGCTGCCGGTCGTGCAGACGATGCGCTACACCGCGGTGCAGGCCGACCTGGTCGAGACGCTCTTCACCGAGAACCGCACGGCCACGGCGCCGCGCGGCATCAGCGAGGAGGACCCGTGGGCCGGCCGCGAGCACGTGAGCATCCTGCTCCTCGGCGGTGACGGATCGGTCAGCCGCGAGGGCGTCCGCACCGACTCCGTCATGCTCCTGGTCCTGAACACCCGGACCGGGCGGTCGGTGATGTTCAGCCTGCCGCGCAACATGATGTACGCGCAGTTCCCGGAGGACAGCCCGCTCCACGCCGTGTTCCCCGACGGCTTCACGAGCGACGGAGACCCGTCGTCCGGCATGCTCAACGCGGTCTACGGGCTGCTGCCGGCGCGGTACCCCGGCATCCTCGGCGACTCCGACAACGAGGGCGCCGACGCGCTCAAGCAGGCGATCGCGGGCAGCCTGGGCATCGACGTCGACTACTACGTCCTGGTCAACCTGCTGGGCTTCCAGCAGGTCGTCGACGCGATGGGCGGCGTCACGGTCAACGTCAACGAGCCCGTCGCCATCAACGGCAACACCGACCTGGGGATCCCGCCCACCGGGTACATCGAGCCGGGGCCCGACCAGCACCTCGACGGCTTCCACGCCCTGTGGTTCAGCCGGGGCCGGTGGGGCTCCGACGACTACGAGCGGATGCTGCGCCAACGCTGCATGGTCGGGGCCCTCATCGACGCGGCCGACCCGGTCACCCTGGTCCGCCGCTACCTGGACCTCGCCCAGGCCGGCAAGGAGATCGTCCGCACCGACATCCCCCGGTCGGTGCTGCCGGCGCTCGTCAACCTCGGGCTCCGGGTCAAGGAGCACCGGGTCCGGTCGGTCGCCTTCGTGTCGTCCGACCGGTTCTTCTCCGGCGACCCGGACTACGCCTGGATGCAGGAGTCGGTCAGCCGGGCGATGGCGACCCTCGACGGCGCGCGCCGGCCGGCCGGTAGCGGTCCGGATCCCGGCAAGTCGGTCGACGTGCGCAACAGCTGCGCGTACCAGCCCGTCACATGACGGAGAAGCGCTCGGGCAGCCCCGTCCGGCCGGTCGCCAGCAACACCAGGGACCCGGCGGTGCCGTCGGTGAGCGCGATGTCGCTGATGACGCCCAGGACCTGGGCGGCCGCCGTCGCCGGTGCGTCGAGCGGCTCGCCGAGCGCCAGCGCGAGGTCGGCGGTGTGCACGACCAGCTCGAAGGTCCGGGTGGGCAGGTAGTCCTCGAGCCGCATGCCACCCGCGATCGTCGTGAGGAGCGCGGTGCCGTCGTGCTCGTCGAGGAGACCTCTGACCCGGGCGGCGATCTCCCGCACCGCCGTCACGGGGTCGGCGCCCAGGGCTGCCGCCGCGTCCCGCCCGCGCTGGGCGACGTCGGGTCCGGCGGCGATCGCCCGGGTCGCGAGGTAGTAGTCCGAGGGCGAGGCGATCTCCACGGACTCGGCCGGCCGCGCGGCGTACGTCTCGATCGTGAGGAAGGACCGGCTGGCGTGACCGACCAGGTCGCGCACGCTCCACTCGCCCAGCCCGGGCTGCTGCCAGCGGTCGCCCACGAGGGCCACGGTGGCGAGGTACCAGTCCGCCGCGTCGTCGAACGCCCGCCGCGACTCCGCCCACGAGTAGTCCATCGGTCCAGGCTAGGACGCGGCCAGCCTCCGCGGTCGGCGTGTCCCGGCGATCTAGCCTCCGGGGGTGGCGGTCAGCAGGAGTCGCACGGCCCGCGCGGCCCGGAAGCGCCGGACGCGCATGGGCAAGGTGCAGCACGACCTGACCGACGAGCAGTGGGCCGCGCTGATGGACGCCTGGGCCGGCTGCGCGTACTGCGGCTCACCGGCCCTGGCCCTCCAGAAGGACTGCGTGCTGCCCATCTCGCGCGGCGGCCGCTACACGCTCACGAACGTCGTCCCGGCCTGCCGGTCGTGCAACGCCAGCAAGTGCAACGACGAGGTCACCGGCTGGCTGCGCCGCAAGAAGCTCGACGAGCGGGCGTTCCTGGTGCGGCACCACGAGCTCCTGCGACCCTCCGCGAGCAGTACGAAGCGAGACCGGAGCCCGCGTGAGCCGCGACTCTCCACGACGTCATACGAATCGTGGTGTCGACGCCTCAGTTCGTATGACGTCCCACGACTCGACAACGTCATACGTTGTGGTCGCCATCGCGACCGATTCGTATGACGTCCTGGGCCAGGTGCCTGGAGCCCTGAGCCCGGACCTTCCTCAGTCGACCTCGGGGACCTTCTCGACCACGGCCGGGAAGCCGTGCTGGATGCCCCAGGCGACGGCCTGGGCGCGGCTCACGGCGTCGATCTTGCGGTAGGCGGAGCGGATGTAGGTCTTCACCGAGTTGATGCTCAGGTACAGCTCGTCGGCGATCTCCTGGTTGGAGAGCCCCTGGACGACCCGCCCCAGGACGGTGGCCTCGCGAGGGCTGAGACCGTCCGCCTCGCCGGCGTACCCGCCGCCCTCCCACTCCTGGGCGACGGCGCTGTCGAGCAGGGTGCCGGAGACCGCCTCCTGGATCAACGTCGCGAGGTCGTCGACGGTGATGCCGAGGTCGATGCCCCACTCGACACCGCGTTCCCGTGCCTGCGCGCCGAGGTCGGGGCGCAGGGTGCGGTCGATGGCGATCACGATCGAGGCAGGGATCTTGACCCAGTAGTCCAGGTCGGCGCCGTCCTCCTCGTGCAGCTTGATGACGTCGTAGAGCACGATGTCGGGCTCCGCGTCCGCGGGCCCGCTCGTGGTGATGGTGAGCGGCCCCGGAGCGATCTCGAGGGCGTGCCGGAAGCCGAGGCCGACCATCTGCTGGGTCGTCAGGACCTCGACCCACACGGCTCCGGCGTGTTCCACGGGCGCGATTGTCACGGTGTCGGGGGCCACGTCGCTTCACCCCTACGGCGGGACTTCACGTCGTCCTGCGGGTCGTTCCTGTTTCATGGGTGCCGTGGGTGCACGGGAGCAGCGCTTCGGCATGGCCCCGCTGCCGGACGGCACCAGGGTGGCGTACGCGTCGACCGGCGCCGGGCCGCTCCTGCTGGTGGCGCCGGGCTGGCTCAGCCATCTCGAGCTCGACTGGTCCATCCCGGCCGAGCGGATGTTCCACGAGGCTCTGTCGTCGGGGCGCACCCTGGTGCGCTACGACCGGCCGGGGTGCGGCCTCTCGGACCCCTACGAGGGGCCACGGACCATGGCGCTCGAGCTGGCCACGATCCGCGCCGTGACGGAGGCGCTCGGGGCGACGAGCTTCGACCTGCTGGGCTGGTCGCTGGGGGCCGCGGTGGCCGCGCAGTGGGCGGCCGACCGACCCGAGACGGTCAGGCGGATGGTGCTGTACGGCGGCTGGGCCACCGGCGCCGCGATCGGCGACGAGGACAGCAAGCGGCACCTGCTCGGGCTGGTGGCGACGCACTGGGGGCTGGGCTCCGACCTGCTCACGGACCTCTTCGCCCCCGAGACGGACGCCGGCACCCGCCGGGCGCTGGCCCAGTACCAGCGCGCGGCCTCCTCGGCCGAGACGGCGGTCGCGCTGCTCGGCCTCGCCTACGACCTCGACGTACGTCCCGCCCTCGCCCGTGTCACCGCACCGACCCTGGTGCTCCACCGGCGCGGAGACCGGGCGGCGCCGGCCGCCCAGAGCCAGGTCCTCGCCGACGCGATCCCGGGCGCCGAGCTGGTGGAGCTCGAGGGCCGCTCGCACCTCCCGGCCATGGGCGACGCGGAGGCCGTGGTCGAGCAGGTACGGCGTTTCCTCGGGCTGCCTCGACTGCGACGGGCCGTGCCGACCAGCCTCACCCCTCGCCAGACCGAGGTGGCGGCCCTGGTGGCCGACGGCCTCACCAACCGCGAGCTGGCCGAGCGCCTCGGCATCACCGAACGCTCGGCCGAGTCGCACCTGGAGCGGATCAGGCTGCGCCTCGGGTTCAGGTCCCGCGCGCAGGTGGCCGCCTGGTACGTGTCGCGCGAGCCCGACAAGTGAGGTAGTTCCACGGCTGCGCCGACGTGGCCGTGCGGCCCAGCATGGACAGGTGACCCGCCATCCCGTCTCCCTGCTCCTGTCCGCCGTCGCCTACGTGGGGTTCGTCGTCGTCACCCTGTGGACCGTGTTCTTCCTCGCCGGCGTCGTCGTCCCCCGAGGCGTCGACGGCCCGGCGCGCACCAGCACCGCGGTCGCGGTGGCCGTCGACCTGGCCCTCCTGCTGCTGTTCGCCGTCCAGCACTCGGTGATGGCGCGTCGCGGCGTCAAGGCGTGGCTGCGCCGTCGCGTACCCGCGTCGCTGGAGCGCACGACGTACGTGCTGGCCACGGACATCTGCCTGGTCCTGCTGCTGCTCCTGTGGCAGCCCTGGGGCGGGCAGGTCTGGCACGTCCACGGCGCGGTCGCGGTCGCCCTGTGGTCGCTCTGCGCGGCCGGCTGGGTGCTGGCGATCACGTCGACGTTCGCGGTCGACCACCTCGAGCTCACCGGGCTCCGGCAGGCCGGCTGGGCAGCACCCCGGGACGATGTCGCGGACGGGCTGCAGGTCGGCGGCCTCCACGCCTGGGTCCGGCACCCGCTGATGACCGGACTGCTCGTGGCCTTCTGGGCGACCCCCGACATGGGCGCCTCGCACCTGCTCTTCGCCCTCGCGTCGAGCGGCTACATCGCCGTCGGGGTGATGTTCGAGGAGCGCGACCTGCGGCGGACGTTCGGGGAGTCCTACGAGGCGTACGCCGCCCGGGTACCGGCCCTGTTCCCCAAGCTCCGCATCGGACGCCGACGCGCTGGCAGCAGCCTCATCACGGGAGCCTGACCCGCGCACCCGGCGAGCCCCGGCCCCAACCGTCGGCGGCGCCGGGGAGAATGCGCCCATGGCACGTCGTGGCACCAAGAACACCTCGGGGCAGGACCTCCCCGACGACTTCGTCGAGCACATCGTCGAGACCGACGTGGGCGACGAGATGCGGTCCTCGTTCCTCGAGTACGCCTACTCGGTCATCTACTCGCGCGCGCTCCCCGACGCCCGCGACGGGCTGAAGCCCGTCCAGCGGCGGATCCTCTACACGATGGCCGACATGGGCCTGCGACCCGACCGCGGCCACGTCAAGAGCGCCCGCGTCGTCGGCGAGGTGATGGGTCGGCTGCACCCCCACGGCGACGGCGCCATCTACGACGCCCTCGTCCGGCTGGCCCAGCCGTGGTCGATGCGGCTGCCCACGATCGACGGGCACGGCAACTTCGGCTCGCCCGACGACTCCCCCGCGGCGATGCGCTACACCGAGTGCCGGATGGCGCCGCCCGCGGTGGCGATGACCGACGGCATCCTCGAGGACACCGTCGACTTCCGGCCCAACTACGACTCCCGCGAGACCGAGCCCAGCGTGCTGCCGGCGGCGATCCCGCACCTGATCGTCAACGGCACGACCGGCATCGCCGTCGGCATGGCCACCAACATCGCACCGCACAACCTGGTCGAGGTCGTCCAGGCGCTGCGCCAGCTCATCAAGGACCCGGAGATGGACGTCGACGCGCTGATGCGCTTCATCCCGGGGCCGGACCTGCCGACCGGCGGCAAGATCGTCGGGCTCGACGGCGTCAAGGAGGCGTACGAGACCGGTCGCGGCAGCTTCCGGATGCGCGCCACCGCGCGGATCGAGAACCTCGGCCGCCGCAAGGGCATCGTGGTCACCGAGCTGCCGTACGGCGTCGGCACCGAGAAGGTCGTCGAGCGGATCAAGACGCTCGTGCAGACCAAGAAGCTGCTGGGCATCTCCGACATCAAGGACCTCACCGACCGCGCGAAGGGCATGCGGCTGGTCATCGAGGTCAAGAACGGCTTCCACCCCGAGGCGCTGCTCGAGCAGCTCTACAAGCAGACGCCGATGGAGGACTCCTTCGGCATCAACACCGTCGCCCTCGTCGACGGCCAGCCGCGCACCCTCGGGCTGCGCGAGCTGCTGCGGGTCTTCCTCGACCACCGCTTCGAGGTGGTCCGGCGACGCTCGGTCTTCCGGCGCGGCAAGGCGGCCGACCGCCTGCACCTCGTCCAGGGCCTGCTGGTCGCCATCATCGACATCGACGAGGTCATCCAGCTGATCCGCACGAGCGACAACACCGCCATGGCCAAGGAGCGGCTGATCCAGGTCTTCGACCTCACCGAGATCCAGGCCGACTACATCCTCGAGATGCCGCTGCGCCGGCTGACCAAGTTCTCGCGCATCGAGCTCGAGAAGGAGCAGTCCGAGCTGGAGGTCACGATCGAGGGGCTCGACGCGATCATCGGCGACGAGCAGCTGCGGTGGAAGGTCGTCTCCGACGAGCTCGCGGAGGTGGCCAAGACGTTCGGCACCCCGCGTCGGACCGTGCTGCTCGAGTCCTCGGGGACGACCGTCACCACGTCCAGCACGCCGCTCGAGGTCGCCGACGACCCGTGCTTCGCCTACCTGTCCTCCTCCGGGCTGCTGGCACGCTCCTCGTCCGACGAGGTTCCCGGCCAAGGCGAAGGGCGGGCCAACCACGACGTGATCACGTCCGTCGTCCGCACCACGGCCCGAGGGGACATCGGGGTGCTGACCAGCCGCGGTCGGGTGGTTCGGCTGAACATGCTCGAGCTGGCGCCGGCGACTCTGCCGGCCTCCGCCAACGACCCGCACCTCCAGGGCGGGCTGCCCGTCAGCGAGGTGCTGTCCCTCGAGAGCGGCGAGCGCGCGCTCGCCCTCACCGCGCTGCGCACCGACGGCCCCGGGCTCGCCCTCGGCACCCGCCAGGGCGTGGTCAAGCGGGTGAACCCCGAGGTGCTCAGCAACCGTGACGACTGGGAGGTCATCGGGCTCAAGGACGGCGACGAGGTCGTCGGCGCCACCGACCTGGTGACCGGCACCGAGACGCTGTGCTTCATCACGTCCGACGCCCAGCTCCTGCACTTCGGCGCCGACGGCGTCCGTCCCCAGGGACGTGCCGGCGGCGGCATGGCCGGCGTCCGCGTCGCGAGCGGCGAGCGGGTCGTCTGGTTCGGGTCGCTCGACCCGTCGGTCGATGCCGTCGTCGTCACCGCGTCCGGCGCCGCCTCGGCGCTGCCCGGCACCGAGCCCGGCGCGCTCAAGGTCGCGCCGTTCGCCGAGTACCCCGCCAAGGGCCGCGCCACCGGAGGCGTGCGCTGTCACCGGTTCCTCAAGGGCGAGGACACCCTCGTCCTCGCGTGGGCCGGCGCCGCGCCCGCGCGCGCCGCCGCGGCCAGCGGAGCACCCGTCGACCTGCCACCGCCGACGGGTCGGCGCGACGGCTCGGGCACGCCCGGCTCGCAGCCGATCGCCGCGTGTGCGGGACCTGTCGCAACCGCGGCCGCCGCGCTGACCGGTGTGCGAGGCTGACCCGGTGCTGACGACTGGGCTGACTCGGACCACCGCCGTCGTCGCCCTGACCCTCGCGCTGACGGCCTGCAGCGGCGACGACTCCAGCGGCCCGCAGGCCGAGGAGAGGTCCCCCGAGGACGTGGTGGCGGCCGCGGCCGCCACCCTCACCGACACCTCAGGCGTCCAGCTCTCCCTCAGCACCGACGACCTGCCCGACGGCATCAACGCCATCCAGAAGGCCGTCGGCGTCGCCACCGACGCCCCGGCCTTCGAGGGCACGCTGACCGTCCTGCTCACCGGGCAGGCGTTCGAGGTGCCGGTCATCGCCGTCGACGACGAGGTGTTCGCCCAGATCCCGCTCACGCCCGGCTGGTCGCCCGTCGACCCGGAGGAGTACGGCGCCCCCGACCCGGCCGGGTTCCTCTCCCCCGACGACGGCTTCGCCGCGATCCTGGAGTCCGCCACCGACCTCGAGGAGGGCGAGAGCGTGCGCGGCGGTGCCGACAACAGCGAGATCCTCACGACCTACACCGGCTCGGTCCCCGGTGACGTCGTCGACAAGGTCATCCCCGGCGCCAGCGGCGACTTCGACCTGACTGCCCAGATCACCGAGGACGACGAGCTGCGGGAGCTGGCGCTGACCGGGGTCTTCTACTCCGGTGCCGAGCCGAACACCTACACCGTCGGGTTCGAGGACTACGGCACCACCCAGGACATCACGGCACCGTGAGCGCCTCCACCCGGCCGCGGACGCTCCTGGCGTTGGCGGCGGTCGCGGTCGCGTTCGCGGCCGCCGACACCTACGTCGTGGTGCTCGCGCTCCCGGAGATGATGGCCGCGGTCGGCGTGCCCATCGACCAGCTCCAGAAGGCCGCGCCGATCGTGTCGGGCTTCCTGCTCGGGTACGTCGCGATGCTCCCGCTGATCGGCCGCATCGCCGACCTGCGCGGCCGGGTTCCCGTCCTGGTCGCCGCCCTCGTCGTCTTCGCCGCGGGCTCCCTGCTGACCGCCCTCGCCTACGACATGCCCACGATGGTGGCCGGCCGGTTCCTCCAGGGCGTCGGCGGCGGCGGGCTGGTGCCCGCGACCCTCGCGCTCGTCGCCGACCTCTACCCCGTCGAACGACGCGGGGTGCCGCTCGGCGTGGTCTCCGCGGTCCAGGAGATCGGCAGCGTGCTCGGTCCGCTCTTCGGCGCGGTCGTGCTGTCGGTGGCCGACTGGCGGTTCATCTTCGTGGTGAACCTGGTCGTCGGCCTGGTCCTGGCGGTCGCCATCCGCCGCCTGGCCGGCGACCGCAGCCCACCGACGGGCCGCTTCGACTGGCCGGGCGCGCTGTTGCTGCTCGTCACCCTGGTCGCCGGAGCGCTGGTCTTCGTCAGGCCACCGCCGCTGTTGCGCGACCTCACCTGGGGAGCGGCCTTCGTCCCCTTCGCCGGCGACGGCCGCTGGCTGACCCCGGTCGGCGCGGTCGCCATCGTCGCCGGCGTGCTGTTCCTGGTACGCACGCTGACCGCCAGCCGGCCGCTGGTCGACCTCCGCGGCTGGGCCGCGATCGCCCGTGAGGCGGACCTCACCGGCGCCCTGCTGCTCGCCGCGGCCCTCTCGGGCGTGATCCTGGCGTTCGCGACGGCCGACCCGCGCATCGAGGTGTTCTCCGACCGGGGCCTCTGGTACCTCCTCGGCGCCGCCGTCGCCGCGGTCGCGTTCGCCGTCCACCTGCGCCGCGCCGAGGCGCCGATCATCCCGACCGGCGCCCTCAGCCGCACACCCGCCTGGGGGTCGCTGGCCGTCAGCTTCTTCGTCGGGGCGGCCCTGATCGCGGCGCTGATCGACATCCCGATCTTCGCCCGGACGACCGTCTACGCCGACTCGCAGCTGATGGCCGCCCTGGTGCTGGTCCGGTTCCTCGTGGCCCTGCCCGTCGGAGCCGTCCTCGGCGGCTACCTCACCCACCGCCTGCCCGCCGGCGTCGTCACCGCGATCGGCATGGCGTTCGCGGCGGTCGGCTTCGTCTGGATGAGTACCTGGCACCTCGAGACCCTGGAGCACGCCTCGGCGACGCTCCCGCTGGTCATCTGCGGCTTCGGCTTCGGGCTCGCCCTGGCGCCGGTCAACGCCGCGGTGCTCGCCGCGACCGACCACGAGGTGCACGGCCTGGCCACCGCCACGGTGGTGGTCGCCCGCATGGTCGGGATGCTCATCGGCATCTCGGCCCTGACGACCATCGGCCTGCGCCGCTACTACGCCGAGCAGTCCGACATGCCGGTGGTGCAGGAGGTCTGCGGCGGCAAGAGCCGGTGCAAGGAGTTCACGCTCCTGCTCAAGGAGGCCGGCATCGCCCAGGAGCACACCGTGTTCCTCGGCGCGGCCGTGTGTGCCGTGATCGCGGGCGTGCTGGCCCTCGTGCTCTTCCGGACCGCCGCCACGCGGGCCCTGGACACGGGCACCCTCCTGCGCGCCGGCGGCTGAGGCGCGTCAGGTGAGCAGGTTGCTGATCTCGACCAGGTTGCCGTCGGGGTCGGTGACGTAGACGGACAGGATCGGTCCCACGGCACCCGCCCGCTCGCCCGGACCGTCGACGACAGCAACCCCTTCGAGACGCAGGTGCTCCACCCAGTCGGCAACGGGCCGATCGCTGAGCACGCAGAAGTTGCCGCTGCCCGGCACCGTGGCTCGGGCGATGCTGGGCGCAGTCGCCGCGTCCTGGAGGCTGATCTTGTGCGAGCCGAAGTGCAGCGACCACTTGCCGGGGCGCTCCTCACGCGACTCCATGCCCAGCACTCGTTCGTAGAAGTCTCGTGTCCGCGCGACGTCCCGCACGCACAAGACGATGTGGTCGAGTCCCGAGACCCTGAAAGTTTCGGCGTTCATGGGCCAGGCACGGTACGCCCTCTCGTGGCCATTACGCTCGGGCCCGTGGCTGCCCCCGACGGAGACTTCGACGACCTGGTCGCCGCCAACGCGGAGTACGCCGACCACTTCGACGAGGGTGACTTCGACGGCATCGCGCACGCGGGCGTGGCCATCGTGACGTGCATGGACTCCCGCATCGACCCGCTCCGCATGCTGGGCCTGCACCACGGCGACGCCAAGATCTTCCGCAACCCCGGTGGGCGGGTCACGCCGCAGGCGCTCGAGGCGCTGGTGCTCGGCGTGCACCTCCTCAACGTCGACCGGATCCTCGTCATCCCCCACACCCGCTGCGCGATGACGGCGTCCACCCAGCAGGAGCTGCGCGAGCGCGTGAGCCGATCGGCCGGGCAGGACGCCGCCTGGCAGCAGTTCAGCGTCGTCGAGGACCAGATGGCGGCGCTCGACGAGGACGTGGCGAAGATCCACGCCCACCCGCTCATCCCGGAGTCCGTCCGGGTCGGTGGGTTCCTGTACGACGTCGACACCGGCCGCATCGAGCGAAAGGTCTAGCGCCCGACGGCCTCCGGCATGACACTGGACGACATGCGCCTGCTCGAGCGGGAGCTGCAGCTCGGGGCGCTCCGCGAATATGCCGCCGACGTGCGGCGCGACGACGGTCGCCTCGTCCTGGTGTCCGGCGAGGCCGGCATCGGCAAGTCCAGCCTCGTCGAGGCCTTCGTGGACGGTCTCACGGACGCGCGGCTCGCGTGGACGTCCTGCGACGGAGCCTTCACGCCGTCGGCACTCGGCCCGCTGCAGGACGTGGCAGACCAGTGGGGCGGCGCGGTCCGGGTCGCCTGCGGCGAGGGGGTGCCGCGCGAGGCGCGCTTCGCCGCTCTGCTGTCGATGCTGCGCGAGCACGGTGACGACGGGGGCCTGTCCGTGCTGGTCGTGGAGGACCTGCACTTCGCCGACGAGGCCACCCTGGACCTGGTCCGCCACGTCGCCCGCCGGCTGCGCGGCGTCCGCGCCATGGTGGTCGCCACCTATCGCGACGACGGCCTCGCCGAGAACCGTGCCCTGCGCGAGACCCTCGGCGACGCCTCGACGATCCGCTCCACCCGGCGGATCGCCCTCCCACCGCTCTCGCCCTCCGCGGTCACCGAGCTGAGCCGGCGTCGGGCCACGAGCCGGACGCCGTGCACGCGCTGACCGGCGGCAACCCGTTCTTCGTCAGCGAGGTCCTGCGCGCCGAGGGCGAGGAGCTGCCGGCATCCGCGCGCGACGCGGTGCTCGCCCGCGCCGCCCGGCTCTCCCTCACGCGGCGCGCGGTGCTCGACGCGGCCGCCCTGGTCGGCGAGCGGGTCGAGCCCGCCCTGCTCCACGCCGTCACCGGAGCAGCCTCGGCCGCCCTCGACGAGCCCGTCGCCGCGGGCCTGCTCGTGGCCGACGGTGCGGTGCTGCGGTTCCGTCACGAGATCGCCCGCCGGGCGATCGAGCAGGAGGTCGGCCCGCACGCCGGCGCCGAGATCCACCGCCGCATCCTCGCCGAGCTCGACCGGCCGGAGTCGACGACGACGCCAGGCTGGCGCACCACGCCGAGGGCGCGCTCGACGCGGCGGCGACCGTCCGCCACGCCCGGCGCGCCGGCGACCGGTCGGCCCTGCTGGCGTCCCGACGTGAGGCCGTGACGCAGTACCGCCGTGCGTTGCGGTTCACGGGCACCGACCAGCCCCTCGTCCGGGCCGACCTGCTCGACGCCCTGGGTCGCGAGCTGGCCACGCTCGACCAGTGGGCTCCTGCCGCCGACGCACTGGAGGAGTCGATCGGGCTCTGGCGTGCCGCGGGCGTGCCGCTGCGTGAGGGCGACGCCTTGAGGCGGCTGGGCACGGCGTACTTCCGCCTCTGCCGCGGGCCCGAGGAGACGGTGGCGATCCAGAGTGCCCTGGCCGTCCTCGAGCCCCTCGGCCCCTCGCGGGAGCTGGCATGGGCGCTCTCACGCACCGCCGGGCAGTACATGGCCTGCGAGGAACCGGACAAGTGCATCGAGTACGCCAACCGCGCGCTCGCCCTGGCCGACGCCCTGGGCCTGCCGGACGTCGCCAGCGACGCTCGCAACACGATGGCCTGCGTGGAGTACGACCGCAGCGACCGCTGGTACCCCTGGATGCGGGAGGCGCTCGACCTGGCTCTGGAGCATGGCCTGCACGACCAGGCCGGGCGCGGGTACGCGAACCTACTGGGCCTCCTCACCGATGCGCTGCGTTACCCGGAGGCCGAGCGGTACTACAAGGAAGGCTGGGCCTACTGCGACGAGCACGACCTGGCCACCAGCGGACTCTGCCTCGCCGGGTCACAGGCCGCGGTGCTCATGCACACGGGGCACTGGACCGAGGTCGAGGAGATCGCGGCGGGCCCGTTGAGCGGGGAACGCTCCTCTCCCATCAACCGGGTCACGTTCCTGGTGCCTCTCGCGCTCTCGCGGGCGCGGAACGGCGTGGTCGGGGTGTGGGAGTGCCTCGACGAGGCCACCGCGTCGGCCGACGGGCTGGGCGACCCTTCGTACTCGACCATGTGTCGGGCCGCCCGGGCCGAGGCCCGGTGGCTCGCCGGTGACCTGGACCTCGCCCTCGCCGAGCTCGAGCTCGCCGCCGGCCATGCGCAGCGGTGCTACTCCGAGCGGCCGGGCGTCGCGCTGCTCCGGTGGCGGATGACCGGCGAGCTCGGCGCCGAGGCCGCTGACGTGACGGGGCCGTACGCCGCCGAGCTGCGCGGCGACCCGCGCGAGGCCGCCGCGGCCTGGGACGGGGTCGGGCGCTCGTACGACGCCGCCATGGCGCTGCTCGGATCGTGCGACGAGCGTGACCTTCGCGAAGCGCTCGACCGGTTCGAGGCCCTGAGCGCCGTGCCCGCAGCGGCCATCGCCCGCAAGAAGCTGCGCGACCTGGGCGTCCGCGGTGTGCCGACCGGCGCCCGAGCCGCCACCCGCGACCACCCCCGCGGGCTCACGGCTCGTGAGCAGGAGGTGCTGGGCCTGCTCGGCGAGGGTCTCAGCGACCAGGCCATCGCCACCCGCCTGGTCCTCTCGACCCGCACCGTGCACCACCACGTCGCGGCCGTGCTCGCGAAGCTGGGGGTCGCCAGCCGTCAGGAGGCCGTCGCGGAGGCAGAGCGCCTCACGGCGGCCGTCTGATGCGCCTCCTCGAGCGGGACCAGCAGCTCGCGACGCTGCGCGCCTACGCCGACGACGCGCGCGGGGGTGACGGCCGACTGGTGCTGGTCTCGGGGGAAGCCGGCATCGGCAAGTCCAGCCTGGTCGAGGCGTTCGTCGAGGGCCTCGACCCGGGTGACGACACCCGGGTGGCGTGGAGCGCGTGCGACGGGGCGTTCACGCCGTCCGCCCTCGGCCCGCTGCAGGACGTCGCCGACCAGTGGGGTGGCGCCGTCCGGGTGGCGTGCGCCGAGGGCGTGCCGCGCGACACCAGGTTCGCCGCCCTGCTGGCCGACCTCCGCGAGCACGGGGGCCTGTCGGTGCTCGTCGTGGAGGACCTGCACTTCGCCGACGAGGCGACCCTCGACCTGGTCGGTCACCTGTCCCGTCGGCTGCGCGCGGTCCGGGCGCTGGTCGTGGCGACGTACCGCGACGACGGCCTGGCCGAGAACCGCGCCCTGCGCGAGACCCTGGGCGAGGCGTCCAGCCAGCGCTCCACGCGCCGGATCGCCCTCCCGCCCCTGACGGCGGCTGCGGTCGTCGCGCTGAGCGACGGCACGGGCCACGAGCCCGCAGCCGTCCAAGCGCTCACCGCCGGCAACCCGTTCTTCGTCAGTGAGGTGCTCCGCGCGCAGCCGGGCGAGCTGCCCGCCTCCGCCCGCGACGCGGTCCTCGCCCGGGTCGCCCGGCTCTCCCCCACCGGCCGCGACGTGATCGAGGCGGCCGCGCTGATCGGCGACCGGGTCGAGCCCGACCTGCTCCGCGTGGTGACCGCGGCCGACACCTCTGCCCTCGACGAGCCGATCGCCGCCGGGCTGCTGGTCACCGACGGGACGGTGCTGCGGTTCCGGCACGAGATCGCCCGGCGGGCCGTCGAGCAGGAGGTGGGCCCGCACCGCGCGGCCGTGGTGCACGGGATCGTCCTCGCGCGCCTGCAGGCCACCGGTGTCGCGGACGACGCCCGACTGGCCCACCACGCGGAGGGTGCGCTCGACGCGGCCGCTGCCGTCGCCCACGCCCGTCGGGCGGGCGACCGGTCCGCCAGGCTGGCCTCGCGGCGCGAGGCCGTCGCGCAGTACCAGCGCGCCCTGCGCTTCGCTCCCGCCGACCAGCCGCTGCTGCGGGCCGAGCTCCTCGACCGGCTCGGCGACGAGCAGGCCTCGCTCGACGAATGGTCCTCGGCGACCGCGTCCTTCGAGGAGTCCATCGAGCTGTGGCGCGCCGAGGGGGTGCCGGTCCGCGAGGGCGACGCCCGCCGGCGGCTGAGCTATGCCCTGTGGCGTACCTGCCGCGGACCCGAGGGCCTGGCCGCCGCCGGCGCCGCCCTCGCCGTCCTGGAGCCCCTCGGTACGTCCCGCGAGCTGGCGTGGGCCCTGGCCACCTCGGCGAGCAACGAGATGCTGCGGGAGGACTTCGAGGCGTCACGGGCCCACGGGAGACGCGCCCTCGACCTGGCCGAGCAGCTGGGGCTCGACGACGTCCGCAGCGACGCCCTCAACACCCTGGCGGTCGTGGCTGCGTGGACCGGGGGCGAGTGGTACCCGATGCTGCACGAGTCCCTGACGGTCGCCTTGCGGACGGGCCACCACACCCAGGCGGCACGTGCCTACATCAACCTCGTGGACACCCTCATCGACCAGGTGCGCTACCCGGAGGCGGAGCGCTTCTACCGCGAGGGCGCCGAGTTCTGTCGGGAGCACGACCTGACGACGTGGGGGCTGTGCCTGGGCGGGGCGCTGGCCTCGATCCTCCTCCACGCCGGTGACTGGCAGGCCCTGGAGGACCTCGCCGCCGAGCCCCTCGCCGGCGACCGCGCGTCCCCGATCAACCGGATCACCTTTCTGGTGCCGCTCGGGATTGCGCGGGCACGGCGAGGGCTGCCCGGGTGGAGCGAGCTGCTCGAGGAGGCGCACGCGTCGGCCGTGGCCCTCGACGAGCCCGAGTGGGTGGTGCTCACCACGTCCGCCCTCGCGGAGGCCCTCTGGCTGCGCGGCGAGGTCGACGCCGCCCTCGGGGTCCTCGACGACGTGGCCGAGGTCGCCTCGACCTGCTCCAGCAAGCGGCCTCTGGCCGCGCTCCTGAGGTACCGCGTCGACGGCACCCTCGGCCCGGAGGCTGTCGACATCCCGCGGCCCTTCGCGGTCGAGCTCGAGCGCTCGCCGCGCGAGGCCGCCGCGGAGTGGGACTCCGTGGACCGGCCGTACGACGCCGCGATGGCGCTCCTGGGCTCCGACGACGAGCAGGACCTGCGCGAGGCGCTGGCCCGGTTCGAGCGGCTCGGCACTCCCCCAGCGGAAGCCATGGCGCGGCGCAAGCTGCGTGCCAGCGGAGCCCGCGGCGTACCCGTCGGGGCCCGGGCCGCGACGCGGGAGCACCCGCACGGGCTGACCGCGCGTGAGCAGGAGGTGCTCGACCTGATGGGCGAGGGCCTCAGCGACGCTGAGATCGCCGCGCGCCTGGTGATCTCGCCGCGCACGGTGCACCACCACGTCGCCGCGGTGCTGGCCAAGCTCGGCGTGGCCAACCGCCGCGAAGCCGCTGCCCATGCGGGAAATGGGCAATCCCTCGCCCGGCATGGGTAGTCGCTACCGATCCGCCGCACCCCTCGCCGTTCCTAGGTTCGTGGACGTCAAGAGCTGACACCCGAAACCAAGGAGAACCGCAATGCCGCTCTACATGGATGTCCACCACCTCGGCGAGCCCGTCACCGTGGACGACGTCGCCAAGGCCCACCTGGCCGACCTGCAGCACCAGGACAAGTACGACGTGAAGTACCTGAGGTACTGGGTCGACGAGGCCAAGGGCGAGATCTTCTGCCTGGTCGAGGCGCCGTCCCCGGACGCCGCCAACACCGTGCACCGCGAGGCCCACGGCCTCGTGGCCGACGAGGTCCACCTCGTCCAGGAGGGTTCCTGATGCGCCGCTGGTCCGCCGTCGCCGCCACCATCGGCGCGGCAGCAGTCGCCGCGGTCATGATCACCACCCCGGCGCCGGCGGCCACGTCGCCGGCCTGGCTCGACCACCTCAAGGACGCGACCCGTGCGTACCAGACGGTCAAGGTCGCGAAGGCCGACGGCTACGGCAAGTTCAAGGACGCCGACGGCATCGCCTGCATCGACATGCCGGGCGAGGGCGGGATGGGCGTGCACTTCGTCAACGGCGACCTCGTCGGCGACGGCGAGGTCCTCGCCGACCACCCGGAGGCGCTGGTCTACCAGCCGACGGACGACGGGATGAAGCTCGTCGCGCTCGAGTACATCGTGTTCAAGAAGGCCTGGCGCGCCGAGCACCCGACCGGCCGTCCCGAGCTGTACGGCGAGAAGTTCGAGCCCGTGGGCGCGGACAACCGCTACGGCATCCCGCCGTTCTTCGAGCTGCACGTCTGGGCGTGGAAGAAGAACCCGTCCGGGATGTTCAACGACTGGAACCCGCGGGTCACCTGTCCCTGAGCCGGTAGTCCCCGACGAAACGGTCGCATCCAGCGGGGAGATGACGACCGTTTCGTCGGGGACTATCTCCGTCCGTAGACCTGGGCAGCCATGATCCCGATGCCGGCGCCGATCGCGGCGCCGGCCGCGTTGCGGACCAGGTCGTCGCTGTGACAGGTCCCGTTGCCCAGCAGCCCCTGGACCAGCTCGATCAGCAGGCTGGCCGCCGCGCCCACCGCGAACACCGGCCAGAACCGGCGCCAGGCGTACCCGGCGGCGATGCCCCACGGCACGAGCAGCAGCACGTTGAGGACGCCCTCGGCGTCGTCGAGCGGCAGCCCGGTCCCGCCACCGCAGCCGCGCCAGTCGACCGACAGCCCCGGCGTCGCCCGCGCCAGCGTGACCGCCAGCGCGAGGCTGAGGGCCGCGGCGGCCGCCCGGGCGGCGTACAGGCGGTCGGGTGACCAGCCGGCCGCCTTGGCGTACCGGGAGAACTGCGTCATCAGGCCGACGCACAGCAGCGCGAACGCCACCCACACGTTCGGCTGGCGCAGGATGCTCCACGCCACGTCACCGAGGTCACCCACGTGACGAGGTCCTCAGGCGTCCAGCGCCTCGACGTCGACGTCGTAGGCCCCCTGGACGATGAACTCCTTGCGCGGAGCGACGTCGGAGCCCATCAGCAGCTCGAAGATCCGGGCGGCCTCGTCGGCGTCGTCGACGGTGAGCTTGCGCAGCGTGCGGTGGCGCGGGTCCATCGTCGTCTCGGCCAGCTGGTCGGCGTCCATCTCGCCGAGGCCCTTGTAGCGCTGGACGGGGTCCTTCCAGCGCACGCCCTTCTTGCTCAGCTCGGCCAGCCGGCGCTGCAGCTCGTCGTCGGAGTAGGTGTAGACGTACTTCTCCATGCCCTTCTTCGGGTTGCTGAGCTCGATGCGGTGCAGCGGCGGGACGGCCGAGAACACCCGCCCGCTCTCGATGAGCCCGGGCATGTACTTGAAGAACAGGGTCGCCAGGAGACAGCGGATGTGGGCGCCGTCGGAGTCGGCGTCGGCCATGAAGATGATCCGGCCGTACCGGACCGAGTCGAGGTCGAACGTGCGGCCCGAGCCCGCGCCGATCACCTGGATGATCGAGGCGCACTCGGCGTTCTTGAGCATGTCGCCGACGGACGCCTTCTGGACGTTGAGGATCTTGCCGCGGATCGGGAGGAGGGCCTGGAACTCCGAGTCGCGGGCGTCCTTGGCGGTGCCGAGGGCGGAGTCCCCCTCGACGATGAACAGCTCGGTGCGCTCGTTGTCGGCGGCCCGGCAGTCGCGCAGCTTGGCGGGCAGCGCCGAGGACTCCAGCGCTGTCTTGCGACGCTGGGTCTCCTTGTGCTGGCGCGCGGCGATGCGGGTCTTGGAGGCGGCGACGACCTTCTCCATGAGCAGCCGGGCCTGGGCCTTCTCGGCACGCTTGGTCGAGGTCAGGAACCTCTTGAGCTCGGCCGCGACGACCTTGCGCACGGAGCTGCGGACCTGGGGCGTGCCCAGGATCTCCTTGGTCTGCCCCTCGAACTGGGGCTCGGCCTGGCGCACGGTGACCACGGCCGTCAGGCCCTCGAGCACGTCGTCCTTGATGACGTCGGCGTCGCCGACCTTGAGCGCCTTGGCCGACCGCATCACGTCGTTGAACGTCTTGGTGATGGCCTGCTCGAACCCGCTGAGGTGGGTGCCGCCCTTGGGGGTGGCGATCACGTTGACGAACGAGCGCAGCTCGGTGTCGTAGCCCGTGCCCCACCGCACCGCGATGTCGATGCCGAGGTCGCGCTCGACCTCCTGGGGGGTCATGTGGCCCTTGTCGTCGAGCAGCGGCACGGTCTCGACGAACGTGTCGCTGCCCTGGAGCCGGATCACGTCGGTCACCGGTGCGTCGTGGGCGAGGAACTCGACGAACTCGGCGATGCCGCCGTCGTGGCGGAACTTCTCCTCGACGGGGGTGTCGCCCCGGAGGTCGCGGATCACCAGCTCCAGGCCCGGCACGATGAACGAGGTCTGGCGGGCGCGGCCCAGGAGACCGTCGAGCTCGAACATCGCGTCCTTGGTGAAGATCTGGCGGTCGGGCCAGAACCGGACGCGCGTGCCGGACCGGTTCTTCGCCACCCGAGCGCCCTTGCGCGACAGCCCGGACTTCGGGGTGAACGCCGCCTGGGGCCCGTCGGCGTCGAAGACCCCGGCCGCCCCGTGCCGGAAGCTCATGCCCTGGGCCGAGGGCGACCGCTCGACGTCGATGTCCATGCGTGCCGACAGCGCGTTGACGACCGAGAGGCCGACCCCGTGCAGGCCGCCCGTGGCGACGTAGGAGCCGCCACCGAACTTGCCGCCGGCGTGCAGCTTGGTGGCGACCACCTCGACACCGGGCAGCCCGGTCTTGGGCTCCTTGTCGGTGGGGATGCCGCGACCGTCGTCGTGGACCTCGGCCGAGCCGTCGGGGTGCAGGGTCACCTGGACCGTGTGCGCGGCGCCTGCCAGCGCCTCGTCCACGCCGTTGTCGATGATCTCCCACAGGCAGTGCATGAGGCCGCGGGTGTCGGTGGAGCCGATGTACATGCCCGGGCGCTTGCGCACCGCCTCGAGCCCCTCGAGGACGAGGAGGTGAGCGGCGTTGTAGGTGTGGTCGGCGATCGTCGGGCTCCTGCGGTCGAACGGTGGTGCTGCCTGCGGCCTGAGGGGTCCAACCTACCCGCGGGCACCGACGCGACTGCGCTGCCACGCCTGGTCCGTACCGGTGCGCGACACGCCGGGTACTTAGGAGGGGGTTTGCGAACTCCTGTAACACGACGGGACTACCGTGGCGAGCATCACGAAGAGAGAACGATCAGGCCGCGAATCCTCGGATTCAGGCCCGGATCGCGCACCAGAGGAGCAGACTTCCCGGAGGGGGGAACACCCATCCACGGATGGCCGTTCCGACGAATGAGAAGTAGCCAGACGTTCGAACACCACGTGCTTGAGTGAGGGGTCCGGCAGCACCGAGTCGGGGAATGTTGCGCCCGGTCGGTACGTTGACCAGACACCGATACAAGAAATGAGGCCGAAGTGACCACTGCCGTTGCCACTGGCGCTGCAGCCCTGAGTGCAGCGGACCGCTGCGACCGCTGCGGAGCGCAGGCCTACCTGAAGGTCGAGCTCCTGAGCGGCGGTGAGCTGCTGTTCTGCGCCCACCACGCCCGCGAGCACGGCGACGCCCTCAAGGCCGTCGCCGCCAACGTGATCGACGAGTCGCACCGACTCGGCGACGCCCCGTCCGCCCCGGCCGCCGACTGAGGTCGCCGCCACCCACTGACCGCCCGACGGCCCCGGACCACTGTGTCCGGGGCCGTCGGCTTGTCCGTAGGGTGGCCGCCGTGAGCCCGACGGAGGTCCTGGTCGCCCTGGCGATCCTGGTCGGGCTGGTCGGCGTCATCGTGCCGATCCTGCCGGGCCTGGTGCTCGTCCTCGCCGCGATCCTGGTGTGGGCCATCGACGAGGGGTCGGCCACCGGCTGGACGGTGTTCGCCGTGGCGGCCTTCTTGATCGTGGCGGGTTCCGTGGTCAAGTACGCCGTCCCGAACCGCCGGCTCAAGACGACCGGCATCCCGTCCTCGACGACGTGGTTCGGCGTGGCCGTCGGCGTCGTCGGCTTCTTCGTCATCCCGGTGATCGGCCTGTTCATCGGCTTCGTGCTGGGCGTGTACCTCGCCGAGTACCGCCGGGTGGGCGGCGCCGCGGCGTGGCCCTCGACCAAGGAGGCGCTGCGCGCCGTCGGCGTCAGCATCCTGATCGAGCTCGCGGCCGGTGTGCTGGCGGCGCTCGTGTGGGTCGCCGGAGTCGTCGCGACCTGATGGCCGTCCTCCTCAGCCTGCTGGCCGCGTTGTCGTACGGCCTGGCCGACTTCTGCGGCGGGATGGCCAGCAAGCGGGCCAGTGCGTGGGGCGTCGCCCTGGTCGCGTCGGCCACCGGAGCCGTGCTGGTCCTCGCCGCCACGCTCGTCCTCGGCGGGGAACCCACGGCCGCGGACCTCTGGTGGGGAGCGGCCGCCGGTGTCGGCAACGGCTTCGGGACGGCCTTCCTCTACCGAGGGCTCTCGTCGGGACGGATGGGGGTGGTCGCTCCCGTCTCCGGGGTCGGCGCCGCCGTGATCCCGGTCGCGGTCGGCGTCCTCCTGGGTGAGCGACCCGACCCGCTGGTCTGGGTGGGCATCCTGCTCGCCCTGCCGGCGATCTGGCTGGTCGCCCGCGACCCCTCCGGGTCACCCGCCGCGGCCCCCGGTGGTGTGGTCGACGGCGCCCTGGCCGGCCTCGGCTTCGGCTTCCTCTTCGTCGCCCTGGCCCAGGTCGGCGACGACGCCGGTCTCCTGCCGCTCGCCGTCAACCAGGTGGTCGCGGGCGTGGTCATCGTGCTGGTCGCGACCGCGTTGCGGCAGCCCTGGCGGCCGCAACGCGCCGGGCTGGTCGGCGGCGCCGCCGCGGGTGTCCTCGGGGCCGCCGCCACCGTGTGCTTCCTGCTCGCGACCCGCGAGGGCTACCTCAGCATCGCCTCGGTCGTGACCTCGCTCTACCCGGCGTTCACCGTGATCCTGGCCGCGACCCTGCTCCGCGAGCACGTCCACCGCGCCCAGGCAGCTGGTCTGCTGCTGTGCGCGGTGGCCGTGACGCTCGTCGCTGCGGGCTAGCGGTCCTGGACCGTCACGTCCGCGGCCCGGACGTAGGCGATCCGGTGGCCGAACCAGATCTGGTAGTAACGGTCCGCTCCGCTGACCTCCGTGCAGTCGAGGGCGACGTACTTGCAGCGGAAAGTCTTCGCGTAGTAGTAGTCGCTCTCGATGTCCGCATCGGCCAGCACGTAGCTCTGGCCTGGCGGGATGGAGTACTGCAGCGGAAGCACTGTCTGATACGGGATCTCGGCGGGGTACGCCGCCTCCTCGGGGTAGGCACGGCCGTACACCGGCACCGAGGTCGTCGCGCTTGGAGTGACCACCTGGCCCCGCGAGGGCAGCAGAGTCGGTGCGGCGACCGGGCTGTAGACCCAGGCGTCGGCGCCCAGCCACCAGACCTTGGTCCAGTCGCCCTGGACCTCCTGCACCACGAGCTTCTGGCCCGCCGTGGCCCGGGCGCCGATGTCGGAGACCACGGTCGTCGACGGCGCCCCCGTCGGCTTCAGACCGATGTCGGTGACCAGGGGCGAGGCCAGGTCGGGCTGGCTGTAGAGGTACACGAAGTTCGTGCCCTGCGCCGGGCAGACATCCGCGGTCGTGGCGTCGGCGTCGCACCGGGTCACCGGCTGCTGGTTGTCCTCGAAGCCGGGCGCGACGGTCACGACCGGGCTCGTGCCATCACCGTCGGCGGCGATGGGCGCGCCGAGCAGGTCGAAGTAGTGCTCCCAGTCCCAGTACGGCCCCGGGTCCCAATGCATGCCCGCGACGTTGGCGGGCAGGATGCCCGGCACCTGGTCGTGGCCGATGACGTGCGCGCGGTCGAGGGGGACGCCGTACTTGGCGGAGAGGTGACGCACGAGAGTGGCGGAGTTCTCGTAGAGCGACTCGGTGTACCAGGCCGCCCCCTCCGCCGCGAAGCCCTCGTGCTCCAAGCCGATGGAGTGCATGTTCACGTACCAGTTGCCGGCGTGCCAGGCGACGTCGCTGTTGTCGACGTGCTGCGCGATGTGCCCGTCGACCGATCGCAGCGAGTAGTGCCAGGAGACGTACGTCGGGTCGTTGACGAGCTGGAGGGTGGTGTCCCAGGTCGCCTCGGTGTCGTGGATGACGATGTACTCGATGTCCATGTCCTCCTGACGGTTGGCCAGGTCGTGGTTGCCGTAGGCTCCCGGCGCCTTGCCGTAGTGCTTGTACGGAGCCGGGAGCCACTCGCAGTCGAGCCCCTTCGGGCAGTCCGGGCGTCCCCCGGCGACGCGCGAAAGACCGAGCCCGACGACCGCGTCCTCGGAGACGCGCGCCGACGAGTTGGCGCGCAGCACCACCCGCTGGTCATCGTTCGTGGTCCGCGCCTCGCCGGCACGGATGGTCCGGAAGACTTGTCTCGCGAACCGCAGTGCGGTCGCCTGGTCGTCGGCGCCGCTGTAGCGCGCGACGGCCGCCGACCAGTCACCGAGGGTCTTCGCTCCCCCGGCCTCGCGCTGGTAGTCGGCCAGCACCGCCGCGCCGCCGCAGACGTTCGCCACGGCGTCGGTGCGCAGCCGGTCCTTGCTGATGCCGGTGAGGGTGGCCGCCTTGGCGAGCGTGCTGAGGGCGTCCTTGCCGATCCGCTGTCTCGTCGTCTGCTGCTGGGCCACACGCGGAGCGCTGCCGTCGCCCTTGCCCATCGCGTGCTCGTGGGGAGCCTCCTCGATGCCGTCGGGCGAGGTGAGGTGCAGCGGGCCGTAGCCGGCCGACGTACTCGGCGCGCCGTCGTGGTCGTCCCACCGCGACTCCATGAACGAGACGCCCAGCAGGATCGACTGCGGGACGCCGCTTCGCTCCGCGGCCCGGCTGAAGACCGCCTGGCGGTCCGTGGGGCCTTGCAGGCAGGCCGACCAGTCGGTCGCCTGAGCGGCACCACCGGTCAGGGCGGCGAAGGTGGCGGCGGTGAGGCCGATGACGGTTGCCGCGCCCAGCCACCTGGTCGGTGACGTCGACGCGCGCGAGGATCGCGACACAATTCCTCCCGAGAACGAGTGTCAGGGCGCCGACCCACGCCGGCGCCGCCCATCGACCCTAGCCACCTCTAGGCCAATGGTCTAGCGCTGACACGACGGGATCCCATCCGATCGCAGACCGGCACCGAAGTACCGGAGATGGCCTCTGAGGGAGCGCCATCACCAGCGAGCGCTTCGGGGCCGGAAGGAATTCGGGGGGATCTTCCGGCCTCGGGCGCAGTGCCCGTCGCACCGCCCACCTCGTGCATGCGTGGTGGGCGGTTCGCTGGTCGCGGGCGGCTCGCAGAAATGAGCGACGAGGGTCGCCGTCACGCCGGGGGGTGCGGATGACGACCCTCGTCTGCGACCTCCACACCGTGGGGGGTGGTGTGGTCGCCGGTCGCCATGGTGACGCTCATCGGCAGCGCGCACAAGACGACGCGCCCGCGGCCTAGACCCGCCCGAGCATCGACGATGCCGGCCGAGGGGTCGAAGGTCTAGGGTCCGAGCGTGGAACCTGAGGCCTCGACCGACGTCGACACGGCACGGGAGCTCCTCGCCGCGGCCCGGCTCAACAACCGCTCCGAGCGGCTGCTGGCCGCCGCCCAGGTGCACGCGACGCTGGCCGTCGAGGCCGCGGTGCGAGACCTCATCGACACGCTGGCGGCGGAGAGCGACGGTCGAAGCGCCACCGGCGCTTGACGCGCCCTGTCCGGGAGGGGCAGCGCCCCGGCGGCTGCGGAGCAGGCCGAGACGCTGGGCGACCTCTCCCCCCAGATCAGCCGCCTGGCGCAGACCGCGCCCCCATGAAGACTGTCTACTCGCTCTCCACCGCGCTGGGCCCACCCCTGAGGGCGTAACACCGCCCACGCGTCCCCGTCGGAGAAGCGTGGGCGGCTGGGGCAGGTCTCCCTCCCCACGCCGCGCTCGCCCAACGGGGGGGCAGGGGCGGTCGCGCGACAGTCTTTACGTTACGTCCGGCGCCAGACCTGCGCTAGGGCCCGTCCGCCCCCGACGCCGAGGGCGTAGGTCAGTCGAGGTAGTCGCGCACTACGGACGGCTGAGCGCTGTGCGGCTGAGCGCGCAAGGCTGTGCAGGTCAGAGCGCTGTGGGGTGCAATATCCCCGAATGAATGAGCAGGGTATTTCTCATCGAAGGCGGGCGATGCGAAAGCGCGGGGTGCCTACGATCGTGTTGTGGCAGGCCATTCGGGACGGGGTTTCCTGGGCTGAGGCCGCTGCGGTGACGGGCATTCCGGTTCACGTCATCGAGTGGTGGAAGCGCCAGGGTCGCATCCAGCACCGGCCCGAGAACAAGCGTCGGCCGACCCTGCGCCGTTCTTCCGTCGAGGAGTTCGGTCGCTGGTACCACGCTCGCGAGCGCGCGCAGCGTCGCGAGCAGAGACTCGCCGCCCGGACAGCAGCTCGAGAGGCGCTGCGGCCACCGACGCCGATTGGCTACGTGACCACATTTGAGGCGGCGACCAAGACGGGGGTCACTGCCAAGACGGTTCTGAGACGCGCGATGCCTCTCGGTGCGGTGCGTGCAGGCCCTCGCTGGTAGATCCCCGTGGGCGGTCAACGAGATCGTTCGCCAGCCCTCTTCCAAGTGAAGAGCGGCTCGGGGGTTTTCACGTCTGGTCCCTGTAGAGCCTGTGTCACCCGCTGCCCTGAGAGGCAGTGGTTGCCATGTGCCGGACTCTTTGCCCGTCTCCCCCGTGGCGGGCAAGGAGTCCTCACTCTTGGCCAACGTCTGGCACACCAACGTTGAAGTCCCCAAGTCGGACCCCGCTCGAGTCCCCCGGCATCGAACGGGGCCGACTTCTCCGGTCTGCCTACACCCTGGCCAGGGCTACGTCCATCGTGATTGAAGCGGGCACCAATTTGCCCAGAGTTGGAGGACGAGGGTCGCCGTCCGCCGGGGGAAACGTGACGACGACCCTCGCCTGTCTTCTTCCACACCTTGGGGGGTCGTGTGGTCGCCGAACTTCCATGGTGGCTCCGGGCGTCGTCGGCGCGCAAGGGCGACGCGCCACAGCCGGTTGGGCACCCCAAGGTCCACCCCTAGACGGATCCCGAGGCGTCGGAGAACCTGTCACCGGGCGGCCGTCCGGTTCCCCCGTTATCGGGCGGCTTTCCACCTCTGCTCGGGAGAGACAACCCGTGCACAGCCCGAGATATCGCCCGACCCCCAAGGGGTCGCGCGGTTCGTCTTGCTTCACGCTGGCTCTGCCGATCCTTCGGGCGTACCCTCGATGAGGCCGCGTGCTCCGTTCCTGAGGTGCGTGGCAGGGGGGACCTACCCAGTCCCTAGAGCCGCCGGTCTCTCTTGCGTGTGGGGCGGGCGGCTCGCCAAGTTTGGACGAGGGTCGCCGTCACGCCGGGGGGGCGTACGGCGACCCTCGTCCGCTTCGTAGCGTTCTCGACGTAATCCCCCCGATCAGCCTTCGTCGCCTCTCGACCCCCCAGGTAGGCGCGGCGGAGGCCCACGGCCGTGGTCGCACACTTGGCAGACTGCTTGCATGACGGAGTTCCTGCCGCCTAAGCCGTCCTGGCTCTCAGAACCTTCGCACCTCGAGCGGCTACGTCACTGCTGGGTGACGGCCGAAGAGAACGGCCGTGTGCCAGCGCTGCTGCTCGAGTGGCGGGAGACGCCGGACGGCTGGCAGGGGCGTGTCGTGAGGCCGGTGCTCGACCTCGAGGACGGGAAGTGTCGGCCTCAGGAGGAGTGGCTGCCCGCCCTCGACCTGAGTCCAACCTAGATGTGGAGCCGGATGCTAGCCAGGTCGAGTGGATCGCACGCGGAGGGCCTTCGGCACCACAGTGAGCAGTCAAACCGAGTACCAAAGTCGGCGGGTACCCCAACGAATCGTCCGGCGGCGTAACAGCGGGGTCGCCAGATCGTTAAGGCCTCGAGGCTCGAGGGGAGTCACTTAGGGGGACATCGTGACGGGGCAGCTCGAGATCTATAGGGCACGCAGGGGCGAGTACCGATTCCGCTACCGGAGTAGCACCGGCGAGATCGTTGCTACAGGCGCCGCTTACCCAACCAAGGCCGAAGCAAGGAAGGCCATGGAGGCGGTGTTGCGAGCTGCCGACGGGTCAGACCGTGCCGACAACCCGAGCCAAACGCACCGATGGAGCGGCCCCGCATCGGCGAAGTGAGCTAGGGGCGCGCGCGGGCCCCGCATGACCTGTTGTCGCGGTCAACCATCACGTTCCCGGCGGGGACGCGTCATTTCGTCTGTCCGGCGAACTGCCCGCGCACGGGCCGAGATTTCCGCACTCCGGCGCAGACTCTCGCGGCGCTTGCTGAGCCATCGTCTCAGCAGACCAGGCTGCCGCTTGTCTCCAGCGACCATCGCAGACACCCCCTAGGGCGAGTGCGTCGACTTTACTCCGGTCGACCGCCGGGGATGGAGAGCAGGAGACCGGTTCGGCAGCACGAACAAGTGGCAACGACAGACTGGAGACCTGCATCTCAGTCTCGTCCGCGGACGGGCACTTCTCCTGGCGAGATAAGTCTGGCCCAGGGCCTGTCGGCCAGGACGTCTGGCTTCACCGATGCCTGGTGGCCGATCCTCCGCGGACGGGACTAGCGTTCTGGAGTTGGGCGAGGATTCGCGCCACTTCGCCCAGGTCAGCGCCGACAGTGCCTCCATCGGAGAAGAGCCGGTGGTCGGAAGAGTCATCGTCGGCAAGCATCACCAAAGTCGGACCGATCTCCTCGGGCGCGGGCGAGTTCGGTGACAAAACGATGACGCCGTCTAGTCGCAGCAGAGGCATCCGCAACAAGCGGACGACGAGCCTGATCTCGACGACGACCCCGTGGGTCAGGGATTGTTCGCCGTCGCCCCCACCTGCGACCGCCCCCCGGTCAGGGGTTGGACGTCGTCGTGGGCCCACGGTCGCCCTGCCCCAAACCTGCGGCACCGTCCCGCGCGCGGTCCTGCAACCGCGCGGCCAACCATGTCGCCACGCTTCGGATGGTGTCGTAGCGTTCGCGACCGGCCCGGCTACCCAGGACGTAGCCCACGCCAAAGACGGCGATTCGACCCAACTTCACCCAGCGGCCGAGCGTCTGCGAAGCGCGGAGACAGCGGCGCTGGCGAGCGTCATACCGATCGCCGTCGCGACTGCGGCCAGTCCGGACTTGACCTGGGGCTGGCCAACTGCGCCGGCGACAGGCTCGCTGAGACGCTCCCAGGTGCTCTTCTTCTTGAAAAACATGTGCAGCTCCCTTGCTGTAGCTCTCCTAGGTCAGCGCAGTGCTAGCGCCAGCTCCGCCTTGGTCATGCTCGAGCGACCTTCGACGCCCTGAGCCGCCGCCAGGTCCAAGAGCTCCTTCTTGGGGAGTTCCTTGAGCTTTGCGGTCGCCGCTGACTTGCCGGGGCTACTGGTGCGGCCTTGCCGTCCTTGCGGGGCGGTCGCCGATCTTGCGCTGGCCCTTGGGTTTGTCGGGCGGTCGCCGATGACTTGCCGGCCCTGCTCGTACTGCTCTTGCTGGTCGGGGCGTTGACCTTCTTCTGGGCGCCGGTCCTCGCCCGCGCCTGGGTTTCTCGGGCAGCAGCCACGATCGAGGCGGCCTTCTCCTGGCGAGTGCGCGCGACTCCAGTTAGCCGGTCCGCCTCTCGCTGAGCCTCGGCCGCGGCCTCCCGGGCCGCTTGAGTGGCCTCGTCGGAGAGCCGTCGGGCCTCAGCGAGCAGTTCGGTGGCACGTGCGAAGTCATGCTCAGCCTGCTGGCGGGCCTTGAGAGCGTCGTTGCGCCGTTGCTCCACCTCGGCGTCGGACTTCTGCGCGACCTTCGCGACGGCTTTCTCCACTTTCGCCTCGGCATCAGCACGCGCTTCGGCAATCCGACGTTCCGCGTCCTGCTCGACCTCTCGCACCCGAGCGTCGGCCTCGGACTGGTGCTCGGACCGGACCTGCTCGACGCGCTTCTCGCGCTCGATCTCGGCCCGCTCTGCATCCTTGGCCAGCCGTTCCGCCTCGCGCGCGGAGGACACCGAGCGCTCCTCGGCGGCCTTCGCATCGTCTGCCGCGGCATGCGCGCGCTTGAGGCGGACTTCAACGGAGTCACCAAGCCCGGGTAGCGCACCTCTGATGCCGACTCCGGTGCTGCGAACCTTGTCCGCCGCGTCCTTACCGACATCCTCGACTTTCCCGCGTGGTCCAGCGAGAGGCGTCAGCGCCTTCCCTACCAACCACGACGCGTTCCGGGGCATCTCCTTCACCCCGGTGGCAAGCGCCCCCGCGATAGGCACCCGTGACCCGTTCGAGCGACCGTTCTTCTGCCGTGCCATGTGGCTTCCCTCCGACGATTCGAAGGCCGAGTTGGCGGCCGGATTGCCGCCCAACGTGGCGTCAAGCCGGGATCTACTTCGAGGCCCTTGAAATTTCACCGTAGCTTGGAGGTCAGGTGACCTGCCTCACCCCCAGGGGCCATACGGGGCGGGCGCGACTGAGTCCGTGGTCGTGGGTCCTGGCCGACCAGCCCGCCAGAGCCTGGGTTGCTGCTCGAGTGGGCGGCAGACCCCGGACGGCTGGCAGCGGCCCCATGCTGGACATGGAGACGGGCGGTGGGTGCCACGGGAATGTGCCAGGCCGCGAGTCTCGAGCAAACGTAGAACCGCCCACCCCGGAGTTGGCGGGATGGGCGGTTCCTTGTGCGTTTCCTGACCGACTGAGGGCACCTCCCTCAGACGGTCAGACCCGCTTCGCGGTGCTTCTGCCTGTCACAGTCGATGCGATAGCGACGAAGACGGCCGCGACCAGGATCGCCACGATCCACCGCGTCCAGTCGATGCCCCTACTGCCATCGCCGCCGAAGGCGGTGTAGATGAACCAACCGACGATTACCCCAGCAATGCCGCAAAGGATTGTCAGCCAGATGGGGATGTTGTCCTTGTCACCGGGCGCTACAAACTTGCCAAGTAGGCCAATGATGACTCCAGCGATGATCACACCGATGATCTCCATGCTCACTCTCCCTCTTCACATATGCCCAAAACTGTCGACTGCCATGCTCAGTCGCCGCTCTTGTCTTCCATCTCTGCGTCCGCAGCGGCGCGCTGGACGGCGTGGATTCCGCGCTTCTGAGCCTTCGTGGGATACGACTCCCCCGTGGCAACGATCTCGCCGTTGCGGCCCTTGGGGCGGAATCTGTATTCGCGCTTGTTGTCCTTGAAGATCTCGAACGTGCCAGCCATTTGCCGTCCTTCTGGGCTGTGGGCCCTGTAGGGCAGCGCCCCGGCAGCTACGTAGCTTGCCGGGACGCTGAACGACCTCTCCCCCCAGATCGGCCGCCTGGCGCAGACCGCGCCCCCTGGGAGCCATGTTTACTCGCTCGCATGGGGCGGCGACGTCACCCTTGGGGACGTAAGACCGCCCACGCGTCCGCGTAGGGAGCGTGGGCGGCTGGGGTGGGTTTCCCTCCCCAACCCGCGCTCGCCCGGCGGGGGGGTGCGCCGAGGGCGGTCACGGGGTCCACATTGGGAGCCGCCCACAGTCTCGGGCCCGTGGACGGCTCTCGAGCAGGATCACACCAACGGCCATGCCGCGCCTCCGCCACGTTGCGTATCCGAGAGATCCCGTCCCCGCGACGACTGGCGACTCTCGCATCTCCGGGCGCGGCAGTGCGCTAGCACCACTCGGCCCTTGTCCGCTCCTTGGTACCCCGTCTCACGCGCCTGTGCACGAGCCGCCACTCCGGGAGTTAGCGAGTTGGGCGAATTGGCCCTACCGGGCTACCGGACGCACGAGGAGAGAAGGGTCAATAGTGCGCAGCGAGTCGGGCCTGAAGCCGTTGTCGATGCCCCATACCAAGGCCTCGGTGCGCCTGGTAACCCCGATCTTGCGGTAGGCCGAACGAATGTAGGTCTTGATGGAGTTGATGCTCAGAAACACGCGAGCGGCGATCTCCTGGTTGCTCAGACCCTGGGTGATGAGGGCGATTACCTCAGCCTCTCGCGGCGACAAGCCCACCTCGCGCCCCGGCCAATCCCCGGCCCCGTCGGCGCTGGACTCGAAGTCCCCGGCCAGCACGACGATCTCACCACTGTTGATTCGCTCGAGTGCGTTGACGATCGCTGGTCCGGTGAGCACTTTAGACAGGTAGCCGCTTGCACCACCTGCCAGCGCTTCCTGGATGAGCTCGGGTTTGAGATTCCAGCTGTAGATCACGACCTTGGCGCCGCCGCTGTCGCGCACGAAATCCGCGAGATCGAGGCCCCTGCCGTGAATCTGGCCGAAGGTGTCGTAGAGCACGATGTCGACATCGGAAATGACGGGGGTGGTCGCTCCGGTCTCCACCACGTCGATGCGTTCGGTCTGCAGAAACGATGCCACTCCGGCGACCACGAGGGCGTAGTCATCAACGATGGCCAGCCGCAGAGGGCGCGTCACTTCTCATCCATGGATCGCAGGGTATACCGGTGCACCCTGAAGGGTGTCATCGATCTGTTAGCCGCGCGGACGGGTCGTCAGGACGTTTCGGGGTACTACCGCAAGTAGCTGACGGAACTGGCACGTGACGGTTTCCCGGTGAGGTCCGTCAGCATCTAGAGCAAACGCTGGCGGACCGTCGTGCCAGGGTGATCTCGTTCACTCCTCGCGCACCGGAGCGTCGCCTGCCATCGAGTGGGCGGCGCTCGCGCAGCGCTCTGGCTCCCTCAGCCCTCCCCAGTCGAGCGCCTGCGCCACTGCTCCGTGACTGCCGACGAGCAGGGGGCGTGTGCCGGCGCTGCTGCTCGCGTGGCGCGAGACACCGGACGGCTGGCAGGGGCGCGTCGTGGCGGCCCGTGCTGGACATGGAAGACGGGCGGTGGCGGCCTCGGGAGGAGTGGCTGCCAGCCCACAGTCTCGAGCAAGCATCAGACCGCCCGCCCCGGAGTCAGCGGGGCGGGCGGTCTTTGCCTTCCGGCCGGTTCGCCGGACCGGCCGGAGGTTGCGGATTACCGCGGCCTGTATGTGTCGTAGTAGTCGCTGTACCGGGTGCGGGACTCGTCGTTCCAGTCATTCCGCTCGTAGTCCGGAGCCGACTTGATCTGCTCCTTGGTCATGTTCACGCGCACCGTCTTAGCGTCGTGGTCGACGGTGCTGACCACGCCAGCAGGGATCAGGCGCTTCTTGCCGAAGATCCAGAATCCGGTGTCCACAACCAGGTAGGAACTGGCCGCCTCGTTGGTCGCCTCGTCGATGCTCCCGATCGAGCCGTCAGTCGCCTCCACGTCGTACCCAACTAGGTCATAGTCCGCGGTCCAGGTGGAGTCTCGGTAAGTCCACATGTCGCTCATCGTGGTCTCCCTCTCATTCGTGCCCAGGGTGTCTCCCAAGGGCGCGTCTTCAACGCTAGGCAAGCCTCGGATCGCGCTACCTCACCCTCTGGTGGGGAATGCCACTCACTTCCGAAACATGAGTCACAGGAAGTGTTCCGGGGTGCGCCGCTGTGCCGCGTCCGGTATCTCCCCCGACCCAAGCAGCACGGAAGGCAGGTCGCGTCGTGCGGCCACTGCTCGACATGGAAGACGGGAAGTGGCGGCCTCGCGAGGAGTGGCTGCCGGCGAGCGCTCTCGAGCAGGCGAACGACCGCCCACCCCGGAGTTAGCGGGGTGGGCGGCCCTTGCTTTTTGGGCAGCGCCTCACTGATGTCGATCAGCAGACGCTGGCGCGACCTTCGCCCCCCAGCTCCGGCCGCGTCGACGCTTGAAAGCGCCCCTCTGGAAGGCTAGGTCAGGGCGATGGGCCCGCGACCAATCCTCACAAATCCGCACGACCGGGCTAAGCCGGCCAGACAACTCTTGGCAAGTTCGGCAGATGCCGAGATACCAGCCCCGTCACCCTTCTCTAGGTGGCGGAGTTTTCCGTTTAGGCGGGAAGCCGCCCGCCTCACCGCTCGGGACGACAGGCGGGCGGTCCAGGGACTCGGTAAGTCCGCCCACGCACGGATCCCGTCGGGGGCCCCCGCGAGAACCGTGGTCACGCGACGCTACGTCGGCTGGTCTCGCCATAAGCACCCGGCGGGACGGCCTCATAGCGCGGAGCGACCTGCGCGATCCTCACGACCGGCTCGCCGTCGCCATCGCGACCGAACGGGGCTTGAAGACCGACGGCGCCGCGAGAGTCCAATCTCCCACGACGCCGCCGGCGGTCTGTGGGCGCGCGTCGGGTTCGCCATCTCAGCCCACGCTCGGCAGCTCGGGATAACCGAGCACGAGGCCGCCCCGCTCCAAGACACGGCGGACCGCTCTTCCTCCCGCGATGCGCACATCCGGGTGGAGCACAACGGGGGAGAGCCGCAGCCGCGAGGCCGCATCCACGGCCACGCTCAAGGTCACCACGTGCTGCTCCAGAGCAGCAATGCGCTCCTCGAGCTTCCCAACCTGTTCCGCTTCTCCTGCAAGTGCCGCCATGAAACCATCCCCCTCCTCGTTGGTTCCCCGAGCAACTGCTTACCTGTCATGACCATTGAGAGTTCGTCCCATGACGCGGCCCCGGACTTGAGGCTCCCGCCTCGTTGCATCACCCGACGCGTTGCCGCCCGACTTCATGGGCAGCCGCACTGGGCGAACTGAGTCGGAGTAGTCGGTCGGGTCGAGGTCGTCGCAGCTTCAAGCCTCGGGTCAGCGGTTGGCATGTCGCTCCGTTCAAATCAGTTCGGGGTGCCACGGGTCGTCTGGGTAGCTGAACCCGCAATCTGGCCAGGTCGACGTCATCGAGCTGCAGGGCGACCACCTCGCCCGCACGCATGCCGGACTCGAGCATCAGTCGGATCATGGCTTCGTCGCGGCGGTGGCGCAGGGCCTCGGCCGGCGTGGCGCCCTTGGGCGGAACGCACGCCTTGAGCATCGCGCGCAGCTCGGCGTCAGTCAGCGGCTCCACGACACGCTCATCCAACTTCGGCGACTTCACGCCGAGGAACGGATCGGTCGGGTCTCGCTCTCCTCGGCCAGCCAGGAGGCGAACCGTCGTACGCCGACTGACGAGCGCGGGCCGTTGCTGCGGCCGCGCCCGAGTCGAGCAGCGAAGCGGTCCAGGTGTGGAGGTTGGCACGAGTCATTGGGTCGACAGCGTGCTCGGCGCGCCAAGCGAGGTATTGGCGCACGCCCTCGCCGTACGACTACAGCGTCTGTGGGCTTCTGCGTTGCGCCTTCAGAGCGAGCTGCCACGACAGCGAAAGGCGCTCGGTGTCGGCAACGGTCATGCTCACGACACGCAGTCCACCCGAATATCTGGACTAGGAGCGCTGTACGGGTGCAGCGTGTCGCCACCTCAAGCCCCGAAAGAGCTCCTGACCTGCACCGGAACCGTTTCGACCAGCAGAGGCTC
>CAWIVR010000013.1:0-114449 GCA_963839565.1 uncultured Actinomycetota bacterium | reverse complement strand
TGGCAGTGCTCAGCCCGCCGTACGGCGCGAGCTCGGGCGAGTACCGCGCGGATCCGCATGGTTCAAGAGCGGCCCAGGCCGCTCCTCGCGGCTCGTCACAGGCGAACTCGCGCAGGGTCACCTGACCCAGGTCCTCGTACACACGAGGCAGGTGCCCGTGGGCCAACTTGACCACGTAGTCCAGGTGCGCCGCCTCGTCGAAGATTGTCTCAGGGTGCTGGGAAACGCCGAGAAGGGCGATCAGCTCGGTCACCACGAAAGCGACAAGGGCCCCGGCGACGATCGCCCGTCGTGAGCTGCGGTGGGTCGATGGCCCTGCTGACCTGGTTTCCCTCTGGTTCCGCGTCCGGACGCCCCAGTGGGCTGCACGGCAGCCTGCACCGCTTCCGGGGCTCCATCAGCGGCCGTGTCGGCTCGCCCGGGGGCGACCGGGACGGCCGCCAGGGTGCCGGGTGCCGAGCCCAGACCGAGTCCGCGTGCCGGCCCGGCACCGGTCTCACATCCAGACCACAACCAGACCCGACGCCCCGCTTGACCCCGCTGGCGGATCCTGTTGGCCCTGCTCTTCCCGGCCTGCTCGCCGGTCGCGGTCAGATGATGCACGCCGACTCGGTAGACTGGAACTCCACCAGCGAGTTCCTGTACTACCTTTTCAGACCGGCCACCGGCAACTGGCAGCGCGGCTTCCTCGACGATGCGACAAAGTCTTTCTCATCACCGTCAAAGCAGGCACCTTTCGCGACAGCAGCCTGGCGGCCGCCCTCGTCGCTGCGGAACGGCCCCCGGGTCAGCGCCCTGGGCATCGGCATGGTGGCGATGGCCCTGGTCGGTTCGTTCGTCCTGGTCGCTGTGAACCTCTATTCCAACCATCTCTACTTCGTGCTCTCGCCCTGTTACTGCTACGCCGTTACTGCTACGCCAGCTGCTGGGGGAGTCGTCGCAGTGGCCGCCTGGGCGTTCCGCGCCCCGCCGCACACCCCGGGGGTTGGTGCTACTCGCCGCCCTTTCGGTCGTGAACATCCTGACCTGACCGTGCTGCGCCGGGACCAGCCGCGCCGCGGCCAGCCGCGCCGAGGCCGGTCGGCGTCGCCTGGATGTGCCGGGACCGCGGACCTGGACGCCCTGGTCGTGCTGGCCTCGTAGCCGTCGTCACATCCTGCCGTGAACGCCTATGCTCACGCCCATGCTCGCGGACGACCTGGCCGAGGAGCTCCGGCTGGCTCGCCGCGAGCTCAAGTTCGTGCGGATGGAGCACGAGCGGATGGCCGAACAGCTCCAACGCCTACGCCGCCAGCGGGCGCGTCTTCACGAGCAGGCAGATGTCGTCTCGGCGGTGCTCGCCGCCCGGCTCACGGAGGCCTACTGGAGCTCGGCCGAGGGCGCCCGTGCGTCTCGGTTCTCGCTGCGCGGCCGCCCGGCGAGAGTAGGCCCGCCGGCCGAGGAGCTGCGCATGGTGCGTGAGGTCGAGAGCTCCCCTCTCTTCGACCCGGGCTGGTACCTCCGTCGCCACCTCGACGCGGCGCGCGCGGGACTCAGCGCGGCAGTGCACTACGTACGCACCGGCGGCCCTACTGGCGAGGACCCCAGTGAGCACTTCGACACTACGAGGTTCCTACAGCGCAACCCAGCCGCCCGGACCAGCGGCCTCCCGCCGCTGGTGTACCACGTCCGGCACCCTGACCCAGTCCTGGTGGACGCGGCTCGGTGAACGCTCCACCGCTTGCCTGGCCCAGGCAGCGTGTCGCTGTCGTCGCTACCATGGTGCTGGCCGCCCTCGTGCTGGTGGCTGTCCACTCCCGCACCACGACATCGCGGCCGGGGCGAGCCCTCGCAGCTGGACTACCTTCTGGTTCTGCCGCGCGTGCCGGTGCTGGAGACATTCTCTCCGACGACGCGCTGGAGGGGGTCAGTTTGGCGGCGCGGTCACCCACGAGCGACTCCCGAGGGGCGCACTCGTTCGCCGGCGCGACCACGCCTGCGTACTGCGTGGCGACCGCGGTGATCGCGCGGGCCGGTCTCGGCCCGACCGACTGGACGCCGCTCGCGGTCGCCGGCTGGATCTGGAGAGACTGGCTTGCGCTGCTGATGCGAGTCTCCGTGGCCCTGGCCCGCCGCCTGGGCGCTCGGGTGACGGTCGCCTGGACGCGCTCCCGTCTGGTCGAGCGCTTCTGGGCGCCGCGGCGTGCGTGAACGCCTTCGCCGTCTCAGCGGTCGGGTGGGGTCCTGGCCGCCTTCTCCGTGCGAGGCTGCTGATTTGACCCCCAGATCGGCGTCGCGATCAGCCGCTCCGCTCGGATCGTCCATCTAGTCCACCAACGCCCCGCGCTCGAAGACCGACACCACCGACGACTGGCGGTGCGCCGCCAGGCGGAGGACGAACTGGTAGGCGAACAGCTCAGGACGTGCGCGCACCAGCCCGGCGTCGACGCTACGCAAGACCGAACGGCGCTCAACACCTTCGGCGACCACCCCCAGGGGCAGGCCCGTGTGCCTCTCCTCGAGGACGTCAAATCCGGCGCTGGTCACCAGACGCCGGAGGCTGCGCCGGCTGAAGAATCGTAGGTGGGTGCGGTCGAGGATGCCTCGCCGGTCGTACCCGAAGAGCCCGAGCGCCACGCGCGCCCGTGGGTACCAGTGCCCCACGTTGGGCACCGAGAGAAACACCTGGCCACTGGGCCGGAGGAGGCCGCGCACGCGGTCCAGCAGATCGGCCGGGTCGGGGAGGTGCTCGATGACGTCACCGAGCACGATGATGTCGAAGTCAGCGCCGAGGACGCTCAGGTCATCGGTAGACAGGTCGACGGCGTGGAACTCGTCGACTCGGTTCCGCACCCCCGGCAGCTCCAGGGCAGTCGGCGCCGACCACGCGGTGCCCCAGGGCCCGGAGCTGCTGCGCCAGGAGACCGCCGGAACAGCCGAGGTCAAGCACCCGGCCCGGCGAGACATTGCGTGCCATGTCGAGCAGAAGTGTGTGGGAGGAGCCGTCGCCCTCCTTGAAGTCGTACTCGGCCGGGTGGGAAACCCACCGGCTGGTGCCGAACCCCATCTTGGACAACCGGTACACCAGGACGTCCAGGGTGACGTCCCAGGCGTACTCGCACGCCGTTGACGTAGCAGATCTCGTCCCCGTAGTACGTCGGGATCGGGATCTCGACGATCCGCTTCCCGGCGTCGACGAGCTGGATGATGATCTGGGTGTCGAAGTCGAACCCGTCGTGGTTGAGGCCAGAGGGAGCTCACGCAGCGCCGCCACCCGGTAGGCGCGGTATCCGGAGTGGAACTCCGTGAGGTCCGTGCCCAGCAGCCGGTTCTCCATCCGGGTCAGCACCCGGTTGCCGACGTACTTGTACAGCGGCATGCCGCCACGTCGGGCCGCACCGGGCGTCATCATCCGCGAACCGAACACCGCGTCGGCACTCCCCTCGACGATCGGGGCCGACGATCTCGGGCAGGAACTCGGGCGCGTACTGACCGTCGCCGTGAAGCAGCACGACGATGTCCAGGCCCGCGCTGGTCGGCGAGCTCGTACGCCGCCTTCTGGTTGCCGCCGTACCCGAGGTTCTTGGTGTGCCGGACAACGACGGAAGCGTGGTCGAGCACGCCGCTCGCCCACAGCTCCGCGGCGGCGGCGGTTCCATCGCTGCTGGCGTCGTCGAGGATGATGACCTCCGCCAACCGGCGGCGGAAATCGGGGGGAATCCGGTCCAGGGTGGCAGCCAAGGTGGCGACGGCGTTGTAGGCCACGACGACGACGCCGATGCGCGGCGTCCGCGCGTCGTCCGACACCGCCCAAGGCGGGCTCTCCTGCTGGACGGGTGCGTCTGGCTGTTCACTCACGGACGGCTCCTTCTCGATGCCGGACGGGCGCGGCCGAGGCGGCGCTGCGGGGTCGACGCCGGGGTAGCGACCAGGTGCCGAGTATGACCACCAGCAGCAGGCTGGCCCAGGTGAGCCACATGAGGTGCCACTGCTGAGGATCGAACCACGCACCCGTGGCCACGTCCCACCGCCACGGAGGCTGGTGCACGTTCCAGGCGGAGTACACGACCACGACGAACACGCTGGCCGCGAAGTTGTAGAGCGTGGCCACGATGGGGATCACCAGGTAGGAGCCCGCGAGAGGCCAGCTCAGGTACTGCATGCCGTAAGCGGTCGAGACACAGAGGAAGACCGCAAGGGCGAGCCCAACCCCCGCGGCGGGGGTCACCTGCTTGAACCGCGCCACGACGAACGGGAACCCCGCCGCCACCACGAGCTGGGCGATGGCACCGTGGTCCATGAGGAACTGGCCGGCCTCTGTCAGGTCAAGCTTGACCAGGAGCGCCGGCAGTCCCCACTCGCGCACGTCGATACCCCGGTAGCCGAGGGCGGCGTCGCGGAACTCCTGCCAGCGCAGCAGGGTGACCGGCACCCAGAAGACCACGAAAGGGATCGCGCCGCCCGCGACGTACCGCGTCAGCGTGGGACTGCCGCGCTGCCAGGCGACGAAAAGCAACCAGGGCAGGGTCACCACCGGGACGAGCTTGACGCACAGGGCCAGGCCGATGCACACCCCGGCCGCGAGAGGGCGGTCACGTGCAAGCAGGTAGACCGAGGACAGGCAGAACATCACGAAGACCGGGTCGGTGTTGCCGTGGAAGCCCGAGATGACGACCATCACCGGACTCCACACCACCAGCACCGAGACCAGCGCGGCCTGACGCCGGGACCAGACAAAGCAGCCGAGGCGAAAGACGACCAAGCCGGTGATGAGGTCGGCCACAGACGAGGGGGCGCGGATGAGCAGGGGGAAGGCGGCGCCGCGGTCCTCGAGCCAGTTGAGCCCAACGAGCAGCCAGCCCATGCCCGGGCCGTGGTTGTACTGGGCGATGAACTGCTGCCCGTAGATGTCGATCGGTCCGACGCGCCGCACGCCGCCGGCGAACTCCGTCCAGTACCCCACGTCGTTGGTGCCGTACGTGTGGCCAGCGATCCAGAGCTTGAACGCCGTCGACGTGACACCTGCCACCAGCACGACGGCCAGCGCGCGATCGATCGCGCGGTCTCCTCCAGAGTCCTGCACGGGCGGAGTCTCTCAGAACTCCGGTGGCAACGCGCCACCCGACTTGGCGCCGATGGGTACGTTCGTGCCCGCCGCGAACACCTCGTCCACATCGCACGAGAAGCCGCGGAGGGTCACCACGACGAGAGCCGCGTAGGTCGCCAGCACGAGCAGAAGCTGGAGCAGCAGGCACGCGAGCACGCCGATCGGTGGTGCCCAGGTGCCGTCGAACATCGAGGCGTCCACGCCGCTGGCGTTGCGGCGCAGTTGGACGACGTAGGCCGACGCGTGCGCGTAGGCGAAGACGCTCAGGGCGCCGACATAGGCGGCCCGCAGTCTCAGCAGCAAGGGTGGGTGCAAGGCTCCGTCGTGCTCGGCGGCCATGAAGGTGACGGCGACGACGATCAGCACCGCGAGTGGCAAGGTGTAGCGGCCCTGCCAGACCGGGCCGACCTCGTTCCACTGCACGGCCTGGATCGCGATCGGGACGAGATAGGTCGCCGCCACCAGGCCGAGGACGACCAGGGCCTGTCGTCGGGTGACGAGGAGCCAGGCCCCGACGACGACAGCGGTCACGGCGAAGAGGTACGAGAAGTAGACGCCGTTGCTGAGTCCGGTGTCGAGCCAGCCGAAGCCCCCGACCATCTGCTGGAGACCACCGTCCTCGACCCGGGTCTTGGCCAGCTGCCAGCTCTCGATCAGCCCGCTGCTGCCAACCGCCGGCGCGTCGACCGTGGCGGTCTGCATGAACACCGCCCACGCCGCGTTCAAGAAGACGCCAGCGATGGGCAGGATCAGCCACCACGCCCGGCGACCGCGGACGACGGAGACGATGCCTCGCCACGAGAGTAGGGCGACCAGCATGAGCAGCCACACGCCCACCCACGCCGGGGAGACCAACCGGAGGGTCGCCACCACGGCCGTCGCGAGCATGGTGCGCCGGAAGAACGCGCTGCCCAACCAGGACGACGGGTCACGGACCACCACGAGCGAGCATGCCCCCATCGCCAGAACTCCGGTGATCTCCAGGCTGTTGGGGTTCACGACGCCGGACAAGTACATGACCATCGGCGTCACTGACGCGGTCACCCCCAGGACGGCGATGCCGGGGCGGCGGACGGTCAGCGCGGCAGTCAACGCCCAGGCCACGAACAGCGCGGACAGGGCCAGGGCTACTGCTCGCTCGGCGGCCACAGCGAGGTCGAGCGGGACCAGTGTGGTCGGCCACCCCGTGGCGGCGTAGTAGAGCGGGACGTACGCGGCCGGCCGGGTTCAGGTACGGCGCGCGCGTCTCGTCGTCGCCCAGGGGCAGCATGCAGCTGGCCGGGGCCGCCGGTTGGAAGGCGTAGCAGCCGACGCTGTCGGCACTGACAAGAAGCCCACGCGGCACCCGGTTGACCGAGTAGTTGCCCTCCGTCGGGTCCGAGGAGTCCTCGGGCAGCAGCTGTCCGTGACCCACCGACCAGGCCATCAGGTCGTGAGCCGGCTCGTCAGGCGAGCTCCACAGCGGCGTTGCCAGAGACCAGAGGGCGAAGAACACCACGGTCCACATCCAGAGCACAGCGGTGCGGCGCCGCAGCCAGGAACGTGCCTCACGGTCGTCGAGGCGCCACGGATACGACAGGGGGCTCCTCGTCCCGAACAGTCGGATCACACCAGTCCCGTCTCGTGGCGGATCCTGTGCCGCCGTGTTCGCCTCCATGACGACCGGTCACCTTATCCGTTGATCGGTGGCCGACGGCTCGTCGCCTCCGCGAGGGACAGCCTGTCCCACGTCGCGAGGCCGTGGCTGCCGCAGGCCTGCGACGAAAGCGGTCGAGCCGCTGGCGATTGTTAGCATGCCGCTCATGCCTGAGCCGGGAACACCTGCACGCGTACTGGTGATCGTGCCGGCATGGAACGAGCAGGCCTCGCTTTTCGACACCCTGGCCGAGATCACGTCCGCCAACCCCGGTGTGGACGTGCTCGTGATCGACGACGGCTCGAGTGACCGCACCTCCGAGCAGGCACGGGTGGCCGGGGCCCTGGTGTGCCGACTTCCCTTCAACCTCGGCGTCGGTGGGGCCATGCGTGCGGGCTACCGCTACGCCATGCGCCACGGGTACGACGCCGCTGTCCAGGTCGACGCCGACGGCCAGCACGACCCGACCTACGTGCCGCCCTCCTCGAGCCGCTCGACGAGGCGGACGTCGTGATCGGGGCCCGGTTCGCCGACCGCTGACCCACGTACAGGGTGCATGGGCCGCGGCGTTGGGCCATGGTGGTGCTGGCGAAAACCCTGTCCCGGCTGGCGCACACGCCGATCACCGACGCCACGTCCGGCTTCCGTGCGGCCAACCGCAGGGCCATCGCGGTGTTCGCCGCGCACTATCCGGCCGAGTACCTCGGCGACACGATCGAGTCGCTCGTGATCGCCCTTCGCACCGGGTGCACCATCACGCAGGTGCCCGTCGAGATGCGACCCCGGCGGGCAGGTCGAGCCAGCGCCAGCCCGCTGAAGGCGACGCTTTATCTATGTCGCGCGATCGTGGCGCTGGGTCTCGCTCTCGTGCGCAAGTGGCCCGCCGAGCTCCCCGACACCGACACGATCGTCGCGATGTCGTCCTCGAGAACGGGAGAGTTGTGAGCGCTCCAAACATGCTCGGCCTCGCCAGCTCGCTGGTCATCCTGGTGACGCTCTTTGAGATGATGCGACGCCATCACCTGCGCGAGAAGTTCGCGGTCATCTGGTTCGTGATCGCGATCTGCGCCCTGCTCGTCGCCCTGGTACCTACCGTGCTGGTGTGGGCCACCGATGTGCTCGGCCTGAGCCTCCCGTCGAACCTGCTCTTCTTCGTCGCTTCCGTGGTGCTCCTCCTGTTGAGCCTGCAGCACAGCTACGAGCTGGGCCGGCTCGAGGAGCGCACCCGCACCCTCGCCGAGGAGGTCGCCCTGCTGCGCCTCGAGCTCGAACAGGTCGACGAGGCGATGCCTCCCGGAACGTCCCAAGCACGATGAGTGACCCCCGCAGTCACGGCGATCGTCCTCGCCTACGGCGCCGAGCCGGCCTTGGACGAGTGTGTGCGCGCGATCCTGGCCTCGACCGGGGTCGACGCAGACGTGGTGCTGGTCGACAACGGCTGCACCACGGACGCGGTCGACCGCCTTCGTGACGACCCCGGGAGTCACCGTGGTGACACCGGGCACGAACACCGGCTTCGCGGGCGGGTGCAACCTCGGCGCACGGCACGCCGTCGGCGTCGACCCTCGCGTTCGTCAACGGAGACGCGGTCGTCCGGCGCGGCGCCTTGCGTGCCCTGGTCGACGCCCTGGACGACGACGCGGTCGGGCTCGCCAGTGCGTCGCTGCGACTGTACGACGAGCCAGACGTGATGAACTCCGCCGGCAACCCCCTGCACTTCTCCGGGCTCAGCTGGGCCGGCGGGCTCGGCGAGCCGGCCACGGCGTACGCCGTCCCGCAGGACGTCACGCTGGCGACCGGGGCTGCGAGCGCCATCAGGGCCGACCGCTACGCCGAGCTCGGTGGCTTCGCCGAGCCGATGTTCGCCTATTGCGAGGACGCGGAGCTCAGCCTGCGCACCTGGCAGCATGGCTGGCGGTGCGTTACGTCCCGGACGCGGTGGTGCTGCACCGCTACGAGTTCTCCCGAAACCCGCTCAAGAGCTACCTGCTGGAACGCAACCGCCTGTTCCTAGTCGCGACCCTCTACGAGCGCCGTACCCTGCTGCTCCTGCTGCCTGTCCTTCTCGTGCTCGAGGGCGCGATCGCACTGGTCGCGCTCCGTCATGGCTGGTTCTCCCAGAAGGCCCGCGGCTGGTGGTGGCTGTGGCGGCAGCGTGACGTCGTCGCGGCGCGTCGCCGCCTGGTGCAGGAGTCCCGAACGGTCTCCGACCGCGACCTCGTCGGGATGCTGACAGGGGACTTCACACCCGGTTCGTCGACCGGGCTCGCCGCCCCACCGGCGCTCCGCGCTGTCTCCCGGGGCTACTGGTCCATCGCACGGTGGCTCATCCGCGCCGGTAGGCTGCCCGAGATCCTGCCCCGCTCAAGGGCGTCCCGGACCCGACAAGGTGGCAGTCACTGACCATGAGCGACGACACCACTAGCGAGGCTTACGCCCACCGTCTGGAACGGCTCGCAGGGGCTCGGTGGAAGCAGGTCCTCGACGTCCAACGGCCCTATCGTTGGAACATTCGTCAACTGGACCTCGGACGCACCCTCGACGTCGGTTGCGGTATCGGACGCCACCTCGAGTCCCTTCCCACAGGCAGCTTGGGCGTTGACCACAACCCGAGCTCCATCGAGATCGCGCGGTCCAACGGCCTGAACGCCATCACGACCGACGATTTCGACGCGCGCTACCCGGACCCCCCAGCGATACCCGAGTACGACAGCATCCTGCTGGCCCACGTGTTGGAGCACATGACGCCAACCGAGGGCCTGGCTCTCCTGGAGCACTACCTCCCGCACGCGCGCCGCACGCTAGCGGTCATCTGCCCGCAGGAGAAGGGGTACACCACCGACGCGACGCACGTCACGTTCCTCGACGCCGACGACATCGCCGGGATGCTCCGCTCCGTGGGCCTCAGGGTCCGGCGGTCGTTCTCGTTTCCCTTCCCCGGTTCGTGGGTCGGGTGTTCCCCTACAACGAGACCGTCGTCCTGGCCGACAAGCACTGATACCGCCGACGCCGGAGGTCATCGCCCCCTCACGTCGGGATCGAAGCCCTTCACCCACCTCGGCTCCGATCGGGATCGCGGAGGTGGCGGCGGGCGACGCGGCGTTGACGACGTGCCGGGTGCGCGGGGTGCTGCGCACACGGAGCGTGGACGAAGGAGCCGTGCGCATCACGGCCTGCGCCCCGATGCCGCCTTGCGCGGGTCAGGTCGGCGAGCGTGAGCTCGGGGCAGTAGCGCCGGCACAGCCGCAGGTACGCCCGTGTCCTGGCGGGAGCTGCGCAGCTCGCGCAGCTAGGGTGCGGGAGTGCCGCCGTGCCGCCGTGCCACCCGCCAGGTGCCAGGCGCCAGGCGCCAGGTGCCAGGTGCCGGGCGCCAGGTACCAGGTACCAGGACCCGACCACGTCGAGGGCGTCGCGGCGGTCGAGGAGCACAACAACTTCGGCTACTTCTCGCGGGCTGGCCCGAGCACGGCGTTGGGGCCGACGTTGTGGCCGCCGTCGACGTGCTGACCTCGCCGCCGTCGTGCTGGACGTCGTCGGCGAAGGCGCGGTTAATCGCCGCGAAGTCCGTGATGCCGGTGGTGGAGATGATGTGGGCGAGGCGCGTAGTACACGCCCGAGTGGATGACGCCGGAGTTGTGCCCCGTCTGGTGCACCCCGAACGACGGCCCCTTGTCCAGGAGCAGGTGGCTGCCACCGCTGCCGCGGCCAGCAGGCAACGGGCCGTCGGCCACCGATGATGCCGCCCCTACCACCACGTGGTCGTACGTCATCCGCCTCTTTTCGTGAAGCGTAGGCGTTCAGCCTAGGCTGGCGCCGGCCATGGTGACGACATCCGCGAACTCCGACCTCCGCGACTACGCGGCCCGTTGGCAGTCATTGGTGCACGCGTGGGTCGAATCAGACGACGAAGCGCGGACGGCCCTGGTACGGCGGGCTCTGGAGGGCGGCCTCGCTTGGCTGCCGAAGCTCGATGGCGCGCCGCCCGAGAAGTGGGCGCGGGTCGCCTGCGAGACGGCGGTGCTGTGCGCCGCCGACCTCGTGGACGCCTTCGGCTACTTCTGGCACAACCCCGACCTCTCCTGGTACCTGTGCGGCCACGACGAGGAGGTGCAGCACTTCGCCACTGTCGGGTGGAAGGAGCTGCGCAACCCGCATCCCGGGCTTCGACCTGTGGTTCTACTGGAACCGCTACCTCGACCCCACGAGCGAGGACGTCAACCCGGCCGTGCACTACCTCGTCGAAGGACGGCACCGCGGCTACGCCACCCTGCCCGAGGTGACGGTCCAGACTCCACCAGAGTCGCCGGCACCGGGTGTCCGGATGCGGCGGGTCTGCCTGTTCGCCGGCTTCGACGCTCGACGGCATCATCGACGACACGGTGGTCGCCTACCTCCGCGACCTGAGCCGCTTCGCCGATGTCTACTACCTGGCCGACTGCACGCTCGAGGCCGGCGAGCTGGACAAGCTGGCGCCGTACACGCAAGGGCCGCTGGGCGATCCGCCACGGCCGCTACGACTTCGGCTCCTACTCGATGCTGGCGCGAGACCTGGTCGGCTGGGACGTCATCGAGCAGTACGACGAACTGGTACTGGCCAACGACAGCTGCTATCTCGTGCAGCCCTTCGACCGGGTCTTCGCCGCCATGGATCGCGCAGGCCAGCGGACTGGTGGGGGCTGCAGGCGACGTACGAGAGTTCACGACTCGCGACTACGAGCGGCAGGGCGGCCCGCTCGGACTCGACCGCGTCGAAGACCTGATGCGCCAGCTCGACCTGTGGCGGTACTCCGACTTCATCCACGTCGGCTCGTACTTCCTGGTGTACCGGCAGCGGGTGATCCGTGACCCGGAGTTCCGTCGACGGCTCGACTCCGTCGCGGAGCAGACGAACAAGATCGCGATCATCCTCAAGTACGAGATCGGCCTCTCCCGCTACCTCATCCTCGGCGGTTACCAGCTCGCCACGTTCGTCGACGGGATCCTGCCCTACCACCCCGTCTACCGCGACACTGCGTTCGACCCTGCTGGGCGACGGCTTCCCGCTGCTCAAGCGGCAGTTCCTCTACGAGAACCCGTTCTCCGAACCCGACCTCGAGAGATGGAAGGAGCGGGTGCTGGAGGTCGTCCCTGACGCTGACGTGGCGACGATGGAGCGCAACCTGCTGCGAGTCTCGCCGGCGTGGAGCCTGCATCGAAGCTTCGCGATCCGGACCCTGCCCAATGGCCGCGTCACCACGCGCGGCCCCGTCGAACCCGATGAGTTCGCAGCCGAGGAGGAGTGGACGCCCAAGCACGACCACTGGTGGGCCTTCCCGGTCGATCCGGTGAGTCACCGGCTCGAGGGAAACGCCCGCGCGGTGTTCGACGCCGTGGCGGACGACCCGTCGATCTGCAAGCTGGTGCTGACCGCATCGGTGCAGCAACAGGTCCCCGGCGCCAACGTCATCAGCTGGCCGATCGAGAGCGTGCCCGGGCAGTACTACCTGTTGCGAGCCGCGACCATCTTTGTCAATGGGGGCCCCCGCACCGACGTCAACCATCCGCTGTCAGGCCGCCGGCACCGCTTCGTCGCGCTGCATCGCGGCACGCCCCTCGCCGCCTTCGGGACGGCCGAGCGCCATCCCGACGACGAGGCCGGCCACGAGCAGCACGACCTGGCCTGGCGGGAGAACGGCCTCACCTCGGTCGTCGTCGCCGCCTCCCAAGCCGACCGTGCGGCGCTCGAGCCGGCCTATGCGTCACGCCGTCGTCTCGACTGGTGGGTCACTGGATCGCCCCGTACCGACCTGCTGCTGGCCGACGACGATATGTTGCCCGCCGACCTGCGGGCCCAGGCCGACCGGCTCGCGGGCGAGCTCGCGGGCCGGCGCCTGGTGCTGTGGCACCCGGCCGGGCGGCCAGGCGGCGAGCCGGCGCTGCCGCGGTTGGGCGCCGATGACCAGGGTTGGCTGCATCGGTGGCTTGAGGACCACCAGAGCCGTGCTCGGTGTGCGACCGCCTGTGACGGGGCCTGTCGACGACACCCCCCGATCCACGGAATGGGTCGAGCACGCGACGCACGCTCTCGACCTCTCGGCGCATCGCTATCCGGACATCGAGGTGCTTCTCCGCGCCGCGGCCGTGCTGGTCTCCGACTACACCGACGCGCTGGCCGACTTCCCGGTCACCGGCCGGCCCGTGGTCTGTTTCGCACCGGACCTCGACGACTTCGCCCAGCAGCCGGGGCTGCTGCACGATCTCGACGACCTGCTTCCCGGGCCGGTGTGCCACGACGCGGCCGAGCTGAGAGCCGCCTTGGACTCGGTGTTCGAGGAGCCGAGCGCCACTGCGCGTCGAGAGTACGAACGTCGGCGGGCCGTGCTGCACCCCCAGGCCGACGGTCGCAGCGCACGGCGGCTGGTGCGGGAGGTCAAGCGGACCTACCTGCCGATCGACGACTGGCTGGCCGAAGAGGCCTGATCCACTCAGCTGTCGACGTACTGGCGCCGGATCCGTTCGACCACCCGCCACCCGGAGAGGTCGTCGACGCGTGCAAACGCCAGCGAGACGGCCCGTTCGTACGCCGACCGCCGACGCGGCGTCAGGGGCGTCGAACACCGTCTCGAGCGCGGCGGACAGCTCCTCGAACGACGAACACACCGGTCCGGGCATGGCGCTCGCGGGGAGAAAGTGGTCGAGAGGCTCGTCGTGACGAGGCGGCCGGTCCGTCAGCAGGTGGAGCAGCGGACGCCCGGTCAGGAGGAAGTCGACCGTCTCGTCGGCGTCGTCGGTGACCACGACCTCGGCGACACGCAGCACGACCGAAGGATCGGGTACGTGGCGGGCCGACAGGCTCCACGCACCGTGCGGAGTCAAGGTCTCGGTGTGACTGCCGGCCCGGTCGACGATCCCCTCGCGCACCCCGATCACGGCGTCGTGTCGTCGGCACCAATCCGCCAGCCAGGCTCGCTCCTCGGAGGCGAAAGGGCGTGCGGGCCGGCCAGCACGCGGCCACAGCAGCAGCAGCCGCCGACCGTGCGAGCCGGTCGCGCAGGGCCTGTTCAGCGCGGCGCAGGTCGTCGGGCAACAGCTCCATGGGACGAGTGACCAGGTCGTGGCGCGGAAGCCCGGTGAGCCAGAACTGGTGCAGGCCGAGAGGGCTGCCAGCAGCCCTGGCCATTGCCTCGGCCCGACCGGCCGCCAGCATCGGCGTGGAGACGGCGGTAGTCGGTCGCGAGCTGGACGTACGCGCTGGTGCCACGACGCATCAGCGACAGCGGCCCCGGCCCGATCGGGAGCCCACCGCCCACGTGGACGTAGTGATGCGTTGTCTTCGAGACCGGGAGGTCGAGGGCGGCCCGCGGCGGCCTGTCGACCAGGACCTCTCGGCAGCGGACCAGCTGCAGCTGACCCTCGCGTGAGGTGATCGGCAGGACATGGACGTTCTCGCCGACCAGGTCGAGGCGACGCGACCGGGTGAGCACGACCTTGTGGATGGTGGGATCCTCGCGCACGGCCTCGAACACGGCGCGGGCGCCGGGGTCCAGTCGGTGGGTGTCCGGAGCAACGGGGAAGGCCCACCAGTGGGAGAGCTTCGGCGCCTCGTCGTCACGCCGGCGGAAGCCGAACCCCTGCCAGGCGGGCTTGGGCCGGAGCCGCGCGCCGGTCGTCTCGTCGACGTTGGTCAGCACGCTGCGGCGTACGCGGTCGTCCGGCGAGACCCTGGCGATGCTGGCCCGGATGTGGTCGAGCGACGCATCTGGAGCGGCAGCGATCAGCCACTCGGGCCAGGCCTCGAAGGCGGGGATGTCGCGGGGGTTCTCGGCGAGGAAGTTGCGCTTGACCAGCGGGAAGCCGGCGGCGACGTGGTCGAAGGTGCGCCGCGAGTACATCGGGTGGAAGGGATAGAGCGCGTCGGCCGAGAGTCTCGAAAGCGTAGCCGGCGTCCATCAGGTAGCGGCCGATCCCGATCTCGTACTTCTCCACCACGAGCTGCTTGGAGAGCTGACCACAGACCGTGTCGAGCCGGAACCGGAAGCCCGCGTCGTCGAGCACCGGCCGGCGCAGCACCATGAAGTACGAGCTCAGGTGGAGGTACCGCACGTCGGACCATCGGCGCGGACCTATCAACTGTGCGCGCGCCTCGTCGAGCGGCATCGAGGCGTCGACGCCGACGACGTCCTCGTTGAAGTCCATCGAGGTGGCCTGCAGGCCCCACCAGTCGCACGCGCGAGCGTCCAGCTCTGCGAGCACATCGTCGAGCGGACGGACCAGGAAGCAGCTGTCGTTGGCGAGGATGACTTCGTCGTAGCTGTCGATGCGCTCCCAGCCGACCAGGTCGCGGGCCAACAGGGACCAGGAGCCGAAGTCATAAGCCGCGTGCGGGACGCTCCAGGCCCCCATGGTGATCCCGCCGAGCTTGTCGAGCTCCCCGGGCTCGAGGACTCCGTCGGCGAGGTAGAACACGTCGGCGTGCCGGGCCAGCTCGCGCAGGTAGTCCACCACGTAGTCGTCGACAATCCCGTCGCGGTCGTACCCGGCGAAGAGACAGGCGCGACGCGGCGTGTGTCCGTCGGGGTACGCGGTGGGCGCTCGAGCCGGAGCAGGGCCGGGGACGGGCTCGAACCCCACGTGCCGGCCGAGCAGCAGGTAATGGAGGAACGGGTTGACATCGTCCACGGTGGGGTCGAGGTAGGTGCAGGTGTACCACCAGAGGTCGAAGTCCAGGCTGGGCGCCCGCAGGTGGCGCCAGCCTTCGGTGACGAAGTGCACGAGCGGGTCAGTGCGCCGGATCGCCGCCCGGTTGGCCTCGACGTAGCCGTCCTCGTCGAAAGCGCCACTCTCCCGGACCACGGCCATCGCGCAGCGCAGTTTCGGCGCGGCGGTCGGGCACGCCCTGTGGCTGCTCGGACTCTGGCAACCCCGAGCTGAGCACCTTCTCGACGAGCGCCCGGGCCCGGGCGGGGTCCTGCTCGGTCCACGCGCTGCCACCGCCGAACAAAAGCGCTCCAGCGTTCCTGGAAGTCCGCGCAACGCTGTCGGCGTTCCTCGAGCTCGGTCACGGTCGAGGCGGGTAGCGGCCTGTGGCCTTGCTCTCCTCGGAGAGCAAGAAGTGCACCAGCGGGTTGTCGCCCTGCTCGAGAACCTCCGGGTGCGCGTCGACGTAGCGACTGAGGTCGAAGTCGGGGCCGGGGTCGCGGACCGGGCGGACCGGGTGGCGCAGGAAGTGCAGGCCGGGCTCGTCGCCGGCATGGACGACGTCGTGATTCTCCCGCAGGTACCACGCAGCGTCGAACAGCGGCGAGGAGCGGATCAGCTCCAGCCGCTGCCGCTCCTCCTCGGTCGGAGCGTCCTGTCGGCGGGCGAGAAGGCTGTGCTTGCGGCCCCTGAGTGTGCCGTCGATGCGCAACCGGTCGGCGAGCGCCTGGGAGATGACGTCGGCGGACTTCTCCGCGCGGTCGCGAGCGGCCTTCATCTTGGCCAGCCGGGTCTCGAACCTCTCCTCGGCCCTGCGGACGGTGGCCAGTTCCTCGCGGAGCAGTGCTACCTCGGCCCGCAGCCGGGACAACTCGGACTCGTCGTCGTCGTCGCCGCGCACGCGGGCGACCTTATCGCAGGAAGTGCAGCGCAAGGCAGGCGCTCAAGCGAGTGCCAGGGCGGCCAGTCCGGTGCCAAGCAACGCCACGCGAGGACGTTATGCTCGCGCAGCCTCACCGACCCAGGTGCGGCACTTGTCGACAGCTTCGGGGGATCATGACACCGGACCGTATGTCAGCGCGAGCCACCTTCACGTGGGCCGTCGCGGCGTTCGTGGTGACCGTGGGCATCGCCATCTTCGGGGTCTCCATGGCACCCGGCACACCTTTCGACGAAGCGGCCCACCTCGACTACGTCGACAAACTCGCGCATGGGGATATGCCCGCGGTATACGAAGCCTACGGCCAGACCGTCCTCGGCGAGCTGGCCTGCGACAACCCCCGTGGGGAGGCCTGGGCGGGCCTGGAGCCATGCGGATCGGCCACCTACACCCCTGGTCTTGCCCCCTTCGGGGGATTGAGCACGGCCACCAACTACGCGCCCACGTACTACGCCCTCACAGCGGTGCCATACCGCGTCTGTGAGGAGGTGACGTCCATGCATCCGCGTGTCTGCGGCCGGGCGGCCAACACCCTGTGGCTCGGTGCCGCCGCAGCCGGCTTCTTCGTCCTCATGGCGTTGCTCGGCTGCGCACCGCTCACTTCACTCCTGGTCTCGGTCGGTGTGTCGGTCTCTCCAGCGATCCTGCTCCAGGGCATCACCGTCAACCCCGACGCTGCCGTGCACGCCATGGTGGCGTGGCTCGCCGTCCTTGCCGTCTGGTTGACCACCAGGTCCCGCATCGCGCCCTGGCGGCAGGTGGTGATCTTGGGTGTCGCCGGGGCGGTGGTCGTGACGGCCAAGGAGACCGCGCTCGTCGGGTTCGCCGTCGTGATGCTGATGGTCGGCTTCCTGCTGACCCGTGCTCAGTCGCGAACGGACCAGGTCAAGCGCTGGGCGATGGTCACCGGAGCGTTCGGCGCCGTGGTCGCATTGGCCGCCCTGAGCCGACTTGCCCAGCCCGTCCTGCGAGGAGAGGCAGGCGTCAACACGCTCGAGGAGATCAGCAAGGTGCCGCTGCACGCTCTTGACGACGGAGCGATCCTCGGGTTGACCTCGTCCATGGCGCCGTTCACCGGACTTGTGTGGGCCCCCTTGGCCGGTACGTACCTGTTCGCCATCAGTGCCGTGGCAACAGGGCTCGCTTGGGCGCTGGCGTTGCAGATCCGACTTCCCCGCACCAGCACCGGCAACGCCGACTCCAGGTTCACCCGGCCTCGTTGACGATCGAGAGCAGACCGCGTTCCCGGTACTGGCGGTGGTGCTGGCCTGGCTCCTGCCCGCCGGACTGGTCGTCCTGACCTGGCTCTCGTCGCACTCCACACCGGTGCAGCAGAGGTACTACATCGCTACGGCCTCACTGCTTCTCGTGATGGGCACCGCGACGACGGCAAATCGCTGGGTCCGCGCCTTCTCCGCTGCCGTGATGGCCATCACCATCGCTCTCGTCGTCCAGTCCTTGCTGGCTGCCTAGCCCTTCATCGCGGCGGACGGGTAGACCGTGCCGACCCGGACGCCGTCGAGCCACGCCGTCAACCGGGCCGCCTCCACGGCGAGGGCGCGCTGGGCGGCCTTCGGCACCGTCTCGACGTAGCGGACCTCGACGACGCCGGCGGCGTCCTGCACCCAGCAGCCCACCACGCGTCCGTCGACCCACGCGGTGGTGCCGGCGTTCCCGTTGCTGTCGAACAGGTGCGGCACGTGGGCGGCGTCGAGGTAGAAGCCGCGGGACTTCCAGCCCATCACCGTCGGGTCGAGCACGGGCAGCAGCGCCACCCACGGCCCGTCGTGGGTGACCGGCTCGAGGTCGTGCGGCAGCAGCCAGCCGGTGTCTCCGCCGTCGAGGGAGACCGGCACGGCATCCGACGTCGGCCAGCGCCTGCTTGACGATGCCGACGGTGCCGCCCAGCCACCACTGGATGTCGGCGGCGGTGCCGGGCCCGAACGTCCCCAGCCAGCGACGCACCAGCTCGGCCCATCCCTCGGCCGCCGCCATCGGCTCGGGTACCTCGCCCAGCCAGGCCGCCATGGACGTCCACTGCGGGTCGGGAGATGCGCCAGTGGCCGCCGTTGCGGCCGCGGGTGATCAGCCCCTCGACGCCGAGCTGGGTGAGCACCCGCGGCGACATCGCCACGTTGGCGCCGTAGGCCTTGCCGACGGCGACGTCGATGCGGCCCTCGAGCTCGGGCAGCTCCTCGCGCAGCGCCTTGGCCGACAGCTCGCTGCCGTCGGCCAGCCGGGCGAGCACGGCGGCGCACGCCCGGTCGACCCAGGCGGCGCCGTCGTCGGCGATCCCGCCGGCCTCGACGTCCTTGGCCAGCCGGGGCCGGAGCTGGGCGGCGACCCGGGCGGACGTGCTGCCCCACGCGGCCGGCAGCAGGTCGCGCGGGAAGACGAAGACGGTGCGGCGCATGGCCAGCTGCTTGACCAGGCTGCGCTCCTCGTAGAGCGCCCGGTCGACGTCGGCGACCGTGAGGTCGTCGACGCGGGCGTGCAGGGAGAGGTAGACGGTCGCCGGCTCGGTGGCGTGCAGCACCGTCATCGCCTCGGTGGCGGCGACCGGGTCGGCGTACCTGGCGCCGGGCACGACCCCGTGGCGCGTCGCGATCCGGGCCCGCCGCTCGTCGTCGGACACGTGCCGCACGCCGTCCACCGCCATGGCGCCATCCTGCCGGAGCGCACCGACACCCTCGGGCCCCCGACTACCGTGACGTGATGAGAGCGGCGGTGGGGACGGGGTTCCTGCTGCTCCTGGCCGCCTGCTCGACGCCCACCGAGAGCACGCCCGCACCGAGCCCGGCGCCCTCGTCCTCGTCGGTGCCCACGCCGGACCCGACCACCTCGGAGGAGCCGGACCCGCCCACCACCGAGCCGCTGGTGTTCGCGGTGCACGTTCGCCGTCCGCCCGCCGACCTCACCCGGCGCCAGGCGGGGCTGCTGCTCGATGGCGGCATCAGACGGTGGTCGCAGCTGGGTCTGCCAGGCGGGCGGCTGACCGTCACCCGCGAGCCATCCGCGCTGCGGTCGCTCGCGCCCGACACCGTCGCGGTGGTGCCCGCCAGCAAGGTCGGGCCCGAGGTGCGGGTGCTGTCGGTGGAGGGCGTGCACCCGCTGCGCGACCCGGCCGACTACCCGATCCGGGCGGCCGGCCCGGACCCCGCCCGGGTCACCACCCTGACCGTGGTGGGCGACGTCATGCTCGGCCGGCGGGTCGGCGAGCGGGCCGCGGCGGAGGGCGACCCGTCGTACCCGCTCCGGCCGATGCAGCGCCGCCTCCGCTCCGCCGACATCACCGTCGGCAACCTCGAGAGCACGCTCTCGACGGACGGCTCCCCCACCCAGGGCGGCGACTCGTTCGCCGCCGACCCGCGGGTCGCGAAGGGGCCTGCGGGCGGCGGGCTTCGACGCGCTCTCGTTGGCGAACAACCACGCCGGCGACTACGGCGAGACCGCGCTGGTGCAGACCGTCGACCGGCTCGCCGACGCCGGCCTGCGCCCGTTCGGCGCGGGCCGCGACCTGGCCGACGCCCGCCGGCCCGCGGTCGTCGAGCGGCACGGCGTCCGCTTCGGCTTCGTGGGGTTCAACGCCATCGGCGAGACCCCGGAGGCCGGTCCTGGCCAGCCGGGTGCGAGCTCGGTCAGCATGCCGATCCGCACGGGGCCGCTCGACCGGGCCGAGCTCGACCGCGTGCTCGAGGACGTGCGACGACTCGCCCGCCGCGTGGACGTGGTGACCGTGCTGCCCCACTGGGGAGACCAGTACACCGAGCGCCCGTTGCCCATCCAGGAGTACGTCGCAGCGGCGGCTCGTCCGCGCCGGCGCCGACCTCGTGGTGGGCGGGCACCCGCACTGGGTGCAGGGGGCCTCCCTCGTCGGCGACAGCCTCGTCGTGCAGTCCCTGGGCAACTTCACCTTCGACATGACGACACCCGAGACCAACGAAGGGCTGGCCCTGGAGGCGACGTACTGGGGCGACGAGCTCAAGAGCGTCGACTTCGTGCCCTACCGGATCGGCGCCGACCACGCGCCGCGCGTGGTGCCGTACGACGCGGCGGAGCGGATGTTCGCGAACTTCTGGCGGTTCAGCGAGCTCGGAGCAGCCACTCCCAGATGACCCGGCCGACCCGTCGGAGCTGGGCAGGGTCCACGACGGCCGGCACGTCCTGGGCGGAGTGGTAGGCGGCGTACGGCGTGCTGCCGAGGCGGGCGGCCGGCAGCCCCGCGTCCGCGAACGACTCGTGGTCGCTGGCCGTGTTGTCGGGGTCGACGGCCACGCCGATGCCGAGCCCCGCCGCCGACCTCACCAGCGCCACACGGGTCGCGATCGGGGTGCCGCCGACGGACGCGACGGGCACGACCTCGCCCACGCCGACCCGGTCCATCGACACCATCCCGCGCAGGTGACGGCGCTCGGCCGGGGACATCGCGGCCACGTAGTGCAGCGAGCCGAAGTGGTGCTCGAGGTCGCCCGTGCCACGCGGCTCCTCGCCCCCGAAGGCCACGAACACCACCGGCAGGTCGCCCGGTGCCACCGACCAGCGTCGCGCGGTCTCCAGCAGCACCGCGACGCCCGACGCGTTGTCCTCGGCCCCTGGCGCGACCGCGACGGTGTCCAGGTGCGCGCCGACCAGCAGGTACGGCGTGCGGGGACCGAGGTCACGCGGCCGCGCCACGACGTTGACCGACGTCCCCGCGGCGACCGGGAACGCCCCACGAGTCGCCGGCCGGGACGGGGAAGGACTGGCGCGACACGTCGTACCCGAGGGCCTCGAAGCGGCGCTCGACCCAGCGGGCGGCCCGATGGAAGGCCGGCCCCGTGGCCAGCCGCGGCCCCACCTCGCCCGCGAGGAAGCGGACCGTGCGCATGGCCCGCGCGGAGGAGAACGCCGGGTCCCGTGGCTCGACGGTGGGCTCGGAGGTGGCCTCGGAGGTCGGCTCCGCCGGTGTCGACGACGCGGCCGGCGTGGTCGACGGGGCGCGGGTGGGATCCGGCTCGGCCTGTGACGAGGCGTCGCCCGTACATCCCGTGACGAGAAGCGCGGCCGCCGCGATGCCGACGTAGCCGCGCATGGCCCGACGGTAACCGCCCGCCGGTGAGAATGGGCCCATGAGCCGGCGTACCCACGGGCTGGTCGCGCTGCTCGCGACCGCCACCCTCGTGGCGCTGCTGATCGCCTGGTGGGCGCCGGATCGGGACCCCGGCGAGCCCACCACGACGCCGACCCTGCCGACGAGCCCGGCCCCCAGCGTTCCCTCCTCGGGCAGCGTCGCGTCGAGCAGCGCGCCGGCCCCACCCACCGGCCCGCCGGCGGTCGTGGTGCCCGGCGCGACCATCTCGCCCTGTCGTCGGACCGGCGGCACGGTGCCGCTGACCGTGGTGACGTTCAACATCCACAGTGGCATCGGCCGCAACGGCCTCCAGCTCGCCCAGGTCGCCGGCGAGATCGCGGCGGTCGAGCCCGACGTGGTGCTGCTGCAGGAGGTCGACCAGAACCGGCTGCGCAGCAGGTTCGTCGACGAGGCGGACTACCTCGCCACCCTGCTCGGCATGGAGCACGTGTTCGCCTCGAACGTCGAGCGCGACGGGCTGCGGGCCGGCGACCCCGTCAGCGACTACGGCACGGCGGTGCTCACCCGGCTGCGCATCGAGAGCTGGACCCACACCCTGCTGCCGAACCGACCGGGCCGCCAGCAACGCGGCCTCCAGCACCTGGTGCTGCGGCTCGGGGGTCGGCCGATCAGCATCTACAACGCCCACCTCGACCACACCACGCCCAGCCTGCGGCAACAGCAGATGCGCCTCGCGCGCGACATCATCGGCGTCGACAGCGACCCCGTCATCTTCGGCGGTGACTTCAACGCCTCTGCCGGCTCGGCCACCCTCGCCCTCGCCCTCGACCCCGCCCACACCGACCTCGTCGACCCGTGGCCGCTCGTCGGTGACGGCGACGGGCTGACCGCCCCCAACAACGCACCTCGCAGCCGGATCGACTTCCTGCTCGCCGACGACGAGTGGCGGCCCACGGTGATGGCGACCTGGCAGTCGGCGGTGTCCGACCACCGCGGCGTGGTCGGCCGGTTCCTGCTGCGCTCCCCCCGCGTGTGCCGCTGAAGCGGTCGCTACAGCCGCAGGAAGATGCCGGCCGCCGGCTTCGGCTCGAAGTACGTCGTCTTCGGCGGCATCACCTCGCCCGCGTCCGCCACGTCGCTCAGCGCCTCGATCTCCGGCGGCGCGAGGGTGAAGAGCGCGCCCCCGTCGACGTCGCACCGCCGCGTGAGCTCGACGACGGAGGTCCCGGACGGCACGGTCTCGACGGGCGCCGGCGCCGGCCAGCCGGTCCAGGACCCGGGTCTGGAGGATGGCGACGTCGAGCCCGGCGGCGCCGGCCGGACGGTCGGCCAGGTACGTCACGTCGTACCAGCGGCCGTCGACGTACAGGCCGATCGAGCCGGGCCTGGGGGTCGGCTGCCCGGCGACCGCCCGTACCTCGAAGTCCGGGGTCAGCAGGCCGAGCAGGGCCGCGGCGTCCACGGCGCCTGACACCCGGCGGTGGAACGCGGAGAGCCGCAGCCCGTCCATCCGGTGGACGACGCCCAGCAGGCCGGCGTCGGCGGGCTTGCCGGCCAGCCGCCACTCCTCGAGCCGGGCCGCGACCCGGTGGTGGCCGTCGGCGATGTAGAAGTCGGCCGCGCCCAGCTCCTCGATCAGGGCCGCGGTCGTGGGGCCCTCCGCCAGCCGCCACACCGTCTGCTGGAGCCCGCGAGGACCGGCGAAGTCCAGGATCGGCGGCGTCTGCTGGACCTCCTCGATCGTCCGCGTGAACTCCGGGCCCGCGCGGTGCAGCAACGTCACCAGGGCGGGCGGCGCGGTCGTGGTGGTGTGGTGCCAGACGAGCGCGTCGACCCGGGGGCCGTACACGGCCTCGTGCCCGCGCACCCGGCCGTCGGCGATGGCCTGCACCGAGATGTCGCACACGACGCCGATGTGGGTGGCCGACCCGTGGCTCTGGCGGTAGACGTAGAGGGCGACGCCCGACTCGTCGTACGCCGCGTCGTCGACCGCGACCCGGTAGAGGTCGACGCCCGACTCGTGGAGCGACTCCGACATGGCGGTCACCGTGCGCCGCGCCCACTCCGGCCGGACCACCCGCGCAGGGAAGAGCCGCACACTCCTCACGAGCGGCGACCGGAGCTGTCGCTCAGCATCACCACGGACACCCCCAGCACGTGCGGGATCTCGCGCACGGCGTCGAGCAGGTCCTCGGACGGCTCGCCCTCGACGTCGATGAACGCGACCGCCGCCTCGCCACCACGGAAGACGCGGTTCACCATGTGCTCGACGTTCAGGTGCGCTTCGCTGAGCCGGTCGAGGACCTGGGCGAGCACGCCGACCTGGTCGAGGTGGCGCACCGTCAGGGTGACCGACCCCAGCCGGTCGGGGTCGAGGTTCACGCAGTGGCGGGCCTCGCCGGACATGAACGCGTCGACGATCTCGGTCACGCCCGCCGCGATCGCGCGCTGCGCCTGCACCGTCGACGCGCCGATGTGGTGGGTCGCGACGACGTTCGGGTGCCGGGCGAGCGGCGAGTCCCACGAGCCCTTGCCGTGACCGGGTTCGTCGGCGAACACGTCCAGGCCGGCCCGTACGTCGCCGGCCTCCAGCGCCGCCAGCAGGGCGTCCTCGTCGACCACGTCGCCTCGCGAGGTGTTGAGCAGGATCGCGCCCTTCTTCATCCGGGCCAGGAAGTCCGCGTCCACGAGGTGCTTGGTGGCCGCGTTGGACGGGACGTGGAGGGTGACGATGTCGGAGGTCGACACCAGCTCCTCCAGGGAGTCGCACATCGTGATGCCCAGCTCCTCGGCGCGGGCCGAGGCGGCCGCCGACCGGTCGGCCTTGGCCAGCGCCTGCACCCGGATGCCGAACGCCGCCGCCCGCTCGGCGACCGAGAAGCCGATCGACCCGAGGCCGATGATGCCCATGGTCGACCCCAGCAGCCCCTCGGCCTTGCTGTAGCGCTGCTTGTCCCAGTGGCCGTCGCGGACGTCCCTCACGTTGTCGGCGATCCGGCGGTCGATCGCGAGCAGCAGCCCCAGAGTGAGCTCGGCCACCGCGGCCGCGTTGCGCCCGGGCACGTTGCAGACGAACACCCCGTGGCTGGCCGCGGCGTCGGTGTCGATGGTGTTCGTCCCCGCCCCGGCGCGGATCACCAGCACCAGCCGGTCGGCGGCCTCGAACACCGCGCGGCGGACCTTCGTGCTCCGCACCACCAGTCCGTCGTACCCGGCGATCCGCCCGGCGAGCTCGTCGGCCGCCAGGCCGGGCTCCATCACGCAGGTGTGCCCGCGGGCCTCGAGATCGACGATGGTCTGCTCGGGCATCCGGTCGGCGAACAGTAGGTGCATGACGCGACCTCCGGGACGGGCTCGCCGCCGGGGGTCGGCGGGTGGGGTGGCGTCAAACTAACCCGCAGACGAAGCCACGCGCCATGGCCCGCCGGAGGTCACGACCCGTCGGCCGTCAGGCGGTGCACCCCGGGTCGTGCCATCACCGCGTCGGTCGACCGGGCGGCCTGGCGGGCCAGGAGGCTCAGCCACGGGGGTGCCGTCGGCGACCGTCGTACCCGCGCGACGTCCAGCACCCGGGTCGCGCCGGTCGTGGTGGGATTCAGGATCAGGGTCGGCGCGTAGCGCGGGTCCTCGACCTCGAACCCCCCGTCCGGCCGCTCGGTGAGGGTCACCCGGGCCACGATGCCGCGGAAGGTGTCCCGCCGCTCGGGTTCCTGCTGGGCCACCATGTTGCCGAGCCCGTACAGCACCCACTTGCCGTTGACGCGGTCGAACGGCTGCACGACGTGGGCGTGGTGCCCGTACACGAAGTCGACGTACGGCGACGCCGTCAGCTCGGCGAACACCTGGAGCTGCTGCTCATTGGGCTCGTGGAGGTACTCGGTGCCGGCGTGGATCGCGACCATGACGACGTCGACACCGTCCTGGTGCATGGCCTTGGCCTGCGCGATGGCGCGCGGGACGTCGATCAGGTTGACCGACCACGGCTCGGTGACCGGCAGCCCGTTGGTGCCGAAGGTCATGGAGATGAGCCCGATCCGGACCCCGTCGACCTCCAGCTCCACTGGCCGGCCCGCCCCGCGCCTCTCGGCGTACGTGCCGGTGTGCGCCAGCCCGCGGGCGTCGAGCGCGTCGGCGGTGCGGACCAGGCCCTTGAAGCCCGTGTCGACCGAGTGGTTCGAGGCGGTCGTGCACGCGTCGTACCCGGTGGTCACGAGGCCGTCGAGCACCTCGGGGGGTGCGGAGAACACCGGGTAGTTCCGGTACGGGCCACCCGGCCGGGACACGGGAGTCTCGAGGTGGCAGATCGCCAGGTCGGCCGGTGCGACCAGGGGCTCGAGGCCGGCGAACATCGGCGCGAAGTCCGGCACCGTCTCCCCCTGGGCGGCCGCGTCCCGCTCGGCGGTCTGCCACACCCCGGTGTGCACCAGGACGTCGCCGGTCAGCGCGACGGTGACGCTCCGGGGCTCGGGCGGCTCGGGCTCGGCGTCCTTCACCTCGGTCGCGGGGTTGTCACTGGTCGTGGGCTCGGCGCGAGCGGCCGGCGCCTGGGCGGCCTGCGGGTCCGTCGGCACCACGGCACCCGGCGGCGGCGAGCACGAGCAGCAGGGTGGCCGCGCCGGCCATGCGCAGGCGTGGCCTGACAGCCGGGAGCGACACGGGGGCAGGCTACTTGGCGATGCGGGTGGTGCCGGCCTCGGCGACCTCAGGAGCACCCGTCGCCGCGTGGGTCAGGTCGCGACGCCGCTCGGCGTACTCGCGGGAGCGACGGCTGGAGAGGGCCAGCAGCGTCAGGATGCTCAGGCTGATGGCCGGCAACCCGGCCTGCATCGTCGGCGCGTCGGCGCCCGAGAAGTCGGCGACCATCGCCCCCAGGATCGTCGCCCCACTGATGACGATCAGCACCAGCCTGGCCCAGGCACTGCCCCTGAGGATGGCCACGCCGAGCACGAGGTCGACGGCTGCCGCGAGGAACAAGGTGAGGGACGCGAACGGTTGGTCGCCGCTGACGGCGTCGGCGATCCGGTGGCCGACCGTGTCGACCCAGCCGGGAGCCACGACCAGGAGGATCCCGACGAGGAGGTACAGCCCTCCGCTGAGCAGGGCGACGCCCGCACCGAAGGTCGTCGGTGGCGGCCGTCGACCGATCAGCTCCGCCGACGACCGGACGGCTGCGCCCTCGAGGGCCGGTGACGTCATCACGGCGGTCAGGTCCACGACGGGCAGATGACCGTCGGTCTTGAACGAGTCGCCGCCGCCGTTGCGGGAGTGGTAGCCGCTGGAGAAGTTCCGGATCACCTCCACCTCGACCGCGGCGCTGGCGGAGGTCAGGCTCTCGACGATGTAGTCGCGCTCGGTGTCGATGTCGGCGGCGATCCGGTGCGTCACCTGGAAGGTCATGTACGACAGCCCGACGCTGCGGTCGAATGTGCCGGCGGCCAGCCAGTCGACCGAGAAGCCCCCCGGCAGGTACCAGTCGGCGGGCGCCTGCCAGAAGCGCACGTGGTGCCGCTTGGCCGGGTTGCCGGCCACCTCCTGCTGGTAGGCGAAGTCCTGTTGCTGGTCGAACAGGTGCAGCGGGCTCACCGGCGCCTCGGCGTACGTCTTCCGGGTCAGCGTGGACGAGACGATGCGGAGGCTGCTGCGCAGGTCGACGTCGTCGGCCCGCGTCCAACCGGCCGCCGCCATCGTCGCGTGGATCTGGGCCGCGGTGCCCCGCAGGGCAAGGTTGACGGGGTCGCCGAGCAGGCCGTCGCTGGTGCGCGTGCGGCCGATGAAGTAGCCCGGCAGGTAGAGCCGCGTGAGGATGCGGTGCAGGCGCGGCAGCAGCAGGTAGGCCACCATCAGCCAGAACAAGAGCAGCAGGAGCAGCGGCCAGCCAGGCTGCAGGCTGGCCCGGAGCAGCAGGAACGCGAGCCAGACGACCGCCACACCGGCGAACAGGAAGGCCGCCCCGTCGATCGCGGACAGCACGCGCCTGCGCTGGATGTCCCCCGGGTCCGGCATGGGCGCCATTGTCCCCCGCACAGCGTCGTCGGCGGGCCGTTTCCCGACCAGCCGCTTGAACATCGGTTCAACCGTCCATTGAACAACGGTTCAAACGGTGGCAGGCTGCGGCCATGTCGCTCGACTTCACTGCCATCAACCCCGCCGCCGCGCGAGCCGACGCAGCGTCGCAGTCCCCCTCGGGAGACCTGCCGAGCCGGGCGCAGTACGTCGTCGTGGGCGGCGGCGTGATCGGCACGTCGATCGCCTATCACCTCGCCCTCCTGGGAGCGAACGACGTGGTGCTCCTGGAGCGCAAGCAGCTCACCTCGGGCACCACCTGGCACGCGGCGGGCGAGGTGGTCTCCGGCGGCACGACCGAGGACGCGCTCTGGATGGCGCGCTACTCGGCCGAGCTCTACGCACGGCTGGAGGAGGAGACCGGGCTGTCCACCGGGTTCCGGCAGTGCGGCTACCTCCAGCTGGCCACGTCGGCCCGCGCCGACGAGAGCCTGCGTCGCGAGACGGCGTACATGCGCTCGGTCGGGATGACCAAGGACGTGCTGTCGCCCCGCGAGGTGGCCGACCTGGTGCCGCTGATGCGCACCGACGACGTCGTGCGCGGCTTCTGGACGCCGGACGAGGGACGGGCCAACCCGGTCGACGTGACGATGTCGATGGCCAAGGGGGCCCGGCAGCGCGGGGCGCAGATCTTCGAGAACACCGAGGTCACCGACTTCATCCTGGATCGCGGGCGCGTGGTCGGCGTCCGCACCGAGCGCGGCGACATCGAGTGCGAGAAGGTCGTCATCGCCGCGGGGCTGTGGGGTCGTGAGGTGGCGGCCAAGGCCGGCGTCACCGTGCCCCTGCAGGCCGCCGAGCACTACTACCTGCTCACCGAGCCCATCGCCGGCGTCACCCCGGAGTCGGTGCCGGTGATCGAGGACGGCGAGGCCTACGGCTACTACCGCGAGGAGGGCGGCGGCCTGCTCGTCGGGATGTTCGAGCCGGTCGCGAAGGCCTGGGCGCTGGACGGCACCCCGCGCGAGAGCGCGTTCGCCGTGCTGCCGCCCGACTGGGAGCGGATGGCGCCGTTCCTCGAGGTCGCCATGCAGCGCTTCCCGGCCCTCGAGGACGCGGGGATCCGCACGCTCTTCTGCGGGCCCGAGAGCTTCACCGACGACCTGTCGCCGATGCTCGGCGAGTCTCCCGAGGTGGACGGCCTCTACCTCGCCTGCGGCCTCAACTCCGTCGGCATCCTCTCCGGAGGCGGCCTCGGCCACATGATGGCGCAGTGGCTGATCGAGGAGCACCCGCCGCTCGACGTCACCGCGGTCGGCGTCGACCGCGCCCACGAGTTCCAGGCGACCCGGAGGTTCCGCGAGGAGCGGACCGTCCAGCGGCTGGGCTTCCTGCTCAACGACCTGTCCTGGCCGAACGCCCAGAACGAGCACGCGCGCGACGTACGCCGGTCGCCGTACCATCCCCAGCACGTCGCCGACGGCGCCCACTTCGTCGCCACCAGCGGGTGGGAGTACCCCGACTACTTCGCGGGCGCGGGTGTCACCCCGACCGTCGAGTGGGGCTTCGAGCGCGGCGAGGCGTTCGAGCGCACCCGTGAGGAGCACCTCCAGGCTCGCGAGAAGCTGGCCATCTTCGACCTGTCGCTGATGTCGCACCACCTCGTCCAGGGACCGCACGCGATGGCCGTGCTCAACCGGGTCTGCGCCAACGACGTCGACTCCGCGGTGGGCCGGGTCGTCTACACGCAGTGGCTCGACGACCGCGGCGGCATCATCGCCGACGTCACCGTCACCCGCCTGGCCGAGGACCAGTACGTCGTCGTCAGCGGCGACACCATCCATCGCCGGGTGCCGGCCTGGATCCGCCGCCAGACGCGCGAGGGCGAGTTCGTCACCGTCACCGACGTGACCAGCGGCCACGCGCTGCTCTCGGTGCAGGGCCCGAGGTCGCGCGAGCTGCTGCAGCGGCTGAGCCCGGACGACTGGTCCGACGCCGCGTTCCCGTACCTCACCGCGCAGAAGGTCGAGCTCGGTTACACCCCGCTCTGGGCGTTGCGGGTGACGTACGTCGGCGAGCTGGGCTGGGACCTGCTGGTGCCGACCGAGTTCGGCGCCACGCTGTACGACCAGCTGCGCGAGGCCGGCGCCGACCTGGGCTTCCGACCGACCGGCGTCGGCGCCCTCGAGACGATGCGGCTCGAGAAGGCCTTCCGCGACATGGGCCACGACATCGACTCCACCGACACCCCGCTCGAGGCCGGGCTCGGGTTCGCGGTCGCCTGGGACAAGCCCGGCGGCTTCGTCGGCCGTGACGCGCTGATGAAGCAACGCGAGTCGGGCCCGCTGACGAGCCGGCTGGTCAACGTGCTGCTCGGCTCACCCGACCACGACCTCTACGGCGACGAGCCGGTCTACTGGGACGACAAGCCCGTCGGCCACGTCCGCAGCGGCGGTTTCGGCCACTCGCTGGGCGCCGCGTGCGGGATCGCCGGGATCAGCCGCGACGAGGGCATCACGGCCGCCGACCTGGCCGCCGGGTCGTTCGAGATCGACGTCGCCGGGACTCGAGTGCCCGCCCAGGTGTCGCTGAAGCCGTTCTTCGACCCGGAGCGGTCGCGCATCCTCGCCTGACCCGGGCCGCGGTCCCGGGGCGCGACCTGGGACCATCGGGCAGTGCCGTTGACCCGTCGTACCACCCTGGTGCTGGTCGGGCTCGTGCTCCTCGCTCTGAACCTGCGGCCGGCGGCCGTGAGCGTCGGCCCGGTGCTCGCCGAGGTCCGCGACGGGCTCGGCATGAGTGCGGCGTCCGCGGGGCTGCTCACCAGCCTCCCGGTGCTGGCCTTCGCGTTCTTCGGCGCCATGGCCCCGGCCCTCGCCAGCCGGATCGGCCTGCACCGCGTGACGCTGCTGGCGCTGCTGTGCCTGGTCACCGGGCTCGGCGCGCGGGTGCTCGTGGACCACGAGGCCGCGTTCCTGGCCTGGTCGATGCTCGCTCTGGCGGGCATGGCCGTGGCCAACGTGGTGCTGCCGTCGCTGGTGAAGCTGCACTTCCCCGACCGCATCGGCCTGGTCACCGCCATCTACACGACGTCGCTGTCGATCGGCCTGACCGCAGCCCTGTGGCTGACCGTGCCGATCGCCGAGCGCTTCGGCGACTGGCGCCAGGGCCTGGGGGCGTGGGCGCTGATCGCGGCCGTCGCCGTCGTGCCGTGGCTCGGCCTGGTGGGCCGCGACCGACAGCTCGAACGCCCCGAGCGCACGATCACGTACGGCCAGGTCCTGCGCACCCGGTTGGGCATCGCGATGGCGCTGTTCTTCGGGTTCCAGTCGCTGCAGGCGTACGTCATCTTCGGCTGGTTCGCGTCGTTGTGGCGCGACGAGGACTTCACGGCGGCCCAGGCGGGCCTGCTCGTCGGCCTGCTCACCGCGACCGCGATCCCACTGTCGCTGTGGGCGCCCACCCGGCTGGCGAAGTCGCCGGACCCTCGCCGGCTGCTGTTCGCCTTCGTCGGGTGCTACCTCGTCGGGTACGTCGGGCTGCTGATCGCGCCGCACGAAGGGGCGATCGCCTGGGCGCTGCTCATCGGCGCCGGCACGACGACGTTCCCCCTCGTGCTCACCCTCGTCGGCCTCCGGGCCCGGACTCCCGAGGGCACCGCGGCGCTGTCGAGCGTGACCCAGTCCCTCGGCTATCTCATCGCGGCCGCCGGCCCGTTCTCGTTCGGGGCGCTGCACGACGCGACCGGCGGCTGGACCTGGCCGCTGCTGGTGCTCACCCTGCTGGTGCTGCCGCTGTTCGCGCTGGCGGCGTACGTCGCCAGGCCGGCCGCGATCGAGGACCAGCTCAGGCGACCAGCCGCTCCCGCAGTGCACTGAGCTGCTCGTCGGTCATCCCGCCGGACCGCAGGTAGGCCTCGACCCCGCCGTGCTCGACCTCGAGGTGGTCGAGCACGTCGAGCATGAACTCCACCGGCGTGGCCTGGTGCCCCCGCCAGAACTCGCGCTGCTGCTCGTCCTCGATCGAGGTGAGGTAGGCGTCGACGTACGGTGCCAGGCGGTCGCCCGTCGTGGCGTAGTCGGCGGCGACCACCTCAGGGTCGGCTCCTGCCACGCTCAGGGCCAGCGCGACCACGAGGCCGGTCCGGTCCTTGCCGGCCGCGCAGTGCACCAGGACGGCGCCAGGCTCGGCCTCGGCCATCGATCCCAGCGCTGCCGCGAACAGGTCCGGCCGCGCGTCGAGCATCTCGAGGTACAGCGCGCCCATCGTCGAGTCGATGTTCTTCTGGTCGGCGGGATCCTCGACCGGGAGGTTGACGTAGATGTCGTCGTCCGCGAACGGGTGCGGCTCGGGCGACTCGTTCGGCCGGCGCAGGTCGACGATCAGCGAGACGCCGGCGTCGCGCAGCCGGTCCGGCTCGGTGAGCCGCGTCAGCGACTCGGTCCGGATCAACGCACCCTCGCGGATCGCCCCACCCTCGACGGGCAGGCCGCCGAGGTCGCGGGCGTTCGCGAGCCCGGGCCAGTCGAGGTGCAGCGGTTCGTAGTCGGAGGAGCTCATGGGTCCGAGCCTACGAAGGGATGGCTCGCCTCCGTCGACGTGGGTGGGATGTGTCCGGTCAGGACAGGGCGGCGTAGAGGTCGTCGTACTCGCCGTCGTCAGGGGTTCCGCCGTGCGAGCATCGGAGCGTGTCGAGCCGTGAGATGTTCCAGCACCTGCCGTTCCCCTTCGCGGACGGACGCTTCCCCGAGGGCCTCGGGGCCGTGGTGCAGCAGACGGTTCTCGACGGCGAGCTCCCTGCGCGCGAAGTCGTGCACGCCCCGGACGGGTCGTGGCTCGTCGGGGACGGGGTCAACGACCCGAACCCTCCCGGCGCCTCAGTGGCCACCCACCTCGCGCACGCCATCGACCTGAACAGCTCGATCGCCGGTCTCGCCTCGATGCCGCCCGGCCACATCGCTCGGCGCAGCGGTCCCGGGGAGCCGTGGACCATCGCCGAGCTCGAGGGCTGGGACGACGACGAGCCGCGCTCCTGATGCCGCGAGCTACGCCTGCCACTCCCGTCTGAGGAGCCCGAAGACCCACGAGTCCGACACGTCGCCGTTCACGATGCAGTCCTCCCGCAACGTCCCTTCGAGCACGAAGCCCAGCTTCTCCAGTACCCGGGCCGACGCCGCATTGCGGGTGTCGGCCTCGGCCTGGACGCGATTCAGGTCAAGGGTGTCGAACCCCCACCGCAGCAGGGCCCGCGCGGCCTCGGTCGCGTACCCGTGGCCCCACGCCGCGTCGTCGAGGCAGTAGCCGAGGGAGGCGCTGCGGTAGTCCGGGTTCCACTTCGTCAGGCCGCACCAGCCGAGGAAAGCCCCGTCGGATGCGCGTTCCATGGCCACCCGCGCGCCGCTGCCTTCCTCGGACAGCTGCCGGCACTTCTCGATGAACCGCCCGGCGCGAGCACGGTCGGTCCACGGCGGCGAGTCCCAGTAGCGCAGCACGTGGGCGCTGCTGTGCAGGGCGAAGAGGCCGTCCTCGTCCGCATCGGTGAAGGGCCGCAGCCGCAGGCGCGCCGTCTGCAGCGTCGGGGTCGGCAAGGACATGCGGCCATGGTGCCGTGTCGCGCGCACAGCCCGCGACAGCGGAGTGCGGAGCCTGATGCTGACGCTGTCGTCGAGCACGGCGGGAAGCTGAGAGGAACTGGTTGTCGTCAAGGCCTGACTGCGCCATGGGTGGGCTACGGGAGCAACTCGCTGCAGACGTCAGGGCCGTTGTGGACCCGCGTGACCTGCGAGGCACTTCCATCGGTCGGCCACCCGCACCCAGACCTGCGTCATCGGCATCCGGAAGGTCTCGGCCTTCCCGTCCCCTGCTCGCACCACGTCAGACACCTCGGCGAAGAGGACGGCCGTATCGCCGACCACGACGACCTCTGGAGTGCTCAAGTCCTGCGAACGCCAAACGGTGTGCCCTTCGGTGTTTCGACGGACGTACTCCGCTCGGCTGTAGGTCTCGCCCACGTGTGTCGTCCACCTGAAGTCCTCGTGCAGGAGACCCGAGAGCCGCTCAGCGTCGCCCGACGCGAGAGCGGACGCCCGCTCCTCGGCTGCCGCCACGACCTCCTCCTCAGCACCCATGGCGTCAGCGTGGCACGCGGGCTCGGGGACGTGCCTCACGCGCCCGCAGATCGGATGACCGCGCACTCTCCGCGGTGCGGGCGCTCAGGTGCCTGCCACTTCGTGCTCGACGAGTACGCCGCTAGAAGGGAGTGCCGGGCGCCGGGCGCACCAGGAGGGCAGGGTCGATGGTGCGCAGGCTGTCCGGCTTGAAGCCGTGCTCAAGACCCCAGATGGCCGCTTGGGTGCGGCTCGTGGCGCCGATCTTGCGGTAGGCAGAACGGATGTAGGTCTTGATGGAGTTGATGCTGAGGTACACGCGGGCTGCGATCTCCTTGTTGCTCAGACCTTGGGTGATGAGCGCGAGAACCTCGGCCTCGCGGGGCGTCAACCCTTCGTCGCGCCCCGGCCAGTCGCCGGCTCCGCCTGCACTCGTCTCGAAGTCCCCGGCCAGGACGACAACTTCGTCTTGCATGATCCGCTCGAGAGCTCCGACGAGCGCGGGTCCGGTCAGCACCTTGGACAGGTAGCCGCTGGCGCCGCCGGCCAGCGCTTCCTGGATGAGCTGTGGTTTCAGGTTCCAGCTGTAGACGACCACCTTGGCGCCACCGCTGTCGCGAACGAAGTCCTCGAGGTCGATTCCCTTGCCCTGGATCTGACCGAAGGTGTCGTACAGCACGATGTCGACGTCCGAGATGACAGTCTTGGTCGCACCGGTCTCGACCACGTCGATGCGCTCGGCCTTGAGGAACGACGCCACTCCGGCGACCACCACGGCGTAGTCATCAACGATGGCCAAGCGCAGGGGACGTTGGAGTTCGGGCACGACCAACAGGCTAGACCTGCGACCACCCCTGAGTGCCGCTAGCAGTCGTTCCGCTCATCGACAGCTTGCGCGTCGCCCCGAGTCGTTCGGCTTGGATGTTGGACTCGGCTGGCATCCCGACTCACCTCTGGCGTCGAGGTGACGTGGCGGTTTCGTTGTGTTCGGTGGCTACCGCCTCCGCCGCTTGTTGACGGGAGCCTCCTGGGCACAGACGGGGGTCTGGCAGACGCCGCCGCAGTCGTCCGCAGCCCAAGGTCCTGTGCGGCGAAAGCGGAACCGCCCACCCCGGAACGAGCGGCGGTGGGCGGTGCGGCTTCTTCAGCGTCCGATATTCAGGAGGATCGTCAACAGGATCGACAACCCGATGGACACCGCAATCATGATGAGGCAGCCGGGCGCTCCTCCAAGAGGACGGACGCGCAGCGGGCTCACGATCCTGAGTGAGCGTTCTGGTTGCGGTCCTCATCGTCGAAGTCACGGCTTCCGGACTTGGCGAGGCCGCGGCTGATCATGTATCCGATGGTGAGCAGCGAGACGTAGAACCAAGCGTCTTGCGCGCCGAAGTCTTCGGAGATCTGGGCCGCAGCCAGGACGCCGATGACAGCCGCCACATAGGCGATCAGCTCCGTCGTCTTGAACGATGCCTTGGTCTCGGTGCTGAGGCGACGGGTAGGGGTGTAGGCGCTCTGTGTCGTACCTGCCCGTGCGGTCGCTGGTGTTTGACTGGATGCTCGACATGAGTGTTCCTCCGTGTGCGTTGTCGGATGGCCCTGTCCGTGTTGCTTACGGTGGACGCATGACGCCGAATTGACGCCACCCATCGAGTACCCGGCCAGCTGTCGGCGCAATGTCCTCCCAAGGGGTGGCTGTGGAGTGGTCTGCCTCACACGGTGGCCCGGTGCTCAGCGCCATTCCGGGTACCTCTTCATCAGGAGCTACTCGTAGACGGTGAACTCTCACCACGTCCGGGTGACTCCGCCCCGGTGCGGTCACCGCAGCACAAAGCCAGCGTCACGACCGATTGGTGCTGCTCACGACAGCCGCTCGGATCGCGGCAGATGAGTGCGCGCGGCACGCCGGGCGCGTGTCCGTGGACGGCAGATCCAAACCGTCGAGCGCGGGTTCGCCCCCAAAATGGAGCAGGTTTCGGCCCCCGCGCGCGCTGCCCGTGCGCCTTTCGGGGAGCCTCGAACTCATGAGCAGGCTCACGATCGACGAGCCAGGCGCGGCGATCGCCGCACTGATCAGCGCGGCTGATGAGTTCGCCGAGCGGGCTCAGCTGCAGGAGACTTGCCGCGACCGATCGCGACCCGGCACCGGCTCACACCACCAGCACGCCCACTCTGCCACCCTCTGGCGCCAGGCCGAACAGAGACTCCGCACCCGGATACTCGAGTTGGAGCTCGAGTCCGGAGAGTGACCGCCGTCCACTCCCGACGTCGCGGATCGCGGCGGATGAGGGCGGTTCTCGCGGCGCCGCAGGCGAGGTCAGGCCGGTTGCCGGGCCGACTCGAAGAAGGTGATCAGCTCGTCGGCGACGGACTCCGGTGCGAGCACCGGCGCGAAGTGTCCGACGCCCGGCGGTTCCCAGATCTGCGGGTTGGCGACGTGCTGGGCGATGTACTGCGCCGAGTCGGTGAAGAAGGTGCCGAGTCGGGTCTGCCGACCCAGCAGGAGCAGGACCGGCGCACTGATCCGCGCCAGCGCCTCGGGGTCGGTGGAGCGCGGTCCCTGGTATGACCCGTCGTGCTGGACGAACCGGAGCATCGCCGCTACTCCGCCGGCCCATCGTTCGAAGAAGTCCGTCTGCTCCAGGGCGGCGATCTCCTCGTCGGTGCAGATCCACGGGGCGAACGCGTGCAAGGCATCGACGAGCCGGCCGTCGGTGGCAGCGGCACCCATCTGCTCCATGATGCCGAAGGTCCGGCCGAGGTCGTCCTCGCCCATCAGCGAGATCACGCCGGGCTCGTACGCGGCCACGGCGGCCACAGAGGCGCTGCGCGCGGCCGTGCCGAGCACCCATGCTCCGCTTCCCGACCAGCCGACCAGGCCGACCCGCTCGCCGATGCTGTCGACGAACGCTGTGACGTCCTCCTCCAGGCGCGGCGGCGAATGGTCCGGGTGGTCGGCCGACAGCCCCCGGCCGCGGGTGCTCGGCAGGTAGCAGGTGAACCGGTCGGCGAGGTGGGGCCACAGGGCCTCCCAGGCGACCTCGCCGTCCCCGATCCCGCCGTGGACCAGGACCAGCGGCGGCCCCCCTCCCTGCACTCGCCCCGCGATCTCGGTGCCGTCGGCGGAGGCCGCTCGGTGGATGCGTTCCTCTCTCATGGCTCTCTCCTGATCGATCGCTGCGCCGCTCTTCGGTGCGTCCACCGGGACGCTAGGCCGCGCCGCGGCCCCGGGCATCGGCGCGATTGACCAACCTGTGGCGGTCGACCTACGCGGTATTGCGCAGTCGCCTCACCGGGCCGTTGTCAGCCCGTGGTCGATGGCGTAGCGCGCGGCTTGGGTGCGGGAGCTGACACCGATCTTGTGGAAGATGTTCGTCAGATGGCGGGCGACCGTGCGGTCGCTGATGAAGAGCTTCTCGCCGATCTCTCGGTTGGACCGTCCGTCAGCCACGAGAACCAGCACCTCGCACTCCCGCCGCGTCAGCCCCCCGGGCGACTCCGGCACCGGCCGGTGTGCGCCCAGCCGCTCGTAGGTCGCCTCGGCCCGCGCGACCTCGGCGGCGGCGGACGCCTCGTCTCCGAGAGCACGGTAGGCCTCGGCGAGCCGGGCACAGGTGCTGGCAGCGTCGTACGCCGCGCCGAGCTCGTGCCAGCGCCGGCAGGCGTCGCGGAGGACCGGAAGGGCGTCCTCGGCGCGGTCCTCGGCCAACAGCACCGCGCCACGCGCCGCTGCCGCCATGGCCTCGAGTCCCGAGGTTGGGTAGGCCGCTGCCGTCGACGCGAGTTCGGACGCGGCGACGGCAGCGTCATCCAAGCGCCCCGCGGCGACCGCAATCTCCACCGCCGCAGCACACAGGGGAGCACGGCGCAAAGCGTCGGTGCCGGCCGCCGCCACGGCCGCGCGCACTGACGCCGCGGCACCCGCGGAGTCCCCGTCCTGGAGGCGCAGCAGCGCCCGTCCCGGTTGCGGGTCACGCCCGCGGGCGTGCGCCTCGTCGTAGGCATCGGCCGCACGCGGGTCGCCGCGCAACCGACGCGCCTCGGCAACGACGTACCAGGCCTCAGCGGCATAGTCGATCCGGTTGCCGTCGAGGTCCGTCACGATCCGAAGTGCACCTTGTTCGGCCTCGGCCCACTCGCCACGGAGCAACAGAAGCTGTGCCCGGTGCACCCCGCACAGACCCCCGAAGAACACCGCCGCCGGGAAGGAGGACAGCCAGCGTTCGGCCAGGTCGGTCCACCGTGCCATCCGGCGTAGGTCGGCGATCTCGTGGCAGGCCGCGATGGTGTGACAGTAGAGAGTCCCAGAGATGAATGGCGCGAGCCGGCCGTCCAAGACGGTGACCATCGCCTCATCGAGGAGCGCCAACCCCTCGACCAGGTGGCCGGACCTGATCAGGGCGCGGCCCTCGCCGTTGAGACCCACCGCGACCAGATCGGGCGAGGCGATCCGGCGACCAAGGTCCTGTACCCGACGAGCCCCGTCCACCGCCGCGGCCGGCTGGCCGGCCATGAGACTCGCCTCGACGACGGTGAAATTCATCAGGTACCCCTGCGCCGTGCACTCCGGCACGTCCTCTGCCAGCCGGCCAGCCCGGCCCAACCAGCCCACAGCCTGCGGCTCGTCGCCCCGCGCAGTGTGGAAGATGCCCAGCACAGTGGCGGTCAGTGCGGCATCGGCCGGTCGGGAGTCGGCCAGGAAGGCGTTGTAGGCAGCGGCGCTGAGCCGCAGGTTGTCCTCGATCCGGCCCAGCCACCACACGGCGTCGGCGTACGCGGCCAAGTCGTCGGCTCGGAGTCGTTCAGCCACGACAGCGTCGAAACTCGCCGCGGCAGTGGCCCAGTCCTGCGCCCCATAAGCCTGCCGTGCCCGGGCCAGGTCGTCCGTGTTCTCGTCCACCGGCTTCCCCTCGACCAACAGCAGGATATCGATCTCCAAAGGTGAAGCTTGGAACCGCCTCTCGCCGTTCTCGCTCAGGATGCCACTACTCGCACATCGGCGTGACCGCGCACAACGCGACATGAGTGAGCACCCAGTTACCCTCGAATGAGCTCACCTTCGGGTAGCTGCACCACGGCTTCCGAGCGGCCCGCTTCGGCGGTGGTCGACTCGGCAGAGCTTCAAGAACGGGGAGAGCATGGCGCTGCGGGTTCTCAGAGCCGGAGCTGCAGTGCTCCTGGCTGCGTCCGGCGCACTGATGTACGCCGCGTCGTGGCAGCGCTGGGCCGGGGCGTGTCCGTGGGGCGACGTCGACGGCGCGCTGTGCACCATCCGCCAGGACCATCTCTACGACTTCGTGGCACCCACTGCCCCGTGGGAGCCCGTGGGCGATGCTGCGCAGCTGGCCGGATGGTCGCTGCTGGTCCTCGCACTCGCCTACGCGTTGCTGCCGTGGGCGCTCACCGGCCGTCGGCCGGGCGTCGTCTCCGCTGCGGCGCTGGTCGGTGCGGTGCTGGCCCTGGGGGCGGTGGGCGTCGCTACCCTTCGCTCCGGACTCGCTGGCAGCGTGGTCCCCCCGATCTCGAACGACCTGGCCCTGTACGTATGGATCTTCGTGCCCCCGGCCGTGCTGGTTCGGTTCGCGGTCGCCGCCCGCGGCTGGCCACTCGCCGCGACGATCTGGCTGATCCTTGCCACTCCGCTGGTCGCCGCATTCTCCTACGCCTTGGGGCCCTACGACGCGCAGCCTTGGTGGGAGGCGATCTCTGGTCTGCTCACCGCGACCGCTGGCCTGTGCCTGCTGGGCGCCGTCGTGTTCAGCAGTCGATCCTGGACGCAGCAAAGCGCGGTCACCATGGCCACCCCGAGTCCGCACCCAGACATCGACGTGAACCAGGCGTCGGCCCTCCAGCCGTAGCGACTATGGCGATGCGGGCATGGTGGCCCCGTCGGGCCATGCGCAGATGCACACACGGTTGCCGGCGCCGTCGGCGAGGGTCCACTGTTCCGGGGCCTCGGAGTCGTCCACGATCCGGCCCCCCGCGTCGAGCGCCGCCACCAGACGCGCCTCTACCTGGTCGCGCGCGACTGAGACGTCGACATGCATGGCGTGCCGCAACGGCTTGCCGGCGTCGAGCTCCTGCATCCAGACCGACGAACCATGGCCCAACGGGTCGACCGCGCCGACGTCGGACACGCCCTTATACCCGAGCACGGCGCGCCAGAACCCACTGTCGACCGAGTCGGGCTTCGCAGCGATCGCGAGCTGGACCTCCTGCGCAGCAGCTCGATCCGGCACGGCTGCATGCGCCTGTGTCACCGCTGTGATGGCCCGCGCAAGGTCGAGATGCTGCCGCTCCAACTGTGAGAAGTGGCGACTCAACCGCACGGCGAGATGGTGATCGGCGATCGTCAGCACCACGCCCGAGCGCTCCAGACCTGGAATCTGCGCTAGCGCCCCGGCAAGTTCCACCGCTTCGCCCAGCGACCGGACACGGAACACGGCCGTCGCTCCACCGTGCAACACCACCCAGTCCTCGACGTCCCCGGCGTCGAGAAACTCCCGCCATCCCTGTTTGCTCATGTCGGCCTCCCACAGGGAACGTAGCGAAAGGACAGTCCCGGGCAGGGGCCAGCCCAGAGTCGTGCGTACCCTTGTTGGTACGTACCCGATCTGTTACATTGGATTCATGGATGCGGTGCTGCACGCGTTGGCGGACGAGAGCCGGCGAACGGTTCTGGAGATCCTGCGCTCCCATCCGGCGAGCGCGGGAGAGCTGGCCGAGGTGATCCCGATCGCCCGTCCGGGAGTGTCCCGGCATCTGCGGGTGCTGCGGGAGGCCGGGCTGGTCGAGGTACGCCACGAGGCGCAGCGCCGGATCTACAGCCTCCGCCCGGAGGCGCTGATCGAGGTGGACGAGTGGCTGTCGGACTACCGCGCGCTCTGGCAGAGCCGGCTCGACGCCCTTCATACAGAGATCGCTCGAGGGAAGAAGGAACGAACGTGAACATCACCGGGACGATGCGGGCACTCGACGAGACCCGCGGCGCCGTGCGTGTCGAGGACATCTACGACACGGACATCGACGACCTGTGGGAGGCATGCACCAGTCCGGAGCGGCTCGCGCGCTGGATCGCCGAAGTCTCCGGCGACCTGCGGGTGGGCGGCACGATCCATGCCGTCTTCACCAGCACCTGGACGGGTCCGGGACGGGTCGAGGTGTGCGACGCACCGCATCACCTGCTCCTCACGATGGAGCCGGGAACCGACGACGAGTCGCAGATGGAGGCATGGCTGACCCAGGAGGGGTCGCAGACCAGGCTGGTGGTCGAGGAGCGCGGACTGCCGGTGGACAAGATGTATCTGCACGGAGCCGGGTGGCAGGCACACCTGGAGGATCTCGGGCGATCCCTGGCAGGGGACACCGAGGCCCACACCGAGCGCTGGAACGAGCAGACTCCAGCACCCGCGTGGCGTCGGCGCTGGGACGAGCTGTCCCCCGCCTACGCAGCGATGGAGATCGAGTGATGTCCGACGACATCAGGCTCAGCGTGACCACCGTGAACGCACCCGACGCGCTCGCCCTCGCGACCTTCTACGCCGAGCTCACCGGCGGGATCACGAAGGGGAGCGAGCACTGGGCGACCGTCTCCGGGCCGAACGGCTGCATCGCGTTCCAGCAGGTCGACGACTTCCGCGCACCGGTGTGGCCCGGCGCCGACGTACCCATGCAGATGCACCTCGACTTCTTCGTCGACGACCTCGAGGCCACCGGAGCCCGCGCAGTCGTTGCCGGCGCCACCCTGCTGGACTTCCAGCCGAACTCCGACCACTGCTTCGTGTACGCCGACCCGGCTGGCCATCCCTTCTGCCTGTCCACCTGGGACGGGCCGCGCGTGGACGACGAGCCCGGGCCCTAGCCACGCCAGGTCGAGGTCGAGGCGGCTGGGTGAAGACGTCATACGAAGTGGTCGCCATGGCAACCGGAACGTATGACGTCATGCGGCTCCGGGACGTCATCAGGATCGGGGCCTAGAGACCACGACTCGTATGACGTCCCAGAGGTTCCACACTTCTCGGCCACCTCACTCCGAACCACTGCTCGGCACCGAACTCCTCGAAGCGCTCCACCTCGGCGAACCCCAGCCTCTCCGCCAGACGCATCGAGCTGACGTTGGCGGTCTGGGTGCAGAGCACCAGCGGCTCGCCGGGCAGCGCGTCGTCGGACCAGGCGAGGACCGCCGCACAGGCCTCGGCGGCGTACCCGCGTCCCCACGCGCTCGGCAGGAACAGGTAGCCCAGCTCGGCCTCGCCCGCATCGGGGCGGACGTGCCCCGGACGCTCGGCGTCGCGTCGGTCGATGGTGACCACGCCGATCATCGCCCCGCCGAGATCGACGACGAAGAGACCGGGACGTCGCCGAGGCTCCGCCGGAACCACACGCTCCAGCTCGTCGCGAGGTTGCGGCCCGCCGAGGTACGCGCCCACTTCGGGCGACGCGTTCAGCTCGATGACCGCGGCGCGGTCCCGTGCCTCGGGCTCACGGAGCACGAGCCGCCCGGTCCTGATCGGGTCGGGTGGCCAGGCGTCGAGGGGCTCGAGCTCAGCCATGGAAGCGCGGACCGCTCAGACGACGCTGAGCGGCAGCAGCCGCTTCCCCGTGGGGCCGATCTGGATCTCGGTGTCCATCTCGGGACACACGCCGCAGTCGTAGCACGGCGTCCACCGGCAGTCGTCGATCTCGGCGGAGTCGGGGTCGAGGGCGTCCTCCCAGTCGGCCCACAGCCAGTCCTTGTCGAGGCCGGAGTCGAGGTGGTCCCAGGGCAGCACCTCGTCGTAGTCGCGCTCGCGCAGGGTGTACCAGTCGAGGTCGACCCCCGTGCCGGCGAGGGCCTTCTCGGTCGCGGCGACCCAACGGTCGTACGAGAAGTGCTCGCTCCAGCCGTCGAAGCGTCCACCGTCGCGCCAGACCTCCTCGATCACGCGGCCGACGCGGCGGTCGCCCCGCGAGAGGAGTCCTTCGATGGTGCCGGGCTTGCCGTCGTGGTAGCGGAAGCCGATGGCGCGGCCGTAGCGCTTGTCGGCCCGTACCTTGTCGCGCAGCTGGCGGAGCCGGTCGTCGGTGGTGTCGTGGTCGAGCTGCGCGGCCCACTGGAACGGCGTGTGCGGCTTGGGCACGAAGCCGCCGATCGACACGGTGCAGCGGATGTCGTTGCGGCCGGTGACCTCACGGCCCTTGGCGATCACCTTCGTCGCGAGGTCGGCGATCTCGAGGACGTCCTCGTCGGTCTCCGTCGGGAGACCGCACATGAAGTAGAGCTTGACCTGCCGCCAGCCGTGGTCGAACGCCGTGGCGACCGTGCGGATCAGGTCCTCCTCGGAGACGGCCTTGTTGATCACCTTGCGCATCCGCTCGCTGCCGCCCTCGGGCGCGAAGGTCAGGCCCGAACGCCGCCCGTTGCGGGAGAACTCGTTGGCCAGCGTGACGTTGAAGGCGTCCACGCGCGTGGACGGCAGGGAGAGCGAGACGTTCTGGCCCTCGTAGCGGTCGGCGAGGTCCTTGGCCACCTCGCCGATCTCGCTGTGGTCGGCGCTCGACAGCGAGAGCAGCCCGACCTCCTCGAAGCCGGACATCCGGATGCCGTTCTCGACCATCGCCCCGATGGTCTCGATCGAGCGCTCGCGCACCGGGCGGGTGATCATGCCGGCCTGGCAGAACCGGCAGCCGCGGGTGCAGCCGCGGAAGATCTCCACGGAGAACCGCTCGTGCACGGTCTCGGCCAGCGGCACCAGCGGCTTGGCCGGGTAGGGCCACTGGTCGAGGTCCATCAGCGTGTGCTTGCGGACGCGGAAGGGGATGCCCGGCTTGTTGGGCACGACCGCCTCGATGGAGCGGTCCGCGGCGTAGGTCACGTCGTAGAACTGAGGGACGTAGACGTTCTGGCTGGCGGCGAGCCGGCGCAGCAGCTCGATGCGGCCGCCGGGCTTGTCCTCGGCCTTCCACTCGCGGACGACCTCGGAGATCGCGAGCACGATCTCCTCGCCGTCGCCGAGCACGGCGGCGTCGACGAAGTCGGCGATCGGCTCGGGGTTGAAGGCCGCGTGGCCGCCGGCGATGACGATGGGGTCGTCCTCGCCCCGGTCGACGGCGTGCAGCGGGATGCCGGCGAGGTCGAGGGCGTTGAGCATGTTGGTGTAGCCGAGCTCGGTCGAGAAGCTGATGCCGAAGAGGTCGAACTCGCCCACCGGGCGGTGCCCGTCGACGGTGAACTGCGGGATGTCGTGCTCGCGCATGACGCGCTCCATGTCGGGCCACACGGAGTACGTGCGCTCGGCCAGGATCCAGTCGCGCTCGTTGAGCACCTCGTAGAGGATCTGCACGCCCTGGTTGGGTAGCCCGACCTCGTACGCGTCCGGGTACATCAGCGCCCACCTCACGTCGACGCTCGCCCACTCCTTGACGGTGGAGTTGAGCTCGCCCCCGACGTACTGGATCGGCTTCTGCACGGTCGGCAGCAGGGGCTCGAGGCGGGAGAAGACGCTCAGCGACGTGGCGGACATCAGCGTGAGGACCTTGCGGTAGATGGCGGACGGACCGACGACCGAGCCTACGCCGCCGCGCACTCGTGACTCGAATCCCGGATACCAGCCCCAGCCCCGAGCGTGACCTATGCTCTGGCACCATGTCCGCGGATCGGGAAGCGCGCTGCAGCGCGCGTGGCGCGGCTCCTGAGGGACCGGCCGAATCCACCGCGCGCTCGAGCCTCGAGCCGCGCCGGGCGTTGGATCACGGGCCGCGCCGGGCGGACCGAGCCGGACGCCGTGGGGAGCCGTCCTGGCGGCCGTCGCAGCCGCGGTCACCCTCCTGTGCTGGGCGCTGTCCTCACCGCCAGGGTCCTCGCCCGACGACACCTTCCACCTGAACTCGATCTGGTGCGGCCAAGGCCTCTCGGAGGACCACTGCCAGGGCGAGCCGGGCAACAACGTGACGCGGATCGTGCCGCACCAGGTCACGACGCCCCAGTGCTTCACCGGCAACGGCGCAATGAGCGCTGGCTGTCGTGCCGACGACTACGACGACCCGATGATGCCCGACCTCAGGACGGAGATCGGCAACTGGCGGGACGGCGGCTACCCACCCGTCTACTACGGGGTCATGAACCTGTTCATCCAGGACACGCTGGACGAGTCGGTCACGGTGATGCGAAGTGTCAACGCCGCGCTCGTCGTGCTGCTGGTGGGCGGGCTGGCCTGGCTGTTGCCTCGCAGGCTGCGGTTCCTGGCACCCGTGACGTTCGTGATCACCGCCGTTCCCCTGGCCCTGTTCATGTTCACGTTCCGTCAACCCCAGTGGCTGGGCGACGCTGAGCGCCGGCGTGCTGTGGTTGGCCGTCTACGGTGCGTACGAGGCGACGGGCTGGCGGCAGTCGGCCCTGCTGGGGGTGGCGCTGGTCGCAGCCCTGATGGGCTCGGGCGCACGGGCCGACGCTGCCCTGTTCTCCGTCCTCGGAGTCGCGCTGGCGCTCGGGCTGCGCCTCACCGTCCTTCGCCAGCAGTGGAAGGTCACGCTCGCCGGGCTCGGCATCCTCGCCGTTTCGGCGCGTCTTCTTCTTCACGTCCGGCCACGCGGCCGTGACGACCGAAGGCTTCCCTGGGACCGGGCCTCCGGCCTTCGACGGCTGGACCCTGCTCCTGGCCAACGCCATCCAGGTGCCCTACCTGTGGACGTCGGCCCTGGGCGCCGGCCCGCTGGCCTCCCTCGGCTGGTTCGACACCCCGGTGCCGTGGGCGGTCGGCATCGCCAGTCTGGTGTCGTCTCGCAGCGCTGCTGTTCACCGGCTGGAGCTCGATGTGGTGGCAGAAGGCCGTCGCCCTCGTCGTCATGTTCGCCGCCCTCGTCGGCTACCCACTCATCCTGCTGCAGGAGTCGGGCCTGTACATCGGCGGCGGGGTGCAGCCGCGCTACCTCTTGCCGATGATGCTGATGTTCGCCGGGTTGAGCCTTCTGCCCCGAGGCGAGCGCCGGCTCAGGCTGACCGTGTTCCAGGTCGTGGCCCTGACCGCGGCGCCTCACCGTCGCGCAGTCGATCGCGTTGTACCTGAACCTGTGGCGCTACATCAAGGGCATCACGACGCCGATCGCCTCCCTCGGTTCCTACGACTGGTGGTGGGAGAGCCTGTTCCTGTCGCCCACGGCCATCTGGGTGATCGGGATCCCTGGCCTTCGCCGGCGTCACCGGTTACGTCCTGTCCCTCCTGGCCCGCTCCGATGACGATTCGGGCCCAGGGCGCGACCGTGCCCGCCTCCGACGAGGCCACCTCGCCCGTCGGCAGCCTGATCGACTCTCGTCGCTGGTGAGGGCAGACTTCACCAGTGCACGCGATCCGGGCCCGGTTCGCCTTCGACGGCGAGCGCTTCCTCGACGGCGGCGCGACCGTCCTGGTCGAGGCTGACCGGATCGCCGGTGTGGAGCCGTACGACTTCGCGCCCCCGGCTGGCGTCGAGGTGACGACGTACGCCGGCACCGTGCTGCCCGGGCTCATCGACGCGCACGTGCACCTGGTGGCCGACGGCGTGCCCGGCAGCCTGGAGGCCGCCGGCACCATGTCCGACGACGAGATCGACGCCGTCATCGGGCGCACGCTGAGCCAGCAGGCGGCGGGAGGGGTGACCACGGTCCGCGACCTGGGCGACCGCAGGTATCGGACGCTGGGCTTCCGGGACGCCGGTGCGCCGGGCGTCCCTCGGATCATGGCGGCGGGACCGCCGTTCACCGTCGCCGACGGGCACTGCCACTACCTGGGTGGCGCCGCCGAGGGTGCTCACGCGATCCGCTCGGCCATGGCCGAGCACGTCGAGCGCGGGGTCGACGTGGTCAAGGTGATGGCCTCGGGCGGCATGCTGACGCCGGGCAGCGACCAGCTGGGCGTGCAGTTCTCCGCCGAGGACCTGCGGATGGTCGTCGACCTCGGGCACGAGGCCGGGCTCCAGGTCCTCGCCCACACCCACTCCCTGCCGGGCGCGTGGCACGCCGTCGACGCCGGCGTCGACGGCCTCGAGCACTTCACCTGCCTGACCGAGGAGGGCCTGCGCACCCCGCCCGACCTGCTCGACGCCATCGCCGCGGCCGGAATCGTCGTCGACCCGACCATCGGCTGGAACCGCGCTGCGATCAGGATGGGTGCCCTCGCGCCGAAGCTGCGGGAGCTGATGGAGCGCCTGGGCCTGGACCCGGACACCATGCGCGTCGCCCGCGCCGAGCAGCTGCGGCTGGCCCTGGAGCACGGCGTCCGCGTCGTCTCGGGTACCGACGCGGGCATCGGCGGAGCCAAGCTCCACGGCGACGGCGTGTGGCGTGCGGTCGTCGAGCTGGCGGACGCGTGCCCCTTCGAGCACGCATTGGCGACGGCGACCTCGTACGCCGCCGAGGTGCTGGGCCTCGCGTCCGTCACCGGTCGTCTCCGCCCGGGGCTCGCTGCCGACGTGCTCGTCGTCGACGGCGACGTACGCGCCGATCACGATGCCCTGGGTCGGCCGGTGGCCGTGTCCGTGCGGGGTGTGGCGGTGCCACCCGTCCAGCCGGAGGCGGAGCCCACCTAGGGTTGCCGCATGGCGGAGGCGACGGACACGCGTACCTCCTGGACGTCGTGGACCACCCTCACGCCGGTGCTCGCGATGGTGGTCCTGGCGGTGTCGTGGGGTCGGTACCCCAACACGGTGGTCGCCCTGCTGATCGGCGTGTTCCTGGTCGGCGCCGTGCTCGCCGCCGTCCACCACGCGGAGGTCGTCGCCCACCGGGTGGGCGAGCCGTTCGGTTCGCTGATCCTGGCGGTGGCGGTGACGGTCATCGAGGTGGCGCTGATCGTGACCCTGATGGTCAGCGGCGAGAAGGACACGTCGGGGCTGGCCCGCGACACCGTCTTCGCGGCGGTGATGATCAGCGTCAACGGCATCGTGGGGGTCTCGCTGGTGGTCGGGGCGCTGCGACAGCGAAGCCCGAACGCGCTGGCCGTCTTCAACGCCGAGGGGTCCGGCGCGGCGCTGGCCACCGTGATCACGCTGGCCACCCTGACCCTGGTGCTGCCGCGGTTCACGACCTCCGAGGCGGGTCCGGAGTTCTCGCCCAGCCAGCTGGCGTTCGCCGCCGTGGCGTCGCTGCTGCTCTACGCCATGTTCGTGTTCACGCAGACCGTCCAGCACCGGGACTTCTTCCTGCCGGTCGAGCACGGTGACGACGGACTCCCCGACGACGACCACGACGGTCACGCCGACCCGCCGTCCGACCGAGCGGCCCTGATCAGCGCGGCGCTGCTCGTGGTCGCCCTCGTCGCGGTGGTGGGGCTGGCCAAGGTCGAGTCCCCCTCGATCGAGGACGTCGTGGCGGCCATCGGCTTCCCCCACGCCTTCGTGGGCGTGGTGATCGCGCTGCTCGTCCTCCTGCCGGAGTCGATCTCGGCAGTCCGGGCGGCCCGCCGGGGCCGGGTCCAGATCAGCCTGAACCTCGCCTACGGGTCCGCGATGGCCAGCATCGGACTGACCATCCCCACGATCGCGGTCGCCTCGATCTGGCTCGACGGACCGTTGGCGCTCGGCCTCGGCGAGACCGAGATGGTGCTCCTGCTCCTGTCGGTGATCGTGGGCGTGCTCACCGTGGTGCCGGGAAGGGCGAAACCGCTGATGGGCGGCCTCCACCTCGCGATCCTGGCGGCGTACATCTTCCTCACCATCTCGCCGTAGCTGACTCTAGACGCGCGCGGCCATCCGGACGGCGATCGCCTTCGACCCGCGGGACTGCTCGTGCGAGCGGGTGGCGATGTTCTGGAGCAGGCCGACCGCGAGCATGCCGGCGAACAGCGACGAGCCGCCGTACGACACGAACGGCAGGGGTACGCCGGTGACCGGCATGATGCCCAGGCACATGCCGACGTTCTGGAACGTCTGGAAGCCGAACCAGCAGGCGATCCCGGCCGCGGCCACCCGACCGAACACGTCGGGTGTCGTGGCGGCGATCGTCAGGGCCCGCCAGATGACGATGCACAGGAGGGCGATGACCAGCCCCGCCCCCAGCAGGCCGAGCTCCTCGCCCGCGACCGTGAACACGAAGTCGGTGTGCTGCTCGGGCACGAAGCCCGACTGGGTCTGGGAGCCGTCGAAGAGCCCCTGCCCGAACAGGCCACCGTTGCCGACCGCGATCCGGGCCTGCTCGGTGTTGTAGCCGGCGCCGCGCGGGTCGAGGTCGGGGTTGGTGAACGCGAGGAAGCGGTCGACCTGGTACGCCTTCAGGAAGCCGCCCGCGACCATGGCCACGGCCGCGGTGACGCCGCCGGCGACGAGCAGGGCCAGCCAGCGCCGCGGCGTCCCCGCCACGGCGAGCACCCCGAAGACGGTCGCCGACAGCACCAGCATGGTGCCGAGGTCCGGCTGGAGCATGATCAGCGACGCGGGGAGCCCGGCGATCACCAGCATGCCGATCACCGTGCCGAGCCCGAGCGGCCCGCGCCGACCCTCCGTACGTTCCGCGACGAGGAGTGCCATCCCGACCACCACGGCCAGCTTGGCGAACTCCGAGGGCTGCACCGACATGCTGCCCAGCTGGATCCACGACCGCGAACCGTTGATCGTCGCGCCGTTGGTCAGCACGAGCACCAGGCCGCCGACCGAGGCCAGGTAGGCCAGCGGCGCGAGGATCCGCACCCACCGGTGGTCGGTCGCCGTCACGACGGCGAGCAGCACCAGCCCGATGCAGATGTTCACGACCTGCTTCTTCAGGTACGCCGCGGGGTCGCCCATCGTCAGGTCGTCGCGGTGCGAGGTGGCCGACCACACCAGCAGCGAGCCGATCGTCACCAGGGCCAGCACCGCCAGCAGCAGCACCCAGTCGAGGCCGGGCCGGCGCTGAGCGAAGGTCGACACGCTCATCGGGACACCTTCCGTCCGGGCGGCAGGATCGAGCCGTCGCCCAGGAACGTCGGCAGGCCCTCGGGCGGAGTGGTCCCGGGGATCGCCGCGCGCTTCGGGTCGACGGTCGTGCCGCTGATGCCGTAGAGGGCCTCCCAGATGGCCCGGACCGCCGGGCCCGAGGTGCCCGAGCCGGTGCCGGCCTGGCTGACCATCATCACGACCACGTAGTTCTCGTCGTAGGACGCCACCCACGACGTCGACTGCTTGCCGTACACCTCGGCCGAGCCCGTCTTCGACCGGATGTGCACCTGGTCGAGCGGGAAGTCGATCATCCGCCAGGCCATGGTGCCGGTCTTCGCCGTGCCCAGCAGGGCCTGGTCGACGTACCTCATGCTCGCGGCCGACACCCCCACGTGCCCCTGCACCTTCGGGGCGATCCGCTTGAGGATGGTGCCGTCCGAGCTGACGATGGCCTTGCCGATCCGCGGCTCGTAGAGCGTGCCGCCGTTGGAGAGGGCGGCGTACGCCCGAGCCAGCTGCAGCGGCGTGACCAGGGTGTCGCCCTGGCCGATGGAGTAGTTCACCGCGTCGCCGGCCCGGTAGTAGCTGCCCTCGAGGCAGAACTCGTGGGCGAACACGTGCAGGAAGTCCCGCTTCCCTTCGGTGTTCTGGGCGTCGATCTTGCAGTAGTAGCCCTTCATCGACTTCCAGTACGACAGCTTCCAGTGCCGGTCGGCGATCCGGCCGCCGGACTCCCCCGGCAGGTCGATCCCGGTCTCGCTGCCGAAGCCGAACTTCTTCGCGCCCTCGACCAGCGGGTCCTTGGCGTCGACGTCCTGCGGGTCCGTGCCGTAGCGCTGCCAGAAGCTCAGGCCCACGCGGTAGAAGAAGGTGTCGCACGAGATCTGCAGCGCCTTGGCGAAGTCGATGTAGCCGTAGGACGCCGACTCGTAGTTCTTGAACCACCGGTTGCCGACCTGCACGCCCGACGAGCAGTCGAGCCGGCTGTCGGGGGTGAACCCGTTGTTGAGGGCGCTCACCGCGTTGAACGGCTTCCACGTCGAGCCCGGCGCGAACTGGCCCTGCGTCGCCCGGCCGAGCAGCGGGTTGCCGGCCCGCTCGGAGTACAGCGCGCTGAGCTGCTTCTTGCTGACACCGCCCACCCAGACCGAGGGGTCGTACGTCGGCTGGCTGGCCATCGCGACGACCCGGCCGGTGTCGGCCTCCATCACCACGACGGCACCCGAGTCGGCGGCGTAGTTGCGGCCGGTCACGTCGTCGTGGGTCGCCCGGGCGAGCTTGATCGTGTCGGCGAGCTGGCGCTCGACGATGCCCTGGACCTTCGCGTCGATCGACGTGACGAGGGTGTCGCCGGGCTGGCCGGCCACCTCGCCGTCGTCGCCGAGCACGCGGCCCATCGAGTCGACCGCGACGGTGCGGTAGCCGGGCATGCCGCGCAGCCACCGGTCGTACTCCTGCTCGACCCCCGCGCGACCCACGACGGAGGCGCCGTTGAGCGAGGCGTCGCCGGCCTCGGTCGCCACGTCGTACTCGTCGGAGGTGATCGGGCTGAGGTACCCGAGCACGTGCGCCAGGTTGATGCCGAACGGTCGCGGGTAGCTGCGCACGCTCTGCTGCTGCGCGATCACGGCCGGGTAGTCCTCCGGCTGCTCGAGGATCCGCAGGGCGAGGTTCTTGTCGACGTCGGCGGCGATCGGCACGGGCTGGTACGGCGACCCGTTCCAGCAGACGCCGACCTTGCTGCCCGCGTCACCGCACGACAGCAGCTTCTGGCGGATCCGGGCGGGCTCCATGTCGAGCACCTGGGCCAGCCGCTTCACGACCACGGCCGAGCCGTGCTCGCCGAGCTTGCCGAGCAGGGTGCGGTCGACGCTGACCACCCACGACGTGCGGTTGGCCACGAGCGGGCGGCCCTGGTCGTCGACGATCAGGCCGCGCTCGGGCTGGACGACGATGTCGCGCAGCGACTGCGAGGCGGCGCGGGCGTGGTAGGTCTCGCCGCTGACGACCTGCAGGTAGTAGAGCCGGGCGAACAGGGTGGCGAACAACGAGAACACCAGGACCTGGATGACGAGCACCCGCAGCCGGCCGCGCTCGGACCTCATGGCGTCGCCCTCACGCCGGCTGTGCCCGGGCCGGCTCGAGGAGCGTGAAGACGCGCATCAGCACCGGCATCACGAGCGGCGCCATCAGGACGTCCCAGAAGACCCCGGCCACGATCACGGGCAGGAGGTCGCCGATCGAGACGACGGGGTCCTGGAGCACCAGGCCACTGATGGCGTAGACGGACGTGCCGACGAACGACGACGCGGCGACGGTCGCCACGACGGCGACGGCCGTGGGCCTGAAGCCCTCGACGCTGCTGATGTCGGGGCCGGTGTCGGGACGCAGCCGGCCGGCGACGTAGCCGACCACGACCAGCGCCAGCGCCCAGCGGCCGGCCACATGGTCGGCCGGCGGCACCAGGTCGAGCAGCAGGCCGGCGACGAAGCCGAGGACGGCCGCCTGCTCGGGGCCACGCACCAGGGCGGCAGCAACCACCACGAGCAGGCAGAAGTTCGGCACCACGCCCTGCGCGACGAAGTCGGGGACCAGCGGCGGGAAGATGGTCACCTGGAGGACGAGAGCCACGACCAGGAGGCTGGCCGTGACCAGCCAGCGGACGGCGTCGCTCGTCCCGGGCATCAGCGGAGCCTCCCGTCGGCCTCGACGACGGACCGGTCCGACGTGGTGCCCGAGGGCACCACCACGCCGACCACGTCGAGGGCTCCGAAGTCGACGAAGGGCTCGATCACGGCCCGCTGCGAGGTCTGTCGCAGGCTGCTGAAGACCTGGGTCACGCGGCCGACGGGGACCCCGGTGACGTACGGCGCGCCGCCCTGGCTGCCCCACGTGACCACGACGTCGCCCTTGGCCGGCACGACGGTGTCGTCGACCAGCTCGAGGTCGAGCCGGCCGCCGCGGCCGAGGTCGCCACGTCCGTGCAGGAAGCCCATCTTCATGCTCTCGCCGATCCGCCCGCCGACCACCGACTCGGCGTCGACGAGGAGCAGCACGGTGGCGGTCGTCCGGGTCACGCGGAGCACCCGGCCGACGAGGCCGTCGGCGTTGACGACGGTCTGGTCGGGGGCGATGCCGGCCTCGGGAGCCGGCATCGATGGTCACGGTGCGGGAGAACGACTGGCTCGCGCCGATGCCGACCACGCGGGCCGGCACCAGGGCCTGCCCGAGGGTGCTCGCGGCGCTGGTGAGGCCGTCGTACTCGGCCAGGCGGTTGCGGTCGACGTCGGAGGTGACGACCTGGTGGCGGAGGTCGGAGTTCTGGGCGGCGAGGGTCGCGATCTCGCGGCGCATCGAGGAGCGGCTGCGGAACCAGTCGGGCACGGCGGTGAGCGGGCGTACGGCGCTCGCCGCGGCCGACTCGACGGGCCCGAACACCTCGCCCATCGCCCGCCGGGCCGGCTCCACGGGCGAGCCGGTGCCGCCGTGGAAGTCGAGGGTGATCAGCGTCGCGCAGGCCAGGAGCAGCGCGACCAGGACGGAACGGCGCGGCCGGGGCTCGCCCGGGCGCTGGGGCCGACCCATCAGCGCCGCCGCCGGCGGTCCGGCACGAAGACCTGCTGCAGCCCCGCGAACTCCTCCACGCACTTGGCCGCGCCCATCGCCACGCTGGTCAGCGGGTCGTCGGCGACGTGGACGGGCATGCCGGTCTCGTGGCGCAGCCGGTCGTCGAGGCCGCGCAGCAGGGCGCCGCCGCCGGTGAGCACGATCCCGCGGTCCATGATGTCGCCGGCGAGCTCGGGCGGGGTCTGGTCGAGGGTGCGGCGGACGGCGTCGACGATGTCGGTGAGCGGCTCCTCCATCGCCTGGCGGATGGCGGAGCTGGAGACCACGACGGTGCGGGGCAGGCCGGAGACCTGGTCGCGGCCGCGGATCTCGGCGTCGGTGTCCTCGGCCAGCGGGAAGGCCGAGCCCAGGGTCATCTTGACCTCCTCGGCGGTGCGCTCGCCGAGCATCAGGCCGTGCTCCTTCTTCATCCACGAGACGATCGCGGCGTCGAGCTCGTCGCCGGCGGTGCGGATGGACAGGCTGGTCACCACGCCGCCGAGGGAGATCACCGCGACCTCGGTGGTGCCGCCGCCGACGTCGACGACCATGTTGCCGGTGGCCTGGTGGATGGGCAGCCCGGCGCCGATGGCGGCGGCCATCGGCTCCTCGATGATGTAGACCTGCCGCGCGCCGGCCTGGTAGCCCGCCTCCTTGACCGCCCGCTGCTCGACAGCGGTGATCCCGCTCGGCACGCAGATGACCATCCGGGGCTTGGCGAAGTAGCGACGACGGTGCACGGACTGGATGAACCACCGCAGCATCTGCTCGGTCGCCTCGAAGTCGGCGATGACGCCGTCCTTGAGCGGGCGGATGGCCTCGATGTTGTCGGGGGTGCGGCCGATCATCCGCTTCGCCTCGTGGCCGACGGCGAGGATCTCGCCCGTCGCGGTGTTCAGGGCGACGACGCTGGGCTCGTCGAGCACCAGGCCCTTGCCACGCACGTAGACCAGCGTGTTGGCCGTGCCGAGATCCACGGCCATGTCACGGCCGATCAAGCTGCCTGCCATGCGTGCTGCCTCGTCTGTCGACGTACCGGGGAAGGTTGGGCCGAAATGAACAGACGAACAGCGCTCGACCCGCTACCGAGGCTAAGCGCGCAGGTCAGCCCAGACATGACGCCACGCCGGGACGCCACGCCGGGACGGATCAGAGGTCGGGGAACCAGATCCCGATCTCGCGGGCGGCCGACTCGGGCGAGTCGGAGCCGTGCACGAGGTTCTGCTGGACCGCCAGGCCCCAGTCACGACCGAGGTCGCCACGAATGGTGCCGGGCGCGGCGACGGTGGGGTCGGTGGCGCCGGCCAGCGACCGGAAGCCCTCGATCACGCGCTCGCCCTCGACCACGACGGCCGCCACGGGCCCGGACAGCATGAACTCGACGAGCGGCCCGTAGAACGGCTTGCCCTCGTGCTCGGCGTAGTGCTCGGCCAGCAGCTCCGGCGTCGCCTCGCGCAGCTCGAGCCGGGCGAGCGTGTAGCCCTTCGCCTCGATGCGGCGGAGGACCTCGCCGGTGAGGCCGCGGCGGACTCCGTCGGGCTTGACCAGGACCAGGGTGCGTTCCATGTGCGCGACCCTAGTGCGCGCCCAGGTCGGCCGCGCGACGGCGTACGTCGTCCGGGCACCGGCCCGCGCGAACCCTCGTCGCCCACGGGCGCTCCGGCCACCCGGTACAGCGGGATGTGACCGCCCCACGGGTTGTCGGCGATGTCGTCGTCCTCGTCGTCGGGGCCACCGGTGCGGACCTTCAGCGAGGCCTCCCACAGCGACAGCGCGAGCACCTGGGTGGCGGCGAGCTCCTTGCGGGTCGGCCGGCGGATCGTGGCCGCTCGACCGGGCACCATGTGGTCGACCATCAGGTCCAGGGCGTGCATCCGCTCGTCGGGGTCGTCGACGACCCGGGCCTCGCCGAGCACCACGGCCGTGCGGTAGTTCATCGAGCTCTCGAAGCCGGAGCGCGCCGCCACCAGCCCGTCGACCTCGGTGACCGTCACGCAGACCTTGCTGTGCCGCGCGGCCACCAGCCACTTGGCCGCCACCGAGCCGTGGAAGTAGAGCGTGCCGTCGCGGTCGGGACCGTCGGCGTCGACCGCGAACGCCGTGGGCAGGACGAGCGGGTACCCGCCGGCATCCACCCCGACGTGCGCGACGAGCGCGGTGTCGAGCAGGTCGAGCAGCTCCCGGCGGTCGGTGCGGGCCTTCTCGGAGAGCCGGCCGAGCGTGGTGCGCTCGGTGGGCGAGAGCGGCTCGGTCACGTCCGCTGACCGCCGGCGTGCGCCGCGGCCCGGTCCCGCTCGATCTTGCGGCCGAGGAAGTACGCCGTCCCCCACAACATCGCGAAGATCGCGCCGAGCGCGAACATCATCGGGATCAGGAAGCCGAGCCCGATGGCGACGGCCTGGATCACCCAGCCCAGGACGTAGGCCCACTCGCCGCGCAGCATCCCGGCCAGCACGAAGCACGCCACGGCGAGGCCGAGGCCCACCCACAGGGCGGTGCTGGTGTCCACGTCGGCGATCGAGATCAGCACGGGCGTGGTGAGGCCGAGGGTGACGCCCTCGAGGGCGAGGATCGCGGCGCACATGCCGCGACGGGGCGACCGCCCCGCCGATGCCGGTGCTTCCGTCACTTGGGGCCTCCGAGCAGGTGGCGGGCCTCACCGACGGTGACGACCGAACCGGTCACCAGCACAGCGCCGGACCCCATCGAGGAGCCCGAACCCTCCTCCGCGAGCGCCGCCGCCTTGTCGATGGCGTCGGGCAGGAAGGGCTCGACCGTGACCCGGTCGTCGCCGTAGATCTCCCGGGCGGTCACGGCCAGCTGCTCGGCCGGCAGGGCGCGTGGCGTGGAGTTCTGGGTGCACACGACGTGGGCCAGGTGCGGCTCGAACGCCGCCAGCACGCCCTCGTGGTCCTTGTCGGCCATCACGCCGATGACGCCGATCAGCGGGTCGAACTGGAACGAGTCCTCGAGCGCCGCCGCGGTGGCCTCGGCCCCGTGCGGGTTGTGCGCCGCGTCGAGCACGATCGTCGGGCTGCGCCGGATGACCTCGAGGCGGCCCGGTGAGGTGACCTCGGCGAACGCGCCGTGCACGATCTCGGCCTCCAGCGGCTCGCTGCCGAGGAAGGCCTCGACCGCCGTCAGCGCGACGGCGGCGTTCTGCGCCTGGTGGGCGCCGTACAGCGGCAGGAAGACCTCGTCGTACCTCGCCCGCGGCGTCTGGATCGACACCAGCTGGCCGCCGACGGCCGGGGAGCGGGTCACCACGCCGAAGTCGACGCCTTCGCGCACCAGGGTGGCGCCCACGTCCTGGGCCCGGTCGCGGACCACGTCGGCCACGTCGGGCAGCTGCTCGGCGACCACCGCGATCGAGCCGGGCTTGATGATCCCGGCCTTCTCGCCGGCGATCGTGACGGGGTCGTCGCCCAGGAGGTGCGCGTGGTCGACGGCCACGGGCAGCACCACGGCGACCGCGGCGTCGGCCACGTTGGTGGCGTCCCACGTGCCGCCGAGCCCGACCTCGACGACGGCGACGTCGACCGGGGCGTCGGCGAAGGCGGCGTACGCCATCGCGACGACGGTCTCGAAGAACGACACCGGGTGCGGCTGCTGCGCGTCGACGAGGTCGATGTACGGCGCGACGTCGTTGAACGCCGTGACGAACTGCTCGTCGGTCAGCGGCTCGCCGTCGAGGCTGATCCGCTCGTTCATCCGCTCGACGTGGGGGCTGGTGAAGCGGCCGGTGCGCAGCTCGAGGGCGCGCAGCAGCGTGTCGATCATCCGCGAGGTGGAGGTCTTGCCGTTGGTGCCGGTCAGGTGGATGACCGGGTAGGTGTGCTGCGGGTCGCCGAGCAGCTCGGTGAAGGCGAGGATCCGGTCGAGCGACGGCTCCATCCGGGTCTCGGGCCAGCGCGACAGCAAGGCGTCCTCGACCTCCGCGAAGGTCTGGGCGAGGCGCGGCTGGTCGTTCACAGCCGCCACTCTAGGAGCCGTCGACGATCCGGAGGTTCACCTGGTCGACCACCGCGACGTACCCGAGGGCCTGGTAGATGCCGTTGGACGTCGGGTTGGCCTGGTCGGTGTAGAGGCAGACCCGGGCTCCGGCGTCCAGGAAGTGCTGCGAGACCTGGGCGACCGCTGCCCCGGCGTACCCCTTCCTGCGCTGCTCCGGTGGCGTGTACACGGGACCGACCCGGGCCACGCCGAACGCCGGCGCGTTGGCGCCGGTGAGGTGCACCCGCTCTCCCCCGTCGTCCAGCCAGAACCAGTAGGTGCCGCCCTCGATGCGGCGCGCCAGGTCGTCGGGCTCGATGACCTCACGGCCGTGCGCCGCGGGGTCGCGACCGGCCTGCACGTCGGCGTCGTGCATGAAGCGCCCCACCCAGTCGACGGCCAGGTCCAGGTCGTCGAGAGTCGCCGGCCGGAGCCGGCCGGGTACGCCGACCGGCGCGACCAGCTCGCCGAGCTCGAACAGCCGGGTGTGCTGGGCGACCTCGACCCGATCGCCCTGCAGGCGGGCGAGCTCGGCGGCGCAGACCTCGGCCGACGGCAGCGAGCCGTTGAGGCCGCCGACCGACTCGCCGCGGGCGTGCAGCGCCCGGGCCAGGGCGAGGGCCGCGCCGTCGGCCATGGGGAGGACGAACAACGGGTGCGGCGGGCGTCCGGGCGGTCCGCATCGCCAGCCCGGCGATCTCGCCCTCGCTGTCCCGGACGACGGCCCACCACTCCGGCCAGTCGGTCGGCGCGGGCTCGCCGGCCGCCCGCAGGTCGCGGTACCGGCTGGTCACCGTCGCGACGACCGTGGTGACGACGGGGTCGGCCGCGAGGTGGGCCTCGGCCACCGCGAGGAAGGCGGCGGGATCGGTCGTGAGCTCCACGTCGTACGTCGTCATGCCGTCGAACGGTATCGATGCGACGTGGACGCGATCACCCCAATATCCTGGGCCGCATGACATCGACCCCAGAGCAGGCCCGGTCCACGACGAGCGCCGAGCGGCGTTCCGTCGTCGTACCGGACAAGCCCGCGCTGGAGGGTCTCGAGGCGAAGTGGTCGCAGCGGTGGCAGGCCGACCAGACCTACACGTTCGACCGGACCCGCCCGCGCGACGAGGTCTACTCGATCGACACCCCGCCGCCGACGGTGTCCGGGTCGTTGCACGTCGGGCACGTGTACTCCTACACGCACACCGACCTGATCGCCCGCTTCCAGCGGATGCGCGGCAAGGCGGTCTTCTACCCGATGGGCTGGGACGACAACGGCCTGCCGACCGAGCGCCGGGTGCAGAACTACTTCGGCGTGCGCTGCGACCCGTCGCTGCCGTACGACCCCGACTTCACCCCGCCCGAGAAGCCCGACCCGAAGCGCCAGGTGCCGGTCGACCGGCCCAACTTCGTCGCGCTCTGCGAGCAGCTGGTCGTGGAGGACGAGAAGCTCTTCGAGGGCCTCTGGCGCACGCTCGGGCTGTCGGTGGACTGGGACGAGCACTACACGACCATCGGGCCGAAGTCCCAGCAGGTCAGCCAGGTGGCGTTCCTGCGCAACTTCGCGCGCGGCGAGGCGTACCTCGCCGACGCGCCGACCCTGTGGGACGTGACGTTCCAGACGGCGGTGGCGCAGGCCGAGCTGGAGGCCCGCGACTACGCCGGCCACTACCACCGCGTCGCCTACCACCGGCCCGACGGGACGCCGGTGTACGTCGAGACGACGCGGCCCGAGCTGATCGCCAGCGCGGTGGCGCTGATCGCGCACCCGGACGACGAGCGGTACCAGGACCTGTTCGGGACCACCGTCACCTCGCCGGTGTTCGGCGTGGAGATCCCGGTCGTGGCGCACCACCTCGCCGAGATGGACAAGGGCGCCGGCATCGCCATGTGCTGCACGTTCGGTGACCTCACCGACGTGCAGTGGTGGCGCGAGCTCCAGCTGCCCGTGCGGACCGTGATCGGTCGCGACGGGCGGATCATCCGCGAGACGCCGGCCTGGATCGGCGGCGCCGGCGCGACGGCGTACGACGAGCACCTGGCGGGCAAGACGGTGTTCAGCGCCCGCGAGGCGATGGTCGGCCTGCTGCGCGAGTCCGGCGACCTCGACGGCGACCCGCGGCCGACCACGCGGATGGCCAACTTCTACGAGAAGGGCGACAAGCCGCTCGAGATCGTGGCGACCCGCCAGTGGTACGTGCGCAACGGCGGCCGCGACGAGGGCCTGCGCGACGAGCTGCGCAAGCGGGGCGACGAGATCGAGTGGATCCCGGCCCACATGCAGCACCGCTACGACAACTGGGTGGGCGGCCTCAACGGCGACTGGCTGATCAGCCGCCAGCGGTTCTTCGGGGTGCCCTTCCCGGTCTGGTACCCGCTCGACGACGAGGGCGAGCCCGACTACGAGCACCCCCTGCTGCCCCGCGAGTCCGAGCTGCCGCTCGACCCGTCGACGCAGGCACCGCAGGGGTACGACGAGGACCAGCGCGGCAAGCCACGCGGGTTCGTCGGCGACCCCGACGTGATGGACACCTGGGCGACGTCGTCGCTCTCGCCGCAGATCGCCGGCGGCTGGCTGACCGACGAGGACCTGTTCGCGCGGGTCTTCCCGTACGACCTCTGCACCCACGCCCACGACATCATCCGCACCTGGCTGTTCTCGCGGGTCGTGCGCGCGCACTTCGAGCAGGGCGTGGTGCCGTGGTCGCACGCGATGATCTCCGGCTTCATCGTCGACCCCGACCGCAAGAAGATGTCGAAGTCCAAGGGCAACGCCTTCGTGCCGAGCGACGTGCTGGAGCAGTACGGCGCCGACGCCGTCCGCTGGCGCGCGGCCATCGGCCGCCCGGGCGCCGACTCGCCGTTCGACGAGACCCAGATGAAGGTCGGGCGTCGGCTGGCGATGAAGGTGCTGAACGCCTCCAAGTTCGTGCTCGGCTCGGTCGGCGCCTCCGACCCCGACCCGGCGCTGGTCACCGAGGCCGTCGACCGGGCCCTGCTGGCCCGGCTGCTGACGACCTGCGGGACCGCGACCGAGGCGTTCGAGGCGTACGACTACACGACCGCCCTCGAGGTCACCGAGCGGTTCTTCTGGGAGTTCTGCGACGACTACCTCGAGCTGGTGAAGGAGCGCGCGTACGACGAGTCCGACCCGGCCTCCGCCTCCGCGCGCGCGGCGCTGGCGTGCTCGCTGCACACCGTGCTGCGGCTGCTCGCGCCGTTCCTGCCGTACGTCACCGAGGAGGTCTGGTCCTGGTGGCAGGAGGGTTCGATCCACCTGCGCCGAGTGGCCGGCCGCCGCACGACGGCCTCGAGGTCGACGCCGACCCCGCCCTGCTCGACGCCGTCGCCGCCGCCCTGGTCGGCATCCGCGGCGCGAAGTCCCAGGCGAAGGTCTCCATGCGCGCCCCGCTCGCCCGGGTCGAGGTGACCGGTCCCCCGGCCCTCGTCGAGGCCGCCTCGGCCGCCGCCGCCGACCTCCGCCGCGCCGGCCACGTCCAGGGTGACCTCGTCTTCACCCCCGCCACCGACGCCACCGAGATCTCGGTGGCCGCCGAGCTGGCGGACTGAACCCCGATTCGTCAGCGGATCCATGCAGAGTCGTCCGCGCTGGCGCTCGCATGACGAATCGGGGTGGCGGGCCGGCCCTGTGGATGAGACCGACGACGACCGGTCGACGGCGGGCAGCATCGGCGCGTGCCTCGAGCGCCGCACACCGATTCGTCTGCCAGCTCAAGTCGCGCAGGATGTCGCATGGATCCGCAGACGAATCGCGGGCAGCGGCTGGCCAGCGGTCAGTCGACTCGTGGAGCTGCAGTCGGGCGTGTTGGCCCGCCGCCAGCTCGAGCAAGCGGGATGGTCCGACCGGCAGATCGCAGCACGAGGTGGACTGTCGCTCGCTGGCAGCGCCCGACGCCGGGTGTGTTCGTCGCTGCACACCGGTCGCGCTCGATGACGAGCTGCAGCGTCAGTGGATCGGCGTCCTGCACGCCGGGCGCCGGCGCCGTCCTCTCCCACCTGACCGCCGCCCGGCGCGGCGGCCTGCACTGGGTCGGACGCGACGTCATCGACGTACTGACCCCGAAGGGCGACGCTGGTGGAGCCGCTCGACGGCTACTTCTTCCACCAGACGCGCCGGCCGTACGAGCGGTGGGTCAAGCCGGTCAGCGGACCGCCGCGGCTGCCCGATCGAGCACGCCGCGCTCCTCGCCGCGGAGCGGGACCGCAACGTACGACGCGCCATCGGGCTGCTGGCCGCCTGCGTGCAGCAGGGCCTCACCACGCCGACCGGTCTCGGGTCGACCGATCCCCCATGATCCGCAAGCTGCGCCACGGCAGGACCTTCGCGGCTCGTGCTCGGCGACATCGCCGGCGGCGCCCAGTCGTTCGCCGAGATCAACGTCGGGCAGTCTGTGCGCGGAGACGGGTCTGACGCCGCCCAGACCGGCAGGTCGTACGCCTGGACAAGGAGGGCCGCCGGCGCTACCTCGACTGCGTGTGGATCCTGGCCGACGGCCGGGTCGTCGTGCTGGAGGTCGACGGCTCGTTCCACGCCGAGGTACGTAGCCTGGTGGAAGGACATGAAGCGCGAGCGCGCCGTCGTGGTCCAAGGCGACACCGTGCTGCGCTGCTCGAGCATGGAGCTGCGTCTCGAGGCGAACGACGTGATCGCCGACCTCCGTGCGATCGGAGTGCCGTCCCGAGACCGATTCGTCCACGCGCTCGTCGAGCGCGGAAACTCAGCAGCGATCCGCAGACGAATCGGTGAGTCAGCGTCAGGCCGACTTCTTCTTCTTCGCCTCGGACTCGCGGAGGATCAGCTCGGGGGCGACCTCGTCGTTGACGACCTCGCGGCTGACGACCACCTTGGCGATGTCGGCGCGGGAGGGGACGTCGTACATGACGTGGAGGAGGACCTCCTCGAGGATGGCGCGGGCGCCACGGGCGCCGGTACCTCGCTCGAGGGCCTTGGCCGCGACGGCGGCGACGGCGTCCTTGGTGAACTCGAGCTCGACGTTGTCGAGCTCGAAGAGCTTCTGGTACTGCTTCACGAACGCGTTGCGGGGCTCGGTCAGGATGCGGACGAGCGCCTCGACGTCGAGCTTGCGCACGGTCGCGATCATCGGCAGCCGGCCGATGAACTCGGGGATCAGCCCGAACTTGGCGAGGTCCTCGGGGCGGACCAGGGTCAGCAGGTCCTCGTCGTCCTTCTCGGCCTGGCCGCGGACCTCGGCGGTGAAGCCGAGGGACTTCTTGCCGACCCGCTGCTCGATGATCTGCTCGAGCCCGGAGAAGGCGCCACCCACGATGAACAGGATGTTGGTGGTGTCGATCTGGATGAACTCCTGGTGGGGGTGCTTGCGGCCCCCCTGCGGGGGCACCGAGGCGGTGGTGCCCTCGATGATCTTCAGGAGAGCCTGCTGGACACCCTCGCCGGAGACGTCGCGCGTGATCGACGGGTTCTCGGCCTTGCGGGCCACCTTGTCGATCTCGTCGATGTAGATGATCCCGGTCTCGGCCTTCTTGACGTCGTAGTCGGCGGCCTGGATCAGCTTGAGGAGGATGTTCTCGACGTCCTCACCGACGTACCCGGCCTCGGTCAGCGCCGTGGCGTCGGCGATCGCGAACGGCACGTTGAGCATCCGGGCGAGGGTCTGGGCGAGGTACGTCTTGCCGCAGCCGGTCGGGCCGATGAGCAGGATGTTGCTCTTGGCGACCTCGACCATCTCCTCCTTGGAGTGCTTGCCCGAGATGGGCTGGAGGCCGGCCTGCACGCGTTTGTAGTGGTTGTAGACCGCCACCGCGAGCGTCTTCTTGGCCTGCTCCTGCCCGATGACGTAGGAGTCGAGGAACTCGGAGATCTCGCGCGGCTTGGGCAGCTCGTCGAGGGTGACCTCGGCGCCCTCGCTCAGCTCCTCCTCGATGATCTCGTTGCACAGGTCGATGCACTCGTCGCAGATGTAGACGCCGGGGCCGGCGATGAGCTTCTTGACCTGCTTCTGGCTCTTTCCGCAGAAAGAGCACTTCAGCAGGTCGCCTCCGTCACCGATGCGTGCCACGGGCGGTCATCCTCCGATTCGGCCGAAGTGGGGATCTCCGGCGGGGGTACGACGGGTGGAGCGGGTCGAGCCAGCCCTTGGACGTTACCCCGTGCCGACCCCCGACGGGGGGACGGACACGGATCTTCACCGTCCGAGGGTGCACGGTCTAGGCGAGGACCGGGGTCCTCTTGCGGGACTCGAGCACCGCGTCGATCAGGCCGTACTCGACGGCCGCCTCGGCGGTGAGGATCTTGTCGCGCTCGATGTCGCGGCTGACCTCTTCGATGGTCTTGCCGGAGTGGTCGCTGATCATCTTCTCGAGCAGCTCGCGCATGCGCAGGATCTCGTTGGCCTGGATCTCGATGTCGGAGGTCTGGCCGAACGTACCCTCGGTGTAGGGCTGGTGGATGAGGATGCGGCTGTTGGGCAGCGCGAGGCGCTTGCCGGGCGTGCCGGCGGCCAGCAGGATCGCCGCCGCCGAGGCCGCTTGGCCCAGGCACACGGTCTGCACGTCGGGCTGGATGAACCGCATGGTGTCGTAGATCGCGGTCAGCGCGGTGAACGAGCCACCGGGCGAGTTGATGTAGATCTGGACGTCCTGGTCGGGGTTCATCGACTCCAGGCACAGCAGCTGCGCCATCACCGCGTTGGCCACGTCGTCGGAGATCGGCGTGCCGAGGAAGATGATGCGGTCCTCGAAGAGCTTGGCGTACGGGTCGATGCGGCGGAAGCCGTAGGACGTCCGCTCCTCCCACTGGGGGATGTAGTAGTTCATGTGTCCGTCCTTCGGAAGAGGAGAAAGCAGCGGGAGGGTGGGTCAGTCCTTGCGGGCCGGGCGGCCCTCGTCAGCGGCCTGGAGCGCGCTGTGGATGACCTGGTCGACCAGGCCGTACTCGCGGGCCTGCTCCGCGGTGAACCAGCGGTCGCGGTCGGCGTCGGCGATGACCTGGTCGATCGGCTGGCCGGTGTGCTCGGAGATCAGCTCGAGCAGGATCTTCTTGATGTGCAGCGACTGCTGGGCCTGGATCTTGATGTCCGAGGCCGAGCCGCCCATGCCGGACGACGGCTGGTGCATCATGATCCGCGCGTGCGGGAGGGCGTAGCGCTTGCCCTTCGAGCCGGCGCACAGCAGGAACTGCCCCATCGAGGCGGCCAGGCCCATGCCCACGGTCGCGACGTCGTTGGGGATGTAGTTCATGGTGTCGTAGATCGCCATGCCGGCGTCGACGGAGCCGCCGGGCGAGTTGATGTGCAGGAAGATGTCGGCCTCGGGGTCCTCCGCCGAGAGCAGCAGCAGCTGGGCGCAGATGGCGTTGGCGTTCGCGTCCCGCACCTCGGAGCCGAGGAAGACGATGCGCTCCTTCAGCAGCCGCTGGTAGATGTGGTCGTCGAGCCCGTAGCCCGAGCCAGCACCGTTCATCGAGGGCGCATTCATGGTCTCAGTCACGCTGCGACACTAGCCGCCCCGACCCCCATGACCACGGCGAATCACCCCCTGTTCGCCAACAGCGGATTTACGACTCGCTCTCCAGGCCGAGCGCCCGGCGGGTCATCCGGTTGCGCGTGTCGAGCAGGTCGTCGAGCGCTGCGTCGAGGTCGTCGGCCGACACCCGTACGGCGTCCCCGTCGGCCGCGTCCTCGCGGTCGGCCGCGACCACCGCGGCCCGCCGCAGCAGCTCCTTGAGGAACGACGCCGTCACCCCGTCGGTCCGGTCGAGCACCGTGTCGAGGCGCGAGTCGTCGAGCGAGAGCCCACGCCGGTAGAGCTCGGCCAGCCGCTGCCGCGCCTCGCGGTCCGGCAGGTCGATGTGCACCGCCTGGTCGACCCGGCCGGGCCGGGACGCGAGGGCGTCCTCCAGCAGGTCGGCCCGGTTGGTCGTCAGCAGGAACACCACGTCGGCGTCCTCGTCGAGCCCGTCCATCTCGTTGAGGAGGGTGAACAGCAGCGGCATCGCGCTGCCGCTGTAGTGGTCGCGCTCCTCGGCGATCAGGTCCACGTCCTCGACCACGATCATCGCCGGCTGGAGGGTCCGCGCGATCGAGCACGCCTCCTTGATCGCGTGGAGGGTGTCGCCGCTCAGCTGCACGATCGTGGTGTCGGACAGCTCGCCCACGAGGTACCTGACCGTGTGCGTCTTCCCCACGCCGGGCGGCCCGTACAGCAGCAGCCCGCGCTTGAGGTGCTGGCCGGCCGAGCGCAGCGCCTCCCGGTGCCGGGCCACGCCGACGACCTGGCGGCGTACGTCGTCGAACGTCGCCGCCGGGAGGATCAGCTCGTCCTGGCTCAGGGTCTCGCGGCGGTGGAACCGCAGGAACGAGCCCTGCCGACCGAACATCGTCCGGCCGAAGGAGACGACCTGGCCGCGGTAGACGTTGTGCTCCACGGCGAGGTCGGCGAGGCGGGCGGCGATCTCCGCCCCGGCGCCTTCCCGCGAGGCGATCACCTCGACCGTGGTCTGCTCACGGCCGTCCTCGGGGTCGGGACCGCGGAAGAGGAGGGCGCTGCGACCGTCGGCATCGCTCACCAGGAGCACCGCGACCCGCAGGCACTCCTTGGTCTGGCCCTCCGGCCCCGTGGGGAGCGAGGTGCGCAGCACGTTGCCGGGCCGCGGTCCGTACTTGGCCTCCTCCGGCAGCTGCCCGAGCAGGTCGGCCAGCCCCATCGAGCCCCGGTGCCGGTAGCCGGCCACGCCGACCAGACGGTGCTCGCGGCCGGGCTCCCCCAGCCAGGCGTCGAGCGCCGCCTGCACGTTGACGTGCTCGTACGCCGGCCACTGCTGCTCGGCGACCGGCAGCCGGTCGGCGGGCAGGCCGAGGTGCTCGGTGAGCATCGTGCCGAACTGCGGCCGGTCGGCCTCGCGCGCCTGGTCGACGAAGCGGGTCATCAGCCGACGGCCGTAGCGACGGACGTCGGCCAGCTCGGGCCCGGGCTGTTCGCTCATGCCGACGACCCTAGGGACGCCACCGGTCGATCAGAGGCGGGCGGCGTCCGTGGTCGGCTCGTCGACGACCTCGACCGGCGCCTCGCCGGCCTCGTCGCCGGACTCCTCGACCGTCTCGTCGACCGGCTCACCGATGGTGCCGTCGGGGCGCAGGTTCTTCAGCTCCACCACGTTGCCGGAGGCGTCGGTGACCGTCGCCGACTCCACGATCTGTGCGAGCGCCTTGCCCCGGCGGATCTCCTGGACCAGCTCGGGGATGTGGTTGTGCTCGAACATGTGGTTGGCGAACTCCTGCGGGTCCTCACCGGACTGCTGGGCGCGCATCACCAGGTGCTGCTGGAGCTCGCCCTGGTCGACGCCGAGCTCCTCCTTGGAGGCGACCTCGTCGAGGAGCAGCTGGGCGACGACGGCGTCGCGGACGCGGCGCTCGAGGTCGGCCTCGAACTCCTCCTCGGTCTGGCCCTCGTCCTCGAGGTACTTCTCGAGGGTGATGCCGGCGTAGGAGAGCTGCTGCTCGACGTTGCGGCGACGGGAGTTCAGCTCGTCGGTGACGACGGTCTCGGGCAGCGGGATGTCGACGCGCTCGAGCAGGGCCTCCAGGACGGCGTCGCGGGCGGCGGCGGCCTGCTCCAGGCGCTTGCCGCGGCCGAGACGCTCGCGCACGTCGGCGCTCAGCTCGTCGGCGGTGTCGAACTCCGAGGCCAGCTGGGCGAACTCGTCGTCGTAGTCCGGCAGCTGCTGCTCCTGGACCTTGGTGACCTTGACGGTGACCTCGACGTCCTGGCCGACCAGGTCGCCCCCGACGAGCTGGGACGTGAAGGCCTTCTCGTCGCCGGCGCCCATGCCCGCGAGCGCCTCGTCGAGGCCGTCGAGCATGCCGCCGCGACCGACCTTGTAGGACATGCCGGAGAGCTCGGCGCCCTCGACGGTCTCGCCGTCCTGCTGGGCGACGAGGTCGATGACCACGAAGTCGCCGTCGGCGGCCACGCGCTCGACGTCGACCAGGGTCCCGAAGCGCTCGCGCAGCGCGGCGACCTGCTCGTCGACGTCCTCGTCGGTGACGGCGACGTCCTCGACCTGCGCGGTGAGGTCGTCGTACGACGGCAGGTCGATCGTCGGCTTGATGTCCACCTCGGCGGTGAACTCCAGCGTCTCGTTGTCCTCGAGCTTGGTGACCTCGATCTCGGGCTGGGCCAGCGGCTGGAGGTCGTTGTCCTGGAGCGCCTGGATGTAGAACTGCGGCAGCGCTTCGTTGATCGCCTGGTCGAGGATCGCGCCGCGGCCGACCTGGCGGTCGATCACCATCGGCGGCACCTTGCCGCGCCGGAACCCCGGGATGTTGATCTGCTGGGCGATGGTCTTGTACGCCTTGTCGAGGCTCGGCTTGAGCTCCTCGAAGGGCACCTCGACGGTCAGCTTGGCCCGGGTCGGGCTCAAGGTCTCGACGGCGCTCTTCACAGGGTTTCTCCTCAGGGGTGTCGGTGGTGGTGAGTCGGGGCGACAGGACTCGAACCTGCGGTCTCCTGCTCCCAAAGCAGGCGCGCTAGCCACTACGCTACGCCCCGCCAGAAGGCTGCCCGGAGCGCGTCCGGGAGCCACCTGAGAGCGGATGACGGGAATCGAACCCGCGTAGCCAGTTTGGAAGACTGGGGCTCTACCATTGAGCTACATCCGCGCGGCTGTCCGACCCCTTCCCCAGGGGTGAGGAGAAGCCGTACGAGCGGGTGTCATGGTGCCACAGGAGCGTGGCCCGACCCCAACCGGCGAGCGGCCCCCGACATGCCTACGGGCGCCGGTGGACCAGCAGCATCGCGCGGTCGTCGTCCTTCGACCCGAGCTTCTCGACCAGCCGGTCGACCCGGTCGGCCTGGCCCGCGTGCAGCGCCTTCTCGGCCTCGCCGATGAGCCGGTCGATGCCCAGCTCGATCTCCACCTTCGCGGTCTCCACCAGACCGTCGGTGTAGAGCAGCATGGCGTCGCCGGGCCGCATCACCCCGCGCACGCTCTCGAACTCGGCCCCCTCGATCAGCCCGAGGACCGGACCGTCGCTCTGCAGGGCCGACCACCGGCCGCTGCCGGCAGCGAGGTGGACGGCCGGCGGGTGTCCCGCGGTCCAGACCTCGAAGTGCCCGCTGGTCAGGTCGAGGGACAGCTGGACGGCCGTGGCGAACCCCTCGTCCCACTGGTGCCCGAGCAGGTACGCGTTCGCGGCCGTCAGGAACTCGTGGGGCGGGATGGCGGTGATCAGGCCGCCGAACGCACCCGACAGCAGGAGCGCCCGGGTGGCCGCCGCGTCGCCCTTGCCGGACACGTCGACGACGGCGACGTCCAGGCGTTCCTTCGTGGCGGAGGCGACCACGAAGTCGCCGGCGAACAGGGTCCCGCCCGCGGACCGCAGCGCCGTCTCGGCCACCCACTGCTGCGGCAGCTCCGGGAGCCGCCCGTAGCGCTGGATGCGGTCGCGCAGGTCGACCAGCATGGACTCGCCCTTCGCGCCCGCCACGCCCAGTCGCGCCCGGCGGTGCGACGTGACCAGCACGATCACGCAGAGCAGCAGGATGATGGAGACGGCGACCCAGGTGCGACGCGTCGGGCTCTCGATGAACGGCAGCGCCACCAGGACCAGGACCCCCAGGAGTCCCACGAACGGGTACATGTACCGCGGGCTGAGGAAGAGGCTCGCCAGGATCAGCGGGATCACGAGGACGTTGATCGGGACGTAGTCGGAGAAGGCGATGATGCCGACGGTGCACAGGATCGAGAACGCCACCAGGGCGATCAGCGGGCCCTTGGGCGGCGTGCCGGGTTCGTCCAGGGACTTCCACGCGGCCGAGATGCGGGAGGGCACACGTGCGGGGACGACGGATCGCGACTTCGGCGCTCCACTCATGGTCGTGATCCCGTCCGGTCGTTGGCGATCACTGTACGGCGCGCGACCGGAAGCGCGGCTGACAATGCGCACACCAGAAGAGATTCCTGCCGACCAGGACCTCGGTCCGCACGCGCGACCCGCACACGAGGCACGCCTGCCCCGCTCGGCGGTAGACGTAGACCTCGCCGCCGTGGTCGTCCGCGCGCGGCGGGCGTCCCATCGCCTCGGGCGTGTGCTCGGGCCGCACGGTGTCGATCGTCCCGGTCTCCACCCCCTCGGCCATCAGCACGACGAGGTCGTCCCACATCGCCCGCCACTGCCCGACGCGCAGGGTGCGGCCCGGGCGCAGCGGGTGCATGCGGTGCCGGAACAGCACCTCGGCGCGGTAGACGTTGCCGACGCCTGCCAGGACCGCCTGATCCATGAGCAGGTCACCGATGGGCCGCTGGCTCCGGCTGATCCGCGCCCACGCGCGCATCGGGTCGGCATCCGGGCGCAACGGGTCCGGCCCCAGGCGGGCGATCACCTCGTCGCGTCGGGCCGGGGTCACCAGGTCGCAGACGATGGCGCCGCGCAGGTCGGCGTACGCCGCGGGTGTGCCGTCGGCGGTCGCGAGCCGGAGGCGGACCTGACCGACCGGCAGGGGTACCTCGGCGACGTCGGGGTGCACGTCGAGCTGGCCGATGAGGCCGAGATGGATGTGGACCACGCGCTCCCCCGCGAGCTCGCAGAACAGGTGCTTGCCGGCGGCCTCCGCATCGACCAGCACCGAGCCGTCCACCAGGGCCGCCGACTCCGCGAACCGGCCCTGCGGGCTCGACACGCGTACCCGCCGCCCGCCGAACGCGGACCCGACCTCGTGCGCCAGCCGGTGGAGGGTGTGCCCCTCAGGCATGAACCGACGGTGTCGGCGGCAGCGGCGGCAGCTCTCCGGTGCGTTCGTAGTCGACCAGCATGCCGATCCGGCGGGCATGCCGCTCCTCCTCGCTGAAGGGCGTGGCCAGGAACACCTCCACGAAGCGCGTCATCTCCTCCACCGTGTGCATCCGCCCGCCGACCGCGACCACCTGCGCGTCGTTGTGCTGGCGCGCGAGAACGGCCGTCTCCTCCGACCAGACGAGCGCGCAGCGGATGCCGGTCACCTTGTTGGCGGCCATCTGCTCGCCGTTGCCGGAGCCGCCGATGACCACGCCCAGGCTGCCCGGCTCGGCGGCCACGGCCTCGGCCGCCCGGAGGCAGAAGACGGGATAGTCGTCGAGCGCGTCGTAGACGAAGGGACCGTGGTCGACGGGCTCGTAGCCGTGCTCGGTCAACCAGGCCGTCAGGTGGGCCTTGAGGTCGAGACCGGCGTGGTCGCAGCCCAGGTGCACGCGCATGAGCGTGGAGTCTAGGGAGTGGGTCCCGTCACGCCAGGGCCGCAGCCCTCAGGTACGTCGCCACGGCCAGCATGGTGGGCTCCGCGGCGTCGAACTCCAGGTGGCGGTAGTAGCCGTGGATCTGCCCCAGACAGCGGAACCCGGCGACCCGGACCCCCGCCTCGGCCAGGCGCAGCACCAGCTCCTCCCCCTCGTCGCGCAGCGGGTCGTGCTCGGCGGTGACCACCAGCGTCGGCGGGAGGTCCCCGAGGCGGCCGGACAGCAGCGGGGCGAGGTCCGGGTCGACGCGGTCGGCGGCCGTGGCGGCGTACTGGTCCCAGTACCAGGCCGCCTCGTCGGGGGAGAACCCGTCGGCGTGGGTGAGGTACGACCCGAAGCCGGCCGTCGGGTCGAGGAAGGGGTAGACCAGCGCGAGCGCGGTGACGCGCTCGGGACGCCGCAGGGCCGCCACCAGCGCCAGGTTGCCGCCGGCCGAGTCGCCGTGCAGGAGCATCGGGCCGGCCAGCTCGGGTCGGGTGGCCACCCAGTCGAGGGCGGCGTCCACGTCGTCGGGCGCCGCCGGGAACCGGTGCTCGGGCGCGCAGCGGTAGTCCACGCTGAGCACCCTCAGCCCGGCCCGGTTGGCCAGGCGCCGGCCGAGCGGGTCGTGCACCTCGACGTCGTGGAACACGAACCCACCGCCGTGCAGGTGCACGACGAGACCGGGGAGTGCGCCGGCAGGGGTGTAGAGCCGGGCGGGTACGCCGTGCGCGTCGACGTCCTCGACCGCCGCGACCTCCTCCCGCTCCGAGGCGAGGGCCTCGGCCCGGTTCGCCGCGCGGGTGGCGGCGATGTCGTAACCCGGCGTGGAGTACGGCGTCGCGGCAGCGGACTCCTCCGCCGCCCGGCGGGCCCGTGGATGCAGTGCCATGGGCCCGATTGTCGGGCAGCGGGCCACCCGGCCGGGCCGTAGGCTCACGGCGTGGTCCGGGTCACGCGTCTCGTCGCCGTCGTCGTCGCGATCCTGGGCCTGCTGGCCGGTTGCAGCGGCGACGAGGGGAGTGAGCCGTCCGGCGACCCCGCGGCGGCGAGCTCGTCGGGCTCATCCGGCACCGCGGGCGGTGACGACGAGCCCTACCAGCCCACCGACGAGGACCGGCAGCAGATCCGGGCGCTGCTGAGGACGCGGGCGAACGCGCTCGAGCAGGGCGACCGCCCAGCGTTCCTGGCGACCGTCGACCCGGACGACGACAAGCTCGTGAAGCAGCAGACCACGCTCTACGACAACCTCCAGCTGCTCCCCGTCGAGTCGGTCTCCTACAGCGTCGACGACAGTGCGGGGTACCCGACCGCCGACGTCGAGGGGGACGACCCCGTGTTCCGTCCTCTGGTGCTCGAGCAGGTCCGGCTCGACGTGGACGAGCGTCCGGTCACGAACACCCTCGAGGACACGTTCGTCCAGCGCGACGGAGCGTGGCTGCTGGGCGCGGAGAGCGTCCCCGGCAAGTACCGCGACGACCGCGAGCCACAGTCACGGCCCTGGGCGGGGCCGGTGCCGATCGCGGTCGCCCGGTCGGGCCGGCTGCTGGTGGTCACCGACCGCGACGGCGAGGTGGCGCCCCAGTCACTGGCCGACGACATCGCCGACGACATCCGGTTCGACGCCGAGGCGCTGGGGATCCCCGCGACGTACGACGTGCTGGTCGACGCCACCACGGTGGGCGACGCGCACGCGATGAACAGCGTGGACGACCAGGAGGCCGCGGCCGTGACGTTCGGGGTCGGGGCCTTCCAGCCCGGTGGCTACTCCCGTCGAGCCGGGATGCGGATCAAGGTCAACCCGGACGAGGCGGCGCGGGTCGCCGCGGACGACCAGGTGATGCGCCACGAGCTGACGCACTTCCTGACGCTCGAGCGGCTGGCCGGCGCGCCGACGTGGATCAAGGAGGGGCTGGCCGAGTGGACCTCCACCGCCCCCTCCACCCTCTCCGACCTGGTCGTGGAGGGCGACGCCTACGAGCACGTCATGGACGCGACCTCGACCGGCGCGTCGGCGGCCTCGTCGCCGGACTCCTCGACCGTCTCGTCGACCGGCTCACCGATGGTGCCGTCGGGGCGCAGGTTCTTCAGCTCCACCACGTTGCCGGAGGCGTCGGTGACCGTCGCCGACTCCACGATCTGCGCGAGCGCCTTGCCCCGGCGGATCTCCTGGACCAGCTCGGGGATGTGGTTGTGCTCGAACATGTGGTTGGCGAACTCCTGCGGGTCCTCACCGGACTGCTGGGCGCGCATCACCAGGTGCTGCTGGAGCTCGCCCTGGTCGACGCCGAGCTCCTCCTTGGAGGCGACCTCGTCGAGGAGCAGCTGGGCGACGACGGCGTCGCGGACGCGGCGCTCGAGGTCGGCCTCGAACTCCTCCTCGGTCTGGCCCTCGTCCTCGAGGTACTTCTCGAGGGTGATGCCGGCGTAGGAGAGCTGCTGCTCGACGTTGCGGCGACGGGAGTTCAGCTCGTCGGTGACGACGGTCTCGGGCAGCGGGATGTCGACGCGCTCGAGCAGGGCCTCGAGGACGGCGTCGCGGGCGGCGGCGGCCTGCTCCAGGCGCTTGCCGCGGCCGAGACGCTCGCGCACGTCGGCGCTCAGCTCGTCGGCGGTGTCGAACTCCGAGGCCAGCTGGGCGAACTCGTCGTCGAAGTCCGGCAGCTGCTGCTCCTGGACCTTGGTCACCTTGACGGTGACCTCGACGTCCTGGCCGACCAGGTCGCCCCCGACGAGCTGGGACGTGAAGGCCTTCTCGTCGCCGGCGCCCATGCCCTCGAGCGCCTCGTCGAGGCCGTCGAGCATGCCGCCGCGACCGACCTTGTAGGACATGCCGGAGAGCTCGGCGCCCTCGACGGTCTCGCCGTCCTGCTGGGCGACGAGGTCGATGACCACGAAGTCGCCGTCGGCGGCCACGCGCTCGACGTCGACCAGGGTCCCGAAGCGCTCGCGCAGCGCGGCGACCTGCTCGTCGACGTCCTCGTCGGTGACGGCGACGTCCTCGACCTGCGCGGTGAGGTCGTCGTACGACGGCAGGTCGATCGTCGGCTTGATGTCCACCTCGGCGGTGAACTCCAGCGTCTCGTTGTCCTCGAGCTTGGTGACCTCGATCTCGGGCTGGGCCAGCGGCTGGAGGTCGTTGTCCTGGAGCGCCTGGATGTAGAACTGCGGCAGCGCTTCGTTGATCGCCTGGTCGAGGATCGCCCCGCGGCCGACCTGGCGGTCGATCACCATCGGCGGCACCTTGCCGCGCCGGAACCCCGGGATGTTGATCTGCTGGGCGATGGTCTTGTACGCCTTGTCGAGGCTCGGCTTGAGCTCCTCGAAGGGCACCTCGACGGTCAGCTTGGCCCGGGTCGGGCTCAAGGTCTCGACGGCGCTCTTCACAGGGTTTCTCCTCAGGGGTGTCGGTGGTGGTGAGTCGGGGCGACAGGACTCGAACCTGCGGTCTCCTGCTCCCAAAGCAGGCGCGCTAGCCACTACGCTACGCCCCGCCAGAAGGCTGCCCGGAGCGCGTCCGGGAGCCACCTGAGAGCGGATGACGGGAATCGAACCCGCGTAGCCAGTTTGGAAGACTGGGGCTCTACCATTGAGCTACATCCGCGCGGCTGTCCGACCCCTTCCCCAGGGGTGAGGAGAAGCCGTACGAGCGGGTGTCATGGTGCCACAGGAGCGTGGCCCGACCCCAACCGGCGAGCGGCCCCCGACATGCCTACGGGCGCCGGTGGACCAGCAGCATCGCGCGGTCGTCGTCCTTCGACCCGAGCTTCTCGACCAGCCGGTCGACCCGGTCGGCCTGGCCCCCGTGCAGCGCCTTCTCGGCCTCGCCGATGAGCCGGTCGATGCCCAGCTCGATCTCCCGCTTCGCGGTCTCCACCAGACCGTCGGTGTAGAGCAGCATGGCGTCGCCGGGCCGCATCACCCCGCGCACGCTCTCGAACTCGGCCCCCTCGATCAGCCCGAGGACCGGACCGTCGCTCTGCAGGGCCGACCACCGGCCGCTGCCGGCGGCGAGGTGGACGGCCGGCGGGTGTCCGGCGGTCCAGACCTCGAAGTGCCCGCTGGTCAGGTCGAGGGACAGCTGGACGGCCGTGGCGAACCCCTCGTCCCACTGGTGCCCGAGCAGGTACGCGTTGGCGGCCGTCAGGAACTCGTGGGGCGGGATGGCGGTGATCAGGCCGCCGAACGCACCCGACAGCAGGAGCGCCCGGGTGGCCGCCGCGTCGCCCTTGCCGGACACGTCGACGACGGCGACGTCCAGACGTTCCTTGGTGGCGGAGGCGACCACGAAGTCGCCGGCGAACAGGGTCCCGCCCGCGGACCGCAGCGCCGTCTCGGCCACCCACTGCTGCGGCAGCTCCGGGAGCCGTCCGTAGCGCTGGATGCGGTCGCGCAGGTCGACCAGCATGGACTCGCCCTTCGCGCCCGCCACGCCCAGACGCGCCCGGCGGTGCGACGTGACCAGCACGATGACGCAGAGCAGCAGGATGATGGAGACGGCGACCCAGGTGCGACGCGTCGGGCTCTCGATGAACGGCAGCGCCACCAGGACCAGGACCCCCAGGAGTCCCACGAACGGGTACATGTACCGCGGGCTGAGGAAGAGGCTCGCCAGGATCAGCGGGATCACGAGGACGTTGATCGGGACGTAGTCGGAGAAGGCGATGATGCCGACGGTGCACAGGATCGAGAACGCCACCAGGGCGATCAGCGGGCCCTTGGGCGGCGTGCCGGGTTCGTCCAGGGACTTCCACGCGGCCGAGATGCGGCCGGGCACACGTGCGGGGACGACGGATCGCGACTTCGGCGCTCCACTCATGGTCGTGATCCCGTCCGGTCGTTGGCGATCACTGTACGGCGCGCGACCGGAAGCGCGGCTGACAATGCGCACACCAGAAGAGATTCCTGCCGACCAGGACCTCGGTCCGCACGCGAGACCCGCAGACGAGGCACGCCTGCCCCGCGCGGCGGTAGACGTAGACCTCGCCGCCGTGGTCGTCCGCGCGCGGCGGGCGTCCCATCGCCTCGGGCGTGTGCTCGGGCCGCACGGTGTCGATCGTCCCGGTCTCCACCCCCTCGGCCATCAGCACGACGAGGTCGTCCCACATCGCCCGCCACTGCCCGACGCGCAGGGTGCGGCCCGGGCGCAGCGGGTGCATGCGGTGCCGGAACAGCACCTCGGCGCGGTAGACGTTGCCGACGCCTGCCAGGACCTCCTGATCCATGAGCAGGTCACCGATGGGCCGCTGGCTCCGGCTGATCCGCGCCCAGGCGCGCATCGGGTCGGCGTCCGGGCGCAACGGGTCCGGCCCCAGGCGGGCGATCACCTCGTCGCGTCGGGCCGTGGTCACCAGGTCGCAGACGATGGCGCCGCGCAGGTCGGCGTACGCCGCGGGTGTGCCGTCGGCGGTCGCGAGCCGGAGGCGGACCTGACCGACCGGCAGGGGTACCTCGGCGACGTCGGGGTGCACGTCGAGCTGGCCGATGAGGCCGAGGTGGATGTGGACCACGCGCTCCCCCGCGAGCTCGCAGAACAGGTGCTTGCCGGCGGCCTCCGCATCGAGCAGCACCGAGCCGTCCACCAGGGCCGCCGACTCCGCGAACCGGCCCTGCGGGCTCGACACGCGTACCCGCCGCCCGCCGAACGCGGACCCGACCTCGTGCGCCAGCCGGTGGAGGGTGTGCCCCTCAGGCATGAACCGACGGTGTCGGCGGCAGCGGCGGCAGCTCGCCGGTGCGTTCGTAGTCGACCAGCATGCCGATCCGGCGGGCGTGCCGCTCCTCCTCGCTGAAGGGCGTGGCCAGGAACACCTCCACGAAGCGCGTCATCTCCTCGACCGTGTGCATCCGCCCGCCGACCGCGACCACCTGCGCGTCGTTGTGCTGGCGCGCGAGAACGGCCGTCTCCTCCGACCAGACGAGCGCGCAGCGGATGCCGGCCACCTTGTTGGCGGCCATCTGCTCGCCGTTGCCGGAGCCGCCGATGACCACGCCCAGGCTGCCCGGCTCGGCGGCCACGGCCTCGGCCGCCCGGAGGCAGAAGACGGGATAGTCGTCGAGCGCGTCGTAGACGAAGGGACCGTGGTCGACGGGCTCGTAGCCGTGCTCGGTCAACCAGGCCGTCAGGTGGGCCTTGAGGTCGAGACCGGCGTGGTCGCAGCCCAGGTGCACGCGCATGAGCGTGGAGTCTAGGGAGTGGGTCCCGTCACGCCAGGGCCGCAGCCCTCAGGTACGTCGCCACGGCCAGCATCGTGGGCTCCGCGGCGTCGAACTCCAGGTGGCGGTAGTAGCCGTGGATCTGCCCCAGACAGCGGAACCCGGCGACCCGGACCCCCGCCTCGGCCAGGCGCAGCACGAGCTCCTCCCCCTCGTCGCGCAGCGGGTCGTGCTCGGCGGTGACCACCAGCGTCGGCGGGAGGTCGCCGAGGCGGCCGGACAGCAGCGGGGCGAGGTCCGGGTCGTCGCGGTCGGCGGCCGTGGCGGCGTACTGGTCCCAGTACCAGGCCGCCTCGTCGGGGGAGAACCCGTCGGCGTGGGTGAGGTACGACCCGAAGCCGGCGGTCGGGTCGAGGAAGGGGTAGACGAGCGCGAGCGCGGTGACGCGCTCGGGACGCCGCAGGGCCGCCACCAGCGCCAGGTTGCCGCCGGCCGAGTCGCCGTGCAGGAGCAACGGGCCGGCCAGCTCGGGTCGGGTGGCCACCCAGTCGAGGGCGGCGTCCACGTCGTCGGGCGCCGCCGGGAACCGGTGCTCGGGCGCGCAGCGGTAGTCCACGCTGAGCACCCGCAGCCCGGCCCGGTTGGCCAGGCGCCGGCAGAGCGGGTCGTGCACCTCGACGTCGTGGAACACGAACCCACCGCCGTGCAGGTGCACGACGAGACCGGGGAGGGCCCCGGCAGGGGTGTAGAGCCGGGCAGGTACGCCGTGCGCGTCGACGTCCTCGACCGTCGCGACCTCCTCCCGCTCCGAGGCGAGGGCCTCGGCCCGGTTCGCCGCGCGGGTGGCGGCGATGTCGTAGCCCGGCGTGGAGTACGGCGTCGCGGCCGCGGACTCCTCCGCCGCCCGGCGGGCCCGTGGATGCAGTGCCATGGGCCCGATTGTCGGGCAGCGGGCCACCCGGCCGGGCCGTAGGCTCACGGCGTGGTCCGGGTCACGCGTCTCGTCGCCGTCGTCGTCGCGATCCTGGGCCTGCTGGCCGGTTGCAGCGGCGACGAGGGGAGCGAGCCGTCCGGCGACCCCGCGGCGGCGAGCTCGTCGGGCTCATCCGGCACCGCGGGCGGTGACGACGAGCACTACCAGCCCACCGACGAGGACCGGCAGCAGATCCGGGCGCTGTTGAGGACGCGGGCGAACGCGCTCGAGCAAGGCGACCGCCAGGCGTTCCTGGCGACCGTCGACCCGGACGACGACAAGCTCGTGAAGCAGCAGACCACGCTCTACGACAACCTCCAGCTGCTCCCCGTCGAGTCGGTCTCCTACAGCGTCGACGACGGCGCGGGGTACCCGACCGCGGACGTCGACGGGGACGACCCGGTGTTCCGCCCTCGAGGTGATCGAGCAGGTCCGGCTCGACGTCGACGAGCCGGCCGGTCAGCAACACCCTGGAGAACACGTTCGTCCGGCGCGACGAGAGCTGGCTGCTCGGCGCGGAGAGCGTGCCCGGCAAGTACCGCGACGACCGCGAGCCGCAGTCGCGACCGTGGGCGGGGTCGGTGCCGATCGCGGTCGCCCGGTCGGGCCGGCTGCTGGTGGTCACCGACCGCGACGGCGAGGTGGCGCCCCAGTCGCTGGCCGACGACATCGCCGACGACATCCGGTTCGACGCCGAGGCGCTGGGGATCCCCGCCGTCGTACGACGTCCTGGTCGACGCCACCACGGTCGGCGACGCGCACGCAGATGAACAGCGTCGACGACGCAGGAGGCGGCGGCCGTGACGTTCCCGGTCGGCTCGTTCAGCACCGACGGCGACTGCCCGTCGAGGCCGGGATGCGGATCAAGGTCAACCCGGACGAGGCGGCGCGGGTCGCGGCGGACGACCAGGTGATGCGCCACGAGCTGACGCACTTCCTGACGCTCGAGCGGCTGGCCGGCGCGCCGACGTGGATCAAGGAGGGGCTGGCCGAGTGGACCTCCACCGCCCCCGCCACCCTCTCCGACCTGGTCGTGGAGGGCGACGCCTACGAGCACGTCATGGACGTCCGGCGCCGGCTGCCCACCGGGGGACGCTGGGGCCTGGACCCGCAGGCGGACTACCTGATCGGCCGCGCGGCCGTCACCCACCTCGTGGACGAGTACGGCGCCGAGCGGGTGCTCGCCCTCGGTGCGGCCTACCGCCGGATCCCCGGCGACGACCCCGACGAGAAGACCGACGGTGTGTTGCGCAAGGCGTTCGGCATCTCCGAGGCCGCCCTCGTCGCGGCCACCTGGGCCGAGCTGGGGACGCTGCACCAGGGCTGAGTCAGTACCCGACCCGGAACACCTGGCCGGTCGCGTCGCCCTCGAGAGACTCGACGTACGCGGCGGCGGCGTCGGCGACGGGGATCGGCGTCGCGCCGGCGAACATCGCGCCGTAGGCGTCCCACGCCTCCTCGAACACCGTCGCGCTGACCGCGTTGATGCGAATGCCGCGGGGCAGCTCGATCGCGGCCGACCGGACGAAGGCGTCGATGCCGCCGTCGACGGTCGACGCGACGGCGCTGGTGAGGACCGGCTCGACCGAGAGGATGCCCGACACCAGCGTGAACGAACCGCCGTCGGCGACGTGGGGCAGACCCAGGCGCACCAGCTCGACCTGGCCGAGCAGCTTGTCCCGTACCCCGGCCAGCCACTGGTCCGAGGACAGCTCGGCCAGGGGGCCGTACGGCGTCTTGCCCGCCGTGCAGACGACGGCGTCGACCTGCCCGACCGAGGCGTAGAGGCCGGCGATGGAGGCGGAGTTGGTGAGGTCGACGAAGTGCTCCCCCGACCGCGAGGCCGACACCACCTCGTGCCGGTCGCCCAGCGCGGCGACGACGGCCGTGCCCAGCCGGCCCGAGGCGCCGACCACCAGCACCCTCACGACGCGGCCAACCGGGCGCGCTCCTCGTCCACCACGGACGGGTCGAGCTTGGTGAAGATCGGCGTCGGCTTCTCGACCGTGGCCCCGACGGTCACCGGCCGGGACTCCCAGCGCGGCGTCCGCGAGTACTCACCGGTGATCACCGGGTAGGTCAGCAGCCCGGCCCCCTGGTCGGGGTCGAGCTCCTCGACGTACTCGATCCGGGGCATCGGCTGGAACTCGCCCTCGCCGCCGAGCGCCTGCCACACCTTCGTGGACGAGTGCGGCAGGAACGGCGAGAGCATCGTGTTGCAGTCGAGCACGCACTGGGCGGCGACGTGCAGCACCGTGCCGAGCCGCGCGCGCTCGTCGTCGCCCTTCATCTTGTAGGGCTCGGTGGCGGTCACGTACTTGTTCACCTCGCCCACCACCCGCATCGCCTCGGCGATGCCGGCCCGCTGACGGTGCCGGCCGACCAGGTCGCCCACGGTCTCGAACCCGGCCCGGACGGCGGCCAGCACGGCCTCGTCGACCGGCTCGAGGTCACCGAGGGGCGGGACCTCGCCGAAGCTCTTGGCGATCATGGTGGCGGTCCGGTTCACCAGGTTTCCCCAGCCGGCGACCAGCTCGGAGTTGGTGCGCTGCACGAACTCCGCCCAGGTGAAGTCGGCGTCGGAGGTCTCCGGCCCGGCCGCGCAGATGAAGTAGCGCAGCGCGTCCGGCTGGTACCTCGCCAGCATGTCGCCGACCAGGATCACGTGACCGCGACTGGTGGAGAACTGCTTGCTCTCCATCGTCATGAACTCGCTGGAGACGACCTCGGTGGGCAGGTTCAGCCGCCCGTACGCCCCCGGCTCGCCGCCGCGCGACCCCTCGCCGTTGTAGGCCAGCAGCTCGGCCGGCCAGATCTGGGCGTGGAAGACGATGTTGTCCTTGCCCATGAAGTAGTACGACAGCGCCTCGGGGTCGTTCCACCACTCGCGCCAGCGCTCGGGGTCGCCGGTTCGCCGGGCCCACTCGACCGACGCCGACAGGTAGCCGATCACCGCGTCGAACCAGACGTACAGCCGCTTGGTCGGCTGCTCGCGCCAGCCCTCGATCGGCACCGGGATGCCCCAGTCGATGTCGCGGGTCATCGCCCGCGGCCGCAGGTCCTCGATGAGGTTCATCGAGAACTTGATGACGTTGGGCCGCCACGTGCCGGACGCCTCGCGACCCTGCAGGTACGCCGTCAGCGCCTCGGCCAGCGCCGGCAGGTCGAGGAAGAAGTGCTGGGTCTCGACGAACTCGGGCGTCTCCCCGTTGATCTTCGAGCGCGGGTTGATCAGGTCGGTCGGGTCGAGCTGGTTGCCGCAGTTGTCGCACTGGTCGCCGCGCGCGTCCGGGTACCCGCAGATCGGGCAGGTGCCCTCGATGTAGCGGTCCGGCAGGGTGCGGCCGGTCGACGGGCTCCGCGCGCCGAACGTGGTCTGCTCGACCATGTAGCCGTTGCGGTGCACGGTCTCGAAGAGCTCCTGCACCACCGTGTAGTGGTTGCCCGTGGTGGTCCGGGTGAACAGGTCGTAGGACAGCCCGAGGTCGACCAGGTCGTGCACGATCACCGAGTTGTTCTTGTCGGCCAGCTCGCGGGCGGTCACGCCCTCCTGGTCGGCGGCCACCAGGATCGGGGTGCCGTGCTCGTCGGTGCCCGAGACCATCAGGACGTCGTGGCCCGCCATCCGCATGTACCTGCTGAACACGTCGGAGGGCACACCGAAACCGGCCACGTGGCCGATGTGGCGCGGGCCGTTGGCGTACGGCCAGGCGACGGCGGACAGGACATGGGTCATGGGATCAGCCTATTGATGCGCCGCCACTGCTTTCTCGCGCCCTTCGCTGGTCGAGGAGGGACGAAGTCCCGTCACGAGACCTGATGAGGGGTCAGCTGAAGTCGAGGTCGCCCGTACGCGTGCGCTTGAGCTCGAAGAAGGAGGGGTACGCCGAGAGCGTGACGCAGGCGTCCCAGATCCGGCCGGCCTCCTCGCCGCGCGGGATCGCGGTCAGCACCGGGCCGAAGAACGCGGAGCCGCCGAAGGCGATGGTCGGGGTGCCGACGTCGTCGCCGACCTGGTCCATCCCCTTGTGGTGGGACTTGATGATCGCCTCGTCGTAGGAGTCGTCGCTCCAGGCCTTCACCAGGTCGGTCGGCAGCCCGGCCGCGGCGAGCGCGGACTCGGCCATCTCGGAGGTGATGCCGGACTTCTCGTGGTGGATCCGCTCGCCCATCGCGGTGTACAGCGGGAGCAGCGCCTGGTCGCCGACGTGCTCCTGGGCGGCCATCAGCACGCGGACCGGACCCCAGCCCGGGGCGAGCCTGTCGCGGTACTCCTCGGAGACCTCCTTGCGCTGGTTCAGGTAGGTCAGGCTCATCACGTGCCACTGCACGTCGATGTCCCGCACCCGCTCGACCTCGAGGATCCAGCGCGAGGTGATCCAGGCGAAGGGACACATGGGGTCGAACCAGAAATCGGCGCCCTCACGGGCCCCTTCACGCTCCTCGAGTGCTGAATCGTTACCAACTGCAGGCTTGTCCGAGACGGAGGTCATGAGTGGGTAACGGCCCGGCCACCGATGCTGTTCCGCCTTGTCTCGAATGGCAGGATGCCCAGCATGCCTGGAACCAACCTGACCCGAGAAGAGGCGCAGACCCGCGCCGGACTTCTGTCGGTCGAGTCGTATTCAGTCGATCTCGACCTCACCGTCTCCGACAAGGTGTTCGAGAGCACGACCGTGCTCCGGTTCACCTGTAGCGAGCCCGGCGCCAGCACGTTCGCCGACCTCGTCGGGGCCACCATCCACGAGGTCGTGCTGAACGGCGAGAAGCTCGACGCGTTCGACATCTACCGCGACAGCCGGATCCGCCTGGACGACCTCCAGGCCGACAACGAGCTGCGCGTGTTCTGCGAGCTCCCCTACAGCCACACCGGCGAGGGTCTGCACCGCTTCGTCGACCCGGCCGACGGCAAGGTCTACCTCTACAGCCAGTTCGAGGTCCCCGACGCGCGCCGCGTGTTCACGACGTTCGAGCAGCCCGACCTCAAGTCGACGTTCACCTTCACCGTGACCGCTCCCTCGCACTGGGTGGTCGTCTCCAACGCCCCGACTCCGGCACCCGAAGAGGTCACCGACTCGACCTCGGTCTGGCGGTTCCCGACCACCAAGCGGATGTCGACGTACATCACGGCGCTCATCGCCGGTGAGTACCACGGCGTGCACGACACCTACGAGGGCAAGAACGGCACCATCCCGCTCGGCCACTACTGCCGGCAGAGCCTGGTCGACCACCTCGACCGCGACGAGGTCGTGAAGATCACCAAGGAGGGCTTCGAGTTCTTCGAGGAGGCCTTCGACTTCCCGTACCCGTTCGAGAAGTACGACCAGCTCTACGTGCCGGAGTACAACATGGGCGCGATGGAGAACGCCGGCGCCGTCACGCTGCGCGACGAGTACCTCCCCCGCAGCCGCCAGGACGGCTCGTTCTACGAGTTCCGCGCCTCGGTGATCCTGCACGAGATGGCCCACATGTGGTTCGGCGACCTGGTCACCATGAAGTGGTGGGACGACCTCTGGCTCAACGAGTCGTTCGCGGAGTGGGCGTGCTACCACGCGGCCGTCCAGAACACCGTGTTCACCGAGTCCTGGACCGGCTTCACCAACGCCCGCAAGAACTGGGCGCTGCGCCAGGACCAGCTGCCCTCGACCCACCCGATCGCCGCCGACAACCACGACCTCCAGGCCGTGGAGGTCAACTTCGACGGGATCACCTACGCCAAGGGCGCCTCGGTGCTCAAGCAGCTCGTCGCGTGGGTCGGTCTCGACGCCTTCATCGCCGGCCTGCGCCAGTACTTCAAGGACCACGCCTACGCGAACTCCGAGTTCACCGACCTGCTGACCGCGCTCGAGAAGTCCTCGGGCCGCGAGCTCGACTCGTGGGCCAAGGAGTGGCTGCAGACGTCGGGCGTGAACACGCTCAGCCCGGAGTTCGAGCTCGACGCCGACGGCGCGTACTCCTCGTTCCGGGTGCTCCAGACCGCTGCGGCCGACTACCCGACGCTGCGTCGCCACCGCATCGGCGTCGGCCTCTACGACCTCGCCGACGGCCACCTCGTCCGTCGCAGCCACGTCGAGGTCGACATCGAGGGCGAGCTGACCTCGCTCGAGGAGCTCGTCGGCCAGCGCCAGCCCGACCTGCTGCTGCTCAACGACGGCGACCTGACGTACGCCAAGATCCGCCTCGACGAGCGCTCCCTGGCCACCGTCGTGAACGGCCTGTCGCGGCTGGACGACTCGCTCGCGCGGGCCCTGTGCTGGGGCGCCGCGTGGGACATGACCCGCGACGCCGAGATGACCGCGACGGACTTCGTCGCGCTCGTGCTGGCCAACATCGGCGCGGAGACCGACGCGTTCGGCGCCTCGCGGATCCCCGTGTACGCCGCCCAGGCGGCGCACCAGTTCGCCGCCCCGGCCAACCGGGCCGCGCTGCTGGACCGCTGGGAGTCGGGTGTCCGCGACCTGCTGATGTCCGCGGAGGCCGGCAGCGACCACCAGCTGACCTTCGCCCGCAGCTACGCCGGTTCCGCTCACTCGGACTCGGCCCTGGACGACCTCCAGGGGCTGCTCGACGGCAGCCTGGTGATCGAGGGCCTCGCGATCGACACCGACCTGCGCTGGGCGCTGGTGGTCAGCCTCGCGAAGTCCGGACGCTTCGGGGCCGACGAGATCGCGCAGGAGCTCGAGCGGGACAACACCATCTCCGGCCAGGAGAACGCCGCGTCGGCGCTGACCTCCCGTCCGACGGCCGAGGCCAAGGCCGAGGCCTGGGACCAGGCCACGGTCCAGGAGAACGTGCCGAACGAGACGCACCGCTCGATCTGCCTGTCGTTCATGCGCTTCGGCCAGGAGGAGATCCTCGCGCCGTACGTCGACAAGTACCTCGAGGCCGCCGACGACATCTGGGACCGCCTCGGCACCCAGAAGGCGTCCACGGCGCTGGAGTACATCTTCCCGAAGCCGATGGCCAGCCCCGAGCTGCTCGACAAGCTCGACACGTGGCTGGACACCTCCGAGGCGCACCCCGGCGCCAAGCGCTACGTCCGCGAGGGCCGCGACGACGTCGCCCGCGCGCTGCGTGCGCAGGCCAAGGACGCCGCTGGTTGAGGAGGGACGAAGTCCCGTCACGAAACCCCGCAACCGGAGAGCTCACATCTCGCCGGGTCTCGTGACAGGCGCTAGCGCGCCTTCCTCGACCAGCGTGTGATCACTCGGCGTGCAGGGTCTGCGGTGCTCGCGCGTGGGCGCCGAGCATCGTCACGCCGCGCTTGAGGCCGCCGACGCGGTCGCCGGCGGCGAACGCCGTCTGCATCTCGAGGATGGCGAGCTGGACCTCGTGGTCCGTCAGGGTGCGCCTGACCACGCTGCCGGTGACGACCTCGATGGCGCGGGCGTTCGGGTCGACCATCACCAGGATGCTGTACGGCGGCGCGACGAGCGCGGCGTGCAGGCCCTCGGCGTACGCGCGGGGCTCGCCGTCGGCGTGACCGACGAACACCGAGAACTCGAAGCGGCTGGTCTCCTCGGCCGCGCGGATCGCGCGGTCGATCTCGAACTTGTCGGCCGCCGAGAAGTCACCAGCTGCCACTGGCCCCACCCGTCTCGTCGCCCGCTGCCGCTCCTGCTGGCCTCGAGGGCCTTCTCGGCGTCGCTCCGCCCACCGAACCACTCGTCTTCGGCGCGGGCTCCGGCCGGGGCGACCGACTCGCCGCGCACGATCGGCGGCACGTAGACCGCCAGCGCCAGGAGCAGGATCACCAACAGCGGGATCCCGACCAGCACGAGCAGGGTGTGCATGAAGTCGACGGCCTCGGGGTCGCTCCACCCCTCGGCCCCTTCGGCGCTGGCAGCGCCGGCCGAAGCGAGCGGGAGCGCCACGGCGATGGAGATGACCGCCAGGGTCCGCAGGAGAGTCCTGTACAGATGGTGCGTCACGGGGGCGAGCCTATCGGCCCGAGAGGTCTCGACATACTGGGAACCATGCTCCCTCTGGCAAGCCCGTGCCTGCGCGGACGAGTCGACCTGCGAGCGCGTCTACGAGCTGGACCGGCAACGACGCGCCGCCCAGCTGCCGACCTGCTGATCGGGAAGCCCTTCGCGCATCCTCGGGATCCTCATCGTCGGCCTGGTCGCGCGCTGGCTGCTGCACCGGGTCGTCGACCGCATCGTCGCGCCGGGCCGAGGAGGGCGTGCTGCCCGACCGGCTCAGCAAGATGAGCATCGGCCGCGGCGTCGACCGAGGACGGCGACAGCGCACGCAGCCGCCGCATGCAGCGGGCCCGCACCATGGGCGACCTGCTCAAGAGCATCATCACCGGCGTCGTCGTGGCGATCGTCGTCACGATGATGCTGGCGGAGCTGAACTACGACATCGGACCCATCATCGCCAGCGCCGGCATCGTCGGCGTCGCCCTCGGGCTTCGGCGCGCAGAACCTGGTCAAGGACTTCTTCGCCGGCATCTTCATGATCTTCGAGGACCAGCTCGGCGTCGGCGACTCCGTCGACCTCGGCGAGGCCAGCGGCACCGTCGAGGCGGTCAGCCTGCGCGTCACCCGGCTCCGCGACGTCAACGGGACCGTCTGGTACGTCCGCAACGGCGAGATCCTGCGCGTCGGCAACCAGAGCCAGAACTGGGCGCGCGACGGTGCTCGACGTGACGTTCCCCTACCGCGAGGACGTCGCGACAGGTGCGCCGGGTCCTGCAGGACGTCGCCGACGACCTCTGGCACGACGAGGAGTTCGACGGCGTGATCATCGAGCAGCCCGAGATCTGGGGCATCGAGGCCGTCTCGGCCGACGCGATCACCATGCGCGTCACCCTCAAGACCGCGCCGCATGGAGCAGTGGCGGGTGGCCCGCGAGATGCGGGCCCGGATCAAGGCGAGGTTCGACGCCGAGGGCATCTCCGCGCCGTACGCCCACACGGTCGTGGTCAACCAGAGCCAGGACGACCAGGCCGCCCCCGAGGGGACCACCCCCGGCAGGCTGACCTCCCCGTTTGGGAGGATGGCGCGGTGACGACGTTCTACGACGAGATCGGTGGCTACCCCACCATCGAGAAGATCGTCGCCACCTTCTACGCCGGCGTCGCCGAGGACCCGATCCTGCGGCCGCTGTACCCCGAGGAGGACCTCGGACCCGCCGAGGAGCGGTTCCGGCTGTTCCTGGTGCAGTACTGGGGTGGGCCGACGACCTACTCGGAGGCCCGCGGGCACCCACGGCTGCGGATGCGGCACGCGCCGTTCGCCGTCACGCCGGCCGCGGCCGAGCGCTGGCTCGTGCACTTCCGCGAGGGGCTCGACGCGGCGCAGCTCACGCCCGAGCAGGACGCCCAGTTCTGGGACTACGTCACCCACGCGGCGCAGTTCATGGTCAACACCTTCGACGAGGTCTGAAGCCGCAGGTCAGAGCGTGAACCAGGCGTCGGCCCTCCGGCTCTGTAGCGACTACTCCGATGCGGGCAAGGTGGCCCCGTCGGGCCAGGCGCAGATGCACACCCGGTTGCCGGCGCCGTCGGCGAGCGTCCACTGTTCCGGGGCTTCGGAGTCGTCGACGATCCGGCCCCCCGCGTCGAGCGCCGCCGTGAGACGCGCGTCTACGTGATCGCGCGCGACCGAGACGTCGACATGCATGGCGTGCCGCAACGGCTTGGCCGCGTCGAGCTCCTGCATCCAGACCGACGAACCGTGGCCCAACGGGTCGACCGCGCTGACGTCGGCCACGCCCGTGTACCCGAGCACAGCGCGCCAGAACCCACTGATCGACCGAGTCGGGCTTCGCAGCGATCGCGAGGGAGACCCCCTGCGCAGCAGCTCGATCCGGCACGGCGTCATGCGCCTGGGCCACCGCTGTGATGGCCCGCGCAAGGTCGAGATGCTGCCGCTCCAGCTGTGAGAAATGGCGGGTCAACCGCACGGCGAGATGGTGATCGGCGATCGTCAGCATCACGCCCGAGTGCTCGAGACCGGGAACCTGCGCCACCGCCCTGGCAAGCTCCACCGCTTCGCCAAGCGACGGGACCCGAAACACAGCCGTCGCTCCCCCGTGCAACACCACCCAGTCCTCGACGTCCGCGGCGTCGAGGAACTCCCGCCAACCCTGTTTGCTCATGTCGACCTCCCACAGGGAAGGTAGCCACAAGCACAGTCGGCGTTCGACGAGGCCTAGAGGCCTGGAGCGGCGAGCAACCGTTCGCGGACGTCGGGCGGTGGCGCCAGCGGGCGGCTCGTCTCGGGGTCGACGAACACCATCGCGACCCGGGCCCGCGCGAGCAGCCGGTCGCCGTCGACGATCTCCGAGGCGATGACCATCGACCGCTCGCCGACGTGGGTCAGCCAGGACCACGCGTCGTACGGCTCGGGACGGAACAGGATCGGCACCTTGTAGTCGACGTCCGTGCGCGCCGTGACCATCCGGACGGGCATGCCCTCCTCGACCAGCCCCTTCCAGAGCCGCGCGGTGAGGAGGATGCGCGCCTCCATGAAGTACTCGAAGTACTTGACGTTGTTGACGTGCCCGTAGACGTCGACGTCCGAGAAGCGCACGTGGACCGGGTAGTGGCCGACGTCGTCGCGGCGTCCGTCACCCCGGAGGCGGAGGGGGTCCGCCCACGGCGGCGAGTCCTCGACGTACGTCGCCAGGGCCGACCGCTCTCCGTCGCTGAGCCGGCGCGGGCGCTCGGACTCGAAGATGAACGGCGTGAGCACCGTGGTGGCCCGGAGGTAGACGCGTCGTCCCTCGGGGTGGCCGGGCTCCTCGTGGAAGACCTCGTAGGCCATCGTGAACGACGCCGCACGGATGTCGGTGACCCAGCACTCGATGCTGACCGGCTGGAACCGGTAGGTCAGCGGGGCCCGGTAGTGCACCTCGTGGTGCACCACCACCAGGGCCTCGGCCAGCTGGTCGGTGCCCTCCCGGGCGGCGTGCACGCGGAGCATGTCGACGCGGGCCTCTTGGAGGTAGTCGACGTAGATGACGTTGTTGACGTGACCCTGCAGGTCCATGTCGGCCCAGCGCATCGGGCACTGGTAGACGTGGCGCACGGTTCGACTGTGCCAGAACCGCGCGCCCGCCACCGAGGTGGTCAGTGACCGAGAGCGAGATGCCCGTAGTACGCGCGGATCGATCTCGTGCCGCGAGGTACGCGCGCGGCGGTGGAACGCGAGCCGGTTGCCGAGGGCGGCAGCCATGAGGACGAGTGCTGCCAGCGAGGCTGCGGAGACGAGGACGAGCAGGGTGACGACGAAGCCGGTGCTGATGATGGTCATGTCCGGACCTTCCTTCTACAGATGTAGTTTCTACTAATGTAGAAGATACCTCGCACCCGGTCCATTCCCCAGGCGGGTCGTCGTGACGCGGTTCACCCGGGTGCGTAGCCTGTCCGCGTGTCGTGCCCCGGTTGTGGCGCGGAGGCCAACCTCGGGCAGGGGTCGACGCTGGGATCGCCTCAGGTGGTGGAGCGGGCGGAGTGCGCTCAGGCCTCGGCTGCCCGGAGACGCGCACACAGCACCTTGAGCAGCACCTTGGCGACCTCGGCCTCCTCCTCGAGGATCGGGTGGAAGGACCACGAGGGGATGGAGATCGTGGTCATCTCCGTCTCCGCGTGCACCGTCGCCGACCGCGGCTGCCCGTCGATCATGGAGATCTCGCCGAAGTAGCTGCCCGGGCCCATGTCGGGACGGGCCTTGCCACCGACGTGGACCGAGGCGGTCCCCTCCTTGATCAGGTGGAAGCCCGCGGCACCTCCGCCCTGCTCGGTGATGTCCTTGCCCTCCTGGTGGCGCACGATGCGCGCCTGCGCGGCCAGCGACGTCAGGGCCTTCTTGCCCAACCCGGCGAACAGGTCGGTCGCGCCCAACGCCTCGACGATCTCCGGATCTGCCGCCATGCCAGCCCCCAAGTCTTGTCGTGCTGCTGTCGGTTCGCGCGCCAACGTATCGCCCGCCCCGAGAGCGAGCAACGGCGATAGGGTCCGAGGGATGCCCGATCTCTCCCCGCGCAGGGAACAGCTCATGCGTGCCGCCACGCGCGTCACGGCCGAGCAGGGCCTGCGCGGGCTGACCCACCGGGCCGTCGACCGCGAGGCCGGGGTCAGCATGGGCAGCTGCTCGGCGTACTACCGGACGCGGGCGGCCCTCCAGGAAGGCCTGGCGCAGTACGTCGCCTCGACCGCCGCCGCCGACGTCACGGCCCTGACCGAGGAGCTCCGCGCCTGCCCGCCCGACGACGACCGCAAGGTCGAGCTGACCTCGCGCATGTTCCTGCGCTGGCTCGCCGAGCGTGACGTCCTCCTCGCCCGGCTGGAGCTGGAGCTCGCCGCCACCCGCGACCCGCGACTGGCCGCGGTCCTCACCGCCTGGCGCGCCACCCTGGTCGGCGTGGTGGCCGCGATCGCGGCGGAGCGCGGCCTCGACGACGCCGACGAGCGGGCCGAGGCCCTGGTCGCGTCGGCCGACGGCATCCTGCTGGCGGCGCTGGTGCGGCCGGTGCGCGGGCGGCGGGCCTTCGTCACCTCGGCCCTCGGGCGGCTGATGGGGAGGCTCACCGAGCCCGTCTAGGGTGAAGGCATGCCCGAGGCCGTCATCGTCGCCACCGCCCGCTCCCCCATCGGCCGCGCCGGCAAGGGGTCGCTGAGGGACCTGCGCCCCGACGACCTCGCTGCCACGATCGTGCGCGCCGCCCTCGACCAGGTCCCGGCCCTCGACCGGCACACGATCGACGACGTCTACCTGGGCTGCGGCCTGCCGGGCGGCGAGAGCGGCTTCAACATGGGCCGGGTCGTGAACATCCTCAACGACATGGACGACGTACCCGCCGCCACCATCACCCGCTACTGCGCGTCCTCGGTGCAGACGACGCGGATGGCCTTCCACGCGATCAAGGCGGGCGAGGGCGACGTGTTCGTCTCCGCCGGCGTGGAGACCGTCTCGCGCTTCGGCAAGGGCACCCCCGACAGCTGGCCGGACACCCACAACCCGGTCTTCGCCGAGGCGGAGGAGCGCACCGTCGAGGCGGCCCAGGGAGGTACGTCGTGGGCCGACCCCCGGACGAACGGCGCGGTGCCCGACATCTACATGGCGATGGGTCAGACCGCCGAGAACCTCGCCCAGTCCCGCGGCATCAGCCGCCAGGAGCTCGACGAGTTCGGCGTGCGCAGCCAGAACCTCGCCGAGAAGGCGATCGCCGACGGCTTCTGGGCGCGCGAGATCGTCCCGGTGACGACACCCGACGGCACGGTGGTCTCGACCGACGACGGCCCGCGCGCGGGCGTCACCTACGAGGCCGTGGCCGACCTCAAGCCGGTGTTCCGGCCCGACGGGCTCGTCACGGCCGGCAACTGCTGCGCGCTGAACGACGGCGCCGCCGCGGTGGTCGTGATGTCCGACTCGCGGGCCGCCGAGCTCGGGCTGACCCCGCTCGCTCGCATCGTGGCGACCGGGGTGAGTGCCCTCTCCCCCGAGATCATGGGGCTCGGCCCGGTGGAGGCGACCCGGCGCGCCCTGGCCATCGCCGGCATGACGATCGACGACATCGACCTGGTCGAGATCAACGAGGCGTTCGCGGCGCAGGTCGTGCCGTCGTACCAGGACCTCGGCATCGACCTCGACCGCCTCAACGTCAACGGCGGGGCGATCGCGGTCGGCCACCCGTTCGGCATGACCGGCGCCCGGCTCCAGGCCACGATGCTGAACTCCCTCGACTGGCACGACAAGACCACGGGTCTGGTGACCATGTGCGTCGGTGGCGGCCAGGGCATGGCGCTCATCCTCGAGCGGATCGCCTGACGACGATGCCCACCGCGAAGGAAGCCCGCTGGCTCGACGAGTCGCAGCAGCGGTCCTGGCGGGCGCTGATGATGGGCATCACGCTGCTGCTCGACCGCCTGGACGCGGACCTGCGGCGCAGCTTCGACATCTCGCTGGCCGAGTACGAGATCCTGGTCCGGCTCTCCGAGCTGCCGCAGCGGCAGCTGCGGATGGCGCAGCTGGCCGACGCGATGGCCCACAGCCGCAGCCGGGTGACCCACACCGTCAAGCGCATGGAGAAGGCCGGCCTGGTCCTGCGCACCTCCTCGGCCGACGACGGGCGCGGCGTCGTCTGTGCGATGACCGACAAGGGCTACGAGCTGCTCGTGGCCATGGCGCCCGTGCACGTCAACGGCGTGCGCGACTACGTCGTCGACCTCGCCACCGCGGAGGACTTCGAGGCGCTGGGCCGGGTGATGAACGCGGTGGCCGACAAGCTCGTCGTCGCCCACCCCGAGAGCGAGATCCGCTGACGGCCCAGGAGCTCCTGGCTCCGGAGGAACCGCCTCGGCACCCCGTACGCCGGGCAGTGCTGGCCGCCGCGATCCTCGCTCTGGTCGCCTGGATGGTCGTGGTCAGGCTCGGCGCCGAGCCGGAGGCCGACCGTCCGCCTCCCCCGCAGCCTGACGTGGCCCTGGTCGCCGCACCCGTCTACCGGCCCACGCCGCTCAACGGGAGCTGGGTCCACCCGCGGCTCACGGCCGCGGAGGCGGACGCGATCGCGGGCGCCCGACCCGGCCAACGCCTCACCGTCGACGTCGGCAGCACCGCGCTGCTGGTGTCGGTCGGCACCCGGGCTGAGCCGCGGCAGCGGATCATCGGCTACGAGGCGATCTTCGTCGACGGCGACCGGGTCCAGCTCAGCCCGATCGGCTACCCGCAGCGCAAGGCCGTCTACCGCTGGGACATCACGGCCGACCGGCTGACCTTCCGGCTCCTGCACCGGACCGCCGGCGCGAGCTCGGCCGGGCGGCTGGTCACCGTGGGCTTCGACCGTCGGGGCTAGCGTCCCGGTCGTGGGCATCGTCACCGAAGTCGACGGTGACGGTCTCGAACCCCTTGTGGCGCTGGGCCGCGGCGTACCCGCTGTAGGCACGGCGGTCGGCCTCGGTGAGCCGGACCGAGTCGGTGAACGGGGTGAGCAGCGCGCGCGGCCACAGGTGGCGGTCGAGGACGACGTTGAGCTCGACGCCGAGCATCCCGGCCACCGCCACCAGGAAGATCGCGGCCATCAGGCCGAGCACCAGGGCGAACGTCGCGTTGACGCCGTTCGCACCCGCGAGCACGCGCGTCACGTAGATCGCACCCACCTGCTGGAGCAGGTGCCACATCACCGCGGTCAGCATGGCCCCGGGCAGCGTGGTGCGCTGCCGTTCGGGCCGCGCCGCCGCCAGGCGCATGAGCACCCACAACAGGCCACCGGTGACCAGCACGCTCACGACGCGGGCGAGCCAGCGCAGCGGTGACGCCTCGAACCAGGTGATCAGCGTGGTGTTGCTGATCAGCACGGACAGCGTGGTCAGGGCGAGCACCGCCAGGCCGCCGAACGCGACGATCAGCAGACCCCGGACGCGGAGCAGGATCGGGTTGAGGCGGCTGTTGCGCGGGACGGACCACGCGATGCTCGTGGCGTTCTGCACCGCGGTGCCGAGGCCCATCGCGCCGTACGTCGCGGCCAGGGCGCCGACGACCACCGCGGTTGTCGAGCCCGTCAGGCCCTCGGGCCGCCGGAACTGGTCGCCGAGGACCGGGAACTGGCTCAGGGCCGAGTCGAGCACCCGCTGCTGGAGCTCCGGGTCGCCCTGCAGCAGGAAGCCGAGGATCGAGGTGGCCAGCAGCAGGAGCGGGAAGATCGCGAACAGGGCGTAGTACGTGACGATCACCGCGAGGTAGGTGGCCTGGTCGTCGACGTACTTGTAGATGACCGCGATCGGCACGCCGAGGACGGGCCAGCGGCGCTGGAACCGGTCGACCGGCCCGATCCGCCCGCCCTCCCCCATCGCCGGCGGCCGACTACGGTCGCGTGAGGCGACGGTGGGTGACCCGGTGCGGGCGAGCCGCCTCGATGCCGAGCCGCTCGACCTTGTTGGCCTCGTAGGCGTCGTAGTTGCCCTCGAACCAGAACCACTTGGCGGGGTCCTCGTCGTCGCCTTCCCACGCGAGGATGTGGGTCGCGACGCGGTCGAGGAACCACCGGTCGTGGGACGTGACCACGGCGCAGCCCGGGAAGTCGAGGAGCGCGTCCTCCAGTGACTGCAGGGTCTCGACGTCCAGGTCGTTGGTGGGCTCGTCGAGGAGCAGCAGGTTGCCGCCCATCTTCAGCGTGAGCGCGAGGTTCAGGCGGTTGCGCTCACCACCGGAGAGGACGCCGGCCTTCTTCTGCTGGTCGGGGCCCTTGAAGCCGAACGACGCGACGTACGCGCGGGAGTTCATCTCGAAGTTGGCGACCTTGATGAAGTCCAGCCCGTCGGAGACGACCTCCCAGACGTTCTTGTTGGGGTCGATGCCGCCGCGGCTCTGGTCGACGTACGAGATCTTCACGGTCTGGCCGACCTTGAGCTCGCCCTCGTCGGGCTGCTCGGTGCCGATGATCATCCGGAACAGGGTCGTCTTGCCGACGCCGTTCGGGCCGATCACGCCGACGATGCCGGCGCGGGGCAGGGTGAAGGTCAGGTCGTGGATCAGGGTGCGGTCCTCGAAGCCCTTGCCGAGGTCGTGCGCCTCGAGCACCACGTCTCCGAGCCGCGGACCGGCCGGGATGTTGATCTCGGAGGTGTCGATCTTGCGCATCCGGTCGGCCTCGGCCGCCATCTCCTCGTACCTGGCCAGACGCGACCGGCTCTTGGTCTGGCGGGCCTTGGCGTTCGAGCGCACCCACTCGAGCTCGCGCTCGAGCATCTTGGCGCGCTTGGCGTCCTTCTGGCCCTCGATCTTGAGCCGCTCCTGCTTGGTCTGCAGGTAGGTCGAGTAGTTGCCCTCGTAGGGGTGCGTCTTGCCGCGGTCGAGCTCGAGGATCCACTGGGCGACGTTGTCGAGGAAGTACCGGTCGTGGGTGACGGCCAGCACCGCGCCGGGGTACGACGCGAGGTGGCCTTCCAGCCACTGCACGGACTCGGCGTCGAGGTGGTTGGTGGGCTCGTCGAGCAGCAGCAGGTCGGGCTGCTGGAGAAGCAGCTTGCACAGCGCGACGCGGCGGCGCTCACCACCCGACAGGTTGTCGACGAGGACGTCCGGCGGCGGGCAGCGCAGCGCGTCCATGGCCTGGTCGAGCCGGCTGTCGATGTCCCAGGCGTTGGCGTGGTCGAGCTCGGTCTGCAGGTCGCCCGTTTCTTTCATGAGGGCGTCCTGGTCGGCGGCAGACAGATCGGGGTCGCCCATCTCCATGTAGGCGTCCTCGAGCCGCTTCATCTTGGACTTGATCTCGTGCACGGCCTCCTCGACGTTGTCGAGCACCGTGGTCCCCTCGGTCAGCGGCGGCTCCTGCTGCAGCATCCCGACGGTGGCGCCCGGGTCGATGAGGGCATCGCCGTTGTTGGCGTGCTCGAGGCCCGCCATGATCTTGAGGAGGGTGGACTTGCCCGTGCCGTTGGGCCCGACGACTCCGATCTTGGCGCCGTGCAGGAAGGACAGGGTGACGTTGTCGAGGACCACCTTGTCGCCGTGGGCCTTGCGCACGTTGCGCAGTGTGAAGACGTACTCAGCCATGATCAGGAACCCTACGGGCGCGCGCGTCGCCACCCCAAAACCCCTGGAGCGCTGAGACCTCCGGGGCCCCCACCGCGTCGATACTCATGACGACACAGGGACGACGAGGAGGCGGGCAACCGGATGAGCACGGACGAGGAGTTCTCGGCCTTCGTGGCAGCGCGTGCCGACCACCTGTACCGCCAGGCCTGGCTGCTCACGGGCACCCGGCAGGCGGCCGAGGACCTGGTGCAGACCGCGCTCACCAAGACGTACGCCGCATGGTCGCGGGTGCGCCGCGCCGACGACCCCGTGGCATACGTGCACGGCGTGCTGATGAAGACCTTCCTCTCCGACCGGCGACGCCGGTGGAGCGGAGAGGTCCCGCACGGCGACCTGCCAGACCGGCCGGCACCCCATGACCCGATGGACATCCAGGTCGACCGCCTGGCGCTGGTCGGTGCGCTGGCCGGCCTCGGGCGGATGGACCGCGCGGTCGTCGTGCTGCGCTACTGGGACGACCGCAGCGTGGCCGACACCGCCCAGGCGCTGGGGCTCAGCGAGGCAGCCGTCAAGAACCGCAGCCTCCGAGCCCTCCGCCGGCTGGGCGACGCCCTGTCCGACGTTCCCGAGACCCACCCGGTCCCCCACCACACCCGAGGGAGCCAGCGATGAACGACGCTCACGAGACCCTGGTGCGCGACGTGCTGCACCGCGCCACCGACGACCTGACGGCCCCGGCCACCAGCCTGACCGCGACCGCGGTCGTGCGTGGCCGCAGCCTCCGCCGTCGTCGGCGCGCGGTCGCGGCCGTCGGCACCCTCTGCGCGGTGACCCTCGTCGCCGTACCCGTCGTGACCGCCCTCGGCGGCTCGAGCCCCACCACCGGTCCGCAGATCGCGACCGACCCGACGCCCACCCCGAGCGCGACGCCCACGCCCGAGCCCACGCCGCACCTCGTCGACAACGACGCCTGGGCCCAGATGCCCGCCGCCGAGATGGCCACCACGTTCGAGGGCCTGGCGCCGGCCGGCATCGGGCTGACCGACGTGATGCTCACCAACGAGGAACGTGCCCCCGGCGAGCCGGAGACCGACAGCCCCGGCTATCTGCTCGCCGACCTGACGCTCGACGGCGAGACGGTCGGGGGCCTGAACGCCATCCTGTATGTCACGGGCCAGCGGGCGAACCAGTACACCTGCCCCGGCAACCTGGCCTCGCCCGACGAGTGCGTCGAGATCAAGGACGCGGACGGTCGGGTCGTCGGCCGTCGATCGGTCTCGACCCCGGGTGAGGTCGTGGTCAACGAGGTCGTGCTGGTGCGGCCCAACGGCGGCCTGGTCTACGTCGCTGCGTCCAACTCGGCGGACGACAAGTGGGGCGCAAGCTCGACGGTCGCCGGGCCGACCGTGCCGCTCACCCTCGACCAGCTCCAGGACATCGCCGAGGACGACGCGTGGATCGGCTACGAGCCGGCGGCGGCTTCGCAGAACTGAGCGCCCGACGAATCCCTGGGCGGGCGGCCTCATCCTGTCCCCCGCAGACGCAATCCATCAGGATGCGTCCATGGCCGTTCTTGTGCAGCTCACCGTCACGCCTGCCAGCCAGCAGCAGTTCCATGAGCTCGACGCCGCCGTGGGGCAGTCGATGGCGGAGGCAGGCGGACCTCCTGATGGGCTGATGTCCCACGTGGTGTACCCCGAAGGCGACGGCTTCGTCGTCGCTGAAGTCTGGCGTTCGGAGTCAGCTGGACAGCACTACGTGGACGAGGTCCTGCGCCCGCTTGTCGGCGAGGTGAGCCTGACGGCAACGGACACTCGTGTGCGACCGGTCTGGTCCTTCGCCCGGCCTTGAGACAACCTCAGGCCGCAGGCCCGTCCGCCCGGTGCCGTGGCTCGTACCGCGTGAACGGTCGGCGCAAGTTGGCCCTGCGGTCTGGCCAGGCGGTGGCGTCCACGGCGTCGCGGACGTGGTCGTCCACCGCAGACTCGTCGATCGCGTAGTCGATCGTGGCAACAGACATGCGAGTGACCTCCTGGGGGCGAGACTTCAACGCTTTCCGTCATGACAGTCCCATGGACAGAGCAGATGCGCGGTCTTCCAGGGATCGCATGCCGTTTTCGTCGGCCGCGGCAGGTTTTGACAGCGTGACACTTGCCGGGATGTGACGCACGGGTCTAGCCCTCCGGGCCGATGCAACGATGAGTCCGCGCGACGGATCTTGTCGGAACAGGCATGACAGCGACCTACACCTTCGACATCTTCTCCAGCATCGACGGCTTCGGCTCCTACGGCCCGCCCGGGGACTGGGGCGGCTACTGGGGCAAGCAGGGCCCCGAGCTGCTCGCGCACCGGCTCGCGACGTACGACGGCGACCAGCGGATGGTCTTCGGAGCCACCACCTACCGAGCGTTCGCGGAGATGCTGGCCGCCAGCAGCGAGGGCGACGAGGTCCGGGACCCGTGGGTGGACCGGATGCGGGCCCTGCCGACGTACGTCGTCTCCTCGACGCTGGAGGGTCCCCTCGACTGGCCGGACGCCACTGTCGTCAGCGGGGACCCGGTCGAGATCGTCGCTCGGCTCAAGGAGGACTCCGACGTCCCGTTGCGGTCGCACGGCAGCCTGACGCTCAACCGGGCGCTGATGGCCGCCGGCCTCGTCGACCGCGTGCAGCTGACGCTGTACCCGGTGATCTCCGGCCAGACCGGTGACGAGCCGATCTTCGCCGGCGCGGCCGACTTCGACCTCGAGCTGCTCGAGAGCCGAACGCTCGACTCCGACATCACCGAGCTGGTCTACCGGCCCACGCTGCGCACGTGGGGTGCCTGACCGGTCCCGAGTGATGAGTTGTCGCTCCCGCACCCGTCATACGTACGACGGGACACGATGAGGCGGAAGGATGACGTGATGAGTGTGGACACGCGGCTGGAGGATCTGGGCGTGAGCGATCTGGACGTGAGCGGCCTGGGCGACGTCGACGAGCCGACGTTCTCGGGGCTGGCGGAGCGGCACCGGCGCGAGCTGCACGTGCACTGCTACCGGATGCTCGGGTCGTTCGAGGACGCCGAGGACACGGTGCAGGAGACCTTCCTCCGCGCCTGGCGGCGGCGGGAGACCTTCGAGGGACGCTCGACGTTCCGTGCCTGGCTCTACCGGATCGCCACCAACGCCTGCCTGGACCTGCTCGCCAGGTGCCGCCCGACGCCCGCGACCGGCGGCGAGGTGCTGTGGCTGCAGCCCTACCCGGACCGGCTGCTCGACGAGCTGCCCGCCGGCGACGCGGACGAACCGGAGACCGTCGCCCTCGCGCGGGAGACGATCGAGCTGGCGTACGTCGTCGCCGTCCAGCACCTCGCGCCGCGCCCGCGGGCCGTGCTGATCCTGCGGGACGTGCTCGGCTGGCCGGCGAAGGACGTCGCGGAGCTGCTCGGGGACTCCGTCAACTCCGTGAACAGCGCGCTCCAGCGGGCGCGCGCCGGCATGAGGGAGCACCTGCCCGCTGAGCGGCAGGACTGGACCGGCGGCGAGGAGGACGCCGGGACGCGCGAGCTGGTACGCCGCTTCACCGACGCCAGCGTGGCCACGGACATCGACGGACTGGCCGCCATGCTGCGGGACGACGTCCGCTGCTCGATGCCGCCCACGCCGGGCCTGTACGTCGGCCGCGACGCGGTCCTGGACGACTGGCGCGAGAGCGGCTTCGTGGGCATGCAGGGTCTGCGCGGCGTCCCGACCTCCGTGAACCGACAACCCGCCATCGCCTTCTACCAGTGGCGCCAGCACGAGGGCGCGTACCTGCCGCTGACGCTCGACGTCCTGCGCGTCACCGGTGGGGCGATCACCGAGATCGTCACCTTCCACGACGACCAGTTCGCGCGGCTCGGGCTGCCGGAGCGCCTCCCGGTGGACGACGCATGAACGACACCGAGGTCGCCGCCCCAGCGTCCGGGCGGACCGGCCGCACGCACCCGCTCCGCCGGATCGGGGTCACCGGCCTCGTCGCCACGCTCGCGGCGATGGTGGCCACCGCCGTCGCCGCTGCGCTTGCCCGGGCCGTCGGCGTCGACTTCGAGGTCCCCGAGGGTGGCGAGACGATCCCCGTGACCGGGGTCGCCGTGGTGACGGGCTTCTTCTCGCTCGTGGGCACCGTCATCGCCGCCGCGCTGCTGCGTTGGAGCGCTCGCCCCGCGGAGCGATTCGTGTGGACGGCCGTGTCGCTGACCGCGGTCTCGCTGGTCCCGCCCTTCCTCTCCGGGGCGAACGCCGCCACCACCGCCGCCCTCCTCGGGCTGCACCTCGTCGCGGCGACGGTGATGATCCCCACGCTGACGCGCAGCCTCCGCGTGATTGCGCAGGGGTCGGAGCACCTGGCAGGGTCCATCGATGCTCACTGAGGTGGCCGACGGCGTCTGGGTCCGGCAGAGCGAGTGGGTCTGGAGCAACGCCATCGTGGTGCGCGCGGAGGGTGGGCTGGTCCTGGTCGATCCCGGCATCGATGGTGCCGACCTGGACGAGCTCGCCGATGACGTGGACCGGCTCGGCCTTCCGGTGGTCGCCGGGTTCTCCACCCACTGCCACTGGGACCACCTGCTGTGGCACTCCCGGTTCGGGGACGTGCCGCGCTACGCCACGGCTGCCAACGCCCACACGGCGGCTGAGGTCCGAGAACGAGCCCAGGCGATGGCGGCGGAGAGCGCCTCGGGCGTCCCGCTCGAGCTGATCGGGCTGCTCACCCCGCTGCCCGAGGACGGCGGACCCGTGCCCGGCACGATCATCGAGCACGAGGCGCACGCCATCGGTCACGCCGCGGTCCTCCTCGCGGACCGAGGGGTCCTGCTCGCCGGCGACATGCTCTCCGACGTGCTGATCCCCATGCTCGACCCTCGGCGCCCCGACCAGGTGGCCGCCTACGCGACGGCCCTCGACCGGCTGGGTGAGGCTGCCGAGCACGCGGATGTCGTCGTCCCGGGCCACGGCGCCGTTGCCGAGGGTCCGGAGGTGGCGGCCCGCCTGGCCGCCGACCGGGCCTACATCGACGCGCTGCGGCGAGGAGCGGACCCTGTCGACGCCCGGCTGGAGCTGGACTGGCTTGCCGGTCCGCACCAGTCGAACCTCGAGCAAGCCCGAGCCACGTCCAGCTAGCGTCGGGGCGATGCCGACGAACACCGGACGGATCCTTCGGGGGCGGCGAGCTCGTGTCCTCGTTCCTCCGGGCGGACCTGGTCGACCAGCTCACGGTGGGCGTCGTCCCCGTGCTGCTGGGCGAGGGACGCCGCCTCTTCCACGCGAGCGGCAAGCGCATCGACCTGCGTCTCGTCGACCACACCGTCCTCCACGGCAAGACCCGGCTGACCTACGAACGCCGGTGATGTCGAGAAAGGGTCGCCGGCTCCGTCCTTCGAGCACAGACCCGACCAGCACTGGAGGATGGACGTCATGCCCCACATCAAGCAGTTCGACCACATCGGCATCACCGTCGCCGACCTGGACAAGGTGACGGCGTTCTTCGTCGACCTGGGCCTCGAGATCGAGGGCCGCACCGCCGTGGAGGGCGACTTCATCGACGTCGTGACCGGGATCCCGGACTCGCGCAGCGAGATCGTGATGCTCCGTCCGCCCGGCGGAGGGACCGGGCTCGAGCTCGCGACCTTCGTCCGGCCGGAGCACACGCCCGGCTCGCCGGAGGCGATGGCCACCGAGCTGGGGATGCGCAACGTCTGCTTCGTCGTCGAGGACCTCCAGAAGATCGTCGACGGCCTCGCCGCCGAGGGGTACGGACTGGTCGGGGGGCTGGGTCGCTACGAGGACACCTGGCTGATGGCTCACGTGCGCGGGCCGGAGGGCATCGTCGTCGCGCTGACCGAGCGGATCGGCTGACGTCGACACGTCACGCCGCGGTCTCCTGGACCGCCTTGGGTGTCCGCGTGAACTGGCTGGTGCCCCGCGTCAGGTCGTGCCCCACGTGGACGGCCTCGATCTCGAGGCTGCTCTGCTGCTCGCCGTTGCGGGCGGTCCACGTGTTGACGGTCAGCCGACCCTGCACCACGACCGGGTCGCCGCGCCGCAGCGACTGCCGGCAGTTGTCGGCGAGGGCGCGCCAGGCGGTCACGGCGTACCACTGGGTGTTGCCGTCCACCCACGTCTCGGTCTGCCGGTGGTAGCGCCGGGGCGTGGTGGCCACCCGGAAGCTCGCCACCTGGGCGTCGCCCACGGCCCGGGTGGTCACGTCGTTGCCCAGCCAGCCCTGCACCGTCACGGTCGTCTCGTACATCGCTTCTCCTGCTCCTCGCCTGATCTCGTCAGCGGCCACGGTCGTGGTCACGAGGACGAGCGAACGCCGCGGCGCCGACAGCGGGACCGATCGCCGACGTACCCCTGTGGACGAGGGGTGCGGGAGCGACAGCTGTGGACGGAGACCGGGCCCGTCGAGCGACTACTGGAGCGCCTGGTCGATGCCCCGGCGCGCGGTGTCGTAGCCGGCGAGCACGTCCTGCACGGGCTTGACGACGAGCTCGTCGGCGACCTCGGCGATGGCGGCCCGCAGCCGTCGGTCGGCCGCGCGGGCACGCCGGCGCGCGGTCGCGCGCACCAGGAGCCGGCAGAACAGCGCGAACAGGATGCCGAGCACGACGCCGCCGACGAGCAGGAGCAGCGGCAGCGGGTAGCCGGCGATCTCGGGCGTCGCCGGCATCTCGAACGTCAGGTAGCGGGTCGCGAACATCGCGCCGAGCCATGCCGCCCCGCCCAGCGCCGCCAGCAGCAGCAGCCACTGCAGGACGCGGACGAAGCCGGCCCACACCGGGATCCGGGCCGCGCCGAGCTCGGTCGCCCCGAGCGCCCGGTCGAGCCCGTCGTTGAGGTCGTCGTGTCGCGACAGCGACGCCTCGCGCACGGCCTGGCTCCACGACCGCGACAGGTCGCTGGAGACGTCGTCGGCCAGCGTGCGCACCGCGGAGTCCACCCGGGCCCGCTGGACGGTGGTCGGAGCCGGGACGGAGGTGCGGGCACGGCCCGAGAGCTCCTTGCCGGAGGAGCCGAGGTCGAGGTGCAGCCGCTTCAGCGGGTCGGGCCGGAGGCGGGAGAACCAGGCGACGACGGGCCAGCCGGTGGCGCGGTTCGCGCGCAGGCGGGTGGAGTCCTCGACGGCCTTGACCACGGTCGGTACGCCGGCGGACTGCGCCAGCGCGTCGTCGAGCTCGGCGACCCGCTCCTTCGACAGCTTCGGCGTGGGCGCCGTGCCGGTCGCCTCGCCCATCCGCTGGGCCGCCCCCCGCAGGTCGGCCTCCAGGCGGGTGCGGACGACCTTCTTCTTGGCGACCCGCGTCGCGATCTCGCGGCGCAGCTCGTCCATCCCCTGGCCCGTCCGGGCGCTCGTCGCGATCACCGGGACCCCGGCGAGGCCGTCGGCGTCGAGCAGCCGCCGGACGTCGGCGAGCATCGACTCGAGGCGGCCGGCCGGCACGGTGTCGGCGTGGTTCAGCACGACCAGCATCACCTCGCGGTGGGTCGCCAGAGGGGCGAGGTAGCGGTCGTGGACGGCCGCGTCGGCGTACTTCTGCGGGTCGAGCACCCACACCATCAGGTCGGCGAGCTGCACCAGCCGGTCGACCTCGAGGTGGTGGGAGACCTCGGTGGAGTCGTGGTCGGGGAGGTCGAGCAGCACGACGCCGCGCATCGCGTCGTCCTCGCGCGTCGCGTCCAGCATCGAGCTGCGCACCACGCGGTGCCGCGGCGGGATGCCGAGCCAGTCGAGGAGGTCCTCGGCGCCGTCGGCCCCCCACACGCAGGCCGTGGCCCACGACGTCGTGGGGCGGCGTACGCCGACCGCCGACAGCTCCAGCCCGGTGAGCGCGTTGAACGTCGAGGACTTGCCGGAGCCGGTCGCGCCCGCGAGGGCCACCACCGTGTGGTCGGCCGAGAGCCACAGCCGGCTGGAGGCCCGCTCGAGCACGGTCTGGCTGTCGTCGAGCAGGGCGTCCGGGAGACGACCGCGCGACGCCACGATCGCCGCGTCCAGGCCCTCGATGCGCGCGCCGATGTCGGTGCTCCGGGAGACCAGCTTCTTGGCCCCCTCCAGCAAGGACGTCATGGTCTCCCCGTAGCGGTCGATCGGCGGCCGGCGAATAGGACGGTTGTCGTGTGAAGTGGTGCCGAAAGACTAGTGGGAGAGGGGGTCCCGGCCACGCTGGGACTCATAGCGGACGTCGTCGACCCGTCGCGCCGCCGCCCGCAGCTGCTCGGGCGTCTGCCCGTCGAGGGCCAGGGAGTCGAGCAGGTCGACGTACCTCGCCCGCTCGGCGTCGACGAGCTCGCGGACGCGGAGGGTGAGCGACGCGCTGGCCCGCTCGGCCAGGCTCCGGACGGCCTGGTCGCCGAAGACCGCCTCGAGCAGCTTCTGCCCCAGCACGGCCGACCCGCCGGCGATGCCGACCTCGGCACCGGTCAGCCCCGCGGTGTGGGAGAACACGACGACCATCAGCGCCACCGACAGCCCGTTGACGCCGTAGGCCAGGAACCTCGCCGTGCCGCGCTTGTCGGCGCCCTCGGTGCGGACCATCTCCAGCACGTCCTGCTGCCAGTCGCGGACGGCACGCTCGGTCTTGCGCCGCAGGTCGCGGGAGGCGCGCCCGAGGTCCTCGCCGGCGTCGGCCAGCAGCGCCTGCCCCGGCGCGAGGGACTGCCAGGACCCCTCGGCACGCTCGGCGGCCGCCTCGGCGTGCTCGAGGATCAGCGTCTCGAGGCCGGACTCGACGGCGACGGTGACCCGTTCGGCCTGCTGCGGCTTGCCCTTGATCGCGTTGACGACCCGGTCGCGCAGCCAGCCCACCTTGGTCTCGAGGCCCCGCAGCAGCTCGCCCGTACCGACGAACTCCTGCCACCGCGCCAGCACCTCGCCGCGGAGGAGGGTGCCGTCCTCGGTCGCGTCGACGATGTCGTGGACGGCCTTGTCGTACGCCCGGTTGGCGTCCTCGCGCAGCCGCACCTCGGCGGCGACCTGCTCGGTCACGGCGTCGGCGACCTCGTGCGTACGCCGGGTGAGGGTGCGGATCGCGCCCTCCAGGGTCTGCTTGACGACGGCCGCACGCGCCTCGGAGTCGGCCGCGAGCTCGATCAACCACCTGCTGATCTCGGCGACCGCCTCGGCCGGCAGCAGGCCGTTCTCGTCGACCTCCCCCTCGATGACGGTGAACAGCGGGGAGTCCTTGAGCCCGCGCGAGGCGAGCATCCGCGCCAGGTGGGCGGCGACCGTGTCGACGGCCTCGGGCGGCGTCCGGTCGAGGACGATGGCCACGGCCGCCGAACGGTCCGCGGCCTTGCGCAGGAAGTCCCACGGCACCTGGTCGGCGTACCGGGCCGCCGAGGTGACGAAGATCCAGAGGTCGGCCGCGGCCAGCAGCTGGGCGGCCAACGCCCGGTTGGACTCCTCGACCGAGTCGACGTCGGGCGCGTCGAGGATGGCGAGCCCCTCGGGCACGGTCGTGTTGGGCACGAGCTGCAGGGCGCCGGGGTCGGACGTCGTCCGGTGCACCCGCTCGAGGTCGGGCAGGAGGCGGTCCTGGCCGAACCAGCCCGCGTCGGCGGGGTTGTGCACCAGCACGGGCGAGCGCGTGGTCGGGCGCAGCACCCCCGGCTCGGTGACGCGGGTGCCGACCAGGGAGTTCACCAGGGTCGACTTGCCGGCGCCGGTCGAGCCGCCGACGACCGCCAGCAACGGCGCGTCGAGGGTCATCACGCGAGGGATGACGTAGTCCTCGAGCTGGTCGACCATCTCGCTGCGGGTCGCGCGGCGCTCGGCGACGTTGGGGAGCTCGAGCGGGAGCACCACGTGCTGGAGCGCGCTGCGGAGCCGGACCAGCGCCGTGAGCATCTGGGTGCTCTCGGCGGGCGACTCGGTGCCGACGTGGCTCATCGTCGGGGGCTCATCGTTGGGGAACCACCTGTCCGGGGAACGCGATGAAGGGGCGCACCTGCGCGATCTGGGCGACGTACTCGTGGCCGCGCTCGGCGAAATCGGGAGGCGGCGTACCTCGAAGGTAGCGGCTGTGCAAGAACCCGAGCTCGACCACCGCCTGCTGGTAGTCGCGCATCGCCTCGAGGCCCTCCTCGCCACCCATCGCCCGCGCGAACTGGCGGCTCTGCCGACGGGCACCGAGGTCGACGACCCAGCCGATGTCCGTCGCCGGGATCAAGCCGCGGTTGGCCGCGTCGCTGAGCGAGGCGGCGAGCATCCTGCTCTCGGAGCGCCGTGCCCAGACCGCGAAGCCGACCGCGCCCAGGAACGCCGGCGCCATCAGCACGAGGTAGACGAGGATGAAGTTGCGCCCGCCGAACAGCGTCGAGGCGTTCCAGATGGCGTGGGCCGCCACCGCGCACAGGTAGCCGACCAGCGGGGCCAGGAAGCGCCGGGTACGCGACCGGCTGGCCACCGCGATCCCCACTCCGATGCCGGTGAAGGTCGTGAAGAACGGGTGCGCGAACGGGCTGAAGAGGCACCGCACCACGAAGGTGGCGGTCAGCGCCGTCGTACCGCCGGGGCCCGTGCCGTCGGTGCCGTTGTAGGCCGCGGCGAGGTAGAGGATGTTCTCCACGAAGGCGAAGCCGATGCCGATCATGCCGGCGTAGACGATGCCGTCGAGCACGCCGTCGAGCTCGGCCCGCCGCCACCACAGGAGCAGCAGCAGGAACGCGCCCTTGGTGGCCTCCTCGGTGACCGGTGCGCCGATGGCCAGGCTGAGGTCGTCGTCGACGCCGACGACGAACCCGCCGATGCCGAGCAGGATCGCCGCGGCCGTGGCCACGAAACCGCCCCACAACAGACCCGCCGCCAGAAGGCGGCGGGGTTCGGGTTCGTAGCGGTCGAGCCACATGTAACAGACGATGAGCGGGCCGACCGGGATCGTGGCCAGCACGGTGGCCAGCACCAGCGTGCGGGGAGCGCCGCTGAGCGCCAGGACCAGCAGCATGCCGGCCGCGCCGAGGACCACCAGCACCGTCACCACGACGGTGAAGGCGATCGTGTCGCGGCGCTTCCCTGGCATGTCGGAAGCCTAACGAAAGGGGTCGGCGGCGCCCGGTCATACGGGCGTAGGCTGACAGCCGTGAGCGATGAGACCGAACTGACCACCGAATCGCACGACCCGGCAGTGCCCGAGGCCTACTCGACGTTCATGCGCCAGGGCTGGGGCGACCGCGACGTCGAGCTGCCCGCACACCCCATCACCGAGCCCGCCGCCGCCCGCCGGCTCAAGCTGGCCGAGATGTTCCCGGGCGAGCGGCTGGTGCTGCCGTCGGGCACGTTCAAGGTGCGGTCCTACGACACCGACTACCGGTTCCGCCCCGACACGGCGCACACCTACTTCTCCGGCAACCAGACGTCCGACGCGGTGCTCGTCATCCAGGACGGCGCGGCCGTGCTGTACGCCCGGCCGAGCTCGAGCCGCGACACCGACGAGTTCTTCCGCGACCGGATGTACGGCGAGCTGTGGGTCGGCCGCCGACCGTCGCTCAAGGAGATCTCCGACTCGCTGGGCCTCGAGGTACGTCACATCGACGAGCTCGCGCCGGCCCTGGGAGGTACGGGCAAGACGCGCGTGCACCGCGGCGTCTCCTCGCTCGTCGACACGATGGTCGCCGGCGACGACGCGCTCGACGCCGACTTCGCCCGGGTCGTCTCCGAGATGCGGCTGATCAAGGACGACTGGGAGATCGGCGAGCTGCAGACCGCCTGCGACATCACGGCCCTGGGCTTCGAGGACAGCGTGGCCGAGTGGAGCCGCGTCCTGGAGTTCGGCGAGCGCTGGATCGAGGGCACCTTCTTCCGCCGCGCCCGCGCGATGGGCAACGACATCGGCTACGACTCGATCGTCGGCGGCGGCTCGCACGCCACCACGCTGCACTGGATCGAGAACACCGGCCCGATCACGCCCGGCGAGCTCGTGCTGCTCGACATGGGCGTCGAGGGCCACAACCTCTACACCGCCGACGTCACGCGCACCCTGCCCGTCGACGGCACCTTCACGCCGCTGCAGCGCGACCTCTACACGCTCGTCTACGACGCGCAGGAGGCCGGCATCGCCGCGGTGAAGCCCGGCCAGCCGTTCAACTCCTCGCACCACGCGGCGATGGTCGTGCTGGCGCACGGGCTCGAGGACCTCGGGCTGCTGCCGGTCCCGGCCGAGGAGGCCCTCGACCCGGAGTCCAAGGTCTACAGCCGCTGGACCCTCCACGGCGTCAGCCACATGCTCGGCATGGACGTGCACGACTGCGGCCAGTCCTCTCCCGAGGCCTACGCCAAGGGCACGTACGCCGAGGGCATGGTGCTGACGGTCGAGCCCGGGCTGTACTTCCAGGAGGACGACCTCCTCGTCCCCGAGGAGCTGCGAGGGACGGGCATCCGCATCGAGGACGACGTGGTCGTCACCGCCGACGGCACGCGCAACCTGTCCGACTCGCTGCCGCGCACGGCGGACGACGTCGAGGCGTGGTTCGCCGAGCACCGCCGCTGACCGACGACCCGAGACACTCGGGGGTTCCGTCGCGCGAGTGGCGGTGCCACCCTGAGCCATGCTCTTCCACATCACGCAGGTCCACGCACCCGAAGACTGCCCCTACGGCAGCGGCGGGTCGCGCAAGTTCCACGACTCGTCGGTGAGCGAGGTGACCGTGCACGGCGTCTACGGCGCGTTCATGGAGCACACGATCTACATGGTCGTCGAGGCCGACGACTTCGCGATGCTCAACAAGTTCCTGCTGCCGGGGATGAAGGTCTGCTCGACCGAGATCACCCCGGTGAGTGCGGAGCCGCTGCCGAGCTGGTGACGTCATCGGCGACTTCGGCGTTGTGTCAGCGAGCGGACGGTAGTCCCTTCTGATCCCGGCCAGAGTGGTGGTCATCAGGCCACCGGGCCCCAGGGAAAGAAGGAAAGCCATGAACATCATCGACGCCACCACCGTCTCGGCCCTCCTCGTCGTCCTCGCGCTCGCCGTCCTTGCCACCGTCGTCATCGCCGGTGTCGTGCTGGCCCGGGTGTACGGCGCCAGCCGCCCCACCGCCAGCCGCCCCACACCCGCTGCCGGGCCGTCGTACCTGGCCGTTCCCGGCCGCGTCGTCGCCATCAGTCACTGACCCACCGAGACCGCCGCAGCCGGACCCGCGCATCGGGTCCGGCTGCGCTGCATTTCCCGGGCTAGCGCCTGACCACTCGCTCGCACCCGACGACCCGGTCGCGACGGTCGGCCACCACGCGGTCGTTGAGACCTGGTCCGCACCGGACATCCTGTCGCGCCGCTGCCGCCGTTGAGCGTGTCGTCGCCCCGGCCACCCCGGACCCGGTCGTCCCCGGGGGCCGCTCGCACCCTGGTCGCTCCCGCGGTCGCCGCGGATGTCGCCGTGACAAGGGTCCAGCGACCCATCGGACACTCCGGTGTCGCACGTCAGCCTGCCGCCCCTGCGGCATACTGGCGCGCGGTGATCGCATGCCCTCGTAGCTCAGCTGGACAGAGCAGCGGCCTTCTAATCCGCCGGTCACAGGTTCGAATCCTGTCGGGGGCGCCACACGTTTTCGCAGGTCAGAGGCGGTTTGACCACCCTCGGGACGCCTTCACGTACCGTCGGTGTGGACGTTTGTGGCACAAATGTGGCACAAGATTTTGAGCGAGGACGGCAGAGATGCCGCAACGGAGCGGGTGTCCGCCGGTCACGAGCGCGTCCGTAGCACGCGTGACGAGTGAGCGCCGGCCTCAGACGACCGGATCCAGCGGAAGGGCGGACGCCGGAGCTTGTTGCTCTCCTCGGCTCGGAAGTTCCGGAATCGGCAGGGTCCTCCCGGCGGAGGCACTCGGCGACGGTCGGCCCACAGCGTGAGGTGCGCGACGGTGATCGTTTCATTCCTCAGCCTCGGGGCATCGTCCGTCCAGCGTCATCAGCACGAAGACGACGACGGCGAACACCGGGACGAGAGGCGTCCGGCAAGTCGCCGGCATGCCCGCCAGGCAGCCGACCCCGATGGGGGAGGCAGAAGGAGGGAGAAGGGTAGGAGGGAAGGGGGTCAGGATGTCGGGAGTCTCAATGGGCGCGTCGCGGAGAAGCCGACGCACAGGTCTCGGCCATCCAGGGGGCAGACCGAGTCGTACCCGCGGCCGCCATACGGCATTGCCCACAGAGCCGATTCAGGTCCGCGGTGGCGGTGCTGGGGCGGTTTGGTGCACACCGCCGCCGCACCACATCGGCGCTAAGTTCGTTCGTGTGAGCGCGGATCGGTTCGTCGCCTTTGTGGACCGGCTTGCGACCGACCTTGACGCCTCACCTCGTCGCGCGGACGAGCTGGCTGCGCAGGCCCACCTGTCTCGTTTCCACTTCGAGCGGGTGATCGTGGCCGTAGCCGGGGAGAGCCCAACACGCTTCCGTGCCCGTGTCATGTTGGAGCGCGCCGCGTACCGGATGATCACGACCGACGCCATCCTGATGGACATCGCGGTCGAGGCGGGGTACGCCTCGCACGAAGCGTTTACCCGGGCGTTCCGCCGCGGCTTCGGCAGCGCGCCGTCGACCTGGCGCCAGCGGCCTGGCACCTTCCGGATCGACGCGCCGTCGGGTGTCCACTTCCACCCGCCGGCGGGGCTGCGGCTGCCGGCCCGGCACAGGATGGATGGCATGGACTTGATCGTCGAGCTCGTCGAGCACCACGTCTGGCTGGTGGGACAGTTCGTCGCCCGCGCTCATCGGTTGACGGATGCTCAGCTTGACTCTCGGTTCGAGGGGCCGATCGAGGAGATCGACGGCGAGACCTTGCGCTGGGCCCTCTCGCGATTGGTCGGGCAGGTGGCCATGTGGAACGCGGCCGTTGACGACGCGCCATATGACTTCGCGGTCGAGGAATCCGAAACGGTGTCATCGATGAGCGCACGACTGGCGACTGCCGGTCCGGCTTTCGTCGCCCACGTTCGGCTGTACGCCGAGGAGGGGCGCTTCGACGAGACATTCGTCGAGGCGTTCTCAGACGAGCCGGAGGTGCTGTCCTACGGCGCGATGGTCGCGCACGTCTTGACCTTCGCGGCACACCACCGACTGCTCGTCGTCTCCAAGCTGCGTGAGTTCGGCATCACAGATCTCGGCTTCGGTGACCCGAAGCGGTGGCTGGGTCGAAGGCTCACCTGAGCGCCGACCCGGACAAGAGGTGGGGCATCGCGACCGCGAGCCCGACCTTGAAAGCCGCAAGGTCGTGCCCGCCCTGGAACTCCCGGTGGACAAGGTCGAGTCCCGCTTCGTCAGCACGCTGCCAGAGATCCCGGTTGGCGGCGAGCAGATCGGCGTCCTCCTCCGAACCGGCCTGCATCCAGAATCGCAGCCCCGGGGAGGCCAGCACGTCCTCGACCACTCGCCGGCCGGCCAGCTGATCGTCATCGCCCGGCCAGTACAGCGCAGCCGACCCCGTCACCACGCCTCCGAACAGGTGTGGCCAGTGGCAGGCGACGTATAAGGCGGCGTTCCCACCCAGACTGTGACCGAGGACGAGGCGTCGGGCCTGGCTTGGAAGTGCGTCGAACTCGTGCTCGAGGAAGCCCTCCAGCGACCGCACGAACCGCCCCAGGATGCCCGGGTTCGTCAGCGACGCGCACCGGGTTGGCCCTCGTGGGGTCGAGCCCTCGATGGACTCGACGGCGACCAGCATCAACGGAGGGATGATCGCTTCATCCTGAAGCGTCAGCAGGGTCCCGGAAACGCCAGCGTTGATCATCGGCTGGCCGTCGAATAGCACCGCGACGGCGGCAGCCGGCGTCCCCGGGGGCCCCATGGGAGCCTGGATAGTCAGGACGGTGCCGTCATCGAGCTCGTGTCTCTTCATGGCGCTTGCATAGCAACATGTATGGGGTCCGGCTTGATCGACTTCGGCGTACTTCTAGCGAACGTAGCGCCGCTCTCCCATTCGGCTGGATCTTCTCCGAAAGGGACGAGCTTGCGGAATGGGGGGTCGCCGTTGTGGGCTGCGACGACCTCATGGAACCCGTGCTGGACGAGGTGGTCTGGCTCCTCCGCACAAGTGACCTCGGGTTCAGGCATGTCATCAAAGACATCGAGGCGAACGGCGGGCCTCGGCCGGAGGCGACCCGCCAATTGGGCTCGCTTCATTCAGCAGTTGCTGGACTATCCCGCAGCATCGAGACGCCGCATTCGATGACGCCCGGGCCCATCTTCAGCGGTCGTTCGGGATCCTCGGCGAGATGGTGAGCACTGAAGGGACTGCCCCACAGTGGCCATCGGTCGCTGCGTCATTCTGGGCGGACTGACGCGACCGCGGGGCGCAGAAGGGGCACACTCCCGGTGGAGCAGCAAGCCCTCGTCGCGAGAGGGCAGCCCGCTTTCCGTTGACCTACATTTCGGGGGGTGAGAGTGGTGGTCGATGCCTACGTGGAGCTTGGCGTGAATATGGCCTACGACGCCGGCGTCGCGGCCTGGACCTTCGACCTGAACCTGTGGGGCATGTGTGGCCAGGGGTTGGACGAGGCGGCAGCCCTGGACGACCTGACTTCTCGGATCGCGAGCGTGACGCCTGAGGCGGCAGGCTTGGTCGAGGTAGTTGTTGTCGAGACGATTGGCGGCGACGAGCAGGCCTTCGCTCGAGACCGCGTGCCATGTTCGGATCGAGAGCGCCAGCGTACGACCGAGATCTTGACCGACACACGCGCCCAGACCATCGAACTCGTGCAGAAGTGCTCCGCGCGCGAGCTCGACAACGACGATCCCGACCGGACGCTGCCCGGCTTCGCCCACTGGCGAACCCTGCGACAGATGGCGTGGCACCTCGCCGACACCGAGTCTCGCTACTACTTGCCAGCCGTCGGTCTGCCGTGGCGGATGCCGGCCTCTGACCTGCTCCAGGAGCTGGTCGAGTCTGGTGACCACGTCCGCCGGCAGCTAGCGAAAGTGCCCGGACATCTGGTCGTCGAGGGCGGTGAGGTGTGGACGACGGTCAAGCTCATGCGCAGGTTGGCCTGGCACGAGCGTAGTGAGTTGGAGACCATGCAAGTGATGCTCAGCCGACTCCGCCGGTGACTCGAGCGCATGAGGGGAGGACTGGACGAGCCAACCCCGCCTCGGTTCCTCTCGGAAGTCACTCAAATGCTTGAGAGGTAATCGGCCATCGAGTCGGCGTCCCTGGCGGTCGCCGGCCCCGCCGGCCCGCCGGCCTCGGCGGACTGGAGGCTCGCGGCTGGCGCACGACGACCTTGCACAGAAACCTATGCATAGATTATCATGCATGCATGCCTGACCGCCCTGCCGAGATCGTGGTTCTGAGGGCCTTGGCCAGCCAGGTGCGGCAGGACGTCCTGGACCACCTGGATACGGGCCCTGCGACCTCGGCCATGCTGGCCAGGGCGCTGGAGTCGAACACGGGCGTCATGTCCTATCACCTGCGCGAGCTCGCCAAGGCCGGGCTGATCGAGCGGGACGTGAGTCGGGGGCGATCACGGTTCTGGCGGCTCGCCTCAGTCGACGTACGGTTCTCCGACCCGCAGGACTCCGCCGCCCCCGCCATGGCTCAATCAGTGATTGACATGCGGCTGGCCGGTTTGGGCACCTCGGTGAACGCGTATCTCCGCCGCGACGACCTCGACCCGGCGTGGCGAGACTCAGCATTGTTCTCCCAAGCTGCGATCACCCTCACCGCCGCGGAGCTCGCGGAGTTCGCCGACGCCTACCTGCAGCTCGTCCAGCGCTGGTCGAAGACAGCACGCGCGCGCGCGGCCGACACCGAGATCCGCGCGGTGCACCTGGCACTCTTCGCCTTTCCCGCGGATATCACCACCTCGGACTCGACAGGATGACCATGAACACCTCGACCAAGAGCACCTGGATCGCTGAGACCGCGGACGGCGTCGTTGTCGCACGCCTGCGAGCCGGCACGGTGCTGGTCGACCGGCCCTCCCTCGGCACCTTCCGCGAGACCCGGCCGCCGGTCTTCGAGGAAGATCACCTCGTCGTCGACGGTGCGGTTCTCCTTCGGGTCGGCCCCCTACCCGCGCGCCTGGGCGAGCTGACCGGGTGGTACGAGGCCGACGGTCGCAGGATCTTGCTCACGCAGATACCGGAGACCTACTTCGGCGAGCCCATGATCCTGGTGGCCGAGGACGACCTGGTGACTCGGGCGTACGCACTGGCCGAGGACCGACTGTTGACGGAGAACGGCGAGTGGATCGACCTCACCGACACCGGAGCGCTCAACATCGCGAGCGGCGGTGACGTCGTGACCCTCGCCCGCTCGTCCCGGTACTTGGAGCGGGAGGTGACCTTCGCCTCCGGTGACCTACAGCTGGCGGGCACGCTCATTCTTCCGCCGGGTCCCGGTCCGCATCCGGCGGCCGTGTTGTTGCACGGCGCTGCGGGCGGGCAACGGGACTTCTGCCGGCTGCACGCCGACCCGATCCTGGCCGCCGGGGTGGCAGCACTGATCTACGACAAGGCAGGGCACGGCCTCTCCGGTGGCCATGAGCCCTCGGTCTTCGAACAGGCCGACGCGGGTGAGGCCGCCATGCGTTTGCTCGCGGACTTCCCAGAGATCGACGCCGGGCGGATCGGGCTGGCGGGCTTCTCCAACGGGATGTGGGCGGCGCCGATGATCGCCGCCCGATATGGCGCAGCCTTCCTCACCGGTGTCGGTTCTCCTGGCGTATCCATGGCCGAGTCGGAGATCCACCGCCGGACGAAGGTCCTGCGCGAGGCCGGCGTCGGTCCGGCCACCGTCGCGGCGGTGGCCGAGGCATGGCGCTGCATCTTCACCATCGTCGGTGAGGGCCTCTCGGACCCGGTCGCAGGGCAGCTGCGAAGGGCGCTCGAAACCGTGGCCAAGGCGCCCGATCTCCACCGGTACGAGGTCCCCGACTACGTGCGTGAGAACCCGATGCTCTCGTCGGTCCCGCCCTTGATGCCCGTGGACGATCTGATCGGCATGCTCGGTGACCCTCACGATCCCGAGGTCGGCTACGACCCGGTCACCGACTATGAGCGGATCGACTGCCCGGTGTTCCTTCAGTACGGTTCGGACGACACGAGCGTTCCGGTGAAGACCTCCGTGGAGCGGATCGCGCGCGCGATCGCCGACTCCGGACCTGATTCGTCGATCAGGGTCTATCCCGGTCTCGAGCACATGCTCAACGTGCTGCCTACAGACCTCACCGGACTCACGCCCGAGGACGCCATGTACCAGTACCACCGCTTCCGCTACGGCGAAGGCACCTGGGCCGACTTGACCGCCTGGTTGCGTGAGGGTGCACATATCCGGTCCTCGCGGGAGGACGAGTGCGCTTGTCATGAACCTGCCAGCTAAGGGGAAGGTCAACCGCGACGGACGACCCCAAGCGAATCGGCGAGTTCGCCGCGGCTGCTGCGACAACCACCACGACGCTGCGGTTTACGAGGAGACCGGATTGCTTCCGCAGGCCCGGCGTGCCGCAACGCGTACCGCGACTACGGGCCGGACGCCCTGTCACGGCTGGACTTCATCCGACACGGCGGGTCACCGGACCGCCTCGAAGCCCGGAACCAGAAAGCTCGTTTACATCGCGCAGCCTGCCACAATCAAGAAAGCGCTTCGTAAGGGATTCCGTTCGCGCCTGCTCG
>CAWIVR010000012.1:0-33017 GCA_963839565.1 uncultured Actinomycetota bacterium | reverse complement strand
CGCGTTCTTCCTGGCCGGCCACCTGGCCAACCGGAACCTGCCGATGCCGGTCGTCTTCGACCGGTACGAGAGCTTCATGTACCAGCAGTGGCTACGCGTCTACATGCGCAGCCAGATGATCAAGCACAACAAGGACCTGCTCCAGGTCGTCGACGACACCGAGGGGCTCCTGGCGAAGCTGCACATCTACTGACGCTGGATCGTCCGTGGCTTCCTACCCGGATCGGATCGGGGCGATACTCGGGCAGTGCGGGGCCTTCTGTGTCGGGAGCTGATCGGGCGCGATCAGGTGCTCGACACCGCGCGCACGGCGCTGGCCGAGGCCCAGCGAGGTGCCGGAGGCGTGGTCTTCGTCAGCGGGGAGGCCGGGGTCGGCAAGTCGCGGTTGGTGGGCGAGATCGTCACCGCTGCGCGCGACTCCGGCGTGCAGGTCCTCTTCGGCCGGGGGGTGCAGGCTGACGTTCCGGTGCCGTTCCGGCCGTTCTCCGAGGCCTTGCTGTCCCACTTCCGCAACCAGGGACTGCCCGACCTCCCCGGACTGTCGCCGTTCCGGCCCGCCCTGGGCAGGCTGCTGCCGGAGTGGCGGACGCCCGGGGAGACGACGCACGAGCCGCCGGTGGTGCTCGCCGAGGGGGTGGTGCGACTCCTCACCGCGGTGGCCGGCGAGTCCGCCGTGCTGCTGGTGCTCGAGGACCTCCACTGGGCGGACCAGGAGACGCTCGCCGTGCTCGAGTACCTCGTCGACGCGCTCCGCACCCAGCCCGTCCTGTGCGTGGCGACCGTGCGGTCCGAGGAGGCCAGCGCGGCGCTGCGCCTGCTGCAGGGCCTGATGGCAGCCCGGACGGCGACCGTCCTGGAGCTCGACGCGCTGGCGACCGACGACCTCGGGCGGATGACGGCCGCCTGCCTCGGCTCGGACGACGTACCGAGCGGGGTCGTGGAGTACGTGCGGGCCTGGTCCGACGGGCTGCCGTTCATGGTGGAGGAGGTGCTCGCCGGCGCCGTCGGCGCGGGTGCGCTCGCGTGGGACGGCGAACGGTGGTCGTTCGACACCGGGGCCGGCCCCTCGTTGCCGGTGAGCTTCGTGGACAGCGTGCGCGGCCGGCTGCGCGGGCTCGGCCCCGAGCCGGCCCGCGTGCTGCAGGTGGCGGCCGTCCTGGGGCGACGCTTCGACTGGACGCTGCTGCCAACGGCAGCGCAGGTGTCCGACCTCGACGTGATGGCGGCGCTCCGCGCCGGCGTCGACGCGCAGCTCCTGGTCGCCGAGCCCGGGGCGCAGTTCCGCTTCCGGCACGCGCTGACCCGGGACGCCGTGCTCGACGACCTGCTGCCCGCCGAGCGCGGGCTCGTCTCCGGCGCCGTCCTCGACGCGGTCGAGTCCGCGCACCCGGGGCTGCCCGGCCCGTGGTGTGAGGTGGCGGCCGGCCTGGCCGAGAGGTCCGGACAGCACGAGCGCGCGGCCGTCCTGCTGCTGGAGCTCGCGCGTCGGTCGCTGGCGGCGGGTGCGCTCGGGTCCGCCGAGCAGATCCTCGACCGGGCCAGGACGGCGACGTCGGACGCAGCCCTCGAGGCCGACGTCGACGAGGTCGCCGCCGAGGTCCTCGCGCTGGCCGGGAAGACCGACCAGGCGATCGTCGTCGGCTCGCGCGTGGCCCACCAGCTCCGGGTCATCGACGGCCCCGCCACGCGTCGTACGAACGCCCACCTCGGCGTCGCCCGGGCGGCCGTGACGGCGTGCGTGTGGGACATCGCCGACGAGCACCTCGCCCGGGCACGCGAGTGCGCGGCCGATGCGGCGGACGACGACCTGAGCGCTCGCGTCGACACGGTGGCCGCCCAGTCCGCGCTCGGGCAGGGCCAGCCTGAAGCCGCGCTGCCGCTGGCCGAACGGGCCCTCGCGACGGCCGAGTCGCTCGGCGACCACGAGCTGGCGTGCGAGGCCCTCGAGGTCATCGGTCGCTGCTGGCGGCTCAGCTCTGTTGCGGCGAGCGAGAAGGCGTTCGACCGGGCGCGCGTGATCGCGGAGACGCACGGGCTCACGCTGTGGCGCACCCGCGCGATGAGCGAGCTGGCCTGGCTGGACACCCTGAGCGGTGGCAGCGAGGAGCGGCTGCGGAGCGCCCGCGAGCAGGCCCTGGCGTGCGGAGCCTGGGGCATCGCCGCGCACCTCGAGCTCGCCCACGGCCAGTGGTACCTCCTGCGGTTCCGGATGGACGAGAGCATCGAACGGCTGCGACGCAGCGCGGAGCTCGCCGAGCGCCTGGGCCTGCCCGTGCTGCTGGCGATCGCGCACGCCTCGGAGCTGCTGGTGCAGGCCGTGCTGGGGCGTGCCGACGCGGTCGAGCGGTCGGCACGGGCGGCCAGGGCGGCGGTCAGCGACGAGCCGGGCATGAACGGGATGGTGTGGGCCGGGCTCGGGATGCTGGCGCTGGTCGAGGAGGACCTCGACACGACTCGGGACCACTTCGCGCGCGCGAACGAGGAGTTCGCGCGCCTGCCGACCACCCCACAGGACCCGACCCGGGGCCTCAGCGTGCTGTTGTCCGTGCTCGACTCGACCAGCCCCGAGGAGGCTGCGGCGCTGATCGCCGCGGCCGACACCGCCGACGCGGCGATGACCTACCAGGCTCGGGGGTACCTCCGGTTCGCCCGGGCCGTGGCGCTCGGCCGGGCCGGCCGCGGTACCGAGGCCGAAGCCGAGCTCGCCGAGGGGGAGGAGCTGCTGCGGGTGATGGCCGACGGGTGGCTGCACCACGGCTTCCGGCTCGCCGCCCCGGCGGCCATCGACGACGGGTGGGGTGACCCGGCCCGCTGGCTGCTCGAGACGCTGGGCGGCTTCGAGGACCGCGGCCTCACCCGTGCCGCGGATGCCGTCCGGGCGCTGCTCCGCGATGCCGGCATCTCCGTGCCTCGCCGCGGCCAGGCGGCCCCAGGACTCCCCGCACCCTGGGCCACGGCCGGGGTGACGGCCCGCGAGGCCGAGGTGCTGGTGCTGCTGGCCGACGGCCTGACCAACCGCGAGATCGCCGAGCGCGTGTTCCTGTCGTCACGCACGGTCGAGCGGCACCTGGCCAACGTCGGCACCAAGCTCGGCACGCGGACCCGCTCCGAGCTCGTGGCCATGGCGGCCCGGGAGACCGCCGGCTAGGCGACGACTGGGCGACGTCACCCCTCGAGGTACGTCGTCATCGTGGCCTTGCGCACGCCGTCGCGTCGCATCCGCTCGGTGGCCTCGGGTGAGGTGATCAGCTGCCGCAGGTCCTCGAGGCGACCGCGAACGGGGCGGTACGGCGCCACGAGGGTGGCGCGTCCCGGCGCGGGCTTGCGCCGCTCGACGAGCAACGCGACCTGGTTGGCGACCGTCGGGTCGACGAACGGGCGGACCGTGAAGCCGGCCGACTCGAAGGTGGCGGTGCGGGTCGGCGAGGCCAGCCAGGCCTGCACGTCGTCGACGTCGTAGGTGATCAGGACAGTGGTCATGGCGTTCTCCTCGGGAAGCGGTTCGGACCTCGAACGATCCGCTCACGCGTCGCGCGACGCATGGGGCAGGGCCGACAGGTTCGGCTGGCCGCCCACCGACCCGGATTGTCGGTTCTCCCCCATGTGGCGGAGGTACCGGTGGCGGCAGTGTCGGGGTCACGAAGCCACCAGGGCTTCACGACCCAGCGAGGAGAGCACGATGACCGCCGTCCTTCACCACGTCGCCCTGACCGTCACCGACATCGAGGCCAGCCTCGCCTGGTACTCCGACCTGTTCGGGTTCAAGGAGCTCGTCCGCGAGGACCACCAGGGTGGCAACGGTGGGTACGGCGTCGTGCTCGGCCCCGAGGACTGGTCCATGTTCATCGTCCTGAACGAGCACCCGACCAACGCCCGCGAGGGTTTCGACCCCGTGCGCACCGGCCTCGACCACGTCGGCTTCACCGCGCCCGACCGCGAGACGCTCGACGACTGGGTGGCCAAGTTCGAGGAGCGGGGCGTCACCTACAGCCCGATCTCGGAGCACGGCTGGGGCTGGTCGCTGAACTTCCGGGACCCCGACGACGTCCAGCTCCAGCTCGTCGTGTTCGCCACCTCCTGACGACCGGAGCCCGACATGACCACCCGGATGCCCGCAGCGTTCATCGGACACGGCAACCCGATGCACGCGGTGCGGCCCAACAGGTACACCGAGGCGTGGGCCGACTTCGGCCGCTCGGTGCCGCCCCCGCGGGCGATCCTGGTGATCTCGGCGCACTGGTACACCAACGCCACGGCGGTGACCGGGATGGTGCGTCCGCGCACGATCCACGACTTCTACGGGTTCCCCCAGGAGCTGTACGACGTGACGTACCCGGCGCCGGGCCTGCCCGAGCTCGCCGAGGAGGTCGCCGACCTGGCGAAGCCGACCTGGGTGGGCTGCGACATCGACTCCTGGGGCATCGACCACGGCACGTGGATGGTGCTGCGGCACGCCTTCCCCGACGCGTCGATCCCCGTCGTGCAGCTCTCGCTCAACGCGTTCGAGAGCTGGGACTACCACCTCGAGCTCGGTCGCAAGCTCGGTGAGCTGCGCGACCACGGCGTGCTCGTCATCGGCAGCGGCAACGTCGTGCACAACCTGGCCGCCGTCGACCCGTCCCGACCGGACGAGGGGTTCGCGTGGGCCCGTCGCTTCGACGAGGCCGCGCGGGGCGTCCTGCAGAGCGGCTCCCCCGCCGACGTGGCGGCGCTGGACGGCCACGCCGACTTCGCCGACGCGGTGCCGACCCCCGACCACTACCTGCCTCTGCTCTACCTCGCCGGTCTCGCCGGCGACGAGCCGATGTCCGTCCTCGTCGACGGCTACCAGGGCGGATCGCTGTCCATGGCGGCCTACACCGTCGGCTACGAAGGGGTCGTGACCGAGTCATGAACGCCGTCACCGTGGCCGGGGTGATCTCCACGCTGTTGTTCCTGGGGAGCAACCTGCCCATGGTGGTGCGCGCGGCCCGCACCCGCGACCTGAGGTCGTACAGCCGCGGGAACCTGGTCATGACGAACATCGGCAACGCGGTGTACACCGTCTACGTCCTCAGCCTGCCCGCCGGCCCGATCTGGCTGCTGCACCTCGTGTACACCGCGGTCTCCGCCTTCATGCTCCTCGTCCACGTGTGCTGGACTCCCCGCGTCCTCACGACGTGGAACGCGCGGCTGCCCCAGCGGCTGAGCCGACGCGGCGGTGAGCACGCCGGCGCCACCACCCCCACCCTGTTCCTCGACCTGGACGTCCTCGAGTTCGGCGATCAGGCCTCGGCGTACGCCGGGGCGGCCCACGCGGCACCGGCGACGCTCACGGCGCGTCGATGACCGCCATCGTGCACCGTGAGATGCACACGAGCTTGTCGTTGTCGTCGACGATCCTGACCTCCCAGACCTGGGTACGACGACCCAGCGAGATCGGTCGGGCGGTGCCGGTGACCCAGCCGGAGGTGACTGGTCGCAGGTGGTTGGCGTTGATCTCCATGCCGACGCACGCCTGTCCAGGTGCGGCGACGAACGTGGCCGCGCAGCTGACCAAGGACTCGGCAAGCAGCACCGAGGCGCCGCCGTGCAGGATCCCGAACGGCTGGCGGGTACGGCTGTCGACCGGCATCCGACCGACCAGGTAGCTCGCGCCGAGCTCGGTGAACTCGATGCCGAGGTGGCCGATCGCCGAGCCTGCGCTCATCTCGTTGGCGTGGTCCAGGTCGGGACGACCGCGCCAGATCGCGTCGGTCTCAGGGGTGAGAAGCATGTCCTCCATGGTTCCGGCTCGACGGCAGCGACACAGCCGTGGAACTACCTCACTTGCGCCCTTGGGAGGATCGTCGGGTGACCGATGCCGCCTCGCCCCTCGACCTGCTCCGCGGACCTTCCTGGAGCAACCGGTTGGCCGTGGCGCCGCTGACCAACAAGCAGAGCCACTCCGACGGCACGCTGGGCGACGACGAGCGCCGCTGGCTGGTGGCCCGGGCCCACGGTGGCTTCGGGCTGGTGATGTCGTGCGCGACGTACGTCGCCCCGGAGGGACAGGCGTGGGACGGCCAGCTCGGCATCAGCGACGACCGACACCTGGCAGGGCTCAGCCGGCTGGCCGACGACGTGCGCGCGGCCGACGCGGTGTCCTCGGTGCAGCTGCACCACGGCGGCCTGCGGGCCGACCCCGCGGTGTCCGGGGTCCCGTCCGTGGCGCCGTGGGCGAACGAGGCGAAGGGTGTCCGCGCCCTCACCACCGCCGAGGTCCACGCGGCGGTCGACGCCTTCGTCGCGGCGGCGGGCCGGGCCGAACGGGCCGGCTTCGACGGGGTCGAGGTGCACGGCGCCCACGGCTACCTGGTCGGCCAGTTCCTCGACGCCCGGCACAACGTCCGCACCGACGGGTACGGCGGGTCCGCCGAGGACCGGTCGCGGTTCCTCCTCGAGATCCTGGAGGGCATCCGCCAGGCCACCGGACCGGGCTTCCAGCTCGGTCTGAGGCTGTCACCCGAGCGCTTCGGGATCGACCTCGACGAGGCCACGGCCCTGGCCGCCAGGGTCATGGCCGACGGTCACCTGGACTACCTGGACCTGTCGCTCTGGGACGCCTGGAAGCAGCCGCACGGCCTGGAGGAGGACGGCCTGCTCCTCGACCACTTCGCCGCCCTGCCGCGCCACGGCGTACGGCTGGGGTACGCCGGCAAGATCCTGTCGGCCGCCGACGTGGCGTGGTGCCTCGAGCACGCCGCGGACTTCGTCACCATCGGGACCGGCGCGATCATCCACCACGACTTCGCCCGGCAGGCGCTGGCCGACCCCGCGTTCGTCAGCATCCCGCACCCGGTGTCCCGGGCCCACCTGGAGGCCGAGTACACCGGCCCCGCCTTCGTGGAGTACCTGGCCACCAACTGGGACGACTTCGTGCACTGACCGCCTGCTAGGCGGTCTGCTGGCTGGCCGCGACCAGCACCCCGGCCGCGTCGTACCCCTCCACGCGGATCACGGCGCCGTCGGCCGCAGGGACCGTGACCTGAGTGGTGCCGGCGGCGGTGGCCGACGTCGCGACCGGCCGACCGTTGACCCAGACGTCGATGCTGGCGACCGATCCGGTGGTGACGGTGAGCTTGCGCTTCCCCGCGCCGGCGGCCGCGGACACGAAGCGCAGCAGCCGCGGCGTCCGGGCGGCGAGCAAGGCGCCGGCCGCCGTCATCAGGTCGACGTTCTCCTCCAGGAGGTCACGCTTGGTCAGCGGGTGGAGCGAGTCGGGCACCACGCCGAGGTCCTCCACCGGCTGGCCGGACCGCGTTCCGACGCGCAGGCAGCGCCGCAGCGCGACGCGCATCTGCACCCCCTTGGGCAGCTGCTTGAGGGGCCCGCCGGTCCACTCGGTGCGCAGGTCCTCGTGGGTGACCACGTTCGCGCCACCGGCGCCGGTGTTGGCCTCGACCCCGAGCACCGGGCCGATCTCGTGGTCCTGGAAGCCGGCGGCGAAGATGTCGCAGGCGCTGTAGCACTGGGCGTCGGTCACCAGGACGACCGGACCCTGGTACACCTGGCCGACGCTGTTGACGACGTCGGCGGGGTACAGCGAGAACGCCGTCGAGTACGCCGAGGCCGTGGTCACCGCCTCCTCCAGCGAGGCCTTCCACCCGTCGTAGTCGGCGACCGCCCGGGCCAGTCCGGTCGTGCTGGGCGAGCTCACGAACTGGAACGGCTCCGGCACGACGCGGCGCGGGCTGAGGAGCTGGAGCAGGAACTCCGCCGCGATCACGTAGCCGCCGCCGTTGCCGCGGACGTCGAGGACCAGGCCCTCCGGCGGCAGCACGGAGAGGACTCGCGCCACCTCGTTGACGAACCCCTCGATGTCCTGGTCCTGCATGTGGAAGGTGAAGATCCGCAGGTGCCCGAACGTGCCGCTCGGGGTGTCGACGATCCGCGCCTTGATCTCGTCGGGGCGGTTGGTCGGGACGGGCCCGGCCGCGAGCGGCGCGTCGACGCCGGCCCTGCGGGCGTTGTCCCTGGCCGCCTTCGCGCCCTTCGCACCCCTGGCGGCCTTCGGGAGCTTCCCCTGCTTCATGGAGGCCGGGGCGAACAACCGACGCTTCGCCCGGCGGGTCAGCTCGGTGCGGAGGTCCATGCCGACCAGGTGGTGCGCGGCGGCGCGAACGCCGGAGGGCAGGGACGGCAGGGTCCCGGGCGCGGTGACCTCGGCGCCGGACTCGAAGACCCGCCACGGCACCCGGGTCTCGTGGGTGGCCCCGTCGACCTTGTAGGTGATGTCGACCCAGTCCTCGTCCGGCGGCAGCGACATGTTGATCGCGCGGAGGGTCATGTTCTGCAGGCCCTGCGTGAGCTGGGCCGCCTTGTTGCTGCCGGCCTCCCGCGCCGCGTTGGCCACCACGGCGAGGTGGATGGGGGTGCCGTTCCAGTGCGTCACCTCGACACCCGCCTTCAGCTGCGGGTCGCCGGTGATGTGGTCGAACGTCTTGGTCACGACGTACGCCGTCCGCCCGTTGTCGACGCAGCGCTCCAGGAAGACGCCGAGGAAGGCGAAGCCGGCGAAGCGCGACGGCAGGATGTAGTTGGTGTGCAGGTCGTGCAGGCCGAGGAAGATCCGCTGGAGCTGCACGTGGAACTCCGTCTCGGTGAGCTCGGCCAGCCGGTGGCGCAGCAGGCGGAGTGCCTGGAGCGGGTCGACGGCGTGCATGGCGCGCTTGAGCGGCAGGTGCACGTAGATCTCCTCGATCAGGATCTCGGCCTGGTCGAGCACGAGCCGGCGCTGGGCGTCGGAGAGCGGCCCCTGCTCGATGTGGGTGCGGAACTGGGGCATGGTGCGGACGGTGCCCAGGCCGTGGTCGGCGGTCAGGGCGACGGTGTCGGGGTGGGACATGTGGGCTCCTCGAGGAAAGTGCTCTTCCCCTAGAGGACCACCGGGACGGCCGCCACGTACATGGCAGGTACGTTCGCCGCATGCGCACCGGCACGGCCAGGATCCTCGTGGCCGTCGTGGTCCTGCTGGCCCTCCACGGTTGCGGCGCGGAGCAGGAGCCCGCGGACGGGCCCAGCGCGACCCCCGCCGCGACGCCGACGCCCGTCGACATCCTGCGGATCGGCGACGACGGCGCGAGCGTGGCCCTCGAGGTGGGCGGGACGGCAACCGTGTTCCTCCCCGCCTCGTACGACTGGGAGGAGCCGGTGGTCGACGGCGCCGCCGTGACGATCAGCGCCGACGTCTCGGACGAGGGCAGCACCAGCCGGTCGTGGACGGTCACGGGCCGGCAGGCCGGGGCCGCGACACTCACGCTGACGGGGTCCCCGACCTGTCGGTCGGAGACCCCGTCGTGCGCGACACCGGACGTCGTGTGGTCCGCTGATTTCACGGTCCGGTGACGCGCCGTCCTAGGGAGCGCTCTGCGTCGCGATCCGCTCGACGATGTCCTTCTGCGCCTTGATCTGCGCCGAGGTCGAGGCCGGGTTCATCCGGATCGTCTCGGCCGCGAACATCACGGCCCCGAAGGTGCTGTCGGGCGCCGGTCCGCCCACGGAGTCGACCGGCGTGTCCAGCTTGACCGACCCGTTGGCGAAGTTCAGCCAGGCGCCGAGAGCGTGCTGGTCGAAGATCACGTCGGCCGGCGACTTCGCCGGGTTCTGGAGCACCAGGGTGGCGTCGGCCCGGGAGTCGGCGTCCTTGCCCTCGCTGAACACCAGGCTCAGGTAGTTCACGATGTCCAGGTAGCACTGGAGCGTCGCGTCGTCGAACGTCTCGCCCTTGGGGCGGTACTGGTTCAGCCACCACCCGTGACCCTTGCTCTCCGTGGCGTTGCCGGTGATCAGCACGACCGCGGAGTCGCTGGCCGAACCCAGGTCGTCGTCGGTGACGGTGACGTCCAGGTCGTACGCGCAGGCGTCGCTGTAGGCGTGGGTGGCCTCGAGCGAGACGTTGCGCGGGTGGATGCTCGGGCTGAGCGCCGGGTCGGGGTCGACGCCGGGGTCGTTGAGCGAGGTCTGCTCGTCCGGCGTCTCTCCGTTCAGCGCGCCGCCGTCCCAGTCCCACCGGAACCGCAGGTCGTCGGATCCCGGGTCCTCCGAGCTGGCGGGGACGGTGAGGTCCTCCCCCGCCTCCAGGATGAACGCCGAGACGCCGTCGTAGACCTGCTCGCCCGAGGTGTCGATGACCGAGGTCGGGTCGACGTTGGCGACGGTGGCCTGGGCGTCTCCGCTCCCCGTGCCGCTGTCGTCGTCGGTGACCTCCACGGTGACCGTGTAGGTGCCGTTGTCGCCGTAGGTGACCTGGGCGGTGGCCGTCCCCTGGTCGGCCGTGGCCCCACCGGAGTCACCGGGGCCCTTGGCGCCCTGCGTGGTGACCGCGAGCTGCCGGGTTCACGTCCGGACGGTACGACGTCCCGAGGTCGACGTTGCCCGAGTACGTGTCCTGCCAGCCCGGGTCGGAGAAGGTGGCCGCGACGGTGCGCGTGTCGTTCTCCTCCATGCCCGCCAGGTCGGCCAGGTCGACCGTCACCGTGGGCGCCACGTTGGTCGTGTTGAACGAGACCGAGGTGGTGTCGGTGTAGCCCGAGGCGTTGCTCACCTGGAGGCCGACCGTGTGGGCGCCGTTGTCGCCGAACGCCCACGTGGGCGTGGCCGACGTCGAGTCGTCGTAGGCGCCGTCGTCGTCCAGGTCCCAGGCGTACGACAGGGCGTCGCCCGCGTCGCCGCCGGCGGTCGAGCCGGTGCCGTCGAAGATGATGTCGCTGCCCTCGGGACGGTCGCCGACCGGGGCGATCGCGGCACCCGGGTCGCACTCGTCCGGGGTGTCGGTGCTGACGGTGATGCTGCCTGCGTTGGCGGTGTCCGGGTCGGACGCCGCCGTCACGCCGAGCTCGTTGTCGGCGAACACGAACCACAGCCGGCACCAGTTCGCCCCGACACCCGCGGTGGCGGTGGGGTTCTGGATGGAGTCGGCGACCAGGTAGCCGGTGCGGGCGTCGTGGAAGCTGGGCGTGTCGGCCGTGTTCTTGAGGCCGAGCATCATCAGCCGCTCGTGCTTGTCCTTGCCGGTGGCGGCGCCGTACTTGGCGATCAGCGCGGCCCGGACCTCCCACATGTTCATCGCCCAGATCCGGCCGTTGTCGTGCTCGCTGGTGCCGGCGAAGTCGCCGTACTCGAGCGAGTCGTCGTCGTAGGCCACCCCGCGGATGCCGTTGGTGTAGTCGCCGTTGTTGTACTCGCCGTACACCGGGTCGTCGTTGATCGACGTCGCGAACGCGTCGCTCCAGCCCTCACCCAGCGAGCTGGACTGGATGCCACCGGCGAGGTTGCCGTCGGAGACGATCCGCCCGCTGATGCCGTGGGTGTACTCGTGGATGATCGTGTCGCGGTTGTTGGCCCGCTGTGTCCGCCTCGCCATCCCGCCGGGGTTGGTGTCGCCGACGTACATCTGCATCCGCGGCTTCGTCCCGTCGGCGCCGTTGGCGTTGAAGTTGGCGTTGTTGAGGCACTTGACCGGGTTGCCGCCGGAGTCGCACTGCTGGCCGGTGAAGTTCGCGTCCGACTCGGCCTCCACGGCGTCGCCGCCGGAGCCGCCGAGGCCGAAGTTGTCGTTCTGGAAGTTGCGGGCGGTCTCGGTGAAGCCCAGGTCGTAGGCGTAGTCGTGGTACCAGTTCGTGTAGTAGAAGAGCTGGGTCACGACCGCGTCCCGGTCGGCGCCGGTCAGCGGCAGGTCGGCCTCGGCGCCCGCGACGCTGGCCCCCCACGGGTCGTTCCACGTGTAGTTCCAGTGGCGGTCGGCGTCGTGCGGCTGGTCGGCGGCCTGGGCGCTGTTGTCGCCTGCAGCGTCCTGGTAGGCGTTGACGTTGTTGCCCGACGTGGTGTCGCCGGCCGTGGCCCAGCCGGCCGGGAAGGTGATCTGACTGCGCCCACCGGCCTCCGGGTCCTCGCCCTGGAAGACGGTGCCCTGGTTGTCCTCGCTGAGCTGGTTCTGCCGCACGAGCACCTCGCCGGTCACGGCGTCCACCAGCACCACGTACGACGCGTTGGAGGCACGGTCGGCCTGGACCTGCCAGGCGGGCCGCGGACCCTCCGCCGTCCCCACGGTGACCAGCTCGGCCGCCACGGGTGCGCCGTCGTAGTCGGCCACCGCCAGCGTGTTCTCGAACGTGACGGTGCCGTCCTTGGCGCCGAGCCGACGGGCACTCTCCGCCGCGTCGTACGGCGCGACGGCGTCGGCCACCAGCGCGACGGCCTCGCCGGCCGTCAGCCGGGCCGCGTCGGCCCCGCCGGCGCCGCTCACGAAGCTGCCGCTCGCCAGCAGCACGCGACCCTTGCCGTCGATCGTCACCAGTCCGGTGCCGCCGAACACGTCGCGTCCCGCGCTGACCTGCTGGTAGCGCAGGAAGGTCGCGCCGGCGCTGGTGTCGCTCATCGTCAGGCGGAGCGCGTCGACCTCCTGCGGGGCCAGCCCGAACTCGCCCTGCTGAGCCTTGAGGTAGGCGCGCGCGATCGCGTCCGGTGCGTCGTTGCTGGCCTTGGTCAGGGCGCCGTGGTCGGCGACCTTCAGGACGCTGGGCGCCCCGGCCTTGCCGTAGCGGCCGTCCTGGTCCGGCAGGCCCGCCTGGCCGGGCTCGCCCGTGGCCGGGTCCTGCTGCTGCTTGACCACCGGCGACGGCGACCCCGACGCCGATGGGCTCAGCGCCACGAGCGGCACGGCGACGCTCAGCGCCACGGTGGCCACCGCGGCCACGGACAGGCGTGTGGACATGATCGAGTTCATACGAGCAACCCCCGTTGCTGGAATTCGCCCCCGGACCATCAGCCCCGAGGCCTGTGCCCCGATGGTTCGTCAGCGGCGAGGGTCACTGCCATAGCCCATCTGGACTAGTCGACCTCGGCCCGGCCGTCGCGCCAGCGAAAGAGGAGTGCGATTTGGCCGCGCCACTGTCCTCGACACCGCAGACGTGCTAAGCCCGAGGGTTATGGACACCCCGACGCTCCTCAAGGAGCTGGCACCGACCGTCGAGGACAACCTCAACCGGCACCTGGGGGTGGCCCAGGAGTGGATGCCCCACGAGTACGTCCCGTGGACCGAGGGTCGCAACTTCGCACACCTCGACGGCGAGCCGTGGTCGGTCGAGCAGTCGACGCTCTCCCCGATCGCCCGGACGGCGTTGGAGGTGAACCTCCTCACCGAGGACAACCTGCCGAGCTACCACCGCGAGGTGGAGCGCGCGTTCGGCCGCGAGAGCGCGTGGGGTGAGTGGGTCAACCGCTGGACGGCCGAGGAGGGCCGGCACGCGTTCTGCATCCGCGACTACCTGCTGGTCACGCGCGGCGTCGACCCCGACGAGCTCGAGCGTGCCCGCATGCAGACGATGGAGACCGGCTTCGACTCCGGCGAGAAGGAGCTGCTGAACGTCTGCGCGTACGTGTCGTTCCAGGAGCTCGCCACCCGGGTCTCACACCGCAACACGGGCAAGATCACCGAGGACCCCATCGCCGAGAAGCTGCTCACTCGCGTGGCCAAGGACGAGAACCTGCACATGATCTTCTACCGCAACATCGTCGAGGCCGCGCTGCAGATCGCGCCCGGCCCCACGATGCGGGCGATCACCGACGAGGTGATCGACTTCCAGATGCCGGGCGCGGTGATCCCGGGCTTCGCCCGCAAGGCCGTGCAGATGGCCCGGGCCGGCATCTACGACCTCCGCATCCACCACGACGACATCGTGATGCCGCTGGTCCGGCAGTGGAAGCTCTTCGAGCTCGAGGGCCTCGACGAGGAGGGCGAGCGGGCCCGTCAGGAGCTGGCCGCCGCCATCGCGGAGCTGGACGAGCAGGCGACCCGGTTCGTCGAGCAGCGCGACGCGGCCGAGGCGAAGCGGGCAGCACGCCGCGCGTAGGCGCTACGGGACCTTGAGATCGACCCCGCTCGACATCCCCCCGACACCGAGCGAGGTCGACTCACCTTCCTGCCTACCCGCCGGACGCCCCTGAGTCCAGTCGGACCCCAGGCCGGATGTCGGGGTGGTGCGGCTAGCCCGCAGGGACGTGGCTGCTTCGCTCGCCCGCACGGGGGTGCCGCGGGCCGACTGAACCGTCGTACAGTCCGGGTTCTCGTCAGGTCCCAAACCCCCGTGCCTGACGGGAAGAGCGTGCGCCGGGGCCTCATTCCCCCCGCTGAACCAACGACCTCATGGGTGCCTTGGCGCACGCTCTTCCAGGTTGGACCCGATTGACTGAACGTTCAGTCTGGGCCAGGCTCTGTGCCATGGAACGGGCCGACGTCGTCGTGGTGGGCGGTGGCACCGTCGGCGCGTGGACGGCGTGCCTGCTCGCCGAGGAGGGCCGCTCGGTCGTCCTGGTCGAGGCCGACACCCTCGGCAGCGGCGCCAGCAGCCGGGCCGCCGGCATGGTGCGCGCGCAGGGCGGCACCGAGGCGGCGATCCGGCTCGGGATGTTCAGCCGGGAGTTCTACGCCACCCAGCGCGATCGCTACCCCCTCGACTCCGGGTTCGTCGCCCAGGGCTACCTGATGCCGTGCTTCACCGACGACGAGGTCTCGGCCGCGCACGACCGGATCGCCCTCCAGCGCTCGCTCGGGCTCGACGTGGAGTGGTGGGACGGCGACGAGGTCGACCGCCGCGCCACCGGCCTCGCACCGGGCGCCACGCGCGGGGCGTCGTACGCCGCCGGCGACGGCTACATCGATGCTCCCCGCAACGTGCTGGCCTACACCGCCGCTCTCGTCGCGCTCGGCGTCGAGGTGCGCGAGCACCGGTCGTTCACCGGGCTGCGCGTCGAGGGCGGCCGAGCCGTGGGGGTGGACACCAGCGACGGTCCCCTCCACGCCGATGCCGTCGTCCTGACCGGCGGGCCGGACCTGGCCGCGGTCGGCGCCGCCGCGGGTGGACGCGTGTGGGCGGGAGGGACGAGGCACCAGGTGGTCGTCACCGCGCCGGTGCCCGGCGTCGACCCACGCACCCTGCCGATGGTCTTCGACGTGACGTCGGGCATCTACTGGCGGCCGGGCGAGGAGGGCGGCCTGCTCTGGGGCATGAGCAACCCCGACGAGCAGCCGGGCCGGGCCCGCGAGTTCGACCACGACTACTACCAGCGGATGCGCGCACGCGTCGCCGCGCTGTACCCCGCGACCGCGGGACTCGGCGTACGGCGCTCGTGGGCCGCCACGATCGACTACACGCCCGACCACCTGCCGATCATCGGCCCGTTGCTCCGCGACGAGCGAGCCGGTCGCCGGCACGGTCGTCGCCAGTGCCGGCGGACACGGGATGATGTGGGGTCCCGGGGTCGCCCGCGCCACCGCCGACCTGGTCCTGCACGGCCGCACCGACCTGCTCGACCTCACCGACCTCGGCCTCGACCGGTTCGACGCCGACGGACGCAGCCGCCTGGCTGCGGACCCGATCGCCCTCCCCTTCCCGCAGAGGACCCATTGATGGACACCCCGCACGTGACCGACGTCGCCACCGCCGAGCTGGAGGACTGGGGCCCGCTCGCGGAGGCCACCGGCCCCGAGATGACCACGCGCGGGGTCGACCTGTGGGTCGACGGGTCCGTGTCCGGAGGGATCTGGGAGTGCACGCCCGGGCCGTCGTACTGGACGCAGGACGAGCACGAGGTGATCCACCTCGTCGCCGGCCGGATGACCGTCACCCCCGACGGTGGCGAGCCCACCGAGCTCGGCGCCGGCGACATGGCCGTCTTCCCCAAGGGCTGGTCCGGCACCTGGGACATCCACGAGACGGTGCGGAAGGTCTACGCGATCTTCTGAGCCGTTGAGTTGCGCCTGGTGATGCGTTGAGTTGCGCCTCGTGCTCGCGCGAGTTGCGCCTTGCGTACCCCCGAGTTGCGCCCCAGGTACGGAGCCGCGGTACCCAAGGCGCAAGTCGACCGTGCCGGAGGCGCAACTCGCGGGGTCACGAGGCGCAACTCAACGCGCGGCGGTGAGGGCCTCGTCGAGGATCTCGATGGCCTCGGTGACCTCGAGGGCCGAGGTCGTCAGCGGCGGGACCAGGTGGATGCGGTTGAAGTTCACGAACGGCAGCAGGCCGCGCTTCTTGCACTCGGCGACGACGGCGTTCACGGCGGGGCTGGTGCCGCCGTACGGCGCGAGCGGCTCGCGCGTCGCGCGGTCGGCGACGAGCTCGATGGCCCAGAACGCGCCCGTACCTCGGACCTCGCCGACCCACTCGTGCTTGCGCGCGAGCTCGGCCAGGCCGGGGCGGAAGACCTCCTCGCCGAGGGCGGCCGCGTGCTCGACGACGCGGTCGTCCTCCATCGTGCGGATGGTGGCGACGGCGGCGGCGCAGGCCAGCGGGTGGCCCGAGTACGTCAGGCCGCCGGGGTACACGCGGTCGTCGAAGGTCGCGGCGATCTCGGGGCTGATGGCCACGCCGCCGAGCGGGACGTAGCCGGAGTTCACGCCCTTCGCGAAGGTCAGCAGGTCGGGCACCAGGCCGTCGAGCTCGGAGGCGAACCAGCGGCCGGCCCGGCCGAAGCCCGACATCACCTCGTCGGCGATCAGCACGATGCCGTGCTCGTCGCACAGGCGACGGACGCCGGAGAGGTACCCGGGCGGCGGGATCATGATGCCGGCGGTGCCGGGGATGGCCTCGAGCATGATCGCGGCGATGGTCTGCGGGCCCTCGAGCGCGATCATGTCGGCCAGGTGCTGCAGCGCGCGCTCGCACTCCTCGGCCTCGGTGGTCGCGTGGAAGGCGCTGCGGTAGAGGAACGGTCCGAAGAAGTGCACCGTGCCGGCCGCGCCGTGGTCGTTGGCCCAGCGCCGCGGGTCGCCCGTGACGTTGACCGCGAGGTGGGTGCCGCCGTGGTACGAGCGGTACGTCGAGAGCACCTTGATCCGCCCGGTGTGCAGCCGCGCCATCCGGATCGCGTGCTCGTTGGCGTCGGCTCCCCCGTTGGTGAAGAACACCTTGTCGAGGTCACCGGGCGTGTGGCTCGCGATCAGCCGGGCCGCCTCCGACCGCGCCGCGTTGGCGTGCTGCGGGGCGACCGTGCACAGGTACGCCGCCTGCTCCTGGATCGCGGACACGATCCGGGGGTGCTGGTGGCCCAGGTTCGTGAACACGAGCTGGGACGTGAAGTCCAGCAGCCGCTGACCGTCCTGGTCCCAGATGTGCGAGCCCTCGGCCTTGGTGATCACCATCGGGTTCAGCGAGCCCTGCGCGGACCAGGAGTGGAAGACGTGCTTGCGGTCCAGCTCATGGACGCGGTCGGGGGTCAGGTCGACGAGTTCAGACCCTCTGCTGTTCTCAGACATTGCGCGGGAATCCCAGCTCGAGGCCGCCCTGCGGGCGGTTGGCGGGGTCGATCCACCGGGTGGTGACGACCTTGCCGCGGGTGAAGAAGTGGACACCCTCGGCACCGTGGGCGTGGGTGTCGCCGAGCAGCGACCGCTTCCAGCCGCCGAAGGAGTAGTACGCGACGGGGACCGGCACCGGCACGTTGACGCCGATCATGCCGACGTGGACGTCGGCCTCGAAGCGCCGTGCGGCCCCGCCGTCGTTGGTGAAGACCGCAGTCCCGTTGCCGTACGGGTTGCTGTTGACCAGCTCGACGGCCTCGTCGTAGGTGTCGACGCGGACGACCGACAGCACCGGGCCGAAGATCTCCTCGCGGTAGATCTCCATGTCCGGCAGCACGTTGTCGAACAGCGTGGGCCCGAGCCAGAAGCCGTCCTGGGCGCCACGGGCCGCCACCTCGCGGCCGTCGACGACGACCTTGGCGCCGTCGCGCTGGCCGGAGTCGATGTAGCCGGAGACCTTGTCGCGGTGGGCCTTCGTGACGAGCGGGCCCATGTCGGCCTCCTTCTCGGCACCACCGGTGGCGGCCGCGCTGCCGTCGCCGATCACGATGTTGCGGGTGCGGTCGGCGATCCGGGCGACGAGCTCGTCGCCGATCGGGCCGACGGCCACCAGCACGCTGATCGCCATGCAGCGCTCGCCCGCGCTGCCGAAGCCGGCGTTGACGGCCGAGTCGGCGGCCAGGTCGAGGTCGGCGTCGGGCAGGACGACCATGTGGTTCTTGGCGCCGCCCAGGGCCTGCACGCGCTTCCCGTGCAGCGAGGCCTGCTGGTAGACGTACTCGGCGATCGGCGTCGAGCCGACGAAGCTGATCGCCTGGACCACCGGGCTCTGCAGCAGTGCGTCGACCGCCTCCTTGTCGCCCTGGAGCACGTTGAAGACGCCGTCGGGGAGACCGGCCTCCTTCCAGAGCCGCGCGATCCACAGGGCCGCGGACGGGTCCTTCTCGCTGGGCTTGAGGACGACGGTGTTGCCGGCCGCGATGGCGATCGGGAAGAACCACATCGGCACCATCGCCGGGAAGTTGAACGGGGAGATGATGCCGACCACGCCCAGCGGGTCGCGCTTGGAGTGCACGTCGACGCCGGTCGAGACGCTCTCGGAGTGGCCGCCCTTGAGCAGGTGCGAGATGCCGCACGCGAACTCCACGACCTCCTGGCCGCGCGCGATCTCGCCGAGGGCGTCCGAGAGCACCTTGCCGTGCTCGGAGGTGATGATCTCCGCCAGCTCGCCGCGGCGGGAGTTCAGCAGCTCGCGGAACGCGAACAGCACCTGCGTACGCCGCGCGAGGGAGGTACGCCCCCACTCCAGCGCGGCCGCGTCGGCGGCCGCGATGACGGCCTCGGCGTCGCCGGCCGAGGCCAGCGCGACCTGGCCGGAGACGCGTCCGGTGGCGGGGTTGGTGACGTCGGCGAAGCGGCCGCTCGTGCCGGCGAAGGAGGCGCCGTTGCTCCAGTGGTCGATGGTTCCCGGCGATGTCACAGTGCTCATGCCCCCAGCGTGGGGGCCGCGAGGCGCGATGCACCGCGACAGGTTGTCAGGTCTTGCGCGGCTCGACCTGTCATGCTGTCAGGCATGCTGACCGTGGCCGACGTGCTGCAGATGCCGTCGGTGCGCGGGGCGGACCCGGAAGTCCTCGCCGGTGCCCGGCAGCTCGACCGCCAGGTGCGCTGGGTGCACACCACCGAGCTCGCCGACATCGGGCCCCTGCTGCGCGGCGGCGACCTGGTGCTGACGACCGGCATCGCGCTGGGCGACCACGACGAGGCGCTGGCCCGGTTCGTCGCCAGCCTGGTCGAGTCCGGCGCGGCCGGCCTGGTGGTCGAGCTGGGCCGACGGTGGTCGGCCCTGCCCGCCGCCCTGGTCGACCAGTGCGAGCGGCGCGGGCTCCCGCTTGGTGGCGCTGCGACGCGAGGCACGGTTCGCGGCGGTCGCGCAGGCCGTCGGCGAGCGGTTGGTCGACGAGCAGCTGGCCGAGCTGCGGGCCGCCGAGCGCGTCCACGACACCTTCACCGAGCTGAGCATCACCGAGGCGGGGCCGGCCGAGATCCTGGCCGCGGCGCAGCGGCTGTCGGGGGCGTCCGTGGTCCTCGAGAGCGGCCAGCACCGGATCGTCGACTACGTCGCGGGCCCGGCCGACCACGCCGCCGACGCGGCGTTCCTCGACGACTGGGAACGCCGCTCCCGCAGCGTCCGGACGTCGGGACGCACGGAGTGGGACGCGAGCAACGGCTGGCTGGTCACCCGCGTCGGCCGGCCGGAGCGCGACTGGGGCCGGCTGGTCATCGGCGCCCCCACCGCCCCCACACCCGGCCTGACCGCCGTGGCGGAGCGGGCCGCCGCCGCCCTGGCCATGCACCGGCTGCACGACCGCACCCGCGACGGCCAGCTGCGCCGCGTGCACCACGAGCTGCTGATCGGCCTGCTCTCGGACCCGGCCAACGCCGAGACCCATCGCCGCGCCGCGATCGCCGGCCTGCCGAGCACCGGACCGTACGTCGGCCTCGCGCTGCAGCCGGCCCGCGCCACGCTCCTGGACGACCTGGTCGCGGCCTGCCTGCGGGCGGCCGAGGTGGCGCGCGCGCCCACCCTGGCCTCGGTCTTCGACGGCGAGGTCCGCGCCCTGGTCGCGCTGCCGGCCCGCGGGGACACCGTCCGCCAGACGGATCGGTGGGCCGAGCAGGTCACGACCCGCGTGGCGGCGGTCGTCACGGCCGGCTCCCCCGTCGGTGAGCTGACCTCGGCCGACCGGACCCTCCTCGAGGCCTCGCAGGTGTTGGCGGCGCTGCCGCCCGGCGAGCCGGTGCCCGGCGTGCGCCGCCTCGACGACGTGCACCTGCGCGGCCTGCTGACCCTGCTGGCCGACGACGCCCGGCTGGCCGCCTTCTCCGACCGCGAGCTCGCCGCGCTGCGCGACCAGCCCGAGCTCCTCCGCACCCTGCGGGCCGTCGTCGAGCACGCCGGCCGCAAGTCGGCCGCCGCGTCGAGCCTGAACATCTCCCGGCAGGTCCTCTACGACCGGATCGCCAAGATCGAGCGTCTCCTCGGCTCGTCCCTCGACGACGCCGAGCTGCGGACGTCGCTGCACGTCGCGCTCCTCGCGGACGACGTACGACGCTCGTCCTAGCGGTCCAGCGCGAGGTCCGGGTCCTGCCCGGCCCGGGCGAGCTCGGCGCGGACGAAGCCGGATGCGACCAGGTCGGCGACGACCTCGGCGACGTACGCCGCCACAGCGCCGCCCCGGTCCCGGGCGACGCCGACGGCCTGACGGATCTGCATGAACGCGGGCTCGAGCAGCCGGTACGTCGCAGCGTCGCCGACGAACGCCGTCACCGGCTGACGGATGCCGGCCCCCACGTCGGTCGCCCGGTCGACGAGGACGGTGGTGCCCTCGGAGCCGCGGACGACCTCGGCGTGCTCGAGCGTGCGGGTGAGGTAGAGGTCGTAGGCCGAGCCCTCCTTGACCCCGATCGTGACGCCGGGCCGGTCGACCTCGGACGCGTCGCCGAACGGCGCATCGGCCGGGACGACGTACACGCCCTCGATCGCGAGGTACGGCGGGCTGAACGCGACGTCCTCCTCCCGCGCCGGCTCGATCGCCAGGAAGCTCACGTCGACGCTGCCGTCGACCAGCGACGTGAACGACTTCCGGGCGGCGTCGACGCAGACGAGCTCGAGCGGGACGCCCAGGCGCCTGGCCACCTCACGCGCGATCGCCACGGTGATGCCTCCGGGCGCGGCCGGCGTGCCGTGGGTGAGCACCGGGTTGCCGAGGTTGATGGCCGCGCGCAGCGAGCCGGTCGGGGTCAGGTCGTGCAGGGTCACACGAAGGCGCGGAGCGCGTCGACCGACTCGGTCGGGATCTTGGCGGCGATGCCCTGGCCGACCGCCCGCAGCCGCCACTGGTCGCCGTCGCGCACCATGGTGGCCATCACCATCCCGGTCGTGTGGACGCCGCCGGTGAGGGTGAACCGGGCCAGCTCGCGTTCCTCGTCGCCGGCCACGTCGACGAGGCGGACGTAGGCACTGTCGATCCACTCGAGCGTGTGGCCCTGGTAGCTGCTGACGAGGAACACGATGGTGTCGACCTTGGCGTAGATCTTGCTCAGGTCGACGGTGATCTGCTCGTCGTCACCCTCGCCGCTGCCGGTCTGGTTGTCGCCGAGGTGCACGACCGAGCCGTCACGGGTGCTCAGGTTGTTGTAGAACGCCAGGTCGAACAGCTGGTCGCCGGAGAACTGCACGGCCGACGCGTCGAGGTCGACGTCGGGGGCGCCGGTGCCGATGGCCCCCGCCGTGCGTTCCTTGTCCCAGCCGAGGCCCATCCGCAGCGTCGTCAGCGACTTCTGGTCGTCGCCGGCCAGCACCACCTCTTGGCCGGCGGTCATCTCGATCACGTCCACGAGCAGAAGGTACCTGCCAGGCGCTGGTGGCGGAGTCCGGGTCAGTTCCTGGGCGGGAGCGTCGCCGAGGCGGTGTTGTCGCCGGCGCTCGAGTCGTCGACCGGTGCGAGCACCGCGAGCTGGGCCTCGACCGACCCGGAACCGGCGTAGCCGATGTTCATGCCCACGGTCAGCGGGTCTCCGGGCGATGCGTTCGACAGCGCGCACCGGACCACGGCGCTCTTGCCGGCTCCCCCCATCGGCGTGATGGCCGCGCACGACCAGCCGCCCTCGCCGGCGCCGCTGGTGGTCACGAACTTGTTGAGTCCCACGATGGTCAGCGTGACCTGGAGGTCAGCCGTGCCGCCGCTCAGGCTGACCGGGATCGCCAGGTGCACGGGGTAGTTCGTCTGGCCGGTCGGCTCGACCACGACCGACGACAGGCCGGCGTCGACCTTGGCCGGGCCGGACGTGGGAGTGGGGGTGGGCGAGCTCGACGGGGTCGACTGCTGGGACGGCCCGACGGTGGGGGACGGCGACGACGTGCCGACGGTGGGTTCAGGTGGCTCGGTGCCCGCGGGCGTCGGCGTGGGCTTCGGGGTGGGCTTGGGGGTAGCCGGCGTGGTGCCGGTGCTCGTGGGTGCCGACGTCGGGCCGGCCGTCGGACTGCCCGTGGGTCCTGCCGTGGGACTGCCCGACGAGGTCGAGGTCGGCCCACCGCTGGTCGGCGTGGACGACGGGTCCGTCGTCGGCGACCCGTCGGTGGTCGCGGAGGTCGGCTCCCCCGAGCTCGTGGCGACGGCCGGGGTCACGGTCGACGCCGGTGCTGGAGCCGTCCGTCGTCTCCTCGCCGCCCGTGGTGGTCGAGCCGGCGGCGTCGTCGGAGGTCGTGGCGATCCCCAGCGGCGCGGAGAGCGTGGGCTCGGAGGCCAGCGGCGCGGTGAACACCGCGAGCAGGGACACCAGCGCCACCGTCGAGAGGCAGGCCACGACCGCGACGCCTGCGGCGCTGGTCAGGCCGAGGCCGGCCAGCACCGCCTTGAACCCGGTGGCCGTCGCACCCGCCTCGCTGCCGACCGCGGCGGCGCCTCCCGGGGCCACCGCCCCCGCGGTGACGGCGGCCGCGCCCCCGCCGTGGACCGCGGCGAGGTAGGCCGGTGCCGCCGCGCCCAGCACGATGGGGGCGAGCACGGCGCCGAACCTGGTGTTGACCGCCTCGAGCTCGGCCAGCGCCGCGCGGCAGTGCTCGCACCCCTCGAGGTGCTGGTCGACCTCGACCTGCTGGGCCGGGCTCAGCGCCCCCCGGATGGCGCCGGCGAGCATCGGCCAGACGTCGGCGCACTCGGGCGTGGGAGCGGTGCGCAGGTGCGCGTCGAGGTAGGCGCGACGCAGTCCCTCGCGGGCGCGGTAGCCCAGGGCCGACACGCTGCCGGCGCTGATCCCGAGGATGGTCGCGATCTCGTGCCGGTCGGCGTCGTCGACGAACGACAGCCACAGGAAGCTCTGCCACCGCTCGGGCAGCGCGGCGAACGCCCGCGCCAGCGTGGTCCGCTCGTGGACGGCGTCGACCAGGGCGTCGTCGTCGGTGGTCGGTGTCCGGGCGACGTCCTCGGGGTCCTCCGCGACGACGACACGACGGGTACGCCGCGACGCGTCCACCGCGACCGTGCGCACGGTCCGCAGCAGGTAGGGCCGGAACGCCGCCTCGGGACCACCGCCGCCGCGGATCCGCTGGAGCAGCTTCTCGAACGCCTCGGAGACGATGTCGTCGGCGCTGGTGTGCTCGGTGAGGGTGCGCGCCAGGGCGAGCGCGGCGGGCTGGTGGCGCCGGTACAGCTCGGCGTACGGCTCGGCGTACGACTCCTCGGGGCCCTCGCGCACCTGGGCGACGAGGTCGGCGTCCCCCAGACCCGTCGGCAGCTCATCGACGGGTTCGTCGGCCTGCACATTCATCCCCTGACCTGCTCAGCAACCGGACTGTACCGGGGAGGCGCGAACGGCCTCGGCACGTCATGCTGACGTTGTCGGACCATCTCGCCATGGGGAGCGCGGGGGGTTGCTCCGAGAGGGAGTGTGGCATGGATCAGGACCCGAGCGCCTGGGTGGTTCACCGCCCCGTCGTCGACACGCCCGTCGGCGACCCGGGCACCAGCGCGCGCCCGGAGCCGCCGTGGCAGTTCGCGCACCAGCTCGAGCGGGACCTGATCCGGCTCGAGGAGCTGAACGTGCTGGCGGTCTCCGACGAGCTCACTGCGGCGGGCTGAGGGCACGCGGGGTGGCCGTCCCCCGCGCTGTGAGAGGTGACGCGGGGGACGGCGGACAAGGCGCTCGGTCGGCCCCCCGACGACCCGAGCACATCGGTCCCGCGGCGGTCCGTCGCGTCCGGAGTCCCGGGGCGACGGCTGCACCGCTACGGACGGCGGTCAGGCCGTCCACACCAGGAAGACGCTCGTCGGGAGGTCCGGATGACGCGACGCGCACCGATCGATGCCGGTGGTCCAGAGCGGTCCAGACGCGGGGGCCTGATTCCCGGTCAGCCGGACCCACGGGTCGTCCAGGGTGTACGCGCCGGGCACGATGTCGAGAACGCCTTCCTGGCTCCGACGTCTCCGCTGGACGTCGCGCCCGCGGCGCCATCATCGGAATCCTCGGAGGAGCAGACGTGAAGTACGTGATCCTGATCCACTCCAACCCCCAGCCCTGGGGCCACCCGACCGACCAGCTCACCGACGAGGGCCGGGCGCAGAGCCAGGAGTTCCACGACGCGTCCGGCCGGGCGTTCGACGCGCTGATGGAGGAGATCAACGCCTCGGGCGAGTTCGTGACGGCGATGGCGCTGGCCGACCCCGCGTCCAGCACCCTCTACGGCTGGAGCCCCGAGCAGACGCTGCGGACCGACGGGCCGTACGCCGAGAGCAAGGAGCAGCTGGCCGGCTTCTTCATGATCGACTGCGAGACCCGCGAGCGCGCCGAGGAGATCGCCGCCCACTTCGCGCAGCCGGGCGGCACCATCGAGCTGCGCCCGGCCATGTGGGGTGACGGCGACGACCAGTGAGTCGTTCGAGGACGTGTGGCGGGAAGCCTCGCCGCACGTCCTCGCGGCGCTCGTGCGGAGGTACGGCGACTTCGACGGGTGCGAGGACGCCGTCCAGGAGGCACTCCTGGCCGCGGCGCGGCAGTGGCCGGACGAAGGCGTCCCCGACAACCCGCGCGCATGGCTGATCCGGGTCGGCTCGCGGCGGCTGATCGACGCCCGGCGGGCCGACCGGGCGCGGGCCCAGCGCGAGGTCGCGGTCGCCGACGAGGTCGAGCCGGGAGCCACGGGCGAGCACGACGACTCCCTGACCCTGCTGCTCCTCTGCTGCCACCCGTCGCTGTCGCGGCCCTCGCAGGTCGCCCTGACGCTGCGGGCCGTGGGCGGCCTCGGCACCGACCAGATCGCCCGGGCGTTCCTGGTGCCGGAGTCGACGATGGCGCAGCGGATCAGCCGCGCGAAGGCCCGGCTGCGCGAGGTCGACGCACCGTTCGCCCTGCCGCCGCCGTCCGAGCTGCCCGCGCGCGTCGCGGCGGTCGCGCACGTGCTGTACCTCGTCTTCACCGAGGGCCACACCTCGACCGGCGGTTCCGGTCTCACCGACGTGTCGCTGGCGGAGGAGGCGATCCGGCTCACCCGGCGGCTGCACGACCTGCTGCCGGGCGACCCCGAGGTGTCCGGGCTGCTCGCGCTGATGCTGCTCACCGACGCCCGGCGCCCGGCCCGTCTCGACGCGTCGGGGGCGCTGGTCCCGTTGGCGGAGCAGGACCGCTCGCTCTGGCGGCGCGACCTCATCGACGAGGGCGTCGCGCTCGTCGAGGGCGCGCTGCCGCACGGCCCGGTCGGCCCGTACCAGCTCCAGGCGGCCATCGCGGCCGTGCACGCCGAGGCCGGCACCGCGGCCGCCACCGACTGGGCCCAGATCGAGGTCCTCTACGGCATGCTCGCCGACCTGACCCCCGGTCCGGTCGTCACCCTCAACCACGCGGTCGCGGTGGGCGAGGCGCGCGGGCCGGACGCCGCGCTTGGCCATGCTCGCGCCGTTGTTCGACGAGCCGGCCCTGCGCCGTACCCACCGGCTGCACGCCGTCCACGCCCACCTCCTCGAGCGCGCCGGGTCGGCTGGACGAGGCCCGGGCGGCGTACGCCGAGGCCGCCCGGCTGGCCACCAACGTCCCCGAGCAGCGGTACCTCCAGGCGCTCGCGGCGAGGTAGTCCCGTGCACTTCCGGGGTCTATCCGGCTTCCGGACCCCGGAGCCGCACGGGACTACCCCACGGTCACGGGCTCCGCGTCGCGGACGGACCGGGGGGCGGGCGCCGGAGCGGGCGGCGCCGATGCCGGCAGCGACGACGAAGCCGATGCCCACGGCGGCGAGGGCGTTCGGCACCTGGTGCAGGACGACCAGTCCGACCAGCACGGCGAACGCCGGCTCGAGGCTCATCAGGGTCCCGAACGCCGTCGTGGTGAGGCGGCGCAGCGCCAGCAGCTCGAGGGTGAAGGGGATGACCGGGCAGCAGCAGAGCCAGGCCGATGCCCACCAGCAGCAGCTCGGGCGTCAACCGGCCGAAGGTGCTCGGGCCGGCGACGACCGTGGCGGCCAGGGCCGGCGACGGGCATGGTCACGGCCAGCGCCTTGATGCCCTCGACGCCGTCGCCGACGTGCTGGGTCAGCAGGATGTACGCCGCCCAGCACGCCGCCGCGGCCAGCGCGTAGGCCACGCCGACGGGGTCGACCGTGCCCGACCACGGCTGGGTCAGCATCAGCACGCCGACGGCGGCCAGGGCCGGCCAGACCTTGGTGCCGCCCTTGCCACGCGCCACCGCGACGCCGAGCGGGCCGAGGAACTCCAGCGCGCTGGCCGTCCCGAGCGGGAGCCGGGCCAGCGAGGCCATGAAGAGCAGGGTGACCCCCGCGGTCACCAGTCCCAGCAGCACGCAGGCGGCGAACGTCTGGCGCGTGTAGTCGCGGCGGCGCGGCCGGACCACGACGAGCAGCAGCACCCCGGCCCAGGCGAGCCGCAGCCAGGCGGCGCCCTCGGCGCCGAGGTCGTCGATCAGGCCGACCGACGCGGCCAGGCCGAGCTGGACGCAGAGCATCGAGGCGATCGCCATCGAGGTGCCGGCGCGAGCCCTGGTGTTGTCCATGCCTCCATCGAACCCCGACCGAACGTTCGCGTCCACGTGTGATTGATGGACACATCGTCCGTCGAAGATGGACAATCGCCGGATGGACCTCCACCGGCTCCGCGTGCTCCTCGAGCTGTGCCGGCTCGGGTCGATGCACGCCGTCGCCGAGGCCATGCACACCTCGACGTCGACGGTCTCGCAGCAGATCGCGACGCTCGCCCGCGAGGCCGGTACCCCGCTCGTCGAGCCGGTCGGGCGCCGGGTCCGGCTGACCCCGGCCGGGCGACGGCTGGCCGACCACGCGGTGACCATCCTGGCCGCCGTCGACGCCGCCCGCCTCGACCTGGACCCGGACGCCGAGCCCTCGGGTTCGGTCCGCGTCGCCGGCTTCGCCACCGCGATCCGCCGCTCGCTGCTGCCGGCCGTCGCCGACCTCGCGACGACGGCGCCGGCCGTGGAGATGCGCATCCACGAGTTCGAGCCGCTCGAGGCCGTCGACCTGATCCTCCGCGACGAGGTCGACCTGGCCCTGGTCTACGACTACAACCTGGCGCCGCTCTCCCTCAGCGACGACGTCGTCACGCTGGCCGTTGTGGGAGGTGCCGTGGGGTCTCGGCGTGCCCGCCACCGGCCGGCGTACGAGCAGGGCGACCGACCTGGCGGAGTACGCCGACCACGACTGGATCGTGAACTCCCGCAACACCGCCGACGAGGAGGCGGTGCGGACCCTGGCCTCCCTGGTGGGCTTCACCCCGCGCGTCGTGCACCGCATCGACAGCCTCGAGCTCGTCGAGGACCTGATCGACGCGGGCCGCGGCGTCGGCCTGCTCCCGCTCGACCACGTCGCCACCCGCCGGGTCCGGGTGCGGCCCCTGGTCGAGCCGGGTGCCACCCTCCGCGCGTACGCCGTGGTCCGCCGCGGCCGCGAGCTCTGGCCACCCCTCCGCCTCGTCCTCGACCGGCTCGGCCGACACGCCGACGATGTCCCCGGTTCGGTGACCCGGGCGGGATACAAAAGCCTTGGCCCCGCCAGGTATGAGCTTGCGGGGCCTTTGCCTTGCCCTGGACTTTGCCCCAGCCACACCCGGGGAAATAGGTGAAGCCCCGGAAAGTATGAGTTTCCGGGGCTTCGATGTCTTCCGGACCGAAGTCCTTCCGACAGGAGAGTTCTATCCCGCCGCCGCGGCGGTGACAAGACCTCCTCGGCCACCAATTTCGGGACGTACGGCGTGTCGCGCGCGACGCGCCGATGCTCGCCGTCAGCCCTCGCTGACGTAGCTGCCCGGCTCCCAGCAGCGGGTCGTGACGCCGATCCTGTTCCAGGCGTTGATCGTGACGAGGAGGGCCACGAGCTGGGCCAGCGGTTCGGGCTCGAAGTGCCGGGCGGCCTCCTCCATCACGGCCGCCGGCACGTGGTCGACGTGCAGGACGGTGACCGCCTCGGTGAGCGCCAGGGCCGCCCGCTCGGCCGGCGTGAACCAGGGCACCTCGCGCCAGACGCCGAGGGAGTACAGCCTCTGCTCGGTCTCGCCGGCGGCCCGCGCGTCCTTGCTGTGCATGTCGACGCAGTAGGCGCAGCCGTTGATGGTCGACGCGTGCAGCCGCACCAGCTCGCGCAGCCGAGGGTCCAGGCCCTGGCCGGCCACGGCGTCGAGGCGGCTCATCGCCGCCGAGAACCGCGGGACCAGCGCGTCGAAGTCGAGTCTCGTCTCAGTCTCTTCCATGGAAACTAATTGTCTTCCACGGAAGGGAAAGGGTCAAGAGTGATCGATCTCCGCGAGCACCCGGGTGCGCACGTCGTCGGGCGCGAACGACGCGCGGACGGCGGCCGCCGCCAGCTCGCGCAGGCCGGCCTCGTCCAGGTCCAGCAGGTCGGCCGCGACGGCGTACTCCTGGTTGAGGGTGGTGCCGAACATCGGCGGGTCGTCGGAGTTGATGGAGACCGTCACCCCGGCCTCGACGAACCTGCGCAGCGGGTGCTCCGCGAGCGAGGCGACGGCGCGCGTCGCGACGTTCGACGACGGGCAGACCTCCAGGCTGATCCCGGTCTCGGCCAGGTGCGCGAGCAGGGCCGGGTCCTGGGCGGCCGAGGTGCCGTGGCCGATCCGCTCGGCGCCGAGCAGGCGCAGCGACTCCCAGATCGTCTCCGGCCCGGTGGTCTCGCCCGCGTGCGGCACGCTGTGCAGCCCGGCCGCGCGGGCCGCGTCGAAGTGCGGCTGGAACTGCGCCCGCGGCACGCCGATCTCCGGTCCGCCGAGGCCGAACCCGACCAGCGCGTCGACGCGGTGGTCGAGGGCGTACTCCAGCGTGGCGTCGGCCGCCGGCAGGCCGCTCTCCCCCGGGATGTCGTAGATCCAGCGCAGCACCAGGCCGAAGTCCCGCTCCGCCGCGGTCCGCGCGTCCTCGATCGCCTCGGTGTAGGCCTCGATCGGGATGCCCGCGCAGGACGGACGTGTACGGCGTGCACGTCAGCTCGGCGTACCGCACCCGCTGGCCCTCGGCCATCTCGCGGGCGACCTCGTAGGTCAGGTACCGGATGTCGTCGGCCGTGCGGATCAGGTCGACGACCGAGAGGTACACCTCGACGAAGTGCGCGAAGTCGCGGAAGGCGAAGAAGTCGCGCAGCTGGTCGGGGTCGCTCGGCACCACGCCCGGATGGCGCTCGGCGAGCTCGCCGACGATCCGGGCCGACGCCGAGCCGACGTGGTGCACGTGCAGCTCGGCCTTCGGCAGGCTCGCGATGAAGTCCGTCAGGTCCCGGCTCACTGGATCGCTTGCAGCACGGCGTTCACCGCGGTGCCCGGGTCCGGCTGCATCTCGCCGTCGATGAAGACGCCCGGGGTGCCGTTGACGCCGTCCTTGGACATCTGGTCGGTGGCGTTGGTGACGAACTGCTCGAAGACCTTGTCCTCGATGCCCGGGCGGACGGCGTCCTCGTCGGCACCGGCCTCGACCGCCCACGCGATCAGCTGGTCGTCGTCGGGCCCGGCCGTGTGCTCGGCGGGCTGGTTCTCGTAGAGCAGGGAGTGGTACTTCGCGAACACGTCGGGCCCGGCGGCGTCGGCCACCACGTACAGGGCGTTGGCCGCCCGGGACGAGTACTCGTTCTCCGAGGCGTCGTCGAGGAAGGAGACGATGTGGTAGGCGACCTGGACCTTGCCGTCGGCGATCGCGGTCTGGACCTGCTCGCCGACCGCGGCCTCGAACTGCTGGCAGATCGGGCACTGCGGGTCCTCGTAGAACTTCATGGCCACGGGCGCGTCCGCGTCGCCGACCACGACGGCGTACCCGTCGGTGTTCGCCGGCGTCCCGCTCGCGTCGACCGCCTCGCCGGTCGAGTCACCCCGGCCGATCGCGAACGCGGTCAGGCCGCCGATCAGGAGCAGCACGGCCACCACGGCTCCCACGATCAGGAACTGGCGGCGGCGCTCGGCGCGCTCCTGCTCGCGCAGGGCGGCGGCCGCGCGCTCAGCCGTGGACGGTGGTCGGTCGTTCGGCATGGTCGGACCTCTCGGGTGCGGGGGTCGGGCGTCGGAAGAGCAGGGAGTCGAGGGCGAAGCGGGTGCGCGGCTTCCAGACCAGCCACAGGGACAGCAGCAGGAGGCCGACGTCGCGGGCGATCTCCCACGGGTACTTCGCGGTCGCGTCGGCGTCGAAGCCGCCGCCGCCGAAGCAGCCGCAGTCGATCTGGAGGCCGCGCGACCAGGCCGAGGCGATGCCGATGATGAAGGCCACGAACAGCAGCGCGGAGACGATGGCCATCACCCGCGTGAGCACCCCGACGATCAGGGCGAGCCCGACCACGATCTCGACGGCGGGCAGGACGTGACCGACGGTCGGCACGATGGCCTCGGGGAGGATCCGGTAGGCGCGGACCGCTCGCACGCTCTCGGCGCCGTTCGGCACCTTGATGGCACCGGCCACCAGCCACACCCCGCCGACCAGCAGTCGCGCGAGGGTGCCGAACCACTCCTGCACCCCGCCCTTCACACGCCGCAGCCTAGGCGGCGCCGCTGAGTGGATCCTGAGGAGGTATCGGGACCCGTCGGCATGGGTAGGGTGGCCTCTCGTGAGCGACCGACTCGTCTGGATCGACTGCGAGATGACCGGTCTCGACATCGTGGCCGACGCCCTGATCGAGGTGGCGGCCCTGGTCACCGACTTCGACCTCAACGTGCTCGGTGACGGCATCGACATCGTCATCAAGCCCCCGGCCGAGGCCGTGGCGCAGATGGACCCGTACGTGCGGACGATGCACGAACGCTCCGGCCTGCTGGACGAGCTGGACGCCGGCCTCACCCTCGCGGACGCCGAGGCCCAGGTGCTGGCGTACATCAAGCAGCACTGCGCCGACGGCAGCCGGCCGCCGCTGGCCGGCAACACCGTCGCCACCGACCGCTCGTTCCTGAACCGGGACATGGGCACCCTCGAGGCGTTCCTGCACTACCGGATCGTCGACGTCTCCTCGATCAAGGAGCTGTCGCGGCGCTGGTTCCCCCGCGCCTACTTCCACGCGCCGGCCAAGCGGGGCAACCACCGCGCGCTGGCCGACATCCAGGAGAGCATCGAGGAGCTCCGCTACTACCGCGAGGCGGTGTTCGTGGCCCCGCCCGGGCCCGACAGCGACGCGGTCAAGGAGCTGGCCGCCAAGCACGGCGGCGCGCTCACCGGGCTCACCGGTGAGCGGGTGTCGACCCACGATTCCGAGGACGCCGCAGGATCCGTCTAGACTTCTCGCGGCCCTGGAGCTCCCTGGATGACCGGTGGGACGACTGGGGCCTCATGGTGGGTGTAGCTCAGCTGGTAGAGCGCCGCGTTGTGGTCGCGGATGTCGCGGGTTCAAGTCCCGTCACTCACCCCAGTACGCGACAGCCCCGCCCGGGTGAGAGGTTCCGGGCGGGGCTGCCTCGATAACGAGGGGATGCCGTCAAGGCTACGCCGACGACGGTCATGGCCAGGACCAGGTGAGCCAGTCGGTGAGCCGGATCAGTGAGCCGGGATGTGGCCGAACCGGCCCTTCTGGAAGTCCTCGTAGGCCGTCAGCACCTCGTCCTTGGTGTTCATCACGAACGGGCCGGCCCACGCGAGCGGCTCACGGATCGGCTGGCCGCCGACGACGATCACGTCCATGGCCGGGGTGCGGCTCTCCTGGCGCTCGCCGGCAGCGATCGTGAGGTAGTCGCCGCTGCCGAAGACCGCGGCCTGCCCCATCCGGACCGGCTGCGCGTCGACACCCACGGTGCCGGCGCCGGCGAGCACGTAGACCAGCGCGTTGAACTCGTTGTTCCACGGCAGGTCCAGGCGAGCGCCGGGCTCGATGGTGGCGTGCACCAGGGACATCGGGGTGTGCGTCGAGCCCGGGCCGCGGTGACCGTCGACCTCGCCCGCGATCACGCGGACCAGCGACCCCGCGTCGTACGACGTCACGAGCTGCACCTGGCCGGAGCCGATGTCCTGGTAGGCCGGCTCCGCGAGCTTGTCCGAGCGCGGCAGGTTCACCCAGAGCTGGATGCCGTGGAACAGCCCGCCGGACTGCACGAGCCACTCGGGCGGGGTCTCGATGTGGAGGATGCCGGCGCCCGCGGTCATCCACTGCGTGTCGCCGTTGGTGATCGAGCCGCCGCCGCCGTGGGAGTCCTGGTGGTCGAAGACGCCGTCGATGATGTAGGTGACGGTCTCGAAGCCGCGGTGCGGGTGCCACGGCGTGCCCTTGGGCTCGCCCGGCGCGTAGTCCACCTCGCCCATCTGGTCCATCATGATGAACGGGTCGAGCAGCGCCATGTCGATGCCGGCGAAGGCGCGGCGGACGGGGAACCCCTCCCCCTCGTACCCGCTCGGCGCGGTGGTGACCTGCCAGACCGGACGCGCCTGGTCGCCGAGACCGGGCGCCGTGAGGCGGGGCAGGATGGTCGGGTCGGCAACGGTCACGGCGGGCATCGGATCCTCCTCAGGTGCTGCTGTCTGCAGTCTGCCCTGTCCAACAGTAGTTGAATGTTGAACATTCCCCCAGGGGGTGCGGCGCACCGCCCACCCTCGATTTCACCCAGCCCGAGCCCACGGGTAACCTTGTCGTCGCTTCACCGCGCGCCATTAGCTCAATTGGTAGAGCAGCTGACTCTTAATCAGCGGGTTGGGGGTTCAAGTCCCTCATGGCGTA
>CAWIVR010000011.1:0-21884 GCA_963839565.1 uncultured Actinomycetota bacterium | reverse complement strand
TGAGCGAAACGGGTCAGATCAGGTCGGCGAACGTGCGTTCGTAGCGCTGGAAGACGACCGTCCCGACCGCCGCGACCGTGAGGCAGACGACGGGCGCCGCGATCCACTGCCAGAGCGGGGGCGAGGGGGTGTCGAGAAGGGAGAACCGGAACCCTTCCAGGAGCCAGGTCACCGGGTTCACCATGAAGAAGAAGCGCACGTTCTCGGGGACGGCGCTCAAGGCGTAGGCGACGGGCGACGCGTAGAGGCCGATCTGGATCAGCCACGGCAGCACGTACGTCACGTCGCGGTACTTGACGGTCAGGGCGGAGAACGCCAGCCCCAGGCCCGCGCCGAGGAGGGCGAACTGGAGCAGCCACCAGGGAGCCAGGAGCACCTCCCAACCCGGGTTCGCCCGGTAGACGACCAGCAGCACCACCCCGAGGACCATGGCCACCGCCAGGTCGAGCAGGACCGAGAGGATCGTCGAGAGCGGCACCAGGGCGCGCGGGAAAAACACCTTCGAGACCAGCGCCTGGTTGGCGACCAAGGAGCCCGAGGCCCGGGTCACCAGGTTGCTCAGGAACGTCCAGGCGACCATGCCGATGTAGCTGAACAAGAAGTACGGAACGCCGTCGCTCGGGAGGGCTGCCACCTGCCCGAACACGATCGTGAAGATGCCGGCCGCCAGAAGCGGTTGGAGGACCACCCAGACGACGCCGATGGCCGTCTGTCGGTAGCGGAGGAGGATGTCCCGCTGACCGAACCGGAGGAGCACCTCGCGGGCCTCCCACAGCTCCCCGAACGCCGGACGGTCGATGCGCCGAGGCGGTCGGATCACGGTGGTCTTCACAGCTGCTCCGCCTTCACGTCGAAGTCGGCGAGGACGACGCCGACCGCGATGGACTCGCCGCCGTCCGACTGGGGGTACGGCACGATCGGGAGGACCTCGAAGGACTCGGCTCCGTCCCAGGCGTCGAGGACGCCGGCCTGGCAGACGAAGACGTCGACGGTGTAGCGACCGGGCTTGAGCCACGGACCACGGATGGAGAACGTGACCCGGTGCGCTTGCTCGGGGTCCAGCCAGAGCTGGTGCAGTCGCGAGTCGCACTGCGCGACCACGACCCCGTCGCTGTCGTTGACGTGGACGGACACGAAGTACGGGGTCACCAGGCGGTCGCTCGTCGGCAGGTCCACCTCCACCGAGCGCACGCCGTCGGCCGGCGTACCCGATCCCTTGACCGTGACCGAGGTCGCCCGGATCTCCCCGCTGCCCGGACGCCGGGTGGCCTCCTGCTGGATCGCGGCGTAGTCGTCGAAACCCTGGCGGTACTGCTCGAGTGCGGTGGGCACGTCACCCTGGAACTTCAGCTCGCCGGACTGCAGATACATCGCGGAGCTGCACAGCGTGCTGACGGTGTTGAGCTGGTGGCTCACGTACAGAACGGTGCGGCCGTCCGCGGCCACGTCCCGCATCTTCGCGAGCGACCGTGCCTGGAACTCGGAGTCGCCCACGGCCAGGACCTCGTCGATCGCGAGGATCTCCGCCTCCAGGTGAGCGGCGACGGCGAAGGCGAGCCGGACGTACATGCCCGAAGAGAATCGCTTCACCGGGGTGTCGAGGAACCGCTCGATGCCGGAGAACTCCACGATGTCGTCGAACTGACGCCGGATCTCCTTGGCGCGCATGCCCAGCAGCGTGCCGTTGAGGTAGATGTTCTCCCGCCCCGTCAGCTCGGGGTGGAACCCGGTGCCGACCTCCAGAAGACTGCCCACGCGGCCGCGCAGCTCGATGCGCCCGGCGGAGGGTGCGGTCACCCGCGTCAACAGCTTGAGCAGCGTCGACTTGCCCGCCCCGTTGCGACCCACGATTCCGACGGCCTCACCCTGGGGGATCTCGAAGTTCACGTCGCTCAGCGCGTGGAACTCCTCGATCGGGTCCCGGCGGAACGGGTGTCGTACCCGTGACATCAGCGCCTCGGTGGCCCGGGTGGGAGTGTCGGCGTGGCGGTGCCGGATCCGGTAGGACTTGGACAGGCTCGAGGCAGTGATCGCGAGGCCGTCCTTCAACGGCTTCTCCGATCACGGGTCGCCAGGACAGCTTCCACGTCCACAGGAGTCACGTCCGACCTGCCGCGGCGTAGCCGTTGCGGGGATGTGCGCACGAGATGAGACTCCGATGGTCGACGACACGAGGTGTCCATCGTACCGACGGGCCGCCGTCCGGAGATCGTGTTGACGCTTCTCGACGAGGTCCCTCGCGGGTGGCTCCGTTCCTCGGAGGGGGCGATTCGGCTGAGAAAGTCGATCCGGATGACACGCCGCGAGGGTGATGCTTGGCTTGCCGGGTGCCCTCCTTCCAGTGCCCGTCGGTGATCGACGGGAGTGACCGCGTGTGGTGACGGCCGCCGTGGTCATCGCCACGTACCGCCGGCCGGACGACGTCGCGAGGTGCCTGGATGCCATCGGACTGCAGACGCGCCCGCCCGACGAGCTCGTCGTGGTCGACGCATCCCCCGACACGCTGACCAGAGAGCTCGTCGCAGCCCGACCCGGCGTGACGTACCTCCGGAACGAGGCCGGCATGGGCACGCTTCCGACGTCACGGGCGATCGGGATCCGCGCGACGCGCAGCGACGTGGTCGCCTTCCTCGACGACGACTCCGTGGTGCGCCCGGACTGGCTCATGCGTCTGTTGGAGCCCTACGACGCCCCCCACGTCGGGGCCGTGGGCGGACGCGTGGTCAACAACGAGGAAGAGGTGGCGGCTGCCGATCCCGGTCGCGTGGGCCGTCTGCTCCCCGACGGCAGCCTCACGGGCAACTTCGCGGCCGACACCGGGTCGGTGGTCAAGGTCGACCACCTCCTGGGCGCGAACATGTCCTATCGGCGCTCAGCCATGGCGGCCGTGGGCGGCACCCACGAGTTCTACCCGGGCACCAGCGCCCGGGAGGACAGCGACATGGGTCTGCGGTTGACGCGGGCCGGCTGGGACGTGATGTTCGCTCCCGAGGCGGCGGTCGACCACATCTCGGGCGAGTACGCCAAGGGTCGCCGTTTCGACCGCCGCTACCACTACTACACCCAGCGCAACCACGTCGTGCTGTTGAGCAGGGTGTTCGGGCTCCGCAGCCCCTACCTGCGTCGCTACGCGGGTCGCGCCATCCGTGACGTGTTCCGCGCCTTGCGCGAGAGCCTGGACGGCTCACGCATCGACGGGCGCAGGACGCCATACCGGCGGGTGCGCAGCCTGGTGGCGGGCGCGACGCGGGCGGGCGCGGACCTCGCCGGCGTGCTCGCGGGTGCGGGTGCGGCGGTGATCCTCAGGGCTCGCCTCGGGAAGCCTGCGGTGCCCATGTCGCAGGACAAGGTGGCCAACGGCCTCCGGTGAGTTAGCGGCCGACGTCCTGGACCTCGTCGAGCACCCGGCCCATGTCCGCCGCGCGCTCGTCCCACGTGGCCACGCGAGCGTCTGCCGGTGGGTGCAGCACATCCTGGGTCAGGCCGCGTCGTACCGCATCGACGAACGCCGCCGGGAGGGCGATGTCCACGGAGCCTGGTGCGAGATCGCGGAAGCCGGCCACCGGTGTGCTGACGACCGGACGGGCGGCGGCGAGGTACTCGTAGACCTTGATGGGGTCGAGGCTGTCGGTGAACTCGGTGACGACGTGCGGCACCACGAGAACCTCGGCGTTCTTGAGGTACGCCGGGATCGTGGTGTGCTCACGGGCGCCGAGCAGGACAGCACCGGCACCGGCGAGGCGGGTCTGGTCCGAGGCGTCCAGGGCCACGGGACCGACCAGGACGAAGGTCGCCTTCCCGAGCAGGCCGGTGGCCAGCGCCGCGCAGAGGTCCACGTCGAGCCGGTCGCGGTGCAGCGTGCCGACGTAGAGGACCACCGGTCCCGACGGCAGGTCGTCGGGCCGCGGGGAGTCGGCCAGGTAGGCGTCGACGTCCACGGCGTTCGGGACCAGCGTCACCCGCTCCGCCCGCCCGCCTGACTTGGTCGCCAGCAGCCGGGGCGAGCAGACCACCACCTGGCGGCAGTGGTCCAGGAGGTAGCGCTCGCTCTCGACGAGCCGGTCGTGCTCGCGCGGCGAGCGGTCGGCCAGCAGCCAGTCGTCGGTGATGTCGTAGAGCGCGGGCCAGCCCGTCCGGCGCAGGAGGTCGGCGGCCAGGGGGTCGTTCAGCCACAGCGCTGGCCGAGTCATGCCCACCTGCTCAGCCGCACGCAGGACGGCCGACGACAGCCGTCGGTCAGCCCCCGGGTCGAGACCTGCGGGGCAGCCACTTGGTGGGTTGGAACAACCAGAGCCGGTCGGCGACCCGGCGGAGCCCGAGACCGCGGTGGCCCCCCGACCGGCGACGGAGGCCGTGCAGCGGGTCGGCGGGCGGTTCCACGAACAGCACGCGGAGGTCGGGCGTCTGCCGCAAGCAGTCGTGAGACCAGGTGCTGGTTGCGTCGCCAGACTCCGTCCCAGGCTTCGAGCGAGACCACGACGAGGTCCGTCACAGCAACCGCCGGTAGACGAGGTCGGTCCGGAGTGCCTGCTGCTCCACCGTGAACCGCTCGCGCTGGACGACCTGGAGCCGGGCGCCGTAGGTCTCTCGCTCCTCCTCGGAGCCGGCCAGGTCGCGCAGCAGCCGCGCGGCGTCCTCCGGGTCACCGGGTCGGAACAGTGCGGCGCCGGGTACGGAGCCCACGGTCTCGAGGTGGCCGCCCGAGCCCGCCGCCACGACGGGCAGTCCACGGGCCATCGCCTCGACCACGGACAGGCCGAACGCCTCGTCGGTGTCAGGCGCCAGGAGAACAGCGGAGCTCTGCATCAGGTCCCACACGTCGTTCCGGTAACCCAGGAAGTCCACGGCGTCGCCGACCCCGAGCCTCCCTGCCAGCTCCTTCAGCTCCGGGCCCAGCACGCCCTGGCCGGCTATCTCCAGTCGCCAGCCTCGAGAGGCGAGACCCGATCGCGCGAACGCCATGACGGCCACATCGGTGTCCTTCTCGCGCTCGAGGCGCTGGGCCACCAGGACGACGGGTCGTCGTTCGTCCGCAGGTGTCCGGGCAGGTTGCGCCTGGACCCCGCTCAGGGCAACGGTGCTGGCGCCGTCGACGTGATCGGCGACGAACTGCGACACGGCGAGCTGGACGTCGACTCGTCGCGCGCCCAGACGAACCACTGGCCGCGTCAGTCGGCGGTTCCCGCGGGGGACGGCGATGTGTCGGGTGCTGACGACCGGCACGTCACGCAGCCGCCAGACGAGGGCCAGGGCGACCTCGGCAGCGGTCATGTGCACGTTGACGACGTCGGGTCGAGCGAGCATTCGCCGCAGGCTCCGGAGGGCGACGCGGATCGACTGGCCCGGCAGGACGGTCACGCTGTCGCCTGCGACTGCTTGCACGCGGGTGACCTCGCCGCCCACGACCGTGACTCGGTGCCCCAGCTCCGCCTGGGCTGCCGCGAGCTCGCCGACGTGCCGCTCCACGCCGGCGAAGGCGTTGGTGCAGCAGACGTGGACGATGTCCAGGGTCGGCGCGTCGGTCACACGGTGGCCCTGTCCGGGGCCTGGTCCTGGGCATCGTCGGGCGTGTGTTCGGTGGCCTGTCCGACGCCAGGTGGCTGGTCGGCCAGCTCCCTGCCGTGGGCGCCCAGACAGATGCCGACGATGAGGAAGGGGATCGACGTCTGCACGGCCACCCAGAACAGGTCGAGCTGACCCTGGACGAGGCGGCTCAGGATCACGACGAACGCCACCAACCCGTACCTGGGATCCATCCGCCACAGGACCACCAGGGACCCGACCATCAGGACGAGGAAGCCCACCAGGCCGACGACGCCGGCCGTGCTCAGCATCTCGAGGATGGCGTTGGGAGGCTGGAACTTGGTCTCGAACCGGTCGGTGTACCACCAGCGCAGGCCCACGCCGAACAGCGGGTTGGTCTGCCAGATGCGGACCGACTCGCCGAACCAGTCGACGCGCTGGAAGAACGAGTTGAACTCGTTCCCGGACGCGACCTGGTCGCGGACCATCACGAGGATGAATCCCATCCCGGCCGCGACGGCGAGCAGGATGACCTTCGAGCGGCGCTCTCGACCCGAGTTGTGCGTTCGCATCACGATGACGATGAGCGCTGCTGCCAGGCCGGCCATCGCCTGACGGGACTGGGTCATCGCGATGCCGACGAGGCAGACCCAGAAGCAGGTCTGCGCGAAGAGTGGTGGCCACCTCACCCAGCTCGGTCGTGCGTACGCGACGGCAGCGGCGATGCCGAAGAGGCAACCGGCGAAGTTCTTGTGCATGTCGTAGGGCCAGCGCGGGAAGACGCCGCTGAAGTTGCTGTCGGCGTACTGGGTGAGGCCCTGGACGATGACCGAGACCGCGAGGGCCGTGCACGTCAGCAGGATCAGCGTCAGCCCCAGCCGGGCGTGGCCCTCCCGCCCGATGCTCCACCCCACCACCAGCGCGCCCACGGTGAGTAGGCCGGCGTGCACCCACTCGACCGCGTTGGCCTGGTAGGGGTTGGCGATCACGGTGAACAGGGTCAGCACCTCGTAGGTGACGCAGCACCAGAGGACGGAGCGCATCGCCGGGGTGTACGGCCGCTGGGCGAAGATCGCGGCGGGGAAGAACGCGAAGAACAGCGCCGCGTCGGAGACGGTGAGGTCGGTGTCGCCCAGGGCGATGCGGTAGCTCACCAGGACCGGGACCACCATCAGCAGGGGGATGATCGCGGAGTCCATCAGCGTCAGCCCGAACAGACACACCAGAACGCCGAGCGCGAGCGAGACCTCGGGTCGGGTCGGGATGAAGTAGCCGATGCCGACCACCGCCAGCGCGCCGGCCAGCCACAGCACTGCTGTCCCTGATCTCCGCAGGACGTCGGCCAGGATCACGGGCATGTCGGCACCCCCTCGCTCACCGGGCGGGCCGCCGGTAGGGCGGCCTCCGCCTCGAGGGGGCCGGTGACGTAGAGCGCGGCGCGGGCCCGGGCCTCGCGGCCGCGATCACCAGGAAGCACGAGGCCGCGGGCGGCGGAGCCCAGGATGGTGGCCCCGCGAGCGAGCTGCCACCGGACCGGGCCGAAGTGCTTGCGCAGGTACCGCTCCTGGGACGCGTGGAAGTGCGTCTCGCGGCGGGCGTGGTCCGCGCTGGTCGCGGCGCCGACGTGCACGGCCCGGGCCTCGGTCACCTCACGGTGCCGCCACCCGAGCTGGTGTGCGCGGTAGGCCCAGTCGGTCTCCTCCGCGTACAGGAAGAACGCCTCGTCGAACCACCCCACCTGGGCCAGGGCCTCCCGGCGCAGCATCAGCACGGAGCCGATCACGAAACCGCTGGAGGGCCCCAGCCGACCGAGGCCGGCCGCCGTCAGCCAGGTGCGCGCGGGGGAGGGGAACGGCCACGTCACCCGGCTGGGGTGGCCGAGCTCGTCGACCTGGGTCGGCGCGACGGAGGCGAGGGCGGGATCGGCGAGCAACGCCCGGTGGAGGCGCTGCACGTCCTCGCTGCCGATCACCGCGTCGGGGTTGAGCAGGAGCACGTCGGCGTCGGGGTCGAGCCGGCGCTCGAGGGCGTGGTTGACGCCCGCGCCGAAGCCGCCGTTGTGCCCCGGGTCGAGGTAGCGGACGCCGAGGCGCTCGCACACGGCCGCGACGTCGGGCGAGGAGGAGTTGTCGACCACGGTGACGGGGAACGACAGCACCGGCTGCAGCGAGGCCTCCAGCAGGTCGGGGCGGCCGTAGGCGACGACGACGATCTCGAGCCCTCGCTGCGGTTCGGCCGTCGTCCCACGTGCGCGCTCGTACAGGCCGAGGTAGCTGCCCGCCACCTCGGACCACGAGGCCTGTTGGGCCTGCTCGACGCCGCGACGCGACAGCTCGCCGCGCGTGGTGTCGTCCTCGAGCACCGACTTGAGGGCGGTGGCGAGGGCCTCCGGGTCGCCGGGCGGGACGAGCAGGCCGGCGGCGCCGACCACGTCGGGGAGGGCGCCCGTGTCGCTGGCGACGACCGGGACCCCGCTGGCCATCGCCTCGACGACGACGCGGCCGAACTGCTCCAACCAGGCAGGCGTCGGCAAGGACGGCACCGCGAGCACGTCCAGGCCGCGGTAGAAGTCGGGCAGCTGGTCCTGGCCGACCGACCCGACCAGCTCGACGCGATCGCCGATGCGGAGCTCGGCCACCCGCGCGCGGAGGGCCTCTTCCTCGGGTCCGGCGCCGGCGACGCGCAGCGTCGAGCGGTCGAGACGAGCGATGGCCTCGAGGAGCACGTGGACGCCCTTGTGGGGCTCGAGCCGGCCGACGTACCCGATGACGGGAACCTCGCCCGCCGGACCTTCCGGACCTGGCGAGAAGCGCTGGGTGTCGACGCCCAGCGGGATCAGGGTGGCCGCCCCGGGGAAGCCCTTGCGCTCGCAGATGCGGCCCGCCTCGGAGTTGCACACGCTCAGCGCGGCGGCGTGGCGCAGGGCCCACCGCTCGAGCCAGCGGAACGGCGGTGGGTAGCGCTTGTCGATGTTCTGGGCGGAGTACAGGACGTACGGCGCCCGCTGGCGGCGCAGCCGCCTCAGCAGCAGGATCTCGGCCGTCGCCAGGGCGAACGGCTCCTCGTGGATGTCGATGACGTCGTACGGTCGCCCGAGGGCGCGCCACAGCGGCAGCGGCGCGTACACGAACAGGGCAGGGTGGCGTCCCCACGTGCGGAGGCCCGTCACCGGCTCGCCCGGGCGGGCGACGAGGGCCACGTCGGAGCCGCCCTCGTTCCACCGGCGGGCGGTCAGGAGGTCGACGTCGGCGCCGAGAGCGCGCAGGTGGCGCTCCCGCTCCCGCCACGCGTCCACGACGGCGCTGTGGAAGATTCGGAGGACCCGCATTTCCCTCACTCCCCGCGCCGAATACCGCCCCCAGGCTATCGTTAACCGGTCAGACGGACTGGAGAACCGCCATCCGTCCCCGCCGCCCGGTCCGGGCCGCGGATCGCGAGAACGGGGTGTGCGGAGTGAAGTTGCGAGACTTCCTGCTGGTCCTCCGCACCCGTTGGCTGATCGTCGTGGGGTGCATCCTGGTCGTCACCGGCGTCGCGGCGGCGCTGACCTACACCCAGACCCCGCTCTACACCGCGCAGGCGAAGTTCTACCTCGCCGCGAAGCCGAACTCGTCGGACAAGGACGCGATCGCGTACGTCGTCACGCCGCAGGACCTCAACACCTACGTGGCCGTCCTGGGGTCGCCCACGGTGATGGACCCGCTGCGCGGGAGCCTCGAGCTGTCTCCTGGGAACCCGATCAACGTCAGCGCCAGCGCCACCGGCGAGACCGCGATCCTGCAGGTGACCGCAGTGGACCCCGACCCCGAGCGAGCCGCCGAGATCGCCAACAAGACTGGTGCGGCCCTGGCCGGGGCCGCCGACGAGTTCACCACCCTGCTGCGCGACTCCGGCACCGAGATCGAGGCGAAGGCGGTGACCCCGGCGACCGCCCCGAGCGTACCCACCTCGCCCAACCCGCAACGCAACCTTCTCCTCGGTGCGTTCGCCGGCCTGCTGGTCGGCATCGGGATCGCGTTCGTGCGCCACACCCTCGACACCAAGGTGCGCGAGGAGGCCGACATCCGGCCGATCTCCAAGGAGCCGATGCTCGGCGCGCTCCCGATGGACAAGGCCAAGACCGACCAGGTGACGATCGACCGCGACCCGCACAGCGGCTACGCGGAGGCGATCCGGCGGTTGCGGACCAACCTCATGTTCGTCGACGTCACCACCGCCAAGCACTCGTTCATCGTGACGTCGGCGATGCCAGGCGAGGGCAAGACGACCACGACGGTCAACCTCGCCATGGCGATGGCCACCACCGGTGGCAGGGTCCTGCTGATCGACGGCGACCTGCGCAACCCCTCGGTGGCCCGCACCCTCGGGATCGAGGGCGGCGCCGGCCTCACGACGGTGCTGCTGGGCCAGGCCGGGATCGACGACGTGGTCCAGCGGTGGCGCGACACCAGCCTCCACGTGCTGACCGCCGGCGCGATCCCCCCGAACCCCAGCGAGCTCCTCGGATCGGAGCCGATGCGCGAGCTCTTCGACAAGCTCGCCCACGAGTTCGACTTCATCCTGATCGACAGCCCGCCGGTCGTGCCCGTCGTCGACGCGGTGCTGCTCGACCGGCTGACGGGCGGCACGCTGATGGTCGTGGCGTCGCACAAGACGAAGAAGCGCGACCTGGCGAGCGCCGTCAAGCAGCTCGACACGGTGGGTGCCAAGCTCGTGGGCTTCGCGCTGAACTTCGTGCCGGTGAGCGAGTCGGACGCCCGCCGCTACGGCTACTACCGCTTCCAGGAGACCCCCGGCTCGACCGCCGCGGCGGGCAAGCCGCAGAAGTCCTCGCGGGCGAAGCCCCGGGCCGACGCGAAGGGTCGACGGGTCGCCAAGAAGTCCCGGCCCAAGTCAGCCGACTCGCTCGACCAGCCCCTGTGACTCCATCTCGGTGACGAACGCGGCGGTGTCCGCGGCGAGGCTCGGGGTGTCGGGGAACTCGAGCTCCAGCTCGGCCACGGTGGCTCGCACCGACCCGGTGCTCACCAGCAGCCGCCACACCTCGGCGGCGGGCGAGCCCAGGACGGGCCGCTCGCCGGTGCGCAGGTCGAGCAGCACCAGGACGTCGTTGTCCTCGCTCACTCCGACGTGGTCGGGACGTCGGTAACGCGGCTCCGGCCCGGCGTCGACGAGCTCGACGATGCCGCGGGACACCAGCTCGTCCAGCGCATCCGACGCGGAGCCGACGACGTCGGCGATGACCTGCACGCTGCGGAAGCCGTCGACGTTGCTCATCGTCGCGGCGAGCGAGCCGGTCAGCCGGGTCAGGTCCTCACCGGCGAGGACCAGGACGTCGTCGTCGATGACCTGGACGGCAACGCCCGGCAGCACGCGGGGCACGAGGCTCAGGGGGTCGGCCACAGTCGCAGCACCTCCTCGGCCGCGCGGGCGGCGTCGTCGTACCGCAGACGGTACGCCGGCACGCGGCGGGCCAGGCGGGCCAGCGCCGGCAAGGCTCCGCCCGTCACGTCGCCCAGCCGCGCGGAACGGCTGCCCAGCAAGTACGCCGCCTCGCCGCCCGGCACCACCTCGACGTGCAGACCGGTGGCGTGCGGAGCGTGCTCGACGAAGACCAGCAGTCTCGTCTCCAGCGGTTCGTCAGGTATCTCGATCGTCGACAGCGCTGCCGCAGGCTGCCGCGAGATCGGGCGGGGGACCGGTAGCACCTCCAGGGTGTCCGGGTCGACGACCGTGGTCCCGTCAGAGAGGGAGGCGCACCCGCGGCGCACCAGGGCGGCGGCCAGCGCCGTGGTGTCGCTGCCGGCCTCGCCGGAGAGCAGTGCGACCGAGCCGTCGGACCGCGCGACCGCGGCGGCGCGCGGCATCAGGTGACCGAGGACGTCCAGGTCGCCCTTCACCGATGGTCCTCCCGCCGCTGGCGACGCAGCGACCGAAGCTCGCGTGCAGACCGGCGTAGGCCCACTGCGCCGGCGCGGTAGCGCACAGCGTAGGCCCGGAGGAGCCGCCACGTGCTGTCAGCCGCGCTCGGGTCTCGGTACCGGATCACGGCGGGTGACGGCACGAGCCAGGCCGCCACTGCCCGAACCTTGGCGGCCGTGCGCATGCCGCGCAGCTCCTCGATCCGGACGGCGGTGAGGGTGGATCCCTGCGAGCGCAGCCGCCACGCGGCCGACACCTGGACGTCGGCCAGGGAGGTACGGGCAACGAGGTCGCGGCCAGGAGGCTCCTGCTCGAGCCCTGCGCGCAGCGCCTGGAGGGCGTCGACCCGCCGCGCCAGGGCGATCGTGCGCCGCCAGTCGGCGTCCGTCGCCACCGCGACGAGACGGCGCAGGTCCTCCTGTGCCTTGGCTCCGTGTGGGTCGCGCGCCGCGTTGAGGACCACGATCAGGCTCCGGCTGGGGAGGTCGGGGAACCAGACGTCGAGGCCGCCGAGCTCGGCCGGCTCGCGGCGTCGCCAGAGCTCGGCGAACACACGCTCGGGGTCGCCCTCCATCCCCTGGAACCGGTGGTGCACGTCGACCTCGGCCGCGGCGCCGTGCGTCGCTGTGCCGTCCGGGTCGTGCCAGAGGGTGAGGGCGTGGTCCTCGCTGGTCCGCCAGCGCAGGCCCGGGTCCCGGTGGGAGAAACCGGACGCCAACAGCACCTCGAGGGCCCGGTCCGTACCGCTCGGCGGCAGCAGGATGTCGACGTCACCCCAGCTGCGCTCGCCGTCGGGGTACAAGGCCTGCCAGGTCGCGACGGTCGGACCCTTGATGTGCAGGCAGGGGATGCCGGCACGGCCGAGCAGCGCCCCCACCTGGGCGTGCAGGAGCTCGCTCCATGCTCGTGACGAGACCGCCAGCACGCCGCTACCTCCCGCCCCGAGGATAGGAGGCCGTCAGCCCAGCCATGCGGCGATCACGCGCGTTGCGCGGTCGGCGAGGTCGGCCGCGCCGCGGTGCACCTCAGGCGACCGGCCGATCGGGTCCGGGACGTCCAGGTCGTTGCCGAGGCCGCTGACCGACGAGCGCCAGTCGGCGGCTCGGGCGAGCGTCTCGGCGACGTCGCTCTCGGGGTCCTCCCACGGGGGTGCCTCCAGCAGGGCGGCGAGCTCGAGCAGGGTGAAGGTGCGCTTGAGGGCCGCCGGGGCGGTCGCGACGACCTGGCCCCTGATCGCCCGCGTGGCCGTGAGGACGAGGTCGGCCTCGGTGGCCATGCTCGCCGTCAGCTGTCGTGCCTCGAACTCCGAGGGATCGCCGCCGAGCCGCGTCAGCTCCGCCGCGGCCGAGGCGTCCATCGGCGCTCCGACGACGGCGTGCACGCCCGCGCTCGCCACCCGGACCTCGGCGCCCGCGAGCCGCAACGTCAGGAGGCGCTCGGCCAGGGGCGAGCGGCACAGGTTGCCCTCGCAGACCACGAGGACGTCGTACGGCTCGCTCATCGAGGCCCAGTCTGCCCCACGCCGGCCGAGCTTTCAGGCGTCTCCAGGATCAGGGTGATCGGCCCGTCGTTGACCGAGCTGACCCGCATGTCGGCGCCGAACACCCCGCGCTCGACGTGCGCGCCGAGGCTTTCGAGCTCGGCGCACACCGCGTCGTACGCCGGCTCGCTCACCGGCCCGGGCGCGGCCGCCTGCCAGGTGGGACGGCGGCCCTTGCGCGCCTCGCCGTAGAGAGTGAACTGGCTGACGACCAGCACGGGGGCCCCGACGTCCGACAGCGACCTCTCCTCGCGCAGCAGCCGGAGGTCCCAGATCTTGCGCGCCGTCCAGGCGATCTCGGCCGCCCCGTCCCCGTGCGTCACGCCGAGGTACACGAGCAGGCCCGGCTCGTGGATCGCGCCCACCGTCTCGCCGTCGACGGTGACCGCTGCCTCGAGGACTCGTTGGATGACCGCGCGCACGGGGCCACTCTGGCAGTCCGCACGCTGCCTGAGAGCATGCGTGGGTGCAGCTGCGGGGGTTGGTCGCCGACACCCGGCCGTTCGGGAACGAGCACTTCCGTCGCCTCTGGCTGGCCAACGTCGTCACGGTCGTCGGCGCCCAGCTGACCGTCGTGGCGGTGCCGGCCCAGATCTACGAGATCACCGGATCGTCGGCGTACGTCGGGCTCACCGGCCTGTTCGGGCTCGTCCCGCTCGTGGTGTTCGGCCTGTACGGCGGCGCCCTCGCGGACGTCATGGACCGGCGCACGCTCCTCGTGATGACCACGGTCGGCCTGATCCTGACGAGCGGGGCGTTCTGGCTGCAGGCGGTGCTGGGTCTCGGGAACGTCTGGCTGCTGCTGGGGCTGTTCGCGGTGCAGCAGGCGTTCTTCGCCGTGAACCAGCCGACGCGGAGCGCGATCCTGCCCAAGCTGGTGCCGACCGACCAGCTGCCGGCGGCCAACTCGCTGAACATGACCGTGTTCCAGGCCGGCGGCATCGCCGGACCGCTCGTCGGCGGCGCGCTGATCCCGGTCCTCGGGTACTCCTGGCTCTACCTCGTCGACACCGTCACGCTGCTCGCCACGCTGGCCGCGGTGGTGAAGCTGCCGAGCCTCCGGGTGGAGTCGCCGGGAGGCCCCGCCGGCTGGCGGTCCGTCGTCGACGGGTTCAGGTACCTGCGTGGGCACCCGATCCTGCTGACGTCGTTCCTCGTCGACATCATCGCGATGGTCTTCGGCATGCCGCGGGCGCTGTTCCCCGAGATCGCCCACCTCGACTTCGGTGGCCCGGAGAGCGGCGGCCTGGCGTTCGCCCTGCTCTTCGCGGCCATCCCCGCCGGGGCCGTGCTGGGCGGCATCTTCTCCGGGTGGGTCTCGCGCATCGAGCGCCAGGGCTTCGCCGTGATCGTCGCGATCGTGCTGTGGGGACTGGCCATGGTCGGGTTCGGCATCGCCGTCGGGCTCGCGAACGGCAACGCGGGGATCTTCCTGGCGGCGGCCGTGTTCATGCTGGTCCTCGGCGGCGCGGCCGACATGGCGTCGGCGGCGTTCCGGGTCTCGATGCTCCAGGCATCCGCGAGCGACCACGTCCGGGGCCGGCTCCAGGGCATCTTCATCGTGGTGGTGGCCGGCGGACCGCGGGTGGCCGACACCGTGCACGGTGCGTCCGCGGCCCTGGTCGGCACCGCGGCCGCGGCCGCCGGGGGTGGCGTGCTGGTCGTCGTGCTGACGGTCGTGGTGGCGCTCGCCGTGCCGGCGTTCGTGCGGTACCGGATGACGCGCGCGGCCCCGGAGCAAACCTGATCCAGTGCTGTCGGTGGTCGCCGTGATGATCTGGACCCATGGACGACCACAGGCTGGACGGGAAGATCGCGCTCGTGTCGGGCGCCTCGCGCGGGCTGGGCCGGGCGGTCGCGCGTGAGCTGGCGGCCGCGGGGGCGCACGTCGTGGCCACCGGCCGGAGCACCCGCGCGGCACCCACCCAGACCGACGTCGACGACCTGACGCTCGAGCGCACGATCGAGCTGGTCACCGAGGCGGGCGGGTCGGCGGAGGCGGTGGTGTGCGACCACACCGACCCCGACGCCGTACGCGCGCTGGTCGCCGACGTGCTCGCCCGTCACGGCCGGATCGACGTCCTGGTCAACAACGCATGGGGCGGGCACGACCACCACGACGACGTCGAGGGGGAGGAGGTCTGGGACGAGCCGATGACGCAGTTCCGCGACATGCTGCTCGCCGGTGCCTACTCCGACTTCGTCACCGACATGCAGGTGCTCAAGCACGCCATGGGCCCGGCCGGCGCGGGCACCATCCTGACCACCACCTGGCACACGCCCGAGCCGCCGGCGTGGGTGCCGTACGAGTCGAGCAAGGCGGCCAAGAACCGTCTCGTCTACGCCCTCGGTCACCACCTGCGCGAGAAGGGCATCCCCTGCATCGCCGTGGCGCCGGGCTGGATGCGCACGGAGCTGATGGAGGCACACCACTCGCCGGGGGAGCTGGACGGCCGCACCGAGACCCCTCACTACGGGGCGCGGGCGGTGGTGGCGCTGGCCGCCGACCCCGACGCGATGCGGTTCACCGGGCAGACGATGGACGTGGCGGTGCTGGCGCGGGAGTACGGCTTCACCGACCTCGACGGCACCCAGCCTGATCTGAATGCGGGGCGATTTATCGAGTAGGTCCGCTCCTGTCAGGATGCGGCCATGACCGTGCCCGCCGACCGCCTCCTCATCACCGTCGCGCCCACGGGCGCGGAGACCGCCAAGGCCGACTGCCCGCAGCTGCCCACCACGCTGGACGAGCTCGTCGAGACGGCCGTCGCGTGCGAGGCCGCCGGCGCGGCCATGATCCACGTCCACATCCGGGACGACGAGCACCGGCCGTCCCTCGACGGCCAGCGCCTCAAGGACACCGTCGTCGCGCTGCGCGAGAGCACGTCCCTGGTCGTGCAGCTGTCGACCGGCGGGTCCGTGCACGACCCGCTCGAGCTGCGGCTGAAGGTGCTCGACGCCGAGCCCGACTCGTGCAGCCTGACGATGGGCACCACGAACTTCGGCGACGACGTGTTCTCCAACCCGTGGCCGTTCGTGACCGAGCTCTACCAGCTCTCTCAGGAGCGGGAGGTCGTGCCGGAGTTCGAGCTCTTCGACCTCGGCCAGGTGCACGCCCTCACGCGGCTGCTGGACAAGTACGGGCCGCCGTACGGCGGGAAGGTGCACTGCGACCTGGTGATGGGGGTGCCCGGCGGCATGAACGGCACCGCCGACGCGCTGGTCGCGGCGGTCCGCGACCTGCCGCCCTCGGTCACCTCGTGGTCGGCCACCGGCATCGGCCGCTCGACGCTCGCGGTGATGTACGCCAGCCTCTCGAAGGGCGGCCACCTCCGTGTCGGGATGGAGGACGTGCTGACGATCAGCCGTGGCGTCCCCGTCGAGTCCAACGCCCAGCTCGTCGAGCGCGCCGTCGAGGTCGGCCGCCTCGCCCAGCGCACCCCCATGACCACCTCCGAGGCCCGCGAGCTCCTCGGCGTCAAGGACCGCTCCTGATCGAACGCAACCGCATATTGCAAGAAGTCTTTCGAAAGAGTACTTTCGATGCATGGCGAGCCCACCGGAGACTCCGCACCGACGGCTGAAGGACGCGCGTGAGCTGAGCGCGCTGGCCCATCCGGTGCGGATGGGGATCATCGAGCACCTGACGGTCTCGGGCCCCCTGACCGCCACGGAGCTGGCCGACCGCCTCGACGAGAGCCCGGCGAACTGCTCCTGGCACCTGCGCAAGCTCGCCGAGCACGGGTTCGTCGAGGAGGCCGGCGGGGGGACGGGCCGCCAGCGTCCGTGGCGCGTGCCCGGCATCGGCTTCACCTGGGACGACCCGGAGGCCGGCCCGGAGCAGCGCCGGGCCGCCGAGGCGCTCAGCCAGGTCTCGATGGCCCGTGCCCTCGACCGGCTCGACGAGGCACGTCGCCGCGAGCCCGAGGAGCCGCGGGAGTGGCAGGACGCCGCCCGCGGCAGCGAGTACGCCACCTGGCTCACGGCCGCGGAGCTCCAGGAGATGAACGACGACGTGGTCGCGGTGCTGCGCCGCCACCTCGAGCGGCTGCACGACCCGTCGCTGCGGCCGCCCGGGTCACGGCTGTGCGAGTTCGTGGCGTGGGGCGTCCCGATGTACATGCCCGGCGTGGAGCCGACTCCCGAGGAGACCGACCGGTGAAGGCGGCGTTCAAGACTCCCGGCTTCCCCCGGCTGTACGCCGGCCTGACCGCCAGCATGGTCGGCGACTCGATCTTGCTGCTGGTCCTCAGCATGTGGGTGAAGACCCTGACCGGCTCCAACGCTCAGGCAGGCCTGACCTTCTTCTTCATGATGGTCCCCGCCCTGTTCGCGCCGTTGATGGGCGTCTGGCTCGACCGCGTCCGCCGCAAGCCCTTCCTGGTCTGGGGCAACCTCGCGTCAGCGGTCATGGTGCTGCCGCTCGTGCTGGTGCGCGATGCCGGCGACGTCTGGCTGATCTGGTCGGTGGCCTTCTTGTACGGCGTGTCGTTCGTGGTGCTGCCTGCGGCCCTCAACGGGCTGCTCAAGGAGATGGTGGCCGAGGAGCACCTCGTCGACGCCAACGCCAGCCTCCAGACGACCAAGGAGGCGTTCCGCCTCTTCGGCCCGCTCCTCGGCGCGGCAATCTTCGCCTGGACCGGCGGTTGGCTGGTGGCCCTGATCGACGCAGCCACGTTCGCCATCGCTGCGGCCGTGATCGCCTCGATCCGGATCCGCGAGGACGCTCCGGAGCGCGACAGCTCCCACCTGTTCGTTCAGATCGCTGCTGGTCTCCGGCACCTGGTGGCCGACCGGGTGCTGGCAAATGTGCTGGTCGGCTTCGGCCTGACCATGCTGGTGCTCGGCTTCTGCGAGGCCTCGATCTACGCGCTGCTGGATGCCTTCGACAAGCCGGCGACGTACGCCGGCGTGTTCGTCACCATCCAGGGCGTCGGTGCGATCGCGGGCGGGCTGTCCGCGGGTTGGCTGATCCGGCGGACCGGCGAGGTCGCGGCCTCCGCCCTCGGCCTGGTGATCCTCGCGGTCTCGATGATCGGCATCGCCGCGACCCGCGACCTGTTCGTCATGCTCGTCTGTGCGGGTGTCATGGGACTCTCGCTGCCGTTGCTCACGATCGGCTACCTGACCCTGATCCAGAAGCGAACCCCGCAGGCCGTGATGGGCCGCGTCTCCACCGCGGCCGAGGTGGTGATGTCCGCGCCGTACGCCGTCTCGCTTGCCGCTGGAGCTGCCCTCGTCTCCCTGCTCGACTACCGGGTCATCTTCGCGATCATGGGGATCGTCACGATGGCCGGCGCCGCCCACATCGGCTTCTGGTTGCGAGACCAGATCCGCACGGACTGGCGGGCCGGGCGTGGTGGTTCAGTAGACGAGGGCCTGCGCCCCGTCAGCGAGGACCTCCTCGGCGAAGACGGCCGCGCCCGCGACGCGCACGCCCTCGACCACGTCGCCGGCGGTGATGCCGCGGCGCTGGGCGCACTGGGTACAGACGGTCACCTGTCCTTCGGCGACGACGGCCGCGAGCAGGTCCGCTAGCGGCGCCGCGAGGTCGAGCTCGAACGTCTCGGCCCGCCCCGGGAGCGCGAACCACGCGGCCTCGCCGGTCAGCCACAGGCCGACGTCGGCACCCGCCGCGACCGCCGCGGCGGCGACCGTGAACGCCTGGTTGCAACGCTCCGCGTCCTCGGACCCGCAGGTCACCTTCACGACAAGCCTTCGCGACATGCACCCAACACTAGAGTGAACGCATGCCGTTCGAGATCCCCGAGAACATTCACGAGCTGTGCGCACCGCTCGCGTGGATGATCGGCAGCTGGCACGGCAACGGGCATGGGGACTACCCCACGATCGAAGGGTTCCACTTCGGCCAGGAGCTCGTCTTCCAGCAGGACGGCCGCCCGTTCATCCACTACTTCAGCCGCGCCTGGATCGTCGACGAGGACGGCGCGTTCGTCCGCAACGCTGCGCAGGAGACCGGCTTCCTGCGGCCCCAGGCCGATCGCACCGTCGAGGTCGTGATGGCCCACAACACCGGGTTCGTGGAGGTGTGGCACGGCGAGATCCACCCCGACCGGCCGCAGCTCGAGATGGTCACCGACACCGTGGCGCGCACCGCCACCGCGAAGGCGTACACGGCGGGCAAGCGGCTCTACGGGTACGTCGAGGGCGACCTGCTCTACGCCTACGACATGGCGGCCATGGGTCAGGAGCTCCAGCCGCACACCTGGGCCCAGCTCCAACGCGGTGCCGGGGCCGGTGCAGCGACATGAATGACCTCCGCAGCCGGCTCCGGGACAGCGGCTACCGGTTGACCCCCCAACGCGAGCTGATCCTGGCCGCCGTGGAGAAGCTCGGCCACGCCACGCCCGACGAGGTGCTCGCCGAGGTCCGCGAGCACTCGTCGGCGGTCAACGCCTCGACCGTCTACCGGACCCTCGAGGTTCTCGAGGGGCTCGGGCTCGTGCGGCACGCGCACCTCAGCGACCGGGCGCCGACCTACCACTCCGTCAGCGACCACGAGCACTTCCACCTGGTCTGCCGGAATTGTGGGCGCGTCGTCTCGGTTGGACCAGGCATGCTCACGTCCCTGACCGAACGCCTGCGCGACGAGCAGAACTTCGCCGTCGACGTGGGTCACCTGACCGTGTTCGGCGCCTGCGTCGAGTGCCCCGAGGCGACCCCCGAGGTGAGTCAGTGACCAGCCCCTTGCTCGGTCTCCCCGGAGCGGTCGGTGGCGACGGCATCGACGCCGGTGTGGCGGCGCACTACGGCTCCTTCAACGGTGAGCAGCGCGCGCTCGAGGCCGCCGACGGCTTCGTCGACCTCTCGCACCGCGACGTGGTGCGCATCAGCGGGCCCGACCGGCTCACGTGGCTGCACTCGCTGACCACCCAGTACTTCGAGGGCCTCGCCGCGGGTGTCTGGACCGAGGCCCTGATCCTCTCGCCGCAGGGCCACGTCGAGCACGCGTTCGCCGGGGTCGACGACGGCGAGGCGTTCGTCGCCCACACCGAGCCCGGCCAGGCCGCCGCACTCGTCGGGTTCCTCGAGCGGATGCGGTTCCTCATGCGAGTGGAAGTGGCCGACGTCACCGACGAGGTCGCCATCGCCTGGCGCCCCCGCGACGGCGCCGACGCGCCGTACGACCTCGTCCCCCGCGACCGCCTCGAGGCGTACGCCGCGGCGGCGGGGCAGCCGTGCGGCCTGTGGGCCTTCGAGGCCCTGCGCATCGCCCGCGGCGAGCCGCGGTTGGGGCTGGACACCGACCACCGCACCATCCCCAACGAGGTGGGCTGGATCGGGCCGGCCGTGCACCTCGACAAGGGCTGCTACCGCGGCCAGGAGACGGTGGCGCGCGTGCACACGCTCGGGCGGCCGCCGCGCCGGCTGACGCTGCTGCACCTCGACGGCACCGAGAACCGGCTGCCCCTGGCGGGCACCGACCTGCTGCTGGACGGCCGCACCGTGGGCCGGGTGGGCAGCTCGGCCCGGCACTACGAGCTGGGCCCGATCGGGCTGGCGCTGGTCAAGCGCAACGTGCCGCTCGACGCCACCCTCGACGCCGACGGCATGCCCGCGGCCCAAGAGGTCGTGGTGGATCCCGAGGTCGGCCTGCACGTCCGCCCGAACCTTCGCTGACCTCCTGGCGTCCTACCAGCGAGGACGAGGGGAGGCCGACAATGCGGCGACTGATCAAGCAGGCGGCGATGCTCGCGACGGCGTCGGTCCTCGTGGCGGTGGGCCAGGTGCCCGCAGCCCAGGCGAACATCCCCGCGCAGAGGCAGGCCGGGACTCTCGTGGAGGTGCTCGCATCGAGCCGTCTGGAGTTCTCGCCGAACGGCGATGGTCACGGTGAACGCGCCGTTCTCCGCTTCCGGCTGGCGGAGCGCTCGCGGGTCGTGGTCTCCGTGCAGACGTACGACCGGACGCTGCTGGGCCCCGTGCTGCTGGGCGAGCTGGCGGCCGGCAAGCACGTCTGGCGGTGGGACGGTCGCGCCACCAACGGACGGAGGGTCGGCCGCGGGCCGTTCGTCGTCGTGGTGACGGCCCGCAACGCGGGACGGCATGACAGGGCGGCCCGCCGTGGTGTGATCGACGCGTACCCGCCGCGGGGTCAGCTGCTGACCACCCGCTCGACCATCTACCCCCAGGCGACGGCGGTCGTGGACCGCTTCGAGATGGGGTACGTCCCCCGGATGGACGACCGGCGGTCGGCGGTCTTCACGGTGCGTGCGCCGGACGGGCCGATCCTGCTCCGCGAACGAATCTCCCTCGACGGTCCGCACACCTTCGTGTGGGACGGCAGGGACGCAGGTGGCCAGGCGGTCCCCGAAGGCAGCTACCGCACCCGCCTGGTGGTGGCCGACCGAGCGGGCAACCGGGTGGTCCACCGCCAGCCGGTCACGGTCTCCCACGCCCAGCTCGAGATGCAGGTGCTGACTGACACGCTCGCCGCCGCGAAGGCCACGACGTTCGTGCCGCCTGTGCCGTTCGGCTGCAACAGCTGTGGGGAACGCTGCCTGCCGGTGGCCAGCACGCGCTACGTCGACGGACTCAGCTTCGGTCCCTGCGCCGACCCGTACTTCTCGCCGGCCGAGTACTTCACGACGACGTTCCCGGGGCCGTCCGGACCCGCCGACTCGGTCCGGTTCGGCGCGACCGGTGGTCCGACGGTGGCCGGCGGCACCGACGACGGGTTGCTCAACGGGTCCCAGGTCGGCCCCGGTGACGGAACCTTCTGGACGGGCTGGGACGTCTTCGGTGCGCGGGCGAGTGGCGCCGACGCCACGACGACGGTCTTCTCGTGGGGCTTCGGCACCAACGCCCAGAACTCCTACGACATCGCGTCCTTCATCGTGGAGTACCGGCGCTACGTGCCGGTGTCCTAGCGAGGGTC
>CAWIVR010000010.1:0-448270 GCA_963839565.1 uncultured Actinomycetota bacterium | reverse complement strand
CGATCGACCAGCCAAACGCACGGGACTACCCGGCCCCGGCGGCCCTACGCTGAGCGCCGTGCTGGTTCGGCTGCTGGGTCCCGTCGAGGTCGTCGTCGACGGCGCCGTCACGGACCCCCGCCGGCAAGCGCGAGCGCGCCCTGGTCGCGCTGCTGGCGCTGACGCCCGGGCGAGACGGTCGCGCCGAGGACGTCGTCGCCGCCGGGCTGTGGGGTGGGCTGGTCGCCCCGGCGGCGGCGCTGGAGGCGCTGGTCGACCGGGTCCGGGCCGACAGCACAGGCCCGGCCCTCGAGAGCGGAGGGACGCGGCCTCCGGCTGGTCGTCGGCCCGGGGACGTCGACGCCCTCGAGTTCGAGCGCTGGCCGACTCGGCGCCGGGAGCAGCAACCGGCTGAGGCCCTCCACGCGCTCGACCGAGCCCTGGCCCTGTGGCGCGGACCCGTGCTCTCCGGGGTCGAGGACGTGCCGTTCGCGCGGCCGGCAGTGGAGCGGCTACCGAGCTGGCCAGCCGGCTGCGCTCGAGGAGCGCTTCGAGCATGCTGCTCCGGCTGGGCCGGCACGCCGAGGCGGTCGACGACCTGCGCGCCGCCACCGCCGAGCATCCCGACCCGCGAGCGGCTGTGGGGCCAGCTGATGACGGCCCTGCACGTCGAGCACCGCAGCCAGGAGGCCCTCGAGGTGTACGCCGACGCGCGGGCCGTCCTGGCCGACGAGCTCGGCATCGAGCCCGGCGAGGCGCTCCAGCGGCATCGAGGCCGCGATCCTGAAGGACGACGCCGGCCGCGCGACCCCGGCCCTGGGCGACCAGTCGCCGTGCCCGCGCCAGGCCGCGCGGCTGCCCGTGCCGCGCACGCCCGACGTTCGGCCGCGACGACCTGATCGACTCCATCGTCGCAGCCTCGACGACCCGGACGCCCGGCTGGTCACGCTGATCGGGCTCGGCGGCAGCGGCAAGACCCGGGTCGCGCGTCGTCGCGGCGGCCAGGTCGCGCGACGGCACCGGCCGCGACGTCCACTTCCACCTCGGTCACCGAGCGCGAGACGGCCGACGACGTGGTCGCGGCCGTGGTGACGGCGCTCGTCGGCGAGCTCGACCCGGACGTCGAGCCCGACCAGCGCGACCGCTCGTGGTGCTCGACAACGTCGACGCCTGCCCCGAGGGCTCCGGGCCGTCTCGCGCCTGCTGGACGAGCTGCCCGCCCTGACGCTGCTCGTGACCAGCCGGGTGCCCCTGCGCTCGCCGCTCGGAGCAGACGATCGCGGTCGCCCCCGCTCGACGTCCCGCAGCGGGGCGGCCTCGCGGCCGAGATCCAGCAGAGCCCGGCCGTGCAGATGTTCCTGCGGATCGCCCGGCAGGCCGACCCCGGCCTGGACGTGACCGGGCACGAGCAGGCGCTCGCCGACGTCTGCCGGCTGCTCGACGGCGTCCCCCTCGCCCTCGAGCTGGCCGCGGCTCGGTTGCGGCTCGTCGGCATCGAGGGACTGCGCGAGAGCCTGGAGACCGGGCTCGAGCTGCTCCGTACCACCGCCCCGGACGTCCCCGAGCGCCAGCGCGCGATGGCCACGACCATCGCGTGGAGCCACGACCGGCTCAGCGAGGCGCGCGCCAGCTGTGCCGTCGCCTCGTGATCTTCGAGCAGGCCTTCACCCTCGAGGCCGTGGAGGCCGTCGCCGCCGACGTCGGCGACGTCATCGAGCTGCTCACCCAGGTCATGGAGGCGGGGCTGATCCGGCCCCTGATCGGACGGGTGCGGATCGGGTTCGTGATGCCCGTGACCGTCCGCACGTACGTCCGGCGCCTGCTCGTCGACCAACGCGAGAACGACCCGGCGCGGCTGGCCCTGGCGACGTACCTCCTCGACCACGTCACCCGGTGGCAGGACGACCTCGACCGGGCCGACGGGCCGCTGGCCCTGGGACGGTTCCTCGACATCGGCCTCGACGTGCACGCCTCGATCGAGGCGAACCTGCGGCTGGGGCGGATCGACGAGGGGGTCGCGCTCACGCTGGCCGTCCGGCCCGTTCTGGGTGGCGTCCGGTGAGCTCCGGCAGGGGCTGAACCGGACCGTGGCCGCGTCGCGGTACGTCGCGGGCGAGTCCGAGCAGGCGGGCGCGCCTGCACGCGCTGGCCGGCCAGCTGGCCTACCACCTCGACGACGAGACGACGCGGTCGAGGAGTTCGAGCGGGCCATCGCCGTCGCCGAGCGACTCGGCGACGAGCGCGACCGTGGCGACCAGCCGGTGCTACTACGGCGCGCGTCCTGCTCGTGAACGGCGAGGTCGAACGGGGCGCCGAGATGGCGCGCCTCGCGGCCGAGGCGGCGGCCGCGGCTGGCCATCTACCCGTTGGCGGCGGAGTGCGCTCAGCGTGCTGGCCATCTCGCACGCCGTGGCCGGCGACTTCGCCAACGAGCGCGAGATGCATGTCGCCCGCCTGGCGGTCGCCCGCGAGCACGGCGACGTCGCCCGGACCGCCGACGCCCTGGGCATCCTGGCCGAGATCGCCCTCGACGAGGCGGACGCCGGCACGCGCGCGCGCGTTCGCGGAGGAGTCGCTGGCCATCGCCGAGCCGACCCTGCCGCATGGAGGCGTGCGTGGCCTTATGGCCGTGCTCGCCCGCGCGGACGTCGTCGAAGGTGACCTCGCCTCCGCGGTGACGACCCTCCGAGCGGGCGTTCGTGCGGCCGCCGAGAAGATCGGGCAACGGCTGATGCTCGCCCAGTGCTACCGGGTCGCGGGCTGCCTCGCCGCGGCGCGAGGGCAGCGCGGCGGAGGCGGTGCGGCTGTACGCCGCGGCCCAGCGGCTCTCCCCGTCCCCGAGCGGGACCGACGACCCGGTCGAGGCGCGACCTGCTCGGAGGTCTCGAGACCGCCCGGTCCGGCCTCGCCCGGGACGCCGTCGAGCGCGAGTGGACGCTGGGGACCTCGTTGCCCGCCGCCCGGGTCAGAGCCCTGCTGCACGACGTCATGGACGCGACCCCGACGGTTGCCGCCCGATAAGCACTCCCCAACTCCGGACGGATGACCTAGCCTGCTTGTCACGCCATGGGGGCAGGGGGTGCGCGTGATGAGGCCATGGAGCCGGTCGACGGTGGGCTCGACGCTGGGCGTCCTGGTGGGCTCGCTCGCTGGTCGTCGTGTCGATCCCCGGACCCGCGGGCGCGGCTGCCTGCGACCTGCACCTGGGACGGCGACGGGGACGGCACCGACTGGGACTGACACCAGCCAACTGGGTCGACGACGCGGCGTCCCAGGCGCCGGCGACGTCGTCTGCATCACGATCGCCGACCACGTCGCCATCGACGGTGCTGCGTCCACGGTGGCCTGAGAGTGCAGCTCGGCGGCAGCGCCGAGCTCGAGGTCAAGGACGGCGCGTCTCTTCTCGTCGACGGCAGCGCCGAGTCGGTGTGGGGGCCGGGCACCAACGTCGCCATCAACAACGGCGGCTCGCTGGGCGGCACCGGCACCATCCGGGTCCAGGGCGGCATCTCCTTCGCCTCGCCGAACACCGGCTCGGTGCTGACGTCGGGGGCCGGCGGCAACGGTCACATGGTCGTCGAGGGCCACGCCCTCGTGGTCGCCAACGGCCTCGGGGTCGAGGGCGGCTACCAGCGTCGACGTGGCGGCCGGCGGCAGCCTGCGGCCTCGCGGCGAACACGTGGATGGCGGCCCAGCCCGGGCACCACCACGACGATCCAGGCCGGGGCCACGCTCGAGCTCACCGGCGACGGCGGCTTCTACCGGGAGCTCGGCCGCAGGACAGGGAGCGCCTGACCAACAACGGCGTGCTGAGGAAGTCCGGCGGCACGGGCACCAGCGTCGTGGACGCGGCCTACTCAGGGCAGCGGACAGGTCGTCGTGCAGACCGGGACCCTCGCCCTTCCCGACGGAGGGCTGGTCGGCGCGGTCGTCTCGCCCGGGTCCGCGCTGGCCACCGGCCGGTGCGGCGGCCCCTCGACCGGCGTCGACGTGTCAGCCGACCCAGGACCCGACCGCCGACCCGATGAGCGTCAAGCTGACGGTGCCCGGCGCCAACGGCGTCGGCGACCGCCGTCCAGGTCCAGGAGCTCGGCCCGGTCGGCGCCGGCGTCGACCCCAACGGCGTCGGCAACGAGGTGCTGGCCCACGCCGACAACCTGGCGGCCGACAGCGCTCATCCGGCGACGATCACGTTGCGCTACTCGCAGGCGGACGTGATGGGCACCCCGCTCGACGAGGTCCAGGTCGTGCACACGACCGACGACCTCCAGCGAGGTGCTGCTGCCCGACTGCGTCAACGGCGCCCTGCCCAGCGGTCTGTGGAGCTGCGTGGTAACGCCCGGTCGACCCGCAACGGCCAGAACACGTTCGTCACCGTGCTCACCACGCAGACCAGCCGCTGGCGCGTCCGCCGCAGCCTGCCGGTCGCGAACCAGGGGGCGCCGACCGCGCCACAGGGCGGTCACGGTCAAGGAGGCCAAGCCCGTTCGACGGCTCGGTCCACAAGGTCACCTGGACGGCGCCGGCGTCCAGCGGCGCCGGGCCCGTGTCGCGGCGTACCGGTGTCACGTCGACGGCAAGCTCAAGGCCTCGCCGGCCGGGCACCTCGGTGACGCTCAAGAACCCCGGGCCGGGCAAGCACACGATCAAGGTCGCCGCCGTCAACGCGGCGGGTCAGAGTCGCGACGGCGACGGACGACGATCAACGCTGGCCGACGCTCTCCAAGCCGCGCAAGGTCGAACGAGGTCCAGGGCAAGAAGGGCGGCACAGCTCGACGGCCGGCGCGAAGTGGAAGGCGCCGGCCGACGCGGGCGGCTTCGCCCTCACCAAGTACAAGGTCGCGGTCTTCAAGAAGAGCGGCAAGAAGGTCGACACCAAGGTCGTCAAGGCCGACAAGCTGAAGTTCCTCGTTCAAGCTCAAGTCGGGCAAGTACTTCTTCAAGGTCAAGGCCAGAACACCGACCGCTGGGGGCCGTGGAGCAAGAAGACCGACCTGGTCCGGCCGCGCTGACTCAGAGCAGGCCGCGGGCCTTGAGCGCGAGGTAGTGGTCGGCGAGGGCGGGCGGCAGCTGCTCGGCGGAGGCGTCGACGACGTCCACGCCGAGGGCGCGCAGCAGGTCGGCCGTCCGCCGGCGGCGAGCGAGGACCTGCTCGGCCGCGGCGGCGTCGTACACGTCGTCGATGTCCTCCCGGGCCGCGGCCAGCCGGTCGAGGGCGGGGTCCTTGACCGAGGCGAGGACGACGCGGTGGTGCTTGGTCAGCGTGGGCAGCACGGGCAGCAGCCCCTCCTCGACGGCCGAGGACTCCAGGGGGGTGAGCAGCACGACCAGCGCGCGCTGCCGGCCGAGCGAGGTCACCGCGCCGGCGAGGGTGGCCCAGTCGGCCTCCGCGATCACCGGCTCGAGGTCGGCCATCGTGTCCTGGAGGGTGGCGGCGGCCTCCCGTGCGCCGGTCGCCCGTAACCGGGCGCGCACCCGGCGGTCGCCGGCCAGGAAGTCCACGCGGTCGCCGGCCCGGGCGGCCAGCGCGGCCAGCAACAGGGCGGCGTCCATGGCCGAGTCCAGCCGGGGTACGTCGTCCACGCGGCCCGCCGAGGTACGGGAGGTGTCGAGCACCAGCACCACCCGGCGGTCGCGCTCGGGCTGCCAGGTGCGGACGACGACGTTGCGGTTGCGGGCCGTGGCCCGCCAGTCGATCGAGCGGACGTCGTCGCCCTGGACGTACTCCCGCAGCGAGTCGAACTCCGTGCCCTGACCGCGCACCCGCACCGCCGACCGGCCGTCGAGGTCGCGCAGCCGCGCCAGTCGCGAGGGGAGGTGCTTGCGGGACTCGAACGGCGGCAGCGACCGGACCACGCCCGGTACGTCGGTCGTGCGCTGGCGCGAGGCCAGCCCGAGGGGCCCGCGGGCGCGGACGGTGACGCCGTGCGCGCGCAGGTCGCCGCGGCGTACGGGCTGGAGCGGGGTGCGCAGCAGCACCCGGTCACCGGGCGTGAGCCGGACCGGGAACCGGTTCGCGCTCGCTCCGGCCGTGGGCTGCCAGGCGTCCCGCAGCAGCCCGGTGACGGTGCGGCCCGACGGGTTGGCGACGACGAGCGTCGTGGACGTGGGACGGCCGAGCCGGACCGGGTCCGTCGGGCGGCGGCTGATCTCGAGCACCTCGGGCCTCGGGGCGAGCAGGAAGTCGACGGCCACCACCAGCGCGACGGCCAGCAGCCACAGCCACATGGTGCCGAACGTCGGCCTCAGCACCACCGGCACCAGGCCGAGCAGCACCAGCAGCGGGACCCTGCCCGAGATGGCCATCAGCGGGGGACGGGGACCGAGCCGAGGGCGGAGTCGAGCACCTGGCCGACCTGCACCCCTTCGAGCTCGGCCTCGGGTCGCAGCCCGAGCCGGTGGGCGAGCGAGGCCTGGGCGAGCGCCTTGACGTCGTCGGGGGTGACGAAGTCGCGGCCGGTGAGCCAGGCCCAGGCACGCGCTGCCCGCATCAGGGCGGTGGCCCCGCGCGGGCTGACGCCCAGGCTGAGCGAGGGCGACTCGCGGGTGGCGCGGGCGATGTCGACGATGTACGACGCCACCTCGGGCGAGACCTGCACCCGCTTGACCGCGGCCTGGCCGGCCGCGATGTCGTCGGGACCGCACACCGCGGTCACCCCGGCGCCGGCCACGTCGCGCGGGTCGAAGCCGGCCGCGTGGCGACGCAGGATCTCCAGCTCGGCGTCGCGGGGCGGGATCGGCAGCACGACCTTGAGCAGGAACCGGTCGAGCTGGGCCTCGGGGAGCGGGTAGGTGCCTTCGTACTCGACCGGGTTCTGGGTCGCCGCGACCAGGAACGGCCGGGGGAGCGGCCGCGAGACCCCGTCGACGGAGACCTGACCCTCCTCCATCGCCTCGAGCAGGGCCGACTGGGTCTTGGGGGGCGTCCGGTTGATCTCGTCGGCCAGCAGCAGGTTGGTGAAGAGCGGCCCCTCGCGGAAGCTCAGCTCGCCCTGCTTGCTGTCGATGACCATCGACCCCGTGATGTCGCCGGGCATCAGGTCGGGGGTGAACTGCACGCGGCGGGTCCGGACGTCGAGCGCGCCGGCGAGGGTACGGACGAGCAGCGTCTTGGCCACGCCCGGCACCCCCTCCATCAGCACGTGGCCGCCGCACAGCAGCGCGACGAGCAGGCCGGACACGGCGGCGTCCTGGCCGACCACCGCCTTGGCCACCTCGCCGCGGACGGCGGCCAGCCGCTCCCGCGCATCACCCGACGCGCCGGCGGTCTCGGACTCGGTCATGTACGTGCCTCTCGTTCGAGCGCGGCCAGGTCGTTGGCCAACGTGATCAGGTCGTGGTCGGTCCGGGGAGCCGGGGCGGCGCTCGACAGCAGCGCTGCCACCTCGTCGAGCGGGCGGCCGACGTGCCGCGCCACGTCGCGCACCAGGGCTGCCTCGTCGGTGACTGCCGCCGGCAGGTGCAGCCGGGAGGCCAGGGACGTACGAGCGGCGCGCCGCAGGGCCTGGGCCGCGTGGGCGCGGTCGCCGGCCTTGCGGTAGAGCCGCCCCCGGCTCTGGGTGGTCTCGATGGCCTTGACGGTCACCGGCAACGGCTCGGTGACGAGGGGGCCGAGCCGGCGCACCCGCCACAGCAGCAGCGCGAGCACGGTCGCCCCGGCGATCCAGAGACCGGGGACGATCCACTCGGGCAGCAGGGTCCGCAGGCTCACGCCGTCGTCGCCGACCAGGTCGGCGGCCTCGGGCACGTACCAGACGAGTCGGTCGCGCTGGCCGAGCAGCCGGAGCGCCACGGCGGCGTTGTCCGCCGCGAGCACCTGGTCGTTGGTGAGCAGCCGGGACGCGCCCAGCAGGACGACTCCCTCGCGGGGCCGGGCGACCAGGTACCCGTGCTCGCCGTCGAAGCAGCCGTCGCCGGTGTCGTACTCGGTGGCCAGGTCGACCCGGATCGCGAGGCCGGTCAGCAGCGGGTCGGCACACCGGGCGGGGCGGTCGCCTCCGGGCGCCACGGTCCAGGCCTGGGCCTGGAGGCTCGAGCGCGTCGACCGCCCCGGGTTCCGGCTCGGCCAGCACCAGGTCGGCCCCGGCCAGCGCGTCGAGCAGGCGCGCCGACGTGCTGCGCCCGAGGAGGTACGTCGAGGTGACCAGCACCGTGGTGGACGGTCCGAGCTCGGCGCGGTCCAGCGCGTCGGCCCCGCGGACCACCTGCACGTCGACGCCCTGGTCGTCGAGGACGCGGGCCACCGCTCGGGCGCCGTCGGCGCCGGGGTTGTCGGGGTCCAGGGCCTCGCTGGTCGCCGGCCGGTCGCCCACCAGGAGCGCGACCACGACCGCGGCCACGGCGGCGCCGACGATGACCAGCGTCGTGCGGTGGCGGCGCCACGGGCCGGTTCGCGCTGCCGCCGGCTCCGCGGGGGCGGTGGTGGTCATGCGCGAACCCCCAGCCGGTCGTCGAGCCCGAGCACGTCGACCGCCTGGGCGCGCGTCGCCGCCCGGCCGCCGTACAGCACCAGGTCGAACAGGCCCGCGCAGCGGTGCACGTCGGCGCCCTGCCCGGGGAACACCTCCGCCAGCGCGACGGCCACCTCGTGGGCGGTCGCCCCCGGCAGGTCGTCGATGCGGTGACGCTCGACCTGGCGCACGGCGACGGCCCGGAAGGCGTCCACCAGCGCGTCGGCGTACCGCTCCTCGGCCAGGGCCCGCTCGGCCCGCGCGCGCAGGTCGGCGGCGGTGGCGTGCTCGTCGGTGAGGACCGGCCGGCCCTCGCGCGGGGCCCGCTGGACGCGGCGGGCCCGGGACACCAGCCAGCCGACGGCACCCAGGAGCAGCAGGCCGACGAGCATGGCGGCGAACGTCGTCAGGGGCGGCAGCTCGCGGGCCTCGGTGAGGCCGCGGTCGAGCAGGCGGGAGAGCCAGTTGACCAGGCGGAGGATCAGGTTGTCCTGGTGGTACTCCGGGTGCAGCAGCTCGCGGCGCAGCAGCGACCGCGCCTCGTCGCCGCTGGGGTCGAGCGGCGGCTCGAGCAGCATCACTGGACGGTCACTGGGCGGTGATCCCCGCTCGGGTCATCAGCTCCACGTCGAACGCCTCCTTGCGGATGCGCTGGTCGACGTACTGCAGGGAGGTGACCGCCGCCGTGAACGGGGCCACGAAGGCCGCCTGCACCACCGACGACACCGCGTTGACCAGGGTCAGCGAGAGCGCGGCGTACTGGCTGTCGAGGCCGCCGCTGAGCAGGGCGTCCATCACCATCGTCACGGGGACGCCGAGCATGGAGCCCGCGATGGACGTGATGATCGCCGTCAGCAGCGCGATGCCGAACACCCGCCAGAAGACCTTCCGGGTCAGGGCGTGGCCGCGCTCGATCGCGCCGAAGACCCCGACGTCCTCGAGCATCAGCGCCGGCACCGGCAGGTAGTAGATGCGGATCCAGAACCACCAGAGGGCGAGCAGGAACGCCGGGATCGAGACGAGCAGGAACAGCGCGATGGCGGCTCCCGAGTCGAGGGCCACCACCCCCGCAACCCAGGTCAGGACGAACAGGGCGATCAGCAGGACGAGCATCAGGCCGAGGAGCAGCACCAGCCCGACGAGCTTGAGGCGCTTGCCGGCCGTCGCGGCCCAGGCCTCGCCGAGGGTGAGCTTCTTGCCGACCGCCGCGGCCATCGTCACGTGGGCGACCATGCCGGTGACCAGGATCAGCCCCAGCGACTGCAGCACGGTGCCGAGGAGCAGCGAGCCGAGGGCCCCGACGAGGCCGGCCGCCTCGGCGCCGGTGAACCCGTCGGAGCCCGGGTCGAGGGACAGGTTCACCGACCAGGTGAGCACCGCGGTCACCACGACCGGGATCAGCATCGCCACCGCCGTCACCAGGACCGCCGAGCCCACCGTCGCCTTCGGGTTGAAGCGGATGATCCGGAACGCCGCGTCGTACATGTCCCCGAGCTGGAGCGGCCGCAGCGCGATCGCGCCCGGCTTGTGGGCGGCGCCGAGCATGCCCGGCTGCGGGGGGTACGGGCCCGGGTACTGGCCGGGGTACTGGGGCGGGTACCCCGGCGCGGCGTACCCGGGCTGCGGGTACGGCTGCTGCGGGTACTGCTGGGGGTACGGCTGGGTCGGGGGCGGCGGCTGCCAGCCGGGCGGGGGCGGCTGGGCCGCACCGTGGTCCGGCGGCTCGTCGCCGCTGGCGCCCGGGGGAGGGTAGGACTCGGTTCCCGACACCCCGGCATCCTCTCAGGGCCGCCGTCCCGTCACCGGGTTTCCCCACGGCCCCACGGCCGACTTGGCGTGGTTTTCCCGAACTTGGCGTGCGGTGCACCCCACGCCATGTTCGGTTTTCTCCGGCCGGCCGGAGAAACCCGCCGGCCCGATCGCAACGGATTTGGCCTGCGCCGACGTCTCTGCCAAGATAGTCCGGTTGCTCCGGCGGGTTGCCGGGGTGCGGCAGTTCTTGATCATTGAATCGCGTCTCCCGATGTGTGCAGGTGGTCCGTGCGCGGCCGCACCGCACCCAAGGAATGTCTGGGAGACCCGATCCGCTCGACGCTGGGACATGGTGAGACATGGCCCGGGTCGTCGGGCCAACACCATCACCACCGATCCGCTGAGGCGGGTCGCAGCGAGAAATCCCTGCGACACGCCCGACCGCGGGGGTCGGGGGCGCGAGGTGGCGGAGCACAGGAAGACCACCGGCAGCGGCCGATCCAAGCTGGCACGAGACGAAGGACGAGAGAGACCTATGGCGGGACAGAAGATCCGCATCAGGCTCAAGGCCTATGACCACGAGGTGATCGACACCTCGGCGCGCAAGATCGTGGACACCGTCACCCGCACGGGTGCCAAGGTCGCCGGCCCCGTGCCGCTGCCGACCGAGAAGAACGTGTACTGCGTCATCCGCTCGCCCCACAAGTACAAGGACTCGCGCGAGCACTTCGAGATGCGCACCCACAAGCGCCTCATCGACATCATCGACCCCACCCCGAAGACCGTCGACTCCCTGATGCGCCTCGACCTGCCGGCCGGCGTCGACATCGAGATCAAGCTCTGAGGGCACCATGACTATCGAACGCAACGTGAAGGGCCTGCTGGGCACCAAGCTCGGCATGACCCAGGTGTGGGACGACAACAACCTCGTCGTCCCGGTCACCGTGGTCGAGGCCACCACCAACGTGGTGACGCAGATCCGTCGCCCCGAGACCGATGGCTACAACGCCATCCAGGTCGGCTTCGGCGAGATCGAGGCGCGCAAGGTCAACAAGCCGACCGCGGGCCACTTCGCCAAGGCCGGCTCGACCCCGCGCCGCCACCTGCTGGAGATCCGCACGGCCGACGCCGCGTCGTACGAAGCGGGCCAGGAGCTCGCCGTCGACACGTTCACCGCGGGTGACGTCATCGACGTGACGGGCACCAGCAAGGGCAAGGGCTTCGCCGGTGTGATGAAGCGTCACGGCTTCCACGGCGTCGGCGCCTCCCACGGTGCCCACAAGAACCACCGCAAGCCGGGCTCGATCGGCGCCTGCGCCACCCCCGGCCGCGTGTTCAAGGGCGTCCGGATGGCCGGCCGGATGGGTAGCGACACCGTCACCACCCAGAACGTCACCGTCCACGCCGTCGACACCGACAAGGGCCTGATCCTGCTCAAGGGCGCCATTCCCGGCCCCAAGGGCGGCGTCGTGGTCCTGCGGTCGGCCGCCAAGCGTGCCAACGCCGAGGGGAGCACCTCATGACCACCAAGGTCCTCAAGGTCGACCTGCCCGCCGAGATCTTCGACGCCAAGGTCAACATCCCGTTGATGCACCAGGTCGTCGTGGCCCAGCAGGCCGCTGCTCGTCAGGGCACGCACGCCACCAAGACCCGCGGCAACGTCCGCGGCGGTGGCCGCAAGCCCTACAAGCAGAAGGGCACCGGCCGCGCCCGCCAGGGCTCGACCCGCGCACCGCAGTTCGCCGGCGGTGGCGTCGTCCACGGCCCGCAGCCGCGTGACTACTCGCAGCGCACCCCCAAGAAGATGAAGGCCGCCGCCCTGCGCGGTGCCCTCTCCGACCGGGCGCGTGACGGCCGGGTCCACGTCGTCGACACGCTGGTCTCGGGCGAGGTCCCCTCGACCAAGGCCGCGCTCAAGGCGCTGACCGGTCTCGTGGAGCGTCGCAACTTCCTCCTGGTCCTCGAGCGCTCGGACGCGCTGACCTGGCTGTCGCTGCGCAACGCCCCCGAGGTGCACATCGTGGCCGTCGACCAGCTCAACACCTACGACGTGCTGGCTGCCGACGACCTGGTCTTCACCCAGGGCGCCTACGAGGCGTTCGTCGGTGGCGAGGCCACCGGTGCGACCGTCGCCGAGACCATCGAGATCGAGACCAGCGAGAAGTCGGCCGCGCCGGCCGCCCTCGCGGACGTCAAGACCGCGAAGTCCGCCGCCAAGGCCGAGAAGGTCTCCGAGGCCCCGGCCGAGGACGACGCGAAGGTCGAGCTGCCCAAGGGCGCCAAGGCCCCGCTGAAGTCCGGCGGCGCGCCGAAGGGCTACGAGGTCAAGGGCAACGCCGACTCGGGTCTCTACCACGAGCCCGACGGCCAGTGGTACGACGCCACGATCGCCGAGTTCTACTTCAAGACCGCCGAGGACGCCGAGGCCGCGGGCTTCACGCGCGCCGGTGGCGGCTCCGCCGAGGAGGACGACAAGTGAGCACCCTGCACAAGGACCACCGCGACATCCTGATCGCACCCGTGGTCTCCGAGAAGAGCTACGGCCTCCTCGACGCCAACAAGTACACGTTCCTGGTGCGTCCGGACGCCAACAAGACCGAGATCAAGATCGCGGTCGAGAAGGTGTTCAACGTCAAGGTCACGTCCGTCAACACCATCAACCGCCAGGGCAAGACGCGCCGGACCCGCAACGGGCTCGGCAAGCGCAAGGACACCAAGCGCGCGATCGTCAGCCTCGCCGAGGGCCACCGCATCGACATCTTCGGAGGTCCGGTCTCCTGACCGGGCTACCGAGATCACTTGTGAATCCGACTGAGGACTGAGACATGCCTATCCGTAAGTACAAGCCGACCACCCCGGGCCGTCGTGGCTCGTCGGTGGCCGACTTCGTCGAGATCACCCGGACCACGCCGGAGAAGTCCCTGACGCGTCCCCTCGCCAAGAAGGGCGGCCGCAACAACCAGGGCCGGATCACCACGCGGCACCAGGGTGGCGGCCACAAGCGCGCCTACCGGATCATCGACTTCCGTCGCTACGACAAGGACGGCGTGCCCGCCAAGGTCGCGCACATCGAGTACGACCCGAACCGCACCGCGCGCATCGCCCTGCTGCACTACGCCGACGGCGAGAAGCGCTACATCATCTGCCCGAAGGACCTGCGCCAGGGTGCCGCCCTCGAGTCCGGCCCCACGGCCGACATCAAGGTGGGCAACAACCTCCCGCTGCGCAACATCCCGGTCGGCACGACGATCCACGCCATCGAGCTGCGGCCCGGCGGCGGTGCGAAGATCGCCCGCTCCGCCGGCAACAGCGCCCAGCTCGTCGCCAAGGAGGGCTCGCGCGCCACGCTGCGCCTGCCGTCCGGCGAGATGCGGTTCGTCGACGTCCGCTGCCGCGCCACCATCGGCGAGGTCGGCAACGCCGAGCAGTCCAACATCAACTGGGGCAAGGCCGGCCGCATGCGCTGGAAGGGCAAGCGCCCCACCGTCCGTGGTGTCGTGATGAACCCCGTCGACCACCCCCACGGTGGCGGCGAGGGCAAGACCTCCGGTGGTCGCCACCCGGTCTCGCCCTGGGGCAAGCCCGAGGGCCGTACGCGTCGCCGCAAGGCCAGCGACGCCCAGATCATCCGTCGCCGCAAGTCCGGCAAGGGTAGGAAGTAACCGACATGCCTCGCAGCCTGAAGAAGGGCCCCTTCGTCGACGGCCACCTGATGAAGAAGGTGGACGCCGAGAACACGAAGGGCACCCACAACGTCATCAAGACCTGGTCGCGCCGCTCGATGATCGTGCCGGCCATGATCGGCCACACGCTCGCCGTGCACGACGGCCGCAAGCACGTCCCCGTGTTCGTGACCGACTCGATGGTCGGCCACAAGCTCGGGGAGTTCGCCCCGACCCGCACCTACCGCGGGCACGTCAAGGACGACCGGAAGGGACGGCGACGCTGACATGCCTTCCACCGAACGCCGCCGCCAGAGTGCCCGTCGCGACTCGCTGCTCGGCGACCGCGCAGGCTCCTTCGCGAGCGCCCGCTTCGTGCGGATCACGCCGATGAAGGCCCGCCGGGTCGTCAACATGGTCCGCGGCCTGCCCGTGGACGACGCGCTGAACCTGCTGGCCTTCGCGCCGCAGTCGGCCGCGACGACCGTCCACAAGGTGCTCGAGAGCGCCGTGGCCAACGCCGTGACCACCGAGAGCCTCGACCGCGGTGACCTGGTCGTCACCGTGGCCCTGGTCGACGAGGGTCCGACCATGAAGCGCTGGCGCCCGCGCGCCCAGGGCCGTGCCACCCGTATCAACAAGCGGACCAGCCACATCACGCTGGCCGTCGAGCCGGTCGCCAAGCCCGTCGCCTCCAAGGCGCCGGCGAAGAAGACCGCCGCCAAGAAGACCGGAAAGAGTGCCTGATGGGACAGAAGATCAACCCCAACGGCTTCCGCCTCGGGATCTCCACCGACCACAAGAGCCGGTGGTATGCCGACAAGCTGTACAAGTCGTACGTCGGCGAGGACGTCGCCATCCGCAAGCTGCTCTCCAAGGGCATGGAGCGGGCCGGCATCTCCAAGGTCGAGATCGAGCGCACCCGTGACCGGGTCCGTGTGGACATCCACACCGCCCGCCCGGGCATCGTCATCGGTCGCCGCGGCGCCGAGGCCGACCGCCTGCGCGGCGAGCTCGAGAAGCTCACCGGCAAGCAGGTCCAGCTGAACATCCTCGAGGTCAAGAACCCCGAGATCGACGCGCAGCTGGTCGCCCAGGGTGTCGCCGAGCAGCTGTCGGGACGCGTGCAGTTCCGTCGCGCCATGCGCAAGGCGATGCAGACCTCGATGCGTTCCGGTGCCAAGGGCATCCGGATCCAGTGCTCCGGCCGCCTCAACGGCGCCGAGATGTCGCGCACCGAGTTCTACCGCGAGGGCCGCGTGCCCCTGCACACCCTGCGTGCCGACATCGACTACGGCTTCTACGAGGCCCGCACGACCTTCGGCCGCATCGGCGTGAAGGTCTGGATCTACAAGGGCGAGGTCGCCGGCACGCGTGCCGAGCGCCAGGCCCAGGCCGCCGCCCGCGCGGGCGTGCCCGGTCGCAGCGGTCGTCCGCAGCGCAGCGGCGAGCGTGGCGGCGAGCGTCCCACCCGCAGCACCCGTGGCGGTGCGTCCGGGGCGTCCGGCGCGCCGGCGACGACCGAGGCCCCGGCCGAGGTTGCAGCGGCTCCCGCCGAGTCCGGAACGGAGGCCTGACCATGTTGATGCCCCGTCGCGTCAAGCACCGCAAGCAGCACCACCCCAACCGCCGGGGTGCCGCCAAGGGCGGCACCAAGCTCGCCTTCGGCGAGTTCGGCATCCAGGCCATCGAAGGCAGCTACGTGACCAACCGGCAGATCGAGTCGGCCCGTATCGCCATGACCCGGCACATCAAGCGTGGCGGCAAGGTGTGGATCAACATCTACCCCGACCGCCCGCTGACCAAGAAGCCCGCCGAGACCCGCATGGGTTCCGGCAAGGGCTCGCCGGAGTGGTGGATCGCCAACGTCAAGCCCGGGCGCGTGCTCTTCGAGCTCTCCGGAGTGACCGAGGACGTCGCCAAGGAGGCGATGCGCCGCGCGCAGCACAAGCTGCCGCTCAAGACCCGATTCATCACGCGTGAGGCAGGTGAGTTCTGATGGCAAAGCTCGGTACGAGCGCTCACGAGCTCGACGACATGAACGCCACCGACCTCGAGGCGAAGCTGCGCGAGGCCAAGGAGGAGCTGTTCAACCTCCGTTTCCAGGCCGCGACCGGCCAGCTCGAGAGCCACGGCCGGCTCCGCACGGTCAAGAAGGACATCGCCCGGATCTACACCGTGGTGCGTGAGCGCGAGCTCGGCATCCGGTCCACCCCGGGCGCCGATGAGAAGGGTGGTGCCGCATGAGCGAGACCACGAACGACAGCACCGCCCAGCAGGGTGACGCCCGCGGGACGCGCAAGACCCGCGAGGGCCTCGTCGTCAGCGACAAGATGGACAAGACCGTCGTCGTCGCCGTCGAGGACCGCGTCAAGCACGCCCTCTACGGCAAGGTCCTGCGGCGTACGTCCAAGCTCAAGGCCCACGACGAGCAGAACGACTGTGGCATCGGCGACCGGGTCCTGATCATGGAGACCCGTCCGCTGTCCGCCACCAAGCGTTGGCGCGTCGTGCAGGTCCTCGAGCGCGCCAAGTAAGCAAGCAGGCCCGGCCAGCAGGCGCTGCCAGCAACCAGAAGGTTCCCCCAGGCTCACGCAGTGAGAACCGGGGCGACAAGGAGAGACTGAAATGATCCAGCAGGAGTCGCGACTCAAGGTCGCCGACAACACGGGTGCCAAGGAAGTCCTGTGCATCCGCGTGCTCGGCGGCTCGGGTCGGCGCTACGCCGGCATCGGCGACATCATCGTGTGCACCGTCAAGGACGCGATCCCCGGCGGCAACGTCAAGAAGGGCGACGTCGTCCGCGCCGTCGTCGTGCGCACCGTGAAGTCGCGCCGCCGCCCCGATGGTTCCTACATCCGCTTCGACGAGAACGCCGCGGTGATCCTCCGCCAGGACGGCGAGCCGCGCGGCACCCGCATCTTCGGCCCCGTGGGCCGCGAGCTGCGCGACAAGAAGTTCATGAAGATCATCTCGCTGGCGCCGGAGGTGCTCTGACCATGGCCCAGAAAAGTGACCCGAAGAAGCAGAAGAAGAACACCGTGAACATCAAGAAGGGCGACACCGTCAAGGTGATCGCCGGCCAGGACAAGGGCGCCGAGGGCAAGGTCATCGCCGTGCTCCGCGAGGAGCAGCGCGTGATCGTCGAGGGCGTCAACCGCGTCAAGCGGCACACCAAGGTCGTCCAGTCGGGCGGCCGGGCCGGCACCACCGGCGGCATCATCACCACCGAGGCCCCGATCCACGTGTCCAACGTGATGCTGGTCGAGGGCGACGGCGTGACGCGGCTGGGCTTCCGCCGCGACGAGGTGACCAAGCGCCGCAACGACGGCTCGACGTACTCCGCGAGCCGCAGCGTCCGCGTCTCCCGCAAGACCGGCAAGGAAATCTGATGACCGACACCACTACTGAGGCCACCGAGGACGGCTCCGGCCGAGAAGGTGACGCCGAGGCTCAAGACCCGCTACCGCGAGGAGATCCTCCCCGCGCTCAGGAGCGAGTTCGACATCCCGAACGTCATGCAGGTGCCCGGGCTGACCAAGATCGTGGTCAACATGGGCGTCGGCGAGGCGGCTCGCGACTCGAAGCTGATCGAGGGTGCGGTCAAGGACCTGACGGCCATCACCGGCCAGAAGCCGACCGTGACCAAGGCCCGCAAGTCCATCGCCCAGTTCAAGCTGCGCGAGGGCATGCCGATCGGCGCCCACGTGACGCTGCGCGGCGACCGGATGTGGGAGTTCCTGGACCGGCTGCTGTCCCTGGCGCTGCCCCGCATCCGCGACTTCCGCGGCCTCTCCCCGAACCAGTTCGACGGTCGTGGCAACTACACCTTCGGTCTCACCGAGCAGGTCATGTTCCACGAGGTCGACCAGGACCGCATCGACCGCACCCGCGGCATGGACATCACGGTCGTCACGACGGCCACCAACGACGACGAGGGTCGCGCGCTGCTCAAGCAGCTCGGGTTCCCGTTCGCCGAGCGCTGAGAAGGGATCAAGACATGGCGAAGACAGCTCTGAGAGTCAAGGCGGCCCGCAAGCCCAAGTTCGCGGTGCGTGGCTACACCCGCTGCCAGCGTTGCGGCCGGCCCAAGGCCGTCTACCGCAAGTTCGGCCTGTGCCGGATCTGCCTGCGGGAGATGGCCCACCGCGGCGAGCTCCCCGGCATCACCAAGTCCAGCTGGTAACCAGACCCCACGGGGTCTCGTGACAGGCGCTAGCGCGCCTTCCTCGACCAACGAAACGCTGAAGGTCCGGCTCCAAGTCGGAAACCACAGAAGAGAGAAGACCGAAGCACCATGACGATGACTGACCCGATCGCAGACATGCTGACCCGTCTGCGCAACGCCAACCAGGCGTACCACGACGCGGTGACCATGCCCTACAGCAAGCTGAAGGCCGGCCTCGCCGAGATCCTCAAGCAGGAGGGCTACATCACCTCGTTCGAGGTGGCCGAGCCCGCCGAGGGCGCCGTCGGCCGCACGCTGACGATCACCCTCAAGTACGGCCGCAACCGTGAGCGCTCGATCGCCGGCGTCCGCCGCATCAGCAAGCCCGGCCTGCGGGTGTACGCCAAGTCCACCGGCCTGCCGCGCGTGCTCGGCGGCCTGGGCGTCGCGATCATCTCGACGAGCCAGGGTCTGCTGACCGACCGCCAGGCCAACCAGAAGGGCGTGGGTGGGGAAGTTCTCGCCTACGTCTGGTGACGAGAGACCAGAGGAGGAGACAGACATGTCGCGAATCGGCAAGCTCCCGATCGAGGTCCCGTCCGGAGTGGACGTGGCCATCGACGACCAGCTGGTGACCGTCAAGGGCCCCAAGGGCATCTTGTCGCACCAGGTCGCAGCGCCCATCACGGTGGAGAGCAGCGACGGCGTCCTCGAGGTCAAGCGCCCCGACGACGAGCGCATCAGCCGTTCTCTGCACGGCCTGACGCGCACCCTGATCAACAACATGGTCGTCGGTGTGACCGACGGCTACGAGAAGCGCCTCGAGATCGTCGGCGTCGGCTACCGGGTCCTGTCCAAGGGCCCGACGCAGCTGGAGTTCCAGCTCGGCTACAGCCACTCGATCACGTTCAACGCACCCGAGGGCATCACCTTCGCGGTGGAGGGGCCGACCCGGCTCGGAGTCCAGGGGATCGACAAGCAGCTCGTCGGAGAGACGGCCGCGAAGATCCGCAAGCTGCGCAAGCCGGAGCCCTACAAGGGCAAGGGCGTTCGCTACGCGGGCGAGCAGGTCCGCAAGAAGGTCGGAAAGGCTGGTAAGTGATGGCGATCTCCCTGGGACACCGCAAGCACACCGCAGCCCGCACTGCGTCGCGACTGCGCCGCCAGATGCGTGGCCGCAAGAAGATCTCCGGCACCGCCGAGCGTCCGCGCCTGGTGGTCACCCGGTCGACGAAGCACATCACCGTGCAGGTCGTGGACGACCTGGTCGGCAAGACCGTCGCGTCCGCCTCGACCATGGAGGCCGACCTGCGCACCTTCGAGGGTGACAAGACGGCCAAGGCCAAGCGCGTGGGCGAGCTCGTCGCCGAGCGCGCCAAGGCTGCTGGCGTCGACGGCGTGGTCTTCGACCGCGCCGGCAACAAGTACCACGGTCGCGTGGCGGCCCTGGCCGACGGCGCCCGCGAGGGCGGGCTGACGTTCTGACCTCGGTCAGGACGACGCAGCCCTCGAACAGACGAGAGAGAAGGAAACAGTCATGAGCGGAGCCCAGCGCGGACAGCGCGGCGGCGAACGCGGCTCGAACGACCGTCGCGGCGGAGGCCGTGACGGCGGTCGCGGCGGCGCCGACAAGACGGCGTACGTCGAGCGCGTCGTCGCCATCAACCGCGTCGCCAAGGTCGTCAAGGGCGGTCGTCGCTTCAGCTTCACCGCCCTCGTCGTCGTCGGTGACGGCGAAGGCATGGTCGGCGTCGGCTACGGCAAGGCCAAGGAGGTGCCCGCGGCGATCGCCAAGGGTGTCGAGGAGGCCAAGAAGGCGTTCTTCCGGGTTCCCCGGATCCAGGGCACCATCCCGCACCCCGTCCAGGGTGAGAAGGCCGCCGGCGTGGTGCTGCTGCGCCCGGCCGCTCCCGGTACCGGCGTCATCGCCGGTGGCCCGGTGCGTGCGGTGCTGGAGTGCGCCGGCATCCACGACGTGCTCAGCAAGTCGCTGGGGTCGTCGAACCAGATCAACATCGTGCACGCGACCGTCGCGGCGCTCCGGATGCTGGAGCAGCCCGAGACCGTGGCCGCGCGCCGCGGCCTCCCGGTCGAGCAGGTCGCCCCGGCCGCGCTCCTCAAGGCGCGTCGTGAGGACCCCACGGCGGTGAACGTCTGATGGCACAGCTCCAGGTCCAGCAGAAGAAGTCGTCGATCGGTTGCAAGGCGAACCAGCGCGAGACGCTGCGCTCGCTCGGCCTCAAGCGCATCGGCGACGTCGTCGTCAAGGAGGACCGCCCGGAGATCCGCGGCATGGTCCACACCGTCCGTCACCTGGTGACGGTCCAGGTGATCGACGGCGTGATCGGAGAGGATGAGTCCAAGTGACGCTCAAGCTGCACCACCTGCGCCCGGCACCGGGCGCCAAGACCGCCAAGACCCGCGTGGGTCGCGGTGAGGGATCCAAGGGCAAGACCGCCGGTCGTGGCACCAAGGGTTCCAAGGCCCGCAACAACATCCCGGCGTACTTCGAGGGCGGCCAGCTGCCCCTGCACATGCGCCTGCCCAAGCTGAAGGGCTTCAAGAACCCCTTCCGCGAGGAGTACCAGGTCGTCAACCTCGACCGCATCGGTGAGCTGTTCCCCGAGGGCGGCAGCATCACCGTCGACGAGCTCGTCGCCAAGGGCGCCGTCCGCAAGGGCCAGCGCGTCAAGGTGCTGGGCCAGGGCGAGATCGAGGTCGCCGTCCAGGTGAGCGCCCAGGCGTTCTCCGCCTCGGCGAAGCAGAAGATCGAGGCCGCCGGCGGTTCGACCACCATCGTGTGAGCCACGACCAGGCATTGATCGAAGGCGCGGAGACCCCAGCCCTACCAGGGACTCCGCGCCTTCGACGTACCGTCCCTGGTCGTCTCCCCGGTCATCAGCTCGGCCCGGCAGGAGCCTGTGTCCTGCCTGTTAGGCTTCCCCGGGTCCTCGCCCCGCTGTCGTCGATGCGAGGACCGCACCCTGCTTGCCGGACGGCAGCGTGGCGGCCCAGCCGAAATGTCAGCCGACACACTCGTCCAGAAAGAACTGTGAGGATCTCGTGCTAGGCGCGTTCGCCAATGCTTTTAGGACGCCGGACCTGCGGCGCAAGCTGCTGTTCGTCCTGTTCATCATCGCGATCTTCCGGCTCGGTTCCCAGGTGCCGGCCCCCGGCGTCAACGTCGCCAACGTGCAGACGTGCCTCGACGACGTGGGCAACTCCGGCATCTACAGCCTGATCAACCTGTTCTCCGGCGGAGCGCTGCTCCAGCTGACGATCTTCGCGCTCGGGATCATGCCGTACATCACGGCCTCGATCATCCTGCAGCTGCTCGTCGTGGTGATCCCCCGGCTGGAGGCCCTCAAGAAGGAGGGCCAGTCCGGCCAGACGAAGATCACCCAGTACACCCGCTACCTGACGCTCGGCCTGGCCGTGCTGCAGGCCACCGGCATCGTCGCCCTGGCCCGCTCGGGCAACCTGCTCCAGGGCTGCGACAAACCGCTGCTGCACAGCGACGGCACGGTCACGTTCCTCGTCATGGTCGTCACCATGACCGCCGGCACCGCCGTCATCATGTGGCTCGGCGAGCTGATCACCGAACGCGGCGTCGGCAACGGCATGTCCATCCTCATCTTCACGCAGGTCGTCGCCACCTTCCCGATCGCCCTGTGGGCGGTGAAGAACACCCAGGGCTGGTGGGTCTTCGGCCTCGTGGTGGTCATCGGCCTCGCGATCGTCGCGGCCGTCATCTTCATCGAGCAGGCACAGCGCCGCATCCCGGTGCAGTACGCCCGGCGCATGGTGGGCCGCAAGATGTTCGGCGGCAGCTCGACCTACATCCCGCTCAAGGTCAACCAGGCCGGCGTCATCCCGGTCATCTTCGCCTCGTCGCTGCTCTACCTGCCCGCGATGGCGGTGCAGTTCCAGGCGGACAGCAGTGCCGCCTGGGTGGGTTGGATCAGCGAGTACTTCGTGCGCGGCGACCACCCGCTCTACATGATCACCTACTTCCTCCTGATCGTCTTCTTCACCTACTTCTACGTCTCGATCACCTTCAACCCTGAAGAGGTGGCGGACAACATGAAGAAGTACGGCGGCTTCATCCCCGGGATCCGGGCGGGCAAGCCGACCGAGGACTACCTGTCCTACGTCTTGTCCCGCATCACGTTCCCCGGGGCCATGTACCTCGGACTGGTGGCGCTCATCCCGCTGATCGCGCTGGTCCTCATCGACGCCAACCAGAACTTCCCGTTCGGCGGCACGTCGATCCTCATCATGGTCGGCGTCGCGCTGGACACGGTGAAGCAGATCGAGAGTCAGCTCCAGCAGCGCAACTACGAAGGATTCCTGCGATGACGGAGCTGTTCCAGCCGTGAGGCTGGTGCTGATGGGTCCGCCCGGGGCCGGCAAGGGCACCCAGGCCAAGTTCGTCGCCCAGCACTTCGGGATCCCGGCGATCTCGACCGGCGACATCTTCCGCGCCAACGTCTCCCAGGGCACGCCCCTCGGCAAGGAGGCGCAGCGCTACATGGACGCCGGGGAGTACGTCCCGGACGAGGTCACCAACAGCATGGTCCGCAACCGCATCGACGAGCCCGACGCGGTGCCCGGCTTCCTCCTCGACGGCTACCCGCGCACGCTGGCGCAGGTCGAGGAGCTCGACGGGATGATCGGCTTCACCGGACACCGGCTCGACGCCGTGGTGGTCCTGACGGTCGACCACGACGAGCTCGTGCAGCGGCTGGTCCAGCGCGCCGCGCTCGAGGGCCGCGCCGACGACACCGAGGACGTCATCCGGCGCCGCCAGGAGGTGTACGCCGAGCAGACCGCTCCGCTCATCGAGGTCTACCGGGACCGCGACCTCCTCATCGAGGTCGACGGGCTCGGTGAGGTCGACGACGTCACGCAGCGGATCTTCGCCGCTCTCGACGTCATCCCCGAGAGCTAGGCGATGGGGTTCCGGGAACGCGGCATCGAGATCAAGAGCCGCGACCAGATCGACAAGATGCGCGTCGCCGGCCGGCTCGTCGGCGAGAGCCTCGAGCTGATGCGCGCGGCGGTGCGGCCCGGTGTCACCACCGGTGACCTCGACCGGATCGCCGAGGAGCACATCCGCTCGCACGGCGGAGTGCCCTCGTTCCTGGGCTACGGGCACCCGCCGTTCCCGGGCACGATCTGTGCGTCGGTCAACAACGAGGTCGTGCACGGGATCCCCGGGGAGCGGGTGCTCGTCGAGGGCGACGTCGTCAGCCTCGACTGCGGGGCCATCGTGGACGGCTGGCACGGTGACGCCGCCATCACCGTCGCGGTGGGCGGTCCGGACGCCGTCTCCGACGACGTACGCCGCCTGCTGCAGGTCACCGAGGACTCGCTGTGGGCCGGCATCGCCGCCGCGCGCCTCGGCGGCCGGCTCACCGACATCTCCCACGCGGTCGAGAGCCACGTCCGCGGCCAGGGCGACTACGGCATCCTCGAGGACTACGTCGGCCACGGCATCGGCACCGAGATGCACCAGCCGCCGAACGTCCCGAACGTCGGCCGACCCGGCCGCGGCCCCAAGCTGGTCGAGGGTCTGGCGCTGGCCGTGGAGCCGATGGTGACCCTCGGCGGCAAGGAGACCGACCTCGCCGAGGACGAGTGGACGGTGGTCACCAGCGACGGCAGCCAGGCCGCCCATTTCGAGCACACCTTTACCCTGACTGTGAACGGCCCCTGGGTGCTGACCGCGCTCGACGGCGGAGAAGCCCGACTCACCGACATGGGCGCGCCGTACGGCGGTCGTTGACCGTCAACCCCCCGACCACGCACCAACGAGATCGGAGCCACCGACCCCGTGGACGTAGCACCCTGGATCTGGGAAGTGACGATCGGCGCCACGATCGTCTTCTTCATCTTCGACGTCTGGCACATGCGGCGGAACCCGCACGAGCCGTCGATGAAGGAGTGCCTGGTCGCGCTCAGCTTCTACGTCGGCGCGGCCATCCTGTTCGGCCTGGGTGTCTGGTACTTCGCCGGCGCCCAGTACGGCGGTGAGTTCTTCGCCGGCTGGCTGACCGAGTACTCCCTCTCGATCGACAACCTGTTCATCTTCATCATCATCATGGGCAAGTTCGCGGTGCCCCGGGAGTACCAGCAGAACGCCCTGATGATCGGCATCATCCTGGCCCTGATCATGCGCGGCATCTTCATCGCCGTCGGCGCGGCCGCGATCAACCAGTTCAGCTGGGTCTTCTACCTCTTCGGCGCCTTCCTCGTGCTCACGGCGGTGAACCTGGCCCGCGAGGGGATGGAGGAGGAGCAGGGCTACGACGAACCTCGGCTGGTCCGCTGGGTGCGCAAGCACCTGCCCGTCAGCGAGGAGTGGAACGGCGTCAAGTTCTTCATCAAGGAGAACGGCAAGCGCCTGCTCACGCCGATGGCGCTGGTGGTCATCACCCTCGGCATGACCGACCTGCTGTTCGCCCTCGACTCGATCCCGGCGATCTACGGCCTGACCCAGGAGCCCTACCTGGTGCTGACGGCCAACGTCTTCGCGCTGATGGGTCTGCGCCAGCTCTACTTCCTCATCGGCGGGCTGCTCCAGCGGCTGGTCTACCTGTCGTACGGGCTGGCCTTCCTGCTGCTGTTCATCGGCGTGAAGCTGATCCTCCACGCCATGCACGAGAACGAGGTGCCGTTCATCAACGGCGGCGAGCCCATCGAGTGGGCCCCCGAGATCCCGATCTGGGTCTCCCTCCTGGTCATCCTCGGGACCCTCGTGGTCACCACGATCGCCAGCCTGATGTCCGACAAGTCGAAGAAGGACCCGGCCAAGCAGTGACCGGTTCCCGTACGTTCCTGGTCACCGGCGTCACGGGCTACCTCGGCTCGCGGCTGGTGCCGCGGCTCCTCGACGACGGCCACCGCGTCCGCGTGCTCACCCGCGACCGGGGCAAGGTCGCGTCGCGTGAGTGGCGCGACCGCGTGGAGGTCGTCGAGGGCGACGCCACCTCGGCCGAGACCCTCGGTGAGGCGCTCGACGGCGTCGACGTGGCCTACTACCTGCTGCACTCCATGGACGGACGGCCCGGGTTCGTCGAGCGCGACCGCGACCTCGCCACGACCTTCGGCCGGGTGGCCCACGAGCGTGGCGTCGACCGGATCGTCTACATGTCGGGGCTGCACCCGCACGACGTCGAGCTCAGCGAGCACCTCGCGTCGCGGGTCGAGGTCGGCGAGCTGTTGATGGGCTCCGGGACTCCGACGGCCGTGCTGCAGGCCGCCGTGATCATCGGCTCCGGCTCGGCGTCGTTCGAGATGCTGCGCCACCTGACCCACCGGCTGCCCGCGATGCTCACGCCGAAGTGGCTCGACAACCGGATCCAGCCGATCGGCGTGCGCGACGTGCTGCACTACCTCGTGGCCGCCGCCGACCTGCCGCCCGAGGTCAACCGCACCTTCGACGTCGGTGGCCCCGACGTGCTGACCTATCGCGAGATGATCGTGCGCTTCGCCCGGATCCAGGGCCTGCGCCGCCGGCTGATCGTCAGCGTGCCGGTGCTGACGCCCCGGCTCGCGAGCCTGTGGGTCGGCTTCGTGACCCCGGTGCCCAGTGCCATCGCCCGGCCGCTCGTCGGCAGCCTCGTCCACGAGGTCGTGTGCGCCGAGCACGACCTCGACGACCTGGTCGGCCCACCGCCGGGCGGGGCGCTGACCTACGACGACGCCGTACGCGCCGCCGTCGCCGGCGACCAGGCCGACCCGCGACCCGAGCCGGGCCGGGTCGACCCGGCTCGGATCACTGCTGCCGACCCGTCCTGGGCCGGCGGCTGACCCGGGCGACCGAGGCGATGATCAACCCGATCACCGAGGTCCAGGCGTTCGTCCGGGCGGCCCTCGTCGATCCGGTCCCGCGGGACCACACCGAGCCCGACGCCGCGTTCCGCCGGCGGCGGGTCGTGGTCGTGGTGACCCTGCTCGTCGGGGCCGCCGTGCTCACCTGGGCGCTGCGCATCGAGCCCGGGGACTCGCTGTTCTACGTCGCGACCCTCGCCCTCGCGGCCGTCTGGGTCGTCGGGGCGCTCGTGTCGGGGCCGCTCCACCTGGGCCGGGCCCGCACCCGGTCCGGCGGGCTCCGCGGGCGGGCCGTCGTGCAGTCGCTGGCGCTGGGGCTGCTCCTGCTGGCCCTCTTCCTCGTCGGGTCGGTCGTGGTGGCCCGGATCCCGTTCCTGCGCGAGCCCGTCGACGACCTGCTGGACTACGCGCAGTTCGGCTCGCTCGCCCTGGTCGCGGTCATCACCGCGATCAACGGGATCGCGGAGGAGCTCTACTTCCGGGGCGCGCTGTACGCCGGCGTCGGACGCCGCCACGCGGTCCTGGTCACCACGGTCGTCTACGCGCTCGTCGTGGCCACCAGCGGCATCCCGTTGCTGGTCCTGGCCGCCGCGGTGGTCGGTCTGGTGGTGGGCCTGCAGCGCCGCGTGACCGGCGGCATCCTGGGGCCGATCATCACCCACCTGACCTGGTCGCTGGGCATGTTGTTCCTGCTGCCCGCCGCCCTCGGCGCCTTCTCGTAGGGTGCGGGCGTGGACGCCGACGTCATCGTGGTGGGAGCGGGCCTCGCGGGCCTGCGGTGCGCACGTGTCCTCCAGGACGCCGGTCGCCAGGTCGTGGTGCTCGAGGCTGCGACGCACGTCGGCGGGCGGGTGACGAGCGAGACGGTCGACGGGTTCGTCGTCGACCGCGGCTTCCAGGTCCTCAACCCCGCCTATCCCGCCGTCCGCCGCTGGGTGGACGTGGGCGCGCTCGCGCTGGGGTCCTTCGACGCCGGCGTGCTGGCCCGCACGGACGCCGGGCTCCGCGTCCTCGCCGACCCTCGACGTACGCCCCGGCTCGGCGTCGACACCCTGCGCAGCGGAATGCTCGACGCCGGCGACGTCTGGGGGCTGGGGCGCTGGCTGGCGCCCAGCCTGGCCCGCCCGCAGGCGGCGGCCGCTGGTCCCGACACCACGCTGGCGCGGGCGTTGGACGCCCATCGGGTCAACGGCGACCTGCGCCGGGTGCTCGACCGCTTCATGGCCGGCGTGGTGGTCGACCCCGACGGCACCACGTCGGCGCAGTTCACCCGGCTGCTGCTGCGCTCCTTCGCCCTCGGCCGGCCCGGGCTCCCCGAGGGCGGCATGCGGCGGCTCCCCGAGCAGCTCGCGGCGGGACTGGCCGACGTCCGCACGGCCGTGTCCGTCGACGCCGTGCGCTCCACGGTCACCGGGATGGCGGGCGTGGACACCGCCGACGGCCCGCTGACGGCCCGGCAGGTGGTGGTCGCCACCGGGCCGACCGAGGCGAGCCGTCTCGCCGGGGTCCCGCGTGTCGCCATGAACGGGCTGACGACGTGGTGGTTCGCCGTCGACGAGGCGCCCGACCCGCGCCGGCTGGTGGCGGTCGACGCCCGCGGCAGCCAGGGGCCGCCCGGACCCGTGTGGAACGCCGCCGTGGTCTCGACCGTCGCGCCGTCGTACGCGCCGGCCGGGAAGCACCTGGTCGAGGCCACGACCCTGCTCGCCCGCCCCGACGGCGAGGCGAGCGAGGGCGAGGTGCTCGCCCACCTCGGCGACCTCTACGGCTGCGACACCGCGTCGTGGCAGGTGGTCGCCCACCACGTGATCCCGAAGGCGGTGCCGGCCTCACCCCCGCCGCTGCAGCTGACCCGGCCGGTCTCGGTCGGTCACGGGCTGTTCGTGTGCGGCGACCACCGCGACACCGCCTCGATCCAGGGTGCCCTCGTCTCCGGCCAGCGCGCCGCGCGAGCGGTCCTGGCCGCCTCCTGACGGTTCGGTAGGTTCGACCGGGTGGAGACGCCAACAGTGCACGGGCCCGCGACGCTCGACGCCCTCGACGAGCTGATCCGGGCCGCCGCGTCCGTCGAGCCGGCCGTGGCGCGACGGGCGGGCCTCAGCACCTCCGAGCTCCAGGCGCTGCGGTACCTCGTGGACGGCTCCCGGGGGCCGGTCGAGCTCTCGCACCTGCTCGGCGTCACGTCAGCGGCGTCCTCGGGCGTGGTGGACCGGCTGGCCGCACGCGGGCACGTCCGGAGGCGACCCCACCCCGCCGACGGCCGGCGGACCCAGGTCGAGATCACCGGCTCCGGCCGCCAGGCGCTGGACTCGCTGCTCGAGCCGATGCAGGCGCGGCTGGCCGACGTCGACGCGTCGCTCGGCGAGGACGAACGGGCCGCCGTCGGGCGGTACCTCACGCGGGTGACCGAGGTCCTCCGCTCCACGCTGTGAGCCGGCCGGCCTCAACAGCCTGAGGCCACGTCCTGCATGGTCGCGACGTCGGCGTCGGTCACCGACAGGCCGTAGCGCACCGCCACCTCGAGGTACGTCAGCACGTAGCGACAGTGGTAGGCCTCGCGCGGCGGCAACCACTCCGAGGGCGTGGAGTTCTCCTTGGCCTGGTTGGTCGCGCCCCAGGTGGCGACCAGCTCGTGGTCGACGTCGTTGGCGAAGCGCACCCGCTTCTGCTGGGTCCACGCCCACGCGCCGGCGTACCAGGCCCGCGACAGCGGGTACACGTGGTCGACCTGGATCCGGTAGCCGTCGCGCCGCCACGTCAGCTTGCGGCCGGTGTACGGGTCACGCATGCGCGCCTGGTAGATCCGGCACTCGGAGCCCCAGCGCAGCTCGATGTGGTGCATCTGCTGGAGCAGGACGTCCTGCCGGGTGTCACAGCCGTTGTGCCCGAACCTGGTCGTGTTGTCGTCGGTCCACTCCTCGCCGAAGACGCAGCCGCCGGGATGGCAGTCCCGGTCGTACCCCGGGTAGTACGGTGCCGTCGCGGTCACCGCGACCTGGTCCAGGAGAGCGAGGATGCGGTCGCCCACCGAGTCGGCCAGCGGCTCGGCCGGGGCGGCGGCGCGGGCACCCGCCGCAGGAAGCAGGCAGGCAAGGACCACGAGCCAGACGAGTACTAGTCGACGCATTCGTTCCCCCAGGGTGAGGCGAAGCTGCCACGGATCAGACGGACCTGGAGGCAGACCCGGTCGTCGGCCTGCAGGGTGAGCGAGGTGTCGGCGGTCCGGTCCTCCTCGCCGGTGTCGGTCCGCCGCCACTGCCAGGTGTCCCCGGCCTCGGCGCCGTCGGCCGAGCTCCAGCGGAAGACCACATCCGCGTCCGTACGCCGGCCGGTCACCTCGGGCTCCGCGGTCGGAGCCAGCGGGTCCAGCGGCTCGGGGCTGCTGGCGGTCGGCGACGGGGTCGCGGTGGGTGGGGTCGGGTCGTCGTCGCCGGCCGTGAGGAACAGGAACAGGCCGACGACCAGCAGGACGGCCGCGCCCGCCAGCAGCCAGAGCATCCGCCACCGGTCCCGCGTGGTCGGCGCCGGCTCCTCGGTCGGCACGGCCGGCTTGTCGACCGCGACCCTGGGGTTGGACCCCGAGATGACCGTGACCGGCTTCAGCACGGTGGCGTCCTCGGTGGTGTGGGCCGAGACGTCCTGGACGGCGGGCAGGTCGGTCTCGACGGCGATCATGGTGCGCGGGAAGCCCGCCTGGGCTTCGATCCGCTGGAGTGCCCGCGCCACCTCCAGCGAGCTGGCCGGGCGGTGCTCGGGCTCCTTGGCGAGGCACTGCTGCAGGAGCAGGTCGAGGGTGACCGGCACGTCGGGCCGCTGGGTGCGGGGTGGCGAGGAGTGCAGGATGCGGGCCGTCAGCGCCCGCGAGGAGTTGTCACCGTTGGGGATCGAGAACGGCGAGCGACCCACCAGCAGGTTCCAGATCGTCGCCCCGAGGGAGTAGACGTCCGAGGCGACCGAGCCGTTGGAGCGGCCGTCGAGCAGCTCCGGCGGTGACCAGGGGTAGCTGATCCGGACGTCGGTGTCCGCCTCCACGTCGTGCAACGTGCCGGCGATGCCGAAGTCGGTCAGCGCCGGCTCTGAGTACGTGGTGACCAGCACGTTGGACGGCTTGATGTCGCGGTGCAGGATGCCGGAGCGGTGCGCGGTCTCGATGGCGCTCGCGAGCTTGATGCCGGTGGCGACGGCCTCGTTGACCGACATCGGCTTGACCTGCACGCGCTGGCCCAGGTCCGGCGGCGGGCAGTAGCGCATCACCAGGTACGGCCGCGAGCCGTCCTGCACGCTCGTCACCCCGGCGGTGAGGACGCTGACGATGTAGGGGTGGTCGGAGAGCCGGGCCATCGCGTTGGCCTCGGTGGTGAACATCGCCTTCTCGCGTTCGGTGAGCGGCACGTCGGGGCGCACGACCTTCACCGCCACCCGCTGCCGCGGCCACTCCTGCTCGTAGAGGAAGACGTCGGCGAAGCCGCCCTGACCGATGTGCTGGATGTAGGTGAGCCCCGGGATCCGGGGAGCACTCATCGCTCGTCACTCACGGGGCACCTCAGGGGGTCACCTCGTAGGCGACGTCGTACTGGTCGGACAGCGAGACCCGGCAGCCCGGCTCGAGCACGTGCGGCTCCATCGCGCGCAGCCGCTCGGGTGCGCGGCCGGGCATCGTCAGGGTGGTGCCGCCGCGCGAGCCGAGGTCGCGGCAGATCACCAGCCAGCCGTCGAGCTCGATCTGCAGGTGCATGCGGGAGACGAAGCTGGCCTCCTGCGGGACGGCGACCAGGTGGGGGAGCGGCGCGTGTGGGTTGACCGGCACCGGCTTGCGACCGATGACCACGCCACGGTCGAAGGGCACCGTCTCGCCGGTGGGCAGGCGCAGGCGACCCAGCAGCGGGCGGGGTGCGCGCTGCGGGTCCTGGCGGGCGATGGCGGCCTGGCAGACCCGGCAGTTGGGGGCGTACGGCGGGTTGACGTGGCCCTGCGGGCAGTACGTCGCCATCACCGTCTCGTGGGTGTGCTCGCGCAGCAGCTCGAACTCCGGCTCGGGCACCGGCTGCGGGGGGCCTGCGCTGGTGCTGGAGCGGACGACCGTGTTCCCCAGGTCCGCGCCGGCAGCGACCGGGGCCGTGACCGGAACGGGCGGCTCACGGGTCAGCTCCGTGGCCGCTGGGATGGGCCCGGTCGTCTCGACCTCGGGCACCGACGCGCGGGTGCCGGTCGGGTAGGGGTCGCCGGGGGCCGGCTCGCGCGCGGCCTCGATCGCGTCTCGCGTCGTCTGCCGGACCCGGACGGGGATGTCGGGGCCGACCGCCGAGAGCACCTCGTCGGGGATGCCGTCGATCAGGCCGCGACCGGCCGGGACGTCGGCGGGGATCTCGACCAGGGCAGCGGGGACGACTCCGCCGCGGAACGGGAGCCGCTGACCGGCCGCCTGGCCACCCAGGCTCAGCATCACGCCGGCCCGGTCGTTGGTCACCTCACCGCTGCCACGAGCGATCTCACGACCCGACCCGATCATGGCCAGGGACGGCATCCTGTCGCCGTAACGGCTCTCCAGCAGGGTCAGCACGCGGTCCACCCCGGAGCCCGCGATGGTCTCCCACAAGGTGGCCACGAACTCCTCGTCGGGGACGTCGTCCAGCAGCAACCACCGCCGGTCGGCACCGACCAGCAGCCCACTCCCTGCGACGTACCAGACGTCAGGCGTCACCCGATTGGCCCCTTTCGCTGTCTAGACAGGCCCCGCTGAGTCACCATTGTGATCCAGGAGGAGCCCGCTGTGCGGGATCGGGCTCGACTTTGTTCCACGTCCTCGCGCTGCTTAGGCTCCATGGGGCGTCCCGTGGGCCTTCCACAGGGCAGTGGAGGACGCGGACCGGTGAAGGGAAACAGCGTGCCGTTCGGGGAGCACCTGCAGCGCCGACGCGCTGCGCTGGTGTCCTGGCTCGCGCTCGCCGTCGCCGTGGGCGGCGTGGTCACGTACGCCGTCCAGGCCGACGGCTACCAGGCTCACCGGGCCGACCTGAACGACGGCGGCATCTGGGTCACCAGCAAGCGCGACGGCTCGTACGGCCGCATCAACAAGCCCATCGGCGAGCTGGACGGCACCGTCTTCTCGAGTCCCGACTCCAACCTCGACATCGTCCAGGACGGCGACTCGGTCGTCGGCATCAACCTGTCCGACGGTGTCGTCGTGCCGCTGGACCCCGCCCAGATGAAGGTGCCCGACGGCGAGGAGGCCGCGATCCCCGGCAGCCCGGTCGTCGGGATGGCCGGAGGCAGCCTCGCCGTGCTGGACGCCTCGACCGGCGACCTGTGGGCGGCGCGCGAGGACCCCGAGGTGGGTGTCCCGAGCGTCGCGAGCCTGGCCGACCAGACCGATCCGCTCGCCGAGGTGGGCGAGGACGCCGCCATGGCCGTGGCCCTGGACGGCACCGTCCTGGCCGCCTCCGCGACCGAGGACCGGCTCCTGACCGTGCGCCAGCAGGGCGACACGGGGTTCCTCGAGGCCACCACCCAGGACCTTCCCGGCGACGCCGTCAGCGACGCCATCGCGCTCACCGCCGTCGGCGCGGTGCCCGTCGTCCTCGACTCGGCCAGCGGCCGGCTGCTCGTCGTCGGCGGCGCCGAGGCCGAGGTGCCGCCGGGCTCGGTCCTGCAGCAACCCGGCCCCAGCGCGTCCGCGGTCCTGGTCGGAGCGCGCGACGCGCTGCTGTCGGTCGACCTGGCCACCGGCAAGGTGACGACCGTGACCGGTGAGGTCGCCGGCGACCCGGCCGCGCCCGTCCGCCTGGGCGACTGTGTCTACGGCGCGTGGTCCGGCGGCACCGGTGCGGTGGTGACGGCATGCGGCGGCGACCCGGCCGCACCTCAGGCCCTTGCCTCCACGACCGGCGGCCTCGTCTTCCGCACCAACCGCGGTCAGATCGTCCTCAACGACCGCGAGACCGGCCGCGTCTGGGACATCGACTCCGACAAGCCGACCCGTCTCGACAACTGGGACGCCTTCAACCTCGAGTCCGAGGACGAGGAGGAGGACGACGACGACGACCGGCAGAACCAGGGCGACCGCCGGCCGCCGAAGGCCCGGAAGGACAACCTCGGGGCGCGGCCCGGCCGCACGACGATCCTGCACCCGCTCGACAACGACACCGCCCCCTCCGGTCGGCTGCTGGCCATCCGGACGGTGCGCTCCACCGACGGCTCGGGGGCGCAGCTCGCGATCAGCCCGGACGGCCAGACCGTCCAGATCACCTTGCCGGGCGACGCCGCGGGGAGCACCAGCTTCGAGTACTTCATCGACGACGGACGCCAGTCCGTGTCCGCCCACAACACCGTCCGCGTGAACATCGTGAACGACGGCCAGTCCAACGCCGAGCCGCGGCTGCGCATGGGCTTCGAGCCGCGGGTCTGGACCGTCCCGGCCGGCGGCACCATCGACGTCCCGGTGCTCCCCGACTGGCGCGACCCGAAGGACGGCGACCCGGTCTCCACCGTCTCCGCCCAGCTCGTCGGCGGCGGGACGGCGGCGGCCGGCGAGTCGCGCGTCACCGCATCGGGGGCGGTGCGCTTCCGGGCGCCGCCGCAGGGCGGGCAGGTCCAGGTCGAGTACGGCGTGACCGACGGGCTCGGCGAACCCGTCAAGGAGATGCTGGACTTCCGTGTCCAGCAGCCCGACGACCTCCAGCCCGTGGCCCCCACGGCCGAGCCCGACGTGATCGCCGGCGAGACCGGCAAGCCGATCGAGATCAGGCCGCTGGCCAACGACCTGCCCGGGTCGGACCCGTACACCCCCGAGGCCGTGCTGTCCCTGGCGGGCAAGGTCGGCAACGTCCCCGGCGCCGAGGTGACGACCAACCTCGCCAAGGGCACCATCACCTTGCGCTCGGAGACGGCGCAGACCTACTTCCTCGACTACCAGGCGGCCTACGGGACCGCCGAGACCGACACCGGCAAGATCCGCGTCGACGTGCGCGCCCCCGAGTCGCCGCCCCTCGACCCGGTCGCGGTGCCCGACACGGTCACGCTGTTCGGTCAGGCGGCCTCGCTCGTCGACGTGCTGGCCAACGACGTCGATCCCTCGGGCGGACTGCTGTCGGTGCAGCGCGCCGACGCGCTGGCGGACAACCAGCTCGACGTGGCGATCGTCGCGGGTCGCTGGCTGCGCCTCTCGGCCCGACAGGGCCAGCTCACGCCCAACCCCCAGATCGTCCGCTACACGATCAGCAACGGCTACCGCTCGGGCATCGCCGGCCAGGTGGTGGTGAGCCAGCGGCCGGCTCCGGCGGACGACACCCCGGTCACCCAGAACGACGAGGTGACGGTGCGCGAGGGGTCCTCCCAGGCGATCGCCGTCCTCGACAACGACTTCAGCCCCTCCGGGGGTGCCCTGACGCTGGTGGCCGGAGGTGACGAGCGGTCCGGCCGGCTCGACGTCCAGCACGCCGGCCCGTCCGATGGCGGCACCGGCGCAGCGTTCGTCTCCGGCCGCACGGTGCGCTACGTGGCGCCTGGCGGGTTGTCGGGACCGGAGCAGTTCACGATCCGCTACGAGGTGGCCAACGAGCAGGGCGCGACGGCCGCCGGCAAGGTGCGGGTCACCGTGCTGCCCGTCCGCGTCCGCACCAACAACCCTCCCGAACCACCCGTCGTCGAGGGCCGCACGGTCTCGGGCGACACCGTGAAGCTGCGGCTGCCCGGCTACGGCGTCGACCCCGACGGTGACCCGGTCACCATCCTCGGCCTCGCGTCCGCCCCCGAGCGGGGTCAGGTCATCCGGATCGGCGCCAACTCGATCGAGTACACCGCCTACCCGGGCAGCGTCGGGACCGACGAGTTCACCTACCAGATCACCGACACGCTTGGAGCGACGTCGACCGGCGTCGCCCGGGTGTCGATCGCCCCGCCCGGCCCGCCGCAGCCACCGCTGGCGGTGCCGGACTCGATGACCGTCGCGCCCGGGCGTACGGCCGTGGTCGACGTGATCGCGAACGACCTCGTGGCAGCCGGCAGCCGGGTCACGGTCAGCCTCGTGGCTCCTCCGGCAGGGGTCCGGTTGCGCTCGGAGACCGGCCCGATCGAGGTCGACGCCCCGCGGACGGCGGACGGTCGCAGCGTCGAGGTCGTCTACCGCCTCACCGACGGGCTCGAGAGCACGCAGACCACACTCACCCTGCACACGCAGGAGGGATACAACAACCCGCCGGTGGTCTCCGACGCGTTCGGGGCCGTCGGCGACGGCCGCTCCGTCACGGCCGACGTCCTGTCCGCCGGGCCGGTCGTCGACGGAGCCGTCTCCGGCTCCTCGAGCGGCGCCTACGACCCCGACGGTCCGTTCGAGGACCTCGTGGTCGCCGACGTGTACGCCCCGGCCGGCATCGCGACCCGGATCGTGGGTGGCCAGGTCACCGTCGAGCGCGGCGACCATCCGATGGTCGTGCCGTTCCGGGTCGAGGACGCCGAAGGCGGCGCGGCCACCGGGTCGCTGTACGTCCCGGCGGCCGACTCGGGCCTCCCCTTCGTGGAGCCGGACGCACTGATCAAGCTCAAGCCGGGCCAGAAGGTCGAAGCGAAGCTCGCCGACTACGTCACCAACCCCTCGGGCGGACCGCTCTCGCTCACGCTGAAGAGCCGCATGTGGCCCTCACCGGCCACCAAGCTCGACGCGGCCGTCACCGGCGACGGCGCATTCACCGTGCGTGCCGCGGAGTCGTACGCCGGCCCCGGTGCTGTGGTCGTCGAGGTCACGACCGCCCGGTTCGACGACGATCCCGCGGCCATCCGCGCCATCTTGTCGATCCCCGTGCAGGTCGGTGAGACGCGGCCGATCCTGCGGTGTCCCGAGGACCCGATCGACGTGGCGCAGGCCGAGTCGGTGCGCATCGACATCGGTGCGCTGTGCCACGTGTGGACCGCGGACCCGTCCCAGGTGGCCGACATCGTGTGGTCGGCCGACTTCGACGAGGACTCCGCCGACGGGCTGACCGCGGGTCCCGCGGACGGCGGTGTGGTGGAGGTGACAGCCTCCGCGGACGCAAGGGTCTTGGGCACCGGGACCCTGAGCGTCGCCGCCGACAACAGCAGGCCCGGCCGCATCAACATCCGCGTCATCCGCACGCCGTCGCCTTCTCTCGCGCCCATCCGGGTGTCCACGCTCAAGGCCGGCGAGTCGCAGACCATCGACCTGGCGCGCTACCTGACCCCCGGGGTCAGCGACCCCACGCCGGCCGTCGTCGAGGCCACCCAGCTCAGCGACCTGCCGGTGCAGATCAGCTCGTCCGGCTCGTCGGTGACGATCCGGGCGGCCGCACAGGCGCACGGTCGGGCCACCTTCCGCGTGGTGATGACCGACTCGGCCGGCAGCACGGCCGCGGCCCGCCGGGTCGAGGGCCGGATCCAGGTCGACATCCTGGGTGTGCCCGACGCGCCGGGGGTCCCGGTGTGGGACGGCCAGACCCACGACTCCAGGGTCGGCCTCGACTGGCGGGCACCGCAGACCAACGGCGCGCCGATCGACTACTACGAGGTGCAGGACCAGCGTGGGCACACCCAGCGCTGCCAGGGCACCTCGTGCGACATCACCGGCCTCGAGAACCGGACGACGTACAAGTTCCGGGTCCGCGCCCACAACCCCGTCGGGCTCTCGGAGTGGAGCGGCTGGTCGGCCGGGGTCATGCCCGACAAGCCCATCGACATGAACGGCCGCATCGAGCTGGTCGCGCGCGGCGACGGGACCCTGACCATCGACTGGAAGCGGGTGGTGCTCAAGGGCGGCGGCGAGGCGATCTACACGGTGCGTTCGTCCACGGGCGAGACCCGGGAGGTCTACACGTCCGAGGCGACGTTCACCGGGTTGGACAACCACGCGAAGTACACGTTCCGCGTCCGGCTGCGCAACGCCCTCACCATCGGCGCGGGCCTGATCTCCGAGCCCTTCCAGCCCATCGGGACGCCCGGGACTCCGGCGCCGCCGACGCTCACCGACCAGGAGACTGCGGGCTCCATCGGGGCGGTCTCGCTGACCTGGCCGGAGGTGGACGCCAACGGGCCGGAGCCGGTGCGCTACACGGTCCTCAAGAACAGCACTCCGATGCCGAACTGCACGAACATCCCGACCCGGGGCTGCGACAGCACCAACCTGGCGTACGACGGCACGACCTACAGTACGCCGTCGTGGCCACCAACGCCAACGGCAAGGGCGTCTCCTCCGCGCAGGGACCGGCCACCCAGTGGCGGGCCACGGGCAAGCCGGCGTCGTGGGGCTCGTGGAGCGTGCTGCCCACCGGCAGCAACAACCAGGCGCGGGCCAGCTTCAGCGTCCCGCCGTCGCGAGGCGCCGAGTCGCTGGTGCGGATCTACGTCGACGGCACGAAGGTCCAGCAGGTCGCCGCCACCGGCAAGACGGACCAGCTGTTCGACGTCCCGAACAACCTCACGTCCCACAGCGTGATGCTGGAGGTCTGCAACGAAGAGCTGGCGTGTTCGCAGTCGGCCGCCCAACCCGTGCAGACCTACGGCCCGCTCGTCACGGCCCACATCCACAGCATCACGCCCACGATCGACGTCACGCGGATCTCGTGGACCATCGAGGTCGACAGCAACGGCGACGAGGCCACCCTGACCGTGACCAGTGACCGGGGTCGCAACGAGACGTTCACCGTCCCGGTCGGGGTCTCGACGGTCACCACCCAGGCGGTCGAGCTCGGCTACCAGCAGACCGAGAACCGTCACGGTGACGCTGTCGGACGGCACCCCGGTCCGCGGGCCGGTCTCGGCCACCAACTCCGCCACGACCGAGCCGCCCCCGCCGCCGACGGTGGCGGTCATCAGAGGGGCGCCGCGTGCAACGACGACCCGGCCAGTCGGTCTGCCGCCAGTGCGACACCGGCAGCCTGCTCGGCGGTCCGAAGCTGCACGGACGCCTCCTGCGCCTTCGTCCACATCGTGCTGTCCAGAACTGGCGGACTGACGTCCCGGACGGCCGTCTACTGCTCGTGAACGACGCATCAGCCCGTGCCAGTACGACCCCCGCCAACACGGCGACCGACTCCACGATTCTACTTCGGCGAGGCGGGCGGAACCGTGCACGTCTACTGCGCCAACGCGCTCGAGCCAGGAAGCCAGCGCCGACCTTCATCTGGTGACCGACCTCGAGAGAGGAGCCGCGTGTGACGATCTCCCAGCAGCAAGCGGACTGGTTCAAGAAGACCTTCGACCAGCTGACCGACAACATGGAGCAGGCCGTGCTCGGCAAGCGCCACGTCGTGCGGCTCGCCCTGACCTGCCTGCTGTCGGAGGGCCACATCCTGCTCGAGGACTACCCCGGCACCGGCAAGACGATGCTGGCCCGCGCGCTGGCGAACACGATCCAGGGCAGCCAGGCGCGCATCCAGTTCACCCCCGACCTGCTGCCGTCCGACGTCACCGGGGTGACGGTCTACGACCAGCACAAGGGCACCTTCGAGTTCCACCAGGGGCCGATCTTCCACACGATCGTGCTGGCCGACGAGATCAACCGGGCGTCGCCCAAGACCCAGTCGGCGTTGCTGGAGGTGATGGAGGAGAACCGCGTCACCGTCGACGGCGTCGCCCACACCGTCGGTCGGCCGTTCCTCGTGATCGCGACCCAGAACCCCATCGAGCAGGCCGGCACCTACCGGCTGCCGGAGGCCCAGCTCGACCGCTTCCTGATGAAGACGGCCGTCGGCTACCCCGACCGGGCAGCCACGGTCGAGCTGCTGGTGAACGCCAAGGTCCGCGACCGTGCGGCCCTGGTCACCCCGGTCATCACCTCGGCCACCATCGGCCAGATGAGCGGCCTGGCCGACGACGTGTACGTCGACCCGGCGGTCCTCACGTACGTCGCGGAGCTCGCCGAGGAGTCGCGCCGCCAGCCCCACGTGCGGCTCGGGCTCTCGGCGCGCGGGTGCCTGGCGCTGGTCCGCGTGTCGAAGACCTGGGCGGCCGCCGACGGACGCGACCACGTGCTCCCCGACGACGTCAAGGAGCTCGCCGAGCCCGTGCTCTGCCACCGGTTGCTGCTCGACGCCGAGGCGCAGTTCAGCGGGGTCACCATCGAGACCGTCATCGCCCGGCTCCTCGACAACGTCGCCCCGCCGACCGACCGGGTGGCCTGAGCTGACGTGAACACCCTGTTGGTGCACGTGCGCCGCTTCACCGGCATCGTCAACCCCCTGGGGTGGACGGTGCTGGTGGCGGGTGCCGCCCTCGTCATCGCCGCGGCGTACACCGACTGGCGCGAGCTCGCGGTGCTCGCCGCCGCCTGCCTGCTTGCCTTCCTGCTCGCCATCCCCTTCCTCGTCGGGCGCACGAACGTCCGGGTCGAGGTGGTGCTCCAGCCCGAGCGCGTGATCGCGGGAGGGGCCGTGGCTGCCGGGGTACGGGTGCGCAACATCGCGGCCCACGGCCTGCTGCCGACCATGCTCGAGCTGCCCGTCGGGTCGATGGTGCATCGCTACCCGGTGCCGCGGCTGGGCCCGGACGAGACGCACGAGGAGAGCTTCACCATCCGCACCGAGCGTCGCGGCGTGATCCCCGTCGGGCCGGCCTCCACGCGGCGCGGCGACCCGCTGGCGATGCTCTCGCGCGACGTCGAGTGGACCGACGTGGTCGAGATCCTGGTCCGCCCGCCGATGGTGCCGATGGACTCGCTGGGCGCCGGCCTGCTCCGCGACCTCGAAGGGGTCTCGACCGACGCGGTGTCCCAGAGCGACCTGGCCTTCCACGCGCTGCGCGAGTACGTGCCCGGTGACGACCTGCGGCACGTGCACTGGCGGTCGTCGGCCAAGGCGATGGCGGCCTCCGACGACACCCGGTTGCTCGTCCGGCAGTACCTCGACACGCGTCGCAGCCACGTCACGGTGGTCGTCGACGACACCGTGGGCGTGTGGGCCGACGCGCAGGACTTCGAGACCGCCATGTCGGTCGCCGCGTCGATCCTCGTCCGCGCGACGCTCGACGAGTTCGACACGTCGTTCGTCTGCGGGACGAGCGCCTCGTCGGGCGTGACCGGCCACCTCGCGCTCGACTCCGTCTGCCGCGCCGAGTTCGGCACGAGCGGGCTGGTGTCCTCGGCCCACCGCGCCGCCGTCGTCTCGCCCGACACCAGCCTGCTGTTCCTGGTCGGCGGCGCAGCGAGCGACTTCGAGAACTTCCAGCGCGCGGTGGCGGCCTTCCCGCCCGAGGTACGTCGGTACGCCCTCATCGTCGACCCGACCGCGCCCAGCCGGGTCACCGAGACGGGTGGCCTCGTCGTGGTCCAGGTCGCCGACAAGGCCGACCTCGGCGCCCTCCTGCGGTGGACCCAGAGATGAGCGAGCGATGAGGTACTTCCGCCGCCTCACCCTGAGCCAGGCCCGCTGGGTCGGCATCGACGCCGCGTTCGTGCTCGCGCTGACCGGCGCAGCCCTGGCCGGCCTCGGGTCGACGTTCACCGAGTCCGAGTTCTGGTGGATCGGGATGCTCGGCGCCCTCCTCGCCGTGCTCACGACCGTCGTGGTCGTCGTGATGCTGCGCTGGCCGAGCGCGGTCGCGGCGCTGGTCGTGGTGGGCTGGTACTTCCTCCTCGGTCCCGTCCTGACCCTGCGCTCGCAGGGCCTCGCCGCCCCGGGCCCGGAGAGCTGGCGGGTGCTCGTCGACGAGGCCCTGTTCGGCTGGAAGGACCTGTTGACCACCCTGCCGCCGGTGGACGGCGAGTCGCGGCTGCTCGCGCTGCCCTGGTTGCTGGGGCTGGTCACCGGGCTGCTGGCCATGGTGCTGAGCCTCGTCCGCACCCGGCGGACCCTGGTCGCCGCGCCGCTGCCGCTGCTGCCGCCCCTGGCGCTGCTCGCGCTGGTCATCCTGCTGGGTGTCGGCCGGCCGGAGTCCCTGTGGCTCCAGGGCGGCGTGTTCGCGGTGCTGGCCCTGGCCTGGCTCGGCCTGCGCTACGGGCGGGCGTCGACACCGGTGAAGAGCACCCAGGGCCAGCTGGTCAGGATCGGCACCGGTGCGGCGCTGGTGGGCGTCGCCGGGCTCCTGGCCCTGCCGGTCGGCACCTGGGCGTCCGGTGGCGACGAGGACCGGGTGATCCTGCGCAGCCAGGTGGACCCACCGTTCGACGTGGGGCAGTACCCCTCGCCGCTCGCGTCCTTCCGCCGCTACGTCGAGCTGCCGAAGGGCAAGACGAGCGCGCTCAACCTGCACGACGTCACCCTCTTCACCATCGAGGGAGTGCCGGCCGGCTCCCGCGTGCGCCTGGCGGTGCTCGACCGCTACGACGGGGTCGTGTGGGGAGCCAGCAACAACGCGCAGCCCGGCGCCGAGAACGACACGTACCAACGCGTCTCCAGCGTGATCGACAACCCGGTCGAGGGCACCGGGGTGGACGCCCGGGTGACGATCGGCCCCGGCTGGCGCGGGGTCTGGCTGCCGACCGTGGGTGCCCTCCAGAGCCTGCGGTTCCTGTCGGAGGACCAGGAGGCGCTCGCGGAGTCGTTCCGCTACAACCTGGGGACGTCCTCGGCCGTCGTCCCGGCCGGCGTGCACCCCGGTGACGTGTACACCTTCACGGCGGTGTCGCCCCGGGACGAGCTCACGCCGGAGTCGGCGCCGTCCGGGAACGTCGGCGCGGCAGCCGAGGCGGCCGGCTTCCTGGACACGCAGGCGGTGCAGTGGTCGGAGGGCGAGCGCCAGCCGATGCGCCGCGTGCTGGCGATCGCCCGGCACCTCAAGTCCGAGGGCAAGTACTCCGACGGCGTCATCGAGAGCGAGAAGATCTACCACGCCGGCCACAACCGCTACCGGCTCACCGACGACACCGGGGGCGTGAACTCGCCGTTCGTGGTGGGCAACGACGAGCAGTACGCCGCGTGGATGGCGCTGCTCGCCAACCGGATCGGCGTCCCGGCCCGCGTGGTGTTCGGGGCGATCGTCCCCGACGGCGGCACGGTGACCGGCGCCGACGTGCACGCGTGGGTCGAGCTGCAGGTGGCCGACGGGACGTGGCGGACGCTGCCCACCGAGCTGTTCATGGACGACGACCGGCCGGCCGAGCAGCAGACCACCCGCCCGCAGCAGCTCAGCGGCAGCGTCGTGCCGCCGCCGGCGCCCATCCCGCCGCCGTCGACCGCCGGCGAGCAGAACGACGCCGACATGAAGGTGCGCAAGAACAAGTCGACCGCGAAGCAGGCCGCCGACGAGGCGGCCGGTCCGGTGTCGCAGTGGCTGGGCCGCGCGCTCCGCTACGTCGCCGCCCCGCTGCTCGCCCTGGTCATCCTGCTCTCGTCGGTCGTCGTGGCGAAGCTGCTGCGCCGCCGGAGACGCCGCACCCGGACCAAGGTCTCCGCGCGGTTCGTCGGCGCCTGGCGGGAGCTGGTCGACCACGCCCGCGACCTCGGCCAGCCCATCCCGGTCGGGTTCGGGGTGACCCGGCGCGAGCAGTCCGCCGAGATCGTCTCGCCCGGGGCCCGGACCCTGGCCCACCGGGCCGACAGCCACGTCTTCGGCCCGCGCGTGCCCCGGCCGCGCGACGCCGAGGCCTACTGGCGCGAGGTCGACCACGAGCGCGCCACCATGTCGGCCTCCGTCGGCCGCTGGCACCGGATCCGCGCCGCCCTGAGCCTCACCACGTTCCGCCGCCGCTGAGGGCTCGCGATTGTCGGTTTCACCGGCCGGCCGGTGAAACTGGCGCTGGATGGGTGAAGTTTCGGCCGTCCAGCGGCAGGTTTGCCCGTCGAGCGGGGCTCGTCAGGGGCCCGGGGCTCGAATTGGGTTCTCGAGCGGCCCAGGGCTAGACTCGCGTGTCGGCCCAACGTGGGTCGTGCTTCGTCGTGCCTCGCGGCTGTCCGAGCGCCTCCGACCTCTCCGAACCGGAGAGTTCGCCGTGCGCCCCGGATGAGGAGGACGCAGCACCTCCACGAGGTCCACCCGGACCCTCTGACGAGGGACTGGGGCGGTTCCCGGACCGACCGGAAGACGAGACCGAACGTACCCCAACAGATTGCGGAGGACATGCCGAAGAAGGAAGGCGTGATCGAGATCGAGGGCACCGTCGTGGAGGCCCTCCCCAATGCGATGTTCCGAGTGGAGCTCAGCAACGGGCACAAGGTTCTCGCCCACATCAGCGGCAAGATGCGCCAGCACTACATCCGGATCCTCCCCGAGGACCGCGTGGTGGTGGAGCTCTCTCCCTACGACCTCACCCGGGGTCGGATCGTCTACCGCTACAAGTAACCGACAGCCGATTCTGAGAGGACCTCCCTCGTGAAGGTCAACCCGAGCGTCAAGAAGATCTGTGACAAGTGCAAGGTGATCCGTCGCCACGGCCGCGTCATGGTGATCTGCGAGAACCCGCGCCACAAGCAGCGCCAGGGCTGATCGCACCTCAGCTCAACAACTGAACACCACTTCAACGTGATCGCTTAGTCGTCCTCGACGAGGACGGCGAACCACCTCCGGATCAGTGGCCGGAGCCCCAGCCCGAGGCGGGCAGGGGGCGCGACACGACCAGAAACCACTGGCGAACAACCGAAAGGGCCACCACATGGCACGCCTCGTTGGTGTGGACCTCCCGCGCGACAAGCGCATCGAGATCGCACTCACCTACATCTACGGCATCGGCCGTACCCGCGCCCAGCAGGTGCTGAAGGCCACCGGCGTCAGCCCGGACCTCCGCGTCCACCAGCTCGGTGACGAGGAGCTGGTCAGGCTCCGCGACGAGATCGAGTCCAACTTCAAGATCGAGGGTGACCTCCGTCGCGAGGTCCAGGCCGACATCCGTCGCAAGATCGAGATCGGCAGCTACCAGGGTCGCCGCCACCGTCAGGGCCTCCCGGTCCGCGGTCAGCGCACCAAGACCAACGCGCGTACCCGCAAGGGTCCCAAGCGCACCGTCGCCGGCAAGAAGAAGGCCAAGTAGTCGGCACCGTGATCGACGCATGTCACAGCACTGCGTCTCACTGAGCTCGATCACCCCAGACCAGCCAATTTCGTAGGAGTAGGAACCGTATGCCTCCCAAGAGCCGTCAGGCCGGCGCCAAGAAGGTGCGCCGCAAGGAGAAGAAGAACGTCGCCGTGGGCGAGGCCCACATCAAGAGCACGTTCAACAACACCATCGTCACCATCACCGACCCCTCGGGTGCGGTGATCTCGTGGGCCTCTGCCGGCACCGTCGGCTTCAAGGGCTCGCGCAAGTCCACCCCGTTCGCCGCGCAGATGGCCGCCGAGGCCGCCGGTCGCCGGGCGATGGACCACGGCATGAAGAAGATCGACGTCTTCGTCAAGGGCCCGGGCTCGGGCCGCGAGACCGCGATCCGTTCCCTGGGTGCGATCGGCCTCGAGGTCGGCACCATCCAGGACGTCACCCCGACCCCGCACAACGGCTGCCGCCCGCCCAAGCGCCGGCGCGTCTGACCCGAGACCTCGAAGGAGACTGATCTGTAATGGCCCGTTACACCGGCCCCATGACCAAGAAGTCCCGCCGTCTCGGCGTGGACCTCGTCGGCGGCGACTCGGCCTACGAGCGTCGTCCGTACCCGCCCGGCCAGCACGGCCGCGGCCGCATCAAGGAGAGCGAGTACCTCCTCCAGCTGCGCGAGAAGCAGAAGGCCCGCTACACCTACGGCATCCTCGAGAAGCAGTTCCACAACTACTACACCGAGGCCTCGCGTCGCGCCGGCAAGACCGGTGACAACATCCTCCAGCTGCTGGAGTGCCGCCTCGACAACGTCGTCTACCGCGCCGGCTTCGCCCGTACCCGCCGCCACGCCCGGCAGCTGGTCGTGCACGGCCACTTCATCGTCAACGGCCGCAAGGTGGACATCCCGTCCTTCCAGGTGACCGCGCACGACGTCATCGACGTGCGGGAGAAGTCCCTGGAGACGACCCCGTTCATCGTGGCGCGTGAGACCCACGGCGAGCGGATCGTCCCCGCGTGGCTCGAGGCCATCCCCTCGCGGATGCGCATCCTCGTCCACCAGCTGCCGGTCCGGGCCCAGATCGACATCCCGGTCCAGGAGCAGCTCATCGTGGAGTACTACTCCAAGAAGTAATCCCGTCTCTCCCGCCCGCCGTCACGTTCGGGTCCCTCAAATAGTGGTCGGACCCGGAAAGGAAAGAATCAGTGCTCATCGCACAGCGCCCCACCCTGTCGGAAGAGTCGGTCGACGAGTTCCGCTCGCGTTTCGTCATCGAGCCCCTCGAGCCCGGTTTCGGTTACACGCTCGGAAACTCGCTGCGTCGTACCCTCCTCTCGTCGATCCCCGGTGCCTCGGTCACGAGCATCAAGGTCGACACCGTCCTCCACGAGTTCTCGACCATCGAGGGCGTCAAGGAGGACGTCACCGAGGTCATCCTCAACCTCAAGGGCCTCGTCGTCTCCTCCGAGCACGACGAGCCCGTCACGATGTACCTGCGCAAGTCGGGTCCCGGTGACGTCACTGCTGCCGACATCGCCCCGCCTGCCGGTGTCGAGGTGCACAACCCCGACCTCAAGATCGCCACGCTGTCCGACAAGGGCAAGCTGGAGATGGAGCTGGTCGTCGAGCGTGGCCGCGGCTACGTCTCCGCCGTCCAGAACAAGGGCGCCGACAACGAGATCGGCCGGATGCCGGTCGACTCGATCTACAGCCCCGTGCTGAAGGTGACCTACAAGGTCGAGGCGACCCGTGTCGAGCAGCGCACCGACTTCGACAAGCTGGTCATCGACGTCGAGACCAAGCCGTCGATCCGTCCCCGCGACGCGATCGCCTCGGCCGGCAAGACCCTCGTCGAGCTGTTCGGCCTCGCCCGTGAGCTCAACGTCGAGGCGGAGGGCATCGACATCGGCCCGTCGCCCGTCGACGAGCAGCTGGCCGCCGACCTCGCCCTCCCGGTCGAGGACCTGCAGCTGACGGTCCGCTCCTACAACTGCCTCAAGCGCGAGGGCATCCACACCGTGGGTGAGCTCATCTCCCGCTCCGAGCAGGACCTGCTCGACATCCGCAACTTCGGCGCCAAGTCGATCGACGAGGTCAAGGCCAAGCTGGTGGAGATGGGCCTGTCCCTCAAGGACAGCGCGCCCGGCTTCGACCCGCACGCGGCCCTGGCGGCGTACGGCGACGACGACGACGACGCGTTCGTCGAGGACGAGCAGTACTGACCCACCGCCACCCCAACCAGTTCCATCTACCCGGGTACCTGACACGGCCCGAGAGAAACGAGTGACGAGATGCCTACTCCCAAGAAGGGCCCCCGCCTCGGCGGCAGCGCCTCCCACCAGCGCCACATCCTGGCGAACCTGGCGACGGCGCTGTTCGAGCACGGGAAGATCACGACCACCGAGTCCCGGGCGCGCACCCTGCGTCCGGTCGCGGAGAAGCTGATCACCAAGGCCAAGAAGGGTGACCTGCACAACCGGCGCGAGGTCCTCAAGACCATCCGCGACAAGTCGGTCGTGCACGTGCTGTTCACCGAGATCGGCCCGCAGATGGCCGAGCGTCCCGGCGGCTACACCCGCATCACCAAGATCGGCAACCGCAAGGGCGACAACGCCCCCATGGCCGTGATCGAGCTGGTGCAGGAGCCCTACAAGCCGGCCGACAAGAAGCCCGCCCAGAAGTCGGGTACGAAGGCCGCAGCGCCGAAGGCGGACGAGAAGCCCGCCGAGGAGCTCACCGGCGAGCCGGTCACCGAGGACACCGACACCAACGTCGGCTCCGAGGAGACCGTCCTCGAGGCTGCCGAGGAGTCCTTGGTCGCGAAGTTCGCCGACCTCGAGTTCGGCGACGACGTCGCCGTGGCGCTCGAGGACGGTGCCGCTCCGTCCGAGGAGTTCACCATCAAGGGCAACAAGGACTCCGGCAAGTACCACACGCCGGACTCCCAGTGGTACGACCAGACGATCGCCGAGGTCTGGTTCACGACCGAGGAAGCCGCCGAGAACGCCGGCTTCGTCAAGGCCGGCTGAGCCGGACCACAGGCACGCACGACGGGCCCGTCACCTCACGGTGGCGGGCCCGTCGGCGTTCAGCCGGGCTGGGATGCTGACACCATGGCGGAACTGGCATGAGGACCACAGACGCGCTCTCGGTCACACACGACGGGGCGGTGCTGCAGGTGGCGTTCACCCGACCGGAGCGACTCAACGCCGTCACGGCCGACGGCCTCGACGACCTGGCTGACCTGCTCGAGGAGGCGGCCGAGGATGCCGCCGTCCGCGTGGTGGTGCTGTCGGGGGAAGGTGGCGCGTTCAGCTCCGGTGCCGACCTCCAAGGCGACGTGAGCGAGAGTTCGGGCGACCGGCCGGGCATTGCGACGCTCCTGGCCGCGAACCGGGTCGTTCGCGTTCTGCGGGAGATGCCGCAGCCGACCATCTCGGCTGTGACCGGACCCGCAGCGGGGGTCGGGTGCTCGCTGGCGCTCGCCTGCGACCTCGTGGTGGCCGCCGATTCGGCGTACTTCCTCCTCGCCTTCACCAACGTGGGTCTGATGCCCGACGGAGGAGCGACCGTACTGGTGCCTGCGTCACTGGGCCGGTCGCGGGCGCTGCAGCTGGCCCTGGTGCCAGAGCGGCTGCCGGCCGCACGCGCCCACGAGTGGGGCCTCGTGCACAGGGTCGTGCCCGACGACGGCATGGCGGAGGCGGTCGCCGAGCTCACCCGTCGTCTGGTGGCCGGCGCGCCGCGCGCGTACGCCGCCACCAAGCGCGCCATCAACGACGTGACTCTCGCCGGACTCGAGGGGGCCCTGGCGGCCGAGGTGGCGGGTCAGTCCGAGCTGTTGGGAACTGCGGACTTTCGTGAGGCGGTCGCGGCCTTTGGCGAAAAACGCTCGCCGAGCTTCACGGGGGAGTGAACGGCCGTCTCAGCGCGGCCAGTGGTCCTGGACCAGCCGCTGCGCCTCGGTGACGCCGAGGCCCGCCCGCCGCACGGCCTCGACGTACGCCGTCGCGGCCGCCTGCACGTCCGTGCCGGCCGCCGCCGCGGTGGGGCTCACGAACGTGCCGCGCCGCCCTTCGGTCACCACCACGCCGTCAGCCTCGAGCTCGCGGTAGACCCGGGCGACGGTGTTCACGGCGAGCCCGACCTCGGCCGCGAGCGCGCGGACCGTGGGGAGGCGGGTGCCGGCGGGCAGCTCGCCCCCGCTCGCCCGGGAGGCGATCTGCCGGCGCAGCTGCTCGAACGGCGGCTCGGACGCCGACGGGTCGATGGGGTCGAGCCTCATGGGCGCTGCCGGACCTCGAGCCACCAGCAGGCCAGGCAGCCGAGGACGACCGGGACCACGTGGTAGACGAACGCCAGGCTCATCGCCTGCAACCCGGGGTCATCTGCGAACCACCCGAGGTCGAACAGGTCGAGGAGCGCGGCCACGGCCCCGCCGGCGAGCACGCCCGGCCACCACGAGGTGCCCCGGCGCCGCGCGATGGCCCACCCGAGCGTCGCGCCGACGGGCAGCAGGACGACGAGCACCCAGCCCGACCAGTCGGTCCAGGTCACCGCGGCATCGAGCTCGCCCGCCTCGTACAGCCGCTCGACGACGACGTTGCGCACGTACGGCAGCAGCGCGGTGGCGACGACGACCAGGCAGGCGATCCAGCCGAGGGTGCGGTCGCGCGCCCAGAACAGCACCACCAGCGCCAGCGGGACCGCCGGAGCCAGCGTCACCATCATCTCGGCCAGCTCCTGGCCCGAGAGGCGGATGACGAGGTCGAAGATCGCGTCGGACAGGGAGAACACGTAGTACGCCATCACCAGGTGGACGACGACCAGGCCGGTTGCCAGCGCCGCCGAGGTACGGACCTCCGCGCGCACGTCGACGTCGGTGCCGGCCATGGTCATCCGCTCATCCTGCCAGCCGCGCGGCGCGACGAGACGCACCTGGCGCGGCCACGGGGCTTCCGCTAGACACGCACCATGACCGACGGCGTGCTGGTGGTGGGCGAGGCCCTGGTCGACATCGTCAAGCGGCAGGACGGCTCGACCGAGACGTTCCCCGGCGGCAGCGCGGCGAACGTGGCGGTGGCCCTGGCCCGGCTCGGCCGCGACGCCGGCTTCGTGACGAGCTTCGCCGACGACGAGCACGGCCGGCTCCTCGCCGACCACCTGGCGGCCTCGGGCGTGCGACTGGTGACGGACCCCCACGTGATCCCGCGGACGTCGTCCGCCCTGGCCACGCTCCAGGCCGACGGGTCGGCGCGCTACACGTTCGACATCGACTGGCGGATCGGGACGGTCCAGGTGTCCGACCCGCCGCTGGCCGTGCACGCCTGCTCGCTCGGCGCCGTGCTGACCCCCGGTTGCGACGACGTCCGGGCCCTGATGGCGCGGCTGCGGCCGACCAGCACCACGTCGTACGACGTCAACATGCGGCCCAGCGTCACCGGCGTCGGCCCGCCGATCGCGACGACGGTCGAGGCGACCGTGGCCCTCAGCGACATCGTCAAGGCGTCCGACGAGGACCTGGAGGCGCTGTACCCCGGGGAGTCCGAGGACGACGCGGCCGCCCGGCTCCTGGCGCTCGGCCCCGCGGCCGTGGTGGTGACCCGAGGCGCCGAGGGGGCGGTCTGGTACTCCGCGACCCTGCGGATATCGGACCCCGGCGTTCCCGTGGAGGTGGCCGACACCATCGGCGCCGGCGACACGTTCGGCGCCGCGATGCTCGACGAGCTCGGCACCCGCGGGTTCCTCGGTGGCGGCGTCGCGGCGATCGGCTCGATGACCCGCGAGGACGTCGCGGGCGTCCTCGCCTTCGCCACCCGCGCCGCCGCCGTCACCGTCTCGCGACCCGGCGCCGACCCGCCGTACCGGTCGGAGCTCTAGGCACGCGTGCTCGCCGAGACGATCACCACCGAGCGGCTCGACCTGCTGCCGCTGCGCGTCGAGCACGCCGCGGAGATGGCTGCCGTGCTCGGCGACCCGGCGCTGCACACCTTCATCGGCGGCACCCCCGAGAGCCCGGAGGGCCTCCTCGCACGGTACGAGCGTTTGGTCGCCGGCCCCAGCGACCCCTCCGTCTCGTGGCTCAACTGGGTGGTGAGCCTGCGCGCCGAAGGGCGGCTGACGGGCACCGTGCAGGCGACGATCACGCCCGACCCGCTCGGGTCCGTCGCGGAGGTCGCCTGGGTGATCGGCTCGAGCTGGCAGGGCCGGGGCATCGCGACCGAGGCCGCCCAGGGGCTGGTGGCGTGGCTCGAGGGCAAGGCGGACGTCATCATCGCCCACGTCCATCCCGATCACGCGGCGTCCGCGGCGGTCGCCGCCGCCTGTGGTCTCGCAGCGACCGAGCACGTGGAGGATGGTGAGATCCGGTGGAGCCGCACCGTGGTCCGCCCCCTCTGAGCAGACAGGAGCAGCCCGATGGCACCCGACCCTCAGCTCCCCGACGCGTTCGACGTCGTGACCGTCGTGATCCTCCGGCGGCCGCTCGATGCGCCGGACATGCCGGACGACGAGCTCGACGCCCTCCAGGCGCTCCATCTCGCCTATCGCCGCGAGCTGGTGACCCGAGGCGTGATCGCGGCGAACGGGCCGTTCGACGAGCAGACCGACCCGTCGTACCGAGGCATGTCGATCTTCGCGTGCGACCCCGCGGAGGCCGCCCGCCTCTCCGACGGTGACCCGTCGGTCATCGCGGGTCGCCTCACGTACGACGTGATGGAGTGGTGGGTCCGCGCCGGCGCCCTCGCCTTCCCGCTCGCCGACGGCCCGGTCGGCGACCGCCGTCCGATGCCCGACGACTGACCCAGGACGTCATACGAAGTCGGGCGCCATGACGACCACGATCGTATGACGTTGTGGGCGCAGGCGGGGATCAGAAGGTCAGCTCGCGGCCCAGTCCTCGCTCGCGGGCGAGTCGATGGACGACGGCGGCGGCCGCGACGTCGAGAGCGGCGTGCCCGGTCGACTTGAAGAGGGTGAGGCCGGTGCGCTCGGGTGGGTCGCCCGCCTCGAGGACGGCGCCGAGGAGGTTCACCCGATCGGGTCCGAGTCCTTGCAGCTCGTGCGAGCCGGCCGGCGGCGGCTGGTCGGCGGCGCCCGGCCACTCGACGTACACCGTCGCGTCCGCCACGGTGTCGGCGTCGACCTCGGGGCCCTTCGACCCGCCGACGGAGCTGACGTGCGCGCGGGGGTCGAGCCAGTCGCGTCGGATCACCGGAGTGGAGGCGCCGGTGCAGCAGAAGACGGCGTCGGCGTCGCGGACGGCGTCGCGGATCGAGGCGCTCCGTACGCCCGGGAACGCGGCGACGAGCGCACGCGCCGCCTCGGGGTCGCGGGCGCCGACGACGACGTCGGCCGAAGGCGCCACCGCGGCGAGCAGCTCCAGCTGGGCGCGGGCCTGGACGCCTGCGCCAACGACCGCGATGCGCCGGGCCTCGGGAGCGAGCGCCTGCAGGCTGACGGTCGCGGTCGCGGCCGTGCGGAGCGCGGTCAGCCGACCGGCCTCCATGATGGCCAGCGGCCGGCCGTCGTGCTCGTCGAAGACCGCGACCAGACCGAAGTGGGTGCTGTGCCCGGCGCCGGCACCGGGTGCGTCGAAGACCGAGACCAGCTTGGCCGCGAGCCCGAGCCCGGGGACGTGGGCCGGCATGCAGCCCAGCAACCCCGTCGGGGCGCGGGCGGCGATGCGCGGAGGGGCGGAGACGGTGCCGCGGCTGATCGCAACCAGGGCCAGTCGTACCGCGGCCAGCAGCCCGGGGAGATCGAGAGCCGCAGCGGTGTCGGCGCCGTCGAGGACGAGGACCGATGACCCCGTGGTGCTCACGCCGCGTCACCCACGCGCTGGGTGATGACCTCGGCGAGCCGTGCGGTCGCGCGAGCCAGCGACTCCCGCAGGCCGGGGAGCCGAGAGTCGTCGAAGTCGGACTCGAGGCCGACGAGGGTCAGGGCACAGACGGGCAGGCCGCGTTGCGACAGGACGGCACGGCTCAGTGAGGCGATGAGCGGTTGGTGGCGCCCCCGCTCCAGGGCGAAGCCGTCGGCGGCCGTACGCCGGAGCTCCTCGCGCAGCGCTTCGGCGCCGCCCGCAGCCTGCAGGTAGGGCTCGCGGGCCCCGTCGTCGAGCATCGCGACCAGCGCCACGGGTCCGGCGAAGCGGTCGAGGGTCAGGACCTGGTCGCGCAGGTGCGCGATCATCAGCAGGCGCTCGGGTTGCACGACCTCGACGACGCGAGTGCCCGCGGCCTCGAGCACCTGGAGGTTGACCATCAGCCCGGTCTCGGCGGACAGCGACTCCATCACGGGTCGGCAGAGGGTGGCGAGAGAGTTGCGGGCGGCGGCGTCGGACAGCCGCAGCTGGGCCGGCCCGGGCAGGTAGTGGTCACCCGCACGCAGCACCCACCCACGCGCCACGAGGTCCACCAGGACCCGGTGTGCCGTGGCCCGGTGCAGACCGACCCTGGCAGCCAGCTCGCTGAGGCGCTGGGGCCGGTCGCTGTCGGCGATGGCCTCCAGGAGGTCGAGGGCCTTGTCCACGGCGGAGCTCGCGGAACCGGGCATGGACACCTCCTGGCCGGGCTTTGACCGGCCCGGATCGTGTTGCTACCTTCGTGACAAGTGTTCCGTAGCGTGAGACGCATGGCAAGCGAGGAGTGGCGATGACGGCGGTCGTCTATCGGGACGCGACGATCTTCGACGGGACGGGTACGGCGCCGTCGGCCGGCATGTCGCTCGTGGTCGACGGGGATCGCATCGTCGACGTCGTCGAGACCGGACGGCTCGTCGTCCCCGAGGGCGCCGAGGTGGTCGACCTCGCCGGCCGGTTCGTCATCCCCGGACTGGTCGACGCCCACCAGCACCTCGCCACTCCGCCCGACCGTGTCAAGGCGGAGGCCTGGCTGCGGCAGATGGTCTACGGCGGGGTGACGGCCATCCGGGACATGGCCGACGACCTGCGGCAGGTCGGCGACCTCGCGCGTGCCTGCCTGGTCGGTGAGATCCCCGGCCCCGACATCCACTACGCAGCCCTGATGGCCGGGCCGGGCTTCTTCGACGATCCGCGTACCTGGCAGGTCTCCCAGGGGGAGACGCCGGGCCAGGTGCCCTGGATGCAGGCGATCACCGACGAGACCGACCTCGTCATCGCCACCGCGCTCGCCCGGGGCACCCACGCGAGTGCGATCAAGGTGTACGCCGACCTCTCCACCGACCTGGTCGCGGCGATCGTGACCGAGGCGCACCGTCAGGGGATCCCCGTCTGGGCGCACCTGTCGGTGTTCCCCGCGCTGCCCCTCGACGTGGTGGGGGCCGGCGTCGACGTGGTGTCGCACGTGTCGCTCCTGGCGTGGCAGACCCGGGCCGACGCGGCCGCGACCTACAAGACGAGGGCGCCGATCGACCCCACGAGCGTGGATCCCGATGACCCACGCATCGCCGGCGTGCTCGCGGCGATGGTCGAGCGGGGCACGATCCTCGACGTCACCGCGAGCATGTGGGAGAGCCACGAGGTCCTCGACGGGGCCGACGCCGAGGCGGTCACGCGGGCGCAGGGCAACGCCGTACTGGCGGCGGAGCTGACGGCCCGCGCCTTCGCCGCCGGTGTGCCGATCTGCCCGGGCAGCGACAACGAGGCGCTGCCGGACGCGCCCTTCCCGACGCTGCACGACGAGCTCTACTTCCTCCACGAGCGCTGCGGGATGCCTGCGGCCGAGGTGCTGCGTGCGGCCACCCAGGTCGGCGCCCGCAGCGCGGGCGCCGAGGACCGGATGGGCACGCTGGAGGCCGGCAAGCTGGCCAGCTTCGTCGTCCTCGACGAGGACCCGATCGCGGACCTCCGCAACCTCGCCAGCATCTGGTGCACGGTCAAGCGCGGCACCCGCTACGCCCGCGCCGACTTCACGGAGGAGGTCCGATGAGCACCCGCGACCTGACGATCGTGAACGCGCTCGGGATCCTCGACAACCCGAACGCCGAGCAGTCGCTCGCCGCGGCCGGCCAGCTCAACCCCAGCAGCGACCAGCTGAGCATCGACGACCGGACCCTGGCCGACGCCCACGCCTCCGGGCTCACCGCGGTCAACATCACCCTCGGCTACACGATGGGCGAGATGGAGCCGTACGCCCACACCCTCGAGGAGATCGCGGTCTGGGACCGCCACCTGGCCGAGCACTCGGCCGACCTGACGAAGGTCCTGACGGCCGCCGACATCGACCGGGCACGGGTGGACGGGAAGGTCGGCGTCATCTACGGGTTCCAGAACGCCGTCGCCGTCGGCCACGACGTCGGCCGGGTCGCCGAGTTCGAGCGGCTCGGCGTCCGCGTCATCCAGCTGACCTACAACCAGGCCAACCACCTCGGCGACGGGTCGATGGCCCCCGACAACGGCGGACTCACGCCGTTCGGGCGGGAGGTCGTCGCCGCCATCAACGACGCCCGGGTCATGGTCGACCTGTCGCACAGCGGCGAGCGGACCTGCCTCGACGCGATCCGCGCCTCGCGCGAGCCCATCTCGATCAACCACACCGGCTGCCGGGCGCTGTGCGACCTGCCACGCAACAAGACCGACGAGGAGCTCCGCCTGGTCGCCGACAGCGGCGGCTTCGTGGGCATCTACTTCATGCCCTTCCTCGACCCGAACGGGCACGCCACCGCCGCCGACGTCGTCGCGCACCTCGAGCACGCCATCGACGTGTGTGGTGAGGACGCCGTCGGCATCGGCACCGACGGCACCGTCACCGGCATCGACGACCTCGACGCCTACCGGCTCACCCTCGCCGATCACGTCGCCCACCGGCAGGCCGCCGGCGTCGGCGCCGCCGGCGAGCGCGCCGACACGCTGCCCTTCGTGCCCGACCTGCACGGCGTCGACCAGTTCCACCGCCTGATCGGTCTGCTCGAGCAGCGCGGTCACTCCTGGGCCAGGATCGAGAAGGTGATGGGCCGCAACTTCGTCGGGTACGCCGAGCGCATCTGGGGCTGAGGGACGCCGGGACGTCATACGAAGTGGTCGCCCGGGCGACCAGGACGTATGACGTTGTGGGCTACTCCGGGCTGCTCAGCCAGGCGTGCACGAGCGGGACCACCGACGAACCCTCCCCGGAGGCCGCGGCGACGCGCTTCATGGAGCCGGCGCGGATGTCGCCGACGGCGAAGACCCCGGAGACCGAGGTGGCGAGGCTCTCGGGCGGGAGGCCGTCGGCCCAGAGGGACTTGGGGACGTCGCGGCCGGTCAGCACGAACCCGCGGTCGTCGCGGGCGACGTCCTCGGGCAGCCAGTCGCAGTGCGGCTCGGCGCCGAGGAGCAGGAACAGCCCCTCGGCGTTGCGCCGCACGACCTCGTCGGTGTCGCAGTCCTTGACGTCGATCCACTCCAGGCGGCCGTCGCCACCGGCAGCGGCGACCTCGCAGCGGGAGGCGACCTCGACGCGGGGGTTCCACTCGATCTCGTTGATGAGGTACCGCGACATGGTCTCCTCGAGGCTGCCGCGACGGACCATGATGGTCACGCTCTTCGCGAACCGGGCCAGGTGGATCGCGGCCTGGCCGGCGGAGTTGCCGCCGCCGACCACGACCACGTCGTACCCCTCCATCTCGCGGGCCGCGGTCATCGCGCTGCCGTAGAAGACGCCGATGCCGGTGAGGTCGTCGACGCCGGGCGCGCGGAGCTTGCGGTAGGCGACGCCGGAAGCGATGACGACCGCGCGCGCGCTTGATGTCGCCGCCGTCGGTGTGCACGACGTGGTGTCGTCGTCGGTCGAGATGCTCGTCGACCTCCCAGCCGGTGAAGAACCGGGTGCCGAAGCGGATCGCCTGGTTGCGGGCGCGCTGGGCCAGCCGCATGCCGGAGATGCCGCGCGGGAAGCCCAGGTAGTTGCGGATCATCGACGACGTGCCGGCCTGACCGCCGACGGCCTCGGCCTCGACGACGACCGTGGTCAGAGCCCCTCGGACGCGCCGTACACCGCCGCCGCCAGGCCCGCGGGTCCGGCGCCGACGATGCAGAGGTCGACCACCGGTGCCGAGGTCGATGGTGTCGGGACGTCCGTAGATCGCGGCGGCCACCTCGCGCACGCTCGCCGGCGCCCAACACCTCGCGGTACGGCGAGTCGACGAGCGGCCAGCGCTGGTCACCGCCGGGTCACCCTCGTAGCGAGACACGATCTCGCCGCCCCACCTCGGAGTCCGGGGCGTAGACGCGGTGCGGCATGCCCATCCGGTCGAGGAAGTCGCGGATCGCCAGCGTCAGCGCGTCCTGGCTCGGCGCCACGAGCTTCACCGTCGCGACCTCGGGCTGCGCGACCGTCGAGCCCCAGTCGGACAAGCAGCTCGCAGACGGCGGTGTGGAACTCCTCGTCGCGCTTGCCGCGCGGCATCAGCAGGTAGGCGTCGTACTTGCCCTTCGCGAGTCCGGCGCGCAGCCGGTTGGCGTCCTCGAGGAACCGCTCCCAGGGCGCGACCACGAGGCGCTTGGCGGTCGGCACGACCTGGCGCCAGGTGTGGAAGGCCGCGAGCACGTTGGCCTGCGGGTCGTGCGGGCAGGTCGGAGGGGAAGAGCGAGGAGTCGGCGACGTACATCGCGACCTGGCCGCCGTTGCCTCGATCTCCGTCGAGATGTCGTTGGCGATCGCGGGCGGAGGTCGCGGGTCGGATGTCGTAGTCGCGCGAGTAGCGGCCGAACTCGTCGACCAGGAACGCCGCGTTGTCGTGGGAGACGATGATGATGGCCGGAGCGGTGCGCTCCTTCTCCTGTTCTGGCACCGGCCCAGTATGGCCGGGCGGTGGTGGTGCCAGACTGGCGAGCGTGCGGCTGCGGATGGATCTCGCCTACGACGGCACGGACTTCCACGGCTGGGCCAAGCAGACCGGTCTGCGCACCGTCCAGGGCGAGCTCGAGGGAGCGCTCACCACGATCCTCCGGGTCCCCGAGGTCGCGGTGACCTGCGCCGGTCGCACCGACACCGGCGTCCACGCGCGTGGCCAGGTCGCCCACGCCGACGTCGACGCCGCGCCGGACGTCCACGACCTGCGTCGCCGGCTCGACGGTCTCCTGCCCGCCGACGTCCGCGTACGTCGCGTGGTCGCCGCCGCCGACGGGTTCGACGCCCGCTTCTCGGCGGTCTGGCGCCGGTACGCCTACCGGATCGCCGACGACCCCGCGGCCGTCGACCCGCTGAACCGCAACCACGTGCTCGCCTGGCCGCGGCCCCTCGACGTCGACGCGATCAACGCCGCGTCGTCGGACCTGCTGGGCCGCCATGACTTCGCGTCGTTCTGCAAGAAGCGCGAGGGCGCGACGACCATCCGCACGCTGCTGGACCTGTCCTGGGTGCGTGACGAGAACGGCCTGGTCACCGGGACCGTGCGGGCGGACGCCTTCTGCCACCACATGGTCCGCTCGCTCGTCGGCTGCCTGGTCGCCGTCGGCGAGGGGCAGCGACCGGTCGGCTGGGCCGGCGACATCCTGGCGGCGACGCGGCGCGACTCGGCCGTGCGGGTCGTGGCGGCCCACGGCCTGACCCTGGAGGAGGTGGCCTACCCGCCGGACGACGAGCTCGCCGGGCAGGCCGGGGCGGCCCGTCGCCTGCGCACCCTCGAGGACCCCGCGTGAAGTGGCTCGTCCCCCTCCTCGTGCTGGCGAGCCTCGCCGTCGCTGCTCCGGCGCACGCCGACGCCACCCTCGACGGCGTGAGCGTTCACACGACCGAGCGCACCACCCAGGTCGTGACCGTCCGGCACACCCGCGGCTGGCACGCCCGCGTCACGTACTGGACCCGTGACCCCGGAGGTCCGTGGGAGGCGCGGCGCCAGGTGGTCGACGGCCGCACCGGGTACGGCGGCCTGGTGCGGGCGGCGTACCGGCGCCAGGGCACCGGCACCACGCCCCTCGGCACGTTCCGGCTGCCGTCGTTCTTCGGCACCCACGAGCAGTCGGACGCGTGGCGGCTGCCCTACCGGCGGATCCGGCCGGGCGACTACTGGGTGCAGGACAACGCGTCCGACTACTACAACCGGTACCGCAACAAGGCCCAGGGCGGGTTCCGCTGGTGGCTGCCCAGCAGCCATGCCGACAGCAGCGAGCGACTGACGGACTTCCGGCAGCCCTACGAGTACGCCGTCGTCACGTCCTTCAACCGCGAGCAGGTGCGGCACCGCGGGGCCGGCATCTTCCTGCACGTCAACGGCCGCGGCGCGACGGCGGGCTGTGTGAGCGCTCCCCGGTGGCTGCTGCGCTACCTGGTCCGCGTCCTCGACCCGGCGCGCGGGCCGGTCATCGCGATCGGTCGCTAGTTGCGCCTGGCGATCGCGGCGTTGAGCGCGGTCGCGAAGCCGTTCCACACGGCGTACGGCGCGAGCGCGGCGTGCGCGGCCGCGTCCTGGTCGCGGACCTGCTTGAGCAGCACCAGCGTGGATGCCTCGAGCACGAGGATCTCGGCGAGCGCCGCCTTGGGCTTCTCGGCGGTGAAGAAGAGCCAGCACCAGCCGGCGTTCAGCGCCATGTTGGCCCACAGGTGCCGCTCGATCGCGCGACGCTCGTCGTCGGTGGGTGCGGCCGCCATGGCCCGGGCCGTGCCGGCCGCGGTCAGCGCGTAGAGAGCAGTCCACACCGGTCCGAAGACCCACGGCGGCGGCTGCCAGGCGGGCTTGTCGAGACCGCGGTACCAGGCGGACGTCGGCTTGGTGCCGATGCCGCCGACGACCGCGGCGGCCACCACCGGTGGCACGGTCCGCTTGAGGTAGCCGGTCCAGCTCACGAGGTGACCCCCGTCTGCTCGGCGACCCAGGCCCACATCCGCTCGGTGTCGGCGACCGGCGTGCGGGTCGTGGGCAGGAAGTGGGTCGGGCGCTGCCGGCGGTCGTGCCACAGGCCGCCGCCCGCCGGCGCCGGGTCCGTGGCGGCCAGCCAGACGGTGGTGTCGGCACCGCCGTCGGCGTCGCGCAGGACCGGGCCGGTGAGCTTGTTGAACCTCGGCAGCGACTCGGCCACTCCGGGAGTCCCCGCCCACCCGGGGTGCGTGGCCCAGACGCGGGCGCCCTCCGGCCCCCAGCGCTCCTGGAGCACGGGCAGCAGCTCGACCTGGGCGCGCTTGCTGCGCGCGTACGCCGTGGTGGGGGAGTAGTCGCCCGTCAGGTACTCGGGGTCGTCGGCCCGCAGCTTCTGGCTGTACATCCCGCCGGACGTGACCAGCAGGACGCGCGGCCCGTCGCTCTCGCGCAGGGTCGGCCGCAGCAGCTCGGTCATCAGGACCGGGCCGAGCACGTGCACGGCCATCGCCAGCTCGTGGCCCTGGGCCGACTCGGTGCGCTCGGGAGGCATCACGCCGGCGTTGTGCACGAGCACGTCGAGGCGGTGGCCGGTGGAGCGGAACTCGCCGACGAAGCGCCGTACGTCGTCCAGGTCACCGACGTCGCACCGGTGCACCTCGACGACCGTCGACGGGCTGGTGGCCGCGATCTTCGCCACCACCGCCTTGGCCTTGGCCGGGTCACGGACGACCAGGTGGACCCGGGCGCCCAGCCGCGCGACGCCGAGCGCCGTGGCCAGCCCGAGCCCGGAGGTGGCGCCGGTGACCGCGACATCGCGTCCGAGCAGGGCGTCACCCGGCGGGTCGGCCGGCCAGCCCGACAGCCGCGAGCGCACGCTCAGGCCGATCTGGGAGAAGCCGAGCACCACCGATCGGTCGAGCAGGGTGTCGACGACCCCGCCCACCGTCATGCGGCGGAGGCCTTGGCCTCGAGCGTGCTGCGCAGCTGGGTCTCGGTGTCGTCGGCGAGCTTCTTCAGGAACGGCGACAGGAGCGGGGAGATCACGCCGGCGACGCCCTTGAACGTCATGTCGGCGCGGTACTCGACCTGGGCCCCTCCGTTGGCCGACGGCGTGACGATCACGGTGTCCTTGCTGATGACCGTCTTGTTCTCACCGGTGATCACGAAGTTGCGGCCCGGCACGATCTTCTCCACCTCGTAGTCGAGCGTGGTCTCGCGTCCGAGGAACTTGGAGACGTTGCGGTAGCGCGTGCCGATGCCGCCGTCGCCGGTGACCCGCTCGCAGCTGACCGTGCCCGAGTCCCATTCCTCCGCGTGCTCGAAGTCGAGCAGGTAGGCGAAGACCGAGTCGGCGATCCCAGCGGGTGGTGACGGTGCGCCGGAGGGTATGAGGCATGCCTCCAACCTAGGCATCCACCCGAAAGGGCGAGGCCGTGGGGAGGACCTGGGGTCTTGACAATGCGTTAGTGACGACTAACGTATCTACGTGACCGACGCGTTCGCCGCTGCTGCGGAGCCGACCCGGCGCCGCATCCTGCAGCTGCTCGCTCGCCGGCCACTGTTCGTCTCGGACCTCGCGGCCAACTTCGACGTGACCCGATCGGCGATCAGCCAGCACCTCGGTGTGCTGGCCGACGCCGGCCTCGTCAGCGCCGAGAAGCTCGGCCGTCAACGCCTCTACCGGGTCGAGCACGACGGCGTCCGCCGCCTCCAGCGCGAGATCGAGTCCTTCTGGACCGCCGAGCTCGACCTGCTGGTGGCCGACGCGCACCGCCTGGCCGACGCTCCATCGACCCCGTCCCCACCGCCCGACCACGAGAAAGCACCCAGCCGATGACCACCACGGATGCCCAGACCACCCCGTACACGATCTCCGCAGAGCTGCCCGTCAGCCCCGACGAGGCGTTCGCCCTGGTGACCGAGCCCGAGCGGCTACGCCGGTGGAAGACCGTCTCGGCGACCGTCGACCTGCGTGCGGGCGGCGGCTACCGCTTCACCGTGACGCCCGGGCACGTCGTCTCGGGCACCTATCGGGTCGTGGAACCCGGACGTCGGGTGGTCTTCGGCTGGGGCTGGGAGGGCAGCGGGTCGCTGCCGCCCGACGCCTCGACGGTGACGGTGACGATCGAGCCGACCGAGACGGGCTCGCGGGTGACCATCGAGCACGCCGGCCTCGACGCCGAGCAGGCGGCGGGCCACGCCGCCGGCTGGGAGCACTTCGTCGAGCGGCTCCAGCGGCTCGCCGCCACCGGCGACGCCGGCCCGGACGAGTGGGCCGCCGCCCCGGACCCGATCGACCCGCTGGCCGCGGCGGAGGCCACCCTCGCGGCCCTGCAGCCGGTGCTCCGCGCCCTGACGGCCGAGGACCAGCCGAAGCCGACGCCGTGCTCCGACTTCACCTGCCACGACGTGGCGGTGCACCTGATGGCGTCGCTGCGCGACGTCGGGGGCATGTCGGGCGCGGACGTCGTGCAGCCGGAGTCCGGCAGCCTCGAGAGCAAGGTCAGCGTGCTGGCCGACCAGGCGGTCACGGCCTGGCGGGAGCGCGGGCTGGACGGCACGGTCACGCTGGGCAACGGCTTCGAGCTCCCGGCCGCGACGGCCGCCGCCCTGCTTCCCATCGAGCTGATGCTGCACGGCTGGGACCTCGCCGAGGGTTCGGGCCAGCGGCTGGTCGTCTCCGAGCCGCTCGTGGACTACGTGCGCACGCTGGCGGCGGACGTCGTGCCCAGCGGCCGCGGTCGCAACTTCGCCGACGAGGTCGACGCCGGCCCGGACGCCGACGCGCTCGAGCGCTTCGCGGCGTACGCCGGCCGGTCACCGATGCCGGCCTCCTGAAGCTCGGAACCCATCACCCACCACGAAGAGGAGCACGAGATGAGCAAGTACCTGTTGGTGTACCAGGGGACGACCGACCCCAGCTGGCAGCCGACGCCCGAGCAGGGCGAGGCCATGATGCAGGCCTGGACGAGCTGGGGTGCGAAGGTCGGCTCCGCCCTGTCCGACTTCGGCGCCCCGACCGGCGCCCGAACCCGAGTGGGCGGGTCCGGCGACGCGCTGCCGATCACCGGCTACACCCTGGTCGAGGCCGACAGCCTCGACGACGCCCGCGTCCTCTGCGACGGTCACCCGTTCCTCGACGAGGCGCCGGCCGACTTCTCCGTCGACGTCTACGAGCTCACGCCGATGTGACGAGCCCACGAGGGAGCACGGCAGGATGGCCGGGTGAGCGAGGACCACTACTTCTCCGCTGACCCGGCCGTCCCGTTCACCAGGGAGCCGCTCGTCGCCGAGGTGTGGGGCCGGCGGCTCGCACTCACCAGTGGCTCCGGCGTCTTCGCGCGGGGCCGGCTCGACGGCGGCACGGCCGTGCTGTTCCGCGAGACCGAGCCGCCCACCGGCGGCCGGATCCTCGACCTGGGCTGCGGCTACGGCGTGATCGGCCTCGCCATCGCCGCCTCTTCGCCCGGTGCCGTGGTCACCGGCGTCGACGTCAACCAGCGCGCGGTGCTGCTCGCCACCGAGAACGCCGCCACGCTCGGGGTGTCCGACCGCTACGCCGCCCTGACGCCGGACGACGTCCCTGCCGACGCGACGTACGACGAGATCTGGTCCAACCCGCCGATCCGGGTCGGCAAGCAGGCCCTGCACGACCTCCTGCTCACCTGGTTCGCCCGGCTGGCGCCCGACGGTCGCGCCGTGATGGTCGTCGGCAAGAACCTCGGCGCCGACTCGCTCCAGCGGTGGCTGGGAGAGCAGGGCTACCCGACGGAGCGGCTCGCCTCGGCGAAGGGCTTCCGGGTCCTCGAGTCGCGCCGTGCTTGATCGCTGGTCGAGGAAGGCGCGCTAGCGCCTGTCACGAGACCCGGTGACGGCACGTCGTTTGGTGCCGGGGTTTCGTGACGGTCGCCGCAGGACCTGACGGCCGCCTCCGCGTCGTACGGCCACTCGCCGTCACCCGTCCGTCCCCACCGCAGGGGTACCAACGTCCAGTCGGGCACCCGCGCATTCTCGCCCGGATCCTGGGGAACCCGATGGCCTGCCCGCGTGTCTGGTTCACATGGACACCATCACCGACACCCCGACCCGATCCCGCCACGCCGACCCGGCCGACTCTGCTCTGAAGGCCAGGCATCGAGCCATGTGGGCGTCCGGCGACTACGCCCACCTCGCCGAGGACCTGATCTGGGACCTCGGACCCGAGCTGGTCCGAGCAGCCGGGATCGGCCGAGACCAGCGCGTGCTCGACGTCGCGGCCGGGTCCGGCAACGCGGCCATCCCCGCGGCCCTGGCAGGCGCCGACGTGGTTGCGTCCGACCTCACCCCGGAGCTCTTCGCGGCAGGACGACGTGAGGCCGCGGAGGTCGGCGTGACCGTACGCTGGGAGGAGGGTGACGCGGAGGCGCTGCCGTACGGCGACACCGCGTTCGATGCGGTGATCTCGTGCCTGGGTGTGATGTTCGCGCCGCACCACCAGCGCGCAGCCGACGAGCTGCTCCGGGTGACCCGGCCGGGCGGCACCATCGGGCTGCTGAGCTGGACTCCGGACGGGTTCATCGGTCGGATGTTCGCGGCCATGAAGCCTTTCGCGCCGCCGCCGCCGCCCGGTGCCCAGCCGCCGCCGATGTGGGGCAGCGAGGACCACGTGCGCGGGCTCCTGGGACCTCGCGTCACCGATGTCCGCGCAGGCAAGCGGACGGTGGCCTTCGAGTTCGCCACGGGTGCGAGCTTCCGCGACTACTTCAAGGCGTTCTACGGGCCGACGATCGCGACCTACGCGTCACTCGCCCCAACGCCCGAGCGCGTCATCGCGTTGGACGAAGCCCTCGCCGACCTCGGGGACGAAGCGTTGGCGGGTGGCGGAGTCATCGAGGCGGAGTACCTGGTGCTGGTGGCGACACGTCGCTGACGGCTGCGATGTCGAGAAGCGGCAGGATGGGGGCATGACCTTCGAGGCCGCCGACGACCGCTACGACACCGACCACTACCGCTACACCGGACGGAGCGGGCTGAAGCTGCCGCTGCTGAGCCTGGGGTTGTGGCAGAACTTCGGCACCGACCGGCCCGAGGAGACGCAGCGGGCCATCCTGCGGCGGGCGTTCGACCGCGGCGTCACGCACTTCGACCTGGCCAACAACTACGGGCCGCCGTACGGGCGGGCCGAGGAGAACTTCGGCCGGTACGTCGCCGACGACTTCCGCCCCTACCGCGACGAGCTCGTCATCTCCACCAAGGCCGGGTACGACATGTGGCCCGGGCCGTACGGTCAGGGCGGCGGCTCCCGCAAGTACGTGCTCGCCTCCCTCGACCAGTCCCTGGCGCGGATGGGGCTCGAGTACGTCGACATCTTCTACAGCCACCGCTTCGACCCGGAGACGCCGGTCGAGGAGACGATGATGGCGCTCGACACCGCCGTGCGGTCGGGCCGCGCGCTGTACGCCGGCATCTCGTCGTACTCCGCCGAGAAGACCGAGCAGGCCGCCTCGATCGCCCGCGACCTCGGGACGCCGTTGCTGATCCACCAGCCGTCGTACTCGATGCTGAACCGCTGGATCGAGCCCGACCTCCTCGACGAGCTCGAGCGGCAGGGCATGGGCTGCATCGTGTTCACCGCACTGGCGCAGGGGCTGCTGACCGACCGTTACCTCCAGGGCGTGCCCGAGGACTCGCGGGCCGCGCGCGAGGGCTCCACCATCGCCGGGCTCGACGAGCAGGTGCTCGACCGAGTCCGGGCGCTGAACGGCATCGCCCAGCGGCGCGGGCAGAAGCTCGCGCAGCTCGCCCTCCAGTGGGCGCTGCGCGACCCGCGGGTCACCTCGGCCGTGATCGGCGCATCGTCGGTCGAGCAGCTCGACACCAACCTCGACGCGCTCGACTTCCCGGCCCTGACCGACGACGAGCTGGCCGAGATCGACCAGCACGCCGTCGACTCCGGCGTGAACCTCTGGACCAAGTCGGCGGAGATCGCAACAGATCAGGAGTGACCAGCGTCTGTTCCGCGTGAGTGCCCTCCTGCACGGTGAGGCGACGATGACCGGCGAGTTCGACGAATGGGTCGCTGCCCGCGGCCCCGGGCTGCTGCGCCTCGCCTACGTGCTCACCGGCAACCGCGCCGACGCCGAGGACGCCGTGCAGGACGCGCTCGCCCGGGCGCTGCCCCGCTGGGACCACATCCGCTCGGTCGGCGACCCGGACGCCTACGTGCGGCGGATGGTCGTCAACGCGCACACGTCCTGGTGGCGCAAGTTCCGCAAGCGCGAGACGCCAGTAGCCGAGGCGTTCGTCCCGGAAGCCCAGCGAGCGACGACCGGCGAGGACCAGGACCGGGTCTGGCGGGCCTGCCTGCGGCTGCCCGAGGCCCAGCGCGTGGCCGTGGTGCTGCGCTACTACGAACAGCTCGAGTACGCCGAGATCGCCGCCCTGACCGGCGTCGCCGAGGGCAGCGTCCGCTCGCGCGTCTCCCGCGGCCTCGCCGCGTTGCGCACGTCGCTCGGAGAGGAGCACGACGATGACTGACTTCGAGGACCGCCTGACCAGCGCCCTGCGCTCCGCCGGCGACGACGCTCCCGACGCGGTCGGGCTGGCGCCGGCCGCCCGACGGCGTGCGCGCGTCCGCCGTCGCCGTACGGCGCTCGCGTCGGCCGCCGCGGTCGTCGCCGTGGTGGGAGTGGTCGGCGGTGTGGCCCTGCTCGGCGACGGCGACGACGGGCCCTCGCAGGTCGCCACCGACCCGCCGTCGTCGTCCGCGGCCACTCCGACGGACGAGGGCCGGGTCGAGACCTGGCACGACGTCTCGGTCACGGTGCCCTCCAGCTGGGGCCACGGGCCGCTGTCGACCTGGTGCATCCAAGGATCGGAGCCCGGCACGCCGGTCGTCGAGCGCCCGGGCGGCCCGGTCGAGGACATCGCGTGCACGCCGGCGAACGGGTTCGGCGTCCGGTTCTTCGAGGCGGCGGGCCAACACGTCGAGGCGTTCAGGCCCGGGACGGTGAACAAGTCCGTGGGGGAGGAGTTCCCGAACGGGTCGTGGCAGGGGTGGGACCAGGCCGGGAGCAACGGGGTGCTGGTCGTTGCGCCGACACAGGACGAGGCCGAGCGCGTGCTCGGCTCCTTCGAGCGCGTCACGGGGGTGGACGCCAACGGCTGCGCGCCGCACCCCGCGGACTCGACGGCTGCGGTCGCCCCAGGTGACCTGCGGCTGTGCCGGTACGGCGTCGACGACTGGCTCGAGCAGAGCGAGCTGCTGAGTGGGCAGGACGCCACGGCCGCTGTCGCGGCGCTCGAAGCGGCCCCCGCCAAGGGCGACCGCATGTGCACCATGGCCCTCACCGGCCCGAGGATCCACGTGACCACGGCGGACGCCGAGGGCTGGGTGACCCTGGACGCCTGTCACGGCTTCGCGTGGGTCGATGGTGAGCACGACCTCACGGCCGACGTCCTCTACTGGGTGCTGTCGCCCGGCTGGAGCGGCGGCGTCGAAGGTGACGTGCCGATGCCCACCGAGCTCCGGCAGTAGCCCTCAGCCGGCGATCGCCTGGGCCGCGTCGGCGAGGTCGCGGACGCCGCGGGTGAGCTCCTCGGGGGTGTCGGTGGTCAGGTCGACGTGGAAGCCCAGCAGCGCGGACTCCACCAGCTGGGTGATCCGGTCGACGCGCTGGCGTGGCGCGCCGCAGCGTTCGAACCAGCCACGCATGGCGGCGGCCCAGCGCGCGTTGCTGTCGCGGACCGAGCTCCGGTAGGGCTCCTGCCCGAGGTAGCCGCTGGCCGCGGCCTGGACGTAGATGAGGTTGCAGGCGTGGAGCGGGGGCTCGAGGTACGCCTGCCACAGGCGAAGCACTCCGGCCCGGACGGTCCGTGGAGCGGCGAGCCGGTCCAGGTAGTCGACGGACCTCGCGGTCGCCTCGTCGATGATCGCCGCGACCAGACCGTCGCGACTACCGAAGTGGTAGATGAGCATCCGGTCGCTGGTGCCGACGGCCTTCGCCAGCGGCCGCAGGCTGAGCCCGATCAGACCTTCGGCGAGGACGTGGTCGGTGCACGCGGCGAGAAGTGCGTCACGTCGCGACTCCTCGGGCATAAATCAATTGTAGCGAGTGCTACAGTAGGAGACATATGTAGCGAGTGCTACAGATCCATCCTGAAGGAGATGACGGACATGTTCGGCGCGTTCCTGCTGCTGGGAGTCGCGATCGTGATCGAGGTGATCGCGACCGCCCTGCTGCCCAAGGCGGAGGGCTTCACCAACCCGGGCTGGTCCGCGGCGGTGCTCGCGGGGTACGGCCTGTCGATCTGGATGCTGACCGTGGTCGTCAAGCAGATGCCGGTGTCCGTGGCGTACGCCGTCTGGGCCGGCGCCGGCACCGCCCTGGTGGCGGTGGTCGGGCTGTTGTTCCTCGGCGAGCACCTGAACTGGATCAAGGCGCTCAGCCTCACGATGATCGTGGCGGGCGTCGTCGGGCTCAACCTCGCGGGCGTCCACTGACGACGGCGAAGGACGGGACGGACCTCTGACCGAGGGGATCCGTCCCGTCCTTCTTCAGGGGCGCCCGGGGTGGCCGGACTGCTGGAGCTTGTTCTCGACCTGGGTGCCGCGTGCCCACCGCTCGGTGGATGCGCGGTCCTGACGAGCCTTCTCCTCGGCGGCCAGGCGCTCGGCCGTCTCGGCCGACATCCGGACCTTCTTCTCGCCCAGCGGAGCCGGCGGGACCGAGACGGGCGGGTAGATGCGCGCCTCGATGCCGGGCTGGGTGCCGGGGCCGTTCTCGGTGACCGTCTCGGTGCCGCACGCGGCGGAACCGAGCAGGACGGCGAGGAGGATGGTGGCGCCGGCGGTGCGGGACTTGACGATGCTGTTCATGGTCGTGGTTTTCCTTTCGTGGTTCCGCAGAGTTCTCTCGGCGGTGACAGGACTGACGCAGGAACGAGCGCCTAGATACGTCCGATCGCGACGAGCGGGCAAAGTGGGTTGCCGGGCCGATCCCCCGGTGTCACTGTGGTTCGACGTCCACGTATCACCGGGCTCGGTCGATGATCAGACGTACGTGGTGACCATCGAAGAACGTTGCGCAGACGTGGAGGGGACACGGATGCATGAGCTCCTTGCTCTCGACGACCTGGTGACACGTGCTCGGGCCGGTGACCAGGCCTCCTGGAACGCGCTCGTCGACCGCTTCCTGCCCCTGGTGAACGGCGTCATCCGACGCTTCCGGCTCTCGTCCGCCGACGCGGACGACGTCAACCAGACGGTGTGGCTGCGGCTCGTCGAGCACCTCGGCGACCTGCGCGAGCCCCGGGCCCTGCCCGGGTGGCTGGTCACGACGACGCGCAACGAGGCGCTCCGGGTGATCCGGCTGCGTGGCCGCGCCATCCCCGTCGACCCCCAGGGGGTCACCCTCGAACGCCTGGCCGAGCAGCCCGAGGCCGACGAGGAGCTGATCCGGGACGAGCGCACCCGCGCCCTCCGGGCAGGTCTGCTGGAGCTGCCGGCCGGCCGGCGCGAGCTGCTCGAGCTGTTGCTCACCGACCCGCCCATCTCCTACGACGAGATCAGCGCGAAGCTGGGCATCCCCAAAGGCAGCATCGGCCCGACCCGGGCCCGGGCTCTGGAACAACTGCGGAACACCCGGGCGATGCGCGCCCTGGTGACGGCCTCGGCCGTGGTCGAGTGAGGAGGTGGTCCCGATGACGTCATGGACGAACGACGAGGGCCTCATGGAGGAGCTGGCGGTCGCGATCGGGCAGGAGCGTGAGGTTCCCGCCCACCATCGCCAGGCGGCGTACGGCGCGTTCGCGTGGCGCACCGTCGACCAGGACCTGCTGACCCTGATGCACGACTCGGCGCTGCAGGCCACGGCCGCGGTCCGCGGGTCCGAGGACGCCCGCACCCTGTCCTTCGCGGGTGGCGAGATGTCGCTCGAGCTCGAGGTGGACGGCTCCGTCATCACGGGGCAGCTGCTGCTTCCGGGGAGCGGGGGCGAGGTCACCATGGAGCGGGCCGACGGCGAGAGCCGTACGGCCCGCACGGACGCCTCGGGCTTCTTCGCGCTGCCCGACGCCACGGGCACCGTGCGCTTCGCCGTCGAGATCGACGGGACCGTGCGGCACACCGAGTGGGTCGTGATCTAGCGGGTCACACGCCCATCGCCAGGAACGCGGCCGCGGTCGCCTCGCGCACCCGGTCGCCGCGCGCGGCCTGACGGGCCCGCAGCAGCACCTCGCCGAGCTCCTGCGCCGTCGTCCATCGCGGCGTGCACGTCCAGCATCAGCTCCGCGGTGGCCTGGTCGTTGACCTTCGCCACGCTCGACACGATCCCGGCCGAGCCCATCGCCAGCATCGCCGAGACCAGGCCCAGCATCTCGCCGGCCCCGATCGGCGCCACCACCCCCGACTCGCACGCCGACAGCACGATCCGGTGCGGGGCGCGGCCGAGCCGCTCGAAGTCGTGCACCGTCAGCGGGCCGTCGTCGAGGTCGAGCGACGAGAAGAGCGGGCTGTCCTCCCGGAACCTCCCGTGCGCCGCCACGTGCGCGACCGCCGCGCCGTCGAGTGCCTCCAGGCTCCGCTCGACCGTGGCGTCCACTCCTCGGAGCAGCCTCGCGTCCGGGTGACGCAGGGCGAGGGTGTCCAGCTCGGCGCCGCCTGACTCCAGGCCAGGGCCGGCGATCAGCACCCGTGCACCCGACGGTGCCGTGGACGCCCGGGCCCGCAGCCACAGGGCGGCCGAAGGCGCCACGCTGATCGGCACGTCCGTCAGCGCCGGGACCAGCGCCCAGGGAGTGGCGTGCAACCGCCCGGGTGGAGAGACGACCACGGGCCCGTCACCGAGGCGGCGTACGGCGTCCCCCAGCAGCGTCGCCTGCAGCCGACGCCCGACGTCGTCGAGGTCCGAGGGTCGTCCGCGGGCCGTCTGCCGCAGCGCGAACCGGGCGAACGCGACCGCCTGCTCGGCCTCGCGTCGTCGGGCCCACGACCACGATGGGTGACCCGGCCGGACCGGGCGACCAGTGCGTGCAGCACGCCGTCGATGTCGACCAGCTCCACGAAAGCAGTGCCATCGAGGGAGTCGACCAGCTCCGCCGCCTCGAACCTCGTGGTCGCGGCCGAGGTGCCCGCCAGGTGGTGGGTACGCCGCCGGATCGCCCGCTCCAGCCGGGCCCGCTCCTCGTCCAGCCGGCCCGCCGTCGGCGACCCCTCCGCCCGTGCCTCGGCGAGGCGGCGACGGGTGTCGCGCAGCGCCGCCAGGACTGCGCGAGCTCGGCGTCGTCGGGTGGGTGGACCGGCGGCTGGGTCAGCGCGGTCGCCCGCCACCGCTCGCTCCACTCCAGCAGCACCCGCGGCCCGCTGTGCACCGCGTGCCGCAGCGCCAGCGCCGCCAGCTCGTCCCCGTGGCGGGTCGCCAGCGCCCGCAGCTCCGAGCTGCCGAGCGTCGCTCGGTGCTCGTCGAGCGCGTCGAGCCCGCGCCGGCACGCGGCGAGGATGCCGCGCCGGTCGCCGTTGATCTCGCGCTCTAGCGCTCGCGCCTGCCAGCCGGTCGCCCGGACCAGGTCGGAGGCGTGGCTCCGGTACGCCGCGGCGCGACCGAGCAGCTCGAGCGCGTCGAGACGTTGAGCGGCCACAGACAGCTGGCCCGCCACCAGCCAGGCCACCGCGGCGTCGTCCGGGCCGGCAGCCTCGAGCCGCTGGGCCACCGACCTGGCGTGCTCCGCAAGCCGTCTCGTGCGCGGCGCCGAGGGTCGACGCGCCAGCAGGACGGCCAGCTCGGCGCGGACGGCCCAGAACTCCCGGTGCTGGCGCCGGAAGAGACCCAAGGCGCGCTGCGCGCTCGACAGGGAGGCGCCGGGATCGTCGGCGGCGAGCTCGGCGCCGGCGAGGCGCAGCGTCAGCTCCGCCCGTCCGACCGCCGGCAGGTCGTCGCTCGCAAGGCGCGTCCTGACGAGCTCCACCGCCTCGTCGGCCAGCCCGGCCGCCAGCAGTGCCTCGCACTGGTCGATGACAAGCGCCGCGGGTTCCATGTCCAGCGCGACGTAACGCTCGGCTGCCTCGTCGTACAGGCGCAGTGCGAGAGGCAGGTCGCCTTCGCAGAAGGCGATGCCGCCGCGGTTGTGCAGGGTGATCAGCGACTCCACGACCTGGCCCTCGCTGCTAAAGATGGCGTCCGCCTCGCGCACGCATCGCGCCGCAGCTCTGCCGTCACCCAGAGCCAGGTGGGACCTGCCGGCCACGTTGAGCGTCCGCGCCACCCACACCCGTTCGTCCGCCCGCCGGAACTCGCTCAACGCACGATTCAGGTCGTCCAGGGCGTCGACGGGCCGCGCGAGGAAGAAGTACCGCACGTGCCCGCGTCGCATCAGGATCTTCGCCAGGACTGTGGGGTCGGTCGCGGATGCGACCGCGCGCTAGAACTGGTCGAGGCCGGCTGCGGTACGTCCGGCCAACGCGAGCGTGACGCCGAGCGTCGCCCGGACGTCGGCCTCGCGGTCTGCGTCGGCGGCACGATGGGCGAGGTCCAGGGCAGTACGCAGCTCGCTGAGCGCTCCGTCCGCCTCACCTCGATCGCGCAGCACGATGCCGACGCTCTGGTGCGCGACCGAGAGGGTCCTGTGGGACGTCTCCGACGCGATCGCGACCCTGGCCTGGCTCTCGGCACGCTCGGGCTCGGCGATGGCCAGAGCCAGCAAGTGGTCTAGCGCACTTTCCCCGCCGTTGGTGTCGTTCATCGCGCACCTTCCCGCGGCTCCGAGCCACCGCTACGTTCAAATGCGGGAGTACGTCTGCCCAGTTTGGGACCGGGGAGGGACCCATGCCAGAGAGTTATGACGACCCTGCGGAGCTCGAGTATCGGCGCGAGGTCGAGAGCCAGCTCAACTCGTTGAGAGACGCGGCACGCGAGGCGGGCGAGGACCTGGCGTGGAACACGGAAGAGGCCGTCGACCACGATTACCTCTACGTTCCGGGCAGGCTGCTGCTCGACGCAGGACCGGCGAGGCGGAGTTCCTCGGATGCCTTCGGCCGCCGCGGGGAGTTCCCTCCGGACGACCCGACGAGCGACAACCGGCTCACGCGCGACGACCGCACCTTCGCGGGCAACCTGGTGTCCTACTCCCTGCCCAGGTTCACCGAGTCTCGCGGCTCCAGGACGTGCGGGTGGCGCTCCGAGTCGTTCGACGAGGAGCTCGGCAGGGGCGCCGTCACGCCCGAGCACTATCGTGCACGTGGCTGTTCTCGGCGGACGGCCGGGCCTGCCCTGCGACGGAACCCGCGGAGACCGGGTGTCAGGGAAGAGTGGCCCCCCGCCAGACCAGGGTCGTTGGCGCGCCGGTGACGGTGACGATCGTCGACACCGGATGGGTGGGCGACGGGTGAGCCGCCGATGGAAGAGCTCGACACCGGACGCAGGATCTGTCCGGTTGCGTTGCTCCGGGAGTACGACGGCCATGGCATGTTCGCCGAGGCGGTGGTGCGTGCTCAGGCGCCCGCCGCAACGATCCGTCGCTGTCGAGTTCCTCGATGACCATGGGCGCGGTGCCGGAGGGGTCCTTGCCACCGCCATCGCCCGCGCGATCGACCGAGTTCATCGAGGCCGCCACGCCCGGGGAGCAGCCACGACCGCACATCATCAACCTGTCTGCCGGGTGCCACACCTACAACGACCAACCCCTACTCAGGCGTTCGAAGACCTGTGGACGCGCAAGCTCGCGGGGATGCCGAACACCGTGCTCGTCGCCGCAGCCGGCAACGACTCCTCTCCCCGTCCCCTTCTATCCCGGCTGCGTCCGACGTGGGCCATGGGCGTCGGATCCCTCGACCGCGACGACGAGGTCTCGAACTTCTCCAACTACCGGCGCTCGCACGGACGTCTTCGTCCTGGGCCGCAACCACGTCAACCGCCTTCCCGCACGGGCACGTACACCTGCCACTGGGCGCCCAACGCCGGAGACGTCCGGGTGTTCCGGACCTGGCTGGGCTCGATGGAGCGGCACGTCGTTCGCGACCCCCTTGCTCTCGCCGGTCTGCTGGCCGCCCATCTCGGTCCGGCGTTCACGGCGGACAGCACCCTGCTGGTCGACCGACCTGGTCCGCGACTACGTCGAGCGCAACGCGTCCTCGCGGACACCGCCCCTTCTACGGCGACCACCGCGTGATCGCCCGCAGTCTCTTCTCGCCACCGTGACACCGATTCGTCTGCGTCGCCGAGCGGAGAAAACCGCAGGAAACCGCAGACGAATCGGTGTGAGAATCGCTCCTTGTGGGACACGTCGACATCCAAGGAGTCCGGTACGAGCTGCCGGACGGCCGCGTGCTGCTCGACGACGTCTCGTTCCGCGTCGGTGAGGGCGCCAAGGTCGCGCTGGTCGGCGCGAACGGCGCCGGCAAGACGACGCTGCTCAAGATCATCACCGGCGAGCTGACGCCGCACGCCGGAGCCGTGACCCGCTCCGGGGGCCTCGGCGTGATGCGCCAGATGGTCGGCGTCGGGCTCGGCGAGGACCCCAACGTCGGCGACCTCCTCCTCTCGGTCTCCCCGGCGCGCGTGCGGACGGCGTTCGCGGAGGTCGACCGGTGCGAGCGGGCGCTGATGGAGACCGACGACGAGGCGACCCAGATGCGGTACGCCGCCGCGCTGGCCGAGTACGCCGACGCCGGCGGCTACGACATCGAGGTCACGTGGGACGTGTGCACGGTCAAGGGCCTGGGCGTGCCGTACGACCGCGCGAAGTACCGGTCGCTCAAGACGCTGTCCGGCGGTGAGCAGAAGCGGCTGGTGCTGGAGTACCTGCTGGCCGGGCCCGACGAGGTGCTGCTGCTCGACGAGCCCGACAACTTCCTCGACGTGCCGGGCAAGATCTGGCTCGAGGGCCGCATCAGGGAGTCCGACAAGACGATCCTCTACATCAGCCACGACCGCGAGCTGCTCAACAACACCGCGACGCGGGTCGTCACGGTCGAGCTCGGCGCCGCGGGCAACCTGGTGTGGACCCACCCCGGCGGCTTCACGTCGTACCACGAGGCGCGCAAGGACCGGTTCGCCCGGCTCGAGGAGATGCGCCGTCGCTGGGACGAGGAGCACGCCAAGCTCAAGGCGCTCGTCCTCATGTACAAGCAGAAGGCTGCGTACAACGACGGCATGGCGAGCCGCTACCAGGCGGCGCAGACGCGACTGCGCAAGTTCGAGGAGGCCGGCCCGCCGATCGAGCAGCCCCGCGACCAACAGGTGAAGATGCGCCTCAAGGGCGGCCGCACCGGCAAGCGCGCGGTGGTCTGCGAGGACCTCGAGCTCACCGGACTGATGAAGCCGTTCGACCTCGAGGTCTGGTACGGCGAGCGGGTCGCGGTCCTCGGCTCCAACGGCTCCGGCAAGTCGCACTTCCTGCGGCTGCTCGCCCGGGGTGGGAGCGACCCCGACAAGGAGCACGAGCCGGTCGAGGCCGTCGAGATCAAGCCGGTCGACCACACCGGCAAGGCCAAGCTCGGCGCCCGCGTGCGCCCGGGCTGGTTCGTGCAGACCCACGAGCATCCCGAGCTCCGCGGGCGGACGCTGCTGGAGATCCTGCACCGCGGTGACGAGCACCGCGACGGCATGGGTCGCGAGGCGGCGGCCCGGGTGCTGGACCGCTACGAGCTCGCCCACGCCTCGGAGCAGAAGTTCGAGTCGCTCTCGGGTGGTCAGCAGGCGCGGTTCCAGATCCTCCTGCTCGAGCTCTCCGGCGCCACCCTGCTGCTGCTCGACGAGCCGACCGACAACCTCGACGTGCAGTCGGCCGAGGCCCTCGAGACCGGCCTGGAGGCCTTCGACGGCACCGTCATCGCGGTGACCCACGACCGCTGGTTCGCCCGCGGCTTCGACCGGTTCCTCGTGTACGGCGCGTCCGGCGACGTGTACGAGTCCGACGGCCCGGTCTGGGACGAGTCACGGGTGCAACGGGTCCGCTGACCGGCGTACGGTCGGAGGATGGACGAGACCTTCGACCTGTCCGTCGACCACGAGATCGCCGCACCGCCGGAGGACTGCTTCGACGCGTTCGTGGCGCTGTACGACTCCGATCGACCCGCGTGGGTCACGGAGTCCGACCTCGACCTGAGGGTCGGCGGTCGCTGGCACGTCCGGTTCGACCCGGCGCCCGACCCGCCGTTCCGGGAGGAGCGCACCGTCACCGACGTGCACCGTGGGCGCGAGCTCGGCTACCACGCCCGCATCCAGGACGACGACGGTCACGACCGGTTCGCCACCCAGGTGCTGGTGACCTTCGAGTCCACGGGCGAGCTCACCCGGGTGGCGCTTCACCAGTCCGGCTTCGAGGACGAAGCGACCCGCGACCAGTTCGCCGCCAACTGGCCGGGCGTGCTGGAGGAGGTCGGCGGCCGGGTCACCGGCGGGACGTGAACCGGCGAGAGCCGGCCCACCTCGCTCGGTCGAGGCGGAGCCGGCTCCCGTCGGAGGACCTGACCCTGGAAAGGGAGATGAGCTGGGGTCAGGAGTTCGTGGCGCTGGCGTCGGAGTCCAGGGTCACGGTGACCGTGTCCTCCTTGCCGTCGCGGGTGTAGGTCACGGTGACCTCGTCGCCGGGGCGGTAGGACCGGACCGTGGCCACCAGGCCGTCGGCGTCGGTGATCAGGGTGTCGTCGACCTTGGTGATCACGTCGCCGTTGGCCAGCCCGGCGCTGGCAGCGGCCGAGTCGGTGCTGACCTCGTTGATCCGAGCACCGTCCGCCACGAGCGCACCCTCACCGGCCGCGACGTTCTCGACGGAGATGCCGAGCCGCGCGTGGGTCGGGGTCTCGCCCTTCTCCATCTGCTCGATGACCGGCAGCACCGCGTCGATCGGGATCGCGAAGCCCAGGCCGATGGAGCCGGGCGCGCCACCGCCCTCGGCCTGGGGAGACGTCTGGATCGAGGCGTTGATGCCGACCAGGTGACCGTTGAGGTCCACGAGCGGGCCGCCGCTGTTGCCGGGGTTGATGGCCGCGTCGGTCTGGATCGCCGGGTAGACGGTGCTGTTGCCGCTGCCGTCGCTGCCGACGTTCACCGGGCGCTTCAGGGCGCTGACGATGCCCGTCGTCACGGTCGCGTCGAGCCCGAACGGCGAGCCGATGGCGACCACGGCCTGGCCGACCTGGAGCGAGTCGGACGACCCGATCGTGACCGGCGTGAGGCCGCTGACGCCCTCGGCCTGGATCACGGCCGTGTCGGTGAGCGGGTCGGTCCCGACGATGGTCGCCTTGGCGTGGGTGCCGTCGTTGAACGACACCTCGAGCTCACCGGAGTCTCCGGCGACCTCGACCACGTGGTTGTTGGTCAGGATCTGGCCGTCCGAGGTCAGGATGATCCCGGAACCGGAGCCCTGGCCCTCGGCGCCGGCCACGTCGATCTTCACGACCGACGGCAGCACCGTCTGGGCCACCTGCTCGATCGAGCCGTCTCCGGACGCGGCGGCGGGGGTGTCGACGACCGGGGACGTCGAGCGGGGCGCCGACGACGACGCGGTGTCCGCGTCGTTCTGGGAGGTCCAGACGGCGGCGCCACCGACGCCGGCGCCGGCACCGACGACCAGCGCCGCGGCGACGACCGCGGCGGCGAACGCCCCGGGGCGGCGCTTGCGCTCGATCGGGGCAGGCGGCGGGACGGCGCGCTGGTACGCGACGTTGGGCAGCTGCTGGGTGTCGTACGACGACACGGTCGGCTGGGGGTGCGGGTGGGGCTGGTACGGGTCCTGAGGCGTCTCGGTCACATGTCGAGAATCGGGGCATGACCTGTGACCAGGCTGAGAGCCCGCTGGGCGTCGGCGAAATTCCCGGCCCGAAGCGATCTGGCCGAAGAAGAGCTGGCTAGTGCTGCTTCTTCTTCGGGACGCAGAGCTTGCCGTGCACCGTCTCGGTGAACGTTGATGCCGCCGATGTCCTGGACGCCCGCGAACGTGAGCCGACCGGTGACGTCGGCGTAGCCGTCCGTCCCGGTGACGCTGTCGGAGGTCGACACGAACTCGCCGGACACCGTGTCGAGCGTGCCGACGACGGGGGCGATCAAGGTGCCCTTGTCGTTGGTGAAGACGATCGTGCCGGTGAACGGCAACGACGCCGTCCGCGTCGACGGACGCCCGGGTCGAAGGTGCCGAACGTGGTGCCGATCTCCCGGTTGCCGCGGTAGATGATGGCGGTGGTGGTGCCGTTCCCGGCGTCGACGCCCACGCCGCTCGCGTGGAACGCGCGGCAGTGGAGCTTCTGGTGACCGTTGGCGTTGCCGTTGCCCGGCTTCGCGTCGGCGGGTGCGACCACACCGGCCGCGAAGAGGGCGGACGTGATGATCAGGGCAGCAGTGTGACGGCGTACTCGCATGGTGACCTCCGGTGGGGGGGTGTCGGGTGTCACCTCGGACGTTAGACGGCGAGCGCGCTCCTGGCACCGGAATCTGTCTGGTCGTCCAGACCACCCCGACGCACCACGCGGACGACGTCGCCGGGCCGGACGACCCCGGCCTCGACCACCCGGGCGTTGAAGCCACGCAGCCGCAGCTGCTTGCCCGTCTCGCTGTTCACGAAGCGCGCCGCGTCGTCGCCGTAGCGGGCGACGAACTTGGCGCAGCCGTTGTGCGGCTTGGCGCTGACCTCGATGACGGCCCCGCCGGCGCCGGGCTCACCGAACGCCAGCCGCGACCCCGTCGGCAGGTTGGCGTGCGAGAGGTCGAGGTCGAGGTACAGCTGGTCGCCGGCGTACGCCTGCTCCTCGGCCGTGTCGGCGAGGAGGGCGACCATCCGCGCGCTCATCACGTTGACCTGGGCGTCGAAGTGCCGGCCGTCGGCGATCGCGCGCGAGCGCGCCCGGGCCAGCCAGGTGTCGCCGACCAGCCCGTCGGCCGGGTCGAACCGGCCTTCCTCCAGGATCTCGCGGACGCCGAGGTCGGGTCGGCGTACGACGAGGCGCACCGCGCCCGCGTCGGCGGGCGCCGACCGCACGTGGTCGAGCTGCGACTCCAGGTCGGCGGTGGTGCGGTAGGGCAGGGCGGGCCGGCGTTCCTTCACGGGAGCCATTCTGCCTGGCTCAGTCCACCCAATAGGTGTCGTGCCGCAGCATGAACTCGACCCGCTCCTCGGGAGACATCGTGCCGCCGCGACCGAGCGCGGCCAGGGTCTCGAAGTAGTCCTCGCGAGGCGCCCCGGGCGTGAACATCAGCAGCATCCGGGCGTGGTTGCCACCCCGGAAGCCGTGCAGCCCGCCCTCGGGGACGTAGAGGAAGTCACCCGCACCGGCCTCCTGCCAGCCGCGGCCGTCGTACAGCCGGACCTCGCCCTCCAGCACGTAGAACAGCTCGGCGATCGACTTGTGGAAGTGGGCGTCCGGCCCGCTCTCCTTCTCGCCGAAGCTCCAGCGGTAGATGCCGAGCTTGCCCGCCGACTGAGGGCCGGTGAGCAGGTACTCGCAGCTGCCGCCGTTGGTGTACTCGATCTCGGGCGTCGTCGCCGAGGGTCGGATCCAGGCGCTCGCCTCGCCGGTGTCGCCGTGGTACGTGTCGGGCGGGTACTGGCCCGCCGGGTCGTCGTAGAACGGAAAGGACATGCCTCTGTTCTACCCCGCGTACTTGACCAGGATCTTCTCGCACTGGTCGGTCTCGAGGCCGTGGAGGTCCTCGTTGACGACGAGCACGTCCTTGCCCTCCCCGCAGTGCACGATGTCGCCAGCCCCGAGGTAGTAGCCGTTGACCCGGTCGTCACCCGAGCCGGCGAAGACGGTGTCGCCGGGGCCGACGTAGAGGATGTCGTTGCCGGCGCCGCCCTTGAACGTGTCCACGGCCCCGTCGTCCGGCTGCCCGGCGATGCCGAGCCAGTCGGTGATCGTGTCGTCGCCGGTGCCGCCGATCAGGACGTCGTGCCCCTTGCGACCGTCGAGGGCGTCGTTGCCGCCCAGCCCCCGGACCACGTCGTCGCCGTTCGTGCCCTTGAGGTCGTCGGAGCTGCTCGTGCCGGTGATCTCGTCACGCTGGGCGGCGTACGCCGAACCGGCGGTGCCAACGAGGGCGGCGACGGCCAGCAGGGCCGCCGCGGTGGTGCGAAGGGTGCGCATGTCCGAAGCCTAGGCCGCGGGCGTAGCGACGACGCTGCCGCTGGTCGAGGAAGGCGCGCTGGCGCCTGTCACGAGAGCCCTGTAGCCGGACCGCCGACCTCTCACCGGGTCTCGTGACGGTCGACTTGCGCGTCCTTCCTCGACCAGCGACTGCGCGTCAGCTCCAGCGTTCGCTGGCGGGGACGAAGTCGAGGGTGCGGTCGCCGGTGTAGATCTGCTTCGGACGAGCGATCTTCTGCTCCTTGTCCTGCACCAGCTCCAGCCACTGGGCGAGCCAGCCGGGGGTGCGGCCGATCGCGAACAGGACCGTGAACATCTCCGGCGGGAACTGGAAGGCCTCGTAGATGAGGCCGGAGTAGAAGTCGACGTTGGGGTAGAGCTTGCGCTTGACGAAGTACTCGTCGTTGAGCGCGATCTTCTCCAGCTCCTGGGCGATCTCGAGGAGCGGGTTGACCCCGGTCACCTCGAACACGTCGTCGCAGGCCTTCTTGATGATCGTGGCGCGCGGGTCGTAGTTCTTGTAGACCCGGTGGCCGAAGCCCATCAGCCGCTCGTTGCCGTTCTTCACGCCCTCGATGAACGACGGGATGTTCTCCATCGAGCCGATCCGGCGCAGCATCCGCAGCACGGCCTCGTTGGCCCCGCCGTGCAGCGGGCCGAACAGGGCGCCGACGCCGGCGGCGACCGCGGAGTACGGGTCGACCTGCGAGGAGCCGACCGAGCGGACGGCGTTGGTCGAGCAGTTCTGCTCGTGGTCGGCGTGCAGGATGAACAGCACGTCGAGCGCCTTGACCAGGCGCTCGTCCGCCTCGAACTTCTGCTCGCTCATCTTGAACAGCATCGAGAGGAAGTTGGCGGTGTAGCCGAGGTCGTTGTCGGGGTAGACGTACGGCTTGCCCTGCGCGTGGCGGAACGACCAGGCGCCCAGGGTCGGCATCTTCGCGATCATCCGCACGATCTGCATGTGGCGGTTCTCGGCGTCGTGGATGTTGCGGGCGTCGGGGTAGAACGTCGACAGCGCGCCGACCGAGGCCATCAGCATGCCCATCGGGTGCGCGTCGTAGCGGAAGCCCTGCATGAACGAGCGGACGTTCTCGTGGACGAACGTGTGGTAGGTGATCTCGTGCACCCACGCGTCGTACTCCGCCTTGGACGGCAGCGTGCCGTGCACCAGGAGGTAGGCCACCTCGAGGAAGGTCGACTTCTCGGCCAGCTGCTCGATGGGGTAGCCGCGGTACTCGAGGATCCCCTTCTCGCCGTCGATGAAGGTGACCGCGCTCTTGCACGAGGCGGTGTTCACGAAGCCGGGGTCGTAGACCGCGAGCCCGGGCTCGTCATCGCCGGACCTGATCTGCCCGATGTCGGCGGCACGGATGGTGCCGTCGCTGATCGGGACGTCGTACTCCTGGCCCGTGCGGTTGTCCCGTACGGTCAGTGACTGGTCCTTGGGGGTGTCGGACACGGGTGCTCCTTCACGCAAGCAAGAGGAAACCGGAGTACGGCGATCGCTCGAGGTCGTCGGGCGGACGCGGGTCCGGTTCGTCCGTCCAACTTAGACCGCACCCCTGAACGGGTCGAATCCGAGTCTCGGAATTGGCGCTCAGCGGGCCCCGTCCGTAGACTTGCCGGTCGCGCCTCCTGCCGCGTCCGCACCCTGCACGGGTGAGGATGCAGACCCGGACGAAGTGGAACCGGGCAGAGTTCGTCAGAAGGCGCCGCCAGATGCTCGGCCGGACCCTCGGCCGGGCCCCTACGAACGAGAAGGCACGCCTGTGCGCACGTACCACCCCAAGCCCGGTGACATCACCCGGGAGTGGCATGTCATCGACGCCGAGGACATCGTCCTCGGTCGTCTCGCCGTCACCGCCGCCAACCTGCTGCGCGGCAAGCACAAGCCGATCTTCGCGCCGAACACCGACACCGGTGACTTCGTCATCATCGTCAACGCCGAGAAGGTCGCCCTGTCCGGTGACAAGCTGACCACCAAGATGGCCTACCGCCACTCCGGCTACCCCGGTGGCCTCTCCGCCACCCCGATCGGTGTGCTCCTCGAGAAGGACGCCCGCAAGGCCATCGAGAACGCCGTCTGGGGCATGCTCCCCAAGAACCGTCTCGGCCGTCAGATCCTCAAGAAGCTCAAGGTCTACTCCGGCCCGAACCACCCGCACCAGGCCCAGCAGGCCGTCCCGTTCGAGATCACCCAGGTCTCCCAGTAAGGATTTGTGACTCGTGACTGACACCACCAACGAGAGCGTCGACGCCCCCACCGAGGGTGACGTCGAGGAGACCTACACCGCCGACGAGTCGGGCGTCGCCTACAGCTCGGAGTCCGCGCCGTCCGCCGACGCGCCGCTCAAGCCGGCCACCATCGCCCCCTCCGCGGCCACCGGCCGTCGCAAGGAGGCCGTGGCCCGCGTCCGCATCGTCCCCGGCACCGGCCAGTGGACGATCAACGGCCGTTCGCTCGACTCGTACTTCCCGAACAAGCTGCACCAGCAGGTCGTCAACGAGCCGTTCGCGACGACCGAGCTCGAGGGTCGCTTCGACGTCATCGCCCGCATCCACGGCGGCGGCATCACCGGCCAGGCCGGCGCGCTGCGCCTGGGCGTGGCCCGGTCGCTGAACTCCCTCGACATCGACGCCAACCGCGCCGTCCTCAAGAAGGCCGGTCTGCTCACCCGTGACGCCCGCGTCATCGAGCGCAAGAAGGCCGGTCTGAAGAAGGCCCGCAAGGCGCCTCAGTACAGCAAGCGCTGACCGCGAGCCGCGGCCCAGTGCCCCGCCTGTTCGGCACGGACGGCGTCCGCGGCCTGGCCAACGGTGACCTCACCGCCGGCCTGGCCCTGGACCTGTCCGTGGCCGCAGCCCACGTGCTCGCCGACCTCGGCGAGTTCGAGGGGCACCGCCCGCTGGCCGTGGTGGGCCGCGACACCCGCGTCTCCGGGCAGTTCCTGGAGGCCGCGGTGGTCGCCGGCCTCGCGTCCGCGGGCGTCGACGTCCTGCTGCTCGGCGTGCTGCCGACCCCGGGCGTCGCGTACCTCACCAAGGCCCTCGGGGCCGACCTGGGCGTCGTGCTGTCCGCCTCGCACAACCCGATGCCCGACAACGGCATCAAGTTCTTCGCCCGCGGCGGCCTCAAGCTCGACGACCCCATCGAGGTCGCCATCGAGCGCCGTCTCGTCGAGGAGTTCGACCGCCCGACCGGCGCCGACGTCGGCCGCGTGACCGTCTACCCGACCGCCGTCGACGAGTACGCCGCGCACCTGGTGCGGTCGATCGACCACCCGCTCGCGGGTCTCACCGTCGTGCTCGACTGCGCCGAGGGCGCGGCGTACGACGTCGGGCCGCGCGCCCTGGAGGACGCCGGCGCCAAGGTGATCGCGATCCACGCCTCGCCCGACGGCCTCAACATCAACGACGGCTGCGGCTCCACCCACCTGGACACGGTCCGCGCCGCCGTGCTCGAGCACGGTGCCGACGTCGGGTTCGCCCTCGACGGCGACGCCGACCGCTGCCTGGCCGTGGACCACGAGGGCAGCGTCGTCGACGGCGACCAGATCCTGGCGCTGCTCGCGCTCTCGATGAAGGACGCCGGCCGGCTCGCCAAGGACACCGTGGTGGCGACCGTGATGAGCAACCTCGGCTTCGTGAAGGCGATGCGCGGCGCCGGCATCGGCGTGCGGCAGACCAAGGTCGGCGACCGCTACGTGCTCCAGGCGATGCAGGTCACCGGCTACAACCTCGGCGGCGAGCAGTCCGGGCACGTGATCCTCACCGACTACGCCACCACCGGCGACGGCGTGCTGGCCGCCCTCCAGGTGCTGGAGCGGATGGTCACCACGGGCCAGGACCTCAAGACCCTGGCCTCGGTCGTGCAGCGGCTCCCGCAGACGCTCGTCAACGTCACCGACGTCGACAAGTCGCGCGTCGAGGAGGACGGCATCCTGGCCGCGGCCGTGGCCGAGGAGGAGGCCGCGCTGGGCGAGGACGGCCGCATCCTGCTGCGCTCCTCGGGCACCGAGCCGATCGTGCGGGTGATGGTCGAGGCCGCCACCCAGCAGGACGCCGACGCCATCGCGCACCGGCTGGCGGACGTCGTCCGCCTGCGGCTCGCGCTCTGAGCGTTATCCCTCGCGCCGCCGCGGCGGCTACCGGATCGTCGAGTGGGAGAGCGTCACGCCGCGGAGCTCGTCGCCGACATGGCGCGCGCCCTCAGCGTGTTCATGAGCATGGTGCCGACCGGCGACCTCGCTCTCGAGGACGGCGAGTGGACCCCGAGCGGTACGTGGAGAACGAGCAACGCGTCGCCGACCGCAACCGCTGCTTCGCCGCGGCCGCGATCTCCCTGACGGCGAGCTCGTCGGCTACAGCGACGTGAACGTCTCCCGCGCCAACACCACCCAGGGGTCGGTCGGCATCACGTTCGTCCTGCCGGGGCACCGCGGCCACTCGCTCGGCCTCGCCGTCAAGCTGGCCAACCACCGGTCGCTCGCGGCTGCGCTGCCCGAGTGCGAGCTCGTCCGCACCACCAACGCCGACACCAACGCGCACATGAACGCCGTCAACGAGCAGCTGGGCTACCGGCAGGTGAGGACATGCTCGAGGTCCAGAAGGTCATATCTTCCTGAGCCGCACGTAGCGCACCGAGTGGTCGCGGTCCTTGCGGAGGACCAGGTCGGCGCGGCCGCGGGTGGGCAGGATGTTCTGGGCCAGGTTGGGGCCGTTGATGGTGTCCCAGATGTCCTCGGCCTGGGCGACGGCCTGGTCGGGCGAGAGGGCGGCGTACCTGGTGAAGTACGACGCCGGGTCGCGGAACGCGGTCTCGCGCAGCCGCTGGAACCGCTCGACGTACCACTGGCGGATGTCGCTGGTCGCCGCGTCGACGTAGACGCTGAAGTCGAAGAAGTCGCTCAGGGTCAGCCCGGTCCGGCCGTCCTCGCGCACCCGCGCCGGCTGGAGGACGTTGAGGCCCTCGATGATGACGATGTCCGGGCTCTTGACCACGACCCGCTCGTCCGGGACGACGTCGTAGACCAGGTGGGAGTAGATCGGGGCGGTGACCTCGTCGCGACCGGACTTGATCGCGGTGACGAACCGGAGCAGCGCCCGGCGGTCGTAGGACTCCGGGAAGCCCTTGCGGTGCATGATCCCGCGACGTTCGAGCTCGGCGTTGGGGTAGAGGAACCCGTCGGTGGTGACCAGCTCGACGTGGGGGTGGGCGGGCCAGTGGGCGAGCATCTGCTGCAGCAGCCGGGCGGTCGTCGACTTGCCGACGGCGACGGAGCCGGCGAGCCCCATCACGAACGGCGTACGGGGCGGCTGCGGACGCTGGAGGAACTCCTCCTGCTTGCGGTGCAGCCGTTGGGCCGCCCGCACGCGCAGGCTCAGCAGCCGCGAGAGGGGCAGGTACACCTGGCGGACCTCGTCGAGGTCGAGGGCCTCGCCGAAGCCCCGCAGCCGTTCGACCTCCTCGGCCGAGAGGTGGGTCGTCTCCTCGCGGGCCAGCGAGGCCCACGTGTCGCGGTCGAGCTCGACGTACGGCGACGGCTCGCGCTCGGCTGGACCCGGAGAGGTCCCGAGCGGGCCGTCGGAGGGCATGCGCGGCATTGTTGCAGGGCTCACCGGCCGGCTCGCGGCTGGTCGGGGCGTGGTCCGGCCCGCCGATAGACTCGCGCCCATGTGCGGAATCGTGGGCTACGTCGGCGAGAAGTCGGCGCAGGACGTCGTGATCGAGGGACTGCGACGGCTGGAGTACCGCGGCTACGACTCCGCCGGCATCGCGCTGGTGCTCGACGGGGCGCTGCTGACCGACAAGAAGGCCGGCAAGCTCGCCAACCTGGAGAAGGCCCTGGCGGAGCACCCGCTGGCCGAGTCCACGACCGGCATCGGGCACACCCGCTGGGCCACCCACGGCCCGCCGACCGACCGCAACGCCCACCCGCACCTGGGCCGTCGCGACCGGGTCGCGGTCGTGCACAACGGCATCATCGAGAACTTCGCCGCAGCTGCGGCTCGAGCTCGAGGCCGAGGGCGTCGAGATGCGCTCGGACACCGACACCGAGACCGCGGCCCACCTGCTCGAGCGCGAGCTCGAGGGCGGGGTCGACCTCACCGTGGCGATGCAGCGGGTCTGCCAGCGCCTGCAGGGGGCCTTCACGCTGGTGGCCGTCGACGCCGAGGACCCCTCCCGCGTGGTGGCCGCCCGCCGCAACTCCCCGCTCGTCGTCGGGCTGGGGGACGGCGAGAACTTCCTCGGCTCCGACGTGGCTGCGTTCATCGAGCACACCCGCGACGCGCTCGAGCTCGGCCAGGACCAGGTCGTCACCATCACGCGCGAAGGCGTCGAGGTGACCGGGTTCGACGGCTCGCCCGCCGAGGGCACGCCCTACCACGTCGACTGGGACCTCTCGGCCGCCGAGAAGGACGGCCACGACTGGTTCATGCGCAAGGAGATCTTCGAGCAGCCGCACGCCGTCGCCGACGCGCTGCTGGGCCGGCACACGACCGGCGGCCAGCTGCAGCTCGACGAGATGCGGCTCTCCGAGCAGGAGCTGCGCGACGTCGACAAGATCATCGTGATCGCGTGCGGCACCGCGTTCTACGCCGGGCTGGTGGCCAAGTACGCGATCGAGCACTGGACCCGCATCCCGTGCGAGGTCGAGCTGGCGCACGAGTTCCGCTACCGCGACCCGATCCTCACCCAGGACACCCTCGTCGTCGCGATCAGCCAGTCGGGCGAGACCGCCGACACCCTGATGGCCATCCGGCACGCGCGCACGCAGGGCTCGCGGGTGCTGGCGATCTGCAACACCAACGGCTCGACGATCCCGCGCGAGTCCGACGCGGTCATCTACACCCACGCCGGCCCGGAGATCGGGGTCGCGTCGACCAAGGGCTTCATCACCCAGCTGGTGGCGAGCTACCTGCTGGGGCTGTACCTCGCCCAGGTCCGCGGCACCAAGTACGGCGACGAGATCGCCGACGTGGTCCACGAGCTGGAGAAGATGCCCGGCCACCTGCAGTCGATCCTCGACCGCAAGGACGAGATCTACGCGCTGGCCGCCGAGCTGGCGAACGCCCGGTCGGTGCTGTTCCTGGGCCGGCACGCCGGGTTCCCGGTGGCGCTGGAGGGCGCGCTCAAGCTCAAGGAGCTGGCCTACATCCACGCCGAGGGCTTCGCGGCGGGCGAGCTCAAGCACGGGCCGATCGCGCTGATCGAGGAGGGGCTGCCGGTGTTCTGCGTGGTCCCGCCCCAGGGCCGCGACCAGCTCCACGACAAGATGATCAGCGCCATCCAGGAGATCCGGGCGCGGGGCGCACGCACCATCCTGCTGGCCGAGGAGGGCGACCCGGCCGTGGCGCCGTACGCCGACTCGGTGATCTACCTGCCGCGGGTGCCCGTGCTGCTGCAGCCGCTCGTGGCCGTCGTACCTCTCCAGCTGTTCGCGTGCGAGCTCGCCAGCAACATGGGCCACGACGTCGACCAGCCCCGCAACCTGGCCAAGTCCGTCACGGTCGAGTAGTGGCCGTCATCGGCGTCGGCATCGATGTGGTCGACCTCGAGAGGTTCGCGGAGTCGCTGGCGCGCACCCCCGGGCTGGGCGAGCGGCTCTTCACGCCGGGGGAGGCGTCGCGCGGGATGGCCTCGCTCGCGGCTCGGTTCGCCGCCAAGGAGGCGCTGGCCAAGGCCCTCGGCGCCCCCGGCAACCTGGCCTGGCACGACGCCGAGGTCGTCTCGGAGGACTCCGGCCGGCCGGTGTTCCTGATGCGCGGCACCGTCGCCGCCCGGGCCGAAGAGGTCGGCGCCGTCCACGTCCACCTCTCGCTCTCGCACGACGCCGGCATCGCGTCGGCCGTGGTGGTGCTCGAGTCCTGATTTCCGGTGGCGGGGTGGGCGTCCCGTCTCCATGATGGTGGCGTGACGCAACCGGACGACCCCGCCGACACCCGGATGATGGGCATCGTGCACTCCGCGCTGCGGCGCGACCTCGTACGCGCCCGCCTGGTCCTGGCCGAGCCGGCGCCGCTGACCGGCGAGCGGCGCACCGCGCTCGCCGACCACGTCCGGTGGCTGATGGACTTCCTGCACCACCACCACACCAACGAGGACGACGGGCTGTACCCGCTGGTCCTCGAGAAGAACCCCGCGGCGAGTGAGCTGCTCGCCGTGATGGACGCCGACCACCACCGGATCACGCCGCGGATCCTCGAGCTGGACGTCGCCGCCCAGTCCTACCGCGCCGGCAAGGACGGGTCCGACGCCGCGCTGCTTGCTGCCCTCGAGGACCTGGAGACCGAGATGTGCCCGCACCTCGAGCGCGAGGAGCGGGAGATGATGCCGGTGGTCTCCTCGTCGATCACGAACGGCGAGTGGCGGGACTGGGAGGACGCCTTCACCAAGGTCAAGAGCATGAAGCAGCTCGCCGACGAGGGCCACTGGTTGGTCGACAACCTCGACCCCGAGCGCCGCGACTTCGTCGTCCACCTCGTCCCCGCCGTACCCCGGTTCATCCTCCTCAACTTCCTGGGTGGCCCGTACAAGAAGAAGGCCACCCTCCTGTGGGGTGGCACCCCGGCCGCCGCGGTGCCGTCGCTGTCCGCGGACGAGTACCCGAGGTACGCCGCCTGACCGTGGGTCGTGTGCCTGACGCAGCGCTATGCCGCTGTCCTGGGCACACGACCCGACAGCCCCAGGGCGACCAGGTCGAGAGCGACCTCGTGCGGCTCGTGGGTGAGCTCGTACGCCGTGCAGCGGACGACCATCCGGGTCGGGGTCGTGAGCCGACGGCTGCGCCTGGCGTCGTCGGCTGCCTGGAGCACGTCGGAGTGGAACGCGCCATCGATCTCGAGCACCAGGACCGTGCCGTCGGGCAGGTCCCACTCGGCATCGGTCCAGCGGATCCGGCCGGTTCGATCGAACCGGCGGCGCTGTCGATCGGGAGGACGGATCCCGAACCGTCGGCACAGCCGGCCGAGCTCGAGCTCGGCGCCGGAGTGAGCGCCTCCGTCCACGAACGACAAGGTGCGCTTCAGGGGCTTGGCCCGGCGCAGCGGACGCAGCTGGTCGATCCACCCGATCATGCGCGTGGCGGTGGTGAGTCGCTGCTGGACGACGGCCGCCGCCACGCCGTGGGCCGCCTTGGTCGTCGCTTCGTAGCCGGCCCAGAGCAGCACGGCCGGTTCGAGCTGGCACACGGGGATCCCCGGGCGGGGTGATCGCAGCAGGTCGAAGGGACGACGGCTACGGAAGAAGTCGACGCCTTCGACGGGTTCGAAGCTCAGCTCGTCGTCGACCAGGACGCTGACCCAGGGACGGTCCCAGCCCTGGAGACCCTGACATGCGGGCCGCGGACAGGTTGGCGAGCATGCTGCGGGGCCCTGCGTGCAGGACCGCGAGCCACTCCCGCTGTCTCGAGCGTCAGCTCGCCGGTGAAGGTACTGATCACCCGTGGCGTCCGCTCCACCCAGCGGCGAGCGGCGATCTCGTTGCGGACCCGCGACCAGTCGACGCCGTACTCGTTGAGCTGTCGCCGCGCCACCATCCCGGCCTGGTCGGCGACGAGCGTCCACAGCTCGTCCACGCGTACGAGCGTGCCTGGATCCGGCCCGGAGCCGCCGACGTCATCCACAGGCAACGGGTCGTGTGCCTGTCACAGCGCCATGACGCTGCGACAGGCACACGACCCAATAGCGTGGGCGGCATGAGGAGCGCGCACACGGTCGAGCAGGTGCGGACGGCCGAGGCGGCGCTGATGGCGACGCTGCCGGAGGGCGCGCTGATGCAGCGGGCGGCGGCCGGGTTGGCGAGCGCGGTGCTGGACCTGCTCGGGCGGGCGTACGGGAGCACGGTGGTGCTGCTCGTCGGCGCGGGCGACAACGGGGGAGACGCCCTGTACGCCGGGGCGTTGCTGGCCCGACGCGGCGTCCGGGTCCTCGCGTGGTCCCTGTCCGACACCCCGCACGCGGCCGGCCTCGCGGCGCTGCACCGTGCCGGCGGGCGGTCCATCACCGAGGCGCCCCGCCGGGCGCCGGACCTCGTGGTCGACGGCATCGTCGGGATCGGCGGACGGCCGGGGTTGAGGCCCGAGGCAGAGCAGGCGCTGAGGGCGCTGGCCGGCGTTCCGGTCGTCGCGGTCGACGTACCGTCCGGGGTCGACGTGGACACCGGCGAGCTGGACGGACCGGCCGTGCGGGCCGACGTCACGGTCACCTTCGGCACGCTCAAGGTCGCGCTGCTGGCCGACCCCGCCGCCGAGCTCGCCGGCGCGGTCCACCTCGTCGACATCGGGCTGGACCTCCCGGAGGCCGAGGTCGAGAGCCTCCAGGCCGCCGACGTCGCGGCCCTGCTGCCGCGGCCCGACGCGCAGGCCCAGAAGTACACGCGCGGCGTGGTCGGCGTCCGCGCCGGCTCGGTGACCTACCCCGGCGCCGGCGTGCTGAGCGTGGCCGGGGCGGCGTCCGGGCTGTGCGGGATGGTGCGGTACGTCGCCGGGGCGCGCGACGAGGTGGTCGCCGCACACCCCGACGTGGTGACCGAGAACGGCCGCGTGCAGGCGTGGACCGTCGGCTCCGGCGGCGGTCCGGACGTGGCCACCATGCTGGCCGAGGCCCGGGCCGACGGCGTGCCGCTCGTGGTGGACGCGGATGCCCTGACCCTCGTCGACGGACCCATCGGCGTCCCGGCCGTGCTCACGCCGCACGCCGGCGAGCTGTCCCGGATGACGGGTGCCGACCGCGCGGACATCGAGGCCGCGCCGCTGCGCCACGCCCGCGAGGCCGCGCGGACGTACGACGCCGTGGTGCTGCTCAAGGGCCGGCACACGGTGGTCGCGCGCCCCGACGGGCGCGCGCGGGTCACCACCACCGGCGTGCCCTGGCTGGCGACGGCCGGGGCCGGAGACGTGCTGGCCGGCCTCATCGGTGCGCTGCTGGCCGCCGGGCTCGAGCCGTTCGACGCCGCGTCGGTGGGTTCGTGGTTGCACGGCGCGGCGGCGACGTACGCCTCGCAGGGCGGGCCGCTGACCGCGCCGGACGTGGCCCGGGCGATCCCCGCGGTCGTGCGCGACCTGCTCTGAAACACTTGCGTCCATGCGTCCGGAGATCGTGGTCGACCTGGCCGCGATCCGGCACAACGCCCGGACGCTGGCCGCCCTCGTCGCGCCCGCCGCGCTGATGACGGTGGTGAAGGCCGACGGCTACGGCCACGGGATCGTCGAGTCCGGTCGCGCGGCCCGGGCCGGCGGAGCCACCTGGCTCGGCGTCGCCTCCGTGCCCGAGGCCCTCGCACTCCGCGACGCCGGCGACACCGGACGGCTGCTGTGCTGGCTCACCCTGCCCGCCGACGCGGAGGACGGCTCGCTCACCCGCGCCATCGAGGCCGACGTCGACATCACGGCGTACACGGTCGAACGCCTGGACCAGATCGTCGCCGCCGGGGCGAATCCCCGCGTACAGCTCAAGGTCGACACCGGGCTCTCCCGCGGTGGTTCGACCCTCGACGACTGGCCGGGCCTGGTCGCCCGAGCGGCCGAGCACGAGCGCGCCGGACGGGCCAGGATCACCGGCGTCTGGTCGCACTTCGCGTGCAGCGAGGAGCCGGAGCACCCCGCCAACGACCTCCAGGAGCGGCGCTTCCATGAGGCTCTCCGCGTCGCCGAGGAGGCCGGCCTGCGACCCGAGGTACGTCACCTCGCCAACTCCGCCGCCGCGATCCTGCGCCCCAGCAGCCGGCTCGACCTGGTGCGCGTCGGGCTGGCGACGTTCGGCCTCGACCCCGCTCCCGACGCCGACCACGACACCGACCTGCGCCCCGCGATGACGGTGACGGCACCGCTCGCGCTCGCCAAGCCGATCGCGGCGGGCGAGGGCGTCTCCTACGGCCACCACTGGGTCGCCGACGAGGCGACGACCGTGGGTCTCGTACCCGCCGGGTACGGCGACGGCGTGCCCCGCCACGGCAGCAACGTGCTCGAGGTCGCCGTGGACGGCGTACGCCGTCCGGTCCGCGGGCGCGTCTGCATGGACCAGGTCGTGGTCGACCTCGGCGGCGACCTGCCGCCGGTCGGCACACCCGTCACCCTCTTCGGCCCGGGTGACCACGGCGAGCCCACCGCGCAGGACTGGGCCGAGGCGTGCGGGACGATCTCCTACGAGATCGTCACCAGGATCGGTGGCCGCTTCGAGCGGCGCTACGAGGGAGTTGAGCAGTGAGCACCACCCGCCGGGTCCTCGGGGTCGCGGCCGGCGCGGTCGGCGTCGCGGCGGCCGGCACCGTCCTGCGCGTCGCCCAGCGCCGCCGCATCATCGCCCGCCGCGGGGTCGGGGACGCCACGCCGTTCGGCTCGCTCCGCTCCCAGCCGCTGACCGTGGTCGCCGACGACGGCGTACCCCTGCACGTCGAGGTCGACGAGCTCGACGCCGCGGTGACCGGCGGCAAGGGGGTGCGGGCGCGGCGTCGGCACGCCGAGCTCACCGTCGTCTTCGTGCACGGCTACGCGCTCAACCAGGACTCGTGGCACTTCCAGCGCGCGGCCTACCGCGGCCTGGTCCGCACGGTCTTCTACGACCAGCGCTCCCACGGCCGGTCCGGCCGGTCGAGCGAGGAGCACGCCAACATCGAGCAGCTCGGCCACGACCTGCTGCGCGTGCTCGACGTGGCCGTGCCCGAGGGCCCGGTCGTGCTGGTCGGCCACTCGATGGGCGGCATGACCATCGTCGCGCTGGCCGAGGAGCACCCCGAGCTGTTCGGCGACCGCGTCGTCGGCGTCGGCCTGGTCGGGACCACCGCCGGCGGCGTGGACCCCCATCGCATGGTCCTGCCGCTGCTGCCCTCGACCGTCGGCGGACAGTTCGCGTCCCGGCTCGTCGCGGCGCTGGCGCGCGGCCACCGCACCGTCGACCGGTTCCGCAAGCTCGGGCACTCCGTGGCGCTGGTCGCGACCGACGAGCTGGCGTTCGGCGACGCCGTACCGGCCCGGTACGTGGAGTTCGTCGACGAGATGCTCTCGGCCACGCCGTTCGGCGTGGTCGCCGACTTCTTCCCGACGTTCGGCACCCTCGAGAAGTTCGAGACCGTGCACGCGATGAGCAGCGTCCCGACCGCGATCATCTGCGGCACCCGCGACAAGCTCACGCCGATCGAGCACAGCCGCAAGCTCCACTCGATGATCGAGGGCTCCACGCTGCTCGAGTGCGACGGCGCCGGGCACATGGTGATGCTCGAGCGGCACGACCAGGTCAACGCCGAGCTCGACCAGCTCCTCGCCGCTGCCGGCGACCTGGTCGACCAGCGATGACGCTCGTCGTACGCCGCGTGGGCGCGGACGCGGCGACCTCCGTGCACGCGGTGGTCCGGGCCGCGTTCGCGGCGCGGCCGGTCCTCGACCCGCCGGCCGACGCGCTCGGCGAGACACCGGACACCATCGCGGCCGCGCTCTCCGCCGGGGGCGGCCTGCTCGCCACCCTCGAGGGCCGGCCCGTCGGCGCGCTGCTCATGGCGTCGGAGGGGCACACGGTCTGGCTCCGCCGCTTCGGCGTGGTACCGGCCGCCCAGCGCCTCGGGGTCGCCGGCGCCCTGGTGGCCGAGGCCCTGTCGATCGCCGACGGCGACGAGGTGGCGGTCGTCGCGCGCGAGGAGCTGCCCGCGACCGTCGAGTTCTGGCGCGGCCACGGGTTCGTCGAGACCGCACGCCGGTCGCCGTACCTCGAGCTGCGGCGCGCCGTCCCGCGTACCCTCCCCGCCCCCGACGCCGACGCGATGCGCGACCTCGGCCGGCTGGTCGGCGGGCTGGTGCGCGCCGGCGACCTGGTCGTGCTGTCGGGCGAGCTGGGGGCGGGCAAGACCACGTTCACCCAGGGTCTGGGCGCCGGCCTGGGCGTGCGCGGTGACGTGACCTCGCCGACGTTCGTGATCGCCCGCGTCCACCCCTCGCTGACCGGCGGCCCGGCCCTCGTCCACGTCGACGCCTACCGCCTGGGCGGCATCGACGAGCTCGACGACCTCGACCTGGACGCCTCGCTCGACGAGGCCGTCACCGTCGTCGAGTGGGGGAGCGGCATCGCCGAGGGGCTCGCGGACTCACGCCTCGAGGTACGGATCGCCCGCTCCGCCGCCGCCCCGGACCCCGACGACCCCGACGCCCTCGACCCGCGCCTGGTCACCCTCGTCCCCCTCGGCCCCCGCTGGCTCGGCGTCTCCTGGCCCACATCGGGATAGTCCCCTACGAAATGGTCGTTCCCGGCCGCGGATTCACGACCATTTCGTAGGGGACTATCCCGGTGAAGGCGGCGTGAGGGTGGCGTGAAACCGGGGGACACCACGCTGAGGACATGACTTCAGCCACCACCACGGCCGGCCCTCGGGTCGGCACCGAGACCCCCTCCCAGCACTCCGCGCTGGCCGTCGACGCCCGCGGCCTCGTCAAGACGTTCGGCGACCAGCGCGCCGTCGACGCCGTCGACCTGACCGTCCGCCGCGGCGAGATCTTCGGCGTGCTCGGCCCCAACGGCGCCGGCAAGACCACCATGCTCAAGATGCTCGCCACCCTGCTCCCGATCGACGCGGGCGAGGCGACCATCTTCGGCGTCGACGTCCGCCGCGAGCCGCACGTCGTCCGCCAGCTGCTCGGCGTCACCGGCCAGTACGCCTCGGTCGACGAGCTGCTCACCGCCACCGAGAACCTCGTCCTCTTCGCCCGCCTGCAAGGGGTCGGCCGCGGCGAGGCCCGTCGTACGGCGGACCGGTTGCTCGAGCAGTTCGACCTCCAGGAGGCCGCCAACAAGCCGATCAAGCAGTTCTCGGGCGGCATGCGCCGCCGGCTCGACCTGGCCGCGAGCCTGATCACCCGGCCGCCGCTGATCTTCCTCGACGAGCCGACCACCGGCCTCGACCCGCGTACGCGCGGGCAGATGTGGGAGACCATCCGCGAGCTGGTGCGCGAGGGCAGCACCGTGCTGCTGACCACCCAGTACCTCGACGAGGCCGACCAGCTCGCCGACCGGATCCAGGTCATCGACCGCGGCCGGACCGTGGCGCTGGGCACCCCCGACGAGCTCAAGTCGTCGATCGGCGGCTCCGCGCTGCAGGTACAGCTCGCCGACCGCGACGACCTCGACCGCGCCGCCGGGATCGTCCAGCGGCTGCTCGACGAGCAGGCCGTCCCCAGCCCCGAGGCTCGTCGCCTGACCGTCCCCCTGCCCCGCAGCGACCGGGCGGTCGACGTGTTGCTCGCGCTGCGCGAGGCCGGCATCACCATCGAGTCCGTTGCGGTCGCGAAGCCCTCGCTCGACGAGGTGTTCCTCGCGCTCACCGGCCACGACACCAACCCCGCAGACGACGCCGAGATCCTCGAGGAGATCCGATGACGACCATCGACACCACCAACCTGCCCCAGCACGTCAGCCTGGCCGACACCGTCCAGCAGACGATGACCATGGCCTGGCGGGCCACCCTGAAGATGCGCCGCAACTTCGAGCAGTTCTTCGACGTGACCATCCAGCCGCTGCTGTTCACGGCCATGTTCGCCGGTATCTTCGGCGGCGCGATCGCGGGCAGCGTCGACAACTACCTGCCGCTGCTGATCCCCGGCCTGATCGCCCAGACCGTGCTCACCGCCTGCGTCGCCACCGGCACCCAGATCCGCGAGGACATGGACAAGGGCGTCTTCGACCGGTTCAAGGTGCTGCCGATCTCGCGCATCGCGCCGCTGGCCGGCCCGATGGTCGCCGACATGATCCGGTACGCGATCGCGGCCACGCTGACGTTCGCCACCGGCATCGTGCTGGGGTACCGCCCCGAAGGCGGCTTCGTCGGCGTGTTCGCGGCCATCCTGCTCGCGATCATCGCGGGCTGGTCGCTGGCGTGGATCTTCACCTGGTTCGGCACCGTCGGCAAGAGCGCCCAGGCGGTGCAGGGCTACAGCCTGATGGTGATGTTCCCGCTGACCTTCCTGTCCAACGCGTTCGTCCCGGCCGACACCCTGCCGCCGTGGCTCGAGGCGTTCACCAAGATCAACCCCGTCTCCCACATCGTCACCGCGCTGCGCGACCTGGCCAACACCGGCACGGTCACCCCGCAGGTCGGCTGGGCCCTGGTCGGCTGCCTCGCGGTCATCGCGATCTTCGCACCGCTGTCGGTGCGAGGGTTCACCCGGAAGATGTGACCGCGGGCGCCACTCGGTCCAGCACCGCCCTGGCCTCCTCGACGAGATCGGCCGCCGGCCGGTCGGCGTACTCCGCCGACATCTCGTCGAGGAGGCCGGCGCACGTCTCCTCGGCCAGCTCCACCAACGCGGACCACGCCATGATCGGGAAGCTGCGGTTGTAGGCCCACCGCTCCGCGATCACCAGCAGGCGTACGCCGTCGGCGTGCTGGTCCGCGGTCCCGTACCGCAGCGCCCAGGCGCCGACCGCAGCGAGCAGCACCCCGGTGAGCGGGAAGTCCTGGAAGGGCCGCCCGAACGGGGACGACTCGTCGGTCCCCTCGGTCAGGAGCAGGTCGCGCATCTCGAGGGCGCGCCGCTCGTCGGCGGCGGTGCTGCCGTGCCGGACGCGCGCCACGAGCGACCCGGATGCCGCGATCAGCACCCAAGGGCTCAGCCCGCCGAAGTCCAACCCGTCGACCGCGACACTGGCCACGGCGTCGTCGAACAGGCGTAGACCCGCCTGGACGTCGCCGCGGGCCAGCTCGAGCTCGGCGCGCGCGGCGAGCAGGATCATCTGCGAGCCGAGCACGGCCTCGCGGCCGTCGTCGGTGATCTCGTCCAGGATCCGCTCCGCGGCGGCCAGGTCCCCCTCGAGCAGCGGCAGCATCGCGCTCCCGACGCGCATCGCGCGGGCGTCGTCGTCGGCGTGCAGCCGGACCAGGATCGGCCAGGCGGCCTCGGCGTGCTGGGCGGCACGGGCGTGGTCGCCGAGGACCATGGCGAGCTGCGCGAGCTGAGCGTGCAGCGATGCCTCCAGGTACGGCGTGAGCGGACGGTGCTCGAGTCCCTCACGGGCGTACCGGGTCGCCAGGGCCACGTCCCCGGTGTTCTCCGACACGAGCGAGGCCCACAGCAGCGCCATCTGGGCGGTCACCGGGTCGCCGTCCTCGGCCAGCGAGGCCACCCGCGCGCCGGCGGGCGCACCGTGCTCGCCCTCGTCGACGAACAGCATGTGCACGACCCTCGCCCACGGATGCTGCGGCTCGCCCCACCGCGCCAGGCTGGCCACCAGGGTGTCGATGGAGCGGTGCGGCATCCAGCTCAGGTGCACCACCAGCCACGAGACCACGATCTGCGCGGTGCTGCGCAGCTCCTCGGGCGGGTCCCAGTCGGCCAGGGCCGCCTCGGCCCCGTCGGCGATGGCGAACACGCGCGGGTGGTTGCCGGTGATCGTCCAGAGCGCACCGAGGCAGGCGAGCAGCTGCGCGAGCAGCTCGCGGTCGCCGTCCCGCAGGGCGCGGCGGAGCACGTCGGTGAGGTTGTTCTCCTCGGTGCCCAGCTCGCCGACGGCGGCGATCTCGTCGGGCCCGAACAGGCGCGACCCGGCGCGGTCGACCAGGTCGGTCGCCCACGCGTCCTGCCGGCTCTGCGCATCCGGGCGCAGGGCGGCGACGTTGAGCCGGTCGGCGGCGAACTCGCGGACCGTCTCGAGCATCCGGAACCGGGTCGAGCCGTCGACCTCGCCGACGGTCACCAGCGACTGCTCCGCCAGCGTCTCGACCAGGTCGGCCCCGCCGGCGCCGAGCACGGCGACGGCGGTGTCCCGGGTGAACCCGTCGTGGAACACCGACAGCCGAGCCATCGCCTCCTGGGCGCCGGGGTCGAGCAGGTCCCACGACCACTCGATGACGGCCGCCAGCGTGCGGTGCCGCTCGGGGGCCGAGCGGTCGCGGGTGCGCAGCAGGTCGAAGAGGTCGCCGAGCCGGCGACGTACCTCCTCGACCGACATCGTGCGCATGCGGGCCGCCGCCAGCTCGATGGCGAGCGGCAGCCCGTCGAGGCGGGCCACGACGTCGGCGACCGCGTCGGCCGGCAGGTCGACGTCCGCCCGGGCGGCGCGGGCGCGCTGCACGAAGAGCGCCGACGCGTCGTCGGGGGCGAGCTGGCGCAGCGTCACCACCTGCTCGGCGGACAGTCCCAGCGGAGCGCGGCTGGTCGTCAGCACGTGGAGGTCACGGGTGGTGACGAGCAGCAGGGCGACGAGGGAGGCCACCGACTCGAGCACGTGCTCGCAGTTGTCGAGGACCAGCAGCGTCGGAGCGGTGTCGAGCTCGGCGGCGATCCGGCTGCGTACGTCGGAGAGCTGCGCGGGCGTGAGCGTACGTCGGCCGGTCACCGACCCCCGCACGCCCAGGGCAGCACCGACCTCGGCGAGCACGTCGTCGCCGGAGGTCACGCCGACCAGCTCGACGAAGTACACCCGGGGCTGGGTCGCCTCGCGGGCGAGCACGTGCGCCACGCGGGTCTTCCCGAGCCCGCCGGGGCCGACGACGGAGACCAGGCGGCTGCGACGGACGGCGGCGCGCAGCTCGTCGAGGTCGCCCTCGCGGCCGAGCAGGGTGTCGGGCTCGAAGTGCACGCCGTCGCGCACCGGGCTGTCGGCTGCCAGCAGCTCGCGGTGCAGCCGCTGGAGGGACGGGTCCGGGTCGACGCCGAGTCGGTCGGCGAGGTCGGCGCGGTACTCCTCGTAGCGCTCCAGGGCCGCGGCCGGTCCGGCGGTGGCCGCGACGCTGCGCAGCAGTGCGGCGGTGACGGGCACGTCGTGGACGGCGGCTGCGTGCGCGGGCTCGAGGTGGGCGAGCGCGTCCTGGTCGCGACCGGCGGCGGCCAGCGCCAACCCGAGCACCCGCCCGACCCGGCGCCGGTCGTGGGCCGCGTCGAGCCGGAGCTCGGCCAGCGGGCCGTGGTCCGAGGTCGCCTCGCTGACGTCGAGAGCCGCCGCTTGCTCCGCCAGGTCCACCGCCCGGGCCGCGTCGCCGGCGTCGAGGGCGGCCCCGGCCTCGCGGCACAGCCGGCGCAGCAGCAGCGCGTCCACGTCGTCGGGAGGTACGGCGAGCCGGTACCCGCCGTCGTACCGGACGACGCAGTCCGGCCCCAGCGCCGTCCGGAGCCGGGACACCAGCACCTGCAGCGCCTTGGTCGGGTTCGCGGGCTCGTCGTCGGCCCAGATCAGGTCGATCAGCCGGCCGTCGGTGAGGCCCTCGGGTCGCGCGGCCAACGCCGCAAGCAGTGCCGCGACTCGGTCACCCGGGACCGGCTGGCCGCGCCAGGTCACGCCGTCGAGGAGCGTCAGCGCGGTGGGCACCCGGTCAGGATAGGAGGGCCGTCCCGGTTCCCTGGCCCCCGCCGTTACGGTGTGCCTTGACCATCCGTTCAAGGTTTGGCCGTTCAGGGTTTCGAGGCTCGGGCCTGGCGGCCCTCGCACCTCAACCACCGATCCCGAGGAGTCACATGCCGCAGCAGGTCAAGGCCGTCGTCGCCCGCAGCAAGGGTGCCCCGGTCACCGTCGAGACGATCAACGTCCCCGACCCGGGTCCGGGCGAGGCGGTCGTGCAGGTGCAGGCGTGCGGGGTGTGCCACACCGACCTGCACTACCGCGAGGGCGGCATCAACGACGACTACCCGTTCCTGCTCGGCCACGAGGCCTCCGGGATCGTCGAGGCCGTCGGCGAGGGCGTGACCGGCCTCGAGCCGGGCGACTTCGTGGTGCTCAACTGGCGCGCGGTGTGCGGCAGCTGCCGGGCCTGCCTGCGCGGCGAGCCGTGGTACTGCTTCGCGACCTTCAACGCGACCCAGAAGATGACCCTGGAGGACGGCACCGAGCTCTCGCCCGCCCTCGGCATCGGCGCGTTCGCCGAGAAGACCCTGGTGGCCGCCGGGCAGTGCACCAAGGTCGACCCGTCGGCCCGCCCGGCCGCGGTCGGCCTCCTCGGGTGCGGCGTGATGGCCGGCCTCGGCGCCGCGATCAACACCGGCAACGTGACCCGCGGCAAGTCCGTCGCCGTCATCGGCTGCGGCGGCGTCGGTGCCGCCGCGGTGGCCGGCTCGGTGCTGGCCGGCGCCGGCACGGTGATCGCGGTCGACATCGACGACCGCAAGCTCGAGGGCGCCCGCAAGATGGGCGCCACCCACACCGTCAACTCCACCACCCAGGACCCCGTCGAGGCGATCCAGGCGCTCACCGGCGGTCACGGCGCCGACGTGGTCATCGACGCGGTGGGCCGCCCCGAGACCTGGAAGCAGGGCTTCTACGCCCGCGACCTGGCCGGCACGCTGGTCCTGGTCGGCGTACCGACGCCCGACATGCGGATCCCCGACATCCCGCTCATCGACGTCTTCGGCCGCGGTGGGGCGCTCAAGTCCAGCTGGTACGGCGACTGCCTGCCGACCCGCGACTTCCCGCTGCTCGTCGACCTCTACCAGCAGGGTCGGCTCGACCTCGACGCGTTCGTGACCGAGGAGATCGGGATCGACGGGGTCGAGGCGGCGTTCGACAAGATGCACGACGGCAACGTGCTGCGCTCCGTCGTGATCTTCTGATGGCGCTCCGGGTCGACCACGCCGTCACCAGCGGCACCTTCTCGCTCGACGGCCAGACCTTCGACGTCGACAACAACGTGTGGGTGGTCGGTGACGACGCGGAGTGCGTCGTCATCGACGCTCCCCACTCGGTCGACGACATCCTCGCCGTCGTCGGCGACCGCAAGGTCAAGGCCATCATCTGCACGCACGCCCACGACGACCACGTCCGCGTGGCTCCGGCGCTGCGCGAGGCCACCGTGGCGCCGATCCTGCTGCACCCCGACGACCGGCCGCTGTGGGAGCTCACCCACACCGACTACCTCTGGGACGTCGACCTCACCGACGACCAGACGATCACGGTCGCGGGCGAGGAGATCCGGGTGCTGCACACGCCGGGCCACGCTCCGGGCGCGGTCTGCCTGTCCGTACCCTCCCTCGGCTGCGTCTTCACCGGCGACACCCTGTTCGAGGGCGGGCCGGGCGCGACCGGCCGCTCCTACAGCGACGCCGACCTGATCAAGGAGTCGATCCGGGCCCGGCTCCTCACCCTGCCCGACGACACCGTCGTGCACACCGGCCACGGTCCCGACACCACGATCGGCGCCGAGCGGGCGAACCTGGACGCCTAGCCCCGAGGTCGAGTCGTGTGCCTCACGCAGCGCTAGAACGCGGTCTCAGGCACACGACCCGTGGATCGACCCAGCCGGAGCACGAGCAACCCGGCGACCAGCGAGCCGAGCGTGCCCAGGGTCATGTCGCCGAGGGTGTCCTCGTAGGCCGTGTCGAGCTCGGTGCCGTGGCGGATGAACGTGTACCACTCGCCCAGCTCCCAGCCGAGCGCCAGGATGCAGCCGAACCCGGTCACCAGCGTGACGAGCACCCACGCGGGGCGGAGCCGCGGGACGATGACGAGCGCGAGGCCCAGGCAGAGGAACACCCAGTTGACGAAGTGGTTGAAGTCGTCCCACCACACGACCGAGTCGTACAGGTCGAGGCTGTTGCCGGTCACGTCGATGAGGAACGGCACCCCGATCAGCCCGAACGCCAGGTACGGCGGCCGGTCCGACCGGCCCTGGCGTCGCTGCACCAGCCACCACACCGCCGGCACGAACAGCATCATCACGGGGTAGGCGATCAGGCGGGCGCCGAAGGCCTTGTCGGCGAAGCGGTCGATCCCCGGCACGTACTCGGCCACGGCGAGCTGGGCGACCGTGAGGACCAGCACGAGGGCCGGGAACCAGACCGAGCCGAAGAAGCCGCGACCGGTCGCGAGATCGGGTCTGCGATCTTCCAGCTGTGTCACGAAGCGGACAGTAGCGGGCGCGAGCCTTCCCTAGCCTGGAACTGTGACCACCTCCTCGCCCGTGGCGCTCGTCGTCGCGCACCTCACCGACACCCACTTCGGCCACGACCTCGGCGAGGCCGCGTACCGGACGAGGCTCGTCCTGGACGAGCTGCTGCGCATGGACCCCCGCCCGGACGTGCTGGTCCACTCGGGCGACGTCGCCGACCACGGGTACGCCGAGGAGTACGACGAGGCCGTGCAGGTGCTGTCGACCTGGGAGGGCCCGCTCGTCATCTGCCCGGGGAACCACGACGTGCGGGCGCCGTACGCCGCGGCGTTCCTCGACGGCTCCGACGGTCCCGCCAACCGTGCCCACGCGGTCGGCGGCACGCGGTTCGTGATGCTCGACTCGCTTGGTGGACGAGGTGGACGGCGAGCGGCAGGACCACGGTGTGCTGCTGCCCGAGACGCTCGCGTGGCTGGACGCCGAGCTGGCCGCCGACACCCGCCCGACGTTCGTCGCGCTGCACCACCCGCCCGTCGAGATCGGAGTCGGGCTGATGGACCCGATCAAGCTCACCGACGCCGAGAAGCTCGCCGAGGTCCTCGTCCGTCACGACCACGTCGTCGCCACGCTCGTCGGCCACGCCCACACGATGGGGGCCTCGACGTTCGCCGGCCGACCCGTGCTCGTCGGCGGCGGCGCCGTCTCCACGGTGCCGCTCGACCGGGAGGACCATCCCCTCGTCTGGTACGCCGCGCCGCCCACGTTCGCGATCCACCTGCTGCACGCCGACGGCCGGCTGACCACCCACTGGCGGGCCGTCTGAGCGACACCGGCGGACCCTCAGCGAGGGCGGATAGCCTCGCGAGCGTGCTGCTGGCCTTCGACACCGCCACCCCGTACGTCACCGTCGCGCTGCACGACGGGGAGTCCGTGGTCGCCGAGGCGCGCTCCGAGGTGCGGATGAAGCACGGGGAGCACCTCGCGCCGCTCATCGAGGCGGTCCTGCGCGACGCCGGCGTCGTCCGGCAGGACCTGACCGCCCTGGCGGTCGGCACCGGACCGGGACCCGTTCACCGGCCTGCGGGTCGGCCTGGTCACGGCCCGCACGCTGGCCCTGGTGCTGGAGGTCCCGGCGTACGGCGTCTGCTCGCTCGACGCGATCGCGCTCGAGGCCGCCGAGGGCCTCCGGTTCACGACGGACTTCGTGGTGGCGACCGACGCGCGGCGCAAGGAGGTGTACCTCGCGGCGTACGACGAGCAGGGCACCCGCCTGTCCGGCCCGGTCGTCGACAAGCCCGAGGCCGTGGCGACCGACCTGCCGGTGGCGGGCGAGGGTGCGGTGCTCTACCCGGACTGGTTCACGCGAGCCGTCGAGCCGGTGCTGCCGAGCGCCGGCTGGCTGGCCCGCGCCGTGGTCGAGGAGCGGGTCGAGCTGACCGACCCCGAGCCGCGCTACCTGCGGCGTCCCGACGCCGCGGTGCCGAGTGCGCCGAAACGCGTCTCGTGACGATCCGGCCGGCGACGGCCGCCGACCTCGACGCCGTCGTCGAGCTGGAGCAGACCTGCCTCGGCGCCGACGCCTGGTCGCGGGGGCTGGTCGAGCAGGGCATCGCCGCGGCCCTGCCGACCGTCTCGTACCTGGTGGCCGAGGTGGACGGCGTCGTGGTCGGGCACGCGGTGGCGAGCGCCGCGGGGGACGACGCCGAGCTCCAGCGCATCGCCGTCGACCCGGCGTACCGGCGTCGGGGCCTGGCCGGCGAGCTGCTGGCCGCCGTCGAGCAACGCGCGGCCGCGGACGGCGCGACCCGGCTGCTGCTCGAGGTACGTGAGGACAACACGACGGCGGCCGCCTTCTACGAGAGCCGAGGCTTCGTGGAAGTGGGCCGCCGTCGCGGGTACTACCGGGACGGTGCCGCCGCGGTGGTCCTGGGGAAGAAGGTCGACCGCAGCGGCACCGCGTCTGGTTACGGCAGGTAGTAGGTCGGGTTCGGCAGCTTGACCGGCTTGCCGTGCCCGCCGATCAGGTCGGAGAACTGGTCGCCGAAGTTCGCGATGATCTTCACCTTGAACTTCTTCTCGGCGTAGGCCCGCGTCTGCGACTTGAACTCCACGCGGGTGCACTCGTCGGCGACCTCGCAGGTGACGTACGACGGCTGCTCACCGTCGGCCCACTTGGCGAAGAAGTACTTCGACCGGAACGCGTCGCCGTAGTACTTGTGGAGGTTCTTCAGGGTCGCCTTGCGCTGGTCGGCGCTCCGACCGGTGAGGCCGATGACCTTGCAGCCGGCGTTCTTGGCGGCCTTCACGACGCGCTTCATGCCGGGGACGGCCGGGAACCGCTGGTCCTGCACCCACACGTCCTGCAGGGCAGGGTCGAAGTTGAACGCCATGGCGTCGTCCTCCATGTCGTAGGTCCACAGCGTCGTGTCGTCGGCGTCGAAGACCACGGCGGGCCGGTTGCCGTAGGCGACCTGGTTGGCGCAGCGCTCCTTCAGCCGCGGCGCCCACTTGTCGCGCAGGGCCTTCATCTCGGTGATGTAGCGGGACGAGTGCTTGTTCGCGATGCCGTCCGGCGCGTTGTAGTAGGCCCGGATGGTCGCCTTGACCGAGTCGAAGTTCGGGATGCCCTCACCGGGCTCGGTCTCGCCGCTCGAGCCGTCGGCCTCCATGGTGAAGACGTTGCGCGGGACGAAGTTCGGCTGGGCGCAGCGTCGGCAGGTCCGGGCTCGGCAGGTAGTACGTCGGGTTGGGCAGCTTGAGCACCTTGGCGGCGTGACCCGCCCTTCAGGTCGGACCACTGGTCGCCGACGTTGAGCACGATGTTGTAGCCACCGCCCGCGGCGCTCTCGAGGTAGGCGCGGGTGCCCGCCTTGTACTCGACGGTCGTGCAGCTGGTCGTGGCGCACGTGATGTACGACGGCTGGGTGCTGCCCGGCTTGCCCGTCCACTTGGTGAAGAGCGTGTCGGCGGTGAACGTGGTGCCGTACCCGACCTTGGTCAGGTTGGCCAGCGTCGCGGGCTCCTGGTCGTTGTTGCGACCGGTCAGCCCGAAGACCGTGTAGCCCAGCTTCGCGGCCTTGTCGACGAACTCGGCCATGCCGGGCACGGCCGGGAACTTCTGCTCCTGGACCCAGGTGTTCTGGAGGGTCGGGTCGTAGTCGAAGTGCATCGCCCCGTCCTCCATGTCGTAGTTCCAGAGCGTCGTGTCGTCGACGTCCAGCACGATGGCGGGCTTGCCGGCCTTGGCGTTCTGGGCGAGGTAGGCGTTCTGGTCGTTGAGGAGCTTGGCGATCTCCGAGATGTACGGCGACTTCTTCTTGTCGGCGATGCCGTCGCTGGACGCGCCGTAGTACGTGCGGATGGTCGCCTTGGCCGAGTCGATGTTCGGGATGGCCGCGCCGGGCTTGGTCGCCCCGCTGGAGCCGTCGGGCTTCATCACGAACTTGGTGCGCGGCGAGAGCGGGTCCCGGGCCTGTTGGGCGGGGGAGGCGCCGGCGCCGGTGGTGAGACCGACGACGAGGGCGCACACGGAGACGGCGGCGATCGAGCCCAGACCTGACCGCCTTCTGGTTACCGAGTTCAGCATGAAGAGCCTTTCCGATCGGTGATGGACGCAGCTTGCCAACGTAGTACGCCGTGGCGGACGGGTGGCAGAGGGTCAGATGCGGCCGCCCGGCAAATGGTTCGGGGCAGAATGTTCGACGTGACGGACGGACCGCTGGTGCTCGGCATCGAGACCTCGTGCGACGAGACCGGTGTCGGCATCGTCCGCGGCACCACGCTGCTGGCCGACGCCGTGGCCAGCTCCGTCGACGAGCACGCCCGCTTCGGGGGCGTCGTCCCGGAGGTCGCCTCGCGGGCGCACCTCGAGGCGATGGTGCCGACCATCGAGCGCGCGTGCGAGACCGCGGGCGTCCGGTTGTACGACGTCGACGCGATCGCCGTCACCAGTGGTCCGGGCCTGGCCGGCGCCCTGCTCGTCGGGGTCGCGGCGGCCAAGGCGCTGGCCCTCGGCCTCGGCAAGCCGCTGTACGGCGTCAACCACCTCGCCGCGCACGTCGCCGTCGACCAGCTCGAGCACGGCCCCCTGCCCGAGCCGTGCCTGGCGATGCTGGTCTCGGGCGGTCACTCGTCGCTGCTCCAGGTGACCGACGTGACCCTGGGCGTGGAGCCGCTGGGCGCGACCATCGACGACGCCGCGGGGGAGGCGTTCGACAAGGTGGCGCGGCTGCTCGGCCTGCCGTTCCCGGGCGGGCCGCACATCGACCGCGTCGCCCGCGAGGGGCACGTCACCATCGACTTCCCGCGCGGCCTCACCTCGCGGCGCGACCTCGAGCGGCACCGGTTCGACTTCTCGTTCTCGGGCCTCAAGACCGCCGTGGCCCGCTGGGTCGAGGCGCGTCAGGCGTCCGGCGAGCCGGTGCCGGTCGCCGACGTCGCGGCGTCGTTCCAGGAGGCCGTCTGCGACGTGCTCGTCCGCAAGGCGCTCGACGCCGCCACCGACCGCGGCATCGACGACATCCTGATCGGCGGTGGCGTGGCCGCGAACTCCCGCCTCCGGGCCATGGCCACCGAGCGTGCCGCCGACCGCGGCATCCGCGTCCGCGTCCCTCGCCCCGGCCTCTGCACCGACAACGGCGCCATGGTCGCGGCGCTGGGCTCCGAGCTGGTCGCCCGCGGCCGCCCGGCCTCCGCCCTCGACCTCCCCGCCGACTCCTCCATGCCGGTCACGACGATCGTCGCCTGACCCGCGGATGAGTACCCGGATGTCCGGGTACTCCTGCAGATGTCAGGGGTTGCAACGCCTGACGAGCGACGGAAGAGCCTGACCGGTCAGAGAGTCTCGAAGTGCCAGGGGACTTCCATCTCGTCGCCCGGCTGCGGCGCGACGGCGAACTCCATCGCGCCGTCGACGTCCATGCGCACGATCGACCACTTGCCGTCCTGGAACAGGGTGAACAGCACGTGGGTCTCGTCCTCCCAGACAGCGGAGTTGTAGAACGTCAGGTCCTTGCTGGACCGGTTGTTCCGGTACGACAGCCGGTCACCGTCGGTCTCGAAGACCGCGATGGTGCCCGAGCCGATGCCGTCGCCGTAGGTGTCGCTGGCCAGCACGTACGACCCGTCGGGCGAGAACTCGTCGAGGGCGTAGTCGCAGGTGTCGAGCAGCGGCGTCGAGCCGGACTGCGCCGGGTCCAGCACGACCGAGCAGGTGCCGGGCCTCATGTCGTCGAACTCGGTGATGCCGAGGACACGGCCGGAGTCGGTCGCGTCCCGCACGGCGAGGATGGAGCCGCTCGGGGTCGACCGTGCCGACGCTGCCGTCGCGGCTGACCGCCAGCGACCTCGGGCTCGCCGGTCTCCATGTCGCTAGCCGCTCACGAAGTACCGGCAGTCGCCGGCGGTCTTGCCGTGACGCAGTCGGTCCCCGGTGACGGCCGCGACGCGCACGTCCTGGCAGCCCGGAGCTCGGCCAGGGTGAACGGCTCCGCGTCACCCGTCGGCCCAGACCATCACGTCGCCCTCGTCGGTCGCCCAGGCGACGGCCGTACCGGCGGCGTTGCGGGCCAGGCCCTGACGAGCTCGGGTACGGGCCGAACGTCTGGCCGCCCGCCTCGACGACGACTCCCTCGGGCGTCCAGCGCACGACGGCCTCGCCGGTCGAGGCGGCCGCGTAGTCACCATCGGTGACCAGCGGGACGGCGGGCGGTGCCCCGGTCGGCAGGTCGCTGACGTCGAGTCGCGTGCGGGTCGGAGCCCATCGTCGGCGTGGACGTCGGGGACGGGGTGTTCGTGTCCGTGACCGTCGGCAGTGCCGTGGCCGGCTGCGGCGAGGAGTCGTTGCCCGTGGGTCGCGAACATCGCCGTCGGCACGATCACCGCGATCGCGGCGGCGACGCCGAGACCGCTGGCCAGCCGGCGGCGCCGGCGGATCGAGGTGGCCCTGCCGCGGACGTCGTCGAACGCCAGCGGGGCGCCCTGCACGCCGTCGGCGTGCTCGCGCAGGGTCCGGTTCAGCTCGTCGTCGAGGTCGCTCATCGTTCCTCCTCCCGCTCTGCGGGGTTGAGGTGGGCCGGCGTGCGCTCGCGGAGCGTGGCCAGGGCCCGGCTGGTCTGGGACTTCACGGTGCCGACGGAGATGCCGAGGACCTCGGCGGTCTCGGCCTCGGACAGCTGCTCGTAGTAGCGCAGCACGAGGACGGCGCGCGCCTTCTTGGGCAGGGACTGGACCAGGTCCCACAGGGCGGTGTTGCGCCCGTCGTCGTACTCGTCCACCACCGGCGTCGGCTCGGGCAGCAGCTCGGCGGTGTGCTCGCGCTTCTTCCACCCGCGTCGCCACAGGGAGTTGTTCTCGTTGACGAGGATCCGCCGCAGGTACCCGTCGATCGAGCCCTGGTCGCGCACGCGGTCCCACGCGAGATAGAGCTTGGCGAACGCCGTCTGCGTGAGGTCCTCGGCCGTGTGCCGGTCGCCGCTGAGCAGGTACGCCGTCCGCAGCACGCTGGCCTGCCGGGCCTGCAGGTACGCCGCGAAGTCGGCGTCACGCGCGGCGCGATCGGTCATCACGGCCCCTGGGTCGGCGATGGTGCTGGCGGTCACGGGCCATCCTTCCTCTGCGGTGTCGAGACCAGGACGCGGCGCGGCGGAGGAAGGTTGCAAAAGTCGGGCCGATCCGTCAGCGGACCGGCAGCACGAACGGGTTCTGGCCGGCCTGGTCCGGCACGGGCTCGACCGCGAGCTCGACCGAGCCGTCGGTCACGTCCAGCCGGAGGATCGCCCAGGCCTCGTCCTGGAACACCAGCGCCAGCACGTGGTCGTCGTCCTCCCAGATGGTGTGCAGGAGGGCCGCCTGGCCCCTGCTGTGCCACTCGGCGACCACCGTGCCGTCGCCGTCGAGCACCGTGGCCGAGCCCTGGCCGAACCCGTCCAGGTACGCCGGACCGGCCAGGATCCGGCTCCCCGAGGGCGAGAAGTCGAACAGCGTGTGGTCGCAGGTCTCCCAGCGCGGCTGCTTCTTCCACGCCTCGAAGCGTCCCCAGCACGAACCCTCGTCGGAGACCGACGTCATGGCCAGGAGGTCGCCCTCCGCGGAGGCGTCGCCGACCGCGAGGACCCAGGGCACCGTGTCGACGATGCCGTGCGAGCTCGTGTAACGGGCGCTGGTCCCCTCGGCGGAGTTCACGAACGCCACGCAGCCGCTGCCGTCGGAGCCCTCCAGGCAAGTGCCCCGGTCACTGACCAGCGCCGCGATCGACCCCGCCTCGTCGACGACGGACATGTCCCACTCCTGGCTGCCGCCGTCCTCCACGACGTGGGGTCGCCCCTCGGTGGTCACCCAGCCGACGATGGAGCCGTCCGGCGTGGCCGCGAGCGTGCCGCTGGGGTTCGTCCCCTGCGAAACCTCCACGAGGTTGCCGTCGAGCACGTACGACCTCGCCTGCTCGTCGACCGAGGCGATACCGACCAGACCGTCGCCCATCGGCGCGAAGGCGTCGTACGCGCGCGGCAGCGGCTGGGCATCGCCCCCGGGGCGCACCAGGGACCAGCCGGCGTCGGTGGCCGCCAGGTACGGCACCGACGGCGGCGCACCCGGCGCCACGCCCTCGAGCGTGAGCACGCCGGGCTCGGGCGGCGCACTCGGCGACGCGGACTCCGTCGGCGTGCTGGTACTGGTCGGGCTCTCGGTGGGCGTCGCCGTCGCCGGTTCGTCCGCGGCGCTCCCCGATGACGTCTGGTCGCCGCACGCGGCCAGGAACACGGAGCAGAGGACGAGAACGGCGGCGCGCCCGAGGGGGTTCATGCCCCTTCGACGCGCGCCGCCGACTCGAAGTTGCCGGGCGTCAGTCCTTGGTGCCCTGCTCGTCGGCCTCGTCCTGCGTGTCGACCGCGTCGACCTCGACGACCTCGACCAGCTCGGCGTGCTCGGACTCCTCGGCCTGCTCGAGGGCCTCGGGCTGGTCCGACTCCTCGAACGGGTCGACCATCGGGAGGGCCACGCCACCGGTGAGGGTGGCCAGCATCTGCCGGACGTTGGTGAGCTGGGCGTTGATGCTGTCGCGACGCTGGCTCGCGGCGGCGAGCTCGCGGTCGGAGTCGGCGCGGATCCGGGCGACCTGGGCACGCGCCTCGCCGACGATGCTGGCGGCCTGGCGCTCTGCCTCCTCGACGAGCCGGCGGTTCTCGCGCATCGACTCGTCGTTCATCTTCTCGGCGTTGGAGCGCGTCTCGTCGATGTGGGCCTCGAGCTCGGCGAGCCGCTGCCGGGCGTCCTGCATCTGGGTGGTGAAGTCCTCCTCCGACGCGGCCCGGCGCCGGGCCAGGGTGGTCTCGAAGTCGGCGGCGGCCTGCGCGGCCTTGGCGCGCTGCTGCTCGAAGATCGCCTCCGCCTCCTGGAGCCGGGCGGCCGCGTCGCGCTCGGACGCGTCGAGCCGGTCGTCGGCCCGGCGGCGGGCGTCCTCGAGCACGCGCGCGGACTCGGTCTCGGCGTCGGCCCGGGTCTGCTCGGCGTGCTTGTCGGCGTCGCTGCGCTGGCGCGAGACCTCGTCGGCGACCTGGCGGCGCTCGTCGTCGAGCAGGGCGCGGCCCCGGTCGAGGAGGTCGCGCGCCTCGTCCTCGGCGAGGCTGAGGATCTGGGCGACCCGCTCGCCGAGGTGCTCGTACGACGCCGGTCCGGCCTCGGCACTGCTCGCGTCCGCGGCCTCGCGGCTCTGCTGCTCGAGCACGCGGACGCGCTCGGCGAGCTGCGCGGCCTGCGCGCGGGCCTCGTCGGCCTGCTTCGCCAGCTGCTGCACGCTCTGGTCGACCTGCGCCGGCTCGTAGCCGCGCAGGACGACCCGGAACTGGGGGGTGTCGGTCATGGGTGGGTTTCCTTCTCCTCGGGGGCGGATTCGGCGGGCCCGTCGGTCGGCCCATCAGTCGGTACGGCGAGAGCCTGGATGACGCCGGACAGGCCCTCGAGCTCGGCGGCGATCTCGTCGCGGCGCTTGGTCAGGACGGCGGACTCGTTGCGGGCGTCCTCGAGCACGAGGCGGGCCTTGGTGCGCAGCTCGTCGGCCTCCGCACGGGCGGCGGCGAGGTGCTCGGCGGCCTCCTGACGGGCGCGCCGGAGCTCGTCCTGCGACGTCTGCTGGTGGCGGACGACCTCGTCGGCCACCTGCTGGCGGAGCAGCCGCGTCGTCGACTCGGTCTCCTCCTCGCGGCGGCGGGCGCGCTCGTGGATGAGGCTGACCTCGTCCTCGGCACCGGCGACCATGGCGCGCGAGGCCTCCTCGGCCTCGTCGCGGATCCGGGCCGCGTCGGCCTCGGCGGCGGAGACCAGGCTGGCGGCCACACCGCTGAGCTCCTGGGCCTGGCGCTCGGCCTCGGCCATCTCCGTACGGATCCGGTCGGCGACGCGGTGCACGACGGCCTGCAGCCGGCGCCGCTGGGCGGCCTGGTGCCGGACGCCTTCGGCGAGGCCGGCGGAGCGCAGCCGCTCGGCCTCCTGCTCGGCCGTGGCCAGCAGGGCCTGCATGGTCTCCTGGGTCCAGGCGGTCTGCTCCTCGGCCGCGGCGATGGCGTGGGCCGCCTCGGCGCGCGCCGCGCGGAGCACCTCCTCCGACGACTGGTGCGCGTGTGCGCGGACCTGCTCGGCGTCGGCGAGCACGGCGTGCGCGTGGGTGTCGGCGTCCTTGCGGAGGGCCTCCGCCTCCTGGACGGCCTCGGCGCGGACCGCAGCCGCGTGCTCGTCGGCGGAGATCCGCAGCTCCTCGGCGGCGCGGACCGTCTCGAGCTGCTGCTGGCGCATGGTCACGGTCGCGATGGTCAGGAGCCGCTGCATCAGCGCGGCCGTGGTCGCGACCGTGCGGTCGGCGGCCGTCGTCGCCTCGAGGTGCAGCCGCTCCGCCTCGGCGACGGTGCCGGCGACCTCGTGGAGGGCGGCGGCCCGCTCGCGCTCGGCGAGCTCGTTCGCCTCGGCGATGATCCGGTGCCGCTGGGCCTCGGCCGCCTCGAGCAGCATGCTGACCTGCTCGCCCGCGTCGCTGACGGACTGACGGGCCTCGCGCGACGCATCGGCGAGCAGGGCCTCCGCCTGGGCGCGGGCCCGGCCGGCGGCCTCGCGGTCGGTGGTCGCCTCGTCGTGCAGCCGCCGCGACTCGGACTCGAGCGTCTGGGCCAGCGCGGTCGCCTCGGCGGCCTGCTGCTCGGCCTGGTTGCGCAGCTCGTCGGCCACCTGCTGGGCGTGCAACAGCAGCTGGGCAGCCGCCGTGCCGTGGGTCGTCTCCGCGCCCGAGTCCGCGCCGGTCTCGGCGTCCGTCTCGGTGCCCGAATGTGGGTCGATCGCCTGCATTCCGTCCATCAGGTCCTTGTCCGCCGACCTCGCCCCCCACAGGCTCCGTACCTCGTCGGCTCGCGTACCCGCGGAGCATACTGCCCCGACCACCTGGGGTGGCGAGTCCGCGAGCTACGTCGAACCGGTCCGTACGGGTCACACGTGTGGCGACACCCGCTCAGGCCGGTCCTCCGTCCGGGCGATTTCGGGCTCAGCCGGCCGCCGCTTCGACCGCTGCCACACCAGCGAGCTCGCCCAGGCGAGCGCCAGCGCGAGGGCGACGTACCCGACGACGTACGTGACCGTGATGTCCCCGAGCCCCGCCCAGATGCCCACCCCGACGGAGCCGGCGACGGCCAGCACGCCGACCACCCTCGCGGCGCGCCCACGCGCCCCCCACGCCAGGCCGCCGAGCAGGAAGGACGGCGCCAGCAGCATGCCCGGACTCATGAACAGCAGCAGCCCCGGGGCCACGGCCAGCGTCCAGAAGCCCGTCCGACCCGTACGCCGCGCGGCGTCCACCACGCCCACGCCCAGGCCGAGGACGGCCGAGAGGCCGATGATCATCAACGTGCCCGACCAGCTGAACTCCGGGTCGGTGGTGATCAGGCGCATCCACACGCGGGCCAGCACGCCCCACGCCGCCCCGAGCGCGAACCCGAGCGCGGCGCCACGGGCCAGCCGGGTCACCAGACCACCGGCAGGCAGACCAACCGCGGCCCGGCAGTGCCGTTCGGGGCGGTCGCCTCGGCGTGGATGACCACCGCGCGCTCGCCCGGCACCGGGACGAAGGGGACGAGCGCGTCGCCGGCCCCGGTGCCGTCGTCGGCCACGGTGAAGTCCAGCCAGACCTCGGTCTGGTCGCTGACGACCGGCGGGGTCGTCGTCGAGGCGTTGTAGTGCGGACCGGCCGCGGCGCCGTCGCCCTCGACGCACGGCCCGACGTGGAGGTGGGCGCCGTACGCCTGGCCGGCGTGGGCGATGTCGATGCCCTTGACCCGGAGGTGGAACAGGGTGCCCTTCCCCGTCTCGGTCATGACCAGGTGCGCCGACGCGTCGCCGAACGGGTCGGCGGTCGCCGCCGACAGGTCGACGAGGTCGCCGCGGAAGACCTGGGCCGGGGCGGCTGCGGCGTTGGGGGCGGTGGCGGCAGGGACGGCCAGGAGGGTGACGGCGGCCGCGGCGGCCGTCGTACGACGAACGTTCATGAGGTGCTCCGATCTTGTCGGGTGTGGACACCTGAACGGACGACCCGTCACGGCCCGCGGGTGACACGATGAACTTGCAAGAACTCGCGGGCGCTCGAGGTCACCCGTGACCGCGTCTGCTTCGTCTGCAAGGTGATGGAGTCCGTGTCGGCAGTGCCTCGGAGCCAGGTGGTGAGCGGGTCGGCGCACGACGCCGACGCGCTCGTCGCCACGCTCTTCACGCAGGAGGCCGACCGGCTCGTCGCCCTGGCCCGCTTCTTCACCGACGACCGGACGGCGGCGGAGGACCTGGTCCAGGAGGCGTTCATCCGGCTCGCCCGCAACACCGGCCGGATCCGCGACACCGACAAGGCCGCGGCGTACCTCCGCTCGATCGTCGTCAACCTCTCCCGCGACCACAACCGCCGCGGCCTGGTCTCGCTGCGACACCGGCCGCCGGCCGTGCTCGACGAGCCCTCGGCCGAGGAGACGTCCTTCAAGCAGGAGTCGCGCCGTGAGGTGGTGGCGGCGCTGCGCTCGCTGCCGCACCGGCAGCGCGAGTGCCTGGCACTGCGCTACTACCTCGAGCTCTCCGTGGACGACATCGCCGACGCCCTCGGGGTGTCCGCCAACTCCGTGAAGACCCACCTCAAGCGCGGCCTGCGCGGACTCGCCGCCTCCTTGGAGCCCGGCATGAAGGAGCACGACCATGGCTGACCTGGAGACCCGCCTCCACGACGCGCTGGGGGACGCCGGCTCGCACACGCATCCCTCGCCCGACCTGTTCGCCCGGGTGGTGGGCAGCATCGCCGAGGACCGGGCACGCCGCCGTCGAGTGCGCACGATCGCCCTGCTGTGGGTCGCCGGCGTGGCGCTGCTCGCCCTGCTCACTGTCACCCTGACCCCGAAGGACGAGGAGGGAATGCACATGCCCTGGTGGATCCTGGAGCTCGCCACGAACGTCGTGCTCGTCGGCATCGCGCTCTGGCTCGGCCCGTTCATCAAGCGGTTCGGCCGCGCGTACGCCGCCGACGTCTTCCACGACAACCCGCAGACCGGCAAGAGCTACATCGTGCTCACCGACATCGTCTACTACCTGATCTTCACCGCCTACATCCTCTTCACGATCAGGGTCGACGCCCCGGTGTACTACCAGGGCGAGGTGCACGCGGACCTGGTGAAGGTCGAGCTCGTGCGGATCGGCGGCATCCTGCTGATCATCGGCATCCTGCACGGGCTGAACCTCGTGATCATGCCCGTGCTCGGCCGGCTGTTCTCCCTGAACCGTCGCCTGCCTCCTCGTGACGCGCGCGACGGGCGGTACGAATGAGGGGGTGAGGTCCGGGGGTTCTGCCACGAGCCGGGGCCTCCGCTTGCGACACTGCTCGGCGTGCGCCGCCCCCTGATCGGCGCCCTCGTGGTGCTGCTCGCCGGCGTCGCGGTGGCACCGCTGACCGTCTCGCACGGCAGCGTCCCCGCTCGCGAGCAGGCCCGACCGGTGGCGCAGCCGGTGCGGAAGCACGAGCCATCGAGCCACCCCGTGGGGTCCCACCCGCGCCGAGGTACGGAAGGCCCGCGCGCTGGTCGGCGAGCTGACGCTCTCCGAGCTGGCCGGGCAGGTGGTGGTCGCGGGCTACCGGGGGACCGGGTCGCCGGCCGCCATGGTCCGGCGGCTGCACCTCGGAGGCGTGGTGCCGGTGGCGGAGAACATCACCTCCAGCGCCCAGATCGCCGCGGTGAACGCATCGGTCCAGCGGGCCGTGCGAGGCCGTGGGTACCCCGCCTTCATCGGCGTCGACCAGGAGGGCGGCACCGTCGTCCGGATCCGGGACGCGGCGACCCGCTTCCCGTCGTTCATGTCGACCGGGGCAGCGCGGGACCCACAGCTCACCCGCCTCGCTGCCCGGGCCGGTGCCCGGGAGATGCGGGGCCTCGGCTTCACCTCCGTGCTGGCGCCGGTCGCGGACGTGACACGCGGCCCGGCCGACCCGGTGATCGGCACCCGCTCGGCCTCCGGCTTCCCGGCGGTCGCCGCCGCCCAGGTGGTCGCCGCCGAGCGCGGCATCGCCGACGCCGGGATGATCGGCGCCCTCAAGCACTTCCCCGGACACGGGTCGGTCACCGTCGACAGCCACCGTGCGCTGCCCGTGCTCCGTACGTCGCTGGCGACGCTCCGCCGTACGGACCTCGTGCCGTTCCGTCGCGGCATCGAGGCCGGCGCCTCCGCGGTGATGGTCGGTCACCTCGACGTCCGTGCGGTCGACCCGGGTGTGCCCGCCACGTTGTCGAGGAAGGTCGTCACCGGCCTGCTGCGCGGCGAGCTCGGGTTCCGCGGCCTGGTGATGACCGATGCCCTCTCGATGGGTGCGGTCGCGAACCGCTACGGCTCGGCGAAGGCGGCCGCTCGCGCCGTCAACGCCGGGGTCGACGTGGTGCTGATGCCGGCCGACCCACGCGCGGCCCGCAGCGGCATCGTGGCCGCCGTCCGCGAGGGGCGTCTGCCCCGGGCTCGGCTGGCTGCGGCCGCGACCCGGATGGTCGCCCTGCTCCTGCACGTGCGTCACTCCGAGGCCACCTCGGCACGGCTCGGGTCCGCCACCGGGCTGTCCGCGCGGCTGTCCGCGGCCGCGCTGACGTCGGTGTCCGGCCCGTGCTCGGGCCGGCTCGTCGGTGGCCACGTCCGTGTCGTCGGCCCGGCCGACGCGGTGGCGGCCTTCCGCGCCGCGGCGGCACGGCAGGGGCTGCTGGTCGGCCGAGGCGTCCGGGTCGCGCTCGTCGACGACCAGCCCGCGAGCGCCGGCGTGGTGGTCGCGCTCGACCGGCCCGACGTCCTGGCCCGCAGCCACGCCCCCGTCAGGCTGGCGACGTACGGCGCGACGGCGGGCGCGATGGACGCCGCGGTCGGGTTCCTGCTGGGGCTCGCGCCCGCGCCCGGGAGGCTGCCGGTGGAGGTGCGTGGGATACCAAGGCCCCGCTGCTGACGCACGCAAACCGGTCATTTCGACGCGATCACGCGTCCCTTGCGGCCCGAGTCGACGGAGTCCGCAGGTGATACCTCCCCAGGCAAGTGTTTACCTAGTGGTCCAGCCCACCGCACCACCTGGGGATACGGGATTCCCATCGGGATGGAGCCCGGTCTATGGTGTGACCTCACCATGTATATCCGGGGGGGTAACAATGGATTCCAACAACGCGCCCAAGCGCGTGAAGTCCGGGGGGACTCAGATCTCTCGTCGCACCGTCACGCGCGGTGTGGCCTGGTCGGCGCCGATCGCCGCCATCGGCGTCGCAGCGCCGGCTTTCGCCGCGTCCCAGCCCATCGTCGTGCGCCTGTGTGGCACGACCTGCAAGCACCCGGGCAACAGTAGTGGCCCGGACTGGACATCAAGGCGTACCACTTCACCTTCTGCTTCACCGCCAACCAGGCAGTCGTCGGCAACACCGTCACCCTGGGTGACATGACGATCAACGGCGACCGTCGCGGCCGTCGACGCCCAACTCGGTGACGGTGACGACCGGGCAGACCACGTGCTACTACATCGACGCCGCGGACTTCTCCAACAGCGCCAACGGCACGGGTTACCTGCCGTTCAGCTACACGCCGGTGAGCACCGGGGTGGTGGTCTACAGCCAGGTCAACATCTCGTTCAACGGCATCGACCGCTGTGGCACGTCGGACGGCGGGGTCAACCCGAAGGACCTGCCGCACCCGTCCGACGGCACCGCTGTGCCGCCGCCGGCGAACAACAACTGCCTCTGATCCTTCGCAGGCAGCACGCACGTCCGACCGGGTGGACCCACGGGTCCACCCGGTCGACGTGCCGACCCGCGTGGTCGGGTCAGAACGGCTTGACGAGCAGGGCGACGCCCTCGCCTCGGGCCCGCGTCAGCACGAGCGTGGCCTCGTCCTCGCCGTGCAGCGCGAGCCGTTTGCGCAGCTGTTCGGGTGACACGTCGACGCCGCGCTTCTTGATGGTCAGCGTGCCGATGCCGCGCGCCCGGAGGGCGGCGCGCAGCGGCTTCTCGCGGAAGGGCAGGTGCTCCAGCACCCGGTAGGACCGCGCGAAGGGTGTCCGGAAGGACTCCTCGGACGTCACGTAGGCGATCTTGCGGTCGATCAACCAACCGCCGACCCCGGCGGCGACGGCGGTGACCAGACCCGCCCGGATCACGGCACCGTCCGGCTCGTACAGGAAGGCGCCGAGGTCGCCGACGTCGCTCCCGGGATCGTCCTCCTCGGTCAGCGTGGCCAGCCCGCCGTCGCCGATGACGGTCGCGCGGCGCGCGACCGTGGCCAGCCGGCCCGACCACAGCGCCGCCTCCTTCACCTCGCCGCGGTCGCTGACCCACTCGGCCTCCACGCCGTCCGGCACGAGGCTGTGCGGGATGCCCGGCGCGACCTTGACGCAGGCGTCGCGGCGCAGCAGGCCCTCGACGAACGGCCAGGGCGGGGTCCACTCGTCGACGTGGAACGTGCGGCCCCGGCCGCCCCGACGTGCGGGGTCGGCGAAGGCCACGTCGAAGGGCGACGTGTCGAGCGTGGTCGCGTCGGCCTCGAGGACGGCGCCGTCGAGCCCGAGGGCGGCGAGGTTGGCCTGCGCCACCGCGACGCGGACGGGGTCCAGCTCGACGCCGGCCGCGGTGATCCCGGCCCGCGCGAACGCCAGCAGGTCGCCGCCGATCCCGCAGCCCAGGTCGACGGCGGAGCGGGTGTCCGCGGCCTGGAGCCGCCCCGCCCGATGGGTGGCCACGCTCAGCCGGGTGGCCTGCTCGAGCCCGTCGGGCGTGAAGTACATGCGGGCGGCCAGGTCCCCGAACTTCGGCACCGCCCGGCGGCGCAGCTCGGCCTGCGTGAGGGCCGCGGCCACGTGGTCCGCCGAGGTCGAGCGCCGGAGCTGGGCCTGGATCGCGAGCTCGTCGTGCTCGACGTCCGCGGTCGCCTCGACGGCCCGGGCGAGCACGGCCTGGCCCTCGTCGGTCAGCAGCCACCGGAAGGCGTCGAGGTCCACGCCAGGCAGTCTGGCAGCCACCGGGCGGGACTCCCGGCCCACCCTGGCACTCGCCCAGGTGGAGTGCTAACGTCGGCGTTGGCACTCTCGACCCGAGAATGCCAGCGCTTGCGACGACGTACGACCCCCGCGACGGCGTACCTCCGAGCAGGCTCAAACGTCCGGGACCCTCCTCAGCACCACGGACGGTCCCATCGGTTCGCACCCTGACAAGAGCCCAGAAAGTGGAGGTCGACATCGTGTCGGTCAACATCAAGCCCCTCGAGGACCGCATCGTCGTGAAGCCGCTGGACGCGGAGCAGACCACCGCCTCCGGCCTGGTCATTCCCGACACCGCCAAGGAGAAGCCCCAGGAGGGCGAGGTCCTCGCGATCGGCCCCGGCCGCATCGACGACAACGGCAACCGCGTCCCGCTGGACGTGGCCGTGGGCGACAAGGTCATCTACAGCAAGTACGGCGGCACCGAGGTCAAGTACTCCGGCGACGAGTTCCTGATCCTCTCGGCGCGCGACGTGCTCGCCGTCGTCTCCTGACTCGAGCTCGACTCGGGTCGTGTGCCTCACGCAGCGCTAGAGCGCTGCCTCGGGCACACGACCCGTTTCTCTTCTCCCATCTGCACTCTGAAGGAGTGACATGCCCAAGATCCTGGAGTTCGACGAGCACGCGAGGCGTTCCCTGGAGCGCGGAGTGGACAAGCTCGCCGACACCGTCAAGGTGACGCTCGGCCCCAAGGGCCGCTACGTCGTCCTCGACAAGAAGTGGGGCGCCCCCACGATCACCAACGACGGCGTCACGGTGGCGCGCGAGATCGAGCTCGACGACCCGTTCGAGAACCTCGGTGCGCAGCTCACCAAGGAGGTCGCGACCAAGACCAACGACGTCGCCGGCGACGGTACGACGACCGCGACGGTGCTCGCCCAGGCGATGGTCCACGAGGGCCTGCGCGCCGTCGTGGCGGGAGCCAACCCGATGAGCCTCAAGCGCGGCATGGACGCCGCCGCCGAGGCCGTGGGCGACGCGCTCCGCGAGGCCGCGCGCGAGGTGGAGTCCAAGGAGGACATGGCCTCGGTGGCCACCATCTCCAGCCGCGACAGCATCATCGGTGAGCTGCTGGCCGAGTCGTTCGACAAGGTCGGCAAGGACGGTGTCATCACCGTCGAGGAGTCCAACACCATGGGCACCGAGCTCGAGTTCACCGAGGGCATGCAGTTCGACAAGGGCTACATCTCGGCGTACTTCGTCACCGACCCGGAGCGCATGGAGGCCGTCCTCGACGACCCCTACATCCTTCTGCACCAGGGCAAGATCTCGGCGATCGCCGACATCCTCCCGCTGCTCGAGAAGGTCATCTCGTCCGGCAAGTCGCTCTTCATCCTGGCCGAGGACGTCGAGGGCGAGGCCCTGTCGACGCTCGTGGTCAACAAGATCCGCGGCACCTTCACCGCCGTCGCGGTCAAGAGCCCGGCGTTCGGCGACCGCCGCAAGGCGATGATGCAGGACATCGCGACCCTGACCGGCGGTCAGGTCATCGCCCCCGAGGTCGGCCTCAAGCTCGACCAGGTCGGTCTCGACTCGCTGGGCCAGGCCCGGCGCGTGGTCATCACCAAGGACAACACCACCATCATCGACGGTGGTGGCGACAAGGCCGAGGTCGAGGGGCGCGTCAACCAGATCAAGAACGAGATCGAGAACACCGACTCCGACTGGGACCGCGAGAAGCTCCAGGAGCGTCTGGCCAAGCTCGCCGGCGGCGTGTGCGTCATCAAGGTCGGCGCGCACACCGAGGTGGAGCTCAAGGAGAAGAAGCACCGCATCGAGGACGCCGTCTCCGCGACGCGTGCCGCGATCGAGGAGGGCATCGTCGCCGGCGGCGGCTCGGCCCTCATCCACGCGGCCGCCGTGCTCAGCGACGACCTCGGCCTCACCGGCGACGAGGCCATCGGCGTGCGGATCGTCCGCAGGTCAGTCGACGAGCCGCTCCGCTGGATCGCCGAGAACGGCGGCGAGAACGGCCACGTCATCGTCGCCAAGGTCCGCGAGGCGGGTGTCGGCACCGGCTACAACGCCGCCACGGGCGAGTACGGCGACCTGGTCGCCCAGGGCGTCCTCGACCCGGTGAAGGTGACCCGCTCCGCGCTGGTCAACGCCACCTCGATCGCCGGCATGCTGCTGACGACCGAGACGCTGATCGTCGAGAAGCCCGAGCAGGAGGAAGCCCCCGCGGCCGGTCACGGCCACGGTCACGGCCACTGATCCGCACTGCTTCAGCACCGACCCGTCCGAGCTCGCTCGGGCGGGTCGGTGTCATTTCCGGACGACGACGCGCTGTCGGCCGTCGACCTCTCGGCACCGGACGTACGCCGACCGGTTCCAGAAGTGGCCGTCGTCCTGCCGGCAGCGGTCGCCCGCCTCGACGCAGTCGTAGTAGCCGTCGGCGAGGGTGAACACGGGGTACCGCCCGGCGTCCTGCGCGCAGCTCGTCGCCCGGCGCACCAGGCGGACGGCCTTCGCGTTGCCGGCGGCGTCGGTGAGCCGGGCCATCCGCGGCCGGGCCCGCTTCAGGAAGAACGGCACGTCCGCCGTGGGCGGGCACAGGGTCAGGGCGCAGACGTCCACGCCCGTGATCGGTGCCCCGGTGCTGCCGAGGAGGGCGATGCTGCCCACGCCCGTGCCCCCGTCCTCGATCCGGCTGGCGAGGAACCAGCCCTTGCCGTTCTGGAAGAGGCGCTGGACGGGCAGCCGGGGCGCCTGCATGTCCACGAGGATCGTGTCGCTGCGGACGACTGCCGGGATGGTCGGTCCCGTGAACGTGACCGTGACGGTCCGGATCTCCGCCGCGGCGCTCGAGGCGGGCGGCACCAGCTGCCAGTCGAGGGAGTCGGCCACGGCGTAGGTCTGGGTGATCCCGTCGCCGTTCGTGACCTGCACGGTGTCCGCGCCCTCGGGCCTGAGGAGCAGCAGGCGGACCTGGATCGACGTGGTGGCGTCGGTCGCACCCGAGTACGTCGCGATGGTCACCGACGGGTCGCCGGCCGACAGCGCGTCGGCGGGGCCGGGCGCCGCGCCGAGCGTGGTCAGCAGGAGGAGGAGGGGGAGGAGGCGACGCACCCGACCCAGGTTAGGAAGGCCGGGGAGCGGGCGCAGGCGGTTCGGCGGAATCCGCGTCGTCGGACTCCAGGATCGCGACCACCCGTTCGAGCACCCGGCGGGCCGCCTCGTAGTCGTCGCCCAGCTCGTCGGTGAGCCGCTGCTCGAACCGACGGATGTGGAGGAAGCCCAGGTGGGTCTGCGCGCGCCCGGCCTCGGTGTAGCGCACGAGCTTGGCGCGGCCGTCGGCCGGATCCGGCACCAGCTCCACGATCCCGAGGTCGACCATGTCGCGGACCACCTCACCCATCGACTGCCGGGTGATGCCCGCTCGCTGGGCCAGGTCGACGGTGCGCTGGCCCTCCGGCGCCGACAGGAAGCCGAAGACCGCGTTGTGGGAGGGCTTCACCATGTCGTAGCCCTCCCGCTGGGCCGCCCGCACCATGTCGGCCTGCAGGGCCCGGTTCGCCCGGTCGACCAGGGCGATGAGCGGCTTGCGGTCCGATCGGTCGGCAGGCCTTGACATTCGTAAGGATTCCTTCCAATATATCGACAGGAATCCTTACAGTATCAGGAGGGCACGACATGGACGCCGAGGACTACCGCCACCTGGTCGCCGCCCTCTTCCCGTGCGCGTCCGTGCGAGGTCGCCGCACCGCTGCCGTGGCCGTCGAGCACGAGCTGCTGACGGCGGACGTCGCGACCGGCGCGGCCGTCCCGGTCGACCGAGTGCGAGCGGCGGTGGACGGTGCGAGCTACGCGCCGTACGTCGCGTTCGAGCCCGGCGGCCAGGTCGAGCTGAGCTGGCCCTGCGCCCCCGACGTGCCCACCCTGGCGCGCCGGGTACGCGCGGACCTCGCCGCGCTGCGCGCCGGCTGCCTCGAGGCCGGCATCCGCCTGGAGTCGAGCCCGGTCGACGGCCGGCCCGAGTCCGAGGTGCCGCTGCAGCTGGACTCGCCGCGGTACGTCGCCATGCAGCGGCACTTCGACACGATCGGCCCGGCGGGTCGGCGGATGATGCGCCGCACGGCGTCCACGCAGGTCTGCCTGGACTGGTGGGCCGGGGGAGCCGGGCTGGAGCAGTGGCGGTTGCTCAACCTGGCCGGCCCGTTCCTGGCGGCGGCCTTCGCACGGCCCGGGTCGGACCGGCTGCTCACCTGGTTGGCCGTGGACCCGTCGCGCACCGCGTTCGACGGACGGCTGCTGCGCGGCGACGACCCGGTGTCGGCGTACGCCGACTTCGCCGCCGCGGCCACACCGATCGTGGCCGCCGGGGAGCAGCACCTGACGACACTCTTCCCGCCCGTCCGACCGCGCGGCCGCTACCTCGAGGTGCGCTTCCCCGACGTGCAGGAGGACGACGGCATCGCCGGCCTCGTGGCCGTCCTGGCCGCGCTCGTGCACGACGACGGCATCCGCAGGGAGGCGCTGCACCTGCTGGCCGGGGACGAGCACCGGCTGGAGCAGCACTGGGACGACGCGGCGCACGGTGGCGAGGACGTCGTCGGCCGCGGCCACGAGCTCGTCGCCCTGGCGCGGGTACGGCTGGAGCGAGCGGCATGAGCGGCGTCCTGTTCGTCACCGATCCGCTGGCGGGGCTCCAGCCCGACATCGACGCCAGCATCGGGCTGATGGCGGCCACCCAGGACCTCGGCGCCGACGTCTGGGCCTGCGAGCCGGAGGACCTCGCCGTCGTCGGCGGCCGGGTGACGGCCCGCGCCCGCCGGATCCTGCTGGCGCCGCGCCACCGCGGCGGCGACCACCGCTGGGTCGTCGACTCCCGGTGGCACGAGCCGGTCGGGGATCGGACGATCGACGTGGCCGCCGACGTCGACGTGACGCTGCTGCGCATCGACCCGCCCGTCGACGCGAGGTACCTCCACACCACGTACCTCCTCGACCTCGTCGAGACCTGCGGCGGCCGGGTGGCCAACCGCCCTGCGGGGATCCGGGCGCTGCACGAGAAGCTCGTGGCGCTGCGGTTCCCGCACCTGTGCCCCGAGACCGTGGTCACCGCAGACCCGGCCGTCGTCCGCGACCTCGTCGCCCGCGTGGGCACCGCCGTCGTCAAGCCGGTCGACGGGTTCGCCGGGCTCGACGTCTGGTTGCTCCGCGACGACGACGCCGCCGCGTCGCTCGCCGAGTCCGCCACCCGCGGCGGTACCCGCCACGTGATCGCGCAGGCGTACCTGGCCGACGTCGAGCGCGGCAACAAGCGACTGTTCCTGGTCGACGGGGAGGTCGTCGGCGCCGTGCTCCGGCGGCCGTCGCCGACCGACTTCCGGATCGGCCCGCCCGTCGCTCACGCCGACGTCGACGCAGCGGACCTGACGATCGTTGCCGCCCTCGGGCCGCTGCTCGCCGCGCACGGCATCGCGCTGGCCGGGCTGGACGTGATCGCCGGCCGGCTGATCGAGGTCAACGTGACCTGTCCCGGCGGGATGCACAAGACCGACGCCCTGCTGGGCACCGACCTGAGCGGCGCGACCATGCGCCGCCTGCTCGTCACCGCACCCATCACCGGAGGAGTCCCCGCATGAACACTGACACCGTCGCCATCGTCTGCATCGCCCTGCTCGGCATCCTGCTGTTCCTGCTGGGCGCCAACGTCACCCGCCACCGGGCGATCCGGGGCGACACCGGCAACCAGATGCCCACCGACCCGGCCGACCGCATGTTCATCGCCCAGCGTGCCCACGGCAACGCCGCCGAGTACGTGCCGACGCTGATCGTGCTGATCCTCGTCTGCGCCTCGCTCAGCGACGGCTGGTGGGTGCAGGCCCTCGCGGTCGCCGCCGTCGTGTCCCGGTCGCTGCACGCCCTGGGCATGCTGACCTCGAAGACCCTGGCGTCCCACGGACCCGTCCGTGACATCGGCGCCCTCGGCACCTACGTCACCGGTGTCGCGCTCGGCGTCACCGCGATCGTCGCGGTCGCCTGAGTTTTCGTCCCCGAAACACAGGGGTACCGGACAGGAAACCCCTCCGGGCGACCATCGAGGCATGCTGTGGCGAGTACGCGCGACCCTGCCTGACCGGCCCGGCGCCCTGGCGGTGCTGGCCACCGAGTGCGGGACGAGCGAGGTCAACATCCTGGGCTTCCAGGTGTTCCCCGGCGTCGACATGGTCACCGACGAGCTCGTCCTCGACACGCCCTCGGGCTGGAACGCCGACGACGTGGCCGCGCTGGTGGAGCGCTCGAGCGGGCACACGGTCAGCGTGGTGCCCTGCACCGAGGCCGCACTGACCGACCAGCCGACCCGGTACGTGCAGGCGGCGGCCGGGGTGCTCGCAGCGCCCGCGAGCTTCCCCGACGTGCTCGCCCGGCTCTTCGACGCCGAGGCCGAGCCGTCGAGCGGGCACCACGAGCTCGACGTGCTGGACGTGACGGTGGCCTCGGTGCTGGTGCAGGTGCGGCGTACGGCGCCCTTCACCGCGACCGAGCACGCTCGCGCCGCCGCCCTGGCCGGCCTCGTCGACGACGTGCTGGCTCGTGCGGCCGCCTCCGCCACGTCGCCGCCCGTCACGGGGGCCGAGCCGGAGTTCGTCGTGGACGGCGCCGGGGTGACCGCCGTGGTGGAGGGCACCACCGTCGGCACGGCCGCGGTCCGGCCGGCGCTGGACGAGCCCGACGCCTGCGTGCTCACGCTCTCGGTCGACCCCGCTTGGCGCCGCCAGGGGATCGGCAGCCGCCTGCTCTCGGAGGCCGTGCGGATGGCGGCCGCTCGTGAGGCCGCCGAGCTGGTGCTCACCACCCGCGCCGACAACCAGGCCGTCCTGCCGATGGTGCTGGCCGCCGGGCTGCGCGGCCGGATCCGGATGTCCGGCGACCGCCTCACGGTCAGGATCCCGCTCGCGGCCCTGCATCGGTGATCGTGCGGCGTACGCCGATAGCATGGCCCAGTGGAGCCAGACGTCAACGAAGTCCCTGACAAGTTCGCCGCCCTCGGCCTGACCTACGACGACGTGCTCCTGCTGCCGGGCTTCTCCGACCTGGCGCCGAGCGACATCGACACCACGACGCGGCTGACCCGCGACATCAGCATCAAGTCGCCGCTGGTCAGCGCCGCGATGGACACCGTGACCGAGAGCCGGATGGCCATCGCGATGGCCCGCGAGGGCGGCCTCGGGGTGCTGCACCGCAACCTGTCGGTGGAGGACCAGGCCTACCAGGTCGACCTCGTCAAGCGGACCCAGACCGGCATCATCTCCAACCCGGTCACCATCGGCCCCGACCAGACGCTCGAGGACCTCGACCGGATCTGCGGCGAGTACCGCGTCTCGGGCCTGCCCGTCGTCGACACCCAGAACCGCCTCCTCGGCATCATCACCAACCGCGACCTGCGCTTCACGCCCGTCGCCGAGTGGGCGACCACGAAGGTCGACGAGGTGATGACGCCGATGCCGCTCATCACCGGCCCGGTCGGCATCGGTCGCGACGAGGCGACCCGGCTGCTCCGCCAGCACAAGCGCGAGCGGCTCCCGCTGATCGACGAGGCCGGGCACCTCAGCGGGCTGATCACGGTCAAGGACTTCGTCAAGGGCGAGCAGTTCCCCGACGCGTCGTACGACGCCCACGGGCGTCTGCTCGTCGGTGCCGCCATCGGCTACTTCGGCGACGCCTGGCAGCGGGCCGGCACCCTCATCGAGGCGGGCGTCGACGTGCTCGTCGCCGACACCGCCCACGGCTACGTGCGGATGCTGCTCGACATGGTCCAGCGCCTCAAGAGCGACCCGGCGACCAAGCACGTCCAGGTCATCGGCGGCAACGTCGCCACCCGCGAGGGCGCCCAGGCGTTCGTCGACGCGGGCGCGGACGCCGTCAAGGTCGGCGTCGGGCCCGGTGCGATCTGCACCACCCGGGTGGTGACCGGCGTCGGGGTCCCGCAGATCACGGCGGTCCACGAGGCCTCCCTCGCGTGCAAGGCCGCGGGCGTCCCGGTGGTCGCCGACGGCGGCCTGAAGTACTCCGGCGACATCGCCAAGGCCCTCGTCGCCGGCGCCGACTCGGTGATGGTCGGCTCGCTGCTGGCCGGCTGCGAGGAGGCTCCCGGTGAGCTGATCTTCGTCAACGGCAAGCAGTTCAAGGCGTTCCGCGGGATGGGCTCGCTCGCCGCGATGTCCAGCCGCGGCAAGAAGTCCTACTCCAAGGACCGCTACTTCCAGGCCGAGGTCACCAGCGACGACAAGATCGTCCCCGAGGGCATCGAGGGCCAGGTCGCCTACCGCGGCCCGCTCGCCGCCGTCGCCCACCAGCTCATCGGCGGCCTCAACCAGTCGATGTTCTACGCCGGCGCCCGGACCATCCCCGAGCTCCAGGAGCGGGGCCGGTTCGTCCGGATCACCCAGGCCTCCCTCGCCGAGTCCCACCCCCACGACGTGCAGATGACGGTCGAGGCGCCGAACTACAGCGGGCGGTAGGAGCGTCGCTGGTTGACGGAAGGCGCGCTAGCGCCTGTCAGGCGAAACTCACGCGATCAGGAGAGCACTCTGCTCACCGGGTCTCGTGACGGGACTTCGTCCCTCCTCGACCAACGGGAGGATGGGTCGCATGGAGTCCCAGGTCATCCGAGTCCGCACGGGCGACACCGAGCAGGTCCGCGACATCACCCGGCAGTGCGCCGAGTACGTCGACGGGCGTGGCGACGGGCTGCTGCACGTGTTCGTCCCGCACGCGACGGCCGGCATCGCGATCCTCGAGACCGGCGCGGGGTCGGACGACGACCTGCTCGCGGCGCTGGCGGACCTGCTGCCGGCCGACGACCGGTGGCGGCACCGGCACGGCTCGCCCGGGCACGGCCGCTCGCACGTGATGCCGGCGCTCGTGCCGCCGTACGCCACGGTGCCCGTGCTCGGGGGCCGGCTCGCGCTCGGCACCTGGCAGAGCATCTGCCTGGTCGACCTCAACGTCGACAACCCGGACCGCGAGGTCCGGCTGTCCTTCCTCAGCTGACGGCGGAGACCAGGTCGAACGCGCCCTCGCGGAAGGCGTCGACGAACAGGGTGTGGTCCTTGCGGGTCTTCGCGGCGTAGTCGATCCCGAACTCGACCAGCTCGTCGACGAACGCCTCGGGGTCGTCGTCGATCGCCTCGATGATCGCCTCCTCGGTCTGGAAGTCGACGAGGTCCTCGTCGCTGTCCTCGTCGGAGACGCAGTGGATCTTGGCGGTCGCCCGCCCGAGCAGCTCCACGACGGGCTCGATCTCCTCGGGCTCGCTGATCTCGCCCCAGTCGAGGTCGGCCTCGTACGGCGACACCTCGGCGACGACGTACCCGACCTTGTCCACGGTGGTCCAGCCGAGGAACGGGTCGGTGTGCACCTGGAGCTCGCGCTGGCTGACGACCGTGCGGTGGCCCTCGTTCTCGAAGAAGGCGGCCGCCCGCTCGTGGTCGACGATGCGGCTGACGGCGGGGATGTTGGCCTGCTTCATCGAGAGCACGACGTCGTTCTCGAGCGCCTGGTTGAAGCCCTCGATCAGGATGTTGTAGGCCGGCAGCCCGGCCGAGCCGATGCCGAAGCCGGACCTGCCGACGACGTCCTTGATGTCGTAGAAGACCGCCTGCTGCTGGCGCTTGGAGTCCGACAGGGTCGTCAGGTACCGCTTGAACGCCCGCTCCACCTTGCCGCGCTCGGTCTTGCTGAGCTCGCGCACACCGGGGCCGCGGGCGAAGCGGCGCTCGTGGTCCACCACCTCGGTCGTGTCGTCGAGCATCTCGACGCGGGTGCACATGCGCGCCGTGACCAGCACCTCGTGGACGGCACCGTCGGTGTTGTCGAGGCGCAGGGCGAAGGCCTCGTCCTCCTCGACCTTCACGTAGTGCCGCACCTGGTCGACGTACGCGTCGAGGTAGGTCCGCGACAGCCGGCGGATGTCGTCCTCGGGCAGGGCCTTCTGCCAGCCCATCAGCGCGAGGCTGGCGACGAAACGCCTGAGGTCCCAGGTGAAGTGGCCGAGGTACGCCTCGTCGAAGTCGTTGACGTCGAAGACCAGCACGCCCTCGGAGTTCATGTAGGTGCCGAAGTTCTCCGCGTGCAGGTCGCCGTGGATCCAGACGCGACTGGTCCGGTCGTCGGCCCGGTGGTCGCGCCGCTTGCTCATGTCCGCGTAGAAGAGGCAGGCGCTGCCGCGGTAGAAGGCGAACGGGTCGGCGGCCATCTTGCGGAACTTCGTCCGGAACCCGTCGGCGTCGGCCTTCATCAGTGGCTCGAACGCCTCGATCAGCGTCGCGACGATCAGCTCCTGTCGTTTCGCGTTGCTGGCGGTCATGGCTCCGACCCTAGGGCCCACCCTCAGGGAGGGTTCTGCGCGGACGCGGGCTCACTAGCGTGGCCGGGGTGACTCGGTCTCGGATGCTGGTGTTGCTCGTCTCGCTCGTCCTCGGTTGGGGGATGGCCCCGTCGGTGGCGCAGGCACAGCCGCCGGGCGCCCTCAGGGCCGGACCCGGCTACCACGAACCCGCCGTCGGCCAGTGCTACGACCTGTCCGCCAAGCAGGCGGCAAAGGCCTCGTCGACCCAGGCGCCCGTCGCCTGCGACGCGCCGCACACGTTGATGACCGTCAAGGTCAAGCGGCTGCCCAAGGGCGTGACGTGGAAGTCGCTGACCACCAAGGCGTTCTACGTCGCCTGTGAGCAGGCGATGGTCGCGACACTGGGCGGCAGCACCAAGCTCACGGTCATGTCGGCGTACGACTGGTGGTACTTCATCCCCACCGAGAAGGAGCGGGCCAAGGGTGCACGCTGGGTGCGCTGCGACATCGGCCTCCACAAGGGCAGGACCGGCCTGAACCCGCTCCCCACGGCGTTGGGGCTGACGTCGTTCCCGCTCTCGAACCAGGACTCCCGCTGCCTGATCGGCAAGAACCTCGCCCCCACCTCGTGCCAGCAGGGCCACGACTGGCGGGTCAAGGGCGCCTACCAGCTGGACACCCGGCCGAAGACCGACGAGCAGTACCGCAACGCCGCCAAGCGCTGCGCGAACGTCACCGGCTCCCGGCGTTGGGCGTACGACGGCCCGACGGCGCTGGAGTGGAAGTCCGGCAACCACTTCATGGTCTGCTTCAAGCCCGACTGACCGGCATCTGGGTGGTCGAGGGGGGCCGAAGTCCCCGTCACGAGGCCCGGTGGGCGGTGACTAGGCTGCGCCCGTGACCGAGATCGAGATCGGCAAGGCCAAGAGGGCGCGCCGGGCCTACTCCTTCGACGACATCGCGATCGTCCCCTCGCGGCGCACGCGCGACCCCGAAGAGGTCAGCGTGGCCTGGCAGATCGACGCGTACCGCTTCGAGCTGCCGATCCTCGCCGCGCCGATGGACTCGGTGATGTCGCCGGAGACCGCGATCGCCCTCGGCAAGTACGGCGGTCTCGGCGTGCTGAACCTCGAGGGCCTCTGGACGAGGTACGAGGCGCCCGAGCCGCTGCTGGCCGAGGTGTCGGAGCTCCAGGGGATCGAGGCCACCCGGCGGCTGCAGGAGATCTACGCCGAGCCGATCAAGCCCGAGCTCATCACCCAGCGGCTGCGCGAGATCCGCGACGCGGGCGTCACGGTCGCCGGCAGCCTCTCGCCGCAGCGGACCAAGCTGTACGCCAAGACCGTCGTCGACGCCGGCGTCGACATGTTCGTCATCCGCGGCACGACGGTGTCGGCCGAGCACGTCTCGTCGCAGGCCGAGCCGCTGAACCTCAAGGAGTTCATCTACGAGCTCGACGTGCCGGTGATCGTCGGCGGGTGCGCGACCTACCAGGCCGCGCTGCACCTGATGCGCACCGGTGCGGCCGGCGTGCTGGTCGGCTTCGGCGGTGGCGCCGCGCACACGACGCGGACCGTGCTCGGCGTCGCCGTACCCATGGCGAGTGCCGTCGCCGACGTGGCCGCTGCGCGGCGCGACTACATGGACGAGTCCGGCGGGCGGTACGTGCACGTCATCGCCGACGGCTCCATCGGCAAGTCCGGCGACATCGCCAAGGCCGTGGCGTGCGGAGCCGACGCCGTGATGGTCGGCTCGCCGTTCGCGCGCGCCACCGACGCCCCCGGTCGCGGCTTCCACTGGGGCGGCGAGGCGCACCACCCCTCGCTGCCGCGCGGCCAGCGGGTCGAGATCGGCACGGTCGGCACGCTCGAGGAGATCCTCTTCGGCCCCTCCCGCGTGGCCGACGGCACCATGAACATCGTCGGCGCCCTGCGCCGGGCCATGGCCACGACCGGCTACACCGAGCTCAAGGAGTTCCAGCGCATCGAGGTCGTCGTCCAGTGATCCTCACGGTCGCCGCCGCGCAGGCCGAGGCCGTGGCCGGCGACCTCGCCGCCAACGTCCGTACGGCGGCCGGGCTGGTCCGCGAGGCGGCCGACCGAGGTGCCCGGGTCGTGGTGCTGCCCGAGGCGTACCTCACGGGTTACGACCTCGACGTCTTCGCCGGCCCGCTGCCCTCGCTCGTCGACCTCCCGCTCGACGCGCTGCGCGACGCGGCCCGCGACACCGGCGCGGTCGTGGTGGCGAGCAGCGCGCTGGCCGCCGAGGGGGTCGCCACGCTCTCCAGCGTCGTGGTGCACCCCGACGGCGCGGTCGACGTGCCCTACGACAAGCAGCACCTCGACGGCGACGAGGCCACGTACTTCACCCCCGGCGACCACGGCGCGTCGATCCGCGTCGACGGGCTCGAGCTCGGGCTGTCCATCTGCTACGACGGCTGCTTCCCCGAGCACGCCCGCGCCGCCGCCGAGGACGGCGCGGTCGCCTACCTCAGCTCCTCGGCGTACTTCGCGGGCGCGGAGCACCGTCGCGACCTCTACTACGCCGCCCGCGCGGTCGAGAACGGCATGTACGTCGTCTTCGCCGGCCTCACGGGCCGGTGCGGGTCGCGGGACTTCAGCGGCGGGTCCGCCGTCTACGACCCCGAGGGCCGCCCGCTCGTCCGGCTCGGCACCGAGCCCGGCGTCGCCGTGGCCGACCTCGACACGGACGTCGTCGACGCCACCCGCGCCCAGCACACGATGCTGGCCGACCACCGCGACACCCTGGGCCCGCGGGACGTCATACGAATCGAGGGCTAGGACCCACCATTCGTATGACGTCCGCGGACGAGTCGGACCACGAACCACGTCGCGCCGGCCACGAGCAGCAGGATCAGCAGCGCGCCGACGTCGCCGGGGATCAGGTAGCTGTCGTCGTAGAGGACCCGCTGGTACGGCGCGTCGGACGCTGCCCGGGCGAACGTGAAGTCCGTGACGATCTGGGCGGGATCGGGCAGCCACTGCGAGGTGGCGGTGAGGTACGGCGTGGTGGCCAGCCACCCCTGGAGCGTCGGCGACGTCACCTCGCCGGGCGCGAGCTTGCCGGCGAACGAGACGTCGGGCCGGGTCGAGCCCGAGGCGACGGCGTCGGTGCGCTGCATGCGGTGGTCCGCGAGCACGTACACCGTGGGCTGCTGGGTCTCCTCGGCCGCCGACGACATCCGCATCGGGTAGACCGCCTCGTCGCTGGCGAACGACATCGCGATGGGCGGCAGGGTGCCCGCCAGGGTCTGCCCCACTGCGTTGAGCTGCACGGCGACGAAGCTCCAGCCCTCGTCGACGTACGGCGTGACCGCGCTCTGCAGCGCGGGCGAGCTCTCGTAGCCGTGCTTCTCGAGCCAGGCGTCGAGCGCTCGCGCATCGGTCGCCGAGAGCGTGGTCGCGCGCAGCGGCCCCAGGTCGACGGTGTCCAGCACCTGCACGCCGCCACCCGGCCCGCCGGCCGAGGCGCCGTCGCCGCCACCGTCGCCGAAGAGGAGCGGCGGCCCGAACAGGTGCCGCCGCTCCTCGGTGCGCGGCACGGTGACCGCGGCCAGGTCGGTGAAGACCTGCTCCTCGCCCAGGGTCACGGTGGCCGGCGTCGGTGTCGGCACGAGCAGCCCCGCAGTGACGGCCTCCGACCGGGTGCTCAGCCGCAGCAGGATCGTCTCCTGGGTCCCGTCCCAGACGACGACGGCGGTCTCGCCGCTGACCGAGGTGTCGCCGCCGGGCTGGTCCACCACGCCGCCGCACGCGCACGCCTGGGCCGGGGCGACGACCACCAGGACGACCGGGGCCAGCAACAGGGCCAGCAGCAGGGCCAGCCACCGCCTCATCGTTCCTCCAGTCCCGTGGGTGCGCCCAGGCTAGTGGCGGACGGCCAGGCAGGATGGGCACATGACCCAGGCGAGCGCACTGAGCCCCGGGGCTCGCGACCAGGCGCTCACCGCGCTGGCGGCGACGCCCGTCGACGGGGAGCTCGACGTCCTCGTCGTGGGCGGCGGGATCGTCGGGGCCGGCACGGCCCTGGACGCGGTGACCCGCGGGCTCGCCACCGGGCTGATCGAGCAGCGCGACCTGGCCTCCGGCACCAGCTCGCGCAGCAGCAAGCTGATCCACGGCGGTCTCCGGTACCTGGAGATGTTCGACTTCGGCCTGGTGCGCGAGGCGCTCGAGGAGCGCGGCCTGCTGCTGACGCGCCTCGCCCCGCACCTGGTCAAGCCGGTGCCGTTCCTCTACCCCCTGCACCACACGTGGGAGCGCCCGTACGTCGGGGCCGGGCTCGCGCTGTACGACGCGATGGCGATGGCGGGCAAGTACGACATGGGCGTGCCGAAGCACGCGCACCTGTTCCGCAAGCAGGTCGCCCGGATTGCCCCCGACCTGCGCACCGAGGACCTCAAGGGCGCCATCCGCTACTACGACGCCCAGGTCGACGACGCCCGTCTGGTGCTGACCGTCGCGCGTACGGCGGCCAGTCACGGCGCGCACGTCGCGACCCGGACGCGCGTGACCGGCTTCGTGCGCGAGGGCGAGCGGGTCGTCGGGGTGCGGGCCGTCGACCTCGAGTCCGGCCGCGAGATCGAGGTACGGGCCAAGGTCGTCGTGAACGCCGCCGGCGTCTGGACCGACGAGATCCAGGAGATGGTGGGCGGTCGTGGCGCCCTCCACGTCCAGGCCAGCAAGGGCATCCACCTCGTGGTCCCGCGCGACCGGATCAGGTCCGAGGCGGGGTTCATCGCCCGCACGGAGACCTCGGTGCTGTTCGTGATCCCGTGGGGCCCGCACTGGATCATCGGCACCACCGACACCGACTGGAACCTCGACAAGGCCCACCCGGCGGCCTCGCGGGCGGACATCGACTACCTGCTCGCCCACGTGAACACGCTGTTGCGCGAGCCGCTCGACCACACCGACGTCGTGGGCGTCTACGCCGGCCTCCGGCCCCTCGTCACCGGCGCCCGCGAGCCGACGTCGCGGATCTCCCGTGAGCACACCGTCGTCGCGCCCGTGCCCGGCCTGGTGATGATCGCCGGCGGCAAGCTCACGACCTACCGGGTGATGGCCAAGGACGCCATCGACGTCGCCGTCCCCGATGCGCGCGACTGCATCACCGAGCGGATCCCGCTCGTCGGCGCCGACGGCTACCTGGCCCGCTCCAACCAGCGCGTGCTGCTGTCACGCCGGGCCGGCCTCAGCGTCAGCCGCGTCGACCACCTCCTCGGCCGCTACGGCGGCCTCGTCGACGAGGTGCTCGCCCTGCTCGCCTCTCGTCCAGACCTCGCCGCGCCGCTCGAGGGCGCCGACGAGTTCCTCGCGGCCGAGGTCGTGTACGCCGTCTCGCACGAGGGCGCGCGCCACCTCGACGACGTCCTCACGCGACGGACGCGCATCTCGATCGAGACCTTCGACCGCGGCATCCACGCGGCGGCCCCGGCCGCCCGGCTGATGGCCGGCGAGCTCGGCTGGGACGAGGCCCGCACCGCCGACGAGGTCGACCACTACCTGCGCCGCGTCGAGGCCGAACGGCAGAGCCAGACCATGCTCACCGACCAGGAGGCCGACGAGGCCCGGGTCAGCGCGCCGGACATCGTCTAGCCCCCGAGCAGCGACCGTTGGGCGTCGTTGAGCGGCAGGGCGGCGGCCCGCGCGTCGGCGGCCGCCGCTTCCTCGGTCCGGCCGAGCCGTCGCAGCAGCACACCCCGCGTCGCGTGCCACAGCGCGTACGAGTCCAGGCCGTCGATCGCGTCGACCAGGTCCAGGCCAGCGGCGGCGCCGTCGCGCTCGGCCACCGCGGCCGCCCGGTTGAGCCGGACCACCGGGCCGGCGTCGAGGGTGAGCAGCACGTCGTACCAGGACACGATCGCGTCCCAGTCCGTCTCGTCGTACGACGGCGCGAGCGCGTGGCAGGCCGCGATCGCCGCCTGCACCACGTAGCGGTCCGGCTGGTCAGGCGAGCGCCGCAGTCCGGCGCCGACCAGGGTGACGCCCTCCTCGATCCGCGCGGCGTCCCAGCGGGTGCGGTCCTGGTCGCCGAGCAGCACGGTGGCGCCGTCGGCGTCGACCCGCGTGGCCCGGCGGGAGTCCTGCAGCAGCATCAGCGCCAGCAACCCGAGCGCACCAGGGTCGTCGGGTCGGAGCCGCACCAGCAGCCGGGCCAGCCGGACGGCCTCGTCGACGAGGTCGTCGCGCACGAGCCGGGGGCCGGACGTGGCGGCGTACCCCTCGTTGAAGACGAGGTACGTCGTCGCGAGCACCGCCGCCCACCGCTGGGGCAGCTCGTCGGCGGACGGCACCCGGTAGGGGATGTGGGCCTGCTGGATCTTCTGGCGGGCGCGCGTCAGCCGCTTGGCCATGGACGCCTCGCTCACCAGGAGGGCCCGGGCCACCTCGGGCGTGGTCAGCCCGCACAGCGTGCGCAAGGAGAGCGCCACCTGGGTCTCGGGCGCCAGGCTGGGGTGGCAGCAGGTGAAGACGAGGCGCAGGAGGTCGTCTGCGACCGCCGACGGCTCCGGCTCCTCGTCCGGGATCACCACCTGCATCGCCGCCGTCTCCTTGTCACCGCGTGCCGCCTCGCGCCTGATCAGGTCGACCGCCCGCCGCCGGGCCACCGTGCGCAGCCACGCGACGGGACTGTCGGGCACCCCGTCGCGCGGCCACGTCTCCAGTGCGCGGACGGTCGCGTCCTGGACGGCGTCCTCGGCCAGCGCCAGGTTGCCGGTCCACCGGGCGAGGGTCGCGAGCACGTCGCGGCCCGACGCCCGGACGAGCTCGGTGAGCTCGCGGCGTACGTCGTCCTCGTCGGCCGCGGTCACTCGGGCGTCGGCCGCCCGAAGTCGATGACCGGTCGGACCTCGACCGCGCCGCCCCACGCGGCCGGGATCTTCGCGGCCCAGGCGATCGCCTCGTCGAGGTCGGCGCACTCGAGCAGGTAGAAGCCCGTCAGCGCCTCCTTGGTCTCGGCGTACGGGCCGTCGCTGGCGATCACCTCGCCGCCCTTCTCGCTCACGCGGACCGTGGTCGCGGAGCCGGTCGGGTAGAGCGCGGCGCCCCCGCGGATGACGACCATCGCGGCGTCGCGGAACTCGTTCCACTCCGCCATCTCGCCGGCCTGCTCGGGCGCGGTCCAGTCGACGTCGCGGGTGAAGGTGAGAGCGGCGTACTGCGGCATGGTGACTCCTCGTGCTCGGCCGGCCCGGTGCCGGCGACTCACCCTAGAGACGAACGGGGACAGCCGATCAGGACAGCCAGGGATCGGTGGTTGAGGTGCGAGGAGCGCCAGCGACGAGCCTCGAAACCACCACCGGAGGCCGGTTGACAAAACACGCCCTTGTGTCAAGGACCACGATCGGTGGTCGCGGTGACCGGGGTCACCTACGTCTCGGCGGTATGACTGCCGGCAACCCTGACCCGCTGCTGACCGGGCCGCGCGACCCCGAGCACGACTCCAGCGCCACGCTGGCGTTCGAGCCCGAGTACGCCGCCGCCCTGACGAAGCGAGTCGCCTCGACGTCGGGAAAGTCGGTCGTGGTGTCCTCGCCGCTCACCGGCCAGCCGCTCGCCGCACGTGCCGCAGTCGAGCAACGACGACGTCGCCGAGGCCTTCCGCCGCGCCCGACGGGCGCAGGTCGGCGTGGGCCCGGACCTCCCTCGACCAGCGGGCCGAGGCGCTGCTGCGGTTCCACGACCTGGTGCTCGACCGCCAGGACGAGATCCTCGACCTGATCGGCTGGGAGTCCGGCAAGGCCCGCAAGCACGCCTTCGAGGAGCCGGGCCACGTCGCGCTGACGGCGCGCTACTACGCCCGCACGGCCCATCGCGCACCTCGCCACCGAGCGCCGGCCCGGCCTGGTCCCGGCGCTCACGCGCATCGACGTCAACTACGTCCCCGAAGGGCGTGGTCGGCATCATCTCGCCCTGGAACTACCCCTTCACGATGGCGCTGTGCGACGGCATCCCGGCGCTGATGGCGGGCAACGCCGTTGTCATCAAGCCCGACGCGAAGACCATGCTGACGGCGCTGCTCGGCGCGCAGCTGCTCGAGGAGGCCGGCTTCCCGCGCGACCTGTGGCAGGTCGTCGCCGGGCCCGGCCCCGAGATCGGCGCCGCGATCATCGGCCGCGCCGACTACGTCTGCTTCACCGGGTCCACCGCGACCGGCAGGCTGATCGCGAAGGGCTGCGCCGAGCGGCTGATCGGCTGCTCGCTCGAGCTCGGCGGCAAGAACCCGATCCTGGTGCTCCGCGACGCCGACATCGAGAAGGCCGCCGAGGGCGCCGTCCGCGCGTCGTTCTCGAACGCCGGCCAGCTCTGCGTCTCGACCGAGCGGATGTTCGTGGCCGACCAGGTCTACGACCGGTTCGTCGACCGGTTCGTCGCCCGCACCGAGGCGATGACCCTCGGCGCGACGCTCGACTGGGGCAACGACATGGGCCCGCTCATCTCCGACCAGCAGCTCGCGGCGGTGCAGGCCCACGTCGACGACGCGGTCGCGAAGGGTGCCGTGGTGCGCACCGGCGGTCGCGCGCGGCCGGACCTGGCGCCGTACTTCTTCGAGCCCACGATCCTCGAGGGCGTCACCCCCGACATGGCCTGCTTCGGCGCCGAGACGTTCGGGCCGGTCGTGGCGGTCTACCGCTTCCACGACGAGGCGGACGCGATCGCGCGCGCCAACGAGGGCGAGTACGGGCTGAACGGCTCGATCTACTCCCAGGACGGCGCCCGCGCCCGGGCGATCGCACGCGAGATCAAGTGCGGCACCGTCAACATCAACGAGGGGTTCGGCGCGACCTTCGGCAGCGTGGACGCGCCGATGGGTGGCATGCGCGAGTCGGGGCTCGGCCGCCGCCAGGGCGCCGAGGGCATCCGCCGCTACACCGACACTCCAGTCGGTGGGCACCCAGCGGCTGGTCCGGATCGCGCCGATGCTCGGGATGTCCGACGCGGCCTTCGCGAAGGTGATGACCGGCAGCCTGCGGCTGATGAAGAAGCTCGGCCGCCCTTGAGCGACTTCGACGTCCTCGTCGTCGGCTCGGGCTTCGGTGGGTCGGTCACCGCGCTGCGGCTGACCGAGAAGGGCTACCGCGTCGGCGTGCTCGAGGCCGGTGCCCGGTTCGCCGACGAGGACTTCGCGGCCACCTCCTGGGACCTCAAGAAGTTCCTGTTCCGCCCCGAGGCCGGCTGCTACGGCATCCAGCGGATCGACGTGCTCAAGGACTGCCTGATCCTGTCGGGCGCGGGAGTGGGCGGCGGCTCGCTGGTCTACGCCAACACGCTCTACGAGCCGCTGCCGGCCTTCTACGACGACCCCGCCTGGCGCGACATCACCGACTGGCGCGCCGAGCTGGCGCCGTACTACGACCAGGCCAAGCGGATGCTCGGCGTGGTCGCCAACCCGCTGCACACGCCGGCGGACGAGGTGATGCGCCAGGTCGCCGACCAGATGGGTGTGGGGGAGACGTTCCGGCCGACGCCGGTCGGCGTGTTCTTCGGCGGCCCGGGCGAGACGCCCGTCGGACACCGTCGCGGACCCGTACTTCGGCGGGGCCGGACCCGACCGCAACCCGTGCCGCAACTGCGGGGAGTGCATGACCGGGTGCCGCCACAACGCCAAGAACACGTTGGTGAAGAACTACCTCCACCTCGCCGAGGCGAACGGCGCCAGCGTGCTGCCGCTCACCACGGTCACCCGCGTCTCCCCGCGTGAGGGCGGCGGGTACGACGTGCACGTGCGCCACACGAGGGCCAAGGTGCGACGGCGTACGGCGTCCCGCGTGCTGACCGCCGACCAGGTCGTGTTCGCCGCCTCGGCCCTCGGGCACCCAGCGGCTGCTGCACCGCATGAAGGCCGAGGGCCACCTGCCCCGCCTCTCCGACCGCCTGGGCGAGCTCGCCCGCACCAACTCCGAGTCGATCCTCGGCTCGATCGCGCGCGACGCGTCGGTCGACTACACGCAGGGTGTTGCGATCACGTCCTCCTTCCACCCCGACGCGCACACGCACATCGAGCCGGTGCGCTACGGCAAGGGCTCCAACGCGATGTCCCTGATGCAGACCGTGCTCACCGACGGCGACGGCGACGTCCCGCGGTGGCGCACCTGGCTGGGCGAGATGTGGCGCGAGCGCAAGCGGGTGCGCGAGCTGTACGACGTCCGGCACTGGTCCGAGCGCACGGTCATCGCCCTGGTCATGCAGGACAGTGACAACTCGATCACCACGTTCCTCGAGCGCAACCGCCTCGGTCGCCTGGTGCTCACGTCGAAGCAGGGGCACGGCGAGCCGAACCCCACCTGGATCCCCGCCGGCAACGAGGCGGCCCGCCGGATGGCCGACGTGATGGGGGGCACCGCCGGCGGCACCGTCGGCGAGCCGTTCAACCGGCCGCTGACCGCGCACTTCATCGGTGGCTGCACCATCGGCGCGACGGTCGACTCGGGCGTGATCGACCCGTACCAGCGGGTGTACGGCCACCCCGGCCTCCACGTCGCCGACGGCTCCGCGATCACCGCCAACCTCGGCGTGAACCCGTCGCTGTCCATCACCGCGCAGGCCGAGCGGGCGATGGCCTTCTGGCCCAACAAGGGCGACGCCGACCCGCGCCCACCGTTGGGGTCGGCGTACGAGCGGGTCGGGCCGGTCGCGCCCAGCCTCCCCGGCCGTCCCGCCGACCGCTCCAGCAGCCCTCCGGCTGCCGCTGGTGGACATCACGTGAGATTCCCGATTTCTCTCCAGTCACGCCCGTAACCACCGCCCTCGAGGCGTCGTTGGACGTGCGGGTCCGGTCCTGTGCTCCCTCACTGGCCGGACCCTGCCGGGGAGGGCTCGTTCCGACTCGGCGCGCAGGGCCCGGCCAACCCTCCCTCCCCGGCCGGGCCCTGTTTATATTTGCGCCTCCGCTGCGCTTCGGCGCGTGTCCGCCGCGGCGCAACATCCCGTCTTTCCCTCGTCGGCTCGGTCGCCCAGGGCCGCTCGCTTCGCTCCGTCGGTCCAGACAGGCTCCCTCGCTCCTCAGTCCAAGACGTGATGGCCGCGGCGGACCTGCGTGACTCGTGGGTGACAGGTCGGGTGACAATGACGGATGCCTCGCCACACCGGTGTCGACCACTTCATGCTCACGGTCACCGACCTCGACGTCAGCACGCGGTTCTACGCCGACGTGATGGGGCTGCTGCCCCTGCTGGACTTCGGGTACGGGCGGCTGCTGATGGACCGCAGGACGGGGTTCACGGTCGGGCTCGCGCTGCCGCCGGACGCGCAGGGCGGGCGGTTCACCCATCTGGCCACCGGGCTCGACCACCTCGGCTTCGGGGTCGACTCGCTGGAGGAGCTGCAGGAGTGGGAACGGCACCTCCAGGAGCACGGCGTCGAGCACACGCCGATCACCGACGGGGGCCTGTCGTTCCACCTCAACTTCCGCGACCCCGACGGCATCGCGCTGGAGATCACGGCTTCCGGGGCGCCGTACGCCGCGGCGATGGAGCTGCTCCGGAGCACCGAGCTGAGCGACGACGAGATCCGTGACTACGCCGCGCAGATGCTCGGTCCCGAGCTGGTGGTGGACCGCCGATAGGCTCGACCCATGTCGGAGCACGATCTGGTCCTCGTCGTGGACTTCGGAGCCCAGTACGCCCAGCTGATCGCCCGGCGGGTGCGCGAGGCCAACGTCTACAGCGAGATCGTGCCGCACACGATGCCGGTCGCCGAGATGCTGGCCAAGGGGCCGAAGGCGATCGTGCTGTCGGGCGGCCCGTCCTCGGTGTACGAGCCCGGGGCGCCGGCGCTCGACGGGGCGCTCTTCGACGGCGGCGTCGCGGTGTTCGGCATGTGCTACGGCTTCCAGATCATGGCCCAGTCACTGGGCGGGACGGTCTCGCCGACCGGCGCCCGTGAGTACGGCCGGACCCCCGTCAGCGTCGTCGAGTCCGGCACCCTGCTGGCCGGCATCCCCGAGCAGCACAACGTCTGGATGTCCCACGGCGACTCGGTGACGGCAGCGCCGGAAGGCTTCACCCTGCTGGCCTCGACCGGTGCCACGCCGGTCGCGGCGTTCGAGGACGTCGACCGCGGCTTCGCCGGGGTCCAGTGGCACCCCGAGGTGCTGCACACCGAGCACGGGCAGCGGGTGCTCGAGCACTTCCTGCTCGAGATCGCCGGCTGCCGGCCGACCTGGACGATGCTCAACATCGTCGACGAGCAGGTCGAGGCCATCCGCGCCCAGATCGGCGACGGCCGCGCGATCTGCGCCCTCTCGGGCGGCGTCGACTCCGCCGTGGCCGCCGCGATCGTGCAGCGCGCGATCGGCGACCGGCTGACCTGCGTGTACGTCGACCACGGGATGATGCGCCTCGGCGAGACCGAGCAGGTCCGTCGCGACTTCGAGGCCGTCTTCGACACCCTCGACGTGGTCGACGCCAGCGACCAGTTCCTCGGCGTCCCTCGAGGGGATCGTCGACCCCGAGGAGAAGCGCAAGATCATCGGCCGCGAGTTCATCCGGACCTTCGAGGCGGCCGAGGTCCGTGTCTTCGGTGACGGGCAAGAGGGGGCCAGCGGCGCCCAGGAGACGGCGTACCTCGTCCAGGGCACGCTCTACCCCGACGTCGTCGAGTCCGGTGGTGGGGCGGGTACCTCCAACATCAAGTCCCACCACAACGTCGGCGGCCTGCCCGACGACCTCCAGTTCGCGCTGGTCGAGCCGCTCCGGACCCTGTTCAAGGACGAGGTACGCCTGGTCGGCGAGCAGCTCGGCCTCCCGCCGACGATGGTCTGGCGCCAGCCGTTCCCGGGACCCGGCCTGGGCATCCGGATCATCGGCGAGGTCACCCGCGAGCGCCTCGACATCCTGCGCCAGGCCGACGCGATCGCCCGCGAGGAGCTGACCGCCGCCGGCCTCGACCGCGACATCTGGCAGTTCCCGATCGTGCTGCTGGCCGACGTCCGCTCGGTCGGCGTCCAGGGCGACGGCCGCACCTACGGCCACCCCGTGGTGCTGCGTCCGGTGACCTCCGAGGACGCGATGACCGCCGACTGGGCCCGGCTGCCGTACGACCTGCTCGAGCGGATCTCCACCCGGATCACCAACGAGGTCCGCGAGGTCAACCGGGTGACACTCGACATCACCTCGAAGCCTCCGGGGACGATCGAGTGGGAGTGAGCCGGCGTCTGAGCGAGCGTGACCCTGAGGGGTTGACCCGGATCCTTCCCTGATAAGCACGGGGGCTCACCCGATCCGGGGACTCTGGGTCGTAGCATTCGGGTCAGTCCGGTCGGTTCATGGCCTTGGGAGTCGAGATGGCACTCGTGGAAGCGGTGCGTTCGCGGGTTCGCCGCGCGCTCGTCGCGCGCAGCCCGGGCATCGACCTGAGTCGGCTCGACCGCGTGCCCGAGCGGCTCACCTGGCCGCTCCGGCGCGAGGGCATGGAGCCGTTCCACCGTGTCGAGGAGCTGCGCGAGACCAAGGGGCCGGTCGCCCGGGTCGTCACGTTCCTCGGCGTCGAGGTCTGGCTGGTGACCGGTGACGCGGAGGCCCGCGAGATGCTGGCCGACCAGACGTCGTACTCCACCGACATCCGGCCCTACATGGGCAAGGCGGGCGGCACCGACATCGGCGGCCTGGGGTTCACCGACCCGCCCGACCACACCCGCCTCCGCCGGCTGCTGACGCCCGAGTTCACGATGCGGCGGCTGGCCCGGCTGAAGCCCGCCATCGACCGCATCGTCGAGGACCAGCTCGACGAGACCGAGCGGCTCGGCGCCGACGGCGCCCAGGTCGACCTGGCGCAGACCTTCGCGTTCCCGGTGCCGTTCCTGGTGATCTGCGAGCTGCTGGGGCTGCCGGTCGAGGAGCGCGAGAAGTACCGCTCCATGGCCAGCGCCCGCTTCGACGTCAACGGCGGCGGCGTCGGGACCGTCGGCGCGGTGGCCGGGTCCCGCGAGTTCCTCTTCGAGGAGACCGCGCGCCAGCGGCTGGACCCCGGCCCCGGGCTGATCGGCCAGATCATCCGCGAGCACGGCGACGAGATCACCGACTTCGACCTGGCCGGGCTCGCCGACGGCGCCTTCACCGGCGGCCTCGAGACCAGCGCCTCGATGCTCGCGCTCGGCACCGCGGTCCTGCTCGAGCGACCCGAGCTGTGGGAGATGCTGGTCGCCGGCGACGAGAGCGTCGCCCCGATCGTCGACGAGCTGCTGCGCTACCTCGCCGTCGTGCAGGTCTCCTTCCCCCGGTTCGCCAAGCAGGACATGGTGCTCGGCGGCCAGCGGATCAAGAAGGGCGCGGTGGTCCTCGCGCACCTGCCGGCGGCCAACCGTGACCCGCGCAGCTACCACGCCGGCGGCTTCGACCACACGAAGGCGACGCCGTCGCACCTGGCCTTCGGGCACGGCTTCCACCGGTGCATCGGCGCCGAGCTGGCCCGGATGGAGCTGCGGGCGGCGTACCCCGCCCTGGCCCGGCGCTTCCCCGACCTGCGGCTCGCCGTCGACCCGGCCGACCTGGTCTTCCACGACCGGTCCCTCGTCTACGGCGTGGACTCGCTGCCGGTCCTCCTGCGCTGAGCCCCCGATTCGTCAGAGATCGGCAGGCTGCGCGGACCCGCTACACCGCTGACGAATCGGTGTGGAGCGGCCGGTCCTCGTGGTAGTCCTCGTGCGGCCGCGCGAACAGGTCGCGCAGCAGGCCGATCTCGGCGCCGTGGTGGATCTGCTCCTCGACGAGGGTGCGGACCTGGTCGCCGGCCGACATGCGCCGCTCCGGCAGGTGGCTGGGCCGCGGCTCGGCCAGGTCGCCGTCGGAGGCGTCGGCCAGCCACGCGGTGATGGGCATGCGGCTCTCGCGCCACTCGGCGAGGGCCGTCTCGGCGGTGTGCGGCACCACCAGGTCGGGGAAGGTCAGGGTGGCGTCGCCGAACGCGTGGTTCCAGTAGAGGCGGTTGCCGGCGTTGAGGTGGACCAGCCGCCAGCCGATGGTGGTGAGCGGGGCGGGGTCGGCGGGGGCGAACTCGTACTCGTAGGACCACCCGCCCACGTGCTGGTCGTCGGGCCGGATGTTCCAGCAGTCGGCGACGGGCTCCCAGAAGAACTCCTCGTCGGTGAGCCCGCGGCAGCGCTCGCGCAGCCGCCGTCCGGACTGCTCCCACAGCCGGATCAGCACGCTCACGCCGGACAGACCCTCGTCCCCCACGGACTCAGGGTAGGCCCAAGTCGTGGGGGACGGGGATCGTGGCGTCAGCGCGCGAGGGCGTCCTCCTCGAGAGGCGCGGGAGGCGCCTCGACGGCGTCGTCGCCGCGGTCGAGCTTGCTCGGCCACCAGATCTTGCCGCCGAGGTCGAGGTTGATGGCCGTGACCAGGACCGAGCGCACGATCAGCGTGTCGAGCATGACCCCGAGGGCGACCGCGACGCCGATCTCGGCCAGGAACACCACCGGGATCGAGCCGAGCACCAGGAACGTCGCCGCCAGCACCAGCCCCGCCGAGGTGATCACGCCACCGGTCGAGGCCAGCGCCACCAGCGAGCCCTTGCGGGTCCCGAAGTTCTGCGTCTCCTCCCGGACCCGGGTCATCAGGAAGATGTTGTAGTCGATGCCCAGGGCGACCAGGAACACGAACGCGAACAGCGGGAAGCCGGGGTCCGAGCCCGCGAACCCGAACACGAACTCGAACAACAGCGCCGAGATGCCCAGCGCGGCGCCGAACGACAGGATCACCGTGCCGATGAGGATGAGCGGCGCCGTCAGCGCCCTCAGCAGGCCGACCAGGATCAGGAACACCACGACCAGGACGATCGGGATGATCACCTTGTTGTCGCGGGTCGAGGCGACCTTCGTGTCGAGGTAGAACGCTGCCCCTCCACCGACCAGGGCATCGGCCCCGTCGACCCCGTGGACGGCATCGCGGGAGGACTCCACGATGGCGAACGCGGCCGGGGAGGAGATGTCGGCGTTGATGGTGGCCTCGAAGTAGGAGCGCCCGGTGCCCAGGTCCTGGGCGGGGCCGGCCTCGCCGAGGCCGTCGACCCCCGCCAGCGCCTCCTGCACCTCGGGCAGGGCATCGGTGTTGGCGACGACCTGGACGGTGTTGGAGTTGTCGGCCAGGCCGTGCGTCGGCGAGCAGCTGCTGACCCTTGATCGAGTCGAACTCCTTGGTGTAGGTGTCCTCCGTCGACAGGCCCGACGCGTCGAGCCGGAAGAGCCCCAGGCAGGCGATGGCGAGCAGGCCGGCGGTGACCATCCAGACCTTGCGCGGCTTGGGGGCCATCCAGTTGCCCACGCGGGCCCAGAAACCGTGGCTCGTGGGCTCGTCGGACCCGAACGTCGGCCGCTTCGGCCAGAACACCCAGCGACCGCAGATGACCAGGAGGGCCGGGAGAAGGGTCACCATCACCAGGAAGGTGACGCTGATGCCGACGGCGAGCACGGGCCCCATGCCGGCGGTCGAGTTCAGCTCGGCGAAGCTCAGGCAGAGCATGCTGACCACCACGGTGGCGGCGCTGGCCAGGATCGCCGGCGCCGCCCGGTGCAGCGCGAAGGCCATCGCCTCGTGTCGGTCCTCGTGGCGGCGCAGCTCCTCGCGGTAGCGGGCCACGAGGAGCAGGGCGTAGTCGGTGCCCGCGCCGATGACCAGGATGCCGAGGATCGCCTGGCTCTGCCCGTTGACCGTGAGGTCGGCGTACTTCGCCAGCAGGTAGACCACGCCCGCCGAGGTCATGTAGGCGAAGACGGCGCTGATGATCGGCAGCAGCCACAGGGTCGGGCTGCGGTAGGTGAGCAGCAGGATCACGATCACCACGAGCAGGGTGATCATGATCAGGTTGGTGTCGATGCCCTCGAAGGCCTCGGCGGAGTCGGCCGCCTGGCCGCCGTAGCCGGCCAGGTGCACGGTGACGCCGTCGACCTGGGCGATGTCGCGCACCTCGTCGGCGGCCGCCGGGATGTCGGTCCAACCGTTCTCGCCGAAGTTGAAGGTGAAGTAGAGGTAGGCGACCTGACCGTCCTCGGAGACCAGCTGGACCGGCAGGTTCTGCTCTTGGGCGACGTTGGGCGAGAGCACCCCCTCGTCGGTGACGCCGTCGATCTCGGCGATCTCGGCGGCCTGCTCGTCCATCGCGGCGAAGTCGTCCTCGGTGAGCCCGGACGACCGGTGGTAGACCACGAGGGTCGGGATGTTGTTGGGGTCGACGGTTGTGGACAGCTCGTCGAGGACCTTGGTGGACTCGGCGCTGGCCGGGAGCCAGGACGAGGCCTCGTTGTTCTGGACGTCGGTCAGCTTGGCCGCGAACCCCGAGGCCACGACGAAGATGACGATCCAGGCCGCGAGAACGATCCATTTGGTGACTCGGCCGGTGAGCCGGCCGGCGATCTGACGATGCATGAGGAGCACTCCATCACGAGGCGGGGACAGTCTTCATCCGGATATCCCCTGAGCAGACCCTGAGAGGGTCACAAAGTCATCGCTCGCGGGTCAATCCTGGTTGAACGACGAACGAACTCGTCGTCTTGTGACATCAGAGGCCGAGGGATCTGCCGATGATCTCCTTCTGGATCTCGGTCGTGCCGCCGTAGATGGTCTGCACGCGGCTGTTCACGAAGGCCCGCGCGATCGGGTACTCGGCCATGTAGCCGTAGCCGCCGTGCATCTGCACGCCTCGGTCGACGAGCTTGTTCTGGAGCTCGGTCACCCAGTACTTCGCCATCGACGCGGTCTTGGCGTCCAGCTCGCCGCGGAGGTGCTGGGCGATGCAGTCGTCGACGAAGACGCGGGCGATGTGCGCCTCGGTCGCCATCTCGGCGATCACGAAGCGGTTGTGCTGGAACTTGCCGATCGGGCGGCCGAAGGCGGTGCGGTCCTTGGCGTAGCGCAGCGTCGCGTCGACGACGACCTCGCACGCCGTCGCGGCCGACACCGCGATCGACAGCCGCTCCTGGGACAGGTTCGTCATCAGGTGGACGAAGCCCGAGCCCTCCTCGCCGAGGAGGTTCGCCTTCGGCACCCGGACGTCGGCGAAGAACAGCTCGGCGGTGTCCTGCGCGTGCTGACCGATCTTCTCGAGGTTGCGGCCGCGCTCGAAGCCCTCCATGCCGCGCTCGACGACGAGCAGCGAGATGCCCTGGTGCCCGGCGTCGGGGTCGGTCCGGGCCACCACGACGACCAGGTCGGCGAGGATGCCGTTGGAGATGAAGGTCTTCTGGCCGTTGAGCACGTAGTGGTCGCCGGCGTCCACGGCGCTCGTGCGGATGCCCTGGAGGTCGGACCCCGCCCCCGGCTCGCTCATCGCGATCGCGGCGATGGTCTCACCCGAGCACAGACCGGGGAACCAGCGCTGCCGCTGCTCCTCCGAGGCGCTCGCCGCGAGGTACGGGACGATCATGTCGTTGAACAGCGTGAACGCCGGCCCGTAGACGCCGCGGCGCGTCAGCTCCTCGCCGATGACCACGTTGTAGCGGAAGTCGGGTGTCCCGCCGCCGCCGTACTCCTCGTCGAGCTGGAGGCCGAGGAGCCCCTGGGCGCCGGCCTTCGCCCACACCTCGCGGTCGACGATGCCGTCCCGCTCCCACTGGTCGTGGAACGGCACGACCTCCTTGTCGAGGAAGGTACCGACGGCCTCGCGGAACGCCTCGTGCTCCTGGTCGAAGATCGCGCGGGACATGCCGTCATCGTGACAGTGGGACTGTCACGGTGCAAGGTCGTCAGGGTGCGTCGTGGGGGTCGAGCCGGGCGATCCGGTCGAGGTTCGCGAAGCGGTCCCTGCGGTGCAGCCTCAACCGACCATCTCCTTGAGCTGGCGCACCGTGGCCGGCGGGTCGTCGCTGACCGGCAGCACCTGGAGGTCGGTGACGCCCGCCTCGGCGAAGGCCGCGATCCGCTCCTTCACGTACGACGCGGGGCCGACCAGGTTGCCCAGCTCGAGGAGCTCGAGCGGGACGACCTTCTCGGCGTCGCGCTTGTTGCCGCTGAGGTACAGGTCCTGGATCTCCTTGGCCTCCTTCTCGAAGCCGTACTGGCAGACCAGGTCGTTGTAGAAGTTCTTGCCGCGCGCGCCCATGCCGCCGACGTACAGCGCGACGTACGGGCGGGCGAAGTCGAGCAGCGCCTTGGTCTCGGGACCCTCGCCGATCGCGACCATGCCGCCGGCGGAGATCTCGAGCGGGCCGAGGCCCTCGTGCCGCTTGGCCTTCCCGGCGGCCAGCGCGTCGCCCCAGACCTCGCCGGCCTTCTCGGGCACGAAGAAGATCGGCAGCCAGCCGTCGGCGTACTCGGCGGTCGCCTCCACGTTCTTCTGCCCCAGCGACGCGATCCAGATGGGGATGGACGGGCGCTGGGGCTTGGTGAGCAGCTTGAGCGGCTTGCCGAGCCCGGTGCCCTCGCCCTCGGGCAGGGGCAGCGTGAAGATCCCGTCGTGCGTGAGCGTCTCGCGGCGCAGCCCGCGGCGGACCAGGTCGACGATCTCCCGGGTGCGGCCGAGCGGCTTGTCGTACCTGACCCCGTGGAACCCCTCGATCACCTGCGGCCCGCTGGCTCCGAGGCCGAGGATCGCCCGGCCCTGCGACACGTTGTCGAGGCCGGCCGCCGTCTGCAGGATCGCGCTGGGGGTGCGCGAGTAGATGTTGAGGATCGCCGACCCGATCTCGACCGTCTCGGTCTTGGCGGCCAGGTAGCCCATCAGCGTGGGGGAGTCGAAGCCGTACGCCTCCGGCACCCAGACCCTGTCCAGGCCCGCCTGCTCGAGGGCGGCCACCTGGTCGGCGGCCTCGCGCGGGTTGCCGGCGTACATCAGCTGTGTCGATAGCTTCACGCCTCGACTGTGACAGAGCCGCTGTCACGGTCGCAAGGAGTGCCATCCTGAGGCCGTGACCCAGGACCTCGACGTCTTCGTCGTGGGCGGGGTCGGCATCGACACGATCGTCCGGGTGCCGTCGCTGCCCCCGGAGGACCGGGAGTCCTTCCACGTCCCGCCCGTGGAGTCGTACGTCGCGCACACCGGCCACGGCGTCGCGTTCGGCTGTCATGCGTTGGGGCTGAGGACCGCGCTGGCCGACGTCATCGGCGACGACGCGGAGGGGTCGAGGATCGTGGCGGCGTACGCCGAGGCGGGCGTCGAGCTGCGCCACGTCACCCACGCTTCCGGGACGCGGCGCGCGGTCAACCTGGTGAGCCCGGACGGTCGGCGGATGTCGTTCTACGACCCGCGGCACCCACCCGAGATGCTGCCCGACGGGCTGCTGTGGGCGCGCGGGGTGCAGCGGGCCCGCCACGTGCACGTCTCGATCATGGGCTGGGCCCGGCACGCGCTCGCCGACGCGGTCGCGCGCCGGCGTGACCACGAGCACGGACCTGCACGACTGGGACGGCGAGAACCCCTACCACCGCGAGTTCGCGCTCGGTGCCGACATCGTCTTCGTCTCCGGGTCGGCGCTCGGGGAGCGGATCGACGAGGTGCTGACGGGCATCCTGCGCGACGGTCGGGCCCGCGTCGCCGTGGCCATGGACGGCGAGCGCGGCAGCCGGGTCGCCGTACCGGGTCGGCCGGTGGTGCCCGTGCCGGCCGTGACCATCCCCGGACGCCCCGTCGTCGACTCCAACGGGGCCGGCGACAGCTACGTCGCGGCGTTCCTGCGGACGTACCTCGCGGGAGGTACCTGGGAGGACGCCGCCCGCGCGGGTGCCTTCGGTGGCGCGTGGGCGTGTGGCACCGCAGGTACGCACACGTCGTTCATCGACGCCGACACGCTCGACTCCATGCTGCGCTGACTGGGTCGTGTGCCTGAGGCAGCGCCATAGCGCTGCCTCAGGCACACAACCCGGCTTGGTGGGACGATGAGGGCGTGACCGACCAGCCCGCGACCAGCCCGCTCCTGGAGCGGATCCGCGCGGCCGTCATCGGGGACGACCAGGTGATGCCGGGGCCGTACGGCCCCCGGCGGGTGACGTACGCCGACTACACCGCGTCGGGGCGGAGCCTGACGTTCGTCGAGGAGTTCATCCGGCACGAGGTGCTGCCGAGGTACGCCAACACCCACACCGAGGCCAGCGGCACCGGCCTGCAGACCACGCGGCTGCGCGAGGACGCGCGCCGCATCATCCGCGACAGCGTCGGCGGCGACGACGACATCTGCGTCATCTTCACCGGCTCGGGCAGCACCGCCGCGATCGACAAGCTGATCGGCGTGCTGGGGCTGCGCATCCCCGCCGACCTCGACGACCGCTACCACCTCACCGACATGATCCCGCCCGAGGAGCGGCCGGTCGTCTTCATCGGCCCCTTCGAGCACCACTCCAACGAGCTGCCCTGGCGCGAGTCGATCGCCGACGTGGTGACGATCCACGAGGACGCCGACGGCCACATCGACCAGGCCGCGCTGCGAGCCGAGCTCGAGAAGTACGCCGACCGGCCGCTGAAGATCGGGTCGTTCTCCGCCGCCAGCAACGTGACCGGGATCGTCTCCGACACGTTCGGCATCGCGTCGCTGCTGCACGCCCACGGGGCCTTGTCCTTCTGGGACTTCGCCGCGTGCGCGCCGTACGTCGACATCGACATGTACGCGCCCGCCGGCGTGGACGCCTCGGCCTACAAGGACGGGATCTTCCTCTCGCCGCACAAGTTCATCGGCGGTCCCGGGACGCCCGGCGTGCTGGTGATGCGCCGCGAGCTGATGACCAACCGGGTGCCGGTCGTGCCCGGCGGCGGCACGGTCATGTACGTCAACCCGGTCGAGCACCGCTACTACGACGACCCGGAGCACCGCGAGGAGGGCGGCACCCCCGGCATCGTCGAGTCGATCCGTGCCGGGCTGGTCTTCCAGCTCAAGACCGCCGTCGGCACGGAGACCATCCAGGCCCACGAGGAGGCGCTGCTCGAGCGCGCGGTGACCGCCTGGAAGGACGAGCCCCGCATCGAGATCCTCGGCAACCTCGAGGCGCGGCGGCTCTCCATCGTCAGCTTCGTGGTGCGCGCGCCGAGCGGCGACTACCTCCACCACAACTACGTCGTCGCGGTGCTCAACGACCTCTTCGGCATCCAGACCCGCGGCGGGTGCTCGTGCGCGGGGCCGTACGGCCACCGGCTGCTGCACATCGACCTGGAGCGCTCCCACGAGTTCGAGCGGCAGATCGCCGGCGGCTGCGAGGGCATCAAGCCCGGCTGGGTGCGGGTCAACTTCAACTACTTCGTCGACGACCGCGTCGTCGACTACGTGATCGAGGCCGTGCGGATGGTCGCCCACGACGGCTGGCGGCTGCTGGGCGACTACGGCTTCGACCCGACGACGGGGCTGTGGCGGCACCGCTCTGGTCCGGTCGAGCCGCCCATGCGCCTGCGCGACGTGTCGTACGACGAGACCGGCGCGATGACCTACCCCCACCACGACGACACCGCCGACGTGACCGAGCTCGCGGGTTACCTCGTCGAGGCGCGCCGCATCCTCGACGCCGCCGAGCCGCCGGACTGCTCGCACCAGGACCACCTGACCGAGGACTTCGACGCCCTGCGGTGGTTCGAGCTGCCCGAGGGCAGCGTCAGCCAGTAGGCCGTCCCAGTCCCTCGACGACCTCGGCGCCCGGCAGGTCGCCCAGCGCCGAGCCGGGCAGGATGATCTTGGAGCGGCGTACGCCCGAGCCGATCATCGCCGCGGGCACCGTCAGCACGGCCGCGTCGACCAGCACCCGCCACGCGGCGGGGAGGCCGATCGGCGTGATGCCGCCGTACTCCATCCCGGACTCCGCGACGGCCCGGTCCATCGGCAGGAACGACGCCTTGCGGACGTCGAGCAGCTTGCGGACGACCGTGTTCACGTCGGCGCGGGTGTCGGCCGCGACCAGGCACGCGGCGATCCGCTCCTCGCCGCCCCGGCTGCCGGCGACGAGCACGCAGTTGACGCTGGCCTCCAGCGGCAGGGAGTACGCCTCGGTCAGCGCGGCCGTGTCGGCGAGGTCCGGGTCGATCTCGACCACGGCGACCTCGTCGGTACGCGCCCAGCCCGCCAGGGCGGTCGCGACCGGAGCGGCCACCAGGTCGAGGTGCTCGAGGGCGGGCAGGGAGTCGAGTCCGTCGAAGGCGGGCAGCGTCATGCGCCCATCCTGTCGTGCCGGATCGTTTGGCCGGAGAATGGGCGCGTGTACGTGCCGCGCTTCAACGCCCTCGACGGCGTCCCCGAGATCCAGTCCCTCGTCATGCAGGTCGGCTCCGCCCAGCTGGTGACGACGGGCGCCGACGGCTACCCGCTGGCGTCGATGCTGCCCGTCATCTGGGAGCCCGCCGGCAGCCGCCTGGTGATGCACATGGCGAAGGCCAACCAGCACTGGAAGGCGATCGAGCCGGACACGCCCGCGCTCGCGGTGGTCACCGGGCCGGAGGCGTACGTCTCCCCGGCCTGGTACGCGACCAAGGCCGAGCACGGCAAGGTGGTGCCGACCTGGAACTACTCCGCCGTCCACTTCACCGGACGGGTCACCGTGAACCACGACGCCGACTGGCTGCTCGAGGCCGTCAGCTGGCTGACCGACCTCCACGAGGCGCGGCGGGAGTCGGCCGGCTTCGAGGCGTGGTCGGTGGACGACGCCCCCGAGAAGTACGTGGCCGGCCAGCTGCGGGCGATCGTGGGCATCGAGCTGGTGGTCGAGAAGGTCGAGGCGAAGGCCAAGTACAGCCAGAACCGCTCGGACGTCGACCGGGCCGGCGTGGTCGCCGGGCTCCGGGCCGAGGGCGGCCTGCGTGGCGAGGCCCAGGTCGCCGACCGGATGGCCGACGACCTGGGCAGGTGAGGAGGCCTTTCCCCGGGTCAGGCCTCCGGCATGAGCAGCCAGGCGAGGACGTACGCGACGAGCAGGGTGCCGAAGCCGAGCACGGTGCCGACCACGACGGCCAGGCGGACGATGGTGGGGTCGACGCCGAAGTAGTCGGCGACGCCGGAGCAGACACCCGCGACCATCCGGTCGTCGGTACGCCGCACCAGGCGGCGGCTGGTGGTGGTGTGGGGCGTGGTGGTCATCGGTCTTCGTCCTTCTCGTCGGCAGGGTCAGCGGGGTCAGCAGGATCGGCCGGGTCAGCGGGGTCAGCAGGATCGGCCGGGTCAGCGGGGTCAGCCGGGTCGGCAGGGTCGGCGGGATCCGCCGGCTCCGGCTCCGCCGGAACGACGGCCTGGGCCTGGGTGACCGTCTGCGTCTCGCGCTCGGCCCGGGCGAGCTTCTCGTCCAGGTCGTCGTACGGCACGTCGTCGCGGTGGTCCTCCTCGACCGGCGCCGGCGGCTCCTCGCGCCCGACCCAGCCGCGGTGCGGCGTGTCGTACGTCTCGGTCTCCGGGTGCTTGCGGCGGGTCGTGGCCAGCAGGCCGGCGACGCCGGCCAGCACCCAGGGCACCGGCAGCAGCCAGCGGATGTCGTCGCCGGTCACGGCGTCGGCCTCGATGAGGATCCAGACGAGGACGATGCCGAGGAAGGCGATCCCCATCACGAAGTGGCCGACGTTGATCGGGTGACGGCCGCTGCGCTTCGTGGTCGGGGCCTCGGTGTCGAAGGTGGTCATGGTGTTCTCCTGGTCAGGTCGGGGCGGGTCAGCGGGTGCGGACGTCGATGTGGCCGACCTCGAGCTCGAGGTCCAGCGTCAGCTCGGGGACGTCGGTGCCGCCGTCGTGGCTCTGCGTGGCGGTGTGGTCGATCCCGCCGGACTCCTCGCCGAAGAGGGTGGTCCCGCCCGGGCCGTTGACGGTGCCGGTCACGGTGACGTCCATGTCCGACGGCACGATCACGGCGAGCTCGCCGACGTCGGCGGACATCGTGATGGTGCGGCCGTCGAGCTCCTCGGGATCGGTGAGCATGCTCAGGTCGAGGACGTACTCGCCGACGTCGTAGTTGTAGGTGGAGAGCACCTCGCTGGACGAGTCGGGCACGATCTCGACGCGCTCGCCGTCCCACTTCTCCGCGCCGAGCGCCGCGGCCGTGGCCCCGGTGGCGAGCAGTCCGACGAGGATCAGCCCGCCGGCGCGGCCGTAGAACGAGCCGATCAGCAGCATCACGCCGACCACGCCGACGACGACCGCGGGGTAGGTCGAGCCCGCCACCGGCGCACCGGAGACGTCGACGATGCCCACGACACCGACGGCCAGCGCCGCGACGGCCATGGTGAACCAGAACAGGATCGGCCCGCGCTTGCGGGGGTTGCGCGGCGACGGCGCCACGTACTGCGTCGGGTACGTCGGCGCGGCCGGCGGCTGGTACGCGGTCTGCGGGTAGGTCGGCTGCTGGTACGCGGCGCCCTCGTACGGCGTGGGCTGCTGCTCGACCGGGACGTCGTACGTCGGCGCGACGGCGGTCTGGGCGGGCGCCCAGCGCTGCTCGGGCGTGACGGCGTCGGGGCCGGCGTTCGGGACGCCGGGCGGGGGAGTGAAGCCCCCGCTGGCGGCGGCGTCGTTGCGTCGCGACATGAACAGCCAGACGACCAGCGCGACCAGGATCAGCGGGCCGGGGACCCAGAACCAGTCCCACTGCCCGACGAGCAGCGCGATGCCGAGGATGCCGACGAGGATGAGGGCGACGCTGCGGCTGCGCTCGTCGAGGCCGAGGGGCGGGTTCACCTGACCGTCCTCCGGGAGGAGGATCCAGCAGGCGGCGTACACGATGACGCCGGCGCCACCGAAGAGGGACAGCACCACGAACGCCACGCGCACGATGAGCGGGTCGATGTCGAGGTGCCGGGCGATGCCGCCCGCGACGCCGGCGACCTTGCGGTGGGCGGCGATGCGGCGGAGGCGGCCGAGGTCGCGGACCTGGTCGGAGGTGACGCGGGGGCCGGCGTACGCGGCGGGCTGCTGGTAGGCGGGCGCCTGCTCGTAGGCGGGGGGCGGCGTCTGGTCGGCAGGCGCGTCGGGCCCCACCGGAGGCGTGGCCGACGAAGGAGTGCTGGTCATGGCATCAACTCTGCGGGTTGTCGGGGCCCCACACCATCGGGGACGACCCTGATCCGGCCCCTGTGCCCGCCGATCAGGGTGGGGTCAGGGTCTCGCCTCATGGTCCGGCGACGGTGCATTTGCGACGATGGACGCACGATGAGCAAGCACACCCACCCTCGACGCGCCGGCCGCGGGCCGACCCGACCTCCCGGGCGGGCCCCCGTACACGTTCCGGCGCGCCACCCGCGACACCCAGGATCGCGTCATCGGCGGCGTCGCCGCCGGCCTGGCCGCGCACCTCAGCCTCCCGGTGCTGTGGGTGCGGGCGGCGTTCGTGGTCGCGGCGGCGCTCGGCGGTGCGGGCGTGGCGATGTACGCCGGCCTCTGGATGGTGCTGCCCACCGACGAGAAGTTCGCCGAGGGCGCGCCCGGCCTCGAGAGCGCCAGCCGCCGGGGCGCGCGACCGCGGCGAGTACGCCGCCTGGTCGACGCCGGCCCGGCGATCGCGCTCGGTGCGCTCGGCTTCGGACTCCTGCTGATCGTGCAGGGCTTCCTCGGAGCCGGTGCCGTGTTCTGGCCGCTGCTGATCGCGACCGTCGGCATCGCCCTGCTGTGGCGGCAGGCCGACGAGGCGCAGCGCGAGCGGTGGGTCGACTCGACGGGTCGCATCGACCCGGTGCGGATGGTGTTCGGGTCCGGCAGCTGGCAGGCCGTCGCCCGGGTCGTCGCCGGCGCCCTCCTGATCGTGCTGGCCATCGGCGTCTTCGCGCTCCGCGAGGGCCAGATGGGCGACGTCTACAGCATCCTGCTGTCGGCCGCCGTCGGCTTCCTCGGCCTGGCGATCGTCATCGGCCCGTGGATCTACCGACTGGCCGGCGACCTGACCGCGGAGCGCGCCGAGCGGGTGCGCACCCAGGAGCGGGCCGACATGGCCGCCCACCTGCACGACTCGGTGCTGCAGACCCTGGCCCTGATCCAGAAGAACTCCCAGGACTCGGCCCTCGTCGCCCGCCTCGCCCGCTCGCAGGAGCGCGACCTGCGCGCCTGGCTGTTCGAGGGCGAGAGCAAGGACTCCGACACCCTCGCGGGTGCCATGCGCACCATCGCCGCGGAGGTCGAGGACAACCACGGCGTCGACGTCGACCTGGTGTGCGTGGGCGACTGCCCGTTCACCGAGCGGCTCCGCGCGCTGGTCAACGCCACCCGCGAGGCCCTGGTCAACGCGGCCAAGCACGCGGGCACCGGCAAGGTCGACGTGTACGTCGAGGTGACGCCGTCCGCGATCGAGGTCTTCGTCCGCGACCGCGGGGTCGGGTTCGACCCGGACGACGTCCCGGAGGACCGGATGGGCGTCCGTGGGAGCATCGTGGATCGCATGGACCGTCACGGCGGCAAGGCCGAGATCAGGTCGACGCCGGGCGAGGGCACCGAGGTGCGCCTGCGCCTGCCCCGCGAGAAGTCGGAAGAGGAGCACGATGGCTGAGCCAGGCAGCGGGAAGGTCCGGGTCGTCATCGTCGACGACCACGCGATGTTCCGGGTCGGCGTCAAGGCCGAGCTCGGTGACGCCGTCGACGTGGTCGGCGAGGGGTCCGACGTCGACAGCGCGGTCGCGACGATCAACGCGCAGCAACCGGCCGTCGTACTCCTCGACGTGCACCTCCCCGGTGGCGGTGGGGTCGAGGTGATCCGCCGGGCCCAGGCCCACGACACCAAGTACCTCGCGCTGTCGGTCAGCGACGCCGCCGAGGACGTCATCGGCACCATCCGCGGCGGCGCGCGCGGGTACGTCACCAAGACCATCACCGGCCCCGAGCTGGTCGACGCGATCAAGCGGGTCGACTCCGGGGACGCGGTGTTCTCCCCGCGGCTGGCCGGCTTCGTGCTCGACGCCTTCGCCGGCTCGATCGAGGTGGCGAGCGTCGACGAGGACCTCGACCGCCTCTCGGAGCGCGAGCGCGAGGTGATGCGGCTGATCGCCCGCGGCTACGCCTACAAGGAGGTCGCGAAGGAGCTGTTCATCTCCATCAAGACCGTCGAGACCCACATGTCGTCGGTGCTCCGCAAGCTGCAGCTGTCGTCGCGCCACGAGCTGACCAAGTGGGCGTCGGACCGCAGATTGCTCTAGTCCCGGCACTAGCCTCGCGACATGGACGTCGCCCACGTGGTGCTGCTGGTGCTGCACATCGGTGGGGTCGTGGCGCTGCTGGCCGGGCTCCTGGTGCAGGTACGCCGCCCGGAGAAGAAGGTCAACGGGCTGATGCGCGACGGCGTCGGCACGGCGTTCGTGGCCGGGCTGTTCCTCGTCGGCGTCCTCGAGGCGGGCGACGACCCCGTCGACCACACCAAGATCGCCGTGAAGTTCGCCATCGGCCTGGTGCTGCTCGTCCTGGTGATGGCCAACCTCCGCAAGGAGTGGATCCCCGCCGGCCTCTACTGGGCGCTCCTCGTCCTCACCCTCGCCAACGTCGGGGTCGCGCTGGCCTGGACCTGACGGCGCCGACGGGGCGAGTAACCGACCTCTTTCGGGTCTTCCCGACCGCTCTAGCGGTACGGAAGTGCAGACACCGGTCGGTTACTCACCGCGAGACGATCCCGGGGGTGGGCGGACGTAGGGTTGGGCCGTCATGACCGAGGCCCTGTCGATCCCCGAGCTCGAGAACGCCGGTGTCCCCGAGGGGGCGACCGAGAAGCGTCACCAGCCGACCAAGGACGAGCTGCTCGAGGGGCTCAACGAGCCGCAGCGCGCGGCGGTCGTGCACCACGGCGCCCCGCTGCTCGTGGTGGCCGGCGCCGGGTCGGGCAAGACCCGGGTGCTCACCCGGCGGATCGCCTGGCTGATCACCGTGCGCAAGGCGCACCCGGGCTCGATCCTGGCGATCACCTTCACCAACAAGGCCGCCGCCGAGATGAAGGAGCGCGTCGAGGCGCTGGTCGGCAAGCGCGCGCGGATCATGTGGGTCAGCACCTTCCACTCGGCCTGCGTGCGGATCCTGCGCAAGGAGATCGACAAGCTGGGCTTCAAGTCGAGCTTCTCGATCTACGACGCCGCCGACTCCAAGCGGCTGATGACGCTCGTCCTCAAGGACCTCGACCTCGACCCCAAGCGCTACCAGCCGGGCGCCGTCCTGCACTGGGTCAGCAACCACAAGAACGACCTGCGCGACCCCGAGGACGCCGCGAAGGACACCCGCAACCGCTTCGAGGAGTCGATGTCGGCGGCCTACACGATGTACCAGCGCCGCCTGCGCGAGGCCAACGCCCTCGACTTCGACGACCTGATCATGTTCACCGTCCACCTGTTCCAGCAGTTCCCGGACGTCCGCGAGACCTACCGCCGCCGGTTCCGCCACGTGCTGGTCGACGAGTACCAGGACACCAACCACGCGCAGTACGCCCTGATCCACCAGCTCTGCGCCGACCAGCTCGAGCAGACGCCGTACGACGGGGACCTCCCGCCCGAGGAGGCTCCCGACCGCGTGCCGCCGGCCGAGCTGATGGTCGTCGGCGACGCCGACCAGTCGATCTACGCGTTCCGGGGCGCCAACATCCGCAACATCATGGACTTCGAGCAGGACTTCCCCGACGCCACCTCCATCCTGCTCGAGCAGAACTACCGCTCGACGCAGACGATCCTCAATGCCGCCAACGCCGTGATCGGGCACAACCAGGGCCGCAAGCCCAAGAAGCTGTGGTCCGACGCCGGCGACGGCGCCCGCATCGTCGGCTACGTCGCCGACGACGAGCGGGACGAGGCACGCTTCGTCTCCGAGGAGATCGACCGGCTGACCGACGACAGGTCCGCGCGGCCGGCCGACGTGGCGATCTTCTACCGCACCAACGCCCAGTCCCGGGTGTTCGAGGAGACGTTCATCCGCGTCGGCCTGCCCTACAAGGTCGTCGGCGGCGTGCGGTTCTACGAGCGCCGCGAGGTGCGTGACGCGCTGGCCTACCTGCGGATGCTCGTCAACCCGGCCGACTCGGTCTCCCTGCGCCGGATCCTCAACACCCCCAAGCGCGGCATCGGCGACCGCGCGGTCGCGTGCGTCAACGCGTACGCCGAGCGCGAGCGGATCACCTTCTGGGAGGGGCTGCAGCGGGCCGACCAGGCGCCCGGGCTGGCCTCGCGGTCGTTGAACAACATCCAGGGCTTCGTGGCGATGGTCAGCGAGCTCCAGTCGATGGCCGACGCGGGGGAGCGGGCCGACGTCATCCTCGAGACCGTGCTCGCCCGCTCGGGCTACCTCGAGGAGCTCGAGGCCTCCGACGACCCCCAGGACGCCACCCGGGTCGAGAACCTCGCCGAGCTCGTCGCCGTCGCCCGCGAGTTCTCCGACGACCCCCAGGCCGGCCCGTCCGCCGACCCGGCCGACGTCGACGCCGGCATCGTCGCGCCCGGGCTCACCGACTTCCTCGAGCGGGTGGCCCTGGTCGCCGACGCCGACCAGATCCCCGACGACGAGGGTGACGCCGGCGTCGTCACGCTGATGACCCTCCACACCGCCAAGGGGCTCGAGTTCCCCGTGGTGTTCCTGACCGGCCTCGAGGACGGCGTGTTCCCGCACTCGCGGTCGCTCGGCGACCAGCCCGAGCTCGAGGAGGAGCGCCGGCTGGCGTACGTCGGCCTCACCCGCGCCCAGCAGCGGCTCTACGTCTCGCGGGCGCTGATGCGCTCGGCGTGGGGCGCGCCCGCGCACAACCCCGGGTCGCGGTTCCTCAACGAGCTCCCGGTCGACCTCGTCGACTGGAAGCGCACCGAGGCCGCCCAGACGATGTGGTCGCGACCCGACCTGACCGGCGGCGGCAACCGCGGCCTGGGCGACCCGACGCCTGCTGGGCGGCGCAACTTCTCCTCCGCCGCCGCCCGCGCCGACGCCGCCTCCAAGGCCAAGCCGGCCCGCGAGATCCCGTCGCTCGAGCCGGGTGACCGGGTCCAGCACGACACGTTCGGGCTCGGCACGGTCGTCGCGCTCGAGGGGGTCGGCGACCGCTCGGTCGCGTCGATCGACTTCGGCTCCGACGGCGTCAAGCGGCTGCTGCTGAGGTACGCGCCGGTCGAGAAGCTGTAGCCGCGGTCAGCGTTTCGCTCAACGGGTCTCGTGACGGGACTTCGTCCCTCCTCGACCAACGGTCAGGGCGTCACACCATGAACGACGAGGGCGGAGTACGGGTCGACCGGGTCGCCACCGCCCGGGCGGACCTCGAGGTGCAGGTGCGGGCCGGTGACGTGGCCGGTGGAGCCGATGTAGCCGATCAGCTCGCCGGCGCGGACGGTCTCGCCGCTGGAGACCGTGTAGGAGGTCTGGTGGCAGTACCACAGCTCGGTGCCGTCCTCGAGGGTCTGCACCGTCTTGTTGCCATAGGCGCCGTCGTAGGAGGCGGAGGTGATCACGCCGTTGGCGACCGCGTAGATCGGGGTGCCGCTCGGGGCGGCGAAGTCGAGACCGGTGTGGTAGCTCGACCAGAGGCCGTACTGGCCGAAGGTCGCGGTCAGGTGGTAGCCGGCCACGGGGAGGTGCCAGAGGTTCAGCTTGAGCTTGGCGGCGTACTGCTCGGTCTGCTTGGCCAGCTCGGCCATCGCGGCGTTGCGTTCCTTGACCTGGGCCTCGGCGGCGGCGTAGACGTCGTCGCCGGCCGCGTCGGACTGGGCGTCGCGCCGCGAGTCGCGGCTGACGACCGGGCCGCGGGCGCCGGGCTTCATCGTGGTGGCCACGCCGCCGGTGCCGCTGAGGGCGCTGGCCTGCATGACCTTGGCCGGGGGCTTGCTGTGGGCGGCGCCGACGAGCTGCGGGTCGGCCACCGTGACGGCGCCGCCGGCGGAGACCGCGAGGGCGGCGATGCCCAGCAGGATCGGGGCCGACGGGAGCCCTCGGAACAGCGACTTGCGAGCAGCAGCACGGCGGCCCGGTGCGGTCCGGCGGCCGGGGAGCGGAGGCGTCGGTGCCTGCTCGACCACGCGCTCGACGAGCGGCGCGGGAGCGGGGGCGGCGGCCGTCCGGGCCGCGGGTCGCGCGGCCCGTTTGCCGGCGGCACGTTTGCCGGCCTGCGAGACGGGGTACGGAGGGGTGGAGTGGGTCACCGGACTGCGACCGCGCGAGGCGCGCGTGTCAGCACGATGGTGACCCATGGAGGCTCCGTGATCAGGGGACGGGGAGACGAAGCCACGACTGTAACGGATCGGTCACGGCCCCGGAAATCGGTGTCAAGCGGTTTGTGGATTGTTGGTGGGCGTCATGTGTAGCACCTGTGCATGGGGTGGTCGGGGTCACCCCCCGAGGCCGAGCGGCCCGACCCGGTAGCCTGCGGTCATGTCCTCGACCGCATCCTCCGGCGCCGGCCGGCTGCGCATCGTGGTCGGCAAGCCCGGCCTCGACGGTCACGACCGTGGCGCCAAGATCGTGGCGCGCGCGCTCCGCGACGCCGGGCACGAGGTCATCTACACCGGCCTCCACCAGACGCCCGAGCAGATCGTGGAGACCGCGATCCAGGAGGACGCCGACCTGATCGGCCTCTCGGTCCTCTCCGGGGCGCACATGACGCTCTTCCGCACCCTCATCGACCTCCTGGCCGAGCGCGACGCCTCGGACATCGCCGTCTTCGGCGGCGGGATCATCCCCGAGGAGGACATCCCCGTCCTCGAGGAGCTGGGCGTCCGCAAGGTGTTCACCCCCGGCGCGGCGACGACCGAGATCACCGGCTGGGTGGCCGAGTTCAGCTCGACGGTCGCCGGCTGACCGCGTAGACCAGCTGCACGAGCTGACCGCTCCGGTCGACGCTGCGCAGGTGCAGCCGCTCCGAGGTGATCCGGCGGGGGAGCAGGGGTGCGCCGGAGCCGAGTGTCACCGGCGTCAGGCCGAGCCGGATCTCGTCGAGCAGCCCTGCGTCGTCGAACTGACCCACCAGGTCGCCGCCTCCGACGAGCCAGAGGTTCTTCCCCGGCACGGCCTCGACGATCTCGTCGTGCACCGCCCGGACGTCGCCCTGCACGAACGTCAGGTCGATGCCGGGGATGCGCGGCAGCTCGCGGTGGGTGAACACCCACGTGGGCCGGTCGTCGTAGTACCCGCGCCACTTGTCCGGCGACTCCAGCATCTCGGGCTCGTGCCCCAGCACCCACTCGTACGTCGTCGCGCCCATCACCAGTGCGCCGACGCCGTCGATGAACTCGTGCCAGGACCGGTCGTCCTCGTCGCGCTCGACGGCGAAGAGCCAGTCGAGGGAGTTGTCGGCGTCGGCGATGAAGCCGTCGAGCGTGGTCGCCGTGAAGTACTGGACCTTGGGTCCCGGAGGGTCGGGCAGCATCTCGGGCACGTCGATCGCGTTCACGCCTCGAACCTAGATCGGAGGACCGACTCCCTGCGCACAGCTCCCGAGACCCGTCTCGTGTGTGGCCGTCAGCCGGGGCTAGGGTGCGGGACGTGGACCTGATGGAGTACCAGGCAAAGGAACTGTTCGCCAAGCACGGCGTCACCACCACTCTCGGCATCGTGGTCACCACGCCCGAGGAGGCACGGGCCGCCGCCGAGAAGCTCGGCTTCTGCGTGGTCAAGGCGCAGGTCAAGGCGGGCGGCCGGGGCAAGGCCGGTGGCGTCAAGCTGGCGAAGACGCCGGACGAGGCCTTCGAGCACGCGTCGAACATCCTCGGGATGGAGATCAAGGGGCTGACGGTCAACCGGGTGCTGATCACCCCGGCGACGCCGCCGGTGGAGGAGTACTACTTCTCCTTCCTGCTCGACCGCGCCAACCGGCAGTACCTCTGCATCGCGTCCGTCGAGGGCGGCGTCGAGATCGAGGAGGTCGCCAAGACCAACCCCGACGCCGTCAAGCAGATCCCGATCAACCCCGGCACCGGCGTCGACGCCGAGAAGGCCCGAGAGATCGCGACCGAGGCCAAGTTCCCCGAGGCGGTCTTCGAGCAGGCCGTGACCATGATCGAGGCGCTCTTCCGGGTCTTCACCGAGGAGGACGCCACGCTGGTCGAGGTCAACCCGCTCGCGCGGCTCGAGGGCGACAAGCTCGAGGCGCTCGACGGCAAGGTCTCCCTCGACGACAACGCCTCCGAGGTCCGGCACCCCGACCACGAGCAGTTCGAGATCAAGGACGAGACCGACCCCCTCGAGGCGAAGGCCAAGGAGCGGGGTCTCAACTACGTCAAGCTCGACGGCCAGGTCGGCATCATCGGGAACGGCGCCGGGCTGGTCATGTCGACCCTCGACGTCGTCGCGTACGCCGGCGAGAAGCACGGCGGGGTCAAGCCGGCGAACTTCCTCGACATCGGCGGCGGCGCCAACGCCCAGGTGATGGCCGACGGCCTCGACGTGATCCTCCACGACGCGCAGGTGAAGTCGGTGTTCGTGAACGTCTTCGGTGGCATCACCGCCTGCGACGAGGTCGCCAACGGCATCAAGGGTGCGCTGGAGATCCTCGGCGACGAGGCGAGCAAGCCGCTCGTCGTCCGGCTCGACGGCAACAACGTCGCCGAGGGCCGCCGGATCCTCGACGAGCTCAACCACCCCCTGGTCACCCAGGTGCCGACCATGGACGGCGCGGCCGACAAGGCCGCCGAGCTGGCCAACATCTGAGGAGCGAGAGCATGTCGATCTACCTCAACAAGGACTCCAAGATCATCGTCCAGGGCATGACGGGCGGGATGGGCTCCAAGCACACCACCCTCATGCTCGACGCCGGCTCGAACATCGTCGGCGGCGTCAACGCCCGCAAGGCCGGGACGACCGTCGAGCTCGGCGGCCAGGAGCTGCCGGTCTTCGGCTCCGTCAAGGAGGCGATGACCGAGACCGGCGCCGACGTGTCGGTCGTCTTCGTGCCGCCGGCGTTCACCAAGGACGCCTGCATCGAGGCGATCGACGCCGGCATCGGCCTGCTCGTGGTCATCACCGAGGGCGTGCCCGTGCAGGACACCGCCGAGGTGTGGGCGTACCTCGAGGGCAAGGGCACCCGGATGATCGGGCCGAACTGCCCCGGCATCATCACGCCCGGGGAGTCGCTGGCCGGCATCACGCCGCACACGATCGCCGGCAAGGGCCCGATCGGCCTGGTCTCCAAGTCGGGCACGCTGACCTACCAGATGATGTACGAGCTGAAGGACTTCGGCTTCACGACCGCCATCGGCATCGGTGGCGACCCGGTGGTCGGGACCACCCACATCGACGCGCTGGCGGCGTTCGAGGCGGACCCCGACACCCGGGCGATCGTGATGATCGGCGAGATCGGCGGCGACGCCGAGGAGCGCGCCGCGGCGTACATCAAGGACCACGTGACCAAGCCGGTCGTCGGGTACGTCGCCGGCTTCACCGCCCCCGAGGGCAAGACCATGGGCCACGCCGGCGCCATCGTCTCGGGCTCGTCGGGGACGGCGGCGGCCAAGAAGGAAGCCCTCGAGGCCGTCGGCGTCAAGGTCGGCAAGACCCCCTCCGAGACCGCCGCGCTGATGCGGGAGATCCTGCAGTCGCTCTGAGCCGCCGAACACCGATTCGTCTGCGATCGCCCCGCGGACGGGACCCGCCGGGATCCGCAGACGAATCGGTGTTCACCCCCGTTACGGACGCGCTTCGTACACGTTGTTGAAGGGCGTCTCGGCGACCCGGCGGAACCGGGTGAAGCCGGCGTCGGTGACGACCTGGCGGATGGCGGCCTCGCCGGCCTGGGCGCCGAGGGCGTACCCGCCGGACTGCGACATCGCGTTGGGCACGCAGAGGAACGTCGAGAAGCTGTAGAACACCCGGCCGACGGGGTTGAGGTTCGACTCGACGGTGTCGCCCGCGGCGGGCTCGACGATCAGCCACGTACCGTCCGCGGCCAGGGAACGCCGGATGTGCTGGGCCGCGGCGAGCGGGTCGCCCATGTCGTGCAGGCAGTCGAACGTCGTGACGAGGTCGAGACCCGTGGCCTCGAGCTCCTGGGCACTGGCGACGTCGAACCGCACCCGGTCGCCGACCCCGGCGTCCTCGGCCCGCTCGCGGGCGGACTCGATGGAGCCGGTGTGGTAGTCCGAGCCGACGAACCGGCTGGCCGGGAACGCGTCCGCCATCAGCAGCGTCGAGGCGCCGTGGCCGCAGCCGAGGTCCGCGACGGACGCGCCGCGCTCGAGCTTGGCCTGGACGCCGTCCAGCGCCGGGATCCACTCGGTGAGCAGGTGCATCAGGTACCCCGGCCGGAAGAACCGCTCGCAGCCGGTGAAGACGTCCTCGTCGTGCTGCCCCCAGCCGTACCCGGCCCCGGTGCGGAACGACTCCTCGATGTGGTGCTGCGCCTTGAGGGCGCCGAGCGCGAGCTCGTAGGCGCCCGGCAGGAACACCGGGCCGGCCGGGTCGGTCAGTGCGAACGCCTGCTCGGGCGTCATCGAGTACGTCGCGGTGGCGGCGTCGTACTCGATGTAGCCGCCGGCCGCCTGGCCGCGCAGCCACTCGTCGACGTACCTCGGGTCGGTGTCGGTCGCGGCGGCCACGGAGCGGGCGTCGCCGGGCTGCTGGGCGAGGGCGCGGTACAGGCCCAGTCGCTCTCCGAGCAGCACGTTGCCGGCACCGATGGTGGCGCCGAGGTCGCCGACGAACTTGCCGACGAACGCCATCAGGGTGTCCATGTCGACGGCGGGCGCCTCGGTCTCGGCGGGCTTCTGTTCGATCGTGGTCATCAGGGTCTCCCGTGCTCACGCATCCCTGGTGGATGCTGGGTGAGGCACACGCTGCGCGGAGGCGCTTGCAGGTCGGTTGCAGTCGACTGCAAGGCCGCTGCAACCGGGCGAGGGGAGGGTGACCGCATGAGAGCTCGGGAACCCGACGTCCAGGCGTACGTCGACCGCGACGGTCTGCGGATCGCCTACGAGACCTTCAACGACGTGGCAGCGGACCACGGCCGGCCGACGGTGCTGTTCGTGCCGATCGACTCGTGCGTGCAGAGCCGGGCGTGGAAGGCCCAGGTCCCGTACCTGTCCCAGCACTACCGCGTCGTCACCATCGACCCGCGGGGCAACGGCCGGTCCGACCGGCCCACCGACCCGGCGGAGTACGGCGACCTCGACTTCGTCGCCGACACGATGGCCGTGATGGACGCAGCCGGCGTGGACCGCGCCGTGCTGGTCGGCATCTGTGTGAGCGCCTGGCAGGCGATGCTGGTCGCGTCGCTGCACGCCGAGCGGGTCCAGGGCGTGGTCGCGATCGGGCCGTGGCTCTACGACAACACGCCGCCGCTGCCGTTCCGGGCCGAGGCCGCCGCGCACTTCGAGGACGAGCTGCCGTCCTACGAGGGCTGGACGATGGGTAACCGGCACTTCCTCGAGGAGGGCTGGCCGGAGTTCTCCGCCTTCTTCTTCGACCAGATGCTCTGCGAACCGCACTCGACCAAGCAGCTGGAGGACATCCTCGGCTGGACAGCCGCCACGACGGGGCAGGTGCAGCTCGCGGTCCGGGACGGCACCAGGTACCCCGAGGACATGGCGGAGACCGAGGCGCTGCTGCGCGCGATCGACCGGCCGGTGCTGGTGATCCGGGGCACCGAGGACCGCTGCCAGCCGCTCGCCCGGGCCCAGAACCTCGCCACGTGGACCGGAGGTGAGCTGCTGGAGCTGGAGGGTTCCGGCCACCTGCCGATGGCCCGGGACCCGATCACGGTCAACCGCGCGATCAAGGGCTTCGTCGACCGGGTCACCGGTGCGCCCGCCCCCGCCCGTCCCCGAGGGGGCGGCACGAAGCGTCGCCCGCGGGCGCTGTACCTCTCCTCTCCCATCGGGCTCGGTCACGTGCGCCGCGACCTGGCCATCGCCGACGCGATGCGCGAGCGGCGGCCCGACCTCGAGGTCCAGTGGCTGACCCAGTCGCCGGTGGCGGAGTTCCTCGAGCAGCGCGGCGAGGTCGTGCACCCGGCCTCACGCCTGCTGGCGAACGAGTCGGGGCACTTCGAGTCGGAGTCGGGCGAGCACGACCTGCACGCGTTCCACGCCGTGCGGCGGATGGACGAGGTGCTGGTCAACAACTTCATGGTCTTCGACGACCTGGTGGAGCGGGAGGCGTTCGACGTCTGGCTGGGCGACGAGGCCTGGGACCTCGACCACTTCCTGCACGAGAACCCCGAGCTCAAGCGGGCGCCGTTCGTCTGGATGACCGACTTCGTCGGGTGGGTGCCGATGCCCGACGGCGGTGACCGGGAGGCGTACCTGACCTCCGACTACAACGCCGAGATGGTCGAGCACGTGGCGAGGTACCCCGCGCTGCGCGACCGGTCGGTGTTCGTCGGCGACCCGGCCGACGTGGTCGACCTGCCGCTGGGGCCGGACCTGCCGACGGCCCGGGCGTGGACCGAGGAGCACTTCGACTTCGCCGGGTACGTGATGGGGGAGCGGCCCGACCCGGCCGACCGCGAGGCGCTGCGGCACCGGCTCGGGTACGCCGACGGCGAGGTCGTCTGCGTGGTCAGCGTGGGCGGTTCGGGCGTCGGCGACCACCTGCTGCGGCGCGTGGTCGCGTCGTACGACGAGGCACGGGGCCGCATCCCCGGCCTCCGGATGGTGGTCGTCGCCGGCCCGCGCATCGACCCGGGCTCGCTGGGCGCGCCCGCGGGCGTGGAGGTGCACGGCTTCCTGCCCGACCTCGACCTGCACCACGCCGCGTGCGACGTGGCCGTGGTCCAGGGCGGGCTGAGCACCACGATGGAGCTCACCGCTGCCCGTCGGCCGTTCCTGTACGTCCCGCTCGGCCACCACTTCGAGCAGCAGGTGCACGTGCGGCACCGGCTGGAGCGGCACCGGGCCGGCCGGGCGCTGGACTACCGCGACGCCGACCCGGGGCGGATCGCCGACGAGCTGGCCGCGGCGCTGAAGGCCCCGACCGACTACCTGCCCGTGCCCACGGACGGCGCCGACCGGGCGGCTCAGCTGGTGCTCGAGGTGCTCTGAACGGGTCGTGTGCCTGAGGCAGCGCTAGGGCGCTGCGTCAGGCACACGACCCGGAAGGAGCTTGCGGAGGGCGGGCCACGAGCCGTCGATGGCCCGGCTCAGCGGCTCGACGGAGCCGAGCAGCAGGTAGACGTCGGCGCCGGTGACCCAGGCCCCGCCGGGCGGGCACTCGACGGCGTCGAGGGCCTGGCGCGCCTCGGCCGTCAGCGCCGGGTCGCCGGTCAGGGCCGCGAGTGCCGCCAGGCACCGCAGCCGGCCGCCGGCCATCGCCGCCTCGCCGGTCGCCAGCCCGCGCCGGGCGACGGCCTCGGCCTCGGCGGCGTCGCCGGTCTCGATCAGCGTGGCGGCGAGCAGCCCGGCGGCGATGGCGTACCACCACGGGTGGTCGATCGGCGAGCTCGCCTCGACGGCCTCGCGGCCGACCCGGCGCGCGGTCTCCAGGTCGCCGGCCAGCCGCGCGAACCAGCCGTCGTGGGCGTGCAGGTAGCCGGCGTACGCCCGGTAGCCGCTGAGGCGGTTGAGCTCCAGCGCCTCGGCGATCAGGGCACGGGCGTCGTCCAGGCGACCCTCGGCGGCGGGCACGAACGACTTCTCGAACACGGTCCACTGGAGCAGCCACGTGGCCCCCCGGGCCCGGAGCCGCGGCTCGAGGTCGGCGATCACCTCGCCGAGCCGGACGGGATCGCCGAGGTAGGCCCACACCGTCTTGAGGCCGTCGAGCGCGAGCACCTGCGCGTCCTCGGAGCCCGCCGACCGCGCCCGCACCAGCCCGCCCTCGGCCCGGGCGAGGGCCGTGGCCAGCCGCAGCCGGCTGGCCTCGAGGATCGCCAGCCGGCTGGTGAAGTCGGCCTCGGCGCGCCGGTCCCCGAGGTCCGCGGCCAGCCGGAGCCCGAGCTCCAGCGGCGCGACCAGCTCGTCGACGGTGAGACCGAGCCCCACGGCCGCGTCGCCGCCCAGGAAGCGGAGCGCGGCCATCTCGAGCCGCCGGTCGTCGGTGTTGCGGGCCAGGGCCAGCGCGCCCCGTACGTCGTCCAGCGCGGTCGCGAAGTCCGCGCGCGCCTCGTGGACCGCACCGCGCGCCAGCAGGGCACGGGCCCGCGTCCCGGCGAAGGCCGTCCCCACGGCGAGGGAGCGGTCCAGCAGCCCGAGCGCGTCCTCGACGGCCGCCCGCCGCAGGGCGTCCTCACCGGCCAGCAGCCAGCCGTGGGCCGCGCGCGGCTCGTCGCCGGCGGCGTACGCGTGCTCGGCCATCACCTCGGGCCGGTCGCTGGTCAGGTCGGCGGCGCGTCGGTGCAGCGCGAGTGCGAGCGCTGGTGGCAGCGCGGCGTGCACGCACTCCTGGAGGAGGTCGTTGGCGAACTCGTAGTGGTGGCCGCTGCGCACGAGCAGGCGCAGGCGGACCAGCTCCTCGCACTCCCGGGCGGTCGCGACGTCGGAGGACTCGACGAGGGCGGCCACGAGGGCCGGGTCGATCCGGCGCCGCAGCACGGCGGCGGCCTCGACCACCGCGCGGCCCTCCGCGTCGAGGCGGGCGACCCGGCCCAGCACCGCGTCGGCGAGCGACTCGGGGACGCCGGTGTCGCCCTGGCCGAGCGCCCGCAGGTACTCGACCACGCTCAGCGGGTGCCCGGCCGTCCGGGCCATCACCTGCTCGCCGTGGGCGGCCAGGCCCGAGGCGGCGGCCAGGGCGTCGACGGCGGAGCGGGGGAGGGCGCCGAGCCGGACGAGCGTGGCGCGGTCGGCGAGCCGCGCCGCGACCTCGGCGTCCTCGGCGCGGACGGCGGCCACGACGAGCACCCGGGCGTCACCGAGCCGGCCGGCGAGGTAGCCGAGCAGGTCGACCGTGGCGGCACCGCCGTCCTGGAGGTCGTCGATGGTCAGCAGGACGGGGCGGTCGAGCGCGAGGCGGCGCAGGACGGCGACCACGGCGTCGTACGCCTGACGGCGCTGCAGGTCGACGTCCGCAGGCAGGGGCGGCCCGTCCGCCACCACGGGTGCGAGCTCGGGCACCAGGGAGACCCAGGCCGCGACGTGGTCACGCACCAGGGCCGCCAGGGCCGGCGGCGAGGAGTCGAGGATGGCGGGACGGAGCGCGTCGACGAACGGCTGGAGGAAGAGCGAGCGCTCCGCGGGGTGGCAGCGGCCGCGCAGCACGCGGCCGCCGGTGGCGGCGGCCAGGTCGGCCACGGCGTCGAGGAACCGGGTCTTGCCGATGCCGGCCTCGCCCTCGACGAGCACCAGCGCCGGCGTGCCCGCCCCTCCGAGCCCGGCCCAGGTGCGCTCGGCCTGGGCGAGCTCGGGCTCGCGGCCGACCAGGAGAGTCCGCTCGACCGCGGTCCTCGTGGGCGCCTCGGCCGGGAGGTCCGCCTCGCGCAGCACCGAGACGTGCAGGTCGACGCTCTCGCGGTCCGGGGACGTGCCGAGCTCCTCGCGCAGCCGGGCGGCCAGGTCGTCGTACGCCGCCAGGGCCGCGCTCGCCCGGCCGTCGGCGACGAGGGCGCGCATCAGGGTCCGCACGGCCTGCTCGTCGAACGGGTCGGCGGCGACGCTCTCGGCGGCGACCCGGGCCGCCCCGGCCGGCTCGAGCGGGGTGAGCGACTCGGCGAGCAGGTGCCGCGCGCGGCGACGCAGGGCGTCGGCCTCGCGGCGCACGCGCAGCACCCAGTCGGCGTCGTCCTCGTCGACGAGGGCCGGTTGGCTGCCGAGCAGCTCGAGCGCCGAGCCGGCCGCGGCCACGGCGAGCGCGGCCTCGCCGGCGGCCGCCCGAGCCGCGGCCTCGGCGGTGAGGCGCGACGCCTCGTCGAGGTCGACCACCCACGGTCCGCGGGCGGCCAGCCCGTACGCGCGCCCGGTCGCGGTCAGCAGGTCGGCGCCGAGCAGCCGCCGGGTGCGGCTGACGAGGGTGGCCACGTTGGCGGCCGGGTCGGCGGGAGGTTCGTCGGGCCAGAGCGCCTCGACGATCCGGTCGAGGGGGACCAGCGCCCCGCGCTCCGCGGCCAGCAGGGCCAGCAGGGTGCGGGCCTTGCGGCTGCCGAGCTCTCGTCCCTCGAGCGTGTCGCCGCCCGGCCGGTCGACCGCGAGCGCGGAGGCGAGCCGGATCCAGGTCGTCCCGTGGCCCTCCTCCACGCCTCCGAGTATGCGCCCACCCCGATTCGTCTGCGGTTTGCTGCGACTTTCCCCGCTCAGCGGCGCAGACGAATCGGTGGGAGCGGGCTCAGCGTTTCTCGGCCAGCACCGGGAGGCGGTCGAGGGCGCGGTGCACGAGGGCGACGAACGCGCCGGGTGCCATCTGCACCTTGCCGTCGGGAACGAAGCCGACCTGGGCGACCGAGCCGCCGTCGCGGACGATGCCCATCAGGTAGGTCACTGTCTCGTTGTCGCTGATCTCGGTCGTGACGTGCCAGACGGTGAGGTCCTGCTTCTTGGTCGACACGTCGGCCACCCGCACCACGTCGGTGCCCAGCTCACGGTCGTCGCACGAGGCGAGCCGGGTGCGGACGTCGCCGACGAAGCCACGGGCCCGCTTCGACGGCAGCAGACCGACGGTCTCGGTCAGTCCGAAGAGGTCCGAGAGCTTCGCCTCGGGGATGACGAACGAGCGGGTCATGTTGCGACGCATGCCCTTGACGTCGAAGCGGGTGGCGTCGCACCGGCTGGCGGCCAGGTTGGTGAGGGCGACGCGGGCCTCCGTCCCGATCCAGGGGCGTTCGACGCCCGCGACGGGCGGGAGGTCCACCTCGCTGAGCATCGCCGGGACGTCGCCGGCCGGGACGGGCGCGGTGGCGGCGAGCTCGGGCTTCTCGGCGCACGGCCCGGTCTCCGGCAGGGCGCACAGGCCGTTGACGGCGTCGGCCAGCAGGCCGGCCTCGGCGGCGAGGTCGGGCCGGTCGGTGTCCTGGGCCCGGCTGAACGTGACGGTGGTGGCCCGCCCGGTGCGCGCCACGCCGGCGACCATGGTGTTCTCGGGCTTCTTCCAGGAGCGCAGCACGAGAAGGGTGGCGTCGTCGCCGACCCGGTCCACGTCGTAGGTGGAGATGAGCTGGACCCGGGCGTCGGTGCACCCGCCGAACCAGCCGCGCATGACGTCGTACGCCGCCTTGGCGCCGCCGTTCGTCGTCGACATCTCCACGGTCTGGACCATGCTGCGTCGCGACTGCTTCTTGCGCGCCGGCGCCTTGAACTGCTGCACCGCCGAGGAGTTGCCCTCCGGATCGGCGAACCGGGTCGACTGGCAGGGCATCAGGATCCCGGTCTGGGACCCTTCGGTCCCGGCCTGGCGCCAGCGACCGGGAAGCCGCGTCGTGAGCTGGTCGACGGTGACGAGGTCGTCGGGGCTGATGGCCACGAGCGTGTGCGCGGCAGCCGCCTCGGCGTCCGGCTCAGGCGCCTCGGACCCCGCGGGGCCGGTGCCGAGACGTAGGGCGGCGATGCCGGTGCTGCGAGCGTTCTCGAGGGACGGCCGGACGCCTTGGGCGTCGGTGACCGCGGCACCGCCGAGCACCAGGGCGCCCACCACGGCGACCGCGCCGACGGCGGTGTGCGTCCGACGGCGGGTGGTGCCGGCGCGCCGGATGATGGTCACGCGCGGCCAGCGCACGTCGGCGACGTGGTCGCGCAGCGGCTCGAACAGCGGTCGGATGGCCGTCGTCGGCACCTCGCGCTGCATCGCGAACTCGGCGGTGGCCAGCTGCAGTCGCGTCTCCGCGTCGTGCTGCGTGAGCCCGACCTCGCGGGCCATGTCGGCCATCGAGACGTCCGCGAGCTGGGTGAGCAGGAGCACCTTGCGCTGGGTGATCGGCAGCTTGGCGAGCGCGTCGAGGGTCGCGCGGATGTCGGGGTCGAGCTTGCGGTCGCGGTGGAAGATCCGGGCCGAGTGGCGGCGCTGCGCGTGCCGCCAGGCCAGCGGCCGGACCCAGGCGACCGGGTCCTCGAGCCGGGACACCTTGCGCCAGTGGTGCCAGGCGGCCACGAACGCGTCGCGCACCGCGCTGCGCGAGGCGGGCAGGTCGCCGGTGAGGGCGAAGGTCTGCTGGAGCAGCGTGGTACGGGTCGACTTGTAGAAGTCGTCGAACTCGTCTACGGGCTGCATGGCCGTCCCACGGTACGTGGTTCACCCTTGCGGGTGCACATCCCTGCGGGGGCACTTGCCGCTGCGCGGATTGACCGCTGCGCGGGGCTTGAGTCGCGGACCGTCGGCCGCTGCCGGGTCCACGGCTTCGTCGCTGGGGCGGCGCGTCGGGCGCACGGCCACCGCTGTCGTCGTCACCGCCGGCGCCCGCCGCGGCCAAGCCCCCTGATGCTCCTCCGGCCGTGCCCCCGGCAGCGGCCTGCGCTGTGCGGCTCGTGGGGGAGGAGGACGACGGGCGGGCGTTCCGCTGAAGCTCGGCGTGCCTGCGGGGGTGTCGAGTACCTCGCGGCGAGGATGGTGGGGATGACTTCCCTGCTCAGCGGGCCTACCCGGCCCGCCCGCACCGCCCCGGAGCCGCCGACCGACGTCGCCCATCGGCGACCGCTGGTGCTGCTGGCGCTGCTCGGTGGCGTGGCGGCGGCGGCCGGGCCCCTGGTGGTCTGTCTCGGGGTCGGGGTCGCCGGCTGGTTCCTCAGTGACGCCGGCGCTCACGGGGCGCCGCGCGACGGGCTGCGGGCAGGCGCGTACGCCTGGCTGATGGGCCACGGCTCCGGACTCACGGTCGCCGGCGTCACGATCTCGGCGATCCCGCTGGGCATCACCGTGATCTGCGCCTGGGCCGTGTGGCGGATCGCACACCGGGTGGGCGACTCGGTCTCCGGCCACGGACCCGACGCCGACGCGATCGCCGACGGCGTCCGCGACTGGACCGTGCCTGCGGCGACGGCCCTGTTCACGGCGGCGTACGTCGCCGTGGCCGTCGTGACGCTGCGCGTGCTGTCCGCCGACTCCGTACCTGTGTCCGGCACCCGAGTGGTCATCTGGTCCCTGTTCCTGTGCCTGGTCGTGGGCGGCGCCTCGATCGCGATCGGCGCCGGCCGGGCCGCGATCTGGACCGCGTTCCTCCCGCTCTCCGTGCGGGCCGCCGCGACGGTCTGCCTCAAGGTCGTCTCCACGTTCCTGCTCGTGTCGGCGGCGATGTTCCTGGTCGCGCTCGCGGTCGACCTCGGCGCCGCCCTCAACGTGATGTCCGAGCTGCACACCGATGTCGGCGAGGCCAGCCTCTATGCCGGGCTCGCGCTGGTCGTGCTGCCGAACGCCGTGCTCTTCGCCGGCAGCTACCTGCTGGGCCCGGGCTTCGCCGTCGGCACGGCCACGATCGCCAGCCCGACCGCGGTCGTGCTCGGGCCGGTGCCGGCGTTCCCGCTGCTGGCCGCCCTGCCCGACGACGGCGCCCCGTCGTCCTGGATGGCGCTGCTCCTGCTCGTCCCGCCAGTCGTGGCGGCGTACGCCGCGGCGCGCGCGCACCGCCTGTACCCGACCACGCGCTGGGAGGAAGGGGCCGTCCGCGGCTGCGCCGGCGGCATCCTGGCCGGCCTGGTCGTCGGCGGGCTCGCGGCCCTGGCCGGCGGCTCCGTCGGACCCGGCCGGATGCAGGACGTCGGGCCCTTCGCCGCCCAGGTGACCCTGCACGCCGTGGTGGCCCTCGGCCTCGGCGCGCTGGTCGGCTCGCTGCTGGCCACCTGGTCGTACCGCCGCTACGTGCGACGCCAGGCCGCTCTCTAGACTCCCGCGCGTGCCCCCCGCCCGACTGGTCGTCCTCGTCTCCGGCTCGGGGACCAACCTCCAGGCCCTCCTCGACGCGACCGGCGACCCGGCGTACGGCGCCCGCGTCGTCGCCGTGGGCGCCGACCGCGACGACATCGAGGGACTCAGGCGGGCCGAGCGCTTCGGCGTCGAGACGTTCGTGCACCGGGTGCGCGACTTCCCGAGCCGAGCCGACTGGGACGTCGCGCTGGCCGCGACCGTGGCGTCGTACGCCCCCGACCTGGTCGTGCTCGCCGGCTTCATGAAGCTCGTCGGCCCCGCGTTCCTGCTGGAGCAGGCCGGCAAGACGCTGAACACCCACCCGGCGCTGTCGCCGTCGTTCCCGGGGATGCACGGGCCCGCGGAGGCACTCGAGTACGGCGTGAAGGTCACCGGCTGCACGCTGTTCGTCGTCGACGGCGGCGTCGACACCGGCCCGATCGTCGACCAGCGAGCGGTCCGGGTGCACGACGACGACACCGTGGAGACGCTGCACGAGCGGATCAAGGCCGAGGAGCGGCGGATGCTCGTCGAGTCGGTCGGCCGGATGGCACGCCGGGGGTACGACATCGACGGGCGGAGGGTGCGCATCCGCACCGGCCCCGCCTAGAGTGGCGGCACACGACTGGCGCGGGTGGGTGACCACCGGGGAGTGAACGTCGTGGGCATCGTCCGCCTGGGTGCCCGCTCCGCACATGTGCCGAAGGAGCGTCCCTTGAGCCAGATCCCCATCCGCCGCGCGCTCGTCTCCGTCTACGACAAGGCCGGACTCGACGACCTGGTCCGCGGTCTCCACGACGCCGGCGTCGCGCTGGTGTCCACCGGCGGCTCGGCCGCCCGCATCGAGTCGCTGGGCATCCCGGTGACCAAGGTCGAGGACCTCACCGGCTTCCCCGAGTGCCTCGACGGCCGCGTGAAGACCCTGCACCCGAAGGTGCACGCCGGCATCCTCGCCGACCGGCGCCTCGAGACCCACGTGCGCCAGCTCGAGGAGCTCGGCGTGGAGCCGTTCGAGCTGGTCGTCTCCAACCTGTACCCGTTCCGCGAGACCGTCGCGTCCGGGGCGACGCCCGACGAGTGCGTCGAGCAGATCGACATCGGCGGTCCGTCGATGGTGCGGGCCGCGGCCAAGAACCACCCGTCGGTCGCCATCGTCACGTCCCCGTCGTCGTACGACGACGTGCTCGCCGCCGTGGCCGCCGGCGGGTTCACCCTCGAGCAACGACGGCGGCTGGCCGCGGAGGCGTTCGCCCACACCGCGGCGTACGACGTCGCGGTCGCCTCGTGGATGGGCTCGGTGCTGGCGCCACCGGAGGGGGAGACCTGCTTCCCCGAGTTCGGCGGGGCGACGTTCACGAAGGTGGCCGACCTGAGGTACGGCGAGAACCCGCACCAGGTCGCCGCGCTGTACGCCGACGGCACCGAGGGGCTGGCCTCGGCCGAGCAGCTCGCCGGCAAGGAGATGTCCTACAACAACTACGTCGACACCGACGCTGCCCGCCGGGCCGCGTGGGGCTACGACGAGCCGGCTGTCGCGATCATCAAGCACGCCAACCCGTGCGGCATCGCCGTCGGCGCCGACGTCGCGGAGGCCCACCGGCGTGCCCACGAGTGCGACCCGGTGTCGGCCTTCGGTGGCGTGATCGCGACCAACCGACCGGTGAGCCTCGCGATGGCCGAGCAGGTCGCTCCCGTGTTCACCGAGGTGATCGTGGCGCCGGGCTACGAGGACGGGGCCGTCGAGGTGCTCGCGGCCAGGAAGAACCTCCGGATCCTGGTCTGCGACGGGCCAGAGGGCGACTCCGGCTTCGAGTTCCGGCAGGTGTCCGGCGGCGTGCTCCAGCAACGGGTCGACCGCGTCGACGCGCCCGGTGACGACCCGGCCACCTGGACGCTGGCTGCGGGGTCGGCCGCCGACGACGCCACGATGCGGGACCTGGCCTTCGCGTGGAAGGCGTGCCGCGCGGTGAAGTCCAACGCCATCCTGCTGGCCAACGACGGGGCTGCGGTCGGCATCGGGATGGGCCAGGTCAACCGGGTCGACTCCTGCCGACTGGCCGTCTCGCGGGCCGGCGACCGGGCCAAGGGCTCGGTGGCGGCGTCCGACGCGTTCTTCCCGTTCGAGGACGGTCCGCAGGTCCTGGTCGACGGGGGCGTGCGCGCGATCGTCCAGCCGGGTGGTTCGATGCGGGACGAGCTCACGACGGCGCTGTGCGAGCAGGCCGGCGTCACGCTCTACTTCACCGGCACCAGGCATTTCGCCCATTGACTCCCGAAAGGACACGCATGACCGCGCAGACCCTCGACGGCACCGCCACCCTCAAGACGATCAAGGCCGAGCTGGCCGAACGCGTGGCGGCGCTCAAGGAACGCGGCATCGTGCCGGGCCTCGGCACCGTGTTGGTGGGCGACGACCCGGGCTCGCACTGGTACGTCGGCGCCAAGCACAAGGACTGCGCCGAGATCGGCATCACGTCCATCCGCCGCGACCTGCCGGCCACCGCCACCCAGGCGGAGGTGGAGGCGGTCATCGACGAGCTGAACGACGACCCGACCTGCACCGGCTTCATCGTCCAGCAGCCGACGGGCCTCGACGAGTTCGCGCTGCTCTCGCGGGTGCACCCCGACAAGGACGTCGACGGCCTGCACCCCACCAACCTCGGCAAGCTCGTGCTCGGCAAGCGCGGGCCGCTGCCGTGCACCCCGGTGGGCGTCATCGAGCTGTTGCGCCGTCACGGCGTGCAGATCGCGGGGGCGGAGGTGGTCGTGGTCGGGCGGGGGCTGACGGTCGGACGGCCCCTCGGCCTGCTGTTGACCCGCCGCAGCGAGAACGCGACCGTGACCCTGTGCCACACCGGCACCCGGGACCTCGCCGCGCACGTGCGGGAGGCCGACATCGTGGTCGCGGCGGCCGGCGTCCCCGGCATCATCAGCGGCGCCATGGTGAAGCCCGGCGCGGCCGTCCTCGACGTCGGTGTCTCCCGCGTGGAGGGCAAGGTGGCCGGTGACGTCGCCGACGACGTGGCCGCGGTCGCCGGCTGGGTCTCCCCGAATCCCGGTGGGGTCGGACCGATGACACGCGCCATGTTGCTGAGCAACATCGTCGAGATCGCCGAGCAGGTGGCAAGGTAGGACCTCGTGGCGCACCTCCGCGCGGTCCCCGACCCTGACGACGTCCCCGAGGACGTCGCCGAGGTGGACCGCGTCGTCGAGCCGGTCGACCCGGCCGCCGCCACCGCACCCGGCGAGGACGGTCCGCCCCACGAGGACGTGCACGACGAGGCGTTCGAGGAGGCGCCGCGCCGCTACCCCTCGACGATCGGCGGTGCGTTCTACCTGAGCATCCTCGCCGTGGCGGGGACGGCCCTGTTCATCACCTACCGTCACGACTGGCGGCTCGGCATCCAGATCCTGGGGGGTTCGTGTCTGGCCGCCGCCCTGATCCGGCTGGTGCTGGCCAACCGAGACGCGGGCATGCTCGCGGTCCGCAACAGGTTCATCGACGTGTCCCTGCTGACCGGTGCGGGCATCGTGCTGATCGTGCTGGCCACGACGCTCCCCGACATGCCCGTCTGACGCGATAGCGGACTCATCCTGTCCGCCTGGTGCGGCACGGTGGAGTCATGACGACCACACCCACGCCCGTCGACCCGCCGCGGCTGCACCAGAACCCGGCCTTCACCTGGGGCATGATCGCCCCGGCCGGACCGACGTTGTACGTCGGCGGCCAGAACGGGACCGACGAGACCGGCGCCGTGCTCGACGGCCTCGGACCGCAGACCGAGCAGGCCCTCCGCAACGTGCTGGCCGTGCTCGAGGAGGCGGGCACCGACGCCGACCACGTCGCGAAGCTGACGATCTACCTCGATCCCGCGGTGGACCCAGGGGCGGCGTACGCCGCGACGGGCGCGGTGTGGGGGCGTCGCCGGACCGCCGTGACCGTGCTGGCCGTGGCGCCGGCCCGGGAGGGCGCCCTCGTCGAGATCGAGGCGGTGGCGAGCATCCCCGGTCGCTGAGCGCGACCGGTCACGCCCACGACAGCCTCATCACGACGCGGGGGAACCCGTCGGTCACCGAGTCGGTGTCCGCGACCTTCGCGAAGCCGGCTCGCTCGAACAGCCCTCGGGTGCCGACGAAGGCCATGGTCAGGTCCACCTTCGCGGTGCCGTTGTCGACGGGGATCGCCTCGACGCCGGGCGCGCCGTGGGTGCGCGCGAGCTCGACCGCGCCGTTCACCAGGTCGAGGGAGATGCCGCGCCCGCGGAAGCCCGGCCTGACCCGGACGCAGAAGATGTTCCACACCGGGAGGTCGTCGACGGCGTGGATCTTGGTGGACCGCGTGACCGGGAGGTCCGCCCGGGGAGCGATGCCGGCCCAGCCCGCGACCTCGTCGCCGTCGTACGCGAGGACGCCCGGCGGGACCTTGCGTCGGCACAGCTTGCGGACGTACTCGCCGCGCTCGCGACCGACCAGGGACTTGTTCGTCGTGGCGTCGACCCGGTGGCTCAGGCACCAGCAGACGTTGGCGTCCGGGCTCTTCTTCGGGCCGAGCATGGTGGCCACGTCGGCGAATCGGGTCGCCGGACGGACGTCGATCGTCATGCCAGCACGGTAACCGCGAGCTCGCGAGTTCCGTCCGCCCTCGGCGCTCGAGGATGAGAAGGTTCCGCCATGCCTGGCTCGAGCCTCGAGGACGTCTACGTCGTCAACCCCGCCCACGTCCGCCCCTCGAGCCCGGCCGAGGTCGCGGTCCTGGAATCAGAGCTGGGCGTGCGGATGCCCGCCGGCTACGACGCGTACGTGCAGAGGCTCGGTGGCGGAACCCTGGGGCACCTCGTCCGGGTCTATCCACCGACGACCCTGAGCACCCGCACCAACGAGTGGCGGGCGAGGGTCCAGGAGTACTGGTTCTGGGACACCTCTGCGGCCGGCATCGAGCCGGAGGCCTTCCAGGAGCGGGGAGTGGTGGTGGCCGACACCTTCGACGGGGACGAGCTCTGCTTCCTCCCGGAGGACCCCGACGCGCTGTTCCTGCTGCCCCGCGACGACGACGACGTCGTGCCGGCTGGGCCGGGACTGCTGCCGGCCCTGGACCGGCTGCTCGCGGGTGACCTCGACCCGTGGGTGGAGGGGTGGACCTTCGAGGCCTTCGGCGACGACCGTCAGGAGGTGAGGCGGGAGATCGGCCCCGGGCTCGACCTCGCGGGCGCCGTCCACGCCGTCGCGGAGCTGGGGGAGCACGCGCACGTCGTCGAGCTGGGCGAGCGCACGACCTTCTTCCTGCCCGCCCTCGGGGGCCGGCTGTCGCTCTCCCAGCTCAACGGCCGCGCGCCCTCCCTGGACCTCAGTCACGACCCCGAGGCCGATCCGGTGGCCGTCGGTCGCCTGTTGGCCGTGCTGGGAGCCGGCTGACCCCGCGCCCGAGGTCACCGCCTACCGACCGTTCGAGGCCTGAGCTGCCCGCCGCGCCAGCAGGGTCGAGTCGTGCACGTCGAAGGTGTGGCCGTCCCGGGTCGCGGTCCGCGGCCGTTGCTCGACCACGAGCACCTCGAAGTCCGCGGCCAGGCCCGGCACGAGGTCCGCGGCGACGAACATCGCACGGCGGTGGCTGTCCGTCAGCTGCGTGTGCGTGTCCGACGGGGCGTGGCCGACGACCAGGAGGTGTCCCCCGGGTGCGACGGCCTCGCACAGCCGGCGGGTGACCTCGACCATGCCCCCGTCCGGCGGGTGCAGGAAGTGCGTGGTCACCAGGTCGTAGGACCGACCCTCGGCCTCGAAGCTGCGGGCGTCGACCTGCCACCAGTCGGTGCGGTCCGCGACCCCCGCCTGCTCCGCGTGGGCGGCGGCCCTGGCCAGGCCCTGGGCGGAGAAGTCCGCCCCCGTGACCCGCCAGCCGTGCTCGGCGAGCCAGATCACGTCGCCGCCCTCGCCGCACCCGACGTCGAGCGCGGTCCCCGGCGCCAGCCCGGACACCTCGGCCACGAGCTGCGGGTTCGGCTGACCGCTCCAGACCTGGCCCTGGCCGGAGTAGCGCGCCTCCCAGGCGTCCGGCTCGAACATCTCGGTCGCGTGGTCGTGGGTCCCGGTGTGCTCCATGTCCCGAACGGTACGGACGTGCGGCGCGATCGGCAAACGTACTTGCCGATTCAGCAAGGTCGCTCCTGATCGTCAGCAGGTGACTTCCGGGTTCCAGTCCGCGAAGATCCCTGACGGGTTGTCCCGCCAGATCCACCCGTGCATGAGGTAGAAGGCCGGCCCCGGCTTCGGGACAAGGATGTGCATCTCCATCCCGAGCACCGACGGTGCCTCGGAGACGCCCGCCGGGTTGGAGTCGGCGCTCCTGACGACCCACTCGACGGCGACGAGCTCCAGCTCCCCGTCCGACGTCTTCTCGTACACCAAGGCCTCGGGCTCGTTGGCGTTGACGGCGTTGTCGGCCATCAGTGCGGCGTTGAAGTAGTGCCAGCCCATCGCCCCGGCCGCGGGGTTGCTCGGATGCTTGACGCAGGTGTTGACGATCCTCGTACCGGAGCCGTTGACCCAGCCGAGCTCGTAGCCCGCCGCGATCGCGGCGTCGACGCGATGGAACTTGGCGGTGGCCCTGCGCACCTGAGCGAGCTCGTCCCCGAGGCCCGCACCGTTGGCGGAGTGCTCGTGGCTCGCGTGGTCGTGCGTCGCTCGCTCGTCCCCGCCCACGGCGACGGACGGGATCAGCGCCGCCCCCGCCAGCACCGGCGCCGCCACCGCGAGGGCGATCAGGACCCTCCGCCTCGTCCTGCTCTGCTCGTTCGCCTCTACGTCCTTCGACATGCCCTCACCCCTGTCCGTCACCACGGCGGCGAGACCGGCGAACCCGAGTGCGCTCCGTCCGGGCCGGTGGGAGCGGTCGCTCCCACCCCCTGAACGCCTTGAGTCCGCCCGGAGGTTCAGTCGAGGCGGGGACTAGATCAGGCCGAGCTCCGTCACGGCGTCGCGCTCGTCGGCGAGCTCGGCGGTGGAGGCGTCGATCCGCGACCGCGAGAAGGCGTCGATCTCCAGGCCCTGGACGATCTCCCAGCTGCCGTCCTTGGTGGTGACGGGGAAGGAGGAGACCAGGCCCTCGGGGACGTCGTACGAGCCATCGGACACGACCGCCATCGACACCCAGTCGTCGTCGGGTGACCCGAGCAGCCAGTCGCGGGCTGCGTCGACCGTCGCCGACGCGGCAGACGCGGCCGAGGAGGACCCGCGGGCCTCGATGATCGCGGCGCCGCGCTTGGCGACGGTGGGGATGAAGGTGTTCTCGATCCAGTCCTGGTCGCCCACGACCTCGGCGGCGTTGCGGCCGCCGACCCGGGCGTGGAACAGGTCGGGGTACTGCGTCGCGCTGTGGTTGCCCCAGATCGTCATGTGGGTGATGTCGGTGACGGGAGCGCCGGTCTTGGCGGCCACCTGCGAGATCGCCCGGTTGTGGTCGAGGCGGGTCAGCGCGGAGAACCGCTCGTGCGGGATGTCGGGTGCGTTGCTCAGCGCGATCAGCGCGTTGGTGTTCGCGGGGTTCCCGGTGACGCCGATGCGGACGTCGTCGGCGGCCACCTCGTTGAGGGCCTTGCCCTGCTCGGTGAAGATCGCGCCGTTGGCCGACAGCAGGTCACCGCGTTCCATGCCGGGGCCGCGCGGACGCGCGCCGACGAGCAGGGCGAGGTTCACGCCGTCGAAGATCTTGCGCGGGTCCGACCCGGTCTCGACGCCGGCCAGGCCCGGGAACGCACAGTCGTCGAGCTCCATCACGACGCCCTCGAGCGTCTTGAGGGCGGGCTCGATCTCCAGCAACCGCAGCTCGATCGGGCGGTCCGCGCCGAGCAGGGAACCACTCGCCAACCGGAACAGGAGGCTGTAGCCGATCTGGCCGGCGGCGCCGGTGACGGCGACCTTGAGAGGGGCCTGAACATCAGCTGGGGACACGACAACTCCTTGGTGTTCGGGAACGGCAGCGACGCTAGCAGCCACCGCCCGTGCGGCATCCTGGGCCCATGTCGCGACGATCCCCAGCCCTCGTCGCGGCCCTCCTCTTGTCAGCCCTGCTCGTCTCGGGCTGCGGAGCGGCCGGCCAGGCCAACCCCACCGAGATCGGCCCGCAGGGTGTCGACGAGCTCGTGATCCCCACCCCGAGCCCCGATCCCGACGACTTCGTCGACGAGGTCGACAACCCGTGGCTCCCGCTCGCGCCCGGCACCGTGTGGACCTACGACGTCGCCGGCAGCGCCGTGCAGCGGCTCGAGGTCCGCGTCGAGGAGGCCCACGAGACGGTGGCCGGGGTGTCGTGCGTCGTGGTGCGGCGGACGGGTACCGACCGCGACGGCGTGGTGGTCGAGGAGGTCGTGACGTACCTCGCGCAGGACGACGAGGGCAACGTCTGGCTCTTCGGCGAGGACGGCGACCGCGCCTGGCGTGCGGGGGAGGACGGCGCGGAGGCGGGTCTCGCCATGCCGGCGCTGCCGCGGGTCGGCGACGGGTACCTCCACCAGCAGGCCCCGAACGCCGCCGACCGTTCGACAGTCCTCTCCCTCGACGAGGAGCGCACCCTGCCGGCCGGCACGTTCGGGTCGCTGCTGCTCACCGAGGACACCTCGACCCTCGACCTGCCGGACGAGGTCGTCGTCCGCCGCGCGTACGCCGAGGGCACCGGCCTCGTGGAGGAGACCACCATGGTCGGCGGTACCCAGCGAGCCGTCCTCGCCTCCGTCACCACCCCCTGACCAAGAGCCGCGCCGGACAGCCGAGCGGAGCGAGGCAAGTCAGGTCGGGGGGCGTACCTGGGTCTGGCCGTCGTCGTCGCTCGACGGCCACTGCGGGGGTGCCTGCGGTGGCGGCGGCTGCTGGGGCCACGACTGCGGGGGCGGGGCGGTGGGGTACTGCGGCTGCTGCCACTGCTGGGGAGGCTGGGGCGGCCAGGGAGCCTGGCCGGGCTGACCCGGCTGCCCGGCTGCGGGACGCCGTACTGCTGGTTCCACTGCTGCTGGTAGGCGTCCGGTGCGCCGTACCCGGGGACCGCGCCGGGCGGAGTACGGCGCCCGAAGCGCAGACCGGACCCGGCGACCGGCTCGCCGTGGCGGCCGAAGAGGAGCGGGTAGAGCAGGCCGGCGAGGGCTGCACCGAGGAGCGGGGCCAGGATGAACAGCCACAGCTGGGCGATGGCGTCGACGCCGGCGAAGAGGGCGGGCCCGATCGAGCGGGCGGGGTTCACCGAGGTGCCGGTGAGCGGGATCGTCGCGAAGTGGATCATCGCCAGCGACAGGCCGATGGCCAAGGGAGCCAGGGCCGGGTGCTCGTTGCGCTCGTCGGTGACGGCGAGGATCGCCATCAGGAACACCAGGGTGATCACGGCCTCGACGAGAAAGGCCGCCCACCAGGCCAGCCCGTAGGTGGACAGGTCGCCGAAGGAGTTCTGGCCGAAGCTTCCCTCGGAGCTGAAGCCCGGGATGCCCTGGTAGACGCTCCACAGGACCGCGGCGCCGGCGATCGCGCCGAGCAGCTGGGCGACGACGTACAGCGGCACGTGCGACCAGGCCAGCCGGCCGCCGACGGCCGCGCCGACGGTGACCGCGGGGTTGAAGTGGCCACCCGAGACGCGCCCGACCGAGTAGGCCATCACCAGCACCGTCAGGCCGAACGCGAGGCCGGTGGTGATCACGTCGGTCCCGGTCGCGAGGGCCGCGCCGACGCCGAAGAACACGAGCACGAACGTGCCGAGCACCTCGGCGGAGAACTTCTGGGCGGCCGTGGGTGCCGCCGTCTCGGTTGCTGCGACCGCTGTGTCTGTCATGTCGAGACCTCTTCCGTGCCCCTGCCCGTGAACTGCCCGTGACCAGCCGCGCGCAGCCTACCCTCGCGTGGTCGTGTCGCCGGCTCGCCTGTTAGCGTCCGAACGTGTCCAGCGAGACTGTGCCCTCTTCCCCGATCATCTACACCCACACCGACGAGGCGCCGCTCCTGGCGACGTACTCGTTCCTCCCGATCGTGCAGGCGTACGCCGCCCAGGCGGGTGTGCCCGTGGAGACCCGCGACATCTCCCTGGCGGGCCGGATCATCGCGGCCTTCGCCGACCGGCTGCCGGAGGACCAGCGGACCTCCGACGCGCTGGCCGAGCTCGGCGCCCTGGCGAAGCGGCCCGAGGCCAACATCATCAAGCTGCCGAACGTCAGCGCCTCGATCCCGCAGCTCAAGGCGGCCGTGGCCGAGCTCCAGGCGCAGGGCTTCGCGCTGCCTCCGTACCCCGACGAGGCCAGGACCGACGAGGAGCGCGACGCCCGGGCACGCTACGACTCGGTCAAGGGCAGCGCCGTCAACCCGGTCCTGCGCGAGGGCAACTCCGACCGTCGCGCACCCGAGTCGGTGAAGGCGTACGCCCGCAAGCACCCGCACTCCATGGGGGCCTGGAGCGCCGACTCGCGCACCAACGTGGCCACCATGACCGACGGCGACTTCCGCCACAGCGAGCAGTCGGTGGTGCTGGCCGCCGACGACACGCTCCGCATCGAGCACGTCGCCGAGGACGGCACGGTCACCGTGCTCAAGGAGTCGGTGCCGGTGCTGGCCGGCGAGGTCGTCGACGCGACCCGCATGGACGTCGAGGCGCTGCGCGAGTTCGTCACCGAGCAGATCGCCCGCGCCCAGGCCGACGACGTGCTGTTCTCGGTGCACCTCAAGGCCACCATGATGAAGGTCTCCGACCCGATCATCTTCGGTCACGTCGTGGAGATGTTCTTCCCCGAGATCTTCGGTCAGTACGGCGCCCAGCTGCGCGCCGCGGGCATCTCGCCCAACGACGGCCTCGGCGCCCTGATGGGTGCCGCCGACGCGCTCCCGGACGGCGGGGCCATCCGCGAGGCGGTCAAGCAGCGGCTGGCCCAGGGCCCCGCTCTCGCGATGGTCGACTCCGACAAGGGCATCACCAACCTCCACGTGCCCAGCGACGTGATCGTCGACGCGTCGATGCCGGCGATGATCCGTACCTCCGGGCACATGTGGGGCCCGGACGGCGAGGAGGCGGACACCCTCGCGGTGATCCCCGACTCGTCGTACAGCGGGATCTACCAGGTCGTCATCGACGACTGCCGCGAGCACGGCGCCTTCGACCCGGCCACCATGGGCTCCGTGCCCAACGTGGGGCTGATGGCGCAGGCGGCCGAGGAGTACGGCTCCCACGACAAGACCTTCGAGATCGCCGCCGCCGGCACCGTCCGGGTGGTCGACAGCGCCGGTGAGGCGCTCATCGAGCACGAGGTCAACGCCGGCGACATCTGGCGTGCCTGCCAGACCAAGGACGTGCCGATCCGCGACTGGGTGAAGCTCGCCGTCACCCGCGCCCGGGCGACCGGCGACCCGGCCGTGTTCTGGCTCGACGCCGACCGCGCCCACGACGCCAACCTGATCGCCAAGGTGGAGCAGTACCTCCCCGAGCACGACACCGACGGCCTCGACATCCGCATCCTCACGCCGGTGGAGGCCACCCAGCTGTCCATCGACCGGATCCGCCAGGGCCTCAACACCATCTCGGTGACCGGCAACGTGCTGCGCGACTACAACACCGACCTGTTCCCGATCCTCGAGCTCGGCACCTCGGCCAAGATGCTGTCGGTCGTGCCGCTGATCAACGGTGGCGGGCTGTTCGAGACCGGCGCGGGCGGCTCGGCCCCCAAGCACGTCCAGCAGCTGGTGAAGGAGAACTACCTGCGCTGGGACAGCCTCGGCGAGTTCCTCGCCCTCGCGGCGTCGTTCGAGCACTACGCCGAGGCGACCGGCAACCAGCGGGCCCAGGTGCTGGCCGACACGCTCGACCGCGCGACGGGGACGTTCCTCAAGGAGAACAAGTCGCCCGCCCGCCGGGTCGGCTCGATCGACAACCGGGGCTCGCACTTCTACCTGGCGCTCTACTGGGCGCAGGAGCTGGCGGCGCAGTCCGACGACGCCGGGCTCGCGTCCGCCTTCGCGCCCCTGGCCTCGACCCTGGCCGAGAACGAGCAGGCCATCACCGAGGAGCTGATCGGTGTCCAGGGCCAGCCGGCCGACGTCGGCGGCTACTACCGTCCCGACGCCGAGAAGGCCTCGGCCGTGATGCGTCCCTCGGCCACGTTCAACGAGGCGCTGGCGTCGCTCGGCTGAGCCCGACGTGAGCCCGACGTGAGCCCGACGTGAGCCCGACGTGAGCCCGACGTGAGCAAGGGCACGGAATAGCCCGCGCCCGCCGGAGGCTGTGCCGGCGATGACGACGACCGCTCCCGCGCCTCCCCGGGCGTCCGCGACCACCCGCCACTTCACCCTGGTGGTGCTCGCGCTCGCGATGGGCGGCTTCGCCATCGGCACCACCGAGTTCGTGGTCATGGGGCTGTTGCCGCAGATCGCGGAGGGCGTGGGCGTCTCGATCCCGACCGCCGGCCACATCATCTCGGCGTACGCCGTCGGCGTGGTGATCGGTGCCCCGGTCCTGGCCTTCCTCGGGGCCAGCCTGCCGCGCCGCGGCCTCCTGGTCGCGCTGATGGTCGCGTACGCCGCGGGCAACGCGGTCAGTGCGCTCGCGACGTCGTACGGGATGCTCGTGCTGGCCCGGATGGCGACCGGCTTCCCGCACGGCGCGTACTTCGGGGTGGCCTCGCTCGTCGCCGCCTCGCTGGCCCCCGAGGGCCGCAAGGGCCGAGCCGTCGCGCTGGTGATGCTCGGTCTGTCCGTCGCGAACGTGATCGGGGTGCCGGCGGCCACGTGGCTGGGGCAGCAGTCCGGCTGGCGGGCGGCGTTCTGGGCGGTGACCGGCCTCGCTCTTCTCACGGCCGTGCTCGTGCTCGCGTTCGTGCCCTCGTTGCCCGGCGACCCCGAGGCCACCGGTCGCCGCGAGCTGAGGGCCTTCCGCGTGCCGCAGGTGTGGCTGACGCTGCTGGCGGGCGCGATCGGCTTCGGTGGCATGTTCGCCGTCTACTCCTACATCGCCCCCACGGTGACCGAGGTGGGCGGGCTGCCCGACAGCGCCGTGCCGTGGTTCCTGCTGGCGTTCGGCGTGGGCATGGTCGTGGGCACCTGGCTGGCCGGCGAGCTCGCCGACTGGTCGGTCTTCGGCTCGCTCCTCGGCTCGGCGCTTCGGTCTGGTCGTGGTGCTGCTGCTGTTCGCCGCGGTCGCGCCGTACGGCTGGTGGCTGCTGCCGGTCGGCTTCATGGTCACGGTGCTGGGCTCGGTGCTCGTGGTGAACCTGCAGCTGAGGCTGATGGACGTGGCCGGCGACGCGCAGACCATCGGGGCCGCCTCCAACCACGCGTCGCTCAACATCGCCAACGCCGCCGGGGCCGCGCTGGGCGGCCTGGTCATCGCCTCTGGCTACGGCTACCGCGCCACGGGAGTGGTGGGCGCCGCGCTGGCCGCCGCGGGGCTGGTGGTGCTCGTGGCGGCCGCCCTGCTCGCCCGGCGCCCGGCAACGCGCTGATCGGATCGGGTGATTTCGCATGGCCCGTTCGGACTAGTCGCCACTGCTCATCCGGTCCGAATTGCACGGGATTGGTCGAGTTTGGCCTCGTTCTGCCACGAAGCTCCACGCCCGCGGCTAGTTTTACCTTTACCCAGTGATGTCGCGCGACGACGTCACCGCCCCCCGATCCCCCTGGAGTTCCCGCATGTCCTCACAGCAGGTCTCTCGCCGCTCCGTTGCCCGCGGAGCCGCGTGGAGCGTCCCTCTGGTCGCAGTCGGGGTCGCCGCGCCGGCGTTCGCCGCTTCGCCGGGGTTGGGCCCCACGGTCACGGCGATGAGTGGCTGCCGCTGTGGCGTCGGCGGCGGTCCCGTCAAGCCGTACCGCTTTGACGTGACGTTCACCAACGCGACCACCTCCACGTTCGCCATCACGGACCCGGACGTCGTGCTCGTCGGCGACCTTGCCACGGGTGAGCAGCTGCAGGCGACGACGCCGGCCCAGACGAACGAAATCCCTCCGGGCTCCAAGACGCTGCACTACACCTTCAACCGGGGCGGCAACCCGGCGGCCGACCTTGTCACGTTCAACTACGTCTGGACGAACACGACGACCAACGTGGCCACGCCCGGCACCATCACGCTGAGCGTCAACTGGTCGCTCTGCACCAGTAGCTGCCTGTAGCTGGGAGCCGCCTCTCACTTCCTGCGTGCCCACTCCTCACGCAGGACGTCGTAGAGCACCGCGTCGGCGCGGCCGTCGCCCAGCACGGTGCCGAGGCGCTCGACGCCGTGCTCGGTGAGGCCGTTGGCCTCGAGCACGCGACGTGACGCGGCGTTGTCGCGAGCGGCGTACGCCTTGACCCGTTGCAGGCCGAGGGTCTCGAAGGCGTGCGCCCAGCACCAGGCCGACGGCAGCGGTCATCACCCCACGCCCGCGGGCGGCGGGATGCGTCCAGTAGCCCACCTCGCCGTACGCGAGGTCGTCGGTGAGGTCGAACAGGCCGACCGACCCGAGCAGCTCGTCGCTCGCGGGGTCGGCGACAGCCCAGCTCAAGCCGTCCCCACGCGCCCGGACACCGGTGCGGCCGCGGATGAACGACAGGGCCGCCTCCTCGTCGTACGGCGAGGGCAGGTCGCCCAGCCAGGCCCGGGTCCGCTGGTCACGGCACGCCTCGACGACCCGCGCGGCGTCCCCCTCGCGGAAAGCGCGGAGCCGCACGCCTGAGCCCTCGAGCACGGCCTCGTCGATCCAGCGCCGCTGCGGCTCGCGCGGGTCGTCGGCCAGGAGGGTGCCGGCCCAGGCGTCGCGGAGCTCGCCGCGGTGCGGGAGCCACTGGCGCAGGGTGCCCTCGAAGGAGAAGCCCAGCCTCCACGCCACCCGTCGTGACGCCCAGTTGCCGACGTTGGCCAGCCAGATGACGGTGGCCAGGTCCTTCTCGCGGAAGCCCCACTCCAGCAGCATCCGCAGGGCGTGCTCCATGTGGCCGGACCCGCGCACCCAGGGGTGCGACCCGTAGGCGATCTCGGCCCGGCGGTTGCCCTCGTTGCGGAGCGTGATGTGACCGCAGTACCGGCCCTCGACCTCGACCACGAAGCCCCACTCCTTGTCGGACTCCCAGGCGCCCGGCACGAACCCGAGGATGAAGTCCCGCGCGTCGGCGTGGGAGTAGGGGATCGGCACCGTCGTCCACTGCTGCGACAGCGGGTCCTGGCACTGTTCCCACGAGCCCTGCACGTCGCTCTCCCGCGGGTGACGCAGCGTCACCGGGCCGTCGGTCAGGGTCGGGGCGGTCGTGGGCGGCATGCGGGCCACCCTGCCAGGACGGTCAGCCCTGCTTCGACTCGTTTCCGGGCAGCGTGGTCTCGCTCCACGTGCGGCCGTCGTCGTCGGAGACGAAGACCGGCCCGTTCATGAGCCCGTACGACGACACGTACAGACGGTCACCGGCGACGAACGCCTCGCCGGCTCTGCGATCCGGCTCGACGACGTCGCCGTCCGGGCGAACCACGAGCCAGCGACCGTCGCTGGCGTCGGTGACGACCGTGCTGCCGTCCGCAGTCACGACCACGGAGGTGACGCCGTCCAACAGGTCCGGGGTCTCCGGGAAGCGCCAGGCGAGGTCCGTGTAGGTCATCAACCCGGTCATCGGGATGCCACCGTCGGGCTCGTCGCCCAAGGCCACGACGGCGACGTCGTCGCCGCGACCTGCCACCACGCACGTGCTCCCGGGGAGGTCCCGGATCATCTTGTCGGTGGGGGACACGAAGACCCGACCGCGACCGTTCTGCTGGCAGGTCACCAGGCGGCCATCAGGCGCCACGTAGCCGTCGACGGAACTTCCCTCGAGCTCGGTCGCCGGGGACAGACCCTGGTCGACGGGCGAGTACAGCCAGCTGGAGTACTGCCCGGTCACGACTACGTCACCGGCCTGTGGCTGCCGGGGGGCCGTCTCGTCGAGGTCGGACCAGCTGCCGTCCGAGCCGATGAGGTGACCCCGCGCCCCGTCCATCCCGACCCATCCACCCGGCACGGGCGTGAGGGACACCGGGTCGTCGAGGCGCATCCCGTGCACGGAGCCGTCGGCCTCGCGGATGACCAGCGCGAACGTCGGTGCCCCGGGTTCCAAGGCCCGCCAGACCACGGCGATCGCCCCGTCGTCGGTGCCCTGGATCTCGAAGGGATGGGAGTCCGTCCCGTCGACGACCGCGCGCCACTGCGACTCGTCGGTCGGCGGGATCGGGCCCTGGGTGTGGTCGGCCGGCTGGGGGATCGGCGGCCCGGCGGTCGTCGCCACGCTCTGCCAGACCGCGACGCCGGCGACCACGACGACGGCGGCGGCCATCGCGCCGACCGCGCCGCGGAGCCGCCGCGCACGCACCCGCCGCGACACCTCGGCGTACGGCGGGATGACCACGCGCTCGCGGACGTCGCCGGCCAGGTCGGGCAGGTCACGAAGCTCAGACATGGTCGTCCTCCTTGGACGGTTCGAGCAGCTCGGCGAGGGCGGCGCGGCCCCGCGAGAGGCGCGCCTTGACCGTGCCCTCGGGCACGCCCAGGGTCTCGGCCACCTCGGCGACAGGCAGGTCGGCGAGGTGGTGCAGGGCGATGGCCTCGCGCTGGGCGGCGGGCAGCCGGCGCAGCGCGGCCATCAGGGCGAGGTGGTCCTCGGGCAGGTCGGCGTACGCCTCGGACCGGGCCAGGGCGGGGACCAGGTGGGTCCAGCGGAGCATCCGCCGCCACCGGCTGCGCGCCACGTTGACGGCCACCGTGCGCAGCCAGGCCTCGGGGTTGTCGGCGTCGTGGAACGAGCTCCGCCCGGGGGCCGCCCGCGCGAACGCCTCCATCACGGCGTCCTCGGCCTCGGCCGGGTCACCGGTGACGCCGACGAGCTGGCCGACCAGGCGCGGGTACGCCACGGCGTACACCTCGCGCAGCCGGCCCCCGGCCGATGACCCGTCCATGCGTTCTCCTCCGGCAGGTTCCCTCAACTATGCGACCTCTGGGCGGCGCACGGGGTTGCATCACAGCCCTGACAGAATGCGCACGAGATGAATGCGATCACCGAGCCCGAGCTGGCCGTCCCTCCCGTGGCGTCCGGCGGCGCCCGTCCGCGGGTGCTCTCGGGCATCCAGCCGACCGCCGACTCCTTCCACTTCGGCAACTACCTCGGGGCGACCCGTCAGTGGGTCGACCTCCAGCGTGACCACCAGCCGTTCTTCTTCATCGCCGACCTGCACGCGATCACCGTCGAGCAGCATCCGGGCGTGCTGCGCGAGCGCACGTTGCGTGCCGCGGCCCAGCTGCTCGCGATGGGCATCGACCCGACGCGGTCGGCGATCTTCGTGCAGAGCCAGATCCCCGCCCACGCGCAGCTGTCGTGGGTGCTGCAGTGCCTGACCGGGTTCGGCGAGGCGCGGCGGATGACCCAGTTCAAGGACAAGTCGTCGAAGTCGGGCGAGGGGGCCGCGAGCGTGGGCCTGTTCACCTACCCGATCCTCCAGGCGGCCGACATCCTGCTCTACCGCCCGCACTACGTGCCCGTCGGCGAGGACCAGCGCCAGCACCTCGAGCTCACCCGCGACGTGGCGCAGCGGTTCAACCACCGCTACAAGAAGACGTTCCGCCTGCCCGAGCCGTACATCCTCAAGTCCACGGCCAAGATCACCGACCTCCAGGACCCGACGGCCAAGATGTCGAAGTCGGCGTCCTCGCCGGCCGGCATCATCGAGCTGCTGGACGATCCCAAGGTCAGCGCGAAGAAGATCCGTTCGGCCGTCACCGACTCGGGCTCCGACGTGCGCTTCGACGTCGAGGAGAAGCCGGGCATCAGCAACCTCCTGACGATCTACTCCTCACTGACGGGCCGCAGCATCGTCGACCTGGAGGAGGAGTACGCCGGCCGCGGCTACGGCGACTTCAAGAAGGACCTCGCGGACGTCGTCGTCGAGTTCGTGACGCCCTTCCGTGACCGCACGCTCGAGCTGCTGGACGACCAGACCCAGCTCAGCGCGGTGCTCGAGCAGGGACGCCAGCAGGCGGCCGAGGTGGCCGAGGCCACGCTGCGCGACGTCTGGCAGCGCGTCGGCTTCGTGGCTCCTGCCCACCCCGGCCTGAAGGGTCAGTAGGGTCGTCGGGTGCCGGTCATCGGAGTCGCCCTGTCGATCCCGGAGCCCTGGGCCACCGAGCTCCAGGACTACCGGACCGGCCTGGACCCGGCCGCCGCCCTGGTGCCCACCCACATCACGCTGATCCCACCGACCGACATCGACGACGACACGTTGGCCGTGGTCGAGGGTCACCTGGACAAGGTGGCCGAGGCAGGCGCCGCGTTCACCGTGCACCTGCGGGGGACGGGTACCTTCCGTCCGGTCTCGCCCGTCGTGTTCATCAGCCTCGCCGAGGGGATCTCGCAGACCGAGCAGCTGGCCGCCGCCGTCCGATCCGGGCCGCTCGACGTCGATGTCGAGTTCCCCTTCCACCCGCACGTCACCGTCGCGCACCACCTCACCGAGGACCAGCTGGACTCGGCCTTCGCCGACCTCGCCGACTTCGAGTGCTCGTTCGAGGTGTCGAGCTTCCACCTCTACGTCCACGACGCCGCCGAGGGATGGCGGCCGACGCGTGACTTCGCGCTGCTGCAAGGACCCGGGGACGACTGACCCGTGTCCGCGCTGAAGGACCGGGCCACGGCGTTCCTCGACCGGGCTCGGGTGCGATCGCGCCTGCTCGACCACGCCATCAACACCCAGCAGCACTACAGCAGCCTCAAGGGCAGCTACCGGGCGGCCGCGGTGACGTACTACGCCTTCTTGTCGTTCTTCCCGATCCTGGCCATCGCGTTCTTCGTGGTCGGCTCCGTCGCCTCGATCTTTCCCGACGCGCAGGACAACCTGGTCACGGCGCTGGAGAGCGTGCTGCCGGGGCTGATCGGGGACGGTCCCGACCAGATCTCGCTCGACGCGGTGCAGCAGGCGGCCCGCACGGTCGGCGTGATCGGCCTCGCCGTGCTCGTCTACTCCGGCCTCGGGTGGACCTCGTGCATGCGCGACGCCCTGAACCAGGTCTTCGAGGAGCCGACCACCCTCCAGCCCAACTTCGTGGTCGGCAAGCTGCGCGACCTGGTGACGCTCGCGGTCATCGGCGTGATCATGATCGTCAGCGTGGCCATCTCCGGGCTGGTCACGGGCTTCTCGAGGGAGCTCCTCGACCTGCTGGGGCTGGACCAGGGACTGGCGCCCGAGCTGGCGCTGCTGGTGGTCGTCCTCGGCGGGGCCGCCGACATGCTGCTGTTCTTCGCCATCTTCACGCTGCTGGTGCGGCCTCGGCTCCCGCAGCGGTCACTCTGGGCAGGTGCCCTGCTCGGCGCCATCGGCGCCGAGCTGCTGAAGTGGCTCTCGAGCTTCCTCATCGGGCTCACCAAGGACCAGCCGGCGTTCCAGGCGTTCGGCATCGCGCTGATCCTGCTGGTCTGGATCAACTACTTCTCGCGCGTCGTCGTGTACGCCGCCGCCTGGGCCTTCACCACGGTCCCGCGCGGCGCGCCGACGGCCGAACCGGTCGCTGCCGTGGCTGCGGCCGAGCCCGCCCCGCTCGCCGTGCGCGAGCGCCGTACGCCGCCCGAGGTGCCGCCCAGCGCCTGGGTCGGCTCCGGCGCCGCGCTGATGCTCGCTCTCGTCGCGCTGCTGCGTCGCCGCAAGCGGGACTGACCCTCGTTCGGTCAATGACCCTTGCGGATGGCCGTGCGCAGGTCGCGGTTGAGCTGGGAGATCACGTCCATCGGGATCTCCTTCGGGCAGGCAGCCGTGCACTGGCCGATGTTCGTGCAGCCGCCGAAGCCCTCGGCGTCGTGCTGGCCGACCATGTCGACGACCCGGCTCCAGCGCTCGGCCTGACCCTGGGGCAGCTCGCCGAGATGGGTGATCTTGGCGCCGAGGAACAGCGAGGCCGACCCGTTCGGGCAGGCCGCGACACAGGCGCCACAGCCGATGCAGGTGGCGGCGTCGAAGGCACGGTCGGCGTTGTCCTTGGGCACCGGCGTCGCGTGCGCGTCCGGGGCCGCGCCGGTGTTGACCGAGACGTACCCGCCCGAGGCGATGATGCGGTCGAAGGCGCGGCGGTCGACGACCAGGTCCTTCAGCACCGGGAAGGCGGTGGAGCGCCAGGGCTCGATGGTGATGGTGTCGCCGTCCTCGAACGAGCGCATGTGCAGCTGGCAGGTGGTGGTGACCTCGGGGCCGTGCGGCTCGCCGTTGATCATCAGGCCGCACATCCCGCAGATGCCCTCGCGGCAGTCGGAGTCGAACGCGACGGGCTCCTCGCCCTTCGCGTTGAGCTCCTCGTTGAGGACGTCGAGCATCTCGAGGAACGACATGTCGGGGGAGGCCTCGACCTGGTAGGTCTTCATCTCCCCGGCGGAGGCGGTGTTCGCCTGGCGCCAGATGTTCAGGGTCAGGTTCATCTACTTGTAGCTCCGCTGCTTCATCTCGACGAACTCGTAGGTGAGCTCCTCCTTGTGGAGGATCGGTTTCTCGTCCTGGCCGGCCCACTCCCAGGCGGCGACGTAGGCGTACTGGTCGTCGTGTCGCAACGCCTCGCCCTCCTCGGTCTGCGACTCCGCGCGGAAGTGCCCGCCGCAGGACTCGCGGCGGTTGAGGGCGTCGATGCACATCAGCTCGCCGAGCTCGAAGAAGTCGGCCACCCGGCCGGCCCGCTCGAGCGACTGGTTGAGGCTGTCGGCGGTGCCGAGCACCTTGACGTTGCGCCAGAAGTCGTCGCGCAGGCTGCGGATCAGGTCGATCGCCTTGCGCAGGCCGTCCTCGGTCCGCTCCATGCCGCAGTACTCCCACATGATGTTGCCGAGCTCGCGGTGGTACGAGTCGACGCTGCGGGTGCCCTTGTTGGTCATGAAGTGGTCGATGCGTGCCTGCACCGCCTGCTGCGCCTCGACCACGGCCGGGTTGTCGTCGGCGATCTTGTCGAAGGGCCCGTCGGCGAGGTAGTCGCGGATCGTGTTGGAGAGCACGAAGTACCCGTCGGCCAGGCCCTGCATCAGCGCGGACGCGCCGAGCCGGTTGGCGCCGTGGTCGGAGAAGTTCGCCTCGCCGGTGACGAAGAGCCCGGGGATCGTCGACTGGAGGTCGTAGTCGACCCAGAGGCCGCCCATCACGTAGTGGACGGCGGGGTAGATGCGCATCGGGACGGCGTACGGGTCCTCGCCGGTGATGCGGGCGTACATGTCGAAGAGGTTGCCGTACTTCTCCTCGATGGTCTCCCGGCCGAGGCGTTCGATGGCCTCGGCGAAGTCGAGGTAGACGCCGCGACGCACGCCCTCGACCTCCGGGCCGACGCCGCGACCCTCGTCGCACATGTTCTTGGCCTGGCGGGAGGCGATGTCGCGGGGGACCAGGTTGCCGAACGCCGGGTAGATGCGCTCGAGGTAGTAGTCGCGGTCCTCCTCGGCGATCTCGCGAGGGTCCTTGGCGCAGTCGGCCTGCTTCTTGGGCACCCAGATCCGGCCGTCGTTGCGCAGCGACTCGCTCATCAGCGTGAGCTTGGACTGGTGGTGGCCGGTGACCGGGATGCACGTCGGGTGGATCTGCGTGTAGCAGGGGTTGGCCATGTACGCGCCCTTGCGGTGCGCGCGCCAGGTAGCCGTGACGTTGCAGCCCATCGCGTTGGTGGAGAGGAAGAAGACGTTGCCGTAGCCGCCGGAGGCGAGCACCACGACGTCGGCGAAGTAGGTCTCGATCTCGCCGGTGACCATGTCGCGCACGATGATGCCGCGCGCCCGGCCGTCGACGACGACGAGCTCGACCATCTCGTGGCGGGTGTAGCACTTGACCGTGCCGGCGGCGACCTGGCGCTCGAGGGCCTGGTACGCGCCGATGAGCAGCTGCTGGCCGGTCTGCCCGCGGGCGTAGAAGGTGCGCGAGACCTGGACGCCGCCGAAGGAGCGGTTGTCGAGCAGGCCGCCGTACTCGCGGGCGAACGGCACGCCCTGGGCCACGCACTGGTCGATGATGTTGGCGCTCACCTGGGCGAGGCGGTAGACGTTCGACTCGCGCGAGCGGTAGTCGCCACCCTTGATCGTGTCGTAGAAGAGCCGGTAGACGGAGTCGCCGTCGCCCTTGTAGTTCTTGGCCGCGTTGATGCCGCCCTGGGCGGCGATCGAGTGGGCCCGGCGCGGGGAGTCCTGGTAGCAGAAGGACTTCACGACGTACCCCGCCTCGCCCAACGTCGCGGCGGCGCTCGCGCCGGCCAGGCCGGTGCCGACCACGATCACCGAGAGACGGCGGCGGTTGGCGGGGTTGGCGATGCGGGCCTCGAACTGGCGGGTGTTCCAGCGCTCGTCGATCGGCCCGCCCGGTGCCTTGGTGTCGGCGACCGGGTCCCCGGGCGTGTAGTAGCCGGCGGCGTCGTCGGAGAACTCCGCCGGCGCCGACGGGGACGACGGCGCGCTCGTGGTGGTGTCGGGCATGTCGGTCACTGGCTGCTGTCCTTCACTTCTCGATGACGCCCGCGAGGACGAAGATCGGCACCAGGCTGAATCCGCCGGCGATGATCACGGCGGTCGTGAACGCGATCTGCTTGGCCACCAGGCGTGACCGCTCGTGGCTGGTCCAGCCGAGCGTCTGGGCCGCGCTCCAGATGCCGTGGTGCAGGTGGGCGCCCAGCATCGCCATCGCGACCAGGTAGATCACCGTGATCCACCAGGTCGCGAAGGTGTCGACCATCAGGTTGTAGGGATCGTCGGTGGGGCCCCCGGTGACGTTGACCTTGCCGACCGTGAAGTTCAGCAGGTGCCAGACCAGGAAGAGCAGGATCGTCACGCCGCCCCACCGCATCAGCCCGCTGGCGAACGTCGCGCCGGTGCGCTTCTTCATCACGTACGGCACGGTGCGCGCCGCGCGGGCCCGTCGCCACAGCGTCGCCGCCGCGACGACGTGCACGACGAGGGCGATGACCAGCCCGATCCGGATCACCCAGAGGAGGCCGGTGTACGGCAGCATCGGCTGACCGAACGTCCGCAGGTGCTCGGCGTACTCGTTGAACGCGTCGTGGCCGGCGAAGGCCTGCAGGTTGCCGTACATGTGCAGCAGCACGAACGCGATGAAGACCCCGCCGCTCACGGCCATCAGGATCTTGAGGGCGATGGTGGTGCGCACGCCGCGTGTCCCCCGGACGAGGGGGCGGGGAGTCGTGGTGGCCACGAATCAACACGCTATCCCTCCGCGGCCTCGGCCACGACCGCTGGGAGTGTGAGAAATTCCAGGTCAGGCGGGGTTCAGTGGCCGACGAGCCGGTGCACCCGGGTGAAGGTGTCGCGGTAGCCGACGCCTCGCCAGGCGCGCGACGAGAGCAGGTTGGTCTCCCGCCAGTCGGTGACGACGCTCGTGTAGCCCGCCTCGAGGGCCCAGGCCGTGACCGCCTCGCCGAGCGCGCGTCCGACGCCGAGGCCGCGGGCACCGGGGAGGACCGCGGCGAACCCCAGGAAGCCCGCGTGGTCGGGGCGGGCGGGTCCGACGTGCGCCGAGGAGACCTCGAGCGCGCACCCGACCGCGCTGCCGGCGATCGAGCCGTCGTGCTCGACGACCACGTTCCAGAACTTCGGGTTGTCGAAGTCCTCCTCCCAGTCCGCGACCCGCTCCTCGTACACGTCGGGCGGGCCGCTGGAGAAGGTCGGCGAGAGGGACTGGTGCTCGGTCAGCACCATGTCGAGCCGGGCCAGGACCGGGATCTCGTCGCGGACCGGCTGCCGGACGGTCAGGCCCGCGCGGACGGGGCCGGCGGCCGCCGGCTCCCGGATCCCGTGCGTGTGCTGGTGGCCGAAGGCGAGCCGGAACCACGCGTCGACCAGCTCGCGGTCGTGGGCGGGCAGCAGGGCGTAGTGCGCGACGCGGCCCTCGGCGACCCACCGCGTCGCCGCGACGGCGTACAGACCCCGCGCCGTCTCGGCCTCCTCGACGGCATGGCCGGACGACTCGACCCAGATGTTGTCGCCCCACGCGGACCCGCCCTTCGGTGCGCCGAGCAGGTACCCCACCACGCGGCTGCCGTCGACCGCCGCCGAGCCCGAGGCGTCCAGCAGCCCGTACGCCGCCGCGATCTCCTCGCGGGCCACCGCCGGGTCCTCGTACCTCGCCGACAGCAACGGCTCGGCCTCCCGGTGCCTCCGGTGCCGCGCGGCCAACAGCTCCGCCGCCCCCTCGAGGTGCTCGGCGGTGAAGGGCACGATCTCGGGTCCGGTCACGCGAGAACGTTAGGGATGCCGAGGTCGCCGCACCGCATTCGTGTTGAGTTGCGCCTCAAGTGACGCGTTGAGTTGCGCCTCGTGATGGCGTTGAGTCGCGTGCGTCGGACGCGCTGGACCGAGTTCGCGAGGCGCAATTCGAACGAGTCACGACACGCAACTCGACGAGTCACGAGGCGCAACTCAACGGGGGAGGCGGACCCGGACGACGGTCTCGTCGCCCTCCCGGACGAGGGCGATGGTGCCCTCGTGGTTCTCCACGACGATCCGGCGGGCGGTGTCGAGGCCGAGGCCGGTGCCCTTGCCGACGTCCTTGGTCGTGTAGAACGCGTCGAACGCGCGGGCGGCGACCGCGGGGTCGAGGCCGGCCCCGCTGTCGGCGATCTCCACCACGACGGCGTCGGCCTCGGCGCGGGTGGTGATGCGCAGCGTGCCCACCCCGTCCATGGCGTCGACCGCGTTGTCGATGAGGTTGGTCCACACCTGGTTGAGCTCGCCGGCGAAGGCGTCGATGCGCGGCAGGTCCGCTTCGTAGTCGCGGACGACCTCGACCCCCTGCTTCAGCTTGTGCTGGAGGATCACCACGGTGCTCTCGAGGCCCTCGACGACGTCGACGGGCTGGAGGGCCGCGCGGTCCATCTGCGTGTAGGAGCGCACCGCGTTGACGAGCTGGGACACCCGGCCGGTCGCCTCGCGCAGCTCCGAGAGCTGCGTACTGACCGAGAGGGTGCCGGCGACCCACTCGAGGCCGGCGGTCAGGGCCGCCCCGGGCAGCAGGTCGGCCGCGCTCTCGAGCCACGAGACCGGCACGTCCGCGGCGGCCAGCGTCGAGGCCAGCGTCCACGGGTCGTCGACGTCGTGGTCCTCGAGCCACGCGCCCAGCTCGTCCTCGGCGTCGGAGAGCTGCATCGGCGTACGCATCGGGGGCGCAGTGTCGATCTCGCGGCGGAGGCGGTCGAGGGCCAGGAACTGGTCGGCGGTGATCGCGCCCTCGGCGAGCTCGCCGAGCGAGTGCAGGAGGGCGTTGAGCGTCTGGCCCATCGACTCCACCGTGCGGACCGCGGCCGCCGCGGGGTTGTTCAGCTCGTGCGCGAGGCCGGCCGACAGCGTCCCGAGGGTGACCAGCGACTCGCGCTGCCGCACCGTCGCCTCGATCGACCGTGCCGTCCCGAACACGCCGCGGACCAGGTGCACGGCCAGCGGCAGCCAGTCCTCCATCAACGCCCGCAGGTCGGGCGCGGGGACCTTCAGCAGCCGACCGAACTCGACGCCGCGTCCCGTGGCCAGGTAGACGCCGTCGTCGTCCCAGGCCTGGAAGCCGCCCGCCCACCGGCCGGGCACCATCTGCCCGACCCGCGTCTCCTCGCGACCGACCGTCCGGAAGAGGTCGACGGCGCCGTCCACCAGCACCCACCAGTGCGACGCCGGCTCACCCTCGGTGAACAGCTGCAGGCCGGGCTCGATCTCGATGGTCCGGCCGACGGACAGCAGCTGCTCGAGCCGCTCGTCGCTCAGGCCCTCGAAGATGGCCAGCCGCCGCAGCTCCTCGACGCGCATCCCAGGACCCTCAGACCGTGGCCAGGTAGCGGTGCACGAGGTGCACGGCCATCGCGCCCTCGCCGACGGCGGAGGCGACCCGCTTCATCGAGTCCAGCCGTACGTCGCCGGCCGCGAACACGCCCGGCACGCTCGTCTCCAGGGCGTACGGCGCCCGGGCCAGCGGCCACGTTGCGCTGTCCGCGTCGGATCCGGCCGGCTTGGTGAGGTCGGGCCCCGTCACGACGTACCCCCGCTCGTCTCGGACCACGTCCTTGCCGAGCCAGTCCGTGCGCGGCTGCGCCCCGATGAAGACGAACAACCAGCTGGCGGCCACCTCCTCGCACGTGCCGTCCCCGCGGTCGAGCAGCGTGAGCGACTCGAGGTGCCCGTCCCCGCGTGCGGCCGTCACCTCGCTGCCCGTGCGCACCTCGATGGCGGGATGCGCCTCGATGCGGTCGACGAGGTAGCGCGACATCGACGCCTCCAGCCCCGACGCCCGGACGACCATCACGACGCGTCGCGCGTGCTGGGCCATGTTGAGCGCGGCCTGCCCGGCGGAGTTGGCGGCGCCGACGATGTAGACGTCGTCGTCCACCACCTGGCGGGCGTCGCTGGCGTCGGCGCCGTAGTAGACGCCGCGGCCGGTCAGCCCGTCGAGGCCGTCCGCCGCGAGGCGGCGGTAGGAGACGCCGGTCGACACGATCACCGACCGCGCCTCGATCGCAGGAGGATTGTCTGGGTCGCCGGCGAGCACCACGGCCCGCACCGGCCCGCGCTGCTCCAGCGCGACCACGTCGCGCGCCAGCACCATCTCGGCGCCGAAGCGCTGCACCTGGGCCATCGCCCGCTGGGTGAGGTCGGCGCCGCTGAGGCCCTTGGGGAAGCCGAGGTAGTTCTCGATCGCGGCACTGGTGCCGGCCTGCCCGCCCGGCGCCTGGCCCTCGACCACGATCGTGGACAGGCCCTCCGACGCGGCGTACACGGCCGACGCCAGCCCGGCCGGACCGCCGCCGACGATGCACACGTCGTACAACGGCTGCTGGGCCTGGGTGCGCAGGCCCAGGGCATCGGCGACCTGGACGTTGGTGGGGGAGCGCAGCGGCTCGCCCTCGGGCGGCAGCACGAGCGGCAGGTCGCCGGCCGTGGCGCCGGCGAGCTCCGCGAGCCGCTTGCCCTCCTCGTCGAGCTCGACGTCGAACCAGCGGTACGGCACGTGGTTGCGCGCCAGGAACGTCTTGACCTCGTAGCCGCGCTCGGACCAGCGGTGGTCGACCACGCGCACGTCCGAGGTGAGGTCGGGGTTCTCGTTGTGCCAGTCGCCGAGCAGGTCGTCGAGCACCGGGAACAGCCGCTCCTCGGGCGGGTCCCACGGCTTCATCAGGTAGTGGTCGAGGCCGATGTCGTTGATGGCCTGGATGGCGACGTCGGTGTCGGCGTACGCCGTCAGCAGCACGCGCTTGGCCCCCGCGGCGTAGCCACGGGCCTGGGCCTCGGCCAGCACCTCGATGCCGGTCATCCGCGGCATCCGCTGGTCGACGGCGAGGAGGGCCACCGGCCGGTCGCGGAGCGCGAGCTCGGCCAGCACCTCGAGCGCCTCGTCGCCCGACGAGGCCCGGACGAGCCGGTAGTCGCGTCCGTAGCGCCGTCGCAGGTCGCGGGCCAGAGCGGCCGACACCTGCTGGTCGTCGTCCACCGTGACGATCGCGGGTCTCGTCATCGCTCCCCTCAGCGGCACCGTTCGGCGATGACCCGGCCGAGCTCCGGATCGAGCAGCACCTTCCTGCTGCCCGCCGAGGATACGACACGTGACATAGCCCACACGGGGCACCGGGGGACCACCCCTCCCTGGCGGGCCCGCGGTGCGCCCGCATAACCTCGGCAGGCCGAGGCGACAGACTGCCCTCGGCACACCCGCGGTTCTCCGAGCGGGCGTCACCCGGTCAGGAAGGACCCACTGGATGTCCACAGGCGTGGCTGGCCCCACCCGGGCCCGGATCCCCGAGAAGACCCTGCGGACAGACCGGTGGTGGCTCTACCCCCTGACCACCTTCGTGGTGTTCACGGCGTTCGTCATCTACGCCACCTGGCGCGCCTTCTCCGGCGCCCACTACTTCGTGGAGCCGTACCTCTCGCCGTTCTACTCCCCGTGCCTGGGTGAGTGCGTGCGCGGCTCGTCGGACTTCGGGCAGCCCTTCGAGTGGTTCCCGCTGTCGTCGGCGCTGATCATCCTGATCTTCCCGCTGGGCTTCCGGATGACCTGCTACTACTACCGCAAGGCCTACTACCGCTCGTTCTGGCTGAGCCCGCCGGCCTGCGCCGTCGCCGAGCCCCACAAGGCCTACTCGGGCGAGACCCGGCTGCCGCTGATCATCAACAACATCCACCGCTACTTCTGGTACGCCGCGATCGTCGTCGCGCTGATCCTGACCTACGACGCGGTGCTGGCGTTCGGCCCGATGGAGGGTGAGTCCGCCGGCATCCACATGGGCCTCGGCACCGTCATCCTCGTCGCCAACGTCGTGCTGATCTGGCTCTACACGCTGTCGTGCCACTCCTGCCGGCACTCGGTCGGTGGCCGGCTGCGGCACTTCAGCAAGCACCCGGTCCGCTACAAGCTGTGGACCTGGGTGTCGAAGCTGAACACCAGCCATGCGCAGTACGCCTGGCTGTCGCTGTTCTCCGTGGCGATCGCCGACTTCTACATCTACCTCCTCTCCACGGGAGCGATCGAGGACCTGAGGTTCTTCTGATGTCCCGCCACGAGATGACCGGCAACGAGATGTCCTACTACGCCGAGGGTGGGATCGAGCGGCACTCCTACGACGTCGTGATCGTGGGTGCGGGCGGGGCCGGCCTGCGCGCCGCCATCGCCGCCCACGAGGCCGGCGCCGAGACGGCGATCGTCTGCAAGTCGCTGCTCGGCAAGGCGCACACCGTGATGGCCGAGGGCGGCATCGCCGCGGCCATGGGCAACCGCTGGCCCGAGGACAACTGGGAGGTGCACTTCCGCGACACCATGCGTGGCGGGAAGATGCTCAACAACTGGCGGATGGCCCAGCTGCACGCCCAGGAGGCGCCCGAGCGGGTCCTCGAGCTCGAGGACTGGGGCGCCCTGTTCGACCGCACCGAGGACGGGCTCATCAGCCAGCGCGACTTCGGCGGCCACCGCTACGCCCGCCTCGCCCACGTCGGCGACCGCACCGGTCTCGAGATGATCCGGACGCTCCAGCAACGCGCGGTCCAGATCGGCATCGACGTGTTCATGGAGTGCACCGTCACCGAGCTGCTCCAGGAGGACGACGGGAACGGCGGCGGTCGGATCTCCGGCATCTTCGGCTACTGGCGCGAGACCGGCCGCTTCGTGACCATCGAGGCCCCGTCGGTCATCCTCGCCACCGGTGGCATCGGCAAGGCCTACAAGGTCACGTCGAACTCCTGGGAGTACACCGGTGACGGCCACGCGTTGGCGCTCCGGGCCGGGGCGTCGCTGATCAACATGGAGTTCGTCCAGTTCCACCCGACCGGCATGGTGTGGCCGCCGTCGGTGAAGGGACTGCTGGTCACCGAGTCGGTGCGCGGGGACGGCGGCATCCTCAAGAACTCCGACGGCAAGCGGTTCATGTTCGACTACATCCCCGAGTTCTTCAAGGCGGAGACGGCCGACACCGAGGAGGAGGCCGACCGCTGGTACGAGGACAAGAAGAACAACCGCCGGCCCCCCGAGCTGCTGCCGCGTGACGAGGTCGCCCGCGCGATCAACTCCGAGATCAAGGCCGGCCGGGGCAGCGAGCACGGCGGCATCTACCTCGACATCGCCTCGCGCCGCAGCCCGGACTTCATCCGCAAGCGGCTGCCGTCGATGTACCACCAGTTCAAGGAGCTGGCCGACGTCGACATCACCGCCGAGCCGATGGAGATCGGCCCGACCTGCCACTACGTGATGGGCGGGGTCGAGGTCGACGCCGACACCGAGCAGGCCCACGTGCCCGGCCTGTACGCCGTCGGCGAGTGCTCCGGCGGGATGCACGGCTCCAACCGCCTCGGCGGCAACAGCCTGTCCGACCTGCTGGTGTTCGGCCGGCGCGCCGGCGAGGCCGCGGCGGCGTACGTCGCCGGCCTGGACGTGCGACCGGTCGTGTCCGAGGACGACGTCCGCGCCGGCCAGTGGAGCGCCCTCGCGCCCTTCAACGCCAAGGGCGACGACAACCCGTACACGATCCAGCAGGACCTCCAGCAGACGATGAACGACCTGGTCGGCATCATCCGCACCGAGTCCGAGCTGCAGGCGGCGCTGACGGCCATCGAGGGGCTCAAGCAGCGCGCGGCGACGATGAGCATCGAGGGCCACCGGCAGTACAACCCCGGCTGGCACCTGGCCCTCGACCTGCGCAACATGCTGCTGGTCGCGGAGTCGATCGCCAAGGCTGCGCTCGAGCGCCAGGAGTCGCGGGGAGGCCATACCCGCGACGACTTCCCGAAGCCGGACGCCGAGTGGGGCACCAAGAACCTCGTCGTGACGCTGGCGGACGACCGCGAGTCGGTGATGCTGAACCCGCAGCCGTTGCCCCCGATGCCCGACGACCTGCAGAAGTTCTTCGAGTGAGCGAGAGGTACTGAGACGTGGCCTACACCCTGAAGATGCGGCTGTGGCGCGGCGACAAGTCGGGCGGCGACCTCCAGGACTTCGACGTCGAGGTCGAGAGCGGCGAGGTGGTGCTCGACGCCATCCACCGCGTCCAGGCGACCCAGGCCGGCGACCTCGCCGTGCGCTGGAACTGCAAGGCCGGCAAGTGCGGCTCCTGCTCGGCGGAGGTCAACGGCAAGCCCCGGCTGATGTGCATGTGCCGCCTGTCGGACTACGACGAGTCCGAGACGATCACGGTCACGCCGATGCGGGCGTACCCGGTGATCCGCGACCTCGTCACGGACGTCTCCTTCAACTACAAGAAGGCCCGCCAGCTCCCGGGCGTCGAGCTCGGGCCCGCGCGACGCCGACGGCAAGCGCCGGATGATGCAGGAGGACGTCGAGCGCGGCCAGGAGTTCCGCAAGTGCATCGAGTGCTTCCTCTGCCAGAACGTCTGCCACGTCGTGCGCGACCACGAGGAGAACAAGGAAGCCTTCGCGGGTCCGCGCTTCTTCCTGCGCTACGCCGAGCTCGACATGCACCCCCTCGACACCTCTGACCGCCGCGACCGCGCCCAGGACGCCGCCGGCCTCGGCATGTGCAACATCACCAAGTGCTGCACCGAGGTCTGCCCCGAGGGCATCAAGATCACCGACAACGCGATCATCCCGATGAAGGAGCGCGTGGCCGACCGCAAGTTCGACCCGCTCGTGTGGCTCGGCAACAAGATCGGCATCCGCAACAAGGACAACGACGGCCGCACGGTCGTCTGAGCCGCCCGCGCCCGATTCGTCAGCGATCCAGAGGATCCTGAACGCGGGACGACCGACTGACGAAGTCGGTGGGGCCGTCGCTAGCGTGACGACGTGGCGTTCCGCGACGACTTCGACCAGCCGGACCTCGACACCGAGGTCTGGCTCCCGCACTACCTGCCGGCCTGGAGCTCCCGCGCGCAGACCCGGGCGTCGTACCGGCTGGAGGACTCCTGCCTGGTCCTCGACGTGCCGGTCGACCACCCGGTGTGGCCGATCCACGAGCCGCCGCTGCGGGTGTCGGCCGTGCAGTCGGGCAGCTGGTCGGGCCCGGTCGGCTCCGTCTTCGGGCAGCAGCGCTTCGAGGAGGGCCAGCTGGTCCGCGAGGAGCAGCCCCGCTTCGAGGGGTGGCTGCCGGCGTCGGGGCACGTGGAGATCCGCTGCCGGATGACGCTGTCGCCGCGCTCGATGGGCGCGCTGTGGCTGTCCGGCTTCGAGGACGACGACGAGCAGCTCCGGTGCGGCGAGCTGTGCGTGGTGGAGATCTTCGGCCGGTCCGTGCAGGACGGCTCGTGCGAGGTCGGCATGGGCATCAAGGCGTTCCGCGACCCCGACCTCACGCAGGACTTCGACGCCCCGCGGCTGCCGATCGACGTCGCGGACTTCCACACCTACGCCGTCGACTGGGACGCCGACGAGGCGGTCTTCAGCGTCGACGGCGGCGAGGTACGGCGCTGCCCGCGCCCGCCGACGTACCCGCTGCAGCTGATGGTGGCGGTCTACGACTTCCCCGAGTGGTCGGTCGGGGACGACGACCACCTGGTCCCCGAGCTGGTCGTCGACCACATTGCAGGCTGAGAGCAGGCTGACCGGCCGACCGACGGGGGGTGCGGTCGACCGGCCAGCGATCGGGGGGACCCCTGTTTCCTGGCGCGGCACGGGGTACTCCGCCTGGTCGCGACGCGGGACGGGGGCCTGGGTGCGCGACCAGCAGCTCTGTATGTGAAGGTCGTGGGCTGGCCACGACAGCGGTGGCGAGGAGGTACCGAGCCGTCCTCGCCGAACACCGCGCTCCGGGGTCATCCCCTGGAGATCGACTTCGACTGTCAGAGGTTACGAAATACACGGATCCTGACCAAATCCCCGCCGTATGGCGCGGATCACGTCCGTGGGATCGTCAGGCCGCCAGGTCGACCGGCGCGCCGAGCAGTGGCCCGTACTGCGCGCGCACCAGCTCGTCCACGGCGACTCGCCACGACCGACCCGCGATGCGGTGGAGGGCGTGGTCCCCGAGGAGCTGGCGCCGGGGGTCGGCGACGACGGCCGCGACGGCGTCGGCGAGGCCACCGGGCTGCTGCGGGTCGTAGAGGACACCGGTGCCGAGGTGCTCGACCACGTCGATCGCGCCGCCCGCCCGCGGCGCCACCACGGGCACGCCGCACGCGGCAGCCTCGCGCAGCGTGTGGGCGCAGGTGGTCCGGGTGCTCGGCTGGACGAGCACGTCGAGGGAGGCGATCGCGGCCGCGGCGTGCCGTGGCTTGAGCTGGCCGGTGAGCTGCACGGACTCCGGGAGCCGGCTGCGCAGCCAGGCCTGCTGAGGCCCGTCGCCGATGACGACGAGCCGGGTGCCGGGCACGCGGGCGACCTCGGCGAGGCGACGGACGCCGTGCCGCTTGCGGAGGCTGCCGACGTACCCGACGACGACCTGCGTGAGGTCGCCGTCGGTCCAGGTGCGGCGCAGCGCCTCGTCGCGGCGACCCGGCTGGAAGACGTCGGTGTCCACACCGGGCGTCCACAGGTGCGCCGACAACCCCGCCGCCTCGACGCGGTCGCGCAGCCAGGTCGCGGTGACCGTCAACCGGTCGGCCCGGTCGGCGACCTGCTCCTGCCAACGAGGCGGCGCGAACTCGGCGCGCGGCGACGTCTCGGTGACCACGGTCGGGATGTCGAGGCGCCTGGCCTGCCGCAGGGCGCGGATGCCCAGACCCTCGGGCGTGAAGACGTGCACCAGGTCCGGACCGAAGGCGTGCAGCGCCTCGTGGAGCTGGTGGTTGCGGCGCGGGCGGGCGAAGCGGCTGACGCCCACGGCGCCGTACGTCGCCGGGCCGGCGCCGGCGGTGAGGATCCGTACCTCGTGGCCGAGCGCCACGAGCCGGTTCGTCACCTGCCGGACCGTGCCCGCGGTCCCCGTGAGCCGCGGGTCGAACGTCTCTGCCACCAGGGCGATCCGCCACGGCCGGTCGTCGTTCACGCTCCGAGCATCGACGGGCAGCGCGTCCGGCCGGTGAGGGCGGCCTGAACCCCAGGTGAACGTTCAGCCAGCGGCCGTGACGAGCCCCAGCAGCCGCGCGTGCGTGGCCGCGTCCGCGGCGGCGAGGAGGCCGTGCGGCTCGGTGTGGAGGGGCTGGCCGTGGATCCCGGTGACGACGCACCCGGCCGCCTCGGCGATGGCGATGGGCGCCGCGAAGTGCACGTTGTCCCGCAGGTCGCCCTCGTGGACGTACGCCGCCCGGCGGCCGGCCGCGAGCCAGGTCATCGCGAGCGTGCTCGAGCCGACCCTCGGGCTGAAGTCGCGGCGGAACGTCGCGTCCGCGAGCAGGTGCAGGGCCTCGCCGCCCCGGGGGTGGTCGAGGTCGACGTCGACCAGCAGCGACACGGGATCCGGCGTCACGGGGGTGTCCGCACCGTCGCGACGTACGCGAGCCGCGCTGCCGTCGGTCCAGAAGACCTCGCCGCTGATCGGGTCGGCGCTGGCCGCCGCCAGCACCCGCCCGTCCGCGCGCACGGCGACGTTGACCGCGACGAGCGGCGTGGTGGCGGCGAAGTTGCGGGTGCCGCACAGGGGGTCGACCAGCCACTCGCGGGCCGCGCCGGCCGGGCCGGTGCGGCCGGCCTCCTCGCCGACCATCGCGTCGTCCGGCCGGTGCTCGGCGAGGACCGCACGGATGGCCTCCTCCGACGCGAGGTCGGCCGACGTCGCGAAGTCCGTGCCCTCCTTGGCGTGACGGGTGACCGGTCGGCCGTACCGGCTCCTCACCTCGGCGGCTCCGGCGGTCGCGGCGGCCACGGCGAGCTCGGCGTCGGTGAGGGAGGTCACCGGACCACTGTGCCAGGGAGGAGCCAGATATCTCACAGCGTGTGGTCGGTGCTCGGCGACCGCTCCTAGAGTGCGAGTCATGACCCCGCAGGATCCCCTGGAGGGCGGCTTGGCGGAGCCCACGGAGCTCGAGCCCGACCAGGGCACGCTCGCGCTCGCGCTGCCCGGTCCTGCCGCGACCCGGGCCGACTGGGAGAAGGCCGCCGCCGGGGTGCTGCGCAAGGCCGGCCGGCTCCGCGAGGGCGACCCCGACGACGCCGTGTGGGCCGCGCTCACGCGCTCGACCCTCGACGGGGTCGGGGTCAGCCCGCTCGGTACGCCGGACCTCACCGACGCGACCGGCGACCACGCCCGCCCCACCTCGCCGGGCGGGCGCGACGTCCGCGTCGAGCTGCGCGGGTCCGACGACGCGCGGCTGAACGCGGAGGCCCTCGCGGACCTCGCCGGCGGGGCCTCCTCGCTGTGGCTGCACGCCGGGCCGGACACCGACCTCGCCGTCGTCCTCGACGGTGTCCTCCTCGACCTCGCCGCGGTCGTCCTGGACGCGACCTCCGAGCCCGTGGCCCTCGCCGAGCGCTTCCTCGCCCACCTCGGCGACACCACGCCGGCCCCCGGCACCAACCTGGGCGCTCCCGCCGACGCGTCCGACGACGACCTGGTGGCGGTCGCGCGGCTGGCCCTCGACGCCGGCGTCCTCGGGGTCGTGGTCGACGCCTCCGCCGTCCACGACCGGGGCGCCTCCGACGCCCAGGAGCTCGGCTGGTCGATCGTCGCCGCCGCGCGGGTCCTGCGCGTCCTCGAGGCGGGCGGCATCGACGTCGAGCGGGCCGCCGGCCTGGTCGAGTTCCGCTACGCCGCGACCGACGACCAGTTCCCGACCATCGCCAAGCTGCGGGCGGCCCGGCTGCTCTGGTCGCGGCTCCTGCGAGATCTGTGGGGCAGGGCCGCGTCGACCAGCGGCAGCACGCCGTCACCAGCCGGCCGATGATGAGCGCGTACGACCCCTGGGTCAACATGCTGCGCACCACGGTCGCCGCCTTCGCCGCGACGGTCGGCGGCGCCGACGCCGTCACGGTCCAGCCCTTCGACCGCCCTCTGGGGCGCCCCGACGCCTTCGGCCGCCGCATCGCCCGCAACCAGATGGCGCTGCTGACCGACGAGGCGCACGTCGGCGCCGTCACCGACCCCGCCGGCGGCGCCTGGGCGGTCGAGCGGCTCACCCACGACCTCGCCGCGGCCGCCTGGGACGTCGTGCAGGACCTGGAGACCGGCGCCTCGCTCGACGAGGCCATCGCCGCCACCGTGGCGGCCCGCGACGAGCAGGTCGCCACGCGGCGACTCCCGATCACCGGCCTCACCGAGTTCCCGAACCTCGCCGAGACGCTGCCCGAGCGCGACGGCGAACCGGACGACGTCCGCCGCTACGGCGCCGCGTTCGAGGCGCTCCGCGACGAGCCGGCCGCCACGCCGGTGTTCCTGGCCACCCTGGGCACCGTCGCCGAGCACACCGCGCGCGCGACGTTCGCGACCAACCTGTTCGCCGCGGGCGGGATCCGGGTCGAGACCGGGTCGTACGACGGCCAGCCCGTCGTCTGCCTCGCCGGCACCGATGCGGCGTACGACGAGTCGGGAGCCGAGACCGCGGCCGCCCTTCGCGAGGCGGGCGCCGTACGAGTCGTCGTGGCGGGGAAGCCCCGCGAGTGGGCCGACGACTCCTGCGCGATGGGTGTCGACGCGCTGGCCTTCCTGCGGCGGACGAGGGAGGCGCTGGCATGAGTGTCCCCGAGAGCCTCGCCGGCCTGCCTCTCACCGATTCGTCTGCGACCCGCAGCGAGAAAAGTCGCATGGATCCGCAGACGAATCGGGGTTGGCACAGCCCGGAGGGGATCGAGATCCTCCCGGTCTACGGACCCGAGCACCTCGACGGACTCGACGCGCTCGACACCTGGCCGGGGCTCAGCCCGTTCCTGCGCGGCCCGTACCCGACCATGTACACGACCCAGCCGTGGACCATCCGCCAGTACGCCGGGTTCTCGACCGCCGAAGCCTCCAACGCGTTCTACCGGCGCAACCTCGCCGCCGGTCAGAAGGGCCTCAGCGTCGCCTTCGACCTGGCGACCCACCGCGGCTACGACTCCGACCACCCGCGGGTGCGCGGCGACGTCGGGATGGCCGGCGTGGCGATCGACTCGATCTACGACGCCCGCACGCTGTTCGAGGGCATCCCGCTCGACCAGATGAGCGTCAGCATGACCATGAACGGCGCCGTGCTGCCGGTGATGGCGCTCTACATCGCCGCGGCGGAGGAGCAGGGCGTCAAGCCGGAGCTGCTGAGCGGGACCATCCAGAACGACATCCTCAAGGAGTTCATGGTCCGCAACACCTACATCTACCCGCCGGCGCCGAGCATGCGGATCATCTCCGACATCTTCAGCTACACCGCCGAGCACATGCCGCGGTTCAACTCGATCTCCATCTCCGGCTACCACATGCAGGAGGCCGGCGCGACGGCCGACCTCGAGCTCGCGTACACGCTCGCCGACGGCGTCGAGTACCTGCGGGCCGGGCTCGACGCTGGCCTCGACATCGACCGGTTCGCGCCGCGGCTGAGCTTCTTCTGGGCGATCGGGATGAACTTCTTCATGGAGGTCGCCAAGCTCCGCGCGGCCCGGGCGTTGTGGGCGCGGCTGGTCAGCCAGTTCGACCCGCAGAACCCCAAGTCGCTGAGCCTGCGCACCCACAGCCAGACCAGTGGCTGGTCGCTGACCGCACAGGACGTCTTCAACAACGTCGGCCGCACGTGCATCGAGGCGATGGCCGCCACCCAGGGCCACACCCAGTCCCTGCACACCAACGCCCTCGACGAGGCGATCGCGCTGCCGACCGACTTCTCGGCGCGCATCGCCCGCAACACCCAGCTGCTGCTCCAGCAGGAGAGCGGCACCACCGGCGTCATCGACCCGTGGGGCGGCAGCTACTACGTCGAGCGGCTCACCCACGACCTCGCCGAGCGCGCCTGGGCCCACATCGCCGAGGCCGAGCAGGCCGGCGGGATGGCGAGGGCCATCGAGCAGGGCATCCCCAAGCTGCGCATCGAGGAGGCCGCCGCCCGCACCCAGGCCCGCATCGACTCCGGCGCCCAGGCGGTGATCGGCGTCAACACCTACCGGATGGAGACCGAGGACCCGCTCGAGGTGCTCCGGGTCGACAACGACGACGTCTACCGCCAGCAGGTCGCCAAGCTCGAGCGGCTCCGCGCCGAGCGCGACGACGACGACGTACGAAGGTCGCTCACGGCTCTCACGGAGGCCGCCCAGGGCGACGGCAACCTGCTCGAGCTCGCGGTCGCCGCAGCCAGGGCCAAGGCGACGGTGGGCGAGATGTCGGACGCCCTGGAGAAGGTGTGGGGACGGCACCGCGCCGAGATCCGTACCATCTCGGGAGTGTTCAAGGACGAGGCCGCCCAATCAGCACGTGGGGGTGACGATGTTGTCCAGCAGGTCATCGAGGCCACCGCGGAGTTCGAGCAGGCGGCCGGTCGGCGGCCGCGCATCCTGGTCGCCAAGATGGGCCAGGACGGCCACGACCGCGGCCAGAAGGTCGTCGTGAGCGCGTTCGCCGACATGGGCTTCGACGTCGACGTGGGCCCCCTGTTCAGCACGCCCGAGGAGGTCGCCCAGCAGGCGGTCGACGCCGACGTGCACCTGGTCGGGGTCAGCTCCCTCGCCGCCGGCCACCTGGCCCTGCTGCCCGCGCTGAAGGCAGCGCTGGCCGAGCAGGGCCGGCCCGACATCATGGTCGTGATCGGCGGCGTGATCCCGCCCGACGACGTGCCCCGGCTGCAGGAGATGGGCGCTGCCGCGGTGTTCCTGCCCGGCACGGTCATCGCCGAGTCGGCCCTGGACCTGCTCGCCAAGCTGCGGGCCCAGCTGGATGCCTGACGTCGCGGACCTGGTGAGCGGGGTGCTCGACGGCCGCCGCGCGGCCGTGTCCCAGGCCATCACCCTCGTCGAGTCCAGCCGACCGGAGCACCGGGCCCAGGCACGCGACCTGCTCGCCGGGCTGGAGTCGGGTGCGCACCGGCCCACCGCCGTCCGGGTCGGCATCTCTGGCGTGCCCGGCGTGGGCAAGTCCACGTTCATCGAGGCGCTCGGCACCCGGTTGACGACCGACGGCCACCGGGTCGGTGTGCTCGCCGTCGACCCGAGCAGCACGCGCACCGGCGGGTCCGTCCTGGGCGACAAGACCCGGATGGGCTCGCTCGCCGCCGACCCGCACGCCTACATCCGGCCCAGCCCCAGCGCCGGCACCCTGGGCGGCGTGGCCCGGGCGACCAGCCAGGCGATGCTGGTGCTGGAAGCGGCGGCGTACGACGTCGTGCTCGTCGAGACGGTCGGCGTCGGGCAGTCCGAGGTCACCGTCGCCGGGATGGTCGACACCTTCCTGTTCCTGACGCTGGCCCGGACCGGCGACCAGCTCCAGGGCATCAAGAAGGGCATCCTCGAGCTCGCCGACGTGATCGCGGTGAACAAGGCCGACGGCGACCGCGAGCAGGAGGCCCGTACCGCGGCCCGGGAGCTGTCCGGCGCGCTCCGCCTGGTGCACGGCCGGGGCGCCCGGACCTGGACCACCCCGGTCGTCACCTGCTCGGCCCTGACCGGCGAGGGAGTCGCGGGCGTCTGGGAGCAGGTGCTCGCCCACCGGGAGGCCCTGGGCACGGACGGGCTGGACGCGAAGCGGGCGGACCAGCGGCTCGAGTTCACCTGGGCCCTCGTCCGCGACGAGCTCGAGCAGCGGCTGCGGCGCTCACCGGACGTGGCGGCCATCCGGGCGGAGGTACGGGAGGCGGTCCGGTCGGGCGAGCTGCCACCGACGGCCGCCGCCGATCGCATCCTGGAGGCCTTCGACCGGTAGCCTGACGGGGACATGTCCAGTTCCGCGCACGCCTGATCGATGCCGCGGTCGAGGCGCACGGGATCGAGCTCCTCGCACTGCGTCGCGACCTGCACGCCCACCCCGAGCTCTCCTGGAACGAGCAGCGCACGACCGAGGTCGTCGCCGCCCGGCTGGAGGCCGCCGGCCTCGCCGTCACCCGGCTGCCGCACACGGGCCTGGTCGTCGACATCGGCGACCAGTCACCGGGCGGGGGCCGCCGCGTGGCCCTGCGCGCCGACCTCGACGCGCTCCCGGTCGACGACCTCACCACCGACCCCTGGGTCAGCACCCGCCCCGGCATCGCGCACGCGTGCGGGCACGACGTGCACACGGCCGGCCTGGTCGGCGCCGGCCTCGCCCTGGCCGAGGTGCACCGCCGCGGCGAGCTGCCCGGCCGCGTACGCCTGCTGTTCCAGCCCGCCGAGGAGGTCATGCCGGGTGGCGCGACCTCGCTCATCGAGCTCGGCGCCCTCGACGAGGTCGACCAGATCTTCTGCCTCCACTGCGACCCGACCCTCGACCTCGGCCAGGTCGGGGTCCGCGAGGGTCCGATCACCGGAGCGGCCGACCAGCTCGAGGTCCGGCTCACCGGCAGCGGCGGCCACACCTCGCGTCCGCACCTCACCGAGGACCTCACCTTCGCCCTCGCCAAGCTGATCACCGAGCTGCCGGCCGTGCTGTCGCGCCGCCTCGACCCGCGGGCCGGCGTCAGCGTGGTGTGGGGCATGGTCCGCGCGGGCGTCGCCCCCAACGTGGTCCCGGCCGCCGGCGTCGTCGGCGGCACCGTGCGCATGCTCGACGCCGTGGCGTGGTCGCACGCCGAGCGGCTGGTGCGCGGCTACATCGAGGACATCGTGGCGCCGTACGGCGTGAAGGCCGAGGTCGACTACCGCCGCGGCGTCCCGCCCGTCGTCAACGACGTGGCCGCCACCCACCTGCTGGCCGGCGCGGTCGAGCGGGTGCTCGGTCCCGAGGGCCGGGTCAGCACGACGCAGAGCCTGGGCGGCGAGGACTTCGCCTGGTTCCTCGACGCCATCCCCGGCGCCATGGGTCGCCTCGGCACCCGGACCCCGGGCGGCCCCACGTTCGACCTCCACCAGGGCAACCTGCGGGTCGACGAGGGTGCCTCGCTGGTCGCCGCGCGACTGCTGGCCGGCGTCGCCGTCGACGCCCTCACCGTCGCCTGACCCCGATTCGTCAGCGGTGGTCCCGCTGCGGGGACCCTCTGGACCGCTGACGAATCGCGAGAGGCGTCGCTAGTGGCCGTCGACGCGGTAGGGGATGCCGTCGGCGGCGGGGGCCCGGGAGCGGCCGACGAGCCCGGCCACGGCGAAGATGGTGACGACGTACGGCAGCATCAGCATGAACTGGCTGGGCACCGGTGAGCCGATCACCGACAGCACGCCCTGGAGGTTCGAGGCGAAGCCGAACAGCAGCGCCGCCAGGGTCGCCCGGATCGGGTCCCACTTGCCGAAGATGACCGCCGCCAGCGCGATGTAGCCCGCGCCGCCGGTCATCTCGCGGTTGAACTGCGGCACCGAGACCAGCGTGTAGAACGCGCCGCCCATGCCGGCGATGGCGCCGGCGAGCAGGATCGTGCGGAAGCGGGTGCGGTTGACCTTGATCCCGACGGTGTCGGCGGCCTTGGGGTGCTCGCCGACCGCGCGGACGCGCAGGCCCCACTTGGTGCGGTAGAGCGTCCAGGTGACCAGGGCGACGGCGATGTAGAGCAGGTAGACGATCACGGTCTGCCGGAAGAAGATCGGGCCGATCAGCGGGATGTCGCCCAGGACCGGGATCGGCACCGGCTCGGAACCTCGGCGGGCGAGTTGAGCGTCGCGGAGTTGGGGGCCAGCACCTGGCTGAACATGAAGCTGGTCAGGCCGATCACCAGCACGTTGAGCACCACGCCGACGATCACCTGGTCGACGAAGTAGTTGATCGCGAAGAAGCCGAGCACCGCCGCGACCAGCAGCCCGGCGACCATGGCCGCGGCGAGGCCGGCCCAGGTCGAGCCGACCAGCGATGCCGACCATCGCGGCGCGCGAACGCGCCGAACAGCAGCTGCCCGTCGATGGCGATGTTGACCACGCCCGACGCGCTCGCCGAGCACGCCGCCGAGGGCGCCGAAGACGAGGGGTACGGCGACGGCGAGCGAGCCGCCGAGCAGACCGACGACCGGCACGGTGCCGCCGGCGGCGGCCCAGGTCAGGAAGCCGGTCATCCAGGCCACGCGCGAAGACGACGACCAGCCAGAGCCGGGTCTTCTGCGTCTGCGTGTAGCAGGACGATCGGCCGCCGCCGTGCACAGGGCGCACACCAGGGTCAGGACCCAGGTCGTCGCGGTCGACGGCACGGTCACCGTCGGCAGCTGCGACGAAGTCGCTCGGGGCCGGCCAGCCGGAACGACGTGTCGCCCTCCTGCGGCGCGAGCAGCACGAGCAGGGCCAGACCGATGGTGAGCACGCCGAACATGACCGCGGCCTTGCGGTCGACGACCGTCACCTCGGGGAGGACGATCTCCTCCGCCGGGCGGGGGTCGCGGGTGTACTCGCTGGGGTACCGGCTGGCGTGCTCACTGGGCCTCCCTCGTAGGCAGTCGGAAGATCGCGCGGATCAGCGGTGGCGCCGCGATGAACAGCACGATCAGTGACTGGACGACCAGCACGATGTCGACGGGGATGTTCTGCGAGGCCTGCATCGCGAAGCCGCCGGCCTTGAAGGCGCCGAACAGCAGACCGGCCGCACAGGATGCCGATGGGTTTCGACCGACCCAGCAGCGCGACGGTGATCGCGTCGAAGCCGATGCCGGCGTCGAGGTCGACGGTGATGCCGCTGGTCACGGTGCCGAGCACCTGGTTGACGCCCGCCAGACCGACGAGCCCACCGGAGATGAGCATCACGACGATGTAGGTGCGACCGACGTCGATGCCCGCGACGTGCGCGCCGCGGCGGGGTTCTCGCCGACGGCTCGGATGCGGAAGCCGAGGGAGGACCGGTTGAGGATCCACCAGACGACGGCGACGGCGATCAGCGCCAGGAGGAAGCCCAGGTGCAGGTTGTAGCGGTCGCCGAGCAGCTTGGGCAGGACCGCCGAGTCCTTCATCGGGAGGGACTTGGGGTTGCCCGAGCCCGGCGCCTGGAGGAGGTTCTGCTCGGAGAGGGCGTAGAACACCAGGTAGAACGCGACGTAGTTGAGCATGATCGTGACGATCACCTCGTGCGCGCCGGTGCGGGCCTTGAGCAGGCCGACCAGGCCGCCCCACAGCGCCCCGGCGGCCATGCCGGCCAGGATCGCCAGCGTCACGTGGATCGGCCAGGGCATCTCGAACTGGTAGCCGACCCAGCCGGCCGCCGCGCCGGCCATCAGCATCTGGCCGCGACCACCGATGTTGAACAGCGCGGCCCGGAAGGCCAGGCCCACCCCGAGTCCGGCGACGATCAGCGGAGCGGCGAACTTGAGGGTCTCGGTCAGGGGCCGGATCGCGGTCTGGAAGTCCTCGACCCGGGTGTTGTAGACGGACCCACGGAACAGGGCGGTGTAGGCGCCCCAGACGGCCTCCCACGACGCCGAGAGGAAGTCGCCGGGTCGCGCGAAGATGTAGCTGAAGGTGGCGCGCACGTCGTCGTCGGTGAACATGATGAGCAGCGAGCCCACCGCGACCGCGAGCAGCACCGAGAAGAAGGCGACGGCGGCGTTGCCCGAGGCGATCTCGCGCAGCGCCTTGCGCCAGCGGTCGTCGTCCGGCGCCACCGGCTTCTCGGGCTCCGGCTCCGCGGGAGCAGGGGTCGTGGGGTCGGGGCCGGGCTCGTTGGTGGGGTACGTCATGCCACAGCCCCTTCCGGACGTTCGCCGGTCATCATCAGGCCGAGCACCTCGCGGGGGGTGTCGGGTGGCACGATCCCGACGATCCGCCCGCGGTAGAGGACCATGATCCGGTCGGCGAGCGCGACGACCTCGTCGAGCTCGGTGGAGACCACCAGCACCGGCACGCCGCTGTCGCGGGTGGCCACGATCTGGGTGTGGATGAACTCGATCGACCCGACGTCGACGCCGCGGGTCGGCTGGGCGGCCACGAGCAGCCGCAGGTCGCGGGACAGCTCGCGGGCCACGACGACCTTCTGCTGGTTGCCGCCCGAGAGGTTGCCGGCGTGGGTGGTGATGCCCGGCGCGCGGACGTCGTACTCCTTGAGCTTCTGCTTGGCGAACTCGTCGAGCTTGTCGAGCTGCAGGGACCCGTTGCGGACGAAGGGCTCGTCGAAGCTGCGGTTGAGCATCAGGTTCTCGGCGATGGTCATGTTGCCGACGAGGCCGTCGACCTGGCGGTCCTCGGGGACGAAGCCCGACGCCGGCGTCGAGGATCTTGCGCACCGAGCGGCCGACCAGCTCCTGGCCGTCGAGCTTGATCGAGCCGGTGACGTGGTCCTGGAGGCCGAGCAGCGCCTCGGTGAGCTCGGTCTGGCCGTTGCCCTGCACGCCCGCGACGGCGAGCACCTCGCCGCGCTTGATGGTGAAGCTCAGGTTGTCGACGTGCACGTGGCCGAGGACGTCGATGACCCGGAGGTTGTCGACGACCAGGGCGTCCTCGCCGAGCTGGGGCGGGTCCTTGTGCACGGTCAGCTCGACGGGGCGGCCGACCATCATCGCGGCGAGCTCCTTGTTGCTCGCCGTGGGCGAGGCCTCGCCCACGACCTTCCCGAGCCGGATGACGGTGATCTTGTCGGCGACCTCCCGCACCTCGCGCAGCTTGTGGGTGATGAAGACGATGGCCTTGCCGGCCTCCTTGAGCTGGCGCATGATGCCCATCAGCTCGTCGGTCTCCTGCGGCGTCAGCACGGCGGTGGGCTCGTCGAAGACGAGCACCTCGGCGTCGCGCGACAGCGCCTTGATGATCTCGACCCGCTGCTGCACGCCCGACGGGGAGGTCCTCGATGATCGAGTCGGGGTTCACGTGGAAGCCGAACTGCTTGGAGATCTCCGCGACCCGCTTGCTGCGCGGCGTCGAGGTCGAGGGAGCCGGCGAAGCCGGTGGCCTCGTTGCCGAGCATCACGTTCTCGGCGACGGTGAAGACGGGGATCAGCATGAAGTGCTGGTGCACCATGCCGATGCCGGCCGCGATGGCGTCGCCGGGACCGGTGAAGTGCTGGACCTCGTCGTCGAGCAGGATCTCGCCCTCGTCGGCCCGGTAGAGGCCGTACAGGACGTTCATCAGCGTGGACTTGCCGGCGCCGTTCTCACCGAGGAGAGCAGTGGATCTCGCCCGGCTCGACGGTCAGGGAGATCCTGTCGTTGGCGACCAGCGTCCCGAAGCGCTTGGTGATGTCACGCAGCTCCAGCTTCATGGCGTCGCATCCTAGTGTCGGCCGGGGAGGGACTGACCAGCTCGGCGGGCAAAGAGGGGCAAAGAGAAGGGGGAGGCCGGCCCGAACCGACCTCCCCCGACAAGGGTCTAGCTGCTGGTCACGAACCCTGCAGGTACGACGTCACCGGGATCGAGCCGTCGATGATGCCGGCCTTCACCTGCTCCAGCTCGTCGGCGATGGTGTCGGACACCTTGTCCTCGAAGTTGTGGAACGGCGCGAGGCCGACGCCGTCGTTCTCCAGCGTGCCGATGTAAGGCGTGAAGTCGAGCTCGTCGCTCGCCGGCCGCCATGATCGCCTCGTAGGTCGAGACCTTCATGTTCTTCAGGATCGAGGTGAGGATCACGTCCTGGGTGTTCGGGTCGGTCTCGAAGAAGTCGGCGTCCACACCGATCAGCGCGACGTCCTTGCCGGAGTCGGCGATGGCGGTCAGCGCGCCCTGGTAGATCGGGCCACCGACCGGCAGGATGACGTCGACGTCCTGGTCGAGGAGCTGGCGAGCGGTGTTGGTGGCCGTCTCGTTGGCCTCGAAGCCACCGGTGAACGAGCCCGTCCTTGCCGTCCCAGCCGACGACCTTGACGTCCTTGCCCTTCTCCTTGGCGTAGTACTCGGCGCCCTGCTTGAAGCCGTCCATGAAGATCGTCACGGTCGGGAACGGCAGGCCGCCGTAGGTGCCGACGACACCGGTCTTGGTGTAGTCGGCGGCCAGGTAGCCGGCCAGGAACGCCGCCTGGGCGGTGTCGTAGAGCAGCGGCTTGATGTTGGGCTCGTCGGCCTGGCCGTCGAAGGTCTCGCCGTCGTCGCCGCCGTCAGCAGCGTCGTCGATGAGGATGTAGTCGATGTCGGGGTTGGCGGCAGCCGACTCCTTGGTCGCGGCGGCCAGCGCGAAGCCCACGGTCACGATGGCGTCGCAGCCCTCGGCCACGAGGCTCTCGAGGTTCGGCGCGTAGTCGTTCTCGCTGTTGGACTCCACGGCGTTGAGCTCGACGCCGAGCTCGTCGGCGGCCTGCTTGGCACCTTCGTAGCCCAGCTGGTTGAACGACTTGTCGTCGAAGCCACCCGCGTCGGAGACGATGCAGGGCAGGAAGTCGACTGGCCGCAGGGGTCTCTTCGCCGCCGTCGCCTCCCGAAGCGCTGCTCTCGGGCGCGTCGCCGCAGCCGGCAAGGGCCGCGGTCGCGAGCAGGGCGGTGAGGCCGCTCGCGACGGCCTTCCTCATTCTCATCATGTGCCTCCATGTATCGGTGTGCCCAGGGATCGGGTCGTCAGGACCGGGCTGAGCGATGTACGTGCGAATGGTGCCTGCTCCGAGTCGCTGCGGGAAGCCCGCCGCGCCAAGGGTTACCGAGTCGCGATGTTTGCGGGCGTAGCGGGGGCATAGGTTAACGCCCTATGGACTGGGAGTTACTCACCGCCGAGGCGGTCGCCGTGGCCGAGCGCGCGTACGCACCGTACAGCGGGTTCCCCGTGGGCGCTGCGGCAAAGGTTGACGACGGCCGGGTCGTGGTGGGGTGCAATGTTGAGAACGCTGCGTACGGCGTGGTGCTGTGCGCCGAGTGCGGTGTGGTCTCCCAGCTGTACGCCACCGGAGGGGGTCGGCTGACCCACTTCGTCTGCGTCAACGGGCTGGGTGAGGTGATCATGCCCTGTGGTCGTTGCCGCCAGCTCCTGTTCGAGCACGGCGGGAACGAGCTGGTCCTGATGACGCCTCTCGGCGAGAGGACCATGGACCAGGTGCTACCCCAGGCCTTCGGGCCCGACGACCTGAGGCACGTGACGGAGCGCCAGGAGGGGGCCCGATGAGCAAGCACGACGCCGTCGAGGTGATCATCGCCAAGCGGGACCAGGGCGAGCTGAGCGACAGCCAGATCGACTGGGTGGTCGACGCCTACACGCGCGGCGAGGTGGCCGACGAGCAGATGTCGTCGCTCGCGATGGCGATCCTGCTCAACGGCATGAACCGCCGCGAGATCGCCCGCTGGACCGACGCGATGATCGCGTCGGGGGAGCGGATGGACTTCTCCGGACTGTCGCGACCGACCGCCGACAAGCACTCGACGGGGGGTGTCGGCGACAAGATCACCCTGCCGCTCGCACCCCTCGTGGCCGCCTGCGGGGTCGCCGTACCCCAGCTGTCGGGCCGCGGCCTCGGCCACACCGGCGGCACGCTCGACAAGCTCGAGTCCATCCCGGGCTGGCGGGCGCTGCTGTCCAACGAGGAGATGCTGGCGCAGCTGGAGTCGGTCGGCGCGGTCATCTGCGCGGCCGGCGACGGGCTGGCGCCGGCCGACAAGAAGCTGTACGCCCTGCGCGACGTCACCGGGACCGTCGAGGCGATCCCCCTGATCGCGTCGTCGATCATGTCCAAGAAGATCGCCGAGGGCACCGGCGCCCTGGTGCTCGACGTGAAGGTCGGCTCGGGCGCCTTCATGAAGTCCCTCGACACCGCTCGCGAGCTGGCCGAGACCATGGTGGCGCTCGGCACCGACGCCGGGGTGCGCACGGTGGCGCTGCTGACCGACATGGCGACCCCGCTGGGCCTGACCGCCGGCAACGCGATCGAGGTCGCCGAGTCGGTCGAGGTGCTCGCCGGCGGTGGACCGGCCGACGTGGTCGAGCTGACCCTGGCCCTGGCCCGCGAGATGCTCGCCGGGGCCGGCGTGACCGACGTCGACCCGGCCGACAGGCTGGCCGACGGCTCGGCCATGGACGCCTGGAAGGCCATGATCCGTGCCCAGGGCGGCGACCCGGACGCCACGCTCCCGACGGCCCGCGAGTCGCACGTCGTGACCGCCCCCGCCTCCGGCACGCTGACCCGGCTCGACGCGATGGCCGTCGGGCTGGCCGCGTGGCGGCTCGGCGCCGGTCGCGCCCGCAAGGAGGACCCGGTCCAGGCCGGGGCCGGCGTGGTGTGGCACGCCCGTCCGGGCGACCAGGTCACCGAGGGCGAGCCCCTCTTCACGCTGCTGACCGACGAGCCCGACCGGTTCGCGCGGGCCCTGGAGTCGCTCGAGGGCGGGTACGACGTGGGTGACGGCGCGTCGTACGAGCCGACGCCGGTCCTGCTCGACCGCGTCGGCTGAGGGCCGCAGCTCCCGACGGCGCGGACTATCCCGGGATCACGGCAGCAGGAGGACGACGGTCTCGGCGACGCAGGCGGGTTTGGTGCCGCCCTCGATCTCGATCGCCCAGCCGAAGGTGACCTGCTTGCCGGCGGGGACGTCGGCGACGTCGACGACCTTGACGTGTGCGCGGATGCGGGAGCCGACCGGGAGCGGGGAGGGGAAGCGGACCTTGTTGACGCCGTAGTTGAGCTTGGCGCCGGGGGTCTCGAGGCCGAAGACCTGGGCGCCGAGCATCGGGATCAGCGACAGGGTCAGGTAGCCGTGGGCGATGGTGCCGCCGAACGGCCCGGCCGTCGCGCGCGGCACGTCGACGTGGATCCACTGGTGGTCACCCGTCGCCTCCGCGAACGCGTCGACACGTTCCTGCTCGATGGTCAGCCAGTCGCTGGCGCCGAGGTCCTCGCCGACGGCGGCGGTGAGGTCGTCGAAGCTGGTGAAGGTACGCACCGGGGCAACCTAGCCGGTCTGCGAGGATCGGGCGCATGCCCGTCGCCACCGGAGAGCCCGCCACCGCGGAGCAGATCGCCCGCGCCCCCAAGGCCCTGCTGCACGACCACCTCGACGGAGGGCTGCGGCCGCAGACGATCCTCGACCTGGCGGTCGAGATCGGCCACGCGCTGCCCGCGTCGGACGCGGACTCGCTCGGCCGCTGGTTCGCCGAGTCGGCGAACTCCGGGTCGCTGGAGCGCTACCTCGAGACGTTCGACCACACGGTCGCCGTGATGCAGGAGGCCGATGCGCTGACCCGGGTCGCCCGCGAGTGCGTGGAGGACCTGGCCGCCGACGGCGTCGTGTACGCCGAGGTGCGCTACGCCCCCGAGCAGCACGTCACCGGCGGGCTGGACCTCGACGAGGTCGTCTCCGCGGTCCAGCGCGGCTTCGACGAGGGGATGGCCGCCAGCAACGGCAGGATCGTCGTCCGCCAGCTGCTGACCGCGATGCGGCACCAGGCCCGCTCCCGCGAGATCGCCGAGCTCTCGATCGCCTGGCGCGACCGTGGGGTCGCCGGCTTCGACATCGCCGGCGCGGAGGCGGGGTACCCGCCCACCCGGCACCTCGACGCGTTCGAGTACCTCCAGCGGGAGAACTCGCACTTCACGATCCACGCGGGCGAGGCGTTCGGGCTGCCGTCGATCTGGCAGGCGATCCAGTGGTGCGGCGCCGACCGGCTCGGCCACGGCGTGCGGATCATCGACGACATCACGGTCGACGGTGACCGCGTCGACCTCGGCCGGCTGTCGGCGTACGTGCGCGACATGCGGATCCCGCTGGAGATGTGCCCGCACTCCAACGTGCAGACCGGCGCCGCCGCCTCGATCGCCGAGCACCCGATCGGGCTGCTGACGCGGCTGCGGTTCCGCGTCACGGTCAACACCGACAACCGGCTGATGAGCCAGACGTCGATGAGCAAGGAGATGACCGCGCTGGTCGACGCGTTCGGCTACACGCTCGAGGACCTGCGCTGGTTCACCATCAACGCGATGAAGTCGGCGTTCCTGCCGTTCGACGAGCGGCTCGCGATCATCGACGACGTCATCAAGCCCGGGTACGCCGAGCTGGGCGCCCTGTAGCTCAACGCCAGACGGGCGCGATGTCCTTCTTGTACGACCGGCCCAGCAGCGCGGTGATGACCGCGCGGACCGGGGCGGGGATGGTCGCGTTGATGCTCTCCGTGCCCTCGGGAGAGATGCCGTCGGTCACCCACGCGAAGAAGACGCCGCCCTCCTTGGGCGGGACCTTGGAGAACTTCTTGCCCATCTCCTTGACGGCCGGGTCGTCCTTCTTGGACTGGTAGACCGGCTCGAGCTCCCGCTCCTCGTGGTCGAGGTGCTCGATGGTGACGGTCTTGAGCTCGCCCATCGCGGTGTGGGCGGTCTGCGCGTTCGCCGCCGTGGGGGCGGCGCGCAGGGCGGCCATCGAGGCGCGGGCGGCCGACAACCGCTCGGCCATCACCTCGTGCTCCGCGTCCATCTGGTCGATCATCTGCTGCGTCACCCCGACCTGCACGAGCGCGGGCCACGCGATCTCGTGCTCGCCCTCGTGGTGCTTGGTCAGCTGGAAGTCGAAGTTGTCCCACGCCCGTCCGAGCGCCTGGGCCCGGGCGGCGTCACCGTCGGGGAACCGGCTCAGCGCCCCGAGGAACCGGTCGAGGTCGCGACGGAACGCCGCGTGGATCACCTTGTTCATGCTCATCGTGGCCACCCGCAGACGATAGGTGCGCGCCCCGGCGAGCGGAAGGCCCTTGCGTGGATGAGCGCTCAGGACTCGGGCGTCACCACGAACCAGGCCACGTCCCAGCCGGCGATGTCGACGCGGTTGCCGAGGAAGGCGAGGCGGTCGAGCTCGTCGAGCCGGCCGCGGGCGGGGTCGTACACGTTGAGGGTGCCGCGGGCGGTCGCCTCGACGACCAGGGCGACGTGGCGGGGCACCCACGTGGTCCCGACGTAGATCGCCGAGACCCGGCCGGCCTGCGAGGCATCGAGCAGCCGTTGGTACGCGCCCGGCAGGCTCGTGCGCGCCACGTGCCAGGAGTACGTCGCGCGGGTGCCGTCCGCCCCGACGGTGCCGGAGAGCTGGCGGGCGACCGCCCAGGGCGGTGTGCCGAACTTGCGGGGCCACGGGATCTGCGGCTTGCCGCTGACGTCGGCGAGCCCGGTGATGCGCTGGTGCATCGCGAGCGTCTCGGTCTTGAACCGCTCGCGCAGCGCCGTGTCGCCGGCCAGCGTGCGCGGGCTGGTCAGGCTGCCGCCCTCGAGCAGCTTGCGGTAGTCCGGGTCGCCGAGGAACCGGGCCACGACCATCGCCGCCGCCCCGCACGACCGTTGGTCGGGCTGCACGAACAGCTGCCAGGGGGCGGGCGCGTCAGGCATCGGCCGAGCTCCGGCTGACCAGTGCCGACACCGCGCGGTACGCCTCCTCGGGCGAGACCGGCTCGCAGCCGAGGTCCACCGCGTGGGCGACGACGCGTCGCTGGTCGCGCAGCAGCGCCAGCCCGCGGCGGACGAGGACGAGGGGCGGCTTGCGGTGCTCGCGCAGGTCGCGGGTGAGCCGCCGCCAGAACGTGACGATGCGGTGCTGGCGCACGCAGTACGCCGCCGCGAGGTGGCCGCGGTCCCGACACGCCGGCACGATCTCCTGGGCGAAGATGCCCTCGGCCAGGAACAGCCGGCTGCTGCCGAGGTCGAGGACCTGGCTGCCGCAGCGGCCGTCCTGGGCGATCTCGTACACCGGCACCTCGGCGCTGCCGTCGCGGCACAGCCGCTCGATGGCCGCGAGCGCGTCGTCCGGCAGCCAGGAGTCGGGGTGGTCCCAGTCGACGAGGCCGGCGTTCGCGCCCTCCGCGATCCGGGGCAGCGTCGGGTCGTCGCCGTTCTTGTAGAAGTCGTCGAGGCGCAGCACCGGCAGCCCGAGGCGTTCGGCGAGGCGGGACTTGCCGGCGCCCGAAGGGCCGGCCAGCACGATCACCCGCGCGCGCACCGGTTCATTGTGCCCCTCCTCGGGCCCGACCTCCCCGGTGGTCGGGTGCTGAACGGTCACCATGGCCCATGGCTGCTCGGATCCTGCTCATGACGGTCCTCTCCGCGACCGCGTTGACGGGGTGCGTCGACGCCGAGGCCGTCGACACGACGGTCGACGCCGCGACCGGTCCGGTGAGCTGCATCGAGGTGATCGACGACCAGGTCGCCGACGCGTTCGGGTGGCCGACCAGGAGGTTGGGCGGCCGGGTCGTGGCCGAGGACTCGGCCTGCGTGTGGCGGCTCGCGTCGTTCGGTGAGATCTCCGCGCGGAGCGTCGAGGGGGCGGGCTCGGCGGCCGACCGGTTCGACGACGCCTGCGCACAGGCGGCCGAGATAGGCCCGCTCGACGACGGTTTGAGGGCGGAGATCGCCGGGGGCGGCCAGGCGTGCGCCGTCGGCCTGGACCCCGAGGAGCAGACGGGGACCGCCGTGGTCGTGCTGCGCACCACGGACGACGTCGTGCTCGACCTGCGCGTCGAGACCGAGGCGCTCCTCGGCCCCGACGAGCTCCGCGCGGGCTTCCGCGAGCTCTCGCGGCAGGCTCAGCAGGAGTGGTGAGGACCGCCACCTAGGCTGTCCGGGTGCTGCCACCCCTCCGGACCGCGACCCGAGCTGTCGTCGCAGCCCTGCTGGCGGGGGCGCTCCTGACGGGCTGCTCCGGAGACTCGTCGAGCAGTACGCCGTCCGCGTCGGAGTCCGCGACCGAGCCGGCGGACGGGTCGAGCGCAGCGGCCCCGTCGAGCCCGGCTCCGGTGACGGACGCCGCGTCCCAGGCGCTCTGCTCCGCCCTCACCAACGCCGTGGGGGCGAGCACCCCGTGGGAGCTGGGCGAGGCGCAGGCGGGCGTCCGTGACCTCGGCGGGCTGTCCGTCCCCTCGTGCGAGGTCGGGGCGGCCGAAGGCGACCCTCAGACGCGCCTGACGGTGGCCTACCTGCCGTCCACCGAGGGGCTGGCCGGCCTGGACCTCCTGGCCGGTCTCTGCCAGGCGGTCGTCGGCGCCAAGGAGCCCACGGCCGACGGCCGGGCGTGCGCGGTGCCGACGAAGGCGCCGGCCAAGGCCGGCACCGACCTGCGCCGCGCCGACCTCACCACCAAGGACGTCGGTGTCCTGGTGCTGTCCTTCAACAGCGACGAGCCGTCGTACCGCAAGACCTCGGTCGACGACCTCGCCACGGTCGGCCAGGCGCTGGCGGTCGACCAGCTCCTGGCCATGGCCGTCGGCTGACGAGTAACCACCCCGCAAACCCACTGGTGACCCGCTCAAGCGGGTCAGTAGTGGGTCGAGAGGGTGGTTACTCAGCGATTCAGACGCCGATCGGGTGCCAGACGGTCTTGGTCTCCAGGAACGTCGTCATCCGGCCGATGCCCGGCTCGACGGTCCAGTCGGGCTCGGTGTCGGGGGCGCGGAGGACGCGCTTGAGGTTCTCGGCCGCGGCCTCCTCGAGAGCGGTCGCCTGCTCGCTGTCACCGGCGAAGCCGGTCAGGTCGAGTCCGTTGACGTCCATGTGGGACGCCAGGGTCGGCGCGGTGTTGGCGAGCCTGCCGGTGAGGATGTTGACCACGCCACCGGGCACGTCGGAGGTGGCCAGCACCTCGGAGAACGTGACGGCCGGCAGCGGCCGCTCGTACGAGCTCAGCACCACGGCGGTGTTGCCGGTCACCACGACCGGCGCGACGACCGAGACCAGGCCCAGCAGGCTGGACTGCTGCGGGGCCACCACGGCCACGACGCCGGTCGGCTCGGGCGTCGAGAGGTTGAAGAACGGGCCGGCCACGGGGTTGGCGTTGCCGGTGACCTGGGTGATCTTGTCGGCCCACCCGGCGTACCAGACGAGCCGGTCGATGCTCAGGTCGAGCACCTTGCCGGCCTGGGTCGGCGTGAGGCCCTCGGACTGGCGCAGCGCCTCGACGAACTGCGGCCGCCGGTCCTCCATGATCTCGGCGACGCGGTAGAGGATCTGCGCGCGGTTGTAGGCCGTCTTGCCGCTCCAGCCACCGAACGCCGACCGGGCCGCGAGCACGGCGTCGCGGGCGTCCTTGCGGGAGGCCAGCGCCGCGTTCGCGACGAACTTGCCCTTGGCGTCGTCGACGACGTAGCTGTGGCCGGACTCCGAACGAGGGAACTGCCCGCCGATGTAGAGCTTGTAGGTCTTGCGGACGTCGACGCGTGTCACAGGTCCTCACCCTTCAGGTAACCGGCGAGGCCGTGGCGTCCGCCCTCGCGGCCGTAGCCGGACTCCTTGTAGCCGCCGAACGGGCTGGTCGGGTCGAACTTGTTGAACGTGTTGGCCCACACCACGCCGGCCCTGAGCTTGTTGGCCATGTGGAGGATGCGCGAGCCCTTGTCGGTCCAGACGCCGGCGGAGAGGCCGTACGGCGTGTTGTTGGCCTTCTCGACCGCCTCGGCGGGCGTGCGGAACGTCAGCACCGACAGCACCGGGCCGAAGATCTCCTCGCGGGCGATCCGGTGGGCCTGGGTGACGTTGGTGAAGACCGTCGGCGGGAACCAGAAGCCGTGCTTCGGCAGCTCGCACGGCGGCGACCAGCGGCCCGCGCCCTCGGCCTCGCCGATGTCGGAGAGCTCGCGGATCTTGGCCAGCTGCTCGGCGGAGTTGATGGCGCCGATGTCGGTGTTCTTGTCGAGCGGGTCGCCGACGCGCAGCGTCGCCATCCGCCGCTTGAGGCGGTCGAGCACGTCGTCGGCCACCGACTCCTGGACCAGGAGCCGCGAGCCCGCGCAGCAGACGTGGCCCTGGTTGAAGAAGATGCCGTTGACGATGCCCTCGATCGCCTGGTCGATGGGGGCGTCGTCGAAGACGATGTTGGCGGCCTTGCCGCCGAGCTCGAGGGTGACCTTCTTGTGCGACCCGGCCACCGACTTCGCGATCGCCCGGCCGACGGCCGTGGAGCCGGTGAAGGCGACCTTGTCGACGTCGGGGTGGGCGACCAGCGCCTGCCCGGTCGCGCCGGCGCCGGTGATGATGTTGACGACGCCGGGCGGCAGGTCGGCCTGCTGGCAGATCTCCGCGAACAGCAGCGCCGTCAGCGGCGTGGTCTCGGCCGGCTTGAGCACGACGGTGTTGCCGCAGGCCAGCGCGGGGGCGATCTTCCAGGCCAGCATGAGCAGCGGGAAGTTCCAGGGGATGACCTGGCCGGCGACGCCCAGCGGCGAGGATGCGTGCCGTAGCCGGCGTACTGCGAGCTTGTCGGCCCAGCCGGCGTAGTAGAAGAAGTGCGCCGCGGCGATCGGGACGTCGACGTCGCGGGTCTCCTTGATCGGCTTGCCGTTGTCGATCGACTCGAGCACGGCGATCTCGCGACCGCGCTCCTGGATGATGCGGGCGATCCGGTAGAGGTACTTCGCCCGCTCGCTGCCCGGCATCCGGCCCCAGGTGCGGAACGCGCGACGGGCAGCCTTGACCGCCAGGTCGACGTCGGCCTCGTCGGCCTCCGCGATCTCGGCCAGCACCTCCTCGGTGCGCAGGATTGATCGTCTTGAACGCTCTGCTGTTGGGGCCCTGCCCGTCGACGAACTCGCCGTTGACGAACAGGCCGTACGACGGCTTGATGTCGACGATGCCGCGGGACTCGGGTGCGGGCGCGTAGTCGAACCCGCCGTGCTCTTCTTGGTGGCCATCTCGATCAGTCCAGGGTGAAGTAGTCGGGACCGGAGTAGACGCCGGTCGTGAGCTTGGTGCGCTGCATGAGCAGGTCGTTGAGCAGCGTGGAGGCGCCGAACCGGAACCAGTCGGGGTCGAGCCAGTCGTCGCCGGCGATCTCGTTGACCATCACGAGGTACTTGATCGCGTCCTTGGTGTTCTTGATGCCGCCGGCGGGCTTCACGCCGATCATCTGGCCGGTCTGCTCGCGGAAGTCGCGGACCGCCTCGAGCATCACCAGGGTGACCGGCAGCGTGGCGGCGGGCTGCACCTTGCCGGTGGAGGTCTTGATGAAGTGGCCGCCGGCCATCATCGCCAGCCAGCTCGCGCGGCGGACGTTGTCGTAGGTCTGCAGCTCGCCGGTCTCGAAGATCACCTTCAGGTGAGCGCTCCCACAGGCCTCGCGGACGGCGACGATCTCGTCGTACACGCGCTTGTAGTGGCCCGAGAGGAAGGCGCCGCGGTCGATGACCATGTCGATCTCGTCGGCCCCCGCCTGCACGGCGTCCTCGGTGTCGGCGAGCTTGATGTCGAGGGCGGCGCGGCCGCTGGGGAAGGCCGTGGCGACGGCGGCCACCTTGACAGCGGAGCCGCCGCTTCCAAGAACTTCCTTGGCCACCGCGACCATGTCGGGGTAGACGCAGACCGCCGCGGTGGCCGGGCAGGTCGGGTCGGCGGGGTCGGGGTGCATCGCCTTCGCGGCGAGCGCTCGTACCTTGCCGGCGGTGTCCTGGCCCTCGAGGGTGGTCAGGTCGACCATCCGGATGGCCAGGTCGATGGCCCACGCCTTGGCGGTGGTCTTGATCGAGCGGGTCCCGAGTCCGGCCGCCCGCGCCTCGGCGCCGACCTGGTCGACGCCCGGCAGGCCGTGCAGGAACCGGCTCAACGTGTCGTCGTTGCGGGTGATGTCGGAGAACTGTGCGGTGATCTGCGTGGCCTCCGACCCCGTCATCTTGGCCATCTTGTTATCGATGGTGGGAGAGCTCGTCACCCGACCCAGCATAGGGTTGCGCCACGACGACTGGGGAATCAGGCAAAGGGGCGGTGATGAGCCAGGACGCGAGTGCCGGGAGCACCGACTCGGGATACACGGAGAAGTTCCCGCCGACCAGTGGACGCGTGATGGGCGTGCTGGCGGTCGGCCTGGCCGTGGCGGTGTGTGTCTATGCGATCGTCGACGGCCGGGGTGGGTTCGAGGCGCCGGTGGCGTGGGGCGCGGCCTTCGCGGCGGTGGTCTCGTACGCCTCCCTGCTGCGGCCCGCCGTCCGCGTCGATGCGGGTGCCCTCATCCTCCGCAACATGATCGACACCAACGTCATCCCCCTCGCGCTGATCGACGAGGTGGTGGTCCGGCAGGTGCTCGTCGTGCGCGCCGCCGAGAAGCGGTACGTCTCCCCGGCCATCGGGAACTCCTTCTTCCGCACGATCCGCCCCAAGACCGCCCGCGACGGCGAGACCGAGCTGACCTACCCCGACTACGTCCGGGACCGGATCCTGCACCTGGCCGACGGGGCGCGCCGGCGCGCGGGCTCGGGTGACCTGCCCCCCGTACGACGCCTCTGGGCCTGGCCGGAGATCGCCGGGCTCGCGGTCACGGCCCTGGGGTTCGTGGTCTCGCTCGTTCTGACCTGAGACCCGTCAGATGCCGAGGGCTGCCTTGACGTCGCCCTTGATGGCGTCGAGTCGACCGGCCGCGGCGATGCGGGCGGCGTCCACGCCGTCGTCGGGGTGCACGGGGATGACGACCTCGAGGTAGGCCTTCAGCTTCGGCTCCGTGCCGGACGGGCGGACGATGACGCGGGCCCCCTCGGCGAGCCGGTACCTCAGGCCGTCGGTGGGCGGCAGGTCGGCCGAGCCCAGCGACAGGTCCTCGACCGACTCCACGGCGAGTCCGCCCAGCGAGGACGGCGGGGCGTCCCGCAGGCGGGACATGGCGTCCGCGATCAGCGACAGGTCGGAGACGCGGATCGAGAGCTGGTCGGTGGCGTGCAGGCCGTGGTGGGTGGCGATGTGGTCGAGCACGTCCATGAGGGTGCGGCCGCTGGGCCTTCTGGATGGCCGCGATCTCGCACAGCAGCAACAGGGCCGAGACACCGTCCTTGTCCTTCACGTGCTCGGGATCGACGCAGTAGCCGAGCGCCTCCTCGTAGCCGAAGGCCAGGTCGGGCACGCGGCTGATCCACTTGAAGCCGGTGAGCGTCTCGACGTACTTCTGCCCGTGCTCGGCCGCCATCTTGCCGAGCAACGACGACGAGACGATCGAGCAGGCGTACGTGCCTTGCTTCCCCTGGTGCAGCAGGTGGTGGCCGAGCAGCGCGCCGACCTCGTCGCCGCGCAGCATCCGCCACCCGTGCTGGCTCGGGACGGCGGCCGCGCACCGGTCGGCGTCCGGGTCGTTGGCGACCACCAGGTCGACGTGGTGGGTCTCCGCCAGCGCCATGGCGAGGTCCATCGCGCCGGGCTCCTCGGGGTTGGGGAACGCCACCGTCGGGAACTCGGGGTCCGGCTCCTCCTGCTGCTCGACCACCGACGGCGCCTCGAAGCCGGCGGTCTCCAGCACCTGCAGCACGGAGGTGCCACCGACGCCGTGCAGCGGCGTGTAGACGGTGCGCAGGTCGCGCGGCCCGTCGCCCGCCAGGCCGGCGACCGTGTCGAGGTAGCGGTCGACGATGTCCTCGTCCAGGACCCGGCCGGAGGCGCCGCGGGGGACCTCGGCCAGGGCCCCGACCGCGGCGATGCGCGACGCGATCTCGGCGTCCGCCGGCGGCACGATCTGGCTGCCGTCACCGAGATAGACCTTGTAGCCGTTGTCCTGCGGCGGGTTGTGGCTGGCGGTCACCATCACGCCGGCCACGCAGCCGAGCTCGCGGATCGCGAACGCCAGCAGGGGAGTGGGCAGCGGCCGCGGCATCACCAGCGCCTTGAAGCCGACGCCCGTCATCACCTCCGCGGTGTCGCGCGCGAAGACGTCGGAGTTGTGGCGGGCGTCGTACCCGATCACCACGGACGCGCCGGCCGGGGCGCCGGTGTCCGTGAGGTACGCCGCCAGGCCGGCGGCCGCCCGGGTGACGACGACACGGTTCATCCGGTTCGGGCCGGCGCCGAGGGCACCGCGCAGGCCGGCGGTGCCGAACTCCAGCGTCCCGTCGAAGCGGTCGGCCAGCTCGTCGGACTCACCCTGCTCGATCAGCGCCTCGAGCTCGGCACGGGTCGCGGGGTCGGGGTCCTCGGCCGCCCAGGCCCGGGCGCGCTCCAGCAGGTCGCTCATGGTCGGAGGTTAGTGGGGGAAGTGCGTTGCATGATGACCACGTGACCGAGCTGCCACCGCCGCGCGACCTCGAGGCACCCGTCGGCGACCTGGTGCTGGAGCTCGCCGGCCACCTCGGTGAGGCGGCCGTGGTCGAGCTCTGCGTCGAGCTGCTGCGCGACGGTGACAGGGAAGCGCACCCCGAGGTGATGCCGTACTTCACCGGGCTGGTGTTCGAGGAGGGATCTCCGACAACGGACCCGAAGCACTGGAAGGACTACTGGGTGCGCACGTGGGGCGCCCGGGGGCTGCTCTACGTCTGGGACGACTCGGCCGCCCCGGCGGTGGTCGCCGGCCTCGACGACGAGCACTGGCGACCGGGCGAGATGTGCCTGAAGGTCGCGACCAAGCGCGAGATCGGCGAGGCCGGGCCGGGCGCCGCAGTGCTGGCCGTCGAGGGTGAGCTGCCCCGGGTGCGCGTGCAGGCGCTGCGCACCCTCGGCGCGGTCGGCGACACCGAGCACGTCGACGTCGTCCGCGACCTGCTCGACGACGAGGACCCGGCCGTCCGGCGCCAGGCGGCCCGGTCGCTGACGCTGCTCGCCCGGCGGCTCGACCTCGAGGTCGACAGCTTCTGACGGTCAGAGCAGCCAGTCGGTGGCCAGGTCGAGTGCTTCAGGAAGGTCGAGCTCGGCGCCCTCCTGGGTGCGGGCCGACCGGTCGTCGGGGGACATCTCGTCGAGCGCCCTCCCGACGCGTCGCTGCCGCAACAGCACGTCGGCGTGCACCTGGACGGCGCCGGTGTCGTCCATCGCCCGGTCGGCCGCACCCACCAGGACGGCTGCCTCTGGGAGCCGCCCGATCGACACCGCCAGGGCAGCCAGGCTGTCCAGCAGCTCGACGAGACGGGACTCCGCGTCGTGCGCGCGGAGCACGGGCAGAGCGTTGCGGAGCAGCGACCGCGCCTCCTCCGTGCGCCCGTCGGCGATGGCCAGGTCGGCCAGCGTGCTGTCGACCCATGCCTCCTCGAGCTCATCGCCCGCAGCCAGCTCGCGCTCTTCAGCGAGGCACCGTCGGGCGGTGGCGAGGTCGCCGAGGTCCATCGCCACGATCGCGCGGTTGTGAAGCGGGATCCGCAGCGAGAGCGTCGGGTCGGCCAGCCGCCGGCGCAGGGCGATGACCTCGTCGACCAGCGGGGCCGCCGCCGCGGCGTGGCCCGCGTCGCGGGTGAGGCCGGCCAGGCTGTTGAGGACGCGGGCCAGCCAGGCATCGTCCCCGGTCGCCTGCAGCAGGCGGTGGCTCTCGGTGCAGGCAGCCATCGCCTCCTCCGAGCGTCCCTGCTCCCCACGGCAGATCGCGAGACCGTAGTACCCGCGACCGCGGAGATGGTCGTCCGCGTCGGACGCACGGTCCAGCGCGAGCTCGACCCAGGCGAGGTCCTCGTTGCGGACACCCGTGCGGTACCAGAAGATCGTCAGCGCCGTGGCCAGCCGCAGCAGGTCCACCCAGGCCCCTGCCCGCTCGTCGTGCTCCATCGCGGCGCGGAGGTTGGCGCGCTCGGCCCGGAGCCGACGGATCAGCGCCGTCGACGAGGCGCCGGCCATGCCGGGGCGGGCCTGCTCGGCGAGCGCGAGGTGGTAGGCCGCGTGCCGGTCCCGTACGCCGTCGCGATCGGGGTCGTCCGCCAGCAGCTCGAGGGCGTAGGCGCGAATGGTCTCCAGGAGGCGGAAGCGGTCGGCCTCGCGCACCAGCAGGCTGGATCGCAGCAGCATGGTCAGGTGCTGCCGGCCGACTCCCACGGCCTCGGCGGCGTCGGCCTGGAACCCGCCGGCGAACACGCCGAGCCGGCCCAGGGCTGTGGCCGTGTCCGCCGGCAGGAGGTCGGCGCTCCACCCGATGGTCGCGCGCAGCGCCCGCTGACGACCCGACCGCTCCGGGGGCCCGTCGGACGCCAGGTCGAGCCTCGCGGCGAGGTGGTCCGCCATCTCGTCGAGGGTCATCTCGCTCACTCGCGCCGCCGCGAGCTCGATGGCGAGCGGCAGCCTGTCGAGCCCGGCGCAGATCCGCTCGATCGTCGCGACGCGGCGTCCGTCGAAGCGATTGTCGGCCGCGGTCGCTCTCGCGGAGAAGAGCGCCACCGCGTCGTCCACGTCCAACGGGCCGAGCTGCCAGACGTGCTCGCCGTACACCCGCAGCGGGACCCGACTGGTCACCACCACCTGCACTCCGTCGCCCGCTCCGAGCAGGCGGGCCACCAGGTCGGCGGCGGGCTCGACCTGCTCGAAGTTGTCGAGCACGAGGAGGAGGCGCCGGCCGGCGACGTGGTCGACCAGGGGCGTCACCGCGTCCTCGCCCACGAGGTCGATCCCGAGGCTCTCTGCGACGGTCGGGGCGACCAGCCGGACGTCGTCGAGGTCCGCGAGCTCGATGAACCACACGCCGTCGGGGCAGGCGCCGGCCATCTCGTGGGCCAGGTGCAGCGCCAGCCGGGTCTTGCCGACGCCGCCGGGCCCGGTCAGCGTCAGCAGCCGGGTGCCGTCGGTCAGCAACCGGACCAGCTCGTCCCGGTCGGCACGGCGGCCGATCAAGGCGGTCCCCGGAGCAGGTAGGTGTCGGCGAGCCCGGAGGTCGGCGTCCTCCAGCCGGAGGGTCGGGTCGTCGCCGAGGATCGCCTCGTGGAGGTCGCGCAGAGCGGCGCCCGGGTCGAGGCCGGCCTCGTCCGCCAGCACCGACCGCCCCTCGGCGTACACCGCCAACGACTCGGCCTGGCGGCCGGAGCGGTGCAGGGCGAGCATCAGGTGTCCGCGGAGGTCCTCGCGGAGCGGGTGCAGGCGGACCAGGCCCTCCAGCTCCGGTACCTGGCCGCGATGACGTCCCATCGCGAGCAGTGAGGCAGCCCTGGTGGCGCGCAGGTCGAGTCGGAGCTCTTCGAGCCGCGCGGCATCGGGCTCGATCACGGGGAATCTCCCGCACGTCCTGCCAGGCCTGTCCCCTCCAGAACGCCAACGCGGCGTCGGCGGTCGTCGTGGCGGCCTCGTGCTCGCCCGCGCGGTGCTGCCCCTGGCTCGTCGTGAACCCGTCCTCGAAGAGGTCGATGTCGAAGCCTCCGTCGGGTACCTCGAGCCGGTAGCCGCGGCCGACGGTCGTCAGTCGTCGCCCCTCCGGTCCCAGCGCGCGCCGCAAGGCGGAGACGTACACCTGGAGGTTACGCAGCGGCTGGCCGGGCCCGCCGTGCGGCCAGAGCTCGTCGACCAGGCGCTCGACCGGCACCACGTCGGGCGCGAGGGCCAGCAGCACGGCGAGCAGGGCTCGCTGCTTGGCAGGCCCCAGGTCGACCACCCTGCCGTCGACCCGGACCTCCAGGGGCCCGAGCGCCCGGAACAGCGGCTCCCCGTCTGCCATGGGCCCAATCTGCCGCACCGCGGCGGGTGACCGGGTGGCTTCGGCCTCGAATTGAGCGTTCTTTGAGTGGTCACGTGCACCGTCGGCGCCCTCGACCACCAACCGTCCAGGAGCCGTCATGAAGCCGTCCTTCTCCCGTCCCGCCACCACGCTCGCCGCGCTGGCCATCGCCGCCGTCGGCGTCGTCGCCGTCGCCGAGCCCGCGTCCGCGGCCACCACCCGTCACGACGGGGCCGTCCGGTTCAACTGGGGCCGGAACTGCGAGAGCGTGCTCTACGGCTATCCCTACGTCGAGGCGGCCGCCGGCCTCGTGGCGAGCGTCGTGTACGACGACGCCGCGCCGCCGAAGGTCGGTGAGGTCTTCTACGTCGTGGTGGAGGGCGCCGGGATCGGCGATCCTTACCCGTGCGTCGGCCAGAAGATGAAGGCCGACATCCTGCTGCCCGCGGGAGTCGACCTCGCGGTCTCGGCGGCGAACCCGATCCGGTGCGTCCGGTGGGACTACGGCGAGGGCGACCCTGTCAGCACGCCGGAAACCGCCCTCTGCCCGACCGCGCCGCAACCGCCGGAGCTGGGCGGCGCGGCCAGCTTCGGCACCGCCGACGGCTCCATGTGGGACATCCCCATGGGGCTCGGGTGGGAGGTCCAGGTGCCCGTCGTCGCCTCGGCATCGGGCTCCACCGCGGTGGAGTTCGCCGTGCGGATCGCGGACGCCGAGGACAACCCGGTCATCAACGTCACCTCGGGCTACGTGCCCGTCGCGCCGGCGAGCACCCTCCCGCCGATCATTCCTCCGTCGCCTGTGCCGGCCGAGGCAAGCGTGGCGGCGACCGTGGCTCCCGTCGTGAAGCTGGACAAGACCCGCGGCAAGGTGCCGGTGAAAGCGGTGGCCGGCCCGGTGGGCTCGACCGCGCGCCTGGCGGTGCGCGCTCGCGTCTCGGGCAAGTGGGTGGTCCTCGGCAAGACCGCTTACGAGGTGTCCGGTGCGACGGCGACCACGGTCAAGGTCCGGGTGGCGAAGAAGTGGCGCCAGGCCCTTGATGGCAAGCGGGTCAAGGCGAAGCTCGTCGCGAAGGTCACGGCACCGGGCGGCGACACGGCGACCACCGCGACCACGTTCGCGCTGAAGGGGTGAGCAGGATGCGCACCCTCTCCTTCTCCCGCACGGCCGCCGTCGCCGTGCCGCTCCTCGTCCTCACGGGCGGCATCGGCCTCGTGCCGGCGCCGGCGGAGGCGGCCTACCCCGGCGTGTCCGGCAGGATCTTCTTCCAGAGCGACCGGGACGGCAACCCTCACATCTACTCGATGAACCCCGACGGCTCGAGGCTCGTGCGGCTCACGACCGAGGGCGCCAACACCAGTCCGGCGGTCTCGCCCGACGGCACGCGCCTCGCATACATCCACGACGGGGACGTCTGGACGATGTCCATCGACGGGAGCGACCGTCTGCAGGTCACCGACACACCAGCGGCCGAGGCCACGCCGGCGTGGTCGCCCGACGCGACGCGGATCGCGTACGTCGTCCGGGCCGATGGGGGGACGGATCTGGAGATCATGTTCAAGGCCTCGGACGGGACGGGTGGAGCGACCCAGATGACCGACAACGCGTTCCCCGACACCGATCCTGCGTGGTCGTCGCCTCTGCCCGGGTGGCCGGACGGCCTGATCGCCTTCGAGAGCGCACGTACCGGGGACAGTGACCGCAACATCTACGTCATGGACTCAGGGGGTGGTGCGATCGTCAACGTGACGCCTCCGCGCGAGCACGACGGGGTGCCGTACCAGGGGCACGACGACTCTCCCTCGTGGAGCCCCGACGGCAGGATCGCGTTCACGCACACGTTCCTCCCCAACGCCGGCGGCCTGCCGGCGGTGTGGACGGTGACCGCCGACGGCTCCGGACTGTCCCGGCTGTCGACGGACCCGACAGTCTCGGCGTCCGAACCGGCGTGGTCACCCGACGGGAAGTACGTCGCCTACGTCGGCACGACCGGGACCGACCGCAACATCGCGCTGATGACGGCCGACGCGTCGCTCGCGGCGTTCATCGACACCGCCACCAGCCACGACATCGCCCCCGACTGGCAGGAGGACTCCGTCGACCCCCAGACCACGATCTCGGCCGGTCCCAGTGGTGCGGTGGTCGCGACGACGGCGACCGTGTCGTTCACCTCCGACGAGCCGGGCTCCGACTTCGAGTGCAGCCTCGACGGTCAGCCCTTCACCTCGTGCACGTCCCCGCGGACCTGGAACCAGCTGGCCGTCGGCGCGCATGGCGTCCGCGTGCGCGCGGTGGACCCGGTCGGCCGCACCGACGCGTCGCCGGCGACCGTGACGTGGACCGTGCAGGCACCCCCGCTCCCACCCCCTCCTCCGACCCCGACCCCCGTGCCCGTCCCGACTCCCGTGACCACCCCGGTCCCGCCCGCGCCCGCGCCGCCCGCGACCACCGCCTGGGTCGCCTCGACCGTCCGCCTCGACCAGACCGGGGGCCGGGTGCCGGCGAAGGTGTCGGTCAGTCCCGCCGGCTCGCAGCTGGAGGTCCGGGTCGTGGCCCGCGTCTCCGGGCAGTGGGTCCGCGTCGGCGGCCGCACCAGCGAGGTCGCGCAGGCGGGAACCTACAAGGTGAAGGTGCCGATCAAGCCCACGTGGCGCCTCCACCTGGACGGCCAGCGGGTCAAGGCCAAGCTCGTCGTCGCGGCCACCTCGCCGTCGGGCGCGACCGTCCACACCGCTGTGAGGTTCTGGCTGCGGGGGTGAGGCGGCGCAACGGGGCCGTCGGGACGGCCGGCGGCCCCGTTCGCGTCAGATGCGGGGCACGATCCGGCCGAGCAGCTCGCCCATCCGCGAGGCGGCCGCCTGGCCGGCCTCGAGGACCTCCTCGTGGTTGAGCGGCTCGCCGGAGAAGCCGGCCGCGAGGTTGGTGACCAGGCTGATGCCGAGGACCTCCATGCCGGCCTCGCGGGCGGCGATGGCCTCGAGCGTGGTGCTCATGCCGGCGAGGTGACCGCCGATCGCGCGGACCATGCCGATCTCGGCCGGGGTCTCGTAGTGCGGGCCGGGGAACTGCACGTACACGCCCTCGTCCAGCGACGGGTCGACCTCGCGGCACATCGCGCGCAGGCGGCTGGAGTAGAGGTCGGTGAGGTCGACGAAGTTGGCGCCCTCGATGGGCGAGCGGCCCGTGAGGTTGATGTGGTCGCTGATCAGCACCGGGGTGCCGGGCGTCCAGGTCTCCTTGAGGCCCCCGCAGCCGTTCGTCAGCACGATGGCGCGGCAGCCGGCCTCGGCCGCCGTCCGGACCCCGTGCACGACCGCGGCGACGCCCTTGCCCTCGTAGTAGTGCGTGCGGCTGAGGAACACGAGCAGCTGCTTGTCGCCGGACCGGATGCTGCGGATCTTGCCCGAGTGCCCGGCCACCGCGGCCGCGGAGAAGCCCGGCAGGTCGGTCGTCGCGATCTCGGCGGTCGCCTCGCCGAGCGCGTCGACCGCCGGCAGCCAGCCCGAGCCGAGCACCAGGGCGACGTCGTGACGCTCGATGCCGGTCTTCTCGGCGAGGACGGCCGCGGCCTGTTTCGCGAGCTCGTACGGCGAGGGGCTGGGCGTCTCGGTCATGCGCCAGGACCCTAGCGACGGGTCGTGTGCCTGAGAACGCGCTAGGGCGCTGCGTGGGGCACACGACCCGGATGTGGGTGTTGGATCGGTCGCATGATCGACCACTTCGGCATCAACGTGACGGACATGGAGAAGGCCGGCGCCTTCTACGACAAGGTGCTCGGGGTCCTCGGCCACCGGCGCCTCATGGACTTCGGCGTCGCCGTCGGCTACGGCACCGACAAGCCCGACTTCTGGATCTCGACCTTCGAGGGCGTCGGCCCCAACCGCGAGGTGCACCTGGCGTTCCAGGCGCCGGACGCCGACCACGTGCGCGCGTTCGTCGCCGCTGCCGTGGAGATGGGCGCCGAGGTGCTGCACGAGCCACGCTTGTGGCCGGAGTACCACGCGGCGTACTTCGGTGGGTTCGTCCGCGACACCGAGGGCAACAACGTCGAGGCCGTCACCCACCGCGGTGACGCGTGAGTGCGCCCGAGGACCCGCAGGGCCACGTCGGGGTGGACCCCGACGAGCCACCCGCCGATCGGTTCCGGCTGGCCCAGGAGCCGGACGGGTCGGTCGGTCTGACCATGTGGGACGCCGAGGGACGGGTCCGCCTGAGGCTCGGCCTGGACAAGCACGGCCATCCGTCGGTGGAGCTGCTCGGCCCCAACGGCGGGCACGCCGGAGGGATCGGCTGAGGTCGACTACAGCCCCATGCTCCGGCAGGGCCGGCGGCGCAGCGCCGCGACGTAGTCGTCGGGGGCGTCGGCGGCCTCGGCGGCGTTGGCCAGCACCCCGAGGTACGACGCGCTGGGCAGGCCGCCCTCGTAGGCGTCGAGCACGTAGGTCCACACCAGCAGCTCGCCGGTCATCGTCGACACCCGGACCTTCGCCTTGCGGTAGAGCCCCGTGCCGGCCGACTCCCAGTCGTCGAGGAGGGCCTCGTCCTCGCGCGTCACGTCGTACACGGCCACGAAGACCTGCTCGATCGGGTCCTCGACGATCGTGGACAAGGCGCCGTCCCAGCCGAGGTCCTCGCCGCCGAAGGTGAGCCGCCAGCCCGTCAGCCACCCGGTGGTGTGCAACGGGGAGTGCGGGCACCGCTCGCCCATGCGGGCGGGGTCGAGGTTCGACCCGTAGGCGGCGTACAGCGTCACGGGGAGCCAGGCTAATGCCTGCCATCGGCCCAGTCGCGCATCCGCAATAGGGTGGGCGACGTGACTCACTTCAACGTGTTGGTGCTCGGAGCCGGCCCCGGAGGGTACGTCGCGGCGATCCGCGCCGCGCAGCTCGGCCAGTCCGTCGCGGTCGTCGAGGACAAGTACTGGGGCGGCGTCTGCCTCAACGTCGGCTGCATCCCCTCCAAGGCGCTGCTCAGGAACGCCGAGCTGGCGCACGTCCTCGCCCACGACAAGGACAAGTACGGCATCGAGGGCGACGCCACGATGAAGTTCGGCCCCACCCACGCGCGGTCGCGCCAGGTGAGCGCCGGCATCGTCAAGGGCGTCCACTTCCTGATGAAGAAGAACAAGATCACCGAGATCGACGGCTGGGGGACGATCACCGGCGCCAACGCGATCGACGTCAAGGACGCCGAGGGCGGCACCACGACGTACTCCTTCGACAACCTGATCATCGCCACCGGCGCGACCGTGCGGATGCTGCCGGGCATGCAGGTCAGCCAGAACGTCGTCACCTACGAGGAGCAGATCCTCGACGAGAACCTGCCGAGCTCGGTCATCATCGGCGGCTCGGGCGCGATCGGCGTCGAGTTCGCCTACGTGATGAAGAACTTCGGCGTCGACGTGACGATCGTGGAGTTCCTCGACCGGATGGTCCCGACCGAGGACGAGGCGGTCTCCAAGGAGCTGCTGAAGCACTACAAGAAGCTCGGCGTGAAGGTCCTCCTCTCGACCAAGGTCGAGAACGTCGAGGACACCGGCTCCGGCGTCCGCGTCACGGTCAGCCCAGCGGCAGGTGGCGACAGCCAGGTGCTGGAGGCCGACAAGATGCTGGCGGCGTTCGGGTTCGCGCCGCGGCTCGAGGGCTACGGCCTCGACGTGGCCGGGGTGCAGACGACCGAGCGCGGCGCGATCGCGATCGACGAGTACATGCGCACCAACGTGCCCAACGTCTACGCCATCGGCGACGTGACCGGGAAGTTCATGCTCGCCCACGTGGCCGAGGCGATGGGCATCGTGGCCGCCGAGACGATCGCCGGCGCCGAGACCATGCCGATCAACTACGACATGGTGCCGCGGGCGACCTACTGCCAGCCGCAGATCGGCTCCTTCGGGTACTCCGAGGCGCAGGCCAAGGAGAAGGGGTACGACGTCAAGACGGCCACCTTCCCCTTCAGCGCCAACGGCAAGGCGCAGGGCCTCGGCGACGCGGTCGGCTTCGTCAAGGTGGTCGCGGACGCGAAGTACAACGAGATCCTCGGCGCCCACATGATCGGCCCCGAGGTCACCGAGCTGCTGCCGGTGCTGACGCTGGCCCAGCAGTGGGACCTGACCGCCGACGAGGTGGCCCGCAACGTGTTCGCCCACCCGACCCTGACCGAGGCGATCAAGGAGTCGGTGCACGGCATCGCCGGCCACATGATCAACCTGTGACCGAGTGGAGCACGCAGATCACAGTCCGGGCAGCGGATCGTCGTCATCGGCGGCGGCCCGGGCGGGTACGAAGCGGCGCTGGTCGCCGCACAGCTCGGCTCGTACGTCACGGTCGTCGACCGCGACGGCCTGGGCGGCTCGGCGGTGCTGACGGACTGCGTCCCCAGCAAGACCCTGATCGCCACGTCCGACCTGATGACGGACGTGGCCGGGTCGGCCGAGCTCGGCGTCAGGCTGACCGACCACGAGGGCGACGCGGCCACGACGGTGAACGTCGACCTCGGTCTGCTCAACCGGCGCGTCAAGCAGCTCGCCACTGACCAGTCCGCCGACATCGCCAGCCGGTTGGCGAAGGAGGGCGTCGACGTCATCTCGGGGCGTGGCGAGCTCGCCGGTACCGACAGCGTGATGGTGACGACCGACGGCAAGGAGCAGATCCTGCGGGCCGACCTCGTCCTGGTCGCCACCGGTGCCGCGCCGCGCACGTTGCCCGGCGCGCAGCCCGACGGCGAGCGGATCCTCACCTGGGAGCAGGTCTACGACCTCGACGAGGTGCCCAGCCACCTGATCGTCGTCGGCTCGGGAGTGACCGGCGCGGAGTTCGCCTCGGCGTACCTGTCCCTCGGCATCGACGTCACCCTCGTCTCCTCGCGCGACCGCGTGCTGCCCGGCGAGGACGCCGACGCGGCCGCGGTCCTGGAGGACGTGCTCACGCGGCGCGGCATGCACGTGCTGTCCAAGTCGCGGATGGCCTCGGTCGAGCGGCACGGCGACACCGTCACCGTCACGCTGACCGACGGCCGCACCGTCGAGGGCTCGCACTGCATCCTGGCGCTCGGCTCGGTGCCCAACACGTCCGGGCTCGGCCTCGAGGAGGCCGGCGTCCGGCTCGACGACGCCGGCTTCATCTCCGTCGACCGGGTCTCACGGACCACGGCGCGTGGCGTGTACGCCGCCGGCGACTGCACCGGCGTCCTCATGCTCGCCTCGGTGGCGGCCATGCAGGGGCGGATCGCCATGTGGCACTTCCTGGGCGACAAGGTGTCCCCGCTCGACCTCACCCAGGTCTCCTCGAACGTCTTCACCTCACCGGAGATCGCCACGGTCGGCTGGTCGCAGCGAGCGGTCGACGCCGGCGAGGTGCAGGCGGTGCAGGTGACCCTGCCGCTCGCCGGCAACGCCCGCGCCAAGATGCAGGGCGTCCGCGACGGGTTCGTGAAGCTGTTCTGCCGCCCCGGCACCGGCCTCATCGAGGGCGGCGTGATCGTGGCGCCCCGGGCGAGCGAGCTGATCCACCCCGTGGCGCTGGCGGTGTCCGAGCGGTTGACTGCGGACCAGCTCGCCCACGCATTCACCGTCTACCCGTCGATGAGCGGCTCGGTCGCCGAGGCCGCCCGGAGACTGCATCGCCTGTGACCGGGACCTGAGGAGGTCGTTGTGAGGTTCGTCCCCGTCGGAGCCGTGACGGTTCTGGTCGCCACCCTCGTCGCCCTGCCGACGGCTGCCTACCCGGCCACGGCCCAGGCGCCGACGTGCAAGGGCCGCGACGTGACGATCCTCGGCACCGACGGCCCCGACAACCTGCGCGGCACCAACAAGCGGGACGTGATCCTGGCCCTCGACGGCGACGACCGCATCGACGGCCGCGGCGGCAACGACGTGATCTGCGGCGGTGCCGGGCGCGACCTGATCAAGGGCGGCCAGGGCCAGGACAAGATCTTCGGTGGCGCCGACGGCCGGTCGGAGCGGCGCAGCGACGACGGCGTCCGGCTGCTCGTCGGCGACGTCGTCCAGGGTGGACCGGGCGACGACCTCATCGACCTCGGCTACGACGAGCGCCAGCAGACGTTCGGGTCGGCCAAGCGCGATCGCCTGTCCTACAAGGGATCCGCGTTCCGGGTCATCGTCACCCTGGGCAGCCCGAAGGGCCGCGGGCACGCGCAGGGAGACGGGCGCGACCTGATCAAGTCCCACCCCTTCCTCGCCCTCCTCGGCTCGGACAAGGGCGACACGCTCACGGGGTCGCCGTACGGCGACGAGATCCTGGGGCGCGGTGGTGCCGACCACATCGACGGTGGTGGCGGGCGTGACGTCCTCGTCGACGGCCCCATCGGCAGCCGGGTCGGCGACGACGTGCTCGTCGGCGGCATCGGGCGCGACGCGATCACGTCGTACGGCGGCCGCGACGACCTCGACGGGGGCCCCTCCGCCGACCTGCTCACCGTCGTGCACGCCTCTCCGGGCTCCACCTCCCTCGCGGGAGGTCCGGGCGCCGACGTCCTGACGGTGGGTGCGCTCCTGGCCGCGACGTGCGTCGTCGCCGAGGGTGGCGCCGGCCTCGACGAGCTGGTGCCGACGGTGTCGGGCCAGATCCACCGCGGCAAGGTGGACGCCGACCTGCGGGCCGGGGCCTTCGGCGTGCGCGGCAGCGGGGGCGACGGGTGCGGCTCGGTCGGGTCGATCGAGAACCTCACCCTCGACAACCCCTTCGGTGAGGCGCAGCGGCTGCGCTGGTTCGTGCTGGGCACGGGGGTCGGCGAGAGCGTGGTGCTGCGCCACGGCGGAAGCGTGCTGGCGACCATGGGGGCCGGTCGCGACCAGGTGGTCGGGAGCTCCGGGAACGACAACCTCAAGGGCGGCCCCGGCAAGGACAAGCTCTTCGGTGGCGGCGGCAAGGACATCGCGATCGGCGGGCCGGGCACGGACACCTGTCGCAAGGTGGAGTTCAAGAGGGGCTGCGAGCTCCCGGCCTGACGCTTGTCGCGGCGCGTCCGAACTTTATGGCGGCCTGGCTACTCTCAACCTCCATGCCCCGCCTCGCTCTGCTCGCCCTGGCCACGTGCGCTGCCCTCGTCCTGACGGCCGTACCCGCGGCCGACGCGGCACCCGCCTCCCGCAAGGCGGAGGTCTGGACGATCACGCCGACCTCCACGATCGCGGTCGACGGCCATGGCTACGGGCACGGTCGCGGGATGTCGCAGTACGGCTCCGAGGGCGCGGCGCGCGCCGGCCTCACGAGCGCGCAGATCATGGACTTCTACTACCCGGGGACCACGCCCGGCAGCGCCGGCGGGCAGGTCAAGGTGTGGATCACGGCGGACCGCGACAACGTGCTGACCGTCGTGGCACGGACGGGTCTGAAGGTGCGTGACCTGACCACCAAGCAGAAGACGGTGCTGCCCGACAACGGGTCCACGAAGTGGCGTCTGACGGCCGGCGCGGGCACCCGGACGGTCGTCTCCTTCTTCAAGCACCGTTGGGTCAAGTGGCGCACCATCAAGGGCGACGCCGAGCTTGCGGCCGCGGGCCAGCCGATCACGCTCGTGCTCCCGTCCGGCAGGGTCGCCTACCGGGGCGCGCTCGCCTCGCGGGCCCCGAAGCCCGGCGCTCCGAAGCGGGTGACCGTCAACCGGCTGCCGCTGGACAGCTACCTCAAGGGCGTCGTCCCCCGCGAGACCTTCACGTCCTGGTCGCCGGCGGCCCTGGAGTCGCAGGCGATCGCGGCCCGCACGTACGCGGCGTTCGAGCGTGCTGAACCGGCCTCGAAGGTGTACCAGATCTGCGACACCACCTCGTGCCAGGTCTACGGCGGCTTCACCGCCGAGTACGCCTCCACCAACACCGCCATCGAGGCGACGGCGGGGCAGGTACGCCTCGACGCCGCCGGGCAGCCGGCGTTCACCCAGTTCTCCTCCAGCAACGGCGGCTTCACGGCCGCGGGCTCGCAGCCCTACCTGGTCGCGAGGGAGGACCCGTACGACGGGTGGTCCGGCAACACCAACAGCAGCTGGACCCTGCCCCTCACCGCCGGCAACGTCGAGAGGAACTACCCCGCCATCGGCACCCTCACCTCGATCGCCGTCGACACCCGCGACGGCAACGGCGAGTGGGGCGGCCGCGCGCTGACCATGACGCTCACCGGCACGGCCGGCTCGGTGCAGACCACGGGCGAGGACTTCCGGTTCCGCGTCGGCCTCAAGTCGTCCTGGTTCACGCTGCGGGTGACCGGCTGATCCGGACGCGGAACGTCCGCTTCATTAGCTGTATCTTCTCTTTTTTTTTTTTTTTTTTTTTTTTTTTTTTTTTTTTTTTTTTTTTTTTTTTTTTTTTTTTTTTTTTTTTTTTTTTTTTTTTTTTGTTTTTTTTTTTGGGTGTTTGTTTGTGGTGTGTTTTGGTTGTTTTGTTGTTGTTTTTGGTTTGGTTGTTGTTGGGGGTGGTTTTGTGGGGGTGGGTGTGGGTGGAGGGGTTTCTGCTGGGGGGGCGGGGGTCTCGGTGGGGGAGGGGTTGAAGTCGCTGGTCGTCTTTAGAGGGGTGGCGGCGTGGCAGAGGTTCGTGTGAGCAGCGCGGGCGGTGGCGCGTCGAAGCGGATCCTCGGAGACGGGAGCGGACAGGTTTGCGGCGTCATCGACGACCTAACGGCACTTGCGGTCGCCGTCTCCTATAGCTACAAACCAGGCTTCTTGGGAGGAAAACAACAAGAAGAGATACCAGGTGTTATTGTTGTCATTATTGTAGCATATTTGGGTGATATCAGTTATTAGAAAGGGGTCGGTATCTCACAGCGTCACGAGCACAGTGCTCGAAGTTTATGAGAAAAACACTACACCAATACTGAAGAAACTAGACATTGTGGCGCAAACAACGTACACTATATCTAACAATACGAACCGATGGGGATCTCGGTGCCCTTGTTGTTCCCCGTTCCGTAGTGTCTCTTTTGCCGTCGGGATCGGTGTCGTCGATCGCTTTCAGCTCTGTCGCCTTTTTTTTCTTCTTCTCCTTCTCTTTTTTTTTTTCTTTCTCTTTTTCTTATTTTTTTTCTTCTTTTTTTGCGGCTGGTAGCGGCCGAGAGCAGTCCTTGGTTCTCTTTGAGCTCGTTGTCCTCTTCGTCGTCTAGCGTGTACTCCGTGCCACGGGAAAACGAGCGATATGTCTTTCTCGCGAGCACCGTCTGCTTACTCTGCGGTCCGTCGTAGAGTTGGTCGAGGTAGTCGTCGTTCTCTCGGAGTTTCCTTCTAGCACGACGTCGTCCTCTTTGTCGTTCCCCTTGATGCCGTACCCGAGCGTCTTCGGTTCGGCGAAGTCGTCATCTTTTTTTCCTCGTTACTCGTCGTTTCCCTCTGTTCTTCGCGTCGTCGTTCTTCTCGTACAGTTTCCAGTTTTTTGGTCGTGGTCTCCGTGTAGTCGTCTATTTATCATTGTCGTGAGGGCGGGAGCCGGAGCGTTGTAGTCTTCTTTCTCTTCTCCTTTTTTTTCATTTCTTTTTTTTTCTCCTTCTTCTTTTTCTCCTTCTTTCGTTCTCTTCTCGTCACGGGCTCGTAGTTGTTGTCTTTCTACGTGCCGAACTAGTCGGTGTCTTCTCTTACGTCTCTGTTCAGCAGCGCCTTCTATCGTGTTTATCGTCTTTTTGTTTTTCTATTTCTTCTTTCCGGTTTTAGATCCCTTCGTAGTAGTTTCTCTCTTTTTTTTTTCTTTTTCTCTCTTCTTTTTCTTTTTCTCTTTCTTTTTCTTCTTTTCTTCTCCTCGGTTGGTCTCGCTCGTTGTCTTCGTTCTGCATCTCTTTTTCTTTCTTAGCGACCTCCTAGCCGACGCCTTCTCTGACCGTCTTTCTCTCCGTTTTCTCCTCTCTCTCCTTCTTGTTCATCTCCGCGCGTCCAGCTTTTTCGTTTTGCTTTCGTCTCTTTGTCATTCTCTTCTCTTTTTTCCCGAGCGCGTGGTCAAACTAGCACGGACGCCGTCCGTCCGCAGCACCTCCTAGCCTGGCCATGATCGAAGGATTCCAGGACCTGACCGGCTCGACGTACGAACGCACGGACCTCTCGAGGTCGACGTTCAGGCTGGTGCTGTTCGACGGCTCGCATCCGCGACTCCGACATGAACGGCGTGACGATGCGCGGCGTCGGGATCGAGGACACCAGCATCGACGGCGAGTTCAAGAACCTGGTGCTCAACGGGGTCGACGTGGCACCGCTGATCGAGGCCGAGCTCGACCGGCGCGACCCGGACCGGCCCAAGTTCCGGCCGACGACGCCGGACGGGTTCCGAGAGGCGTGGGACGTGAACGAGCGCCGCTGGTCGGCGACCCTCGCCCGCGCGCGCCAGCTGCCGGCCGAGCGGCTGCACGAGTCGGTCGGCGGCGAGTGGTCCTTCGTGCAGACCCTGCGCCACCTGGCCTTCGCCAGCGAGTCCTGGGTCGGGCGCGCCGTGCTCGGCGACCCCTACCCGTGGCACCCGTGGTCGCTCGCGTGGGACACCTTCCGCGACCTGGGCATTCCGCAGGACCGGGACGGTCGGCCGCCGCTCGAGGAGGCGCTGGCGATCCGGCAGGACGCGATGGGACTGGTACGCCGCGTGGTGGACGGCCTCGACGAGGCCGAGCTCGCCCGCGAGACCGACCCGTGCGTGGGGCCGGGCTGGCCGCTGGAGGGCGCCACCTTCTCGGTGCGCGACTGCCTGCTGACCGTCCTCAACGAGGAGTGGCACCACCGGGTGTACGCCGAGCGCGACCTCGCCGTGCTGGAGGCGGGAGAGCTGACGCCGTGGAGCTGACGTTCACCAACCGCGTCATCGAGTGGCGCGGCCCCGCGCCGTACTACTACCTCCCGCTGCCCGAGGAGGCCGCCGAGGACGTCCACGACGTCCGCAAGATGGCGACGTACGGCTGGGGCGTCATCCCCGTCGCCGCCCGCATCGGCGACGTCGACTTCACGACGTCGCTGTTCCCCAAGGACGGCGGGTACCTGCTGCCGCTCAAGGACGCCGTCCGCAAGCCGTCCGGCATCACCGTCGGCGACGAGGTCACCGTCGAGATGACGATCAAGTTCTCCTAGCCGGTGGCCAGCCGGGCCGCGTGCTCGCTCTCGTCGTCGCGGACCGTCCCGGCCCGGGTGGCGAGCACCTGCCACTCGCGGGCCAGCGCCGTGTCGATCCGCTCGCGCACCGACGGCTCGTCCTCCGGCTCGCAGGCGAACAGCACCCGGACCTCGAGCGCCATGCTGCGGCGTACGACGGCCGTGTGGTGCGCCGCGACCGGGCACGGCGGCTCGTGCTCGAGCGCCCCGCACAGCTCCGTGGTGATCGCCCCGCCGGGGCCCGCTCGTCCTCGGTTCCGACCCAGAACAGCTCGACCTCGTGGGCGTACGGCTGGCGCATCCCGTCATTCTCCTATCCGTTGAGTTGCGCCTCGTGATGGCGTGAGTTGCGCCCCGTGATGGTTCGAGTTGCGTGTCCGGTACGCGCCGAGTTGCGCCTCCGGTACGGCCGAGTTGCGCCTCCGGTACGAGCCGCGTGCACGAGGCGCAACTCGACGGTGCACGAGGCGCAACTGAGCGTGCACGAGGCGCAACTCGACGGTGCAGGAGGCGCAACTCGACGGTGCACGAGGCGCAACTCAACGGGTCACGAGGCGTCACTCAACGCTCGGGGAGGGTGGGGGCGTCGGTGGGGTAGAGGCCGGCGACGAAGCCGTAGACCTGGTCGCCGGAGCGGGGGATCTGGGCGAACTTGCGGGCGACGCCCTGGACCTCGGCCCAGAAGGCACGCACGTCCTCGACCGGGATCCGGGCGTGGACGAGGGTGCAGCGGAGGTCGTCGGCCTCCTTGGCGCGGCGCGACTCGGAGTACGCCGTCGCGATGCCGTCGATGCTGGCGATCATCGCGATGTCCTCGTCCGAGCTCAGCGCGCCGATGTAGATCGTGCGGGCGACCCGGCCGTAGTACCGCTCCTCGATCGCGCGCACCCGCTGGGTGCGGACGACCTTGAACAGGCCCGCGTCGACCAGCAGGTTCACGTGGTAGGCCACGGTGCTCTTCGGGCGGCCGACCGCCTGGGCGAGCTCGGTCACGGTCGCGGCGCGCTCGAGGACCAGCTCGAGCAGGTTGCCGCGGAGGTCGTCGGACAGGGCGCGCAGCTGCACGGGGGCGGTCACCACGACCATGTCGTCGAGGTCGTAGTCCGGGATCATGGGGCGAGGTATTGACCGACATAGTTAGATCATTCTAGATTAGTGGATCATTCGAGGACAGTCGTTCGATGAAAAGGAGTGTAGGGACTGATGGCCGAGGTACTGCTGATCCACCACATCCAGGGACTGACCGACGGGGTGCTGGCGTTCGCCGACGACCTGCGGGCCGGTGGGCACACCGTGCACGTCCCGGACCTGTACGACGGCCACACGTTCGCCACGATCGAGGAGGGCTTCGCGTTCACCAGAAGTCCGTCGACGGCGACGCGCTGGTCGACGCCGTGGTGGCGGACCTCCCCGCGGACCTGGTCTACGCCGGCTTCTCGTGGGGCGTCCCGCGGGCCCAGCGGCTGGCCCAGACCCGCCCCGGCGCGAAGGGCGCGCTGCTCTACGAGTCCTGCATCCCGATCAGCGGCGAGTGGGCGTTCGGACCGTGGCCCGACGGAGTGCCGGTGCAGATCCACGGCAAGGAGGGCGACGAGTTCTTCGAGGAGGACCTGCCCGCCGCCCGCGAGCTGGTCGAGATCGTCGGGCCGGACCTGGCCGAGCTCTTCGTGTACCCCGGCGACGCGCACCTGTTCACCGACCGCAGCCTGCCGGCGTACGACGCCGAGGCCGCCGGCCTCGTCCTGCAGCGCAGCCTGGCGTTCCTCGACCGCCTCTGAGGGAGACTCGCCCGTGTGAGGATCCTCGCGCGGGTGGTCGCCACGCTCGGGCTGGTCGCCCTGGTGACGGCGCTGCTCGTCTGGTGGACCGACCGGGCCGACCACTCCGAGGGCGACGCGGAGGTGCTGGCGACCGGGCTCGAGGTCCCGTGGGGGCTGACCTTCCTGCCCACCGGCGACGCGTTGGTGGGGGAGCGGAACTCCGGCCGGATCTACCGCATCCCTGCCGACGGCGGCGAGCGGACGCTGGTCGGCACCGTGCCCGGCGTCGTCCCGGATGGTGAGGGCGGCCTGCTGGGCCTGGCCGTGGACCCGCTGTTCATCCACGACTCGTTCGTCTACGCGTACCTCACCGCGGAGGCCGACAACCGGATCATCCGGTTCCGGCTGACGCCGAACGAGCCGGAGGTCTACGACGTCGAGGTGGTCCTCGACGGCATCGCGAAGGCCAGCAACCACGACGGCGGCGCGCTGGCCTTCGGGCCGGACGGGATGCTGTACGCCGGGGTGGGCGACGCCGGAGAGCCTGCACGGGCGCAGGATCCCGCCTCCCTCAACGGCAAGATCCTGCGGATGGACCCGCTCGGCGACCCGCCGCTCGAGGAACCCAACCCGGATCCCGACTCGCTCGTCTGGTCGATGGGGCACCGCAACGTGCAGGGCCTGGCCTGGGACTCGCGCGGCCGCCTGTGGGCCACCGAGTTCGGGCAGGACACCTTCGACGAGGTCAACCTGATCGAGCCCGGCGGCAACTACGGGTGGCCGGAGGTCGAAGGCGTGGGTGACGACGACCGGTTCATCAACCCCGAGGTCACCTGGTCCACCGACGAGGCCAGCCCGTCGGGGCTCGCGATCGCCGGCGACACGCTGTACGTCGGCGCCCTGCGCGGCCAGCGCCTCTGGACGATCCCGATGTCCGGCGACGAGCGGGCCGCCCCGAGGCAGCGCTCGAGGAACAGTACGGCCGGTTGCGCAACGTCCAGGTCGCGTCCGACGGCTCGCTGTGGATCACCACCAGCAACCGCGACGGCCGGGGCGACCCCGACGGTGACGACGACCGGGTGCTGCGGCTGGACCGCGGCTCGACCTAGCAGCCCACTCGATGTCAAGGTCGTCACACGCCCGTAATTGCTCCATGTCGCGGCCGTTCACCACGCCGCCTACCCCGGGGCGACATCACCGGCACGCGGGACACACGACCGCATGGGGGCTAGCACGCCGTGCCGCTGAGTGGTCGCGACCACGAGCTGCTGACGCTGCTCGAGGTCGTCCGGCTGGGCTCGGCGGCTCCCCGCAGGCGTGCTCGTGCGGGCGAGCAGGTGTCGGCAGACCGCGCTCGTGCGAGCCCTCTGGGTCGGCTCCGGCCGGGGTCCAGGCGCTCCGGGGCCAGGCGTGCGCTTCGGCGCGGTCGGGCGGCGTACCACCCGTGGTGCTCGCCCTGGAGGCTGGCTCGCCGGGCCGGTCTCTCGGGGCCGCGCTCATCGCGGATCCCGGCCGCCGCTCTGTGCTCCCGTCCCTGGCGCCGCTCCCCGACCGTCTGCTCTCGCTGTGCCGTGGCCGACGCGCTCATCGGCCGGTCGTGCGCGCGGCCGTCGGTGCTCGTCGTCGTCGTCGTCCTTGGGCCGACCCGTCCACCTGGGCGCTGGCTATCTCGTCGCGGCTTCTCCCGCGCCGTTCGCGCTGCTCGCGTCGCGCGGCGGCAGGCGGGTTCGGTCTTCCGCGCTGGCTGGCGCCTCTGCGTCTGCCCGGCTCTCGCGGCTGTCTCTCTCCGGCTCGCCGGGGCGTCCGGCCGGTCTCTTCTCTCTTGGGGGTGCCGTCGTCCCGCTGGTCGCCGTGTACGGCGTTCCCGCGGCTCCCTTTCTTCACCGTCTCCTGGTCCGTCGGCCTCGCCGACGACTGACCTGCCGGACGTGGTCCCCGTCGGCTCGCCTGCGCTGCTCGGGCTGGCGTCGCTCGGTCGTCTCCGCGCGAGATGACGCGTCTCCTGGCCGTGCGGGGCGCCCAGGCGTGGCTCTCCTCGGTCGGCGCCGGGCTCGGGTCGAGGTCGTCGGCTCGCTCCGCGGCCGTCGATGCCGGGTGGTGTCGTCATCGAGGGGACAGCTGTCTGGTTCCGCCACCCCTTGCTCGCCGACGTCTCTCGACAGCTACCTGCCCGGCGGCGCACCGGTGCACGCCGCTTGGGCCGGCGCACCTGCGTCCACCAGGCCGACGGGTCGACGAGCTGCGGCGCTCGGGGCCTGGCGACACACCAGCAGCTGTCCGGGCCGACGCCGACGCCTTCGCGTCGCTGCTCCAGCCGCCACGTGGCCGAGACCCTCCGAGTACGCCGGGGCGCGACCTGCTCGGCGGCCGCCGACCTGTGGGCACCGGCGCGCCGTCCGCGCGACGACGTCGCGCACGCGCGGCTGCTGCAGCGGGCGGTCGGCCTGCGACCGGCGGCCGCATCGTCGTCGCGTGGCGGCTGATCGGTCGCTCGGAGCTCGTCGACCCCTAGCGCGACCCGTTGTGGTCGGCTCCCTGCAGTCCTCCACGTCGACCTTCGTGCTCCTCGGCCTGGTCGCGACCACGCCCCGGTAGCGGCGCGACGCGGCGCTGGCGCTCACCAGCGCGCCACGTGACAGCCCTGAGCACGCCCACGCGCTCGCCTACCGGCCGAGATCCTCTACTGGCTCAGCTGGACGGGCACTGGCTTGCCTCCGACGCGCTCGCGCCGCCGAGCGCTCGGTATTCGACGCGCCTGAGCCACGCCTTCGGCGTCAGGTCGATGCTCGTCCTCGATAGTCCGATCTCGAGCAGGCCGACCGCGACGCAGCCACCGCTCGGGAGCACGCTCGTCGCCAGCGGCGACCTCTACATGCGCTCTTCGCGTTCATGCCGCTTGGACGTGGGTGAAGGCTGTCGGTCGGCGACCTCGGCGACGTCCTGGCGCACGCGCAGCAGTGGCGACGGTGGGACCAGCGCGTCGGACCTCGGGGACTTGTCGTCACTTCACCTGCTGACGCAGAGTTCTGTTGGATCTCGGTAGATCTCGTGGCCGTCGAGCTCCGAGGTCCGCACCGACTGGCGACCTCCAGGCTCCGTGCACGACGAAGTGGCGACGCGACTGCTCGCCGCCGTCCTCGTCCGTACGCCGCGGAGCGCTCGACGCCGCGGCGCCACGTGGCCCGCGCCTACGAGATCTTGCCCTTCCTGGAGGAGCGCACCGGACTCGAGCCCAGCCCACACCTGGCCGAGGTCCTCCTCGCTCTTCGACCGCGCCGGGCGAGCCCTGGCGCTGGTGGAGCACACGCTGGTGCTGACGCCGCCGACCCTTCCGTTGCTCGACCACATCGCTGCTCTGCGGAGCCCGGCCGCCGCCGTCCGGTCCAGCGTGGTGAGGACGCGCGCGACCAGACGTCGTGCTCGGGCTCCGCGCATACCCTGGACGGCTCGTCGTCGAGCGCGCCGGCCTTCCGGGTACTCCGTTCGCACCCACCGGTCCTCGGCACGTGGCCCGTGCGCGAGGGCTCTCTTCGAGCCGAGACGGGTCTGGCACGGGGCGCCTCGACCAGGTCGACCGCTGGCGGTCGGCGGTCGGCGCCGCGCGGCCGGGCATGTGGTGGGAGCACCACTATGCCGCGGTCGACTGGCTGCCGCGCTCGTGGAGACCGGTAGCCGACCGACAGAGCCGCGTCACTCCTGCGAGCCACGCACGCGTACGCCGTCGAGCAGCGGCCCTTCCGCTGGCCGCACGCGTCGAGGAGGTGGCCGGCATGGCAGATCGCGTTGACAGCACCGGCCGAGCTCCGTCGCCATCCCCCGCCCTTCGCGACTGACGCACGCGAAGCCTAGTGCTCGGACACCTGGCCAACCACCTACGCCGAGATGCTCGCAGCGTTCTCAAACCGTAGCTCACGTTCAACCTGCTCCGCAAAAAGACGTCGTCACACGCATCGCCCGTTCCCGCCTCTGCTCGCCGCTCCGCGACCCTGACGGTGACCTCAGCCGAGGACCAGCACCAGGTCGCCGACCAGGTCACCACCGTCGACGGTCTGGGTGCCGGAGAAGGCGAGCCGCTCGACGGTGCCGGCGCGGGGTGCGGTGATGGCGGCCTCCATCTTCATCGCCTCGATGGTGGCGACGGTCTGGCCGGCCTCGACCTCCTCGCCCTTGTCGACGGTGACGGTGACCGCACCCTGGAACGGCGCGGCGACGTGGCCCGGGTTCGCGGTGTCGGCCTTCTCGGCGGCGGCGACGGCCGACGACACCCCGCGGTCGCGGATGCTGACGGGCCGCAGCTGGCCGTTGATCTGCGCCATCACGGTGCGGAAGCCGCGCTCGTCGGGGTCCGAGATCGCCTGGAGGCCGAGGAAGATCGTGACCCCTTCCTCGAGGTCGACCTGGTGCTCCACGCCCTGCCGCAGCCCGTAGAGGTAGTCGATCGACGACAGCACCGACACGTCGCCGTACGTCGCCCGCACCTCCTGGAACTCCTTGGTCGGCCCGGGGAACAGCAGCTGGTTGAGGGTCGCCCGGCGCGAGGTCCGCAGTCCCTCGCGCTGCTCGTCGGTCAGCTCGCCGGACGGGGCCTCCCAGGCCCGGCCCTCGATGGCCTTGGTGCGGAACGGCTCCGGCCAGCCTCCCGGCGGGTCGCCGAGCTCGCCGTGCAGGAAGCCGATGACCGAGGCCGGGATGTCGAACTTCTGCGGGTTCTCCGCGAACTCCTGCGGGTCGGCGCCGACGGCCACCAGGTGCAGTGCCAGGTCGCCGACGACCTTCGACGAGGGCGTCACCTTCACGACGTGACCAAGGATCCGGTCGGCCGCGGCGTACATGTCCTCGATCTGCTCGAACTTCTCGCCGAGGCCCAGCGCGATCGCCTGCTGCCGCAGGTTGGAGAGCTGGCCGCCGGGGATCTCGTGCGTGTACACGCGACCGGTCGGCGCCGGCAGCCCCGACTCGAAGGGCGCGTACACGCGGCGGACGGCCTCCCAGTACGGCTCCAGCGCGCAGACCGCCTCCAGCGACAGGCCGGTCTCGCGCGGCGAGTGGTCGGTCGCGGAGACCAGCGCCGACAGCGGCGGCTGCGAGGTGGTGCCGGCCATCGACGCCGTCGCCGCGTCGACCGCGTCGACGCCGGCGTCGATCGCCGCCAGCAACGTCGCGAGCTGACCGCCCGGGGTGTCGTGGGTGTGCAGGTGCACCGGCAGGTCGAACTCCTGGCGCAGCGCGGTCACCAGGGTCCGCGCGGCCGGGGCTCGGAGCAGGCCGGCCATGTCCTTGATCGCGAGGACATGCGCACCCGACTCGACGATCCTCGAGGCGAGGGCGAGGTAGTAGTCGAGCGTGTAGAGCTGCTCCCTCGGGTCGGAGAGGTCGCCGGTGTAGCAGAGCGCCACCTCGGCGACGGTCGTCCCGGTCGAGAGCACCGCGTCGATCGCCGGCCGCATCTGCTCCACGTCGTTGAGCGCGTCGAAGATCCGGAACACGTCGATGCCGGTGGCCGCGGCCTCCTCGACGAAGGCGTTGGTCACCTCGGCGGGGTACGGCGTGTAGCCGACGGTGTTGCGCCCGCGCAGCAGCATCTGGAGGCAGAGGTTCGGCGCCGCCTGGCGGAGCTTGGCGAGCCGCTCCCACGGGTCCTCGGACAGGAAGCGCAACGCGACGTCGTACGTCGCCCCGCCCCAGGCCTCCAGCGACCACAGCTGCGGGGTCATCCGGGCGACGTGGCCGGCGACGGCGAGCAGGTCGCGGGTGCGCACGCGGGTGGCCAGCAGCGACTGGTGGGCGTCGCGGAACGTGGTGTCGGTGACGGCGACCGTCTCCTGCGCGCGCAGCCGGCGGGCGAACTCCTGCGGGCCGAGCGCCAGCAGTTGCTGCCGGGTGCCGTCGGGCGCCGGCAGGGTGAGGTCGACGTCGGGCAGCTTGCTGACCGGGTCGAGGCTGACCGGCGCGGGTCCGTGCGGCTGGTTGACGGTGACGTCGGCGAGGTACGTGAGGAGCTTGGTGCCGCGGTCGCCGGACGAGCGTGCGGTCAGCAGGTCGGGGTGCGTCTCGATGAACGAGGTCGTCACGCGGCCGGCCTGGAAGTCCGGGTCGTCGAGCAGAGCCTGCAGGAAGGCGATGTTGGTGGAGACCCCGCGGATCCGGAACTCCGCCAGCGCCCGCCTCGCGCGCTCGACGGCCTTCTCGTAGGTGCGGCCGCGGCAGGTCAGCTTCGCCAGCATCGAGTCGAAGTGCGGGCTGATCTCGGCGCCGGTGTAGGTCGTGCCGCCGTCGAGGCGGATGCCGGCGCCGCCGGGGGAGCGGTACGTCGTGATCCGGCCGGTGTCGGGCCGGAAGTTGTTGGCCGGGTCCTCGGTCGTGATCCGGCACTGGAGCGCCGCACCCCGGAGCACGATGCTGTCCTGGCTCAGGCCGAGGTCCGCGAGCGTCTCGCCGGACGCGATCCGCATCTGCGACTGGACGAGGTCGACGTCGGTGACCTCCTCGGTCACGGTGTGCTCGACCTGGATGCGCGGGTTCATCTCGATGAAGACGTAGTTGCCGTCGGGGTCGAGCAGGAACTCGACGGTGCCGGCGTTGCGGTAGCCGATGGCCTTCGCGAACTTCACCGCGTCCGCGCACATCCTCATCCGGAGGTCCGGGTCGAGGTGCGGCGCCGGCGCGATCTCGACGACTTTCTGGTGCCGTCGCTGGACGGAGCAGTCGCGCTCGAAGAGATGGATCACGTTCCCCGCGCCGTCGGCGAGGATCTGCACCTCGATGTGTCGCGGGTCGACGACGGCCTGCTCCACGAACACCGTCGGGTCGCCGAACGCCCCCTCGGCCTCGCGCATGCAGGTCTCGACGGCCTCGCGGAGCTGCTCGGGCGCGTCGACCCGCCGCATGCCGCGCCCGCCACCGCCGGCGACGGCCTTGACGAAGAGCGGGTACGGCAGCGCGCTCGCCGCCTCGACGACCACGTCGGCGTCGTCGCTCGGCGGGACGGAGGCGAGGGTGGGTACGCCGGCCTCCTTGGCCGCCGCGATCGCGCGCGCCTTGTTGCCGGTCAGGCTGAGCACGTCGGCGGTCGGTCCGACGAAGGTGATCCCGGCGTTGGCGCACGCCTCGGCGAGACGGGGGTTCTCCGAGAGGAAGCCGTAGCCCGGGTAGACCGCGTCGGCCCCCGCGCGGACCGCGACCGCGACGATCGCGTCCGGGTCGAGGTACGCGCGCACGGGGTGCCCGCGCTGACCGATCTCGTACGCCTCGTCGGCCTTCAGCCGGTGCTCGGACCAGCGGTCCTCGTTGGGGAACACCGCGACCGTGCGAGCCCCGAGCTCGTAGGCGGCGCGGAACGCCCGGATGGCGATCTCGCCCCGGTTGGCCACGAGCACCTTGGAGAACATGGCCCGCAGGTTACCGACGGCTCGTCACACCGATGTTTCCCGTCCGCGGGTCGAGGGCTCCAGGAACTGCTCGACCAACCCGGGCACCGCGTCGCGGGCGAGGGCCGTGCCCGTCGCCTCGGGGACGTCGAGGACCGTCACGGACTGCTGACCGCCGGCCATGGTGGCGATCACCGACGTCAGGCCGACCCGGCGCTGGAACCAGGTGGAGGAGATCGTCCAGCCGATGATCGCCGGGCTGTCGAGGACCACCCGGCGGCGGGTCAGGCTGCCGGAGCGCGCGACCAGGTGGGCCGGGAGCAGGGCGTGCCCCAGACCGCGGTTGCGGTCGTAGCCGAGCCCGGCGCCGGCCAACAGGAGGACCGGTGCGATCGCGAGCAGGGGGGCCGGCAGGTCGGTCAGCAGGACAGCGACGACCAGCGCCACCGAGAGCAGGACCGGGACGGTGAGCGCGCGTGTGTACCGACGGCGGGTGGCGGCGGGCCCGTGGTCGAGGAGCGGTGTCGTCAGCGGTTCGTCGGTGCCGAGCATCGCGGTGGCGACGTGCAGGGACACCTGGCGCGGCGCCGGCGGCACCAGGGTCGAGGAGCCCTGCTCCTCGCGGTTGAGGCCCGTCACGATCGCCGAGAGCCGCGCACCGGCGGCCAGGCGCAGGCCGAGGGGCTCGCCGAGGCTGACCCCGCGCAGCCGGTTGGCGTCCATGCTCGTCTCGCGGGTCGTGAAGAGCCCACGACGCAGGTGCCAGGCGTGGTCGGAGCGCGTGTAGGTCACCGTGAAGCCGAAGTTGGTGACCAGGTAGCCGAGCACCGCCATCACCGACGCCACCACGATCGCCACGACCGCCAGCAGGGGCACGACGAGCAGCAGGGACCACCGGGCCGCCTGCTCGGCGGCCTCGTCCAGCTGGAGGTGGTCCCACAGGCCCAGCGCGTCGAGGACCTGGCTCCCGGCGCCGACCACGGCCGCGGCGATGACCATCCCGGCGGTGGTGAACGGCGCGTACCAGAGCCACCGCGGCTCGAACCGGGTGACCAGCCGCGCGTTGTCCGGAGCCTGGGCGGTCTCGCGTACCTCGGGCGAGACGGACCGGTGCAGCAGGTCGCTGCGCAGCGCTTCCGCCGCGTGCACGCGGACTCCGTCGAGGGCCAGCTCGTCGTCGCCGAGCTTGGAGGACGTGCCCGTGCCGATCCGGACGGTGGTCAGCCCCAGCACCCGGTGGATCAGCGAGGCGCTCACGTCGACGGTGCGGACGCGGTCGATCGGCGTCGACAGCACGTGCTTGTTGAGCAGGCCGCGCCGCAGCTCCACCCGGCCCTCGAAGATGCGGAAGCTGGTGGTCAGGTACCTCGCCACACCGAGCGCGATGGGCACGCCGATGCCCAGCACGTTCCACCACCACTCGTTTCCTCCCGAGCGCGACCCGGCGAGCAGCAGACCCAGCAGCACGGGCAGGAAGCGGATCAGCTCGCGGATCGGGTGCACCAGGAGCATCAGCCGGTCGAGGCGCTGCCACTCCCGGTTGTCCACCAGCGGGTCGGCGTACGGGTTGACCGGCAGCTCCTCCAGCGGGCCAGACTGCTGTTCCGGCGGCGGGCCGGACTGCTGGTCCGACGGCTGGTGGGGTGCCTCCGTCACGTGGCGTCGCCCGGGATCGCGTCGGCCTTGAGGGTCAGCTCGTCGACGAGGCTGCGGGCGCGGTCGCGGTCGAGCCCGGCGATCTCGAGCGCGCCGGCGGCCGATGCCGTCGTCGCCGTGACCGAGGCCAACCGGAACAGCCGCGAGATCGCGCCCTCGACGTAGTCCACCGTCTGGATCCGCGACATCGGCGCGATCCGGCGCTCGCGGCGCCACCACCCGGTCTGGGTGTAGACGGCGGTGTCGGTGACCTCCCACCGGTGCACGGCGTAGCGCCACTGCGGGATCGCCACGGCGGCGACCAGCGTGACCACGCCGAGCAGGACGGGCATCCACCACCGGAGCTCGTACCAGTCGAACACCAGCGAGGTGACGAGCAGGGCGGCCATCAGCACCGCAGCCCGGACCAGGCCGCCGACGAGCCACATCAGCCGCGCGCGCGGGCTGACCCGGTGGCTCGGGTCACGCAGTCGGGGGGCCGGATCCATGCTCCCGAGCCTACGGCGGACGCTGGAGCAAACCTGCTGCACCCGCGTAGCGTCTGACCGACATGATCTCGGGACTCGCCTTCGCCGCTGCCGGACTCACCGCGGCCATCCTCGTGATGCCGACCGGTACGACGGCCGGGGCTCCGCCTCCCATGTGCAACGGCCGCCCCGCCACGATCGTCGGCACACCGGGCAACGACCGGCTCGAGGGCACTGCGGGCGACGACGTGATCGCGGGGCTGGGTGGCAACGACCGGCTCGCCGGCCTCGACGGCGACGACGTGCTGTGCGGTGGGCCCGGCAACGACCAGCTGACGTCGTACGACCAAGGACGCGACGTGCTCGTGGCCGGGCCCGGCGACGACTTCGTCGGCAGCTTCGAGAACCCGCACGCGCGCGTCCGGATGGGCCGCGGGGACGACTACGCGTCGTCCCAGGTCGGCACCGACCCGGGCTGGTCGCTCGACGGCGGTCCCGGCCGGGACCACCTGTTCCTCAACCTGACCCTGGCGCTGCACGACGCCGGGCCGATGCCGGGTCAGCTCGAGCTGCGGGAGGGGTGGCTGGCCCTGTACCCGCACCGTCGCATCGTCTCCGGCGCCGCCGCCGACTGGGAGGAGCTGGACCTCCCGAACAGCGTGCGCTGGGACGTCCGCGGCACCGACGCGGACGAGCGGTTCCTCTTCGAGGGCATCCTCGGGGTGGGGATCCGCGCAGGAGCCGGTGACGACGAGATCCTCGGCACGCCGCAGCCCGACACGATCGACGGCGGCGCCGGCGAGGACACCGTCACGGCGTACGGCGGCCGGGACGTCTGCGAGCGGGCCGAGCACACGCGCGGCTGCGAGGTCCGTCGCTAGAGGACGGCGCCGAGCTCGACCGCCCGCTCCGACACCACCGCGTGCAGGCGCAATGCCCAGTCCGGCCAGTCGGGGTCCGCCGGCGTGGTCGCGTGGGCGAGGTACGACGCGAGGGTGCGGCGCTCCACCTCGCGCACGGCTGCCGGCAGCCGGGCCAGGTCGACGCGCCCGGTCTCCTGATAGCCCGACAGGAAGGCTGCGGGGATCTCCCCGGACAGGTCGGGGAGGCCACCCGGTGGCGTCCACGCACGCAGCGCGAACGCGAGGTCGCCGACGGGGTCGCCGGGCTCGGCGTCGTCGAGGTCGACGAAGGTCGCGGTCCGGTCGTCGACGACCAGGTTGTCGGGCTCGGGGTCTCCGTGCACGTAGCCCGTCTCGTGGAACCGGGCGAGCGTCCGGCCCCACAACCGGGCGAGGTCCGCGGTGAGCTCGTCGTCGTCGTACGTCGTGCCGGGCACGACCGGTAGTGCGGTGACGACCATGCCGTCGACCTCCTCGACGAGGAGACCCTCCAGGGACGCCACGGACGAGGGCACCGGCGCACCCGCGGCCGCCAGGATCTGGGCCGTCGTGGCCGATCTGGCCACCGCCTCGGCCTGAGGGGTGCCGAGAGGCGCCATCCGCAGCACCAGGTCGTCGGCACGGAAGACGTGGCTGGCGCTCGACCTCACGAAGACGGCGCGCTCGCGTCCCCACCGGGCCGCCGCCGCGTCGGCGAAGGCGCAGCGGCGGTCAGCGTCGAGCAGCCGGGCGACCCGGACCAGCTCGGCGATGGGCAGCAGGAGCTCAGTCCTTCAGCTCGCAGATGACGGCACCGTTGGTGACGGTCGCGCCGACCTCGGCCTGCAGGCCGGTGACCATGCCGGCCTTGTGGGCCTTGAGGGGCTGCTCCATCTTCATCGCCTCGAGCACCACCACGACGTCGCCCTCGGCGACGGTCTGGCCCTCCTCGACAGCCACCTTGACGATGGTGCCCTGCATCGGGCTGGTGACGGCGTCGCCGCCGGCGGCCGCGCCGGCCTTGCCGCCCGCCTTGCGCTTCGGCTTCTTGGCGCCGGCCGCGGGACCGGCGGCCAGCCCGCCGAGACCGCCCGGCAGCACGACCTCCAGCCGCTTGCCGCCGACCTCGACGGTGACCCGCTGGCGTTCGGCTACCTCGTCGTCGTCGTCGGGTGACGCGCCGGCGTACGGCTCGATCGTGTTCTCGAAGTCCGTCTCGATCCAGGTCGTGTAGACGTCGAACGAACCCGCGCCGGCTGGGGTTGGAGGCGCCGACGTACGCCGGGTCGTCGACCACCGCGCGGTGGAACGGGATGACCGTGGGCATGCCGTCGACGACGAACTCGGCCAGCGCGCGGCGGCTGCGCTCCAGCGCCTGCGTGCGGTCTCGGCCGGTGACGATCAGCTTGGCGATCAGGGAGTCGAACGCGCCGGGGATGGTCTCGCCGTTCTCGTACCCGCCGTCGAGGCGGACGCCCGGGCCCTGCGGCGGCTGCCAGGCCGTCAGCGTGCCCGGCGCCGGCATGAAGTTGCGGCCGCCGTCCTCGGCGTTGATGCGGAACTCGATGGAGTGACCGCGGACCGGCGGGTCGTCGTACCCGAGCTCCTCACCCGCCGCGATCCGGAACATCTCGCGGACCAGGTCGATGCCGGTGACCTCCTCGGAGACGCAGTGCTCGACCTGCAGCCGGGTGTTGACCTCGAGGAAGGAGATGGTGCCGTCCCGGGCGACCAGGAACTCGCAGGTGCCGGCGCCGACGTACCCCGCCTCGCGGAGGATCGCCTTGCTCGACTCGTACAGCCGGGCGACCTGGTCGTCGGTGAGGAACGGGGCGGGTGCCTCCTCGACGAGCTTCTGGTGGCGGCGCTGGAGCGAGCAGTCGCGGGTGGAGACGACGACCACGTTGCCGTGCTGGTCGGCCAGGCACTGGGTCTCGACGTGCCGCGGCTTGTCCAGGAACTTCTCGACCAGGCACTCGCCGCGGCCGAACGCCCCGACCGCCTCGCGGACCGCGGACTCGTAGAGCTCGGGGATCTCCTCCAGCGTGCGGGCGACCTTGAGGCCGCGACCGCCACCACCGAAGACCGCCTTGATCGCCACGGGCAGTCCGTTGGCCTTCGCGAACTCGACGACCTCGTCGGCGTCCTCGACCGCGTCCTTCGTGCCCGGCGCCAGGGGGGCGTCGGCCTTCTGCGCGATGTGCTTGGCCTTGGCCTTGTCGCCGAGGTTCTCGATCGCCGACGGCGGTGGGCCGATCCACGTCAGCCCCGCGTCGATGACCGCCTGCGCGAAGCCGGCGTTCTCGGCGAGGAAGCCGTAGCCGGGGTGGACCGAGTCGGCGCCGGTCTTCTCCGCGACGGCGATGATCTTCGCGATGTCGAGGTAGGAGTCGGCCGGCGTCGCGCCGCCCAGGCTGTGCGCCTCGTCGGCCAACCGGACGAAGAGGGCGTCGCGGTCGGGCTCGGCGTACACCGCGACGCTGCCGATGCCGGCGTCCTTGCAGGCACGGATCACGCGGACGGCGATCTCGCCGCGGTTGGCGATCAGGACCTTCTGCAGGGGCTTGATCTCAGGCACCGGGGCAGACTATCGCCCGCTCACCGCTGCCTTTCGTGACGGCCGCGAGGTCCAGCGCGGGCATCGCGCGGGACGTCGCGACCCGGCGCGGCGGGCCGGCAGACGTCCCGCCGCCGAGGAGAATCCAGCCGTGACTGCCAGTGACTCCCAGGTGACCCAGACGGACCCGGCGCCGAAGACGAGCTGGTTGCCGCTGGTGGCGCTGGCCATCGCCCAGTTCGTCATGGTGCTGGACCAGTCCGCCATGAACGTCTCCATCAGCACGCTCGTCGACGACTTCGACACGACCGTGACCACGATCCAGGCCGTGATCACGCTCTACTGCCTGGTGATGGCGATGTTCATGCTCACCGGCGGCAAGATCGGCGACATCATCGGGCGGCGCAGGGCGTTCGTCGTCGGTCTCGTGATCTACGCGTGCGGTTCGGCGATCACGGCGCTGGCGCCGACGGTGGCCGTGCTGACCCTGGGCTGGTCGATCCTCGAAGGGCTCGGTGCCGCACTGGTGCTGCCCGCGATGGTCGCGCTGATCGCCGGCAACTTCGAGGGTGCGTCGCGGAAGGTGGCGTACGCCGTGATCGGCGGGGTCGCCGGCGCCGGGATCGCGGTGGGGCCGATCCTGGGCGGCTGGGCCACCACGGAGTACTCGTGGCGGATCATCTTCGCGGGCGAGGTCGTGCTGGTCGCGCTGATCCTGGTGATGACCCCGAAGGTGGTCGACGCCGTGCGAACCGGTCCGGCACCGAAGCTCGACGTCGTCGGCACGGTCCTGTCCGCGACGGGCCTGGGACTCGTGGTCCTCGGGGTGCTGCAGTCGAGCGCGTGGGGCTGGATCAAGCCCAAGGAGGACTCGCCACTGACGCCGTTCGGCTTCTCGCTGACGCTCTTCGTGGTGGGCGCCGGCCTGGCGCTGCTGTGGGCGTTCACCCTGTGGCAGGGGCGACGAGAGAGCAGTGGACGCGACCCGCTGGTGCACCTCGCGCTGATGAAGATCACGCCGCTGCGCGCCGGGCTGATCGGTCTGTTCAGCCAGAACCTGATCCTGATGGGCGTCTTCTTCACGATCCCGCTGTACCTGCAGCTGGTGATCGGGCTCGACGCCCTGGAGACGGGCATCCAGATGCTGCCGGTGTCCATCACGATGTTCATCGCATCCGCCGTCGGGTCACGGCTGTCGGGCCGCTACTCCGTCCGGTCCATCGTGCGTGTCGGCCTGACGACCGCGGCCATCGCGGCCGCCTTGCTGATGGCGACGATCGAGCCGAGGCTGGACAACCCGAGCTTCCTCATGGCGATGGCGGTGCTCGGAGTGGGGATGGGGCTGATCGCCTCCCAGCTCGGCAACGTCGTCCAGTCCTCGGTCGACGCCTCCGGCAGGGGAGAGGCCGGCGGGCTCCAGTTCACCGGCCAGCAGCTCGGCTCATCGCTGGGCGTCGCCCTGCTCGGTGCCATCGTGCTGTCGGGCTTGACCGCCACCTTCTTGACCAACATCTCCGAGGACGAGCGGATCAGCAGTGCCGTGTCCGAGCAGGTCGGTGTCGCCGCGGGGTCGGGAGTCGACTTCGTGTCCGCCGACCAGATCGGAGCCGCCGCGCTGGAGGCCGGCTTGGACGAACCGACCGCCGAGGCGATCGTCGACAGCTACGAGTCGGCACAGCTGCAGGCGCTCAAGACCGGGCTGCTGGTCGCGGCCTTCCTGGCCCTGCTCTCCCTCCCCTTCACCAAGGGCTTGCCACACGAGGTCCCCACGGCAGCCGAGGAGGACTCGGCGGCCTGAGAGGCGGGACCCCTACGGCAGCAGCAGGGCCGAGTCCCCGAACTCGTGCCAGAGGTAGCCGTCCGCCATCGCCGCGTCGTACGCCGCCCGGGTGAGCTCCGGTCCGGCCACGGACTCCACGAGCATCAGGTGCGAGGCCTCGGGGTCGTGCCAGCCGGTGATCAGGCCGTCGACGACGCGGGCGGGGTCGTCGCGGGTGATGAGGCGCTCGGTCCAGCCGCTGCCCGCGTGCACCCGACCGTCGGCGCCGACGACCGTCTCCAGCGCACGGGTCGCCGTCGTGCCGACCGCGACGACGCGCCCTCCCCGCGCCCTGGTCGCGTTGACGGCCTCGGCCGTGACCTGCGGGACCCGGTAGCGCTCGGCCTGCGGCGCCTCGCCGGCCTCCTGCGAGCTGAGCCCGGTGTGGAGGGTGACCGGGCTGACCCCGACGCCGCGGGCGATGAGCCGGGTCACCAGGTCGGTGGTGAAGGGCCGCGCGGCCGACGGCATCTCCGCGCTGCCGGGGTCGATGCCGAAGACCGTCTGGTAGTCGGCGAGCGGGTACCTGTCGTCGAGGTACCCGTAGGCGATGGGCCGTCCCGACCTCCCGAGGGTCGCCGGGAGGTCGCCGCTCACCAGGGCGCGCCAGAGCCGGTTGCCGAGACCGGTGGGGGAGGAGCGGTCGTGCGGGTAGGGACGGAGCAGCGTGAGCGTCGTCCCGTCGAGGCTGACGATCTCGCCCGGCTCCGCGTCGAGCACCGCGCGCCGTGCGTCGGGGGCGGTCCTCAGCTCGACGACGTACGTGCCGTCGTCGAGCCGCGTCGCCACGTGCACGACGAGGGGTCCGTGCGTGCTGCTGGTGGCGTCGGCCTCGGCGGCGATGGTGGCGCTGGTGTTGACGACGACGAGGTCGCCCGGTGCGAGCTCCTCGGCGAGGTCGCGGAAGACGCGATGTCGGATGTCACCGGGGCTGCGTGCGACGAGGAGGCGGACGGCGTCGCGGGCGACGCCGCGGTGCTCCGGCGGCGCGGCCGCGAAGGTCATGGTGGTCATGACGCGACCCCGGTCAGGCTCGGAGCGACGTCGGCGGCGCGGTAGCGGCCGGGCGCCGGGCGCCGGTCGAGCAGGGCGAGCAGGTGGGGGACCACGGTCTCCGGCGCCGGCAGGTGCGAGAGGTCCTCGCCGGGCTCGGCGTCGCGGTGCATCTGCGTGTTCATGTCGCCGGGGTCCACGACGTACGCCGTCACGCCGGTCTCCTCGCCGAAGGTCAGCGTGAGGTGGTCGAGCGCCGCCTTGGCCGCGCCGTACCCGCCCCAGCCGGGGTAGTGCTGCACGGCCGCGTCGGAGCTGAGGCTGAGCAGGATCCCGTCGGCCACGATCAGGTCGTCGACGAGTCGCCTGGTGAGAGCGTGGGGAGCGCCGGCGTTCGTGTCCCAGATCGCGGCCAGCGAGTCGGTCTCGAGGTGCCTGAGGTGGGGCATCGGCAGCGGGCCGAGGGTGCTGGCGTTGTGCACGAGCAGGTCGAGGCCGTGGTCCGGGTTGGTCCGCCGGACGGCGTCGACCAGGGCGTGCCGGTGGTCGGCGTCCGCGATGTCGCCGGGGATCGCCTCGACGTCGTCGAGGTCGCGGGTCGCCTCGGCGAGCCGGGTGGCGTCGCGTCCGTCGGTGACGACGGCCCAGCCGCGGTCGTGGAGGGCCTGCACCAGCGCGCGGCCGAGGCCCGCGGATCCGCCGGTGACGAGGGCAAGGGGTCGGTGGTGACGAGTCATGCCAACGAGAGTGCAACTTCAAGTTCACTTGAGATCAAGGGATCACATGGGAATCTCCACGACGACCTTCCCCAGGGCCCGCCCTTCGCCGACGTCCGCGAGCGCCTCGGCCACCTGGTCGAGTCGGTAGGTGCGGTGGACGTGGATCGACACCTCGCCGCCGCACGCACAGATCGGCGAGCGGGGTGAAGGACGACGGCCCCTGCTGCACGACCAGCACGCCGAGCGAGCGGCCGGTGAGGCGGCCGGCCAGCCAGCCGACCGTGAGGATGCGCAGCAGGGAGCGGACGGACCCGCCGACGCATCGGTAGACGCCACCGGGGGCGAGCGCACGCCGGTACGCGAACACCGAGCGGTGCGCGACCAGGTCCAGGACGAGGTCGAACCGCGGGGTGATGCGCGTGAAGTCCTCGGCCCGGTAGTCGACCACCTCGTCGGCTCCGACGGAGCGCATGAAGTCCAGCTTCGTGGCGTTGTCCACCGCCGTGACGTGGGCGCCGGCCCTCTTGGCGAGCTGGATGGCGAAGGCGCCGGAGCCGCCACCGGCGCCGTTGACCAGCACCCGTCCGCCGGCGGCGCGCGCCGTGCCCTTCACGGCGATCGCGCCCGCCTGCGGGATGGTCGAGGCCTGGACGAACGAGAGCTCCGCGGGCTTCGCGACGAGTGCGGACTCCGCCGCGACCGCGTACTCCGCGAACCCGCCCATCAGCGCCAGGTTGTCGCCGTACACCTCGTCGCCCTCGCGGAAGCGGCTCACTCCCGGGCCGACGGCGTCCACCACACCCGCGATGTCCGACCCGAGGATCCGCCGCCGCGGCCGACGCAGGCCGCCCATCCGCGCGTACCCGGGCGACCCGGTGAGCCCCTCCCAGTCGCTGAGGTTGACCGACGTGGCACGGATCCTGACGCGTACCTGACCCTCGGCGGGCGTCGGCACGGGCACGTCCTCGACCCGCAGCACCTCGGGCCCGCCGTACCTGTCGTGGGTCACGGCCTTCACGTCGGCAACCTATCCGGCGGGTCGGGTGCGCTCGTATATCGAGCGACGACGTCGGCGCCCGCTGGAAGACTTCTCGTCGATGCCGTCTCGTACTCTCGCGCTCGCTCGCGCCTTCCGTCCGCCGTCAGCGTTGGCGGGTCGACTGGCCACGCAGTCACTGCTGTTCGCCCTGGGCGAGGGCACCTTCATGACGGGCTCGGCGGTGTTCTTCACGCAGATCGTCGGCCTGAGTGCCGCACAGGTCGGGCTCGGGCTGACCATCGCCGGCGTCGCCGCCTTCATCGCCGCCCTGCCGGCCGGCAAGATGGTCGACCGCTACGGGCCCAAGCGGATGTGGGCGCTGAGCGCGGCGGGCCAGGCCGGCCTGTTCGCCTTCTGGCCGTTCATCGACACCTTCTCCGGGTACGTCGCCATGGCGGTCGCGATGGAGGTCGTCGGCTCGCTGGGCGGCGCCGCCCACGGGGCGTACACGATCGACGCGCTGCCACCCGACGAGCGGGTGAAGTCGCGGGCCTACATGTACTCGGCGCTCAACGTCGGCTTCACGCTGGGGTCCCTGGTCGGCGGCATCGCCCTGGCGTTCGACTCGAACGTCGTGCTCAACGCGCTGCCGTGGTTCACGAGCTGCGTCTTCCTCGTCAACGGCCTCGCCATCCTGCGGCTGCCCAACGCCTCGCACGACGAGCGCACGCCCGAGCAGCGCAAGGAGCGACTGCCCGGGCCGGGTCCGCTGCGCAACCCGGGCTGGCTGGCCACCACCTTCTTCGGCGGCGTGCTGTGGACCAACCAGGTGCTGCTCAACATCGTCATCCCGTTGTGGCTGGTGGAGGAGACCGACGCCCCGCGCGTGCTGCTGGCGTTCCTGTTCGGCACCAACACCGTGATGTGCATCTTCCTGCCGATGGCGGCGGCCCGCGGGATCAAGGACGTGACGACGGCGCTGCGCGCGATCCGCGTCTCGACGAGCTTCTTCGTGCTCTCCTGCCTGATCACCCTCGCCACCCACGACACCATCGGCTGGGTGACCATCGCGCTGGTGTGGCTCGGCCACGTGACCGTGACCGGTGCGGAGCTCTACCTGTCGGCGGCCAGCTGGTCCTTCGAGGCCGAGCTGATGGACCCACGTCGCCGCGGCGAGTACCAAGGGGCGGCCGAGTTCAGCGGCACCCTCGGCCGCGTCTGGGCGCCGGCCCTGTACACGTTCCTGGCGATGAACTGGGGTGTCGGCGGCTGGCTGCTCATCGCCGCGATCGTCACGGCCGCCGCCATCGGCATGCACCCGGCGAGCCGGATGGCACAGCGGTTCCTGGAGCGGGAGGGTCTGGACCCGCACGACTTCGCGCCCCCGGAGGAGGCCTCGTCGGTCATCCCGGCTCCGTCGCTTCTGGAGGACCCGCCCCTCTCCACGGCGGGCGACGGCTTCGGACCGCCGACGGCCCAACGCTGACCTGTTGACCGGCCCTCGTGGTGCGGCCAGCATGAGTCCGTGGCGACGGTGCTGGAAGCCGACTACCTCGTCGTGGGCGCCGGTGCCGCGGGGATGGCTTTCACCGACGCGCTCATCGAGAACGCCGACGTCAGCGTCGTGATGGTCGACCGCCGCCACAGCGTCGGCGGACACTGGCTGGACGCCTATCCCTTCGTCCGCCTGCACCAGGCCTCCGCGTTCTACGGCGTGGCCTCGACGTTGCTCGGTCAGGGACGCATCCAGGAGGACGGCCCCGAGGTCGGGCTGCACGAACGAGCCACCGCGCCGGAGATCTGCTCCTACTACGGCCGCGTGCTGCGCGAACGGATGCTCCGCTCGGGGAAGGTGACCTTCCACCCGAGCTGCGAGTACCTGGGAGACCGCGAGTTCGTCTCTCGGGTGTCCGGGAAGCGGTACGAGGTGACCGAGCGGGCGCGCGTCGTCGACGCCCGCTACTTCGCCCCCGAGATCCCGGCCAGGACCCCGGCGCCGTTCGGCAGCTCCGAAGAGGTGACGCGTGGTGGCCGTCAACGACCTGGTGGCGCCTCGACCACGCGCCGTCGCAGTACGTCGTCGTCGGCTCGGGCAAGACCGCGACGGATGCGTGCATCTGGCTGCTCGACCGAGGGGTCGATCCCGACGCCATCTGCTGGGTGCGGCCCCGTGACCCGTGGATGCTCAACCGGGCCGTCGTCCAGCCGAACCCGGCGATCTTCATCGGCATGGCCGCGGAGGTGCTGGAGATCGCGGCCGGTGCGGCGTCGCCCGACGACATGTTCTTCGGCATGGAGGAAGCCGGCGTGATGCTGCGGATCGACCGGTCCGTGACTCCCACCATGGCCAAGACGCCGACGCTCGCCGTGTGGGAGCTCGAGCAGCTGCGCACGATCGAGCACGTCGTCCGGCTCGGTCACGTCGACCACGTCGTGCCCGGCCGGATGGTGCTGGGCGAGGGCGAGGTGAGCGTGGCCAAGGACGCCGTGGTCGTGCACTGCGCCGCGTCGGGCCTGCAGTACCCGCCCATGGTGCCGATCTGGGGCACGGAGGCGATCACGGTGCAGCCGGTCCGGACCGGTTTCCCCTGCTTCGGTGCGGCCATCGCCGGTCACGTCGAGGGCACCCGCGACGGCGACGACGAGAAGAACCGGCTGTGCCCGCCGTCGCCGTACTCGAACACGACCCGCGACTGGGGCCGGATGCAGGTGCTCGGCAGTCGGGCGTCGATGGCCTTCGCGGCCGACCCCGAGCTCAAGGCCTGGGCCGACACGACGTCGCTGAACCCGGCGCGGGTCCCCCCGGACATGGTCGACTCCGCCGAGCTGGGAGCCGCCCTGCAACGCTTCCGCACCCACGTCGGCCCGGGCCTGGCGCGCATGGAGGAAATGTCCGGCATGTCGTGACGGCTCTGCGCAGTAGTTTCGGAGCGTGCAGCCGACCGAGCCCGACCCACCTGACGCCGGCATCCCCGAGGCGACGATCAACCGCAACTGGACCGAGCTGATCCAGGAGCTGCGGTCCACGCAGACCGGCGTCCAGGTGCTGACCGGGTTCTTGCTGACGGTGCCGTTCAGCAGCCGCTTCGACACCCTCGACGACGTGCAGCGGACGGCGTACCTCATGGTCCTGTCGGGGGCGGTCACCGCGACGGCGGCCATCTTGTCGCCGGTCGCCTACCACCGCATCCTGTTCCGGCGCGGCCGCCGGCCGTGGCTGGTGACGACGGCCAACAAGGTGGCGCGGGTCGGGCTGGTGCTGGTGGCCCTGACCACGTGCGGGGTCGTCTTCCTCACCTTCGACCTGGCCATCGGCCGGACCGGCGGGGTCGTGGCGTCGATCGTCGCGTTCGTCGGCTACCTCGTGCTCTGGGTGGGCATCCCGCTCCGTGCTCGACCGTGAGGGGTCACTCCCTCGTTAGGGTGGCGGCATGCTCAAGTTCCTGGTGATCGCGGTCGTGGTCGGTTTCTGCGCCGCGCTCCTCGCGTGGTGGCTGCTTCGCCCTCACGGCCGCACGGGGTCCGACGACAAGGATTGAGCCGGCTCGCTCCGACTGTCCGGTGTCGACAAGATTTCCTGGAATCCCTTGTGGACAAGGGGTTCTGAGGCCGGAGGAGTGTCGGTGGTCGGTGCTTGGATTGTCCTATGTCCAGCACGTACGCCTCGCCTCTCGACCTGGTCGAGCGTGGGTTGGACGAGCTCGCGGCGATCAGTCCGGAGTTCCGCACCCTCGGTGAGCGGCGGGAGTTCCTGCTGCGAGTCGCGCGGGTCAAGGCACGCGTGGTGGCCGAGGAGCTGCGGGTCCTCGCCGTCTCCGACGACATTGCCGAGGAGACCGGTGACCGGTCCACCGCGACCTGGTTGGCGACCCAGACCCGGGACAACCACGGGACCGTACGTCGCCACGCCGCGCTCGCGTCATCGCTCGCCGTCGCGGTGGGGGCAGACCGCCGACGCGTTGGGTGTCGGTGACCTGAACCTGGCCCAGGCCCGGGTGATCGTCGAGGCGTTGGACGCGCTTCCCGACGAGCTGGGTGACGACCTGGTCGTCAAGGCCGAGGCCTACCTGGTCGAGCAGGCCGCAGGTCGTTCGGGCCGCGGGAGCTGCGCCACCTCGGCCGCGGTGTCCTCGAACACCTCGCCCCCGAGGTCGCCGACGAGGCCGAGTACCAGCGGCTGCTCGCCGAGGAGACCCGCGCCCAGGCGGCGACGCGGCTCGACCTCCGACCCCGCGGTGACGGGTCCACCGACCTCCACGCCCGCATCCCCGACCACGTCGCCAACCGGTTCCGGACCTACCTGGACGCCTACACCTCGCCACGCCGCACCCCACTCGGCGAGGTCGATGCGCTGCCGGTCGCCCGCCGACGCGGCGAGGCGTTCGTGGCGTTCCTGGAGAACGTCCCCGACGCCGGGCTGCCGACCCACGGCGGCACCACCACCAGCGTGATGGTCACCCTCGACCTCGACACCCTGCTCACCGGGATCGGTATCGCCACCACCTCCACCGGTGACCGGATCACCGCCGAACAAGCCCGCCGGCTCGCCTGCCAGGCCCGGATCATCCCCGTCGTCCTCGGCCGCAAGGGTGAGGTCCTCGACCTCGGACGATCCGCCCGGTTGTTCTCACCGGCCCAACGCAAAGCCTCGCAATCCGCGACCGCGAGTGCACCACCGACGGCTGCACGATCCCCGCCGCCTGGTGCGAAGCCCACCACTGGCGACAACCCTGGTCCCGAGGCGGCCGCACCGACCTCGCCGACGGCAAGCTGTTGTGCTCGTTCCACCACCACCGCGCCCACGACCCCGCCTGGCAGGTCCACCACCACCCCAACGGGGCCACGACCTTCCACAGGCGGACGTGAGGGTGTCAGCCGGGCCGGCCCCCGAACTGCCACTGGTGCACCTCGACCCCGACGTACCGATCGGCGGCGAGGACTCGCGCGCGCCGTCGGCATGCGGCGCCTCCAGCAGGACGGCCGCGCCCAGCACGACACGACCGTCGTCGGACAGCAGCGGACCGCTGGCGATGAGCTCGTCGCCGAGCGGGGGTGCGACGGCGTCCGTGGTCGGTTCCGTGAACCCGAGGACGAGGTAGCGGCTGTTCTCGTTGCCGCTACCGGTGAAGTCCCACATCGTGCGGCCCAGCGAGTTGTGCCAGCGCCGCAGCAGCACGTCGCGGTACGCGCCGGCCTGGTAGCCGGGCTCCTCGAACGCGAAGGCGCGGGCGGCGGAGGGGTCCGGCAGGTCGAGGATGTGCACGCTGCCCGTGAGCGTGCCGTCGCTGGTGAAGGTCGGGCCGCGGGCGATCATCGTGGCGGCGAACCGATCCATGTAGGCCCAGTGCTCCTCCACCATCCGGCTCCGCAGCGGCGTCGACCCGGAGCGATCGCGGTGGTAGCAGAAGAACTCCATGGCCGGAGCGTTGCCGAGGCTCCACGCGGCGGCAAGCACCGACTACGGGGAGAACAGCCTCCACTGCCCCTCGGAGACGACCTCCACCTTGCCGTCGACCACGCTGATGGCGGTCTCGTCGTCCATCGCGTAGGCCGGACCGTCGATGGTGGCGGCCCAGGCCTCTGCCTCGGCCATGGAGTTGCCGGGCATGCCGTCCGGGGCCAGGTGCGGACAGATCGAGAAGTCGACGAGCCCCAGGGTCTCGTCACTCCCGGTGGGTGACTTCCACCCGACGAAGTCCTCCCCGATGCGGGGGGTCATCACCATGCTGCCGGCGCTCAGCCCGACCCAGACAGTCTCGCTCAGGGACGGCAGGAGATCGACGAGACCGGACTCGCGCATCCAGTGGTACAGGTACAGCGCGTCGCCGCCCGCGACCAGGAGAGCGTCGGTCTCCCGGACCAGAGGCACCCACTTCTCCTCGTCGATGCTGGGCAGCGCGGTGAGCTCGAGCACGCCCACGGACTTCCACCCCAGCTCGACCATGGGCGTCCCGGGTTCGTGCCCGCTGATGAACTTCCACGGCCTCACCCCCGGACCGACGTGCGGGTGTCCGTACTGGGCCGTGGGGATGCACAGCGCACTGGACTCCTCGATCGGCTTGCCCAGGAGGTCGAGCAGCGAGTTGCGGATGCTCGCGTTCTTGACGCCGGCGGAGGTCAGCAGAAGTCTCACCCGCCGTACTCTGCCCGACGATCGGCCGTCGGGGGAGTGGTTGCATGGCCCCATGACATCGGTCGACGCGCCCGTCGCTGACCTGGTCGCCGCGCTGCCCGACGGGGTCGTGGTGACCGACGCCGACGGGATGGAGAAGTACCGCTTCGACTGGTCCCGCGACCAGTCGGCCGGCACGCCGGCGGCGGTGGTGCGGGCCGAGAGCGCGGAGCACGTGCAGACCGCGGTGCGGTGGGCGGCGGAGCACGGCGTCAGCGTCGTACCTCGCGGGGCAGGCAGCGGGCTGTCCGGCGGCTCGACGGCCGTCGACGGCTGCCTGGTCCTCAGCCTGGAGCGGATGAACACCGTCGAGATCGACCCCGCCTGCCAGGTCGCGATCGCGCAGCCCGGCGCCTTCAACGCCGACGTGAAGCGGGCGGCGGGCGAGCACGGGCTCTGGTACCCGCCCGACCCCTCGTCCTTCGAGATCTGCTCGATCGGCGGCAACGTGGCGACCAACGCGGGAGGGCTGTGCTGCGTGAAGTACGGCGTCACGACCGACTACGTCCTCGGCCTCGACGTCGTGCTCGCCGACGGCACCCTCATCACGCTCGGCGGCAAGCGCATCAAGGACGTCGCCGGGCTGCCCCTGCTCAAGCTCTTCGTGGGCAGCGAGGGCACCCTCGGCATCGTCACCCGCGCGATCCTCCGGCTCGTGCCGGCCCAGTCCGCCAAGTCCACGCTCGTCGCCAGCTTCGCGTCGGTCCGGCAGGCTGCCGACGCCGTGGTGGGCATGCGCGCGGTGATGCGGCCCTCGATGCTCGAGCTGATGGACCGGCCCAGCATCAACGCCGTCGAGGACTACAAGCCGATGGGCCTGGACCGCGAGGCCGGCGCGCTGCTCATCGCCCAGTCCGACGCACCGGGCGCCGCGCGCAGCGAGGAGATGGCCGTCATGCAGGCGGCCTGCGAGGCCCAGGGTGCGGAGGTGTTCGTCACCGACGACGCCGACGAGGGCGAGCTGTTCGTGCAGGCCCGGCGGGCGTCGTTCCCGGCGCTGGAGCGTCGCGGGTCGCTGCTGCTCGAGGACGTCGGCGCGCCCGTGCCGCTGCTGCCCGACCTCCTCGACGCGATCGCCGCCATCGCCGACAGGCACGGCGTGGAGATCCCCGTCGTCGCCCACGCCGGCGACGGCAACACCCACCCCAACATCGTGTACGACGCCGCGGACCCCGACTCGGAGCGTCGCGCCCGCCTGGCGTTCGACGAGGTGATGGCGGCGGCGATCGCCCTCGGCGGCACCATCACGGGGGAGCACGGCATCGGCCGCGCCAAGCGTGGCGCCCTGCCCGCGCAGCTCGGCCCCGACGTGATGGCGCTGACCCAGCGGATCAAGGACGCCCTCGACCCGCAGGGCATCCTCAACCCCGGCGCGGGGTTCTGAGCGACCGTCTCGAGATATCGGTAGCGTCGGACCGTGATCCACGAGCGGCACCTCTTCGGCCCCGGCCCGTCCAACCCGTACCCCGAGGCGACCAACGCCCTGAGCCGTCCGCTGCTCGGGCACCTCGACCCCGAGTTCCTGCGCATCATGGACGAGACGTGCGAGCTGCTCCGCCAGGCCTGGGGCACCACCAACGCCCGCACCCTCCCGATCAGTGCGACCGGCAGCGCCGGCATGGAGGCGGCGTTCGTCAACACGGTCCACGACGGCGACGTCGTGGTCGTCGGCGTGAACGGACTCTTCGGCCAGCGGATGTGCGACGTCGCCGCCCGCTGCGGTGCCGAGGTCGTCGCCGTCGAGCACGAGTGGGGACAGCCGGTCGACGTCCAGCGGATGCTCGACGCCCACCCGGCACCCGCCCTGTACGCCGCGGTGCACGCCGAGACCTCGACCGGCGTGCGCTCCGACATCGCGGCGCTCGGCGCGGCCAAGGGCGACGCGCTGCTGGTCACCGACGCGGTCACCTCCATCGCCGGGATCGAGCTGCTCGCCGACGAGTGGGGGATCGACGTCGGGTACGCCGGCACCCAGAAGTGCCTCGGTGTCGCGCCCGGCCTCGCGCCGTTCACGATCAACGACCGGGCCTTCGACCGCCGCGTGGAGAAGCCCCGCAGCTGGTACCTCGACCTCGGCCTGCTGGGGGGCTACGTGGGCGAAGCCTCCGGCAAGGGCGGCCGGACCTACCACCACACCGCGCCGGTGGCGATGGTCGTCAGCCTGCACGCGGGCCTGACCCGGATCGCCGAGGAGGGCCTCGAGAACGTCTGGGCCCGCCACCACGAGGCCGGCCGGCTGCTGCAGGACGGCCTGCAAGAGCTGGGGCTCGAGCTGTTCGCGGCCGAGGGCCACCGCCTTCCCGAGCTCACCACGGTGCGCGTGCCCGACGGCGTCGACTCGGCGGCGGTCCGCGCCCGGCTGCTCGAGCGCTACGACATCGAGATCGGCGCCGGCGTCGGGCAGTACGCCTCCACCGTCTGGCGGATCGGGTTGATGGGCCACAACGCCCGGCCCGAGGCCGCCCTCCTCGTTCTCGCTGCCCTGGAAGAGGCGATCAAGGCATGACTGGTACCCACCCGCTCGACCTCTTCGACCTCGACGACCTCGTCGGCGACGAGGAGCGCGCGATCCAGCAGACCGTGCGCGAGGTGATGGACGCCCAGGTCCGGCCGCACGTCGCCCAGTGGTACGACGAGGCGTCGCTGCCCGTCCGCGAGCTCGCGGTCGAGCTCGGCAAGGTCGGCCTGCTGGGGATGCACCTGACCGGCTACGGCTGTGCCGGCACCAGCGCCACGGCGTACGGCCTGGCCTGCCTCGAGCTGGAAGCCGCGGACGCCGGCATCCGGTCGCTGGTGTCCGTCCAGGGCTCGCTGGCGATGTACGCCATCTGGCAGCACGGCTCCGACGAGCAGAAGGACGCGTGGCTGCCGCGGATGGCCACCGGGGAGGCCATCGGCTGCTTCGGGCTGACCGAGCCGGACGCCGGCTCCGACCCGGCCTCGATGCGGACCCGCGCCCGCCTCGACGGCACCGACTGGGTGCTCAACGGCTCGAAGATGTGGATCACCAACGGCTCGGTCGCCGACGTGGCCGTCGTCTGGGCGCAGGCTGGCCCGGAGCACGGAGGGATCCGTGGCTTCGTGGTCCCCACCGACGCCGACGGCTTCAGCGCTCCGGAGATCAAGCGCAAGCTGTCGCTCCGCGCATCGGTGACGAGCGAGCTGGTGCTCGACGACGTGCGGCTGCCCGCCGACGCGGTGCTGCCCGAGGTGACCGGCCTGCGCGGCCCGCTGTCGTGCCTGACCGAGGCCAGGTTCGGGATCATCTTCGGCTCGCTCGGCTCCGCCCGCGACAGCCTGGAGACGGCGCTGAAGTACGCCGCCGAGCGCGACATCTTCGGCCGCTCGCTCGGCTCCTTCCAGCTCACCCAGGCCAAGCTCGCCGACATGACGCTCGAGCTCGGCAAGGGGATGCTGCTTGCGCTGCACCTCGGCAGGCTCAAGGACGACGGCCGCATCACCCCGACGCAGGTCAGCCTCGGCAAGCTCAACAACGTCCGCGAGTCCATCGCCATCGCCCGCGAGTGCCGCACCATCCTCGGCGCCGCGGGCATCACGCTCGAGCACCCGGTGATGCGGCACGCGAACAACCTCGAGTCGGTGCTGACCTACGAGGGCACCTCCGAGGTGCACCAGCTCGTCATCGGCCAGGCCCTGACCGGGGAGAGCGCCTTCCGCTAGGTGCGCTTCGGGCGAAGACCACGCCGCATCACCACTCGCGTGGGCGAGCGGCGGACGACCTCGCGGAAGCCGGCCTTCTCGTAGAGGCTGCGAGAGCCGAAGAACATGAAGTCGTCGTGGCTGCGCTCCTCCTTGTCGACGGGGTAGGCCTCGAGGAGGCGCACGCCGCTCTCGCGGGCGTGGTCGAGGGCCGCGGCGAGCAGCCGGTGCTGGAGCCCCTGTCCGCGCCACGGCTTGGCGACGTAGAAGCACACGACGGACCAGACCTCGGCGTCGTCGACGGGCTTCATCACCGAGGAGCGCTTGAGCTTGAGGTAGTCCTCGCGCGGGCCGAGGCTGACCCAGCCGGCGGGCTGGCCGTCGACGTAGCCGACGAGCCCGGGGACGACGCCCGGCGTCGACGAGCGAGCAGAGCTGCTCCTTGTTGGTCACCCCGGCCGCTGCGCTCACCGAGACCTGCCCGGTCTTGCGGTAGTACATGCACCAGCAGCCCCGGACGATCGACCCGCCCGGCAGGCCGAACAGCTCTTCCAGGTCGGCCCAGGTCTTGGGCGTGAGGGGTCGGGTCTCGAACCTCATCCGACCAGTCTCCTCGGAGGCACCGACAGGGTCGTAGGGTCTCCGGCGTGAGCAGCGACCTGCCCCCGACGCGCTGGGAGGGGCCGTCCGACATCGGCCGCGGCTACGGCCGCCACTTCGCCGAGCTGATCGCGGGCGGCGCGGACGTCGAGGGCGAGGCTCGCCTGGCCGATGCACTGGCCCCCCGCGGGGCACGGATCCTCGACGCCGGCTCGGGCATGGGCCGGATCGGCGCTGCGCTGCGGCGTGCCGGTCACCAGGCCGTCGGGGTCGACCTCGACGAGGGGCTCATCGAGCAGTCGCGGGCGACGTACCCGGACCTCCCGGTCGCCCGGGCGCGGCTCGAGGCGCTCGACGCGGCGTTCTTCGCAGCCCAGGGGATGCCCACCGAGTACGACCTCGTCGTCTGCGTCGGCAACGTGATGGTGCTGCTGGCCGAGGACTCCGAGCGGGCGGTGCTCCGCGCCTTCGCCGACCTGCTGGCTCCGCAGGGTCGCATCCTCGTGGGCTTCTCGCTCACCGGCGCGCCGCCGCGGTCGCGGGTCTACCCGGCCGAGGAGTTCGCGGCCGACGTCGAGGCCGCCGGGCTGGCGGTCGAGTCGCGGTACGCCACCTTCGACCTGCGGCCGTTCGACCCGGGCGGCGACTTCGCGGTGTGGGTGCTCGCGGTCCAAGGTTAGCGATCATTAACCTCAGGGGTTAGCATCGCCGCATGACGTTCGAGCTGTCCCGCGAGCACGAGGAGTTCCGCCGCAGCGTTCGCGAGTTCGCCGAGGCCGAGATCGCGCCCCACGCGGCGCAGTGGGACAAGGACCACCACTTCCCCACCGACGTCGTCCAGAAGATGGGCGGCCTGGGGCTGATGGGCCTGACCGCTCCGGAGGAGTACGGCGGCGCGGGCGAGGACGGCGACTTCACCAGCCTGTGCGTGGCCATCGAGGAGATCGGGCGGGTCGACCAGTCGATCGGCATCACGCTCGAGGCGGCCGTCGGGCTGGGCATCAACCCGATCCTGACCTTCGGCTCGCAGCAGCAGAAGGACGCCTGGCTGCCCGACCTGGTCGCCGGTCGCACGCTCGCCGGCTTCGGCCTCACCGAGCCCGGCGCGGGCTCCGACGCCGGCGCCACCCGCACGAAGGCCGAGCTCGACAACGGCGAGTGGGTCGTCAACGGCGCCAAGCAGTTCATCACCAACTCCGGCTCCGACATCACCTCCCTGGTCACGGTGACCGCCCGCACCGGGCAGCGCGACGACGGCCGCCCGGAGATCTCGGCCGTGATCGTCCCGTCCGGCACGGCCGGCTTCACCGTCGAGCCGGCCTACGACAAGCTCGGCTGGCACGCCTCCGACACGCACGGCCTGACCTTCACCGACTGCCGGGTGCCCGAGGCCAACCTGCTCGGGGACCGCGGCCGTGGCTACGCCCAGTTCCTCGCCACCCTCGACGACGGCCGGGTCGCCATCGCGGCGCTGGCGGTCGGCTGCATCCAGGCGTGCCTCGACCACAGCGTGAAGTACGCCGGCGAGCGCCAGACCATGGGCGGACCCATCGGTCGCAAGCAGGGCGTGGCCTTCCAGATCGCCGACCTCCAGGTCATGGCGGAGGCGGCCCGGCTGCTGACCTACAAGGCCGCGGCACTCAAGGACGCCGGCGTCGACACCAAGGACCCGAAGGCGTTCAAGCAGGCGGCCGCCGTCGCCAAGCTCTACGCCACCGAGTCGGCGGTCACCGCGACGCGCATCGCGACGCAGGTCTTCGGCGGCTACGGCTTCATGGAGGAGTACCCCGTCGTGCGGTTCTACCGCGACGCGAAGGTGCTCGAGATCGGCGAGGGCACCTCGGAGGTGCAGCGCATGCTGATCGCGCGTGGGCTGGGTCTACCCGTCGAGTAGGTGTTCTAAACCCCTTGAAAACAAGGGGATTCTGGCCACCCGTCAGGTTTGACGCGCGACGACCCGGGGAACGAACCGGTCATGTCAACTGGACACGAGCTGGGCGTCGACCTGGCCGAGCTGTGGGACGCGGGGCAGAACCACCTGCCGATCGTGGCGGGCGAGTACACCTTGGCGGTCAACGCGCTGCCGACCTCCATCACCGGGATCATGTACCGCAGCGGCGGGGTCGGCGCCGGTGACCACTCGTACGGCTCGGCCTCCGCGTGGGGCGAGCTCGCCGCCACCCTGGCCGGTCATCTCTCGACCACGGCCGACAACCTGATGGACACCGGGCGCCGCCCTCGTCTACGCCGCCAACAACTACGCCGGCACCGACGCCGAGGCGCGCGCCGAGTTCGAGCGGCGCAAGCTGAGATCGGCACCGTGTCAATGAGCTTCGAGGAGCTGGGCTTCCACGCCCAGGAGATCTACGAGATGGCCGTCGAGAAGTACCTGCGCGACGAGCACATGATCTACGAGCGCGACGGCCTGTACTACGCCCCGACCGATCCGATGAGCGGCCAGCCGATGATGACCGAGGAGGTGCTGCGCAAGACGGTCTGGGACACCGAGATGAAGTTCAACGAGATCCACTCGCTGTTCAACGACTTCCTGGTGCTGCCGGACCCGGGTGACTTCGACGGGCCGATCCAGTCGGTGACCACGTGCATGGACGCGCTGTGCTCCAAGGCGTTCACCGACCCGATCCAGGGCGACCCCCACCCGATCAACGTCGAGCTCAAGGCGATGACGGTGACCGGCTCCACCATCGACGAGTGGGACGGCCTGGCGGCCAAGGCGTTCATGAACAACTTCGTGATCCCGTTCGAGGGCCGCACCGAGAACCAGTTCACGGTGGCCTCGATCCTGATGAACGCGCTGAACGCCAACAAGGAGCTGTGGAAGCGGGCCCGCGCCAACATCGACGACATCGCCCACAAGGTGAAGTCCGCCCTCGACCACTACGACGACTGCGGCAAGAACGAGTGGGAGATCGGGTTGTCCGTCGTGGGTGCCGTCGTCGCCATCGCCGCCGTCCCCGTGACCGGAGGAGCCAGCGCGATCGCGCTGGGTGCCGTCGCGTCGGCCGTCGACGTGGCCAGTACCTTCGCCGGTCAGATCGAGGACCCGCCCAAGAACGACTACTCCGCGGAGTCCGTCGAGGGTGTCATCGCCAAGGCCAAGCAGGGCATCGAGGACCTCAAGACCGAGGTCGCGCGGGCCGAGCAGAAGATCGTCGACGCGATGACCAACAGCAGCGGGGTCGTCGCCGGTCACGCCACCGACTTCCTCGCGCCGCGACCGACGCTGGCCGGGGCGCCCGGCAACCCCGACGTCGGCCAGCCCGACGACGACTGAAGGATGGATGCCACATGACCAGCGCCCTCGCCGAGCTGACCGCGACCGCGAGCACTCCCGACGGACGCGCGTTCGCGACCATCGCCGGCCGCACCCACGTCCGGATGTCGCTCGCGCCCGGCTACTACGAGTGGGCGAGCGTGACCGACCTCGAGCGACAGCTGACGCGGCTGGCCAGGCTGCTGTTCGTCGCCCGGATGCGGGCCTACTACGAGGCGCGCAGCCGGGACTTCGAGCAGCTCTTCACCCGCGAGCCGGCGCCGACCACGCCGCTCGACGAGGCCTACGTACGAGCCCGGTCGGAGGTCGTCGTCGAGGGCGAGGCCGCCGGCGGCGCCGTGCGGATCAGCGCCGTGGGCATGGACTCCTGGGCGGTGCACCTGGACCGCGACGTCCAGCAGCGGATGGACGAGGTGACGTTCTGCGACGCCGTCTCGCGGGCGGCCACCCAGCTCGTCGAGCTGCAGCTCGCCGCGGTACGCGCCCTCAAGCGCGAGGTCTACGCGGGCCAGTGAGACGACTCGCCGCCGCCACCCTGACGACCGGTCTCCTGCTGGGGGCCGGTCTGACGGCGTGCGGTGACCAGGGCCCCGCCACCAGCGCCGGCGAGGTCGTGGTGGGGCACGCCTCCGACGACGTGACCGGCGACTCCACGCTTCGTGCTGCTGCCGACGGGCCGCATCGACCTGACCGTCGGGGACCCGACCGAGAAGCTCACCGAGGAGCAGGTCGGGGACGCCCGTCGCGCCCCCGACGGGGGCAGCTTCGTCCCGGTGTCGTGGGCGCACGACCCCTTCGGTGAGGGCGGGGTGCCGATCGGCGTGATCGGCGCCGAGCCGCAGGAGGCGCAGGTGACGCTGGTCGCCGGGGAGACGCGCGCGGACCTCGGCTCGCCGTACCGCGTCGTCGGCGACACGGGCACGGCCGACACCGGGGTGTCCACGATGTACGTCGCCGTGGACCAAGCGCCCGATGACGTGGGCGACGTCTCGTTCGAGGTGACCTACGACGGGCTCACCCAGACCGTCTCGCCCGCCACGGGCGACCGCGACGCGGGCGTCGCAGCACCGCTGTACGACGAGCCGACGATCGGCGTCGAGGCGCCGTGCACGTCCGAGGGGTTCGCGACGCCGCGGGTGCACCCCGAGGTCTCGTGCGTCGTCAACGCCCCGCAGCGCACGCCGTACCTTCCGGGTCACGGGTGGGCCGAGGAGGGTCGCACGTTCGTGCTCGTCACCGCGTTCTTCACCGTCGACAGCGTCGAGGTGCGGGGCACCTCGCACGACGTGGACGAGGTCACGCCGCGACTGACCCTGGACGGCGCCGACCCGCTGCCCCCGGACGGCAGGTACGGCGCCCCGGAGCTGGAGCCGGGAGCCGCCTCGGGCACCTGGGCCTTCGACGTCCCGACGACGAGGGTCCGGGCGACCTGACGATCTCCCTCGACTGCCTGCTCGACGGCGGAGGCGAGGTCACGCTGGAGCAGACCGTCCCGCTCGGATGACGGGCCGACGGAGACGGGGAGTGCGAATTCGGCTGGCGCGCCCGGATAGCCTCTCCACCGTGGGAGAGGGCTGGAACCGCCTGCTGACCGAGATCAGCCGCTTTGCGGCTGTCGGCGGCATCGCCACGTTCGCGGCGTTCCTGGTCTTCAACTTCCTCGTCCACGGTCTCTACCTGACGAGCGACCCCTGGCTGAGCGGTCGCCCGGTCACCGCGTTCGTGCTCGCGAACCTTGTCGGCATGGTGATCAGCTACCGGCTCAGCCGTTACTGGACGTTCAGGCACCGGCCGCCGCAGCACGCCGACGGCGGGCGGACGGCGTACTTCGTCATCAACACCGTCACCATGGTCATCCCGATGGCGTGCCTGTGGTTCAGCCGCAACACGCTCGGCCTCGACGACCCCCTGGCGGACAACCTGTCCGGCGTCGTGATCGGTCAGCTGCTCGGGCAGGCAGCGCGGTTCTACCTGTTCCGCGAGTACGTCTTCCAGGAGCCGGCCGAGATGCACCTCACGGACTTCATGCACTGGACCGAGGAGCAGACCACAGACTCGTCCACGGGTGGCCGAGCTCAGCAACCAGGTCACGGAGCAGCGGCAGACTGACGCCGACCACGTTGTGGTGGTCGCCCTCGATGCCCGTCACGAAGGCGCCGCCCAGGCCGTCGACGGTGAACGCGCCGGCCACCTGCAGCGGCTCCCCGGTCGCGACGTAGTCGTCGATCTCGTCGTCGGACAGGTCGGCGAAGTGCACCACGGTGGACGCGGTCGCCGCCGCCACCCGGTCGCCCTCGCGCAGCACCTCTCGCAGGGCGTGGCCGGTGTGCAGCACGCCGGAGCGACCGCGCATCGCCCGCCAGCGCTCCCGCGCCTCGCCGGGGTCGCCCGGCTTGCCGTGAGCCGCGCCGTCGAGCTCGAGCACCGAGTCACAGCCCAGCACCAGGGCGCCCTCGGGCACCTCGTCGCGGCCCGCCACCGCCGCGCACTTCAGCTCGGCGAGCTGCAGCGCCAGCTCGACGGGCGGGACGTCGGCCACCTGGGTCTCGTCGACGCCCGAGACGATCACCAGCGGTTCGACGCCCGCGGCGCGGAGCGTGGCCAGGCGTGCGGGAGACGCCGAGGCCAGGACCAGGACGGTCACAGACGCGCCATCGCGGCGCGGAACGGGTCGAGGCCGGGGGAGCCCAGGTTGAGCGCCTCGGTGTGGAACTGCCGGAGGTCGAAGGCGTCGCCACGGCGGGCCCGTACCTCGTCGCGGCACTCCAGCCAGATCCGCTCCCCGACCTTGTACGACGGCGCCTGCCCCGGCCACCCGAGGTACCGCAGCACCTCGTACTGGATGTACTCGTCCTCCATCAGGCAGTGCTCGCGCATGAACTCCAGTCCGAGGGCCGGGGTCCACGTCTCGCCCGGGTGGAACCCGAACGGGTTGTCCTTCGGGATCTCGAGCTCGAGGTGCATGCCGATGTCGACGATGACCCGTGCGGCCCGGAAGGCCTGGCCGTCCAGCATGCCCATCTTGTCGCCGGGGTCGGCCAGGTAGCCGAGGTCGTCCATCAGCCGCTCGGCGTACAGGGCCCAGCCCTCGCCGTGCCCGCTGACCCAGCAGACCGAGCGTTGCCAGCGGTTGAGCAGCTCCTTGCGGTACATCGTCTGCGCGCCCTGGAGGTGGTGACCGGGGACGCCCTCGTGGAACACGGTGGTGGTCTCGCGCCAGGTGGCGAACTCGTCGATGCCGTCGGGCACCGACCACCACATCCGGCCGGGGCGGCTGAAGTCCTCCGACGGTCCGGTGTAGTAGATCCCGCCGTCGTGCGTGGGTGCCAGGCGGCACTCCAGCCGACGGATCGGCTCCGGGATGTCGAAGTGCACGCCGGCCATCTCGGCGACCGTGCGGTCGGAGAGCTCCTGCATCCACTCACGGAACGTCTCGCGGCCCTGCACGAGGCGGGCGGGGTCGGAGTCGAGCACGGTGACCGCCTCGCGGACCGTGCTGCCCGGCCGGATGCGGTCGGCGGTGCTGCACCATCTCGTCGTCGAGCCGCTTCAGCTCCTCCCAGCCCCAGGCGTAGGTCTCCTCGAGGTCCACGGTGGCGCCGAGGAAGTAGCGGTTGCACAGGGCGTACTCGTCACGGCCGACCGCCTCGCGCTCGCGGCCGAGCGGAGCCAGCTCGTCACCGATGAACCGCCCGAGCTCGGCGAACGCCGCGCTGGCGGCGTCCGCTCCGCGGGTCAGGTCGTCGGCCAGCCGGCCGTCGGCGTCCAGGCCACCCACCAGCTGGTGGAACAGGTCGGTGCCACCGTCCTGACGGGTCCACCGGCGGATCTGGGACGCGACCTCGCCGAGCTGCCGCCGGGCGGAGACCTGTCCCCGCTGGGCGGCGTCGCGCAGCGTCTCCTGGTACCCCTCCAGCGCCGCGGGCACGGCCGCCAGCCGCTGGGCGATGTTGCGCTGCGCCTCCTCGCCCTCGGTCGGCATCAGGTCGAGGATGCCGCGGACGTTCTGCAGCGGCCCGGCGGTCACCGACACCTGGCTGGACGTGATGCCGGCCTCGGCCATCTCGACCTTGAGGCCGAGCCGCTCGACGAAGGCGTCCTGGGCCAGCTGCTCGCGCTCGTCGACCGGGACGGCGGCTCGCGCGGCGGCCAGCGCTCGCCGGTCGAGGTCGACGCGCTCGGCGAACCCCGCGGGTGAGAGGTCCGGCAGCCGGTGGTCGTGCCCGGCGATGCCGGCGTAGGCCGCCATGGCCGGGTCGAGGGCAGCGGCGTCCTCGACGTACTGGTCGGCGATCGCGTCGACGTCGCGTGATGCGCTCATGCGGCCACCTTAGGGTCGGCCCTCGCCCCGATTCGTCAGCGGTCCTGCGGGTCCTGACCGCGAGGGGTCCGCTGACGAATCGGGGTTGGGGGGTGGCTCTCAGGCGTCGGGGGCGACGAACTCGGGCAGCTTGAGCTCGAAGCGGGCGGCGACCTCGGAGGCCAGCAGCTTCGCGGACTTCGGGGAGGACGCCATCGCGAGCTCGGCGCCCCACGCCGCGGCCCGCTCACGCTGGAGCGGCGTGCCGTGGTGGCCGTCGGCGTCGAACGCGCAGTCACCGACCGTGTAGAAGGAGAGGAGCGTGTCGACGACCCGCTTGGCGTTGAGGGTCAGGCCCCTCTTGTGCACGGCCCAGTACGACGCGAACGAGTCCGCCATCAGCTCCGTGCGGCGGGTGGCCTCGGGGCTGGTCTCTTCGTCGAAGAGGTCGAGCTCGTACTGGATGTGGTGCCCGAACTCGTGGCCCATCACGACGCGGGGGCCGACGTCGCCGAGCCCGAAGGAGTCGTAGGCCGCCAGGAACCCGTCGCCGAAGACGAGCTTGTCGGGGAGGCCCTGGACGGCCGGGTCGGGGTCGCCCTCGGCCGAGAAGGCGTAGGCGTTCAGCGTCCACAGCGGGTTGTCGACGAAGTCGCCGGCGGTGGCCATGAAGGCGGCGACCTCGTCGGCCTCGTCCTGGATGGCGTCGGTGACGGCAGTCCCGGCCAGGAGGGCGTTGGTGGCCGCGATCAGGTCGGCGTCGAGGAGCACGTCGCCGTGCATGGCCATCAGCTGGATGTCGTCGGACCTCACGCCGGTCCAGAAGCTCTTCACGTTGCGGAAGGCCTTCTCGAGCTGCTGGGCGTGGGCGTCCAGGGCGTACGTCGGGTCCGTGTCGGTGCCGAAGAACAGCGGCGCGTAGGTCGGCACGTCGAGCATGGTGTCGAAGTGCTCGATCAGGAAGCCGAGCTGCTCGTCGGTCATGCGCGTTGATCAGGTCGTCGATGTAGGCGTCGAACAGCGTCGGGCCACACACGTAGTCGTCCGGGTCGAGGACCCGCTGGACCAGCTCGCGGGCAGGTACGTCGACCAGGTCGGCCCGCGCCGTGGGTGCTGCCGGCGCGGGGGCCGCGGTGGCGCCCGCGACGGGTACCAGGGCGGTGAGGGCGAGCAGGAGCCCGGTGCCGATGGCGACGGGCAGGGCGGGCCAGGTGGGTCTCTTCACGCTGTGCTCCTCGAAAGGGTGGCCGCGCAGGGGTGGTGCTCGGCCAGGGCGGGGTGGTCCCGTCAACGTAGGAGCGGTCGTCGGACGAGCACGATCACGTGCAGGTCACGATGAGGTCACCGTGGGTCACGAAACGGTCACGGCCCCGAGGAGTCCTCGGGGCCGTGTCCTGATGGGTTCGTCAGTGGCCCATCTCGCGGGCCTTCTTCGGCAGCAGGAACCCGATGGCGAAGGCGACGCCGATCAGCACCACCGAGACGAGCAGGGTGTGCTCGGCAGCCAGGACGTGCCGGCCGGCGGTCGCCGCGGCGACGGGGCCGCCGTCCTCGAGCCGGATGGTGGCGAAGAACAGCGTCGCCAGCGCGGCCACGCCGAGCGAGGCGCCGAGCTGCTGGAACGACTCGAGCAGGCCCGAGGCCGAGCCGACCTCGTGGTCCTCGATCTCGCCCATGATGATGCTGAACAGCGGGACGAAGATCATGCCCATGCCGAGCCCGTAGACGACCATGCCCGGCACCAGCTGGACCCAGCCGATGTCGCTGGTGGCGCGCAGCGAGAGGTAGAGCACGGCGGTGCCGACGGCCATGATCGCCAGTCCCACGTGGAGGATCGGACGGCCGACCGCGGTGGTCGCCCAGGCGCCGACGCCCGAGCCGAAGAACGCGCCCACGGCGAACCCGGCGAGGTACAGGGCGGCCTTCATCGGGGTCAGGCCGAGCCCGATCTGGAGGAAGAGGCCGGTGGTCAGCGAGAAGCCGACGATGCTGCCGAAGAAGACCATCGTGAAGACGACGCCGGAGACGTACGACCGCTTGCGCAGCACGCTCAGCTCGACCAGCGGGGTCTCGCCTCGGGCGATCCGGCCGCGCTGGCGGCGGCCGACGACGTAGAGCAGCGGGGCGGCGGCCGCGACCACACCGACCAGCCAGACCGGCCAGCCCAGCGTGCGGCCCTCTACCAGCGGGAACACGACCAGGAAGCTGACCACGGCCGTCAGCGCGATGCCGACCCAGTCGAGGCGGGCGCCGCGGTGGGCGGGCTCGCCGGCCGGCAGCACGCGGCGGCCGACGACGATCGCGAACAGGCCGACCGGGACGTTGATCAGGAACAGCGAGCGCCAGTCCGTGCCGAACGGGTCGAGCTCGATCAGGGCCCCGGCCACGACCGGACCCAGCACCGTCGAGAGGCCGATCGCGGGACCGAACGCCGCGAACGCCTTGCCGATGTCGGCCGGACCGAAGATGTCGCGGATCAGCCCGAAGGTCTGCGGGATCATCACCGCCGCCGCGAGCCCCTGGAGGACCCGGCCGGCGATGAGCGACTCCGACGACCAGGCGACCGAGCACAGCACCGACGACGCGACGAACCCGACGAGCCCGGTCATCAGCATCCGCTTGCGACCGAAGGCGTCGCCCAGCCGGCCGCCGGCCAGCAGCCCGACCGCGATGGCCAGGGTGTACGCCGCCGCGATCCACTCGAGCGCGGACGCCGACAGCGACAGGTCGCGCTGGATCGACGGGGCCGCGACGTTGAGGATCGTCGAGTCCAGGATGTTGAGGATCATCGCGCTGAGGATCACCGCGAAACCGATCCACTTGCCGTTGGTGGTCGCTGACTTCTCTTCGGTGACGACCTCGGTGGGCCGCTCGAGGATGTTCGTTGTCATGCTCCGAAGGTAGGAGTCGATCAGGAACGTTTCGTTCCTCATTGCGAGTATTCTCGGAGACATGTCCGAGACCTCCGGCCGCCTCCTGTCGCTGCTCTCCCTGCTGCAGACGCCGCGCGAGTGGCCCGGCCCCGAGCTGGCCGACCGGCTGCACGTCACGACCCGGACGGTGCGCAACGACGTCGAGCGGCTGCGTGCCCTCGGCTACCCGGTGGAGGCCACGCGCGGGCCCATCGGCGGCTACAAGCTGGTGGCCGGCACGGCCATGCCTCCGCTGCTCCTCGAGGACGAGGAGGCGGTCGCGGTGGCCGTCTCCTTGCGGACGGCGAGCGGCGGCGCGGTGAGCGGCATGGAGGAGAGCGCCCTGCGGGCACTGACCAAGCTCCAGCAGGTGCTGCCCAAGCGGCTCGGTCTCCGGGTCGACGCGCTGCAGTCCCACACGGCGCGCGTGGCGCCCTACACGCGGGGCCCGGGGGTCGACGGCGGCCTCCTCACGCTGCTCGCCGCGGCGGCGCGGGACCGCGAGCTCGTCCGGTTCGACTACAGCGACCGGTCGGGGCAGGGCTCGGAGCGCAAGGTCGAGCCTTATCGCCTCGTCAACTGGGGCCGTCGCTGGTACCTCGTGGCCTTCGACCCGCAGCGCGACGACTGGCGCACGTTCCGCGTCGACCGGCTCAAGGAGACGCGGTCGACCGGCCACCGCTTCCGGCTGCGCGACCTGCCCGCCGACGACGTGGCGACCTGGGTGGCCTCCAAGATCCGCGCGGTGCAGCAGCAGGCGACGGGCAAGGTGCTGGTCCGGCTCCCGGCCGGTGACGTGGTGGCCCGCCTCGGCCCCTGGCTGGAGGGTGGTGGCGTGGAGCCGCGCGGCGAGGACGAGTGCCTGGTCACCATGGGCGCCCGCACCCACGCCGACCTGGCGTTCTGGGTCGGCATCCTCGACGCTGACTTCGAGGTCGTCGACTCGCCGGAGCTGGCCGAGGCCGTCGAGCGGCTGGCGTCGCGGTACACCCGGGCCGCCGGATGACGTCGCCGTCCTGGCCCGCGGTCAACGCCCGCCGACTCGCGCAGCACGGCCTGGCGAGGCCGCTTCCCGCCGGCACCGGCATGGCCGAGGTGGCGACCGCCGTGAGCGGCGTGCACGCCCAGGTGCTGTCGGCGGCCGAGGTCTCCGCGGCCCTGCGGGTCGAGGGCGCGACGCGCGACGACGTGCGCCGTGCCCTCTGGGAGGACCGCACGCTCGTGAAGACCTTCGGCCCGCGCGGGACGGTGCACCTGCTGCCCGCCGCCGACCTGGGCCGGTGGATGGCCGCCCTCGGCGCGCTCCCGTGGCGCAGCCCGTTCCCCGACGGCGTCCGGATGACCGACGACGAGACGCGCACGGTGATCGCGGCGATCGGCGAGGCCCTGCGCGGCGGTGAGCTGACCGTCGACGAGCTCACCGAGGCGATCGGCGACCTGGCCGGTGCGTGGGCGGCCGAGCCGGTGATGCCGGCGTTCCAGACGCTGTGGCCGCGCTGGCGGCAGGTCACCGACCGGGCGGCGTACGCCGGCGTGCTCTGCTACGGCCCGGACCGGGCCCGCAAGGTGACCTACGCGAGGCCTCCCGACGCCGACCCGGTCGAGCCGGACGCGGCGGTGGCGTGGGCGGTCGAGCAGTACCTGCGCTCCTACGGTCCGGCGACGCCCGCGAGCTTCGCGCCGTGGTTCGGCTCGACGCCCACCTGGGCGTCCGAGCGGATGGCTGCCCACCCGACCCTGGTCCGCGTCGAGCTCGACGGCGAGCTGGCCTACGACCTGCCGGGGGCGGCGTACGACGGACCGCCTGCCGAGGGCGTGCGGCTGCTGCCGTACTTCGACGCGTTCGTCGTCGGCAGTCGGCCGCGGCACCTGCTCTTCCCGGGCCGCGCGCGGGAGCGGGCCCTGGTTCCGTCGGGGCAGGCGGGCAACTACCCCGTGCTGCTCGTGGACGGCGAGGTGGCCGGCGTCTGGCACCAGAAGCGCTCCGGCCGGAAGGTGGCGGTCACCGTCGAGCCGCTGAGCCGACTGTCCAAGGCCCGGGTTGCTCAGCTCGACGATCAGGTCGCTCGGCTCGGCGCGATCGTGGACGCCGAGGCGACGCTGACTATCGGGCCGGTGAGCGTCGGGCCGCACGCGTGAGCACGCGCGGGTCGGCCAGCACCTCGATCTGCACGACCTTGTCGTCCACGACGGTGAACCCGAACACGACCTTGACCTCGCCGCGGTGCTGCCAGCTGGCGGCCGCGGCGCCGTCGAGCGTCGCCGGCAGGGCCGCGCGGGCGCGGCCCGCGAAGAACTCCGCCACGGCCTGCTGACCCTGGACCGCCCGGGCGTCGCCACCCATCGCCAGCGCCGCGTCGTCCACGCGCACGGTGGCCTCGGGGTCGAGCAGGTCGAGCAGGGCGGCGAAGTCGTTGTCGCGGGAGGCCTGCATGAACGCGTCGACGACGGCCGCGTCGGCCGCGGCCAGGTCCTCGCGGGGCTCGGGCTCGCGGAGCCGGCGCCGGGCCCGGCTGGCGAGCTGGCGGGTCGCGACCTCGGAGCGGCCGAGGACCGGCGCGATCTGCTCGAACGGCACGGCGAACACGTCGCGCAGCACGTAGGCCAGCCGTTCTGCGGGGGAGAGGGTGTCGAGCACGACGGTCATCGCCTGCCCGACCGCGTCGACCAGCTCGACCTCCTCCTCGGGTGTCATCGCGGTGTCGACGAAGTCGGTCTCGTCGGGCCAGGCCTCCTCGCGGTGCGCGGTCCGGCTGCGGAGCACGTCGAGGCAGATCCGGGACACGACCGTGGTCAGCCAGCCGGGCAGGTTCTCGATCTGCTCCCCGGTCTTGTCGGTGCGGACCAGGCGGAGCCAAGCCTCCTGCACCGCGTCGTCCGCGGCGTGGCTGCTGCCCAGCATCCTCATCGCGATGCCCCGCAGTCGCGGCCTCTCGCCCTCGAAGCGCTCGGCCAGCTCGATCTCGTCCGTCACGGTCACATCCTCCTCGGCAGGTCTCGTCACCCGGATGACGGAGGGGGCGGCGGGTTCGTGACAGGGTCGGTCGGTGACCGTCTCGGAACCCGACCCCGACGTCCTGATCACCGACAGCGGCGGACGCATGGTCCGCCTGCGCGACGTCCGTCCGCCGTCCGGACCCGTGGACCTGCCGCTCCTCGAGGAGCACCGCAAGGTCGACCTGCCCGGACCGTTCCGCGACTCGGGCGACCCGCCGTACTGGGAGCCGGGCACCGTCATCACCTGGCACTGGGGCCGCAGCGCCGATGTGATGCGCGTGGTCCGCGACGACGAGCGCGGGCTGGTCGCCTGGCTGCCGGCGGCGTCAGAGGTCCTGGTGCCCGTCCCCGTCGACGGCAAGGGACTGCGGGAGCGGTCGCTGGCGGAGCGGGTGGTGCTCGAGTACGAGATGCACGTGCGCACCTGGCGCGGCCCCGGCATCCTGCGGGTCGCGCCGGCCGGGAAACCCTGGTCGATCTGGTACTTCTGGAACGACGAGGGCGGGTTCGAGGGGCACTACGTGAACCTCGAGCTGGTCCACCGCCGACCGGTCTCCGGCGATCTCCGCGTGCACACCCGCGACCTGACCCTGGATCTCTGGATCGAGGGAGCGGACGTCTGGCTCAAGGACGAGGACGAGCTGGAGGCGGCCGTCGAGGGCGGGCGGCTGTCGGCCGAGCAGGGCGACGTGGTCCGGGCGATCGGCGAGCAGGCGGCCTACGAGCTGGGCCACCTCCGGTCGTGGCCGCTCGACGAGGACTGGGAGTCCTACCGACCTCCGGCGGAGTGGGACGAGCCGCTCGTCCTGCCCGACCTGCCGTCCGTGCTGGAGGCGCGCGCCCTGGGGTGAGGGTGGCAGCGGCCGTGCGGATGCGGCAGAGTCACGAGCGATGAACGTCTCTCGGATCCGTATGGGTGCCGCTGGGTCGGCACTGCTGCTGGGCGCGTCGGTCCTGGCCGGCTGCGGGGTGACGCGCGGCGACCAGAGCCGCGACATCCTGATGATCATCCCCAACAGCCCCGGGGGCGGCTACGACCAGACCGGCCGGGCCGCCGTTCAGGTGATGGTCGACGACGACGTCACCGGCGGCGACTTCACCGTCGACAACGTGATCGGCGCCGGTGGTGCCGCGGCGATGACCTCCTTGATGGGCAAGGCCGGCGACGAGCACACCATGATGACGGTGGGCCTCGGCGTGGTCGGCTCGCTCTACTCGTTCGGCACCGACTACCGCCTGACCGACGCCAGCCCGCTCGCCCAGCTCATGAGCGAGCCGGAGGGAGTCCTCGTACCCGGTGACTCGCCGTTCAAGACCATCGACGACCTCGCGCAGGCGTGGGTGGACGACCCGTCCTCGATCGCGGTCGGGGGAGGCTCCTCGCCAGGCGGCCCCGACCACCTGTTCCCCATGCAGCTGGCGCAGACCATCGGTGTCGACCCGAACGACGTCAACTACGTGCCGTACGACGGGGGCGGGCCGCTGACGAGCGCGTTGCTGGGCGAGAAGATCGCCGTGGGCTTCTCGGGGCTGGCCGAGTTCGAGGGACAGATCGAGGACGGCGAGCTGCGCGTGCTGGCCGTCTCGGGGGAGGAGCGGCTGCCCCAGGACACCTTCGCCGACATCCCGACCCTGACCGAGTCGGGGATCGACCTGGTGTTCCTCAACTGGCGCGGTGTGCTCGCGCCGCCCGAGATCTCCGACGAGCGACGCGAGGAGCTGATCGGCTACCTGGAGACGATGCACGACTCGTCCGGGTGGAAGACGGCGCTGGAGGAGAACGGCTGGACCGACGACTTCAAGACCGGTGAGGACTTCGAGCAGTTCCTCGACGAGCAGGACACCCGGGTGACCGACACGCTGGAGGGGCTGGGCCTGCTGTGACGATGGAGATGACACAGACGCGCCGCGTCGACAAGGCGCAGTACGGGTTGGCGGCCGCCCTCGCCGTCGTCGGCGTCTGGACGATCGTCGACGCGCGTGGGCTCAACGTCGGCTACGCCGACCCGATCGGGCCTCGGGTCTACCCCTACGTCATCGGCGGCGTGATGGTCGTGCTGGCGGCGGTGCTCGCGATCGCGACCGCCCGCGGCGACGTCCCCGAGGGCGAGGCCGGCGAGGACGTCGACCTGACCACCCGGCCCGACTGGCTCACCGTCGGGAAGCTTGTCGGGGTGATGCTGCTCAACCTGCTGCTCGTGAACATCCTCGGATGGGCGATCACCGGTGCCCTGCTGTTCGCCGGCTGCGCGTGGTCGCTGGGCAGTCGCACGCTCGTGCGCGACCTGATCGTGGGCGCGGTTCTCTCGGTCAGCAGCTGGTACTTCTTCTACGTCGTCCTCGACGTCCCGCTCACGCCGGGGATCCTGGACGGCATCCTCTGATGGACACCCTCAACCTGTTGCTCGACGGGTTCCAGAACGCCCTGACGCCCGAGAACCTGCTCTTCGCCTGCATCGGCGTGCTGCTCGGCACGTTCGTCGGCGTGCTGCCGGGCATCGGCCCAGCCATGACGGTGGCCCTGCTGCTGCCGCTCACCTACGGCTTGGACGCGACGCAGTCGTTCATCATGTTCGCCGGAATCCTCTACGGCGGCATGTACGGCGGGTCGACCACGTCCATCCTGCTGAACACCCCCGGCGAGTCGTCCTCGGTGATGACGGCCATCGAGGGCAACAAGATGGCGAAGGCCGGCCGCGGTGCCCAGGCGCTGGCCACCGCCGCCATCGGGTCGTTCATCGCCGGCACCATCGGTACCCTGCTGGTCGCGTTCTTCACGCCCGCCCTCGCCGACCAGGCGGTCAAGATCGGCGCGGCGACGTACTTCGCCATCATGCTGCTCTCGGTCGTGCTGGTCTCGGCCGTGCTCGGCGAGTCCAAGCTGCGAGGCTTCATCGGGCTGTTCATGGGCCTGACGATCGGTCTGGTGGGCCTCGACCTCTCGACCGGCCAACCACGGCTGACGTTCGGTCTGCTCGAGCTCGCCGACGGGATCGACATCGTCGTGGTGGCGGTCGGCATCTTCGCGATCGGCGAGGCGCTCTGGGTCGCCGCGCACCTGCGTCGGCGGCCCGTCGACGTGATCCCGGTCGGGCAGCCGTTCATGGCCCGCAGCGACTGGCGTCGTTCGTGGGGACCCTGGGTGCGGGGCACCGCGATCGGCTTCCCCTTCGGGGCGATCCCCGCGGGCGGCGCCGAGACGCCGACGTTCCTGTCCTACGTCCTCGAGCGGCGCCTTCAGAAGCCGGGCGAGGACCGGGAGCCGTTCGGCGAGGGCGCCATCGAGGGCGTGGCCGGACCGGAGGCAGCCAACAACGCCAGCGCCGCCGGCATGTTCGTGCCGCTGCTGGCCCTCGGCCTCCCCGTGACCGCGACCGCCGCAGTGATCATCGCCGCGATGCGCACGTACGGCATCCAGCCCGGCCCGACGCTGATGGCCGACCAGCCGGAGCTCGTCTGGACGCTGCTGGCCAGCCTGCTCATCGGCAACACCCTCCTGCTGGTGATCAACCTTCCGCTTGCCCCGTTGTGGGCCCGGCTGCTGCAGATCCCGCGTCCCCAGCTGTACGCCGGGATCCTGTTCTTCGCGTCGCTGGGCGCCTACAGCGTCAACCAGGACCCGTTCGACCTGCTGCTGTTGTTGCTCTTCGGCGGGATCGGTTTCGCGATCCGGCGGTTCGGGATCCCGGTGCTGCCGTTGATCCTCGGCGTGATCCTCGGACCACTCATGGAGCAGAAGATGCGCGAGGCGCTCGACCTGTCCAACGGCGACATCAGCGGCCTGTTCAACGAGGGCCTGGCGGTCGGCCTCTACGTTCTCATCGTGGCCATCATCGTGGCGCCGTACATCGTCGGGCTGGTTCGCAGCAGGAGGTCCCCAGAATGACCGTCGTGATCGGCTACGTCCCCAACCAGTACGGCGAGGCCGCGCTGCAAGTCGGCCTGCAGGAGGCGGAGGCCCGGCAGCTGCGCGTGATCGTGGTCAACGCGTCGCGGGGCGACGCCTTCGTCGACAAGAAGTTCGTCAACGAGCAGGCCCTGAGCGACCTCGACGAACGCCTGACCGCGACGGGCGTCGACCACCGGGTGCACCAGTCGGTCGGGGTCGACGTCGGGGACGAGATCGTCCGCGTCGCCGAGCAGAACCACGCCGAGCTCGTCGTCATCGGCATCCGCACCCGCTCGCCTGTCGGCAAGGTGTTGATGGGGTCGGTGGCTCAGACCGTGATCATGGACGCGCCGTGCCCGGTGCTGACGGTGCGCCCCGACGTGCTCTGACACCCGTCGTCGAGTTGGCTCGTATGGTTCGTTGAGTTGGCCCGAATGGCTGGGTATACAGCCATTGCGGCCAATTGAACGCGCCGTTCGAGCCATTTCAACATGTCGAGAACGGGCAGGTGGCTCCGACGTCCCAGGCATGAACACGACTGACGAACTCCTCGACTGGATCGAGGCGCAGGGTCACCAGATGGCCGCCCAGGTCGCCGGCCTCGACGACGCCCAGCTGCGGGCCACCCCGCTGCCCTCGGGGTGGTCGATGCTGGGCATGCTCGGCCACGTGCGCGACAGCACGCACTTCTGGCTGCACCACGTGCTGCTCGGTCACCCGACCGAGCTCGACGAGGACGACCTCTGGGACGACGACCCGGCGTTGCCGGCCGCCGAGGTCGTCGCAGGCTTCGTGGCGTCGTACGTCGCCGACGTGGCCGCCGCCCGCGGTCTCTCCGCCGATTCGGCCCCGGGTTGGTGGCCGGAGGGTGCGTGGGGCGGGTACCGGCAGGACACCGTGCTCGGCGTGCTGATGCATCTCTTCGCCGACAACGCAGCACACGCCGGCCAGCTGAGCATCGTCCGCGAGCTCACCGACGGTGGCGTCTGGGACTACGCGATCGGCGGCGTGCGGGTGCCCTGAACCACGTCGGCGACGAGGCGGGCGAGGGACTCGTGGGAGTCGAGGTCGTGCGACATCAGCGCGGCGGGAACGCCGTCCGGCCGTTGCAGTGCGGCCGGTCGACGTAGTCGACGTCGGTGGTGCGCCCGTTCAGCCCCTCCTCGACGACGTCGTAGCCGTCGCCGAGCAGCCGCTGCAGCCGGCCCGTCCACCGGACGTCGGGCCCGAGCCGCACGTACTCGGGATCGTCACCCGGCGCGCCGTGGGTGTTGGAGTCGCCGAAGCACAGCACGCGTACGGCGTCCGGTTCGGTCAGCACGTCAGTGCGGCAGGCCGGAGGAGCGCCAGGCGCCGGGGCCGTGCGGGAGCGTGGTGCGCATCCGGTGGGCGGGGTCGGCCCAGGTGCTGCGGGGCTTCGGCTTCTCCTCGGCCGGGCCGGAGCCCAGGGCGGCGATCACCGCGACCAGCGCGGCGACCTCCTCGGGGGTCGCGTCGCCCTTCACGACGCGGAGCACCGGCCGGTCCGTGTCGCTGGCCGTGTCGCTCACCGCGGCCATCAGAGGGGGATGTTCCCGTGCTTCTTGGCCGGCAGCGTCGCCCGCTTGGTGCGCAGCAGCCGGAGCGCCCGGACCACCTCGACGCGGGTCTCGTGCGGGGAGATGACCGCGTCGACGTACCCCCGCTCGGCGGCGACGTACGGGTTGGCCAGCGTGTCGTCGTACTCGGTCACGAGCTCGGCGCGGCGGGCGTCCGGGTCGTCGGCCTCCTTCAGCTGGTTGCGGTAGAGGATGTTGACCGCGCCCTGGGCGCCCATCACGGCGATCTGCGCGGTCGGCCAGGCCAGGTTGATGTCGGCACCGAGGTGCTTGGAGCCCATCACGTCGTACGCACCGCCGTAGGCCTTGCGGGTGATGATCGTGACCAGCGGGACGGTGGCCTCGGCGTAGGCGTAGATCAGCTTCGCGCCGCGGCGGATGATGCCGTTCCACTCCTGGTCGGTGCCGGGCAGGAAGCCGGGCACGTCGACGAACGTCAGCACCGGGATGTTGAACGCGTCGCAGAAGCGCACGAAGCGGGCGGCCTTCTCGGAGGCGTCGATGTCGAGGGTGCCCGCGAACTGCATCGGCTGGTTGGCCACGACGCCGACGGGGTGCCCCTCGACGCGGCCGAAGCCGACGATGATGTTCGGCGCGAACAGCGCCTGCACCTCGAGGAACTCCTCGTCGTCGACGACCGCCGTGATCACGTCGTGCATGTCGTACGGCTGGTTGGGCGAGTCCGGGATCAGCGTGTCGAGAGTCCGGTCCAGGTCGCTGACGTCGGTGTCGGCCACCTCGTCGTACGTCGGCGCCGGGTCGAGGTTGTTGGCCGGGAGGTAGGACAGCAGCGCCTTGACGTACTCGATCGCGTCGTCCTCGTCGGACCCCATGTAGTGGGCGTTGCCCGACTTGGTGTTGTGCGTCCGTGCGCCGCCGAGCTCCTCCATCGTGACGTCCTCGCCGGTGACGGTCTTGATCACGTCGGGGCCGGTGATGAACATGTTGGAGGTGCCGTCGACCATCACCGTGAAGTCGGTGACCGCGGGCGAGTAGACGTGCCCGCCGGCGCAGGAGCCCATGATCATGCTGATCTGCGGGATCACGCCCGACGCGTGCACGTTGCGCCGGAAGATCTCGCCGTACAGGCCGAGCGAGACCACGCCCTCCTGGATGCGCGCGCCGGCGCCCTCGTTGATGCCGATGATCGGGCAGCCGGTCGTGATGGCGAGGTCCATCACCTTGGTGATCTTCTCGCCGTACACCTCGCCGAGCGACCCGCCGAAGATCGTGAAGTCCTGGGAGAACACGCACACCTGGCGGCCGTCGACGGTGCCGTAGCCGGTGACCACGCCGTCGCCGTACGGCCGGTTGTTCTGCAGCCCGAACGCCGTCGACCGGTGCTTGGCCAGCTCGTCGAGCTCGACGAACGACCCCTCGTCGAACAGCAGCGCGATCCGCTCGCGGGCGGTCTTGCGGCCCTTGGCGTGCTGCTTCTCGATCGCCTTCGCCGACCCGGCGTGCACCGCCTCGTCGAGGCGGCGGTCGAGGTCCGCCAGCTTTCCGGCCGTGGTGTGGATGTCGATGCCGGAGTCGTCCGGGGGTACGTCGGTGCCCTCGCCGGGGTGCACGGATGCGCTCACCTGGGAGAGGCTAGTCCCGTGAGCGACCAGACTGCCGAGCGCCCGCCGCTGGACCTCGACCGTCTGGTCAGCCCGGTCGACTGGTCCGTGGAGGTGGTCGAGGCGGCCCCGTCGACCAACGCCCTCGTCGCCGAGCGCGCCCGCAGTGGAGCGGCCGGCGAGGGCCTGGTGGTGGTGGCCGAGCACCAGACGGCCGGCCGCGGCCGCCTGGACCGGACGTGGGAGACGCCGGCCCGGTCCGCGCTCACCCTGTCGGTGCTGCTCGTCCCGAGGGCGGAGCAGGCGGACTGGCCGTGGCTCCCGCTGCTCACCGGGTACGCCGCCGCCCGCGCCCTGCGCCAGCTCGGCGCCGAGGTGAGCCTCAAGTGGCCGAACGACGTGCTCCTGAACGACCGCAAGCTGGCCGGCATCCTCACCGAGCGGGTCGACACCTCGGCCGGCCCCGCCGTGGTCACCGGCATCGGCATCAACGTCGGGCTGACGCGGGCGGAGCTGCCCCACGACGGCGCCACGTCGCTGGCGATCGAGGGAGTCCCCGTCGACCGCACCGACCTGCTGTCGGCGCTGCTGCGCAGCCTGCGGACCGAGTACGACGCGTTCCAGCGCGGCGAGCTGGTGGCGCTCCGCACGGCGTACGCCGACGCGTGCGCCACCGTCGGTCGCCAGGTACGGGTCGACCTCCCGACCGGCGGGACGCTCGTCGGCCAGGCGACCGGGATCGACGAGGGCGGCCGCCTTCTCGTCCTCGGCCCGGCGGGCGTCGTGCCCGTGTCCGCCGGCGACGTCGTGCACGCCACGATCCTCTGAGTTCGTCGGTTGGTCGTCGCAGCGACTCGTCACGGGCGCTCCTCGCACCTCAACCAACGAGATCGGTGGTTGAGGTGCGAGGCCGGCCACGGCCGAGCCTCGAAACCTCCGAAGGTCTGGCACCATGACGGCGTGGCCATCTCGAAGAACCTGCTGAACGAGGGCGAGCAAGTCGTCTTCGACGTCCGCACCCACTGGAAGGCGCTGATCCTGCCGTTCCTGGCGCTGATCCTGCTGCTGGCGGTGTCGGTCTTCGTGGACCGGGCGATCGACAACGGCACGGTCTCGGGCGGCGTGTGGATCATCGTCCTGGGCCTGATCCTGTGGCTGTCCGTGTGGCCGTTCCTCAACTGGCTGGTGGCCAGCTACACCGTGACCAACCGTCGCCTGATCACCCGCTACGGCGTGATCACCCGGCGCGGTCACGACATCCCGCTCAGCCGGATCAGCGACGTGGCCTACGAGAAGCACCTCCTCGACCGTCTCCTCGGCTGCGGAACGCTCGTGATCAGCGACGCCAGCACGAACGGCCAGGTGCCGCTCCACGACATCCCACGCGTGGAGGAGCGGCAGCGCGTCCTCAACGACCTGCTGCACCGTCTGCACGACGGCATCCCCGGCAATGAAGGAATCTGACCGCGCGGACACCTCACCGCGTCCCGGTCCCGAGGAGCTCGAGCTCGCGATCCTGGGCGAGGAGCCGGTCTACAGCGCCGCCGACGTGGCCGGGCAGACGGGCGTCACCATCGACGAGGCTCGGCGTCTCTGGCGGGCCCTGGGCTTCCCGGACCGCGGCCTCGAGGTCGCGTTCACCGCCGCCGACGCCGACGCCGTCTCCACGCTCGTGGGCCAGGTGGAGGCCGGGCTCATCGACTTCGACATGGCGGTCACCCTCACCCGGGCGGTGGGGCAGACGATGGCCAAGCTGGCCGACTGGGAGGTCGCCACCCTCGTGCACCGGGTGCAGGAGATCGAGGCGAGCGAGCAGGCGACCGGCAGCCGGGCCCGTGCCGGGATGCACCTGATCCAGGAGATGAGCGAACCGTTCGAGCGGCTGCTCGTCTACGTCTGGCGGCGGCACCTGGCCGCCGCCGTCACCCGCGTCGAGGCCCTCGGGGCCGACGACTCCGACCTCCAGTCGACGCAGATGACCATCGGCTTCGCCGACATCATCGGGTTCACCGAGCTGTCCAACGAGGTGACGCAGACCCGGCTCGGCGACCTGGTGGAGCTGTTCGAGTCGCGCTGCGCCGACGTCGTCGCCACCCAGCGCGGCCGGGTCATCAAGACGCTCGGCGACGCGGTGCTCTTCGTGAACACCGACCCGATCCGGGCCTACGACACCGCCGAGGGGATCATCAACGTGGTCGGCCGCGACGGCCGGATGCCCGACGTCCGCGTCGGCCTGGCCAGCGGATCGGTCGTGATGCGGCTCGGTGACGTCTTCGGCCCGCCGGTGAACCTGGCCTCCCGGCTCACCGCTGTCGCCCGGCGCAACCGCGTCATCGTCGACCAGGCCACGGCCGACCTGCTGCCGTCCGACCAGTTCGAGACGCGACGCCTGCCGGCGCGGCCCGTGCGTGGGTTCGGGCTCATCGAACCGGTCGCCGTACGGCGTCACTGAGCAGGTCACAGGGATCGCGGGCCGGTCCGGGCCAGTGGGGCCAATTTGCCCGTTTTCGAGCGCCGAGCGGCCATTCTTCCTACCGTTTGACCGTGCTCGAGGTCCAGGACGTTCGCATCGACCCATCGGCCCGCCGGGTGTGGCGCGCCGAGCGGGAGATCGTGCTGTCCCGCAAGGAGTACGACCTGCTGCACGCCCTGGCCTCCCGCCCGGGCGACATCGTGAGCCGCGACGAGCTGATGCGCGACGTGTGGGGCGCGAGCTTCTGGACGTCGTCGAAGACCATCGACGTGCACCTCGGCTGGGTCCGCCGCAAGCTCGGCGACGACTCCCGCCGGCCGATGCTGATCAGCACCATCCGCGGTCGCGGCCTGCGGTTCGAGACCGCCGCGCCCGTCGCCTCCGTCGAGGTCTGACGCGCCTGTTGCTCAGCCGCCGTTCGGGGGCGCCGGCACCACGGAGAACGCGTCCGGCCGGTGCAGCCAGGTGAAGTGGCTCAGCGGCCACAGCAGCACGAACACCTTGCCGACGACCAGGTCGATCGGCACGTACTCGTCGCCCGGGACACAGCCCGAGTCGTCCTTCGGGTCGCAGTGGTGGAACGACGAGTCCGCGGAGTGGTTGCGGTTGTCGCCCATCACGAAGATCGAGCCCTCGGGCACCGGCCCGGCCGTCCAGTTGCAGCCGATCATCGGGCCGTAGCAGGCCGCCCCGTCCTCCTGCGCGTACCCCTGCTCGTCGATGGCGACGCCGTTGACCTTCAGGCGGCCCTGGTCGTCGCAGCAGTGGATCGTGTCACCCGCGACGCCGATGACGCGCTTCACCAGGTGTCCGCCGGAGGGGTAGAGGCCGATGCGCTCCATCAGCTGGGGGAGCGAGCCGGTGGGCCCGGCGGCCTCCTCGGGCGGGAGCCAGTCGCCGGGGTCCTTGAAGACGACCACGTCACCGCGCTCCGGGCTGCCACCGAGCTCGTACGACACCTTCTGGACCAGGATCCGGTCGTTGCGCACCAGGCCCGGCTCCATCGACTCCGACGGGATGTAGAACGCCTGGAGCAGCAGGGTCTTGACGATGATCGCCAGCCCGGTGGCCACGACCAGGATGACGAGGAACTCCTGCCACAGGGGACGTTGCCGGCGGCGGCGCTCGACCGCCGGCTCGGCGGCGCCCAGGTCGTCCGTCGTCACGTCGCGAGCCTAGAGACCGGGGCCTGAGCCGTCCTCACTACGCTGAAGCCCGTGACCTCCCGCGCCCCGACCGTCGCCGTCATCGGGGGCGGACAGCTGGCGCGGATGATGGCGGAGCCCGCCGCGGCCCTCGGCATCCCGCTGCGGCTGCTGGCCGAGGCGGAGGGTGTCTCGGCCGCCCAGGTGATCCCCGACCACGAGGTCGGCGACTACCGCGACCTCGACGCGCTCACCGCCGTCACCCGGGGCTGCGAGGTCGTCACCTTCGACCACGAGCACGTGCCGACCCAGCACCTCGAGGCACTCACGGCCGCTGGTGTCGCCTGCCGTCCCGGGCCCGGCGCGCTGGTCCATGCCCAGGACAAGGCCGTGATGCGCGCGCGGCTCGGCGAGCTCGGTGTGCCGTGCCCGCGCAACGCCGTGGTGGCCTCGGTGGCCGACGTCGAGGCGTTCGGCTTCCCGTGCGTGCTGAAGACGACCCGCGGCGGCTACGACGGCAAGGGCGTCTGGTTCGTCCACGCGGCCGCCGACTGCGCCGAGCCGTTCGCCACCGCAGAGGCGGCCGGCGTACGCCTGCTCGCCGAGGAGCTCGTCGACTTCAGGCGCGAGCTCTCGGCGCTGGTGGTGCGTGCCCCGAGCGGTCAGGCCGCGGCGTACCCGGTCGTGGAGTCGGTGCAACGCGACGGCATCTGCCACGAGGTGGTCGCCCCGGCGCCCGACCTCGACCCCGCGCTGGCCGGCGAGGCCCAGCGGCTGGCCCTGCTGGTCGCCGGCGAGCTGGACGTCACCGGCGTGCTGGCCGTCGAGCTGTTCGAGACGACCGACGGCCGGATCCTCGTCAACGAGCTCGCCATGCGCCCGCACAACACCGGGCACTGGACCCAGGACGGCGCGGTCACGTCGCAGTTCGAGAACCACCTGCGGGCCGTGCTCGACCTGCCGCTGGGCTCGCCCGCCGCGCGGGCGACCTGGACGGTGATGGTCAACATCCTCGGGGGGCCGGAGGAGACGGGCCGCCTCTACGACGGGTACCGGCACGCGATGGCGCGTGATCCCGGTCTGCGCGTGCACCTGTACGGCAAGGACCTGCGGCCGGGCCGCAAGGTCGGGCACGTGAACGCCTACGGTGAGGACCTGGCGGACTGCCTGGTACGCGCACGGCACGCGGCGGCATGGTTCGCCGGGGAGCTGGGAGACGAGAGTGAGTGAGCCCGGGATGAGTGACCATGAGTGAACCCGTCGTCGGCATCGTGATGGGCTCCGACTCGGACTGGCCCGTCATGGAGGCGGCCGCCAAGGCGCTCGAGGAGTTCGGCATCCCGTTCGAGGCCGACGTCGTCTCCGCGCACCGGATGCCCGAGGAGATGCTGGCCTACGGCACGGATGCCGCCGGGCGCGGGCTGCGGGTGATCATCGCCGGCGCCGGCGGTGCCGCGCACCTGCCCGGCATGCTGGCCGCCGTGACTCCGCTGCCCGTGATCGGTGTCCCCGTGCCCCTCAAGCAGCTCGACGGGCTCGACTCGCTGCTCTCGATCGTGCAGATGCCCGCCGGGGTCCCCGTGGCCACCGTGGCCGTCGGCGGGGCCCGCAACGCCGGCCTGCTCGCGGTCCGCATCCTCGGGGCGTCCGACGAGGGCCTGCGTCAGCAGATGACCGACTTCCAGGCCCGCCTCAAGACCGAGGCGCAGGAGAAGGGTGCGGTCGTCCGCCGGCAGGCCGGCGGTTCGTCGAAGCTCGGCTTCTGACGCCGGACAGGCGAGCGAAGCGAGCCAGAATTACGCAGTTTCGGTGTAGTCGGCGTCCATCGGCTCGAGGGTGCCGAGCGACTCGGCGACCACGAGGGCGTCGTCGCCGATCTCGAGGCGGAAGTCCGGCGGCGGGTTGACGAAGGCGCGGCCGCCGCGGCCGATGGCCAGCAGGGTCGCGGAGTGCTCGGCCCGCAGCTTGGTCGACAGCTCGTCGATCGAGTGCCCGATGTAGCTGTCGGGCAGGTTCACCCGGTAGAGCTCGGAGCCCTCGCCGCCCGACACGATGTCGGTGACCAGCTCGGCGAGGCCGGGGTACAGCGAGGACCGGGCCAGCAGCCGGGAGGCGATCCGCGAGGTCACCATGATCTCGTCGGCCTTCGCCCGCCGGAAGTGCTCGACGTGGGCCGGGTTGTTGACCTCCACGACGGTGCGGACCTCCGGGGCGATCGACTCGATCGCCATCACGGTGAGGATGGAGCGCATGTCGGCCTCGTTGGAGGCGTCGGCCGGGCAGATCACCGCGGCCATCGCCTCCTCGATGCCGGCGCGCCTGAGGTCGTCGGAGTTCGTGACGTCGCCGTTGACGAAGTACACGCCCGCGCCGCCCGGGTTCTTGTCGGTCTCGTGGATCAGCACGATCTTGCGGTCGTAGTCGTCGCCGTCGAGCTCTGCGATCAGCTCGCGCGCCGTGGAGTTCCAGCCGCACACCACGATGTGGTCGCGATACCCGGACGCACCCATGCCTTGACCCTCCTTGAGCAAGAAGTCGATGAGGAACCCGACCAGCGCACCGGTGATGGTCGCGACGATAGCGACGCCGAAGAGCACCAGCAGCCAGCTGACCACGAAACCGACGGGCGAGGTCACGTACGACGAGTCGCCGGCGCCCATGACCGTCGTGATCCCCCAGTAGAAGCTGTTGCCCAGCTTCCCGAAGAAGGCGCCCACCGTGTGGCTCTCGCCCTCGTCCGGGCCCTCCGCGACCGTGACCAGGGCGGCCGCGAGCAGCACGACGACGAACAGGCCGCCGAACAGCCGGATGAAGAACGTCTTGTCAACGTTCCGGGTCATCACGCTGACGTGGTAGCCGATCCGACGCAGCAGCGGAGCCGAGAAGATGGTCGCGACGACGGTCTTGGCGCGCCAGCGCAAGGCATCCCCCTGACAACGTGCCCGACCCCGAGGAGCGGATTTCCTACGAACGCCTCATCTTGTCAGAGGAGCGCGGGATCCGTCATGACATCTTCGGGTGATCCCGGGGCAGGTCACGGACGTCGCCGGTACTCGATGGCGGGGCAGGTGTCCATGACCATCGGCGTGCCCGCTGCGACCGTCCGGCGGAACGCGTCCTCGTCGATCACGCCGAGCTGGAACCACACCCCGCGGGCACCGACGGCGACGGCCTGGTCGGCGAACTCGCCGGCCGCCGACGAGCGCCGGAACACGTCGACCACGTCGACCGGGAAAGGGACGTCGGCCAGCGTTGCGTACCCCTGCTCGCCCAGCACGGGCTCGGCGAGCGGGTGTATGGGCACGATGCGCTTGCCCTTGCGCTGGAGCAGCTCGGCGATGCTGTACGCCGTCCGCCGCGGGTCGTGGAGGCCGATCACCGCCCACGTCTCGCACTCGTCGAGCATCAGGTCCACCCACTCCTGCCGCTGCCAGTCGCTCACGCGGGAAACCTTAGGCTGAGCCCATGAATGCCGGACCCGAGAACAACAGCCCGCTGTTCGCGCTCTCGGAGGAGCACCAGGCCATCCGCGAGGCCGTGCGGGACCTGTGCGAGGCCAAGGTGGCGCCGTACGCCGCCGCGGTCGACGAGGAGGCCCGGTACCCGGAGGAGGCGGCCGCGGCTCTCCAGGCCGCCGACTTCCACGCCCCGCACGTGCCGGAGGAGTACGGCGGCGCGGGCGCCGACGCGCTGGCCACCGTGCTGGTGATCGAGGAGATCGCCCGCGTGTGCGTGGCGTCCTCGTTGATCCCGGCGGTCAACAAGCTCGGCTCGCTGCCGGTGATCCTGGCCGGCTCCGAGGAGATGAAGAAGAAGTACCTGACCCGGCTGGCGTCCGGTGACGGCGGCTTCTCCTACTGCCTGTCCGAGCCCGACGCGGGCTCCGACGCCGTCGCGATGAAGACGCGCGCGGTCCGCGACGGCGACGACTGGGTGCTCGACGGCGTGAAGCGCTGGATCACCAACGCCGGCGTCTCGGAGTTCTACACGGTGATGGCGGTGACCGACGTGGATGCGCACGCCAAGGGCATCTCGGCGTTCGTGGTCGAGAGGTCCGACGAGGGCGTGTCCTTCGGCGCTCCGGAGAAGAAGCTCGGCATCAAGGGCAGCCCGACCCGCGAGGTCTACCTGGACAAGGTCCGGATCCCCGGCGACCGGATCATCGGCGAGGAGGGCACCGGGTTCGAGACGGCCATGCGCACCCTCGACCACACCCGCATCACCATCGCCGCCCAGGCCGTCGGCATCGCGCAGGGCGCGGTCGACTTCGCCCTGTCCTACGCCAAGGAGCGCGAGCAGTTCGGCAAGCCGGTCGCCGACTTCCAGGGCCTGCAGTTCCTGCTGGCCGACATGGGCATGAAGGTCGAGGCCGCCCGCCAGCTCACGTACGCCGCCGCCGGACGCTCCGAGCGCAACGACAAGGACCTCACGTTCTTCGGCGCCGCGGCCAAGTGCTTCGCCTCCGACGTCGCGATGGAGGTCACCACCAACGCCGTGCAGGTGCTCGGTGGCTACGGCTACACCCGCGACTACCCCGTCGAGCGGATGATGCGCGACGCCAAGATCACCCAGATCTACGAGGGCACCAACCAGGTGCAGCGCATCGTGATGGCCCGCCAGCTCCTCAACGGGATCCAGTCGGAGCTGCCCGTGATGACGACCATCGAGATCCCCGTCCCCGACGGCACGGCGGAGGCGTACGTCGCCGGGCCCGAGGACAGCAGCGCCCCCGGCGTCCTGTTCTTCATGGACGCCTACGGGCTTCGCCCCCAGATCGCGGACATGCTGGATCGGATCGCGGGGTGGGGCTACACGGTGCTGGCGCCGAACGTCTTCCACCGTCACGGGTCGGTCGCCGACCTCGTCGACGACCGCGACCACGCGATGGAGCGGGTCCGGGCTCTGACCCCGGACCATCTGGCGGCCGACGCGCCGGCGTACCTCTCGGCCCTGCGCGAGCGCTGCGCCGACGGCGGCATCGGCACCACCGGCTACTGCATGGGGGCACGCCTCGCGGTCCGCACCGCCACCGCGCACCCCGACCAGGTCGCGGCGGTCGGCGGGTTCCACGGGGGTGGTCTGGCGACCGACGACCCCGACAGCCCGCACCTCGGCATCCCGCAGGCACGCGCAGAGTTCGTCTTCGGGCACGCCGACCACGACCGGTCCATGCCGCCGGAGGCAGTCCGGCGACTCGGCGATGCGCTCTCAGCGGCGGGGCTGCTGTTCATCAACGACGTGTACGCCGGCGCCCCGCACGGCTACACGATGAACGACACCCCGGCCTACCACGAGGAGTCGGCCGAGCGGCACTACCGCGCGCTCGAGTCGCTCCTCGGGCGGACGCTGGGGTGACCGGACCGCAGGAGGTCGCCGAGTCCGCGGCCGCGGCGATGTGGGCCGGCGACCGGGCCAGCCAGTCCCTGGGCATGGAGATCGTCGAGGTCGGCCCCGGTCGGGCGGTGGTCCGGATGACCGTGCGCGAGGACATGGTCAACGGCCACGCCATCGGCCACGGCGGCCTCACCTTCACCCTGGCCGACTCGGCCTTCGCGTTCGCCTGCAACAGCTACGCCCGGCGCACGGTCGCCGCCGGCGCCGAGATCCGCTTCCGCGCCCCGACCCACCTCGGCGACGTGCTGACCGCGACCGCCACCGAGCGCAGCCGCGAGGGGCGCTCGGGCGTGTACGACGTCGAGGTCACCGGCTCCGGGACGGGCGGCGCGACAGTGGTGGCCACCTTCGTCGGCCACAGCCGCGAGGTCGGCGGCTCGTTCGCCTAGCGGGCCAGGCCGGAGGGGGAGCAGAGCTCCTTGCCGATGCTGGCGGTGTCGTCCTGCTGGATCTTCTGGAACATCCGCTCGGAGCGAGCCTCGTCCCAGTGGACCGCGAGGTCGGAGATCGGGACGCCGCAGGTGAGGCCGTTCTCGCCGTCGACCTGGGTCATCGCGGCCGCGAACTTGGCCGCGGTCACCGGACCGGTGTCCTCGTCGATGTTCACGAAGTCGGCGGCGGCCATGTTGAGGTTCCACCAACGGAACGGGTTGATGACCGACCAGGGCGACACCGCCTCGTTGCCGACGGCCGAGACGACCTCGCGCTGGTGGGCGGCGCGGTCGAGGTCCCCGAGCTCCTGGGCGTGCCGCGACCGCGCGTACGCGAGGGCGACCTCGCCGTCGACCTCCTGGCAGCCCTTCTTGATGCGGAGGTTGGCGTCCGCGTCGACCATGTCCTCCTTGGGACAGATCTCGATCCCGCCGACGGCGTCGACGAGGCCCACGAAGCCGCCGAAGCCGATCTCGACGTAGCTGTCGACCTTGATGCCGGTGTTGTCCTCGATGGTCTCGACCAGCAGCTGCGGGCCGCCGTACGCGTAGGCCGCGTTGATCTTGCTCGTGCCGTGGCCGGGGATCTCCACGAGGGAGTCACGCGGGATCGACATCAGCAGGTTCGGGCCCGAGCCGGTGTGCAGCAGCATGATCGTGTCGGTGCGCTGACCGCTGGCGGCGCCGGTGCCGAGCTCCTTGCGCTCCTCGGCCGAGAGGTCGGCTCGTGAGTCACTGCCGACCAGCAGGTACGTCGTCCCGGGCTGGTCGCCGGGACGGTCACCGCTGGGCATCGCCTCGACCTTGCTCACCTTGTTCCAGGCGATCAACGGGACCACGACCAGGAACACCAGCCACAGCAGCAGGAGCAGGAACACGTAGCGGAAGCGGAAGCGGAACCGGCCGCGCTGCCGCTGCCCCGGGGGTGGGGCCAGGGGCGGCGGCGTCGGTCGGGTCGACCGCTCGGCCGTCTGGCGTTCCTGGTCGGACTTCAGCTGCTCGCGCCGCTGGCGGCCGCTGACGGCCGCCTTCGCCTGCGATGGAGGTTGGATCGACATGACCTGGGTGTCCTGGGGGGGCTGGGGGGTGGGCTGAACGGTCGGCTGGGGGTCGGGGCGGCGCGCAGCGGAGGGGGGAGGTTGGGGAGGCAGCTGGCCGAAGCGCTGGCTCAGGTCCTGGGCTGCCTCGTTCGCCTGGGTGTCCTCGGGCCGGCGCTGCCTCGGCACGGGACGGGTCGCGTCGTCGGAGGCGCGATGTTTGCCACTGCCGTCCCCCGCGGCGCTGCCCCCGGCGCCGTACAGCCACTCGAACTCGGGCGTGCCCTCCTCGGGTGCGCCGTCGCCCGGAGGACGCCCGGGAGGGGAACCCGTCATGGCGGTGAACCTACCTGCTGAGGCCTTGCGGACCATGTCGGCGCGTCGAACGCGGCTGGGGCCGCTGTGACTGGTGATACTGACGGGGCAGTCTCGTGCTCCTTCCCCAGCTAGAGAGGCACCCAGCGATGCCGCCCGCATCTTCCCCCGGGTCCGACCTCGCCCTGTCGCGCGCCACGACCCGCGAACGGGCCGCCCGCGTGCGTTACCGCCGCGCGCTGATGCTGATGACGATGACCCTCGTCGTCCCCGGCTCGGCCCAGCTGGCGGCGGGCAACCGGCAGGTCGGCCAGATCGCCATCCGGATCTGGCTGGCGCTCGTGGCGTTCGCGGTGCTGAGCATCCCCACCGGGCTGGTGTGGCACGAGTACGTCTTCTGGCTGGCCTCGGACACCGCGCTGCTTCTCCTGCTGCGGTTCGTGCTGATGGCGCTGGCGGTCGGCTGGGCGGCCCTCCTCGTCGACGCCTGGCGTCTCGGACAGCCGCTGAGCCTCTCGCTGAACCACCGCCGGGCCGTGGTCGGCTTCAACGGGGTGCTGTGCTTCTCGGTGGCCGGCACGCTGCTCTTCGGCGCCCACATCGTCGGGGTGCAGCGCGACTTCATCCTCACGATGTTCGCCGGCGACCACGTCTCGGACGCCCACCACGGCCGCTACAACGTGCTGCTCCTCGGCGGCGACTCCGGCGCCGGCCGCTGGGGCCTGCGCCCGGACTCGATGACGATCGCCAGCATCGACGAGGAGACCGGCCGCACGGTGCTGATCGGGCTGCCCCGCAACATGGCGAACTTCCCGTTCGCCAAGGGCTCGGTCATGGCCGAGCAGTTCCCGAAGGGCTTCGACTGCGAGGGCTGCTACCTCAACGGCGTCAGCACCTGGGCCCAGGACCACACCGCCCTCTTCGGCAAGTCCAAGCAGCCGGGTGTGGACGCCACGATCATGGCCATCGAGGGCATCACCGGCGTCAAGATCAACTACTGGGCGATGGTCAACCTCCAGGGGTTCCGCGACCTGGTCGACGCCGTCGGCGGCGTCACCCTCAACGTGCGCCAGCCGATCCCGGTCGGCGGCCTCGGCAGCGACGTGACCGGCTACATCCAGCCCGGCACCCGCAAGCTCGACGGCCACGACGTGCTGTGGTTCTCCCGCGCCCGCGAGGGTTCCGACGACTACTCGCGGATGGCCCGCCAGAAGTGCGTGATGGGCGCGATGCTCCGCCAGATCAGCCCGCAGACCGCGGTCAAGAACTTCGAGGCGATCGCCACGGCGTCGTCCGCGATGATCTCCACCAACATCCCGCCGGGCGAGGTCGACCGCTTCATCTCCCTCGCCCTCCAGGCCCGGAGCCAGAAGATCTCCACCGTCTCCCTCGTGCCCCCGATGGTCGTCACCGCTCACCCGGACGTCCCGACGATCAAGAAGATGGTGGCCGCCGCGATCGCCCGGGCCGAGGGCCGTACGCCGACCAAGCCGGCCGACGCCGAGCCCGAGACGACGCTGGCCGCACCCGCCGACACGCCCGACCTCCGAGGCCCCCGCCGAGACGCCCGCGTCCACCCCGGCCGACACCACCTCGCCGGCCCCGACCGAGCCAGCGCCCCAGCCCGAGGTCGTCACGGGTGGGTCGGTCGGCAACCTGTCCAACGGCTACGCCGCCAACCAGACCGACGACCTCGGCGCCAGCTGCTGACAGACTGGCCCGCGTGACCGAAGCACCCGCGACCCCGCGCATCGTCGCGGTCGTGGTGACCTTCAACCGGCTCGCGCTGCTGCAGCGGCTGGTGCCGCGGCTGCTCGAGACCGAGGGCCTCGACGAGATCCTGGTGGTCGACAACGCCTCGACCGACGGCACGGGGGAGTGGCTGGCCTCCCAGCCCGCTCCGGTCGTGCCGATGACTCTTCCCGACAACCGCGGGGGCGCGGGCGGCTTCCACGTGGGCCTGGCCGCCGCCGTCGACCGGGGGGCCGACCTGGTCTGGCTGATGGACGACGACGGCATCCCCGAGCCCGACTGCCTCAAGGTGCTGCTCGACCACGACGACTTCGACTTCTGGGGACCGGCCGTGCTCGCCGAGCAGGACCCGTCCCGCCTGTGCTTCCCGATCCGGCTGCCCGGCCGGGCCGCGGTCGTGCACCGGATGGCCGAGGTCGAGGCGGCCGCGCGCGACGGCGTGATCGCGGACGTCGTCATCCCCTTCAACGGGGTGCTGGTCACCCGCGAGCTCGTCGAGCGCATCGGCACGCCCCGCGAGGAGTTCTTCATCTGGGGCGACGACGTCGAGTACCTGTGGCGGGCCCGCAAGGCCGGTGCCCGCACCGGCACGGTCGTGGCCGCGCGGTTCCTGCACCCGGCCACCGACGACCTCGGGACGCCCATGGCGTTCGGCCGGACGACGTACAACCACAGCCCGAGCGACCTCAAGCACTACTGCATGGCGCGCAACAACCTCGTCAACCTCCGCGACTACCGCGGCTGGCCCGCGGCGCTGGCGTTCGTCGCCAAGACCGCCTGGTTCTACAGCTTCACCCGGCCGACGCCGGCCCGCCTGCTGCTCAGCGCCCGGGCGATGCTGGCCGGGCTGCGCGGCGACTTCACCGGTCACCGGAGGTACCTGCGTGGCTGAGCCCGCCGAGACCGTCGCCGTCGTCGTCGTCACCCACAACCGGGCCGACCTGCTCGCCCGGATGCTCGACGCCCTGGTCGTCCAGACGCACCCGATCGCCACCGTGATCGTGGTCGACAACGCGAGCGGCGACCACACGCAGCAGGTGCTCGCCAAGGTCGGGCACAGTGACGACCTTCCGCTGACCATCATCCGGAGCGAGGAGAACGTCGGCGGCGCGGGCGGCTTCCGGATCGGCATGGAGACGGCGTACGCCGGTGGCTGGGACCGCATCTGGCTGATGGACGACGACGTGGTGCCGGCGCCCGACTGCCTGGCCGTCCTCATGGGCGTCGACGCCGAGCACTCCGACTGCCTGATGTGCGTCCGCGAGGACCTCGACGGGCACCTGGTCGAGAAGTCCGCGACCACCTTCGACCTGCGCAACCCGCTGGCGATCAAGCCCAAGACCGCGAGCGTCGAGACGACGTACGGGACCCGCGAGGCCATGCCGCCGCTCGTGGAGATCGAGGTGGTGGCGTTCGAGGGTCTGCTGGTGCGTCGCGAGGTGGTCGAGCGCGTCGGGCTGCCCGACCCGGAGTTCTTCATCTTCTACGACGACGCGGACTTCGCCCTGCGTGCCCGCAAGGCCGGCTTCCGGATCTGGGCCGTGCGCGACGCCGTCCTGGTCCGGCAGCTGGCGTTCTCGCAGCAGCACGCGCTGGAGACGTGGAAGGGCTTCTACATGTACCGCAACCTCTTCGTCGTGCACTTCCGCCACGGCGAGAACGCGCTGGTGCGGGCCAAGCCGTACGCGATCACCGCCGCCGTGGTGGCGCTCAGCCCGCTGCGTGGCGGCCGCGCGGAGGCGGGCAATGTGATCCGTGCCATCCGCGGCGCCAGGGCCATGCAGCGGGGGCGCGCTGGCCGCGTCGCGGAATCGGGTCAGGCACCCACGCCTCGCTAGACTCGACAGGGTTGTCTGCCCGTTATTCATCACCAAGAGAATTGTTCCGGGCGAAAAAACGTCAAGGAGAGCCCTACGTGTCCGACCTCCCCGACCTCGTCGTCGTCGGCAGCGGGTTCTTCGGCCTCACCATCGCCGAGCGCTGCGCCAGCGATCTCGGGCTGAAGGTCCTGGTCCTCGAGCGTCGCCACCACCTCGGCGGCAACGCGTACTCCGAGAAGGAGCCGACCACCGGCATCGAGGTGCACAAGTACGGCGCCCACCTCTTCCACACCTCCAACGAGAAGGTGTGGGAGTACGTCAGCCGGTTCACGACCTTCACCGGCTACCAGCACCGGGTCTTCGCGAAGTACCAGGGACAGGTCTACTCGTTCCCGATGAACCTCGGGCTGATCAACCAGTTCTTCGGCAAGGCGCACACCCCCGACGAGGCGCGCGAGCTGATCGCCAAGCAGGCCAGCGAGTTCGACACCGACGACCGCGCAGAACCTCGAGGAGAAGGCGATCAGCCTGATCGGGCGGCCGCTCTACGAGGCGTTCGTGAAGGGGTACACCGCCAAGCAGTGGCAGACCGACCCCAAGGAGCTGAGCCCGGACATCATCACCCGGCTCCCGGTCCGCTACAACTACGACAACCGCTACTTCAACGACACCTACGAGGGCCTGCCCACCGACGGCTACACCGCGTGGCTGACCCGGATGGCCGACCACCCCAACATCGAGGTGCGGGTCGAGACCGACTTCTTCGACTGCGTCACAGATGGGGCCCACGACTACAAGGGCCAGGGTGCCGATCGTCTACACCGGCCCCGTCGACGAGTACTTCGGCAACTCCGAGGGCCGGCTCTCCTGGCGGACGGTCGACCTCGAGCAGAGCGTGGTCGACGTCGACGACTTCCAGGGCACCTCGGTGGTCAACGCCAACGACGAGGACGTGCCGTACACCCGCATCCTCGAGTTCAAGCACTTCCACCCCGAGCGCGTGAAGACCCACCTGCCCGGCAAGACCGTGATCGTGCACGAGTACAGCCGGTTCGCCGAGGACGACGACGAGCCGTACTACCCGATCAACACCGCCGAGGACCGCGAGAAGCTGCTGAAGTACCGCGAGCTGGCCAAGGCCGAGCCGATGGTGCTGTTCGGCGGCCGGCTGGGCACCTACAAGTACCTCGACATGCACATGGCCATCGGGTCGGCCCTCTCGATGTACGAGAACAAGCTCAAGCCGCACTTCGCCGACGGCGCCACGCTCACCTCCGGAGGAGTCGACGAATGACGACAACCACAGCCGAGACCGTGGACCAGGCGGCGCCGACCGTGCGCCGCCTGCTCCAGCGCCAGATCCTCCCGATCGACCGCGACACCGACGTGTTCGCGCTGTACGTCGACCCGGAGGAGCCGCGGCTCGACGCCGACCGCTACGACATCGGCGGCAACCGGGCCGCCAAGGACCTCAACAACGCCGCCATCCGGCAGTCCACCTCGACCGGCCGCGCGGTGCACCCCGACCAGATCCTGTCGCGCACGGCGTTCCGGGTGCAGCAGGGCAGCAAGATGTCGTTCGGCACGTACTTCAACGGCTTCCCCGCGTCCTACTGGCGCCGCTGGAGCGTCGTCAGCGAGGTGCGGCTGTCGGTCACGATCGCCGGCCGGGGCGCCAGCGTGACGGTCTACAAGTCCATGGCCAACGGCCGCTCGCAGCGCGTCGACGCCGCGACCGTCGACAGCAGTGCTGGTGGGGACGCCCGCGAGCACCTTCGACTTCGACCTGACGCTGACGCCCTTCGTCGACGGCGGCTGGTACTGGTACGACGTCGTCGCCGGCGACGAGGACGCCGTCGTCGAGACGGCCGAGTGGACCGCCGAGGTGCCCGCCGACCGCGAGCAGCACGGCACCGTGGACATCGTCATCACGACCGTCAACAAGCCGGACTTCTGCGCCAAGCTGCTCACCCAGATCGGTGAGGACGAGACGCTGCGGCCCTACCTGGACACGGTGTTCGTCTCCGAGCAGGGCACCCAGAAGGTCGCCGACCACGAGCTCTTCGCCATGGCCGAGAAGGCGCTCGGCGACCTGCTGGTCATCAACGAGCAGGGCAACCTCGGCGGCTCCGGCGGCTACGCCCGCGGCCAGCTCGAGTCCGTCCGCAAGGGCACCGCGACCTACGCGATGATGATGGACGACGACGTCGTCTGCGAGCCCGAGAGCATCGTGCGGGCCATCACCTTCGGCGACCTCGCCCGCCGCCCGACGATCGTCGGCGGCCACATGTTCTCGCTCTTCTCGCGCTCGCGCCTGCACTCGTTCGGCGAGATCGTGCAGCCGTGGCGGTTCTGGTGGCAGACGCCGCTCGACGGCTACTCCGACTGGGACCTCGCCGCCCGCAACATCCGCTCGTCACGGTGGCTGCACAAGCGTGTGGACGTCGACTTCAACGGCTGGTTCATGTGCCTGATCCCGCGCGTGGTGCTCGAGCAGATCGGCCTGTCGCTGCCGATCTTCATCAAGTGGGACGACCTGGAGTTCGGCCTGCGCGGCAAGCAGCACGGCTTCCCGACGGTGACCTTCCCGGGCGCGGCCGTCTGGCACGTGCCGTGGACCGACAAGAACGACGCCGTCGACTGGCAGGCCTACTTCCACCACCGCAACCGCTTCATCTCGGCGCTGCTCCACTCGCCGTACCCCAGCGGGGGCCGGCTGGTGCGCGAGAGCCTCAACCACCAGATCAAGCACCTCGTCTCGCTGCAGTACTCCACCGTCGAGATCCGCCACCAGGCGCTGCTCGACGTGCTGGCCGGCCCGTACGCCCTGCACGAGCAGCTGCCGGGCAAGCTGGCCGAGGTCAACGCGTTCCGCAAGCAGTTCACCGACGCCCAGCTGCACACCGATCCCGACACCTTCCCGCCGATCCGGCGCACCAAGCCGCCGCGCAAGGGCAAGGGTCCCGGCACGGAGATCCCCGGGCGCCTCTCGCAGATGATCACCGCCGGGCTCGCCCCGATCCGCCAGCTGCGACCGGTGCGCGAGCTCTCGAAGGAGCACCCGGAGGCCGAGCTGACCGCGATGGACGCCAAGTGGTACCGGCTCGCGACCTACGACTCGGCGATCGTCTCGATGAACGACGGCTCGTCCGCCGCGCTCTACCGGCGCGACCCCGCGCACTACCGCGAGCTGCTCAAGAAGACGATGGCGATCCACGCCGAGCTGCGCCGGGAGTGGCCGCGGCTCGCCGAGGAGTACCGCGCCGCGCTCGGCGACATCACCTCGCCCGAGGCGTGGGAGAAGACCCTGGCGCCGTGGATGACCGCCGAGGCCGAGGACGCCGAGGCGGCCGATGACTGACACGCTCGAGCCGGCCGGCGAGCGGCCGCACGACGCGGCCAGCCGGGCGGCCGCACTGGCCGACGTCCCGATGGTGTCGCCGCGCCCGCGGCCTGCGCGGTATCTTCCACCACCGCTACCTGCTCAAGCTGCTGGTCAAGCGGGAGGTCACGGCGCGCTACACCGGGTCGTTCCTGGGGATGCTGTGGTCCTACATCAACCCGCTCACGCAGTTCCTGATGTACCTCTTCATCTTCGCGCTGCTGATGGGCCGCGGCGAGAGGATCGAGCACTTCGCCATCCACGTCTTCTGCTCGCTGATGGTCGTCACCCTCTTCACCGAGACGGTGTCGGCCGGCACCCGCTCGATCGTGCGCAACGCCTCGCTGCTCCAGAAGAGCGCGATGCCGCGGGAGATGTTCCCGTTCGCGTCGCTGCTGGTGTCGATCTACCACCTGTGGCCGGAGTTCGTGATCCTCGGCGTCGCCTTGTTCTTCACGGGCTGGGCACCCGACCTGACGGCGATCGCGGCCGGCATCCTCGGCTACCTGGTGATCATCCTGCTTCGCGCTCGGCCTGGGCCTGGCCCTGAGCGTCAGCCAGGTGTTCCTGCGCGACACCGGCCAGATCGTCACCGTGGTCAACAACTTCATCCGCTTCGGCGTGCCGATGATGTACCCCTACAGCCTCGTCGCCGACCGGTTCAACGGCCACACCGAGCTCTACCTCGCCAACCCCATCGCGATCGCGGTGCTGCTCGTCCAACGCTGCTTCTGGGTGCCGACGACCAGCGACCCGAGCGACCATCGCGGAGCCATGCCCGACCACCTCTTCGAGCGCGGCTTCGTTGCGTTGGCCGCGGCGGATCCTGCTGTTCATCGCGCAGCGGATCTTCATCAAGTTCGAGAACAAGATGCCCGAGAGACTCTGATGACCGACTCCATCATCGTCGAGAACGTCTCCAAGCGGTTCACCAAGCAGTACCACCGCACCCTCAAGCAGGTGACCGTGGCGATGGCCCGTCGCCAGCAGGTGTCCAACTCGTTCCTGGCCCTCGACGACGTCTCGTTCCGGGTGCAGCAGGGCGAGGCGATCGGCCTGATGGGGCTCAACGGCTCGGGCAAGAGCACCCTGCTCAAGATCGTCCAGGGGTGATGGAGCCCGACACGGGCTCCGTGCGCACGCGTGGCCGGATCGCGGGCCTGATCGCCACCGGGCGCGGGCTTCCACCCCCAGCTGACCGGCCGCGAGAACATCTACCTCAACGCGGCCATCCTCGGCATGAGCGAGGCCGAGACCAACCGCAAGTTCGACGAGATCACGGCGTTCGCCGACATCGACGACTTCCTCGACTCGCCGGTCGGCTTCTACTCCTCCGGCATGAACGCCCGCCTCGGCTTCGCGATCGCCATCCACGTCGACGCCGACATCTTCCTGGCCGACGAGGCGCTGGCCGTGGGCGACAAGCCCTTCAAGGTCAAGTGCATGAAGAAGCTCAAGGAGATCCGCGACAGCGGCGTCACCATCTTCTACGTCAGCCACGCCGCCGGCTCGGTCCGCAACATCTGCAGCCGCGTCCTGGTCCTCGAGAAGGGCGTCCTCGGCTTCGACGGCGACGTCGAGGCCGGCATCAAGTACGTCAAGTACGACGACGACTCCGACGGCACCGACGACGAGCTCGGCTCCGAGGTCTGACCCGCCGACTCGGCGCATCTGCAGGGCTCGCACCCGCCGAGTCGGCGCATCTGCAGTTCACTGACGTCGATCCGATCCTTGTTCGGAGATGCAGATGCGCCGACTCGGCGCTGCCTCGACCTGCAGATACGCCGACTCGGCGCTTGACAAATCTCGAAGTCGTCGGCGTGTCGACTGGAAACTACACGTTTGTAGTTACTCAGAACCACTATCGGCACCTCTGTGACGCGTGTGAAAGTTGCTACTCGTGTGAACTTCCCCGCAGCACATGGAGCAGCCCCTCATGCCTTCCGGCCCCACCCCCTTCCAGGCCCGTTTCGTGACGGCCACCCAGCAGGTGCTGGCGCTCGCCGTCGTGTGCGCGGCGCTGACGCCCGCCATCGGCGTGGTCAGCCTCGACGTGGTGGCGGAGGCCCCGGGCAGCGGCTCGGCGGCCCCGGTGGCGCTGATGTCGGCGTACGGCGAGGAGGCGCTGAAGACCTCGAAGCTCCCGAGCGGGCCGGTCTCGGCCAAGCTGCGTGAGGTGCCGCTGACCAGCCCCGTCGGGGGCAAGACGCTGGGCCGGATGGCGGCCGTCACCCCGAACGCCCGGGTCGCGGCTGCGCCCAACGGCGGCAGCCGGCTGACGAGCGTGCCGCAGAAGGTCACCGGCTACGGCTCGGTCGGCGTCACCTGGGCCCACGGCATCCAGCCGTCCGAGAAGGACCTGAGCTTCGACGTCCGCACCCGTACCGACGGCACCTGGTCGGGCTGGACGACCCTCGAGTACCACGACGACCACGGCCCCGACCCCGACAGCGCCGAGGGCCGCCACGCCCGGCCCGGCACCGACCCGCTGCTGATCGGCCGCGTCGACCAGGTCCAGGTCCGCGCCGACGCCAAGCTGTTCCTGCCCAGCGACATGCAGCTCGCGGTGATCGCCCCCGGCAAGGCCAAGCACACCGTCAGCCAGCGCGCGGCGATCGACACCAGCGCCATGGACGGCAACGACGGCTCGTACTCGGCGTACAACGCGGCCGCGCTGCAGTCAGCGGAGGCGGAGGCCTCGGAGGGTGACGCGGCGCTGGCGGCGGCGACGTACACGCCGCAGCCGGTGATCTACTCGCGCGCGCAGTGGGGCGCCAACGAGAACATCCGCGAGAAGAGCTCGCTGCACTACTTCGAGGTGCACGCGGGCTTCGTGCACCACACGGTCAACGCCAACAACTACACCCCCGACGAGGTGCCCGGCATCCTGCGGAGCATCTACGCGTACCACACGGCCGGCCGGGGCTGGAGCGACATCGGCTACAACTTCCTGGTCGACAAGTTCGGCCGCATCTGGGAGGGCCGCTACGGCGGCGTCGACCGGCCCGTGGTCGGCGCGCACACGCTCAACTACAACGAGTACTCGTTCGCGATGTCGGCCATCGGCAACTTCGAGACGGCCCAGCCGCCCGCCGCGATGCTGCAGGCGTACGGCGTGCTGTTCGCCTGGAAGCTCAGCCTCCACGGCGTCGACGCCGCGTCGCCGCAGCAGTGGGTCGGCAGCAAGTACTTCCAGGGCATCAACGGGCACCGCGACGCCGCCGCGACGGCCTGCCCGGGCAAGTACCTGTACGCGCAGATCCCGCTGATCCGCCAGTACGCCGCCGCCGCCCAGCAGGGCTGGGCCGGTCGCGAGCTGGAGTCGAGCGTGACCGCGTCGGCGTACCCCGACCTGCTGCTCCGCAAGAAGTCGGACGGCCAGGTGTACGTCGTCCCCACCAACGGGATGACCCACCTCGGGCCGGCGACCTCGCTGGGCGCCGGCTGGGGGGTCTTCGACGTGGTGCTGCTCAGTCCCGACGTGACCGGCGACGGCAAGGCCGACCTGCTGGCGCGGTCAGCGGCCGACGGCTCCACTCAGGTCCGTCCCGGTGACGGCAACGGTGGGTTCGGGCCACCCACGAGCTCCTTCAACAGCCTCGCCGGACACGACCTGGTCACGGTCGCCGGCGACCTCGACGGCGACGGGCACGCGGACCTCGTCGCTCGTGATCCCGCGACGGGCCGGCTCGACGCCTATCTGGGCAACGGCCAGTCCGGGTTCACGGTCAAGCCGCTCGGCAACGACTGGGGCAAGTACAACCTGGTCAACGGTCCGGGCGACGTCAACGGCGACGGGCGGGCCGACCTGGTCGCGCGCGGCACCGAGGGCGCGTTCTACCTGGTGCCGGGCGCCGCCGCGGGCGTCGGCTTCGGCGCCCCGGTGCGGATCGGCGGCACGTGGACGGGCTACGACACCATCACCGGCCACGGCGACTTCAACGGTGACGGCAAGGTCGACCTGCTCGTCCGGGCGGCCGGCTCGAGCCAGGTCTTCGTCAAGCCCAACCGCGGCAACGGCCGGTTCGGGCACGCGCTCGGCCCGGTCGACGGCATCGGCGGGGTGACCGGGCTGAACGCCGGCGCCTCGGCGTACGGCGGCACCGCGCCCGACCTGCTCGCGCGCAGCGGCGACACCCTCGTGCTCTACCGCAACGCCGGGACGTACGAGACCGGGACGCCGATCGCGTCCGGCGTCGTGGTGCCGAAGGCGGGACAGATCCTCAGCGCGGGCGACTGGGACCGCGACGGCGCGGCCGACATGATCGTGCGCAACGCCAACTCGAGCAGGCTCTGGCTCTACCGGGGCGACGGCACCGGCCACTTCGCGGCGCCGACCGTCATCGCCACGGGCTTCAAGAAGGTCAAGCTCCTCGCCGCCGTCGGTGACATGACCGGCGACGGCTGGCCGGACCTGATGGGCCAGCCCGAGGGCCGCGCGATGCTGATCTACCCGGGCAACGGCATGAGCGGGCTCAAGGACTCCTACGTCGCGTACAAGCGGATCAAGGCCGGCGTGCAGGTGCCCGTCGGTCGCTGGGACGGCGACGGCGCTCCGGACAGCCTGTTCCGCTCGGGCAAGAAGCTGTCGCTCTACCCCGGCAACGGTCCGGGTGGGTTCCTCGGCGCCCGGCCGCTCAAGCTGAGCGTCAAGCAGTACGACTGGATGGTGGGCGTTGGCGACATGGGGATCAACGGCCATGCCGGAGTCGTGGTGAGGGAGCGCAAGACCGGGTACCTGTGGCTGCTGCCGGGAACGGCCACCGGCTTCTCGTCGCGGGTCTTCCTGGCGCAGGGCTTCAAGGGGTACGACCTGGCCGGCTGACCGACCTCACGCCGGCTCGAAGCGGTCCGTGCACCGCTCCGCCTCGAACACCCGCGTCAGGTCCTCTCCCGAAGAGCCAGAGACGAGCACGACGGAGCCGCTAGCCCCCAGCGGCCCCGTGAAGGCGGACAGACCGGATGGGGAAGCCGGGTTCGCCGTCGAGAGGAGCCGGCCGCCGCCGGAGTAGTGAGAGGTTCCGGCGGCGGCCCGGCTCCACAGCTCGTCGTGGGTGAGCTCGGCTCCCGGCCCAGTCGACCGCGGGATCCGTCCCCGCGGGCGGGTCCCAGGGCGCGAAGGCGTCCGGCTGCGACCAGACGTCCACCCCGACGTCGTGCACGCCCGGGGGGAGCGCGTCGGCGAACCGCACACCCATCGGCAGCAGGGAGCACGCCAGCACGGGCAGGCGGTCGGCGTACGACGCCCACCGCGCGAGGCTGTCCGGCCCGCACACCACGGCGTCGGGTTCGTCGTCCTCGGTGACGGTGAGCCCGATCGCCCAGGCCGCTCCCAGGAACACCGGGCCGAGCCAGTGCGTGGGCAGGTCGACCCGCAGCGACTGCCCGCGCTCGAGGTCGTGCTCCTCGGCCAGCAGGGAGGCCGTCTTGGCGACCCAGTTCGCGTACGTCGTGACCGACAGCTCCACCCGCTCGCCCGTGCCCAGGTCGTAGTACGTCACCAGCGGCTGACCGGGGTCGGCCCGGAGGCGCTGGGCGAGGACGTCGGCGAAGGTCGTCACACCGCGGCAGGCTAGTCGGTGCCGAGGGTGGCCCCGGCTAGCATCGGGCACCCGAGCGAGGCAGACGAGAGGTGGGCTGGATGCGGGCGAGGTGGGCCGCGGTCGCGCTGGTCCTGGCGACCGCGCTCGCGGCACTGACGGGCTGCGGCGGCTCCGACGAGAGCCGGGCCGACCAGCCCGAGCCCGGTGCCACCTCGTCGGCGACCGGCACCCCGTCGCCGACCGCGACGGAGTCGACCGACGAGTCGGAGCCCGCCGAGGAGGGCTGCCCCTACCTGACGGCGGAGCAGGTGACCGCCGTGCTCGGCGCCGACACGACCGAGACCGCCGGCACGGTCCACGCCTGCTTCTTCGACCCCGTGAGCGGCGAGGGCCCGAGCGTGATGCTCAGCCGCGTGGACATCCAGATCGACCCGGCCGAGTACGCCGTCCAGTCCAAGGCGCTCTGCCAGGGCGACGTCACCGACGTCGACGCCGGTGACGAGGCGTTCGCCTGCGTGATGGGGCTCGGACCTCAGGGCCAGCTCTACGACGGGCCGGTCCTGATCGCGATGGCCGTCGACGACGCCGCCGACGAGGCCGCCGGCATCGCTTCCATCGTGGAGCTGCTGCCCGAGATCACGGTCCCGCCGGCTTCCTAGTCGGTGGCGGCCGCGGTGGCGACCGCGGCGCACCAACGGTCGGCGCGGTCGAGCGTCTCCTCCTGGCCGGCTCCCACCACGAGCCGGCAGGTCAGCCACGCGTCGCCGAACAGGCCCCGGAACGTGTAGGTCGCGACCCCGTCGGCCTGCGTGCGGCAGATGGTCGACGGCTCACCGAAGGCCGGGTCCCGCACGCCGCGGCAACCCGTGCGCACCAGGTCGGCCGCGCGCTCCCGGGTGACCGGCGGGACGAACACCCACGCCTCGGCCACCCCGTCGCCCGCTGTCCAGCGGCAGCCGAACTCGTGCACGACGTCGGCGACGTCGTCGCTGAGCTTGATGCGCTGCCCGCTCCGGTACGCCGAACCCTCGGCCGGCTCCTCGCCCAGCGCCCGGGCCACAGCCGCCGGGTCGACCGCGTCGCAGAACGGGGCGCGCGCGACGGCGAGGCTGGTGGTGTCCACGTCCGCGAGCGGGGTGCCCTCGTCGACGGCCTCGGACGGTGCCGCCGTCGGCTCCGGTCCCGAGTCGGCCGACCCCGAGCAGCCCGCCCCCAGCAGTGCGATCAGCAGCGTCGCGACGACGGTGAGCGTGGCGTGGGCCGCACGCGGGCGTCGTACGGGCGACATGCACGGAAGCCTAGGCGGCGCGGGGTTTCTGGAACCGTAGGCATCCTCGTCTAACCTCGATCCGGTGATTCGCTTCGAAAAGGTCTCCAAGACCTACCCCGGCCAGGGCCACTCAGCCCTCGACAACGTCTCCATCGACGTCGAGAAGGGCGAGTTCGTCTTCCTGGTCGGCGCCTCGGGGTCCGGCAAGTCCACGGCCCTGAGGCTGGTGCTGCGCGAGTCGCGACCGACCGCGGGCCGGGTGTACGTCGCCGGCAAGGAGATCAACCGCCTCGCCAGCTGGAAGGTGCCGCGGCTGCGCCGCCAGATCGGCACGGTGTTCCAGGACTTCCGCCTGCTGCCGAACAAGACCGTCAACGAGAACGTCGCGTTCGCGCTCCAGGTGATCGGCAAGTCGCGCTCGGAGATCACCAAGGTGGTGCCGGAGACGCTCGAGCTGGTCGGCCTCGAGGGCAAGGGCGACCGGATGCCCGACGAGCTCTCGGGTGGCGAGCAGCAGCGCGTCGCCATCGCCCGTGCCTTCGTGAACCGGCCGATGATCCTGATCGCCGACGAGCCCACGGGCAACCTCGACCCGGCCACCTCGGTGGGCATCATGAAGCTGCTGGATCGCATCAACCGCACGGGGACCACGGTGGTGATGGCCACCCACGACCACGGCGTGGTCGACCAGATGCGCAAGCGGGTCGTGGAGCTGAGCGCCGGGCAGGTCGTCCGCGACCAGGCCCAGGGTGGCTACGGCTTCTCCCACTGACCTGCGCGACCGCGAACCGAGCCGAGAGAGAACTGATCCCCTGTGCGTTACACCCTGACCGAGCTGGGCCAAGGCCTGCGTCGCAACCTGTCGATGCACCTGGCCGTCGTGCTCACCCTCTTCGTCTCGCTGACCCTGGTCGGCATGGGCGTGCTGCTCAACCAGCAGGCGGCCAAGGCGGCCGAGCACTGGGGCAGCGAGCTCCAGATCACGGTCTGGCTCTGCAAGGACCGTGACCAGAACGCCGCCTGCGTGGGCGAGGTGACCGACGCGCAGAAGCAGGCCATCGCCAAGGTCGTGGAGGAGAACCCCGAGGTGGCCGGCTACCACTTCGAGAGCAAGGACGAGGCGTTCGAGAAGCTCAAGGACACCTACGCTCCGGGCAAGTTCGACGGACCCAACTCGGTGATCACCGCCGAGGACATGCCCGAGTCCCTCTGGATCGAGCTCGAGGACCCCGAAGAGTTCGAGGGCATCACCAGTGCGGTGGTGGGCCTCGACGGCGTCTCCGGCATCCGCGATGCCCGGGACACGCTGAAACCGATCTACGGCGCGATCGACGCGCTGAAGTGGGGCGCCCTCGCGACCGCGCTGTTCCTGGTGGTCGCGGCCCTGCTGCTCGTGGCCAACACGATCCGGCTGGCGGCGTTCGCCCGCCGTCGCGAGATCGGCATCATGAGGCTGGTCGGCGCGTCGACGCTGTACATCGCGCTCCCGTTCCTCCTCGAGGCCGTGGTGACCGCGGCGCTCGGCGTGCTCTTCGCGGCGGCCGCCCTGGTGGCGTTCGAGAAGTTCGGCATCCAGGACCGGATCCAGGGGGAGCTCAACTTCATCCCGTGGATCGGCTGGCCCGAGGTCCAGTACGCCATCGGGGTCATCGCGATCCTCGGTCCGATGCTGACGGTGATTCCGACACTCGTGCTGACGCGCAAATACCTCAAAGTGTGATGTCGAGCCGTTAGCGTCGGCGGTGTTCACTTCCCCGAACACCCAAAGGCGAACAGGTGCGTTCCTTCCCCCGCATCGGTTGTCGACGCATGGCCGCGGTCTCTGCCGCGCTCGCCGTCGCGATCGGCGTCCTCTCCATCCCAGGCCCTCAGGCGAGTGCCGGCGAGCTGCGCGACAAGCAGAAGCAGGCCCACCGCCAGGTCGAGAAGGCCGACGAGGCGCTGGAGGAGTCGAGCGCCGCGCTCCAGCGCGCCACCCGCGCCCTGTCCCGGACCCGCGAGGAGCTGGTCGAGGCGCGCGCCGAGCTGGGCGACGTACGGGCCCGGCTCCAGATCGCGCAGCAGCAGGACGAGGAGATGAAGGTCGCTCTCGCGGCGGCCGAGGCCCGGCTCGCGCAGGCCCAGGCCGACGTGGCCGCCGGCAAGACGGCCCTGACGACCCAGCAGGAGCTGGTGGTCGACACGATCACCGACATCTACGAGCAGGGTGACCCCTCCCTGCTGGCGTTCACCTCGATCCTCAACGCGCAGACGCCCTCCGACATCACCCGACAGCGCGAGGCCAACAGCTCGCTGATCCTCCGTCAGGACAACGAGTACGACGACCTGCGCGCGGCCGAGGTGCTGCTGAAGGTCCACGAGAACGAGGTCCAGGAGGCGACCGCCGAGGTTGCCGAGCAGCGCCAGGAGGCCGCCGACCACCTCGTCGAGATGCAGGACCTGACCCAGGAGGCGCTCGACGCCAAGGAGAACGTCAAGATGAAGGTCGGCGACCGCAAGGCCGCCGAGGCGATGGCGGCCAAGGCCAAGAAGCTCGACCGGAAGGCCCTGGCCAAGGCCAAGCGCCAGGAGGCCCGGATCCAGAAGCTGATCCAGGAAGCCATCCGCAAGGCCCGTGAGCGCGCGCGTGAACGCGCCCGCCGCAAGGCCGCCGCCGCTGCGGCCAAGGCCAACCACGGCGGAGCGCCGATCGACACCAACGGGCTGCTGATGCGCCCGGTCAACGGCCCGGTCACCTCGGCCTACGGCTACCGGGTCCACCCGATCTACCACTACTGGGGCCTGCACGACGGCGACGACTTCGGCGCCCCCTGTGGTGCGCCGCTCGCCGCGGTCCGCAACGGCAAGGTGCTCACCGAGTACTACTCCTCGGTCTGGGGCAACCGCCTCTACCTCAACGTGGGACTGGTGAACGGCAAGTTCATCACGGTGATCTACAACCACCTGTCGCGGTACGCCGTCGGCACCGGCGCCGTCGTCAACCGCGGTCAGACCGTCGGGTACGTCGGCACCACCGGCTGGTCGACCGGCTGCCACCTCCACTTCACGGTGATGGAGAACGGCAAGCCCGTCGACCCGATGAAGTACTTCTGAGCCACCGCTGGTCGAGGAAGGCGCGCTAGCGCCTGTCACGAGACCCCGTACGAGGTGTGCGATCCGGTGCGGGGGGTCTCGTGACGGTTCTAGCGCAACCTCCTCGACCAGCGGGAAGTTGAGCGCTCCTGAGAGGATGGCGGAATGCCACGAGAGCAGGGCGCAAGCTGATCGCGTCGAACCGGCGCGCCCGCCACGACTTCCACCTCGAGGACACCTACGAGGCGGGGCTGGTGCTCGTCGGCACCGAGGTCAAGTCGCTGCGGCAGGGGCGCGCGTCGCTGGTCGACGGGTTCGTCGACATCGAGGACCACGAGGCCTGGCTGCACGGCGTGCACATCCCGGAGTACTCGCAGGGCACCTGGACCAACCACACCGCCCGGCGCAAGCGCAAGCTGCTGCTCAACCGCGACGAGCTCGACAAGATCGAGCGCAAGGTCAACGAGAAGGGCTTCACGATCGTGCCGACGGCCCTGTACTTCAAGGACGGCCGGGCCAAGGTCGAGATCGCGCTCGCCAAGGGCAAGAAGACCTGGGACAAGCGCCAGTCGCTGGCCACGCGGCAGGCCGACCGCGAGAAGGAGCAGGCCCTCGGCCGTCGCTTGAAGGGCATGGATTGAGCGACGAGCCCGTCGAGGAGACCCGCGCCTTCTGGCGGGAGCTGGGGATTCCTGGACTCTTCGACGTGCACGTGCACTTCCTCCCCGACAACATCCAGCGGCGGGTGTGGGAGCAGTTCGACCAGGCCGGCCCCAAGATCGGCCGCGAGTGGCCGGTCCGCTACCGCCAGTCGGTCGAGGACCGGGTGGCGGTGCTGCGCGACCTCGGCGTACGCCGCTTCTCGGCCCTGCCGTACGCGCACAAGCCCGGCGTGGCGACGTACCTGAACGCACTGGGCCCGTACCTTCGCCGCCGAGGTACCCGAGAACCTCTGGTCGGCGACGTTCTTCCCGGAGCCAGAGGCAGCGGCGTACGTCGGGGCGCTGGTCGACGAGGGCGTCGAGGTGTTCAAGGTGCACGTGCAGGTCGGGGCGTTCCACCTCGACGACCCGCTGCTGGACGGCGTGTGGGAGCGGCTGGAGGCCAGTGGGACCCCGATCGTGGTGCACGCCGGGTCGGGCCCGGTGCCCAACGCGTTCACGGGGCCCGAGCCGCTCGCCCGGGTGCTGGCCCGGTGGCCCCGGCTGGCGGTGGTGGTCGCGCACCTCGGCGCCCCGGAGTACGACGAGTTCCTGTCGCTGGCGGAGCGGTTCGAGCGGGTGCACCTCGACACCACGATGGTGTTCACGGACTTCTTCGGGGAGATGTCGACGTTCCCACCCTCCCTGCTGCCGAGGCTCGTCGACCTCCGGGAGAAGGTGCTGCTGGGCAGCGACTTCCCGACGATCCCGTACCCGTACCTGCACCAGCTCGAGTCGCTCGCGCGGCTCGACCTCGGGGAAGAATGGCTGCGGGCCGTGTGTTGGGACAACGGTGTGCGTCTCTTCGGAATGAACGGACGCGGCACTCCCCGCTAGGCTGGGGTCACAACTCAAGAGGGGCTGATCGGTTTCGACTAGGGACGTTAGTTCCAGGAGAAGCGGGTCGAGGAGCCAGCGTCATCTCGTAAACGATCGCTGGAAACCAATAACTGCCAACGCTAAGCGCAGTAACTTCGCTCTCGCCGCCTGAGCGGTGAACGAAGGGTCAGACCGGGCATCCGTCTCCGTCCCGGACCCTGGCCTCATCTAGGGGACTTGCTGGTCACTTCCTGTCAGGAGGAGTGACCGGGACTTTTTCCTGACTGAGCCCGTCGGCGACGCGTCAACGCGAGTGCCGGGGCCGAGAAACCGTCATCGTTGACTGCACCCGGAGAAGACCTGGTTCGACGCTCGAGGACGCGGGTTCGATTCCCGCCAGCTCCACCACGATCACCTCTTGAAGCACGACAACGGAAGATCCCCGGCACCTGGTGCCGGGGATCTTCCGCTGTCAGCCCCGCGACACCGCCGACGCCTCGGCCACCTGATCGGGGGTGGGGCGGACGCCGGTGTACTTCTCGAACTGCTCGGCGGCCTGGAGGGCGATGACCTCGGCGCCGGAGATGACGTGCTTGCCGGCGACCCGGGCGGCGAGGACGAGCGGGGTCAGGGCGGGGAGGGCGACCACGTCGAGGACCGAGGAGGCCGCCTCGACGGTCGACGACGGGAAGGCGAGGTCGGCGGCCTGCGGGCCGCCGGTCATGCCGATCGGGGTGGCGTTCACGACCAGCGGCGCGGTGACGCCCTCGGTCGAGGAGGCGTACGCCAGGCCCAGGGCCGTCGCGAGCTCCCGGCCCGCAGCCTCGTTGCGGGCGACGACCGTGCCCGACGGGAAGCCGGCGTCGACGAGCGCGGTGGCGACGGCCTTGGCCATCCCGCCGCTGCCGTGGAGGACGAACGGGGTGCGGTCCAGGGGGTCGACGAGGCGTCGTACGGCGATGTAGTCGGTGTTCGAGGCGGTGAGGCGGTCGCCGTCGTTGACGATCGTGTTGACCGAGCCGATGGCGCGTGCCGAGTCCTCGACCACGTCGACGAGCGGGATCACCGCCTCCTTGAAGGGCATCGACACCGAGCAGCCGCGGATGCCGAGGGCGCGGACGCCGCCGATCGCGGCCGCGATGTCGGTCGTCGTGAACGCCTTGTAGAGGAAGTCGAGACCGAGCACGTCGTAGAGGTGGTTGTGGAAGCGGGTGCCGATGTTGCTCGGTCGCGCGGCCAGCGAGATGCACAGCCGGGTGTCCTTGGACAACGGTGGGCGCACCCGGCCAGGGTAGGGCGCGAACAGACTGCTGCGAACATGTCGAGAACCCTCGGTCGGCTCCGTCCTCCTCGTGCAGGGCGCCACCGGGGTGCCGACGGAGGAAGCGAGAGACAGATGCCGAAGTACCTGCTGGGAGTCACCTTCGAGCCCGGGCTCGACCCCACGCCGATGGAGGAGTGGAGCGAGGCCGAGGTCACCGCCCACCTCGACTACTACCGCCGGCTGAACCAGGCGCTGGTCGCCAGCGGCGAGCTGGTCGACCACACGATCCTGGTGGGGCCCGACCAGACGTAGGTCGTCCGCGGCGACGGGGTCGGGGCGCCGATGGTCACCGACGGGCCGTTCCCCGAGTTCAAGGAGTGGCTGGCCGGCTTCCAGGTCATCGAGGTCGCCGACGAGTCCCGCGCCCTGGAGATCGCGGCGCTGGTGTCGGCCGTGCCCGGCAAGGACGGTGTGCCCACCCAGCAGCCGATCCACGTCCGGCAGGTGATGGACGACGGTCCCGCCGACGCCGCCGAGATGGACGACTACCTCTCGTCCGCCCAGGGCGGCTGACGGGACAGCCGAAGGGCAGGCGTGACCGACCCGAGCATCGAGGACCTGCTGCGCGACCTCGCGCCGCGGGTCCTCGGCCTGCTCGGGCGCCGGTACGGCGACTTCGACGGCGCCGACGACGCGGTCCAGGAGGCGCTGGTCGCGGCCTACCAGCACTGGCCCGTGGAGGGCATCCCCGACAACCCGCGCGCCTGGCTGCTGCAGACCGCGACCCGCCGGCTCATCGACGGCTACCGCAGCAACGCCGCACGCCGGGCGCGCGAGGAACGAGTCTTCCTCGAGGAGCCCGCCGACGAGCCGGAGGTGGCCGGCGACGATGACAGCCTGGCGCTGCTGTTCCTGGCGTGCCACCCGTCGCTGACGCCGCCGAGCGCCATCGCCCTCACCCTCCGCGCGGTCGGCGGCCTCACGACCGCCGAGATCGCCGGAGCGTTCCTCGTCACCGAGGCGACGATGGCGCAGCGCATCAGCCGCGCGAAGGCGACCATCCGGCGCGCGGGTGCGCGGTTCGAGACGCCGACGCCCGAGGAGCAGGTCGAGCGGCTGCCGAGCGTGCTCCGCGTGCTGTACCTGGTCTTCAACGAGGGGTACGCCGGCCCGTCGCGCGACGACGGTCAGCGCGTCGAGCTCTCCCGCGAGGCGATCCGGCTGACCCGGATGGTGCACCGCGCGGTGCCCGACGACGCCGAGACGGCGGGGCTGCTCGCCCTGATGCTGCTGGTCGAGGCACGCCGCCCGGCGCGGGTCGACGAGCGCGGCCGGTTCGTCCCGCTGGCCGACCAGGACCGCACCCGCTGGGACCGGGCCGCCGTCGCCGAGGGGGTGGCCGTGCTCGACGCCGCGATCGGCTCCGGTCGCGTGGGGGAGTACCAGCTCCAGGCCGCGATCGCCGCCGTGCACGACCGCGCCACCGACGCCGCGGCCACCGACTGGCCGCACATCTCGGCCCTGTACGAGCTCCTCGAGCGGGTGACCGGCAACCCGGTCGTCACGCTCAACAAGGCCGTCGCCGTGGGCATGGTCAGCGGTCCGGCGGCCGGGCTGGCGGTCGTCGCCGAGGTGGAGCCCCAGCTGCCCGACCACCCTCGGCTGCTCGCCGTCCGTGCCCACCTGCACGAGCTCGACGGCGACGCGGACGCGGCGTACGCCGACCTGCGCGCGGCCGCCGCCCTCACCACCAACCGCCGGGAACGCGACCACCTGGTCACCCAGGCGGCCCGTCTGCGGCGGGACTCCGGTCCCGGCGCCTGACGGCGACCGGTCCCACCACCCCTCACCTCCCGGCCGTCCGGGATCGCGGCCTCAGGCCCGGGGTCCGCCTCGCGGCGAACGTCGGAGCATGCGAGAGATCTCAGGAGTGGCGGCGCTGGTGGTCCTGGTGGCCGTGTCAGGAGTCTCGGGGCCGGCGAACGCCGCCGCCGACCGCTCCGAGCGGGCGCGACAGGACGCGGAGCGGCCGAACATCGTCGTGGTGATGGCCGACGACATGCGGGCCGACGACCTGCGGTTCATGCCCCACGTACGCCGCCTGGTCGCCGCCCGCGGCCTGACCTACGAGAACACGTTCAGCCCGTACCCGCTCTGCTGCCCCGCACGGGCGTCGTTCCTGACCGGGCAGTACGCGCACAACCACCGCGTGCTCGGCAACGCGGCGCCGTACGGGTTCGGTGGCTTCGACGACAGCGCGACCGTGGCCACCTCGCTGCAGGAGGCGGGGTACCGCACGGCGTTCGTCGGCAAGTACCTCAACGACTACGGCCTCCTGCCGTCGCGGGTGACCGGTGCGGCGTCGGCGACGTTCGTGCCCGCCGGCTGGAGCGACTGGCACGGGCTGCTCCAGGTGCCGTACCCCGTCGGTGCCGGCACCTACCACTACTTCCACCCGGTGCTGAACGAGAACGGGACCGTGCGGTCGTACGAGGGGGAGTACCAGACGACGCTGCTGGGGCGGATCGTGCGCGACGTGGTCGTGGAGTCGGCGGGCGAGCAGCCCTTCTTCGTGTACCTGTCCACGCTCGCACCGCACGACGGCCTGCCGCACGAGCCCGACGACGTCGACGTGGTGCGGCGCGACAACGGCACCGAGGCGTGGTTCCCCACCGCGGCGCGGCCGGCATGGGTGCGGGGCCGGGCCGACGCGCTGGTGGCCCGCAGCCCCGGCCTGCCTCCCGACGGACAGCCGGAGGACGACGTCTCCGACAAGCCCCGCTCGGTGCAGATGCCGCCGCTCAACGACGCCGAGATCGAGGCGGAGGCGAGGGTGACCCGTCAGCGGGCCGAGTCGCTGTTCGTGCTCGACCTCGAGGTGGCGCGGCTCGTCGACACCCTGCGGGTGACGGGCGAGCTGGACGACACGGTGCTGATGTTCACGTCCGACAACGGCTACTTCCTCGGGGAGCACCGCAAGCGGCTGGGCAAGACGCTGCCGTACGAGCCGGCCCTGCGCGTGCCGCTGCTCGTCGCCGGCCCCGGCGTGCCGTCCGGTCGTCGCTTCGACCCGGTCATCACCCCCGACCTGACGGCGACGATCGTCGACCTGGCCGGCGCCCGGGCGCCCCACCTCGCCGACGGCAGGTCGCTGCGCTGGAACATCCGGAACGGCGACCGGGGCTGGACTGCCCCGGTCGTCACCGAGGCGATCGCCGACCGGGCCTCGGCGGGAGGTACGCCGGCCGCCGTCGAGCGCGGTTTCGTGGACGCCCGCACGACGATCGGCCTGCGGACCGCGAGGTACAAGCTGGTGCGCTGGGCCTCCGGCGTCGTCGAGCTCTACGACCTCGAGCGCGACCCCAACGAGCTGACCAACGTCGTGCGCGACCCGGCGTACGCCACCGTCCGGGACCGCCTCACCCGCCTGTGGTGGCGCTACCGCGACTGCGCCGGCGCCGCCTGCACCCGTGAGCTGCCCGCACGCTTCCGGGCGGACGCCGACGAGGTCGAGGCGGCGACGATCCGGCAGCGCGCCGGCGTCGAGGCTCGCTTCGGTGAGCTGACGAGCCAGCGCGCGGGTCTGCGGCGCTAGCGTCAGCGAGCATGGACTGCCTGTTCTGCTCGATCGTGGAGGGGGAGACGTCGGGCGCGCTCGTGCTGGAGGACGACGACTTCGTCGGGTTCCTCGACATCCGGCCGGTCTTCAAGGGTCACGTGCTGCTCGTGCCCCGCGAGCACGTGGTGACGCTCCCCGACCTGCCGGCCGTGCTGCGCGACGGCTTCCTGGCCCACGCCCAGCGGCTGGCGACCGCGATGGTCGACGGCCTCGGCGCCCAGGGCTCGTTCGTCGCGATGAACAACACCGTCAGCCAGTCGGTGGCCCACCTGCACCTGCACGTCGTGCCGCGCACCAAGGGCGACGGCCTGCGGGGCTTCTTCTGGCCACGCACGAAGTACGCCGACGACGCCGAGCTGGCCGAGTACGCCGAGCGGGTGCGGACCGCCCTGGGCTGACGTCTCAGCCCAGCCCGAAACGTTCGAAGTGCACCTGGCCGCGGGGCAGCCCGAGCTCCCGCAGGCCGGTCACCACCGCCTCCGTCATCGGGGGAGGGCCGCAGACGTAGACGTCGCGCTCGCGGATGTCCGGGACCATGGCGGCCAGGCTGCGAGCGTCGAAGGGCGGGATCGGCGGGTCGCCGGTGCCGGTCCGTCCCGCGACCACGCGCAGGTCCGCGCCTCGTTGCGCGGCCAAGGTCTCCAGCTCGGGCAGCAGCACCGCGTCGGCCGTGCTGCTCACGCGGTAGATCACGATCGTCTGGCCGGTGACCTCCTCGAGCAGAGCCCGGATCGGCGTGACGCCGATGCCACCGGCGATGAGCAGCGTCGCGGGCGTGCCCTGGTGCAGCGCGGTGAAGGCGCCGTACGGCCCCTCGACGAGGACGCGCGACCCGACGGGGACCTGGCGCAGCCCGGCGCTCGTCGCGCCGACGGCCTTCGCCGTCAGGCGCAGGGTCTGCCCGTCGGGGGCCGCGGACAGCGAGAACGGGTTCGCCTGCCACCAGCCGAAGTGCCCGGGGAACCGCCAGATGCAGAACTGGCCCGCCCGCGCGGGGAACCGGTCGAGGTCGCGGCCGGTGACGTGCACCGAGACGACGTCCTCGGACTCCGGGACCACGTCGGCCACCCGGAAGCGGTGGCGCAGGTTGCGGCGGACCGGCACGACGGCCCTGAACACGAGGAGCGAGCCGATGACCAGGGCCCACATGGTCCACCAGTAGGCGTTGGCGAGGGGGGCGTCGAACGAGGTCCCTTCCAGGGACTGGTGGACGAGAGCGAGGCCGATCGCGACGTACAGGAGCAGGTGGACGTAGCGGAAGACCTCGTACGGCAGCCTCCGCCGGGCCCACCGCGTGGACACGAGCACCACCACGACGACGATGCCGGCGGCGCCCATGCCGAGCAGCGACGCGGTGACCCCGGCCAGGCTGAGGAACGTGTCGGGCACCGTGGCGTCGTCCAGGCGCGCGAAGCCGAGCAGGACGAACGTCGCGTGGCAGGCGATGGTCCAGGCCAGGGCGATCCCCACCCAGCGGTGCCAGGCGGTGAGCCGGTCCATGCCCAGACGGCGGTCCAGCCAGGGCAGCCGGGCCACCAGGACCAGCTGGACCATCATCACGGCCGCGACGTGGAGGCCGAAGAACTTCGCCAGCGTCAGCAGGTCGTTCCGACCGCTGCCCCCGGTGACGAAGATCGTCTCGACGACCACCAGGTGGGCCAGGACGGCCGCACCGAGGACCAGCTCTGCCTTCAGGGCTGGCCGCATGCCCGCACTCTGCCAGGATCGCTCTGCCAAGATCGAGGGGTCATGCCCACGCCCCTCAGGCAGCGCGCCGGTCTGCTGCAGATCTGCCTCGCCGGAGTCCTCTGGGGGACCGGCGGCCTCGCGGTCCAGGTGATCCGCGAGCACGCGCCGCTGTCGGCGATGACGATCAGCGCGTACCGCACCACGATCGCGGCCGTCGTGCTGCTGGTCGCGTGCGTGCTGATGCGGCAGCTGGGCGGCGTACGCCGTCTCCTCGCGGAGCGACCGCTGCCCACGGTGTTCGTCGGCCTGGCGACCGCGGCCTACCAGGCGCTGTACTTCGCCAGCGTCGTGTGGGTCGGCGTCACCGTGTCGACCGTGGTCAGCCTCGGCGTCGCTCCCATCGCGCTCACCGTCCGCGACGCCGTCCGGCACCGCCGCCGGCCGGACCTCGTCGAGGTGCTCACCATCGTGGCCGCGCTGACCGGCCTCGTCCTGGTCAGCGGCTCGGCCGGGCTGGGGGAGACCGGCCCGCACCCGACCCTGGGGGTGCTGGCCGCGGTGGCGTCGGGGTCGGCGTACGCCGTCGCCACCGCCGTGGGCGAGCCCCTCGCCCGGTCCACCGAGCCGCTCGTGCTCACGACCGCGGCCACCGTGGTGGGCGCGTGCGGACTGGTGCCGGTCGCGCTGCTCGCGGGCGGCCCGTTCACGACGACGGACCCGGTCGCGCTGGTCACCCTGTTCTACCTCGGGGCGCTGACCTTCGCCCTCGCCTACGCCCTGCTGTACTCGGGCCTGCGCACGACCAGCAGCAGTGCGGCCGTGGTCGCCACCCTGTGCGAGCCGGTCACGGCCGCGGTCGCGGCGGCCGTCTTCCTCGACGAGCGGCTGGGTGTCTGGGGCATCCTCGGAATCGCCCTCGTCGTCGCGGCGATCGCCGGCACCGCGCGCGAGCAGCACCCGACCGGCGCGGGACCGGTGGCGGACCCGGATCCGGGCCGTCCTAGAGTGACGCGCTGAGGACGGGGGCTTCTCGAGCAGCAGGAGGACGTTCACATGGGTCGATTCGACGGGCGCGTCGCGATCGTCACGGGCGCAGCCCGGGGCATCGGGTTCGCCACCGCGCAGCGGTTCGCCGAGGAGGGCGCGAAGGTCGCGATCCTGGACCTCGACGAGGGCCAGGCCGCGGAGGCCGCCACCAGGCTCGGCTCCGCCGATCATGGGGGCCACCTCGGGGTCGGCTGCAACGTCGGCGACTCGGCGTCGGTCGAGGCCGCCGTCACGCGGGTGGTCGAGGAGCTCGGCGGGCTGCACATCCTGGTCAACAACGCCGGGGTCACCCGCGACAACCTGCTGTTCAAGATGTCCGACGACGACTGGGACACGGTGATGAACGTGCACCTGCGCGGCGCGTTCCTGATGAGCCGCGCGGCCCAGAAGGTCTTCGTCGCCCAGAAGTACGGGAAGATCGTCAACCTCTCGAGCGTGAGCGCCCTCGGCAACCGGGGCCAGGCCAACTACGCCGCCGCCAAGATGGGCATCCAGGGCTTCACCCGCACCCTCGGCATCGAGCTCGGCCCCTACGGCGTCAACGTCAACGCGATCGCCCCCGGCTTCATCGCCACCGACATGACCGACGCCACCGCCGCTCGGGTCGGGATGAGCGTCGAGGACTTCCGCGCGGCGGCCGCCGACGGCAACCCCGTCAAGCGGGTGGGCTTCCCCGAGGACATCGCCGCCGTGGCCGCGTTCTTCTGCAGCGACGAGGCGTCGTACGTCACCGGACAGGTCCTCTACGTCGACGGCGGCGCCACGCTCGTCTAGACCTCGACGCGCCGACACCGCGCCGCTGCGCGGTTCGCCGCTCAAAGACAACCACAATGGAGCAGATTCGCTGATCTGCGCCCCTGATCGGAGTACCCCCTGTGCGATCTCCCTCGCGCCCTGTCGCCCTGTTCGTCGCCGCGACCCTGACCGCCGCGGCGCTGACCGCCTGCGGCGGCGGCGACTCTTCTCCCGCGGCCCAGCAGGCCGACCCGAGCGAGCCCTTCACCCCGGCCGCCGCCGAGGAGGAGGAGGTCACGCCCGACACCTGGCCGCTGACCGGCCTCGAGGTGGCCGAGGGCGAGAGCGCCGCGCTGAAGCACCCGATCCTGGTCACCAAGATCGACAACAGCACCTCGAGCTCTCCCCAGGTCGGCCTCAGCCACGCCGACCTGGTGGTCGAGGAGCTCGTCGAGGGCGGGATCACCCGCCTCGCGGTCTTCTTCTACTCCGACGTGCCCGGCAACGCCGGGCCGGTGCGTTCCATGCGGGCCAGCGACATCGGCATCGTGCCCGGCGACCACGCCACCGTGGTGACCAGCGGGGCCGCGGGCGTGACGGTCCGGCGGATCACCGACGCGGGCATCCCGTTCGTCTCGGAGGGCGGCGCCGGCACGTATCGCGACGACTCGCGCTCGGCGCCGTACAACCTGTTCGCCCACCTCACCGACACGGCCAAGGCCGAGAAGCAGCAGGCCGTGCGACCGGCCGACTACCTGCCGTGGGGTGACGGCAGCGACCTGCCCGAGGGCAAGAAGGCGACGACGTTCGCCGCGTCGTTCAACGGCGGGCACTCCAACCAGTGGAGCTTCAACGGCGACGGCTACACGAACGTCAACTCCAACGCGAACGCCGACGACCAGTTCCCGGCCGACACCGTGCTGGCGCTGCAGGTCGAGGTCGGCGACGCCGGCTACCTGGACCCCGCAGGCAACTTCGTGCCCGAGACGCACTTCGTCGGCAGCGGTCCGGCCTGGCTCTTCCACGACGGTCGCGTCATCCGCGCGACGTGGAGCAAGGACAAGCTGACCTCGACGCTCAGCCTCGAGGCCAAGGGCAAGACGATCACCGTGCCCGCCGGCCACGTCTGGATCGAGCTGGTCCCGGCGGGGCCGGGCAACGTCACCTGGCAGAAGTGAGGGCCTGGAGGCCGTCGAGGATGATCCCGATGGCGGCCTCCACCCGGTCGCTGGCGGCCTCGGGGTCCTCGGCCAGGGACACCGACTCGCCCGCCGACGACATCGCGCCGAAGAAGATCCGGGCGAACGTGCGCTGCATGGGCTCGTCCATCTCCAGCGGGCCCGTGCTCAACACGCTCGAGACGATGACCAGCACGTTGGAGAACGTGGACCGCTCCTCCTGCTCGCGGAACCGTTCGTAGCCCAGCACTCCCGGCCCGTCCTGGATGACGACTCGGCGGTAGGTCGGGTGGCGGACCACCTCGAGGAACGCCCGCAGGCCGGCGCGCGCCTTGAGCCACGGGTCCTGCTCGCCCTTGATCTGGTCGTGGACCGCCTTCGACGCCTCGTGCTCGACCCGCTCGAAGACCGCCTCGAACAGCGCCTGCTTGCCGGCGAAGTGGTGGTACAGCGCGCCCTTGGTGACGCGCGCCCCGGCGACGATCGCGTCGAGCGACGTGCCGGCGTACCCGTGCTCGGTGAACAGGTCCTGGGCGACGTCGAGCAGCGCCCGCTTGGTCGAGGCGGAGTACTGCGCCCGGCGGCTGGTGCCCTTCGCGTGCTCGAGGCGCGGCGGCTTGGGCACCAGGCGAGGTGCCGATGTGCTCACCGCCCCACCCTATGACCCGGGTCACGTGCGGGGTCGGTTGCATACCGACGGTACGGCAACATACCCTCGGTACGTACTTTCGGTATGTGAACGAGAGGAGTGACCATGACCTGGACGACCTACCACCGCCGCGAGGACGCGATGCGGGACGTGATCGCCGCCGTCGACGCCCGTGCGGACGGCCGGCTCCCCATGGACCTGCCCGGGGTGCCCGAGACCTTCGGTGACGACAAGACCCTGCTCGGCGCCCTCCAGCTGCGCTGGCACACCCGCCTGGGCGGCCGGATCGAGCGCGAGCTCGACCGGGCGCCGCACGATCCCGAGGCGGCGATCGCCGCCGCGCGCAGGCAGACCGCGCGCGAGCTGCCCGGCGTCCGCGCGGTCCTCGACCGGCACGGCGAGCGCCAGCGTCGCCCGGAGAACGCGGCCTAGCGGCGTCGTCGGGCACGCGTCGGGCACACTGGGCGCATGGCCGACTTACGCGCCGGTCACCTCTTGGTGGCGACGCCGATGCTGCTGGACCCGAACTTCGCGGAGACGGTCGTGCTGCTGCTCGACGCCGACGAGAACGGCGCGCTCGGCGTCGTCCTGAACCGCCCGTCGACCGTGCCCGTGGCCGACGTCCTCGAGACGTGGGCCGACGTCGTCGCCGAGCCCGAGGTGCTCTTCCAGGGCGGTCCGGTCTCGACGGAGGGCGCCCTCGCGGTCGGTCGGCTGCGGTCCCTCGACGACGCGCCGGTCGGCTTCCGCGAGGTCACCGACGACCTCGGCGTGATCGACCTCGACACCCCCGTCGAGCTGGTGGACGGCAGCCTCGACGGGATGCGCATCTACGCCGGGTACGCCGGCTGGGGTGCGGGTCAGCTCGAGTCCGAGATCGAGGAGGGCAGCTGGTACGTCGTCCCCTCGCTGCCGCCCGACTGCTTCCGCGACGACACCGTCGGCCTCTGGCGCGACGTCCTCCGCCGCCAGCCCGGCGAGCTCGCCTGGCACTCCACCCGCCCCGTGGACCCCGACCTCAACTGATCGACCCCGCAGGTCGAGGAGGGACGAAGTCCCGTCACGAGACCATCACTGGGCCTTGTGAAGCAGGCGCTAGCGCGGCTTACCGCGGATCGCTGCGAGTGCCTACCCCTTGGGCAGGCCGACCAGCTTGCCGACCCGGCCGTCGGTGCCGCTGGCCCAGCAGGTGGTGGAGACGGTGCCGACGCACTGCACCGAGTGGAAGCCGGTCTTGCCGATCGCGGTCCAGGTCTTCCCGCCGTCGGTGGTGACGTCGGTGCCGTTCGGCCCGACGGCGATGGCGGTCTTCGAGAACGGCACCCACGCGGCCCCGGAGCGGTAACCGCCGACGTTGCCGCCGCGGGTCCAGGTGGCGCCGCCGTCCGACGTACGCGCCGTCATCCGCTTGCCGTTGTCCTCCTCGAGGAAGTTCCCGCCGACCGCGATGCCGGTCGTCGAGGTACGCATCGCCAGCGAGAACACGCCGCCGCCGTCGGCGTTCGGCGGGATGGTCGTCGGCGCGACGGTCCAGGTCTGGCCGTAGTCGGTCGAGTGGAAGACGCGCGAGGCGGTGCCGCCGGAGGCGATCCAGGCGTCCTTGATGCCGGCGGTGACCACGCAGGTGCCGCTCGCGGCGAAGCCGAACTCGCCGTCCTTGGCCTTGGGCATGCCGGACGGGTCGACCTTCTTCCAGGTGTCGCCGGCGTCGTCGGTGGTGATCACCCGGAACTTGCCGTCGACGGGGTCGCTCATCGCCAGGCCGTGGACGCCGTCGGGGAACATCGCCAGGCAGTCGTAGAACGCCGTGGCCTCGGCGTTCTTGAACGTCAGGTCCCAGGACTTCCCGCCGTCGATGGTCTTGTAGATCCGGCTCTGACCGCGGGGTCCGATCGAGAGGACCTGGGCGACGTCGCCGCTGTCGGCCTCGACGTCGCGGAAGGCCAGCGCCTTCTCGGCGTCGGGGCGGACGTCCTTCCAGGTCTTGCCGCCGTCGGTGGTGCGCCACACGCCGCCCTCGTCGCCGGAGACCCAGGCGACCTTGGCGTTGACGGCGTCGAGGCCGCGCAGGCTCTGGTGGGAGTGGGGGAGGTCGACACGTTTCCAGCTCAGGCCCGCAGCGGCGGCGGACTGGTCTGCCGACGTGGCGGCCGGAACGATGGACAAGGTCAGTACGACGGCGGCGGCCGTCCCGAGAATCATGCGCATGTCCTCCACCTTGGCCCGTCGATCGGAGAACTGTCCAGCGCGGTCGTAGACTCCTCCGGTGACCACGATCGGCTTCTCGACCTCCACGACCACCGAGGAGGACCGCCGTACCGTCCCGACCGACGAGGGCGATCACGAGCGTTTCTCCCACTACGTGGAGAAGGACAAGCTCACCGAGGCCATGGTCATGGGCACCCCCGTGGTGGCCCTGTGCGGCAAGGTCTGGGTGCCCAGCCGGGCGCCCGAGAAGTTCCCGGTCTGCCCGGAGTGCAAGGAGGCCTGGGAGGGCCTCAAGGACGACACCGGCGGGGACAAGAACGAGTGACCCAGCTCGGACCTGCCTGGCCCGAGCGAGCAGCGTGGGGGACGGCCCCGTCCCTCCGCGCCTGGCAGTCGGCCGCCATGGCCGACTACATGGACCGCTCGCCCCGGGACTACCTCGCCGTGGCGACGCCCGGCGCCGGCAAGACGACGTTCGCGCTGACCGTCGCGGCCGAGCTGCTCGGCCGCCGCATCGTCGACCGCATCATCGTCGTGGCCCCGACCGAGCACCTCAAGCTCCAGTGGGCCGAGGCGGGTGCGCGGGCCGGCATCCCGATCGACCCGGCGTACTCCGCGGGCAAGGGCAAGACGTCGAAGGACTACGTCGGCATCGCGGTCACCTACGCCGGCGTCGCGGTCAACCCGCTGGCCATGCGGATCCGGACCGACAACTACAAGACGCTGGTCATCCTCGACGAGGTGCACCACGCCGGCGACGCGCTGTCGTGGGGCGAGGGCGTCCGGGAGGCGTTCCAGCCCGCGACCCGGCGGCTGGCCCTGACCGGCACGCCGTTCCGCTCGGACGTCAACCCGATCCCGTTCGTCACCTACGCCCCCGGGGCCGACGGCATCCCACGCTCGCTCGCGGACTTCACCTACGGCTACGAGCACGCGCTCGCCGACCACGTCGTGCGGCCGGTGCTGTTCCTGGCGTACTCCGGTGAGATGCAGTGGCGCACCCGCGCCGGCGACGAGGTGGCCGCCCGGCTCGGCGAGCCGCTGACCCAGGACCTCAACGCCCAGGCCCTGCGCACGGCCCTCGACCCGGCCGGCGCCTGGATCCCGTCGGTCCTGGCCGCGGCGGACACCCGGCTGACCGAGGTACGTCGGCACGTGCCCGACGCCGGCGGCCTCGTCATCGCCACCGACCAGGACTCCGCGCGTGCGTACGCCGCCCTGCTCAAGCAGGTCTCCGGCGAGGCGCCGACGGTCGTGCTGTCCGACGAGAAGGCCGCGTCGAAGAAGATCGCGACGTTCACCGACTCCCAGGCCCGCTGGATGGTCGCGGTGCGGATGGTGTCCGAGGGCGTCGACGTGCCGCGGCTGGCCGTGGGCGTGTACGCGACGACCACCTCGACGCCGCTGTTCTTCGCCCAGGCCGTGGGCCGGTTCGTGCGAGCGCGGGGGCGGGGTGAGACCGCCTCGGTGTTCCTGCCGTCGGTGCCCAACCTGCTGGGGTACGCCGCCGAGCTCGAGCGCGTACGCGACCACGTGCTCGGCCGCCGCATCGACTCCGAGGACGACCTGATGGCCGCCGAGGCCGCGCTGCTCGCCCGCGCGGAGGCGGGGGAGTCGGCCTCCGACGACCTGCTCGGCTCGTTCGAGGCGCTGGGCTCGCAGGCCAGGTTCGACCAGGTGCTCTTCGACGGTGCGACGTTCGGCCATGCCGGCGAGGTCCACGTCGGCTCCGAGGAGGAGATGGACTTCCTCGGCATCCCCGGGCTGCTCGAGCCCGACCAGGTACGTGCCCTGCTGCACCAGCGCCAGAACGACCGTCGTCGGCCGGTCGCCGCGGACGACCCGGTGGTCGAGCAGGTGTCGACGTTCGAGCAGCTGGCCGTCCTGCGTCGCGAGCTCAACGGCCTCGTCGCCGCCTGGAACCACCGCACCGGCCAGCCCCACGGCGTCACCCACGCCGAGCTGCGCAAGCAGTGCGGCGGCCCGGCCGCCGCCGTCGCCAGCGCCGACCAGCTCCGCGACCGGATCACCCGGCTCCGCGAGCTCGCCGCCCGCCGTACCTCCTGAGGCTCGTCACGATCGTCGACGTCACGCAGCGGCAGCACCCGGAAGGGGATCTGGGTGGCGAGGGCGATGACGGTGGTGGAGCGGTCGATGCCGTCGTGGTGGAGGACCTGGTCGATGACGCGCTGGAGGTCGGCGTTGGAGCGGGCCACGACGCGGGCCCACATGTCGCCGGCGCCGGTGATCGTGAACGCCTCGAGCACCTCGGGGATCTCGGCCAGGTGGGCGGCGACCGTCTCGTGGCCGGCGCCCTGGCGGATCTCGAGGGTCAGGAACGCCGTCACGGGGTAGCCCAGCGCCTCCGGGGAGACGTCCGGCCCCCAGCCCGTGATCACGCCGGTCGAGGCGAGCTTGTCGAGGCGGGCCTGCACCGTGCCGCGCGCGACGCCCAGCCGGCGGGACGCCTCGAGCACGCCGATGCGCGGCTCGGCGGCGAACAGGTCGATCACCTTGCGGTCCAAACCGTCCATCGAGCGCCTCCGTGACCGGACAAGTTGCCTAGCGTTTCATCGTACTGTTGCACACTCTGCCCTGCGCGAGGCACGGTAGGACCCATGACGACGACGCGCGAGACCCCCAGCACCGGCGGCGCCCTCACCGAGGACGAGCTCAAGGCCGACCTCACCGTCGACCAGCTCAAGCAGCTCGTCGGCCTGGTCGAGTACGACGAGGAGGGCGACGTCTTCCCGGTCACCGGCTGGGACGCGATCGTCTTCTGCGTCGGCAACGCGACCCAGACGGCGCACTACTACCAGTCCGCGTGGGGGATGCAGCTCGAGGCGTACTCCGGCCCGGAGAACGGCAACCGCGACCACAAGTCGTTCGTGCTGCGCTCGGGCTCGATCCGCTTCGTCGTCAACGGCGCCGTCGACCCCGACAGCCCGCTGGTCGAGCACCACCGCAAGCACGGCGACGGCGTCACCGACATCGCCCTCGAGGTCCCCGACGTCGACAAGTGCATCGCCCAGGCCATCCGCGCCGGGGCCCGCGTGGTCCGCGAGGCCGAGGACGTCACCGACGAGCACGGCACCGTGCGGATCGCGGCCATCGCGACGTACGGCGACACGGTCCACTCGCTGATCGACCGCAGCCGGTACGACGGCCCGTACCTGCCCGGGTACGTCGCGGCCGCGTCCACGTACGAGAAGAAGGACGGCCAGCCCAAGCGGCTCTTCCAGGCCCTCGACCACATCGTCGGCAACGTCGAGCTCGGCCACATGGACGAGTGGGTGCAGTTCTACAACCGGGTGATGGGCTTCGTGAACATGGCGGAGTTCATCGGCGACGACATCGCCACCGACTACTCGGCCCTGATGTCGAAGGTCGTGGCCAACGGCAACCACCGGGTGAAGTTCCCGCTCAACGAGCCCGCGATCGCGAAGAAGAAGTCGCAGATCGACGAGTACCTCGAGTTCTACCGCGGTGCCGGCGCCCAGCACCTCGCCGTGGCCACCAACGACATCCTGGCGTCCGTCGACGCGCTGCGCGCCAACGGCGTCGAGTTCCTGACGACCCCGGACTCCTACTACGAGGACCCGGCCCTGCGCGCCCGCATCGGCGAGGTCCGGGTGCCGATCGAGGAGCTCCAGCGGCGCGGCATCCTCGTCGACCGCGACGAGGACGGGTACCTCCTGCAGATCTTCACCAAGCCCCTCGGCGACCGCCCGACGGTGTTCTTCGAGCTGATCGAGCGGCACGGCTCGCTCGGCTTCGGCAAGGGCAACTTCAAGGCGCTGTTCCAGGCCATCGAGCGCGAGCAGGACCTCCGCGGCAACCTCTGAGGAGTCCAGGCTCAGCCGTTCTTGCCGACGATCTTCAGCCGCAGGTACTTCTTGTCGCTCGACCCGTTGGGGCTGTGGGCCTTGACGACCACCCGGTACTTCCCGGGAGGCAGCTTGGTGCCGTCGACCCGGGCGCTGATCGGTACGTCGGCGGCGCCGGCGGGCAGGTTCACGTTGAACGCACGGCTCAGGCCGTAGGGGTCGGTGTCCTTGACCCGGATCCGGACGAGCGACGGCTCGCTGAGCGTGAGCAGCAGGTGGGTCTTCTTCGGGAGGCCCGTGCCGGTGACGCCGACCGCGTGGATCGCGGGCTCGGTCAGCGACAGCGCGCTCAGCTGGGGCCCGCGGCGCAGCGCCGCGTCGGCTGACGTGGCGGGGACGACGAGTGCGGCGGCGACGAGCACAGCCATGGCGCGGGGGAGAGTCCTCATGCGGAAAGTGTCGGCCGCGAGCGGCGTGCGCGTGGCGCTTCGGGGCAAGATGTGGCGGTGCCTGCGTACGTCGCGTTCCTGCGTGCCATCAACCTCGGCCCGACGAGGAAGTTCCCCAAGGCCGCGATCGTCGAGGCCGTCGAGGACTGCGGCTTCACCGACGTGGAGACCTACATCAACACCGGCAACGTCCGCTTCCGCTGCTCCCTGCGCTCGCGAGCGAAGGTGGAGCAGGCGCTCGAGAAGAGCTTCAGGAAGCACGCCGGCTTCGCGGTGCCGACGATCGTCTTCACGCCCGCCGAGCTGAGGCAGGTGGCGGCCGACGCCGTGGAGGTCGCGAAGCGTCACACCGACACCGGCCGCCACTACGTCTCGCTGCTCAAGGAGAAGCCGAGCGCCGCTGCCGTGAGCAAGCTGGAGGAGATGGACCACGGCGAGGACCTGGCGGTGGTCCGCGGCCGGGGCGCGCACCTGCTGGTCGTCACGCCGACGGCGCGCGGCCGGCTGAGCAACGAGACGGTCGAGAAGCTGCTGGGCGTGGCGACCAACCGCAACCTGACCGTGGTGAAGCACCTGGCGGAGAAGTGGGGAGACGGCTGACGGGCGGGAACGGAGGAGGCAGACTGTCCTGCCGCGGCTCTCGGCGAGAGGCCGACCGCAGGACGAGGGAGCGTGGGCATGACACCGGAGGCCTTCCAGGCAGCCCTGGAGCGTGGCGACATCGACGCGGCCGGCGAGATGCTCGCCGACAACGTGGTGTTCCGCAGCCCGGCGGTCTTCGAGCCCTACGAGGGCAAGGCCGCGACCCTGGTCCTGCTGAAGGCCGTGTCCAGCGTGTTCCAGGACTTCCGCTACGTGCGCTCGTTCGTCGAGGAGCACGCCATGGGGCTGGCGCTGGTCTTCGAAGCGAGGATCGGCACCCGCACGATCGAGGGCGTCGACTTCCTGCGGCTCAACTCGCTGGGCCTGGTGGACGACTTCCGGGTGATGGTCCGCCCGCACTCCGCGCTCGAGGCGCTGATGGAGGCGATGGTGCCGGCCATCGAGCGGGTGCTGGCCGAGCAGGGCCCAGTCAGCTGATCGGCCGGCTGAGCGCCGCTACTCGACCGTCACGCCCGCGGCCCGCATCTGCGCGACCGCGGCCTCGGTGGTGGCGGGCAGGACGCCCGCGCACAGCTCGATGAGCACGGACGTCGTGAAGCCCGCCGCGGCCGCGTCGAGCGCCGTGGCGCGTACGCAGTGGTCGGTCGCGAGGCCGCACACGTCGACCTCCTCGACGCCGTGCTCCTGCAGCCAGTCGGCCAGCGCCGCGCCGCTCGTCGTCCGGCCCTCGAAGGCGGAGTAGGCCGCCTGCTGCTCGCCCTTGAGGAAGATGGCGTCGAACGGCTGTGGGTCGAGGTTGGGGTGGAACGCCTCGCCGTCGGTGCCGACCTTGCAGTGCACCGGCCACGAGTCGACGAAGTCGGGCTCGCGCGCCCAGTGCTCACCGGGGTCGACGTGGTGGTCCTTCGACGCGACCACGACGTCGTACGCCGGGGAGTCCGGCGCCTTCTCCATCCACCGGTGCAGCAGCCGGCCGATGTCGTGCGCCACCTGCGCGCCCCCCGCGACCGGCAGCGAACCGCCCTCGCAGAAGTCGTTCTGCACGTCGACGACGATCAGCGCACGCTTCATGACGTCGACCCGGGGTGCAGCATCCAGTCGATGACCTCGGGGAGCAGGTCGTCCCAGAGCTGCCACACGTGCTCGCCGGGTCGGAAGTCGGAGGTCACGTCGGCGCCCTTCTCCTCCAGGGCCGCGACGAAGCGTCGGTTGCCCTTCACCAGCCCGGGGGCGTCCTCGGTGCCGGTGGAGACGTGGATGCGGGGGAGCGCGTCGACGTCGGCCGCGTCGAGCAGCTTGAAGACGTCGGCGTCGTCCGGGATCGTCTTCCCGTAGATCCGGTCGAAGAGGCCGACCCGCTCCGGGCGCGACGACAGCTCGTCGAGGTCCAGGGCGCCCGACAGCGTCGCCGCCGCGGCGAACCGGTCGGGGTGGGTGAGGGCCAGCTTCATCGCGCCGTACCCGCCCATCGAGAGCCCGGCGACGTACGTCTGCGCCGGGTCCTGGGAGATCCGGAAGAAGTTGCCCACGATCTCGGGCAGCTCGTCGGCGACGTAGTCCCAGTAGCGACCGCCGTTGACCTCGTTGGCGTAGAAGCTGCGGTTGACGGCCGGCATCACGACGGCCACGCCGGCCGCGGCGGCGTACCGCTCGACCGAGGTGTAGCGCAGCCACGCGGTGTGGTCGTCGGAGAGGCCGTGCAGCAGGTAGAGCACGGGGAAGTCCGTGCGGGGGATCGCGTCTCCCTCGACGCCGATCTGCTCCTCGGTCGGCTGCGGGAGCACCACGGTCATCGAGCAGCCGACCTCGAGGACGTCGGAGAAGAAGTCGCAGGTGACGAGAGCCATGGGTTCAGCCTTCCAGGTGGCCCTCGAGATGGATCGTCGGGATGAGCGGTTCGCCCTTGGACATCTGCTGGGCCGACCAGGGCAGCTCCGCCCGCGCGGAGGCGTGCCGGGCCCGCGCGTCGTCGAGTGGCTCGCGGCCCACGACCTCGCCGTCGCGGACGAGCTCGACGAGGAGAGGACGGTCGTTGCCGTCGTTCTCGGGCGGGGTGCCGATGCCGATGACCTCGGTCTCGGCCACGCCGTCCTCGTCGAGCCGGCGCAGCGCGAACTTGCGGCCGCCGATGGAGATCTTGTCGACGCTCTTCTTCGCGACCGAGACCATGACGCCGTCGTCGCCTTCGCGGGCGACGAGCTTGTAGACGAAGCCGCACGTCGGGTGGCCACTGCCGGTGACCAGCTGGGTGCCGACGCCGTAGCCGTCGACGGGGGCGGCGGCGAGCGCCGCGATGGCGTACTCGTCGAGGTCGCTGGTCACCACGATGCGGGTCTTCGTCGCGCCCAGGTCGTCGAGCTGCTTGCGGACCCGGTGGGCCATCACGCCCAGGTCGCCGGAGTCGAGGCGGACCGCTCCCAGCTCCGGCCCGGCGATCTCGACACCCGCGCGCACGGCCTCGCTCACGTCGTAGGTGTCGACCAGCAGCGTGGTGCCCTTGCCGAGCGACGTCACCTGGGCCTGGAAGGCGTCGGACTCGGAGTCGTGGAGCAACGTGAAGCTGTGCGCGCTCGTGCCCGCGCTCGGGACGCCGTACCGCCGCCGGGCCGCGAGGTTGGAGGTGCTGGCGAACCCGGCGACGTACGCCGCCCGGGCCGACGCGACCGCCGCCTCCTCGTGGGTGCGTCGCGAGCCCATCTCGATGCAGGGCCGGCCGCCGGCGGCCATCGTCATCCGGGAGGCGGCCGAGGCGATCGCCGAGTCGTGGTTGTAGATGGACAACAGCAGCGTCTCGAGGACGGTCGCCTCGGCGAAGGTGGCCTCGACGATGAGCAGCGGTGAGTACGGGAAGTACGCATCTCCCTCGCCGTACCCCCACACGTCACCCGAGAAGCGGTACGACGCCAGCCACTCGCGGGTCTCGTCGTTGACGACGCCCTCCAGGGTGGCCAGCGCCTCGTCGTCGAACGTGAAGGCCTCGATCGCGTCGAGGGCCCGGCCGACGCCGGCGACCACGCCGTAGCGGCGGCCCTCGGGGAGACGCCGCGGGAACAGCTCGAAGACCGAGCGGCGGTGCGCCGTGCCTCTTCCCAGCGCCGCCTGGACCATCGTCAGCTCGTAGTGGTCGGTGAGCAGCGCCGTCGACGTCACGGGGTCAGCGTAGGGGCTCGATCAGGAGGCCGGGTGTGCCAACATGGAGGACGTGTCGACAGCGAGTCCGGTCCAGGTCGACCCCACCACCACCCCCGAGACCGAGGACATCACGGTCCTGGCCACGCCGTGGGTGACGATCGTGTGGAACGACCCGGTCAACCTGATGTCCTACGTGACCTACGTGTTCACCAAGTACTTCGGCTACGACAAGAAGAAGGCCGAGAAGCTGATGCTCGAGGTGCACAACGACGGCAAGTCGGTGGTCAGCCACGGCAGCCGCGAGGAGATGGAGCGCGACGTGCAGGCCATGCACGAGTACGGGCTCTGGGCCACGATGGAGAAGCAGTGACGGGTTTCACCCGGCACCGGAAGAGCCGGCTGGTGATCGCGAACTTCTCCGGCTTCGAGGCCGACCTCCTGCGCTCGCTGGCGTCGCAGCTGGTCGAGCTGCTGCGCAACGAACGGGCCGTGCCCATCCACGCCGACGACCCGCTCGAGGCCCTGCTCGACTTCACCGGGCCGACCGAGGAGCCCGACGACCCGGTGCTCGCCCGGCTGTTCCCGACGGCCTACCCCGACGACCCCGAGGCGGCCGGTGACTTCCGCCGCTTCACCGAGGGCACGCTGCGCGACGGCAAGGCGGACGCCGCGGTCGCGCTCATCGACGGCCTCGAGGAGGCCGGACTGCCGCCCGAGCTGACCGAGGACGGGCTCGTCATCGACGTCGAGCTCGACGAGGCGACCGCGGAGACCTGGATGCGCTCGTTCACCGACATGCGGCTCGCGCTGGCCACCCGTCTCGAGGTGGAGGAGGGCGACGAGGGCTACTGGGCGACCCTCTCCGAGGACGACCCCCGCGGCCAGGCCCACGACATCTACCTCTGGATGGGGTACCTCCAGGAGACCCTGGTCGAGGCCCTCACGTCGTAGACCCGAACCCCGGATTCGTCAGCGGTCTGGAGGGTCCTCGCAGCGGGTCGACTTCTGACGAATCGGTGGTCCGTAGGGTTGCCCGATGCCGATCCCTGAGTTCGTCGTCGAGATCCGCAAGATGATCGGGCACCACGAGATGTGGCTGCCCGGCGTGACAGCGGTGGTGACCCGGGGTGACGAGATCCTCCTGGTCCGGCGGGCCGACAACGGCGCGTGGACGCCGATCACCGGGATCCCGGAGCCCGGCGAGGAGCCCGGCCGGGCCGCCGCCCGCGAGGCGCTGGAGGAGACCGGCGTCGAGGTCAGCGTCGACCGGCTGGCCTCGACCAGCGTCTACCCCGGGGTCGTGCACGCCAACGGCGACCGCGCGTCGTACCTCGACCTCACCTTCGCGTGCACCTACGTCTCCGGCGAGGCGCACGTCGCCGACGACGAGTCGAGCGACGTGCGGTGGTTCCCGGTCGACGCGCTGCCGGAGATGGCGCCGGCGATGCTCCAGCGGATCGCCGACGCGCTGTCGGGTGAGCAGGCCGCCCGGTTCGTGCGCTAGCAGGGCCCGTCGATCACCCGTTCCAGGGAGATGCATCGGTCGTCGCCGGGTGTCACTTCGACCGTGTCGAGCCCGGTCCCCCGTCGAGCACGTCGTGGCGCACGGTGCCCGCCAGCATGTCGCTGCCGCCCCGGGCGAAGATCGCCACGCTGGCCACATGCGAGCCGCCCAGGAACATCTCGTCGCGTGAGCTGCCGTACAACGTCCAGCTTCCGCGGGAGACCTGGATCGCCTCGATGCCCGTCACGGGCAGTTGCGTCTCTTGGTGTCCGGCCTCGATCGTTGCCCTCCCGTGGAGCAGGTCGACCTTGCCCGGAGACTTCGGAGAGCGTCGCGGCGCCCTGCATCGACGAACCGCAGGAAGTAGAAGTCCCGCCCCGGGCCGCCGGCCACGGCCTGGGTGTCGTCGCCGACCATCACCGCCCCGATGATGCTGTCGTTGCCGGCGCCGCCGCGGAGCACGCCCCCGCCGAGGCCGTCGCGCAGGAGCTGTCGGCTCCGTCGCCGCCGATGAGGGTGTCGGTGCCCTCGCCGCCGCACACGAAGTCGTCCCCGCCCAGCGCCTCGACCCGGTCGTCGCCCTCGAGGGCCGCGATCACGTCGGCGCCGGTCGTTCCTATCAGCACGTCGTCACCCGGCGTGCCGACGATCGTCGCGACGGCGCCGTTGCACATCTTGCCCTGCGGCCTCGGCGGTCGGCGCGGCGGCGGCCGCACAGACCACGAGCAGGCGCGGCCGCGGCGTACGACGTGAATCGCCTCATGCCTGTCCGACGCTCAGGTGCCCGTCTCGGTTCACCTCGCAGGTCACCTAGGCTTGGCCGCGACATGCTGACCATCGACCAGGCGACCTACGACGGGATCGTCGCGCACGCCAAGAAGGACCACCCCGACGAGGCGTGCGGCATCGTCGCCGGGCCCGAGGGCAGCGACCGGCCCGAGCGCCTGGTCGAGATGGTCAACGCGGCGGGCAGCCCGACGTTCTACGAGTTCGACTCCACCGAGATGCTCGCGCTCTACAAGGACATGTGGTCGCGCGACGAGGAGCCGGTCGTGGTCTACCACTCGCACACGGCCACCGAGGCCTACCCGAGCCGCACCGACATCGGCCTCGCGAGCGAGCCCGGCGCCCACTACGTGCTGGTCAGCACCCGCGAGCACGGGAATAACGAGGGCCCGGTCGAGTTCAGGTCCTACAGGATCGTGAACGGCGAGGTGACCGAGGAGGACGTCGCGGTCGTCCCCGAGCTCCCGCCTGCCGAACCCCGCTGAAGAAGGAGCACCATGGCCGTCGAGGTCCGCATTCCCACCATCCTGCGCAGCCTGACCGGCGAGCAGAAGGCCGTCACGGCCGAGGGCGCCACGCTGTCCGCGGTGATCGACGACCTGGAGGCCAACCACCCCGGCATCAAGGACCGCCTGGTCGAGGCCGGCCCGGGTGACGGCGTGGGCCTGCGTCGCTTCGTCAACGTCTACGTCAACGACGAGGACGTGCGCTTCATCGGCGGCCTCGACGCCGAGGTCACCGACGGTGACCAGGTCGTGGTGCTGCCCGCCGTCGCCGGCGGCTGACCCGTGCCGGGCGACGCGCAGCGACGTACCTTCGTCGTCGTCGACGGCGAGAACATCGACGCCACCCTCGGTACGTCGATCCTCCAGCGCCGCCCGAACCCGGAGGAGCGCCCGCGCTGGGAGCGCGTCACCGAGTTCGCCGCGAACCTGTGGGGCCAGCCCGTCACCGGGCTGTTCTTCATCAACGCCACCCAGGGTCAGCTCCCGCTGTCGTTCGTGCAGGCGCTGCTCGCGCTGAAGTACCGCGTCGTGCCGCTGGCCGGCGACCCCGACGAGAAGGTCGTCGACATCGGCATCCAGCGCACCCTGGACGCCCTGCTCGGCCACGAGGACGCCGACCTGCTGCTCGTCAGCCACGACGCCGACTTCGCCCCGCACGTCGAGCGGCTCGACACCGACGGGCGGCGGGTGGGCGTGATCGCCTTCCCCGAGTTCACCAGCGGGCAGTTCACCTCGCTCGGCGTGACGGTCTACGACCTCGAGTCCGACGTGCACGCGTTCAACACGATGCTGCCCCGGGTCCGGATCATCCCGCTCGACGAGTTCGACCCCGAGGCGTTCCTGCGATGACCCGCTACGACGACCTCCTCTCGTCGGTCGGCAACACCCCGCTCGTCGGGCTGCCGACGCTGTCGCCGAGCCCCGACGTACGCCTCTGGGCCAAGCTCGAGGACCGCAACCCCACCGGCTCGATCAAGGACCGCGCCGCGCTGGCGATGGTCGTGGCAGCCGAGAAGGAGGGCCGACTGCGGCCCGGCTGCACGATCCTCGAGCCGACCAGTGGCAACACCGGCATCTCGTTGGCGATGGCGGCCAAGCTGCGCGGGTACCGGCTGGTCTGCGTGATGCCCGAGAACACGTCCGAGGAGCGCAGCCAGCTGCTGCGGATGTGGGGCGCCGAGATCATCGCCTCGCCCGCGGCCGGCGGCTCGAACGAGGCCGTGCGGCGCGCCAAGGAGATCGCGGCCGAGCACCCCGACTGGGTGATGCTCTACCAGTACGGCAACGAGGCCAACGCGCTCGCCCACTACGAGGGCACCGGCCCGGAGGTGCTCGCCGACCTGCCCTCGATCACGCACTTCGTCGGCGGGCTCGGGACGACCGGCACCCTGATGGGGGTCGGCCGGTTCTTCCGGGAGCACAAGCCGGAGGTGCGCATCGTGGCGGCCGAGCCGAGGTACGGCGAGCTGGTCTACGGCCTGCGCAACATCGACGAGGGCTTCATCCCCGAGCTGTACGACGAGTCGCTGATCGACGGCCGGTTCTCGGTCGGCCCGCGCGACGCCGTCCGCCGGGTGCGCGAGCTGCTCGAGGTCGAGGGGATCTTCGCCGGCATCTCCACCGGCGCGATCCTGCACGCCGCCCTGGCCCAGGCCGCCAAGGCCGTCAAGGCCGGCGACCGCGCCGACATCGCGTTCGTGGTCTGCGACGGCGGCTGGAAGTACCTGTCCACCGGAGCGTACGAAGGCACGATCGACGAGGCCGAGGACGCCCTCGAGGGCCAGCTCTGGGCCTGAACTGCTCGAAGGCTCGCTCCTGCCGAGACCTCGATGAACGACCTCCGGCTCGTAGGGTGCTGGGATGCGCGCGTTGCTGCTCGGAGCTCTCCTCGTCGCCCTGCTGGCGCCGGTCCCCGCGTCCACCGCGGCACCGGTCGCGCGCACGGCCGGCGCGGCCACCGAGCTGCAGCTGCGCAACGAGATCGCCATCGAGGGCGTGCTGAGGTACGGACGCACGCTCAAGGTGACGCGAGGCGAGTGGAACCGCACGCCGGAGCGCTACCGCTTCCAGTGGTTCCGCAACGAGACCGAGATCGGCGGCGCGACCCGGCAGACCTACCGGCTGGGCGTGGCCGACGTGGGGCAGCGGATCAAGGCCCGGGTCTACGTCAAGAAGCGCGCACTACGAGTGGGCCCAGGCGACCGCGCGGAGCGAGGGGCGGGTCGGCTACCGCGTCCCCGTCCGTCGCACCGTCACCTACCGCATCGAGACCCGCGGCTCGATCACCACGAGCGTGCGGGAGTTCGCGAAGCAGGCGGCACAGACGTACGCCGACCCGCGCGGCTGGCGGAACGCGGGCGTCGCCTTCCAGCGGGTCCGCGGCGCGTCGGACTTCTCCCTGGTGCTGGCCGAGGCGAGCTGGCTGCCGCGCTTCTCGAGCGTGTGCAGCGTGCAGTGGAGCTGCCGGGCGGGCCGGTACGTCGTCATCAACCAGACGCGCTGGAAGTACGCCTCACCGTCGTGGAACGGGGCCGGCAAGAGCCTGCGCGACTACCGCCACCTCGTCGTCAACCACGAGACCGGCCACTGGCTCGGCCACGGCCACCTCGGCTGCCCGGGCCGCGGCCGCCTCGCGCCGGTGATGATGCAGCAGTCCAAGGGGCTCGACGGCTGCCGTCACAACCCCTGGCCGCTCGGCAGCGAGCTCTGGTCCCGCTAGGGGGCGAGGACCTCGAGGTCCTGGGCGTAGTCGTGCTCGCTGTCGGGGATGGGCGGCAGGCCGAGCACGTCGAGGACGAGGTTGCCGACGTCGCCGTTGCGGACGGGCTGGAGCGCGGCGGCGTACCCGACGCGCGCCTTGCCGGGGTCGGCGTACGTCGGGTTGATCGCGTAGAGGTCGGCGCCGGCGGCGACGCCGGCACCCCAGACCAGGAACGGCACCCGGAAGTTGGCGAACCGCCGCGGGTCGAGGTGGCTGGGCCCCAGGCCGCCGTGGTCGGCCGTCACCACGACCATCGTGTGGTCGACGGGACTCGGCCGTCCTGCCGATGGTGGTGAGCACCTGGCCGACCAGGTAGTCGGACTCGCGCACGGCGTCCATGTACTCCGGGGAGAACCAGCCGTGGTGGTGGCCGGCGACGTCCGGCAGTGAGATGTGGAGGAACGTCAGCGCCCGCCACTGGGTGCGCAGGTCGCGCCGGGCCGCCTTGACCAGCTTGGTGTTGTTGCCGCGGATCAGGGTGTGGTCGACGCCGTTCGGCCACGAGCGGTTGAACAGGTCGAACTTCCCCTTGGCCGCGAACAGCGAGCTGCTCAGCCCGGCGGAGTTGAGCGACGAGAACACCGAGCCGACCTGCTGCCCCGCGGCCACCTGCACGGTCCGCGGCACCAGGCGGTCGTCGTTCCAGGTGACGCCGTGCCCGCCCGACGCCAGGTCGATGCGGCGGCTGGTCACCATGCCGGTGTGGTTGGGCAGCGTGTTGGTCATCTCGACCTCGCTGCGCGCGTTGAACGTGGTGGCACCCTCGTCGACGATCCGGTGGAAGGTCGGGGCGCCGGACCTGCCGAGCTGGGTGATCGCGTCGGGGTTCAGCCCGTCGACCGAGATCACCACCACGCGCGTGACCTGGTTCGCGTCGATCACGGCGGTGCGCGGCTCCGGAGGCGGCGCGGCAGGAACGGGCGAGGCGGCGATCAGCACCGAGACGAGGGCCGCCGAGAGCGCGGAGGGGAGGACACGCATGGGACAACAGCGTACGGGGTGAGCGCGGCAAGGTCCGTGATATCGGTCGCGTCGGCCTCCACAGGGCGCGGCCACCCCCTAGCCTTTGCGTCGTGCAGCAGGACTGGCCGACCGACCGCGGGATGGATGCCCCGATCGGCATCTTCGACTCCGGTTTCGGCGGTCTCACCGTGGCTCGGTCGGTGATCGACCAGCTGCCGCACGAGTCGGTGCTGTACCTCGGCGACACCGCCCGCCAGCCCTACGGCCCCAAGCCGATCGGCGAGGTCCGCGAGTACGCGCTCGAGTGCCTCGACCACCTCGTCGACCTGGGCGTGAAGGCGCTCGTCATCGCCTGCAACTCGGCCAGCGCCGCCATGCTCCGTGACGCCCGCGAGCGCTACGACGTCCCCGTCGTCGAGGTGATCTTCCCGGCCACCCGCCGCGCGGTCGCGGCCACCCGCAGCGGGCACATCGGCGTGATCTGCACCCGCTCCACCGCGGAGTCGATGGCGTACGACGACGCGTTCGCCGCCGCTCCCCAGGTCACGCTGGCGACCCAGGTCTGCCCGCGCTTCGTCGACTTCGTCGAGGCCGGCGTCACCGGCGGCGACGAGCTGATGGGGGTCGCCCACGAGTACCTCGACCCGCTGGTCGACGCCGGCGTGGACACCCTGATCCTCGGCTGCACGCACTACCCGCTGCTGACCGGCGTCATCTCCTACGTGATGGGTGACGGCGTCACCCTCGTCAGCAGCGCCGAGGAGTGCGCGAAGGACGTCTACAAGATGCTCGTCGCCACCGACCTGATGCGGCAGTCGGGGGAGCCCCGGCACCGGTTCCTCACCACGGGCGCGCCGGAGGAGTTCGAGCGGATCGGCCAGCGGTTCCTCGGTCCCGAGCTCGGCACCGCCCACCAGTTCGTCGGGCTGGTCCAGGGGGGCACCCGATGATCCCGATGCGACTCACGATCATCGGCTGCGCGGGTTCCTACCCCGGCCCCGAGTCCGCGACGAGCTGCTACCTGGTGGAGGCCGACGAGCCCGACGGCCGCACCTGGCGGATCCTCCTGGACCTCGGCAGCGGCGCGCTGGGCGCGCTCCAGCGGTTCGCCGACCCGTTCGGCATCGACGCCGTCTTCATCAGCCACCTCCACGCCGACCACTGCCTGGACCTGTGCGGCTACCACGTGCTGCGGCGCTACCACCCGGACGGCGCCCAGCCGCGGATCCCGGTCTGGGGGCCGGTGGGCACGGCGCAGCGGATGGCCCAGGCGTACGGCCTGCCCGAGGCCATCGGGATGAACGACGAGTTCGCCTTCTACGAGCACGGCGGGCCCGTCCACCTGGGGCCGTTCGTGGTCGAGCCCGTGCCCGTCAAGCACCCCATCCCGACCTTCGGCCTGCGGGTGTCGGCCAACGGCCGCACGCTGGCGTACTCCGCCGACACCGGGCCGTGCGCCGGGCTGGACCAGGTCGCCGACGGCGTCGACCTGCTGCTCGCCGAGGCGGCCTTCCAGTCCGGTGAGGACAACCCGCCCGACCTCCACCTCACCGGGGCCGACTGCGGCGTTGCCGCCACGCGCGGTGGGGTCGGGCGCCTCGTGGTCACCCACGTGCCGGCCTGGTACGACACGGCGGTCGCCATGGCCGAGGCGAAGGCCCACTTCACCGGCCAGATCGACCTGGCCGTCGTCGGCGCCGTCTACGAGGTCTGAACTGTCAATCGGTTGACGGTTCGATCAACACCTCGGGCACCGCGTTGTCCTCCACCCTGAGCCGGTGCGCGCGACATCCGTGGTCGTCGCCGGTCTCGGCCTGCTGCTGGTCGTCCCGGCGTGCGCCGGCGCGCTCGCGAGCGGAGCGTCCGGGGCGGCCCCCCGCGGTACCTCGCAGCTGCTGAACGCTCCCGCTCACGGCCGGGCGGCGGTCGAGGCGCTCGGCCCTGACCTCGACGTCGCGGCCGGACGCAGCGGGATGAGCGCCGGCACCCTGCGTGAGCTGCTCGCCGCCGACCGCACGGCCTGGGTCGACGAGACCGGGCGCCTGTTCTACGTCGAGCCCGACCAGGCGGCCGCGCCGACGGCGCCGCCGACCGAGGCCGCCGCCTACCCGTACGCCGCGAGCTTCACGCTGCACTCCCGGCCGACCGCCACCCGCAAGGTCTTCCTCGACTTCGACGGCCACCGCGTGCAGAGCTCCGCGTGGAACGACGTGATGCATCCCGTGATCGACGTCGCGGCCTACACGATGGACGCCGACGCGGCGTTCTCCCAGGCGGAGCTCGACGTGGTGCAGGAGGTGTGGGCCCGGGTCGCCGAGGACTACGCACCCTTCGACGTCGACGTCACGACCGAGGACCCGGGCACCGCCGCGCTCGTCAGGTCCTCCGTCGACGACGCGGCGTACGGCATGCGGGCCTCGGTCACGACCGACCCGGACATGCGGACGGTGCTCTGCTCCGGCGGGTGCGCCGGCGTCGCCTACGTCGGGGTGTTCGACAACGTGATGGGCTCCTCCGGGCCGTGGTACCAGCCGGCGTTCGCGCTGCCGAAGACGACCTACACGGCGGCCCAGGTCGCGGAGATCGTCAGCCACGAGGTCGGCCACACGCTCGGGCTGAGCCACGACGGCCTGAACGGCTCGGCGTACTACCAGGACGGCACCGGCACCAAGGTCTGGTCGCCGATCATGGGCGCCGGGTACACGCCGCTGACCCAGTTCTCGAACGGCGACTACAGCGGTGCGACCCAGACGCAGGACGACCTCGCGGTGATCGCCCAGCACGGACCCGCGGTGATCGGTGACGACTACGGCAACACGGTCGGGACGGCCTTCCCGCTCGGTACGGGTGACGCGACCGCGTCCGGCCTGGTCACCAGCCGCTCCGACGTCGACGTCTTCGCGGTCAGCCGCTCCTGCGCCGGGACGCTGACGGCGTCGGTCACCCCCGCACCCCTCGGCCCCGGGCTCGACACCCAGCTGCGCCTGCTCGACGCGTCGGGCGGGGTGGTGGCCGTCGCGGCTCCGGCGACGGCCCGCGCCGGGACTTGGTCACCGGTCCTGACGGGGATGGGCGCCGCGATCAGCCAGTCCCTGGCTCCTGGGACCTACTACCTCGAGGTGGACGGCGTCGGACTCGCCGACCCGTCCCTCGGCTACAGCGACTACGGGTCGGTCGGTCGATACACGCTGGCCGTCACCGGCTGCGCGGACTCCGGGACGCCGAGCCCTTCGCCGAGCCCGTCGCCCACGCCCACGGTGGTTGCCACGCCGACCCCGACGCCGACCGCAACGGCCACGCCCACCCCGACCCCCACGACGTACGCCGTCCCGGCCGCGCCGCTCGTCCGTGCGGTCAAGCCCGGCAAGCGGGGGAACCCGCTCACCATCCGGCTCTCCTGGCTGCCGCCGCTGACGAGCGGCGGCGCGCCGGTGACGGCGTACGAGGTGCTGGTCTGGAAGGCGAGGCCGTCCGGCCGCGGCGTCAGCCGGGTGAGCACCGTCCTTGTCGAGTCGTCCCAGCACCACCTGGTGCTGAGGCTGCCCGCGGGCCGGTACCGGTTCGCGGTCGCCGCGGAGAACGTCGTCGGCACCGGTCCTCGCTCGGCGCGTACGGCGCTGGTGGCGCCGCGCTGAGCTAGGGCGAGGCCAGGTGTGCCTGCTCCGCGAGCCGGCGCTGGGTGACCCAGGCGGCGATCATGGACCGGGAGCTGAACCCGAGCTTGCGCAGGATGTTCTCCACGTGTCCCTGGGCCGTGCGCACGGAGATGACCAGCCGGGCCGCGATCTGGGGGTTGGACAGGCCCTCGGCGACCAGGTCGGCGACCTCCCGCTCCCTCTTGGTCAGCGGAGAAGGTTCCGCGTGCGCGGGACGAGGACCCTCGTCGAGCTCTGCGTCGAGGGCGAACCGGACCGCGTCGTCCAGGCCGAGCCGGGAACCGCGGCGGAACAGCTCCCGGAACCGCTGCTTGCCCAGCAGCCTGCGCGCCTGCTGAAGGCCGTCGGACCGGGACGGCGCGAACGCGAACGGGTTGCCGGTCTCCGACATGCCGACGACGTCCCACACGCCCTCGGCGGCACCCAGCAGCAGCGCTGCCCGCTCGCCTCGACCCTCCGCGGTCGCGACGCGCCCCAGCGAGTCCAGCGCGACCGCCATGCCCATCCGGTCACCCAGCTGCTGCTTCAGGATGAGGGCCTCGGCGAACAGGACGGTGGCCTCCTGGAGGCGTCCGCCGGCCAGCTCCTGCTCGCCCAGTCCCGCGACCGCCAGCGCCTTCATGTGCTGTTCGCCGACCTCGTCGGCACGGGCGATGCACTGCCGATGACGGTCCGCCGCCTCCACCGCGTTGCCGGCGAAGCCGTGACACACCCCCGCGACGAACAAGGCCATCAGCTCACCGGGCCGAGGGGCCTCAGCCCGCAGGAGAGCCACCGCCCTGTCGGCCTGCTCCGCAGCCACCGCCGGAGTGCCCTCCCAGACGGAGAGCATCGCGGCCGGCACCAGCAACAACCCGAGCGCGCGAGGGTCGTCCGCGGATGTCGCCACCGCCATCCCCTCCTCGATCAGCTCCCCGGCGCGCGGTCGGTCGTGCTGCAGGACCGCGAACCGCGCCGCCACGGCCATCGCGAGGGATCGCTCCTGCGGTGTCCCGGTGCCCGAGGCCAGCCCGATCTCCAACCAGTGCCGGGCTTCGTCGAGCAGCCCGGAAGCCGACCAGTACAGGTCGAGCTGTCGGGCCATGGTCACGGCGGCCGCGGCTTCGTCCAGGGCCCGCGCGTGGTGCGCGATGGCGGTCCGCAGGTTGGCCTGCTCCAGCCGTAGCCGACGCAACCAGTCGACCTGGTGCGGCCCGCACGCGTCTCGGTCGAAGCGGGAGACCAGCTCGTCGTACCAGCGGGCGTGCCGCTGCTGGATGCCCTGGAGCTCGCCGTCCTTCTCGGCCCGCTCGAGCCCGAACTGCCGGATGTCGCTGAGCATGCGGTAGCGCGTGTGGCCCGTGGCGGTCACCTCGGCGAGGACGACCGACTGGTCGACGAGCTCGCCCACCAGGTCGAGAACCCCTTCGGCAGACAGGTCATCAGCACCGCAGACGGCCGCGACGCCTTCCAGGTCGTACCCGCCGGCGAACACCGAGGACCGCGCCCAGAACCTCTGCTCCACCGGCGTGCACAGGTCGTAGGACCACTCGACGCATGCCCGCAGTGTCTGGTGCCGGGCCTCGGCGTCGCGGTACCCGAGGTTGAGCACCGCCAACCGTTCGGCCAGCCGGTCCCGCGATCTCCTCGGGAGACAGCACCCTGATCCTGGCCGCGGCGAGCTCGATGGCGAGGGGCACTCCCTCCAGCTCCCGGCACAGCTCGGCAACGGCTGGTGCGTTGTCCGGGGTGAGCGTGAAGTCGGATCGAGCCGACGTGGCGCGGTCCAGGAACAGGCTGACTGCCTCGTAGTGCGCGATGGACTCCGGCGTGGCCACGGTCGCCTGGTCAGGGTGGCTGAGCGGCGGGACGACGATGACACTCTCCCCGCCGAGCCGCAGTGGCCTCCGGCTGGTCAGCAGGAAGGTGAGGTTCGAACACCTCGCGCGCAGTCCCACCACCAGCTCGACCACCGTGGCGACGAGGTGCTCGCAGTTGTCGAGCACCAGCAGGGCGGTCCGCTCGGCGAGGTGGTCGGCCAGCGTGTCGACCCGCCACGGTTGGTCGGTGACCTGCAAGCCCAGTACCTCGGCCACCGTGGCGCTCAGCAGGTCGGGATCCACGAGGTCCGCCAGCGACACCACCCAACACCCGTCGCGGTAGGTGGTCCGCGCCTCCTCGACAACCCGGAGGGCGACGCGCGTCTTGCCCACCCCACCGGGCCCTACCAAGGTCACCACACGCGAGGAGGCAAGGTGCTCGCGGACGTCGTTCAGCAGGGCCCTACGGCCGACGAAGGATGTGTAGAAGGCGAGTGTCTCGATGAGGCTCACCCTAGGCGCAGCCGTGGATCTCGACGGCCAGGCCCAACCGTGCGATCAGTCCATCAGCACCCGCGCGGCTCCGGCAGACGGCTCGGTCACGGGGGTGTCGGCGATCTGGCTGAAGTCGATCCGGATCCGATAGGTGTCGGTGACGTTCGTCGTCTGGAGCACGGACTGGCCGAGGTCGAAGGTCTGGGAGAACGACGGAACGCCGTCGGTCGTCACGGCGATGGTGCCCCTGCCGCCGGTCTCCGTCCGGTCCGAGAGTCCGTAGGTGGCCTGGAGCTTGTAGGCGTGGCGGCCCAGCGTGTACTCGACGAAGCCTGTGGCGGTGTCGACACCCGTGTACAAGGTGTGTCCGTAGTTCTCGCCGTTGATCGGCATCGTGGTGATGGCTGGCGACGCCCTCCGTGCGGCTCGGTGTCAGGCTGCTCAGCCACACCCATCCGATGGCCTGGAGCGTCCGTTCCCTGCTGGTGTCGGCCTTGGCGTGGTCGTCCCCCGGCTTGACCACGCGATACGCGCGGTCCTGGCGCGTGGTCGGGGTGAAGGAGAACCTGTAGGTGCTGTTCTTCTTGACCTTCGCTGAACCAGCCTTCCTCCAGGTGGTCTGTCCGTCGTAGCGGACCTGCACCTTGACCTTGGTGCCCGGCGCCGCGGGGCTCACCGTGCCGGTCAGCGTGACGGTGTCCTCGTTGGCGACGGCGCGTGTGGTCGAGATCTTCATGGAGACCCGGTACTTGGTCGCCGACCTGCTCGGGCCGGCCGACGCCGAGGCGAGGGGCACCACGCCGGCAGCGACGACCGCGAGCAGGGCGGTCGCGATGGAGAGGCGGTTGAAGCTCATGGTGAACCTCCGTTCGTGCCCACCCCGACTCGGGTGGGGCGCTGAGCGCCGGAGCAGCCGGACGGCCGCGCCGCGATGGTGGACCCCCCGCGCGCAGCGAGGTGCACCGGGTGGTGAGCGCGCAGTGGAACGCGCTCGCCCGCCGTGCGCGGAGGGTCGCCCGTGCACGATGACGGCTGGGGGTTGGCCACACACCCGCCGGTTGACGGGTTTGGTTACCTGTTCCGGTTCGACGGGCGCTCGGCGCGCCTAGAGTCGTCGGATGAGCGCGACGGGCGAGCCGGTGCCGTTCGAGGTCTTCGAGACTGGCGTCTACCTGCACGGGACGAAGGCGGACCTCGCCGTCGGCGACCTGCTGGTGCCTGGCCGCGAGTCGAACTTCGAAGCGGGCCGCGTGATGAACCACGTCTACTTCACCGCGACCCTCGACGCCGCGGTGTGGGGCGCCGAGCTCGGTGCCGGCCCCGGTCGCGGCCACGTCTACGTCGTCGAACCGACCGGTGAGTTCGAGGACGACCCCAACGTCACCGACAAGAAGCTTCCGGGCAACCCGACGCACTCCTTCCGCACCCGCGAGCCCCTGCGGGTGGTGGGCGAGATCGTCGACTGGGTCGGGCACTCGCCCGAGAAGCTGCAAGCCATGCGGGACGGACTCACGGCTCTGAAGCGACAGGGCGCGGCCGTCATCGAAGACTGAGCCATGCGCTGAATCCCTTGTGGACAAGGGGTTCTGAGGCCGGAGGACTGTCGGTGGTCGGTGCTTGGATTGTCCTATGTCCAGCACGTACGCCGAGCCGCTCGACCGGCTCGATGGTGTGTTGGACGAGCTCGCGGCGATCAGTCCGGAGTTCCGCACCGTCGCTGAGCGGCAGGAGCTCCTGCTGCGGATCTCGCGGGTGATCAGCCGTGCCGAGGCCGAACGTCTGCGGGTGCTCGCCGCCTCCGACGACATTGCCGAGGAGACCGGTGACCGGTCCACCGCCGACCTGGTTGGCGACCCAGACCCGGGACAACCACGGGACCGTACGCCGCCACGCGGCGCTTGGCTGCGTCTCTCGGGTCGCAGTGGACGCAGACCGCCGACGCGCTGGGTGCCGGTGACCTGAACCTGGCCCAGGCCCGGGTGATCGTCGAGGCGTTGGACGCGCTGCCCGACGAGCTGGGTGACGACCTGGTCGTGAAGGCCGAGGCCTACCTGGTCGAGCAGGCCGCGGTGTTCGGGCCGCGGGAGCTGCGCCACCTCGGCCGCGGTGTCCTCGAGCACCTCGCCCCCGAGATCGCCGACGAGGCCGAGTACCAGCGGCTGCTCGCCGAGGAGACCCGCGCCCAGGCGGCGACGAGGCTGGACCTCCGACCCCGCGGTGACGGGTCGACCGACCTCCACGCCCGCATCCCCGACCACGTCGCCAACCGGTTGCGGACCTACCTGGACGCCTACACCTCCCCACGCCGCACCCCACTCGGTGAGGTCGACGCTCTGCCGGTCGCCCGCCGACGCGGGGAGGCGTTCGTGGCGTTCCTGGAGAACGTCCCCGACGCCGGCCTGCCCGACCCACGGCGGCACCACCACCAGCGTGATGGTCACCCTCGACCTCGACACCCTGCTGACCGGGATCGGTATCGCCACCACCTCCACCGGTGACCGGATCACCGCCGAACAGGCCCGCCGGCTCGCCTGCCAGGCCCGGATCATCCCCGTCGTCCTCGGCCGGAAGGGTGAGGTCCTCGACCTCGGCCGCTCCGCCCGGTTGTTCTCACCGGCCCAACGCAAGGCCCTCGCCATCCGCGACCGCGAGTGCACCACCGACGGCTGCATCGATCCCCGCCGCCTGGTGCGAAGCCCACCACTGGCAGACAACCCTGGTCCCGCGGCGGCCGCACCGACCTCGCCGACGGCAAGCTGCTCTGCTCGTTCCACCACCACCGCGCCCACGACCCCGCCTGGCAGGTCCACCACCACCCCAACGGGGCCACGACGTTCCACCGGCGAACGTGAGATGGATAGCCTCCTCCGGTGCCTGAGCTGGAGCTGCTGCGCGCTGACCACGCCGAGGCGGTCCTGGCCTTCGAGCTGGCGAACCGCGCCTACTTCGCGACGTCGATCTCCGACCGGGGCGACGCGTACTTCGCGACCTTCACCGAGCGACACCGTGCCTTGCTGGCAGAGCAGGACGCTGGCATCGGCGCCTACTACGTGCTCGTCGACGACGACGGGGCGGTGCTCGGGCGGTTCAACCTGGTGTTCGTCGGGGACGGTGTCGCGCAGGTGGGTTATCGCGTGGCGCAGCAGGTCACCGGCCGCGGAGTCGCGACGGCGGCCGTGCGCGAGCTCTGCTTGCTGGCGTCCTCGCGGCACCGGGTGAGCACCCTCCGTGCCGCTACCTCCCACGAGAACGTGGCGTCGCAGCGGGTGTTGCTCAACGCCGGCTTCCACTGAGGTGGGGCCGGCCGACCCATCAGACATCGGCGGCAAGCAGGGCAGCTGGTTCCAACGGGACCTCGTCCATGCCTCCGGCAGCGACGCCCGAACAGGCACTAGCGCCGAGGCTTGAGCTCGATGGCGACGGGCCCGCCCGGCGACATCGGGACGCAGCAGGTGAGGTCGGCCCGGCATGCCTGCTGCGCCGGCTCCGCCTCGAGCGCCACCCGAACCGTGTCGAGCTGGGCGGCGAACTCCTCGAGCTCGGCGATCCGCTCGGCGATCTCCGTCTGCTTCTCGTCGATCAGCCGACCGACGCGTTCCTGGGCGGCGCCGCAGTTGGCGCCGTCCCAGACCGGGACCAGGTCGGTGACCTGCTCGCAGCTCAGGCCCATGCGCCGCGCGCGGGTGATGAACAGGAGGCGGGCGGCAGCGTCCTCGCCGTAGTCGCGATAGCCGGACGAGGTGCGTGCCGGGAGCGTGAGGAGTCCGACCCGCTCGTAGTAGCGCACCGTGGAGGTCGGGACTCCCGCGGTTGCGGCCAGCTCGGAGATCCGCATCCGTCCACGGTAGACCTTGCACCCGGGTGCAGGGTCAAGGTCTTGACCTTGCACCCGAGTTCAACATCTACGTTCCGGGTGTCGACCGAAACAGTCGGTCCCCGACACAGGAGCAGGGCCATGGGAACCTTCACTCGCAACAACACCGAGCTGGCCGTTGACATCGAGGGCGCCGGCCAGCAGCACCGCGCGGAGGCGGGCGGCATGACGATCGCCCTCGAGCGTTGGAACGCCGGCCTCGACACGGCGGAGTGGTTCGCCGAGCTGCCCGGCGGTGCCTGCCAGGAGCCGCACTGGGGCTACTGCCTGAAGGGCAAGGTGACGATGCGCTACGCCGACGGTGAGACCGACGTCATCTCGGCCGGGGACGCCTACTACATCCGGCCCGGCCACAACGCACACGTCGACGACGACGCCGAGTTCGTCGAGTTCACGCTCGCCGACCAGACCCCCGGCATCAACACCGTCGAGCTGGAGCTGAGCGGCCGGCGAAGGGCGCGTAGTCGCTCAGATCAGCCCCGCGTCGTGCACGCACATCGCGATCTGGACGCGGTTGGTGACGTCGAGCTTGTCGAACAACCGTGACACGTGCGCCTTGACGGTCGGCACGGAGAGGTAGAGCTCGGCCGCGATCTCGGCGTTGCTGAGCCCCCGGCCCACGGCCAGGGCGACCTCGCGCTCGCGGTCGGTGAGCTCGCCCAGCCGGGCGACCGCGGCGGGCGACCGGGTGCTGGTGGCCACCCGCCGGATCAGCGACCGGGTGACGGCGGGGGAGAGCATCGGGTCGCCCTGCGCGACCTTGCGGATGGCGTCGACCACCTCTGGCGGCGGGGTGTCCTTGAGCAGGAACCCGTCGGCGCCGGCGGCGAGCGCCTCGACGACGTACTCGTCGGCGTCGAACGTCGTCAGCACGATCACCCGCGGGGGGTCCTCCGAGGCGAGCAGCCGGCGCGTCGCGTCGAGGCCGTTGAGACGGGGCATCCGAATGTCCATGAGGACGACGTCGGGCTTGAGCTCGGCGGCGCGGGTGACTCCCTCACGGCCGTCTCCCGCTTCGCCGACCACCTCGAGGTCGGGTTGACCCCCGAGCATGAAGGTGAGCGCAGAGCGGACGAGCGGGTCGTCGTCGACGATCAGCAGGCGGGTGACGTTCACTAGGCGGCCCAGGGTATCCAGCCGTGCAGCACGAACTGCTGCCCCTCCCGGCGCCCCTCGAGCCGGCCACCCCGGAGCTCGGCGCGCTCGGTGAGACCGATCAGCCCCAGACCCGAGCCCGGCGTCCGCGTCGGCCCGAACCCGAGCGGGTTGCGCAGCACGATGTCGACGCCCTCGTCCGGCGACCCGGTGACCTCGATCCGGACGACGGCGCCGGGGGCGTGCTTCCCGGCGTTGGTGATGCCCTCCTGCACGATCCGGTAGAGCGTGCGGCCGACCACGTCGGGCACGGGCGCGTCGCGCGGCAGCCGGTCGGTGAGCACGACGTGCAGGCCGGCCTCGCGCGCGCTGTCCACCAGCGACGGCAGGTCGGACCAGGTCGGCTGGGGGGCGTGGGCCAGCTCGCCCGTACCCGGGTCGCGGAGCACGCCGAGCACGCCGCGCAGGTCGGTCAGTGCTTCGTTGGCCAGGTCGCGGATCACAGTGGCGTTGGCCCGCAGCTCGTCGGCGTCGAGGTCGCTGCGGAAGCCGAGCGCGCCCGCCTGCAGGGAGATCTGGGAGATCCGGTGCGCGAGCACGTCGTGCATCTCGCGGGCGATCCGGGAGCGCTCGTTGCCGCGCGCCTGGGCCATCCGGAGCTCCTGCTCGGCCTCCGCGCGCTCGGCGCGCTGACGGAGCGTCCAGATCAGCTCGCGGCGCGAGCCGATGTACATGCCCCACCCCAGGATCCCCGCGGTCACGACGGCGTTGATGAGGAGGTCGACCCACCACGGGTCCCCGTCGTCGGGCTGCATGGTGGTGAAGAACTGGCCACCGGCGACGGTGAAGACGGCGAGCACCCCCACCTGCCAGTACACCCGCCGGGTCGCCATCGACACGGCGGCCAGGACCGCGGGTCCGGCAGCCAGCCCGGACAGCGCTCCGAGCGCGCCGGTGGCCAGCGCGATCCCGAGCGGCCACCGACGCCGCCACCGCACCAGCACCAGCGCGACCAGGCCCAGCACGATGTCGACCGCCAGCCAGGCGCCGTGCCAGTGGTCCGGCACCGAGACCAGCCCGATCGCGCTGATGGCGAGCACGCCCACGAGGCGGAAGAACACGCCCCATCGCGTCACCGGCGGCTGCACGGTGTCGGGGGCAGGGCGTTCCATGCGGTCAGTGTGGCGCGTCGTACGTCGGGTGGCAGCGGTCCGCGGTCGTGCCCGCCCCCCTACTTTGGTCGGGCGACACCCCTGCCGAGGTCCGATGTCCCGGCGGTGCGGGCTTGGCAGGATGGTCGGCATGATCAAGGTCGAGGGCCTCTCACGGGCCTATGGGAACTTCATGGCGGTCGACGACATCAGCTTCGTGTGCAAGCCGGGTACCGTCACCGGCTTCCTCGGCCCCAACGGTGCCGGGAAGACCACGACCATGCGCGTCATGGTCGGGCTGACCTCGCCGACGGCGGGCGAGGTGACGATCGGCGGGCTGCACTTCCACGACATCCCGAACCCCGGCCGCCACGTCGGGGTGCTGCTCGACGCATCCGCCCAGCACGCCGGCCGCACCGGCCGCGAGGTGCTGACCATCGGCGCCAAGACGATGGGCCTGCCGATGTCGCGCGTCGACGAGATGCTGGCGCTGGTCTCCCTCGACGACACCGAGTCCAAGCGTCGGGTCCGCAACTACTCGCTCGGCATGCGCCAGCGGCTGGGCATCGCCCACGCCCTGCTCGGTGACCCCTCGGTGCTGATCCTCGACGAGCCTGCCAACGGCCTCGACCCGGCCGGCATCCGCTGGATGCGCGGGCTGCTCAAGGGGTACGCCGACCGTGGCGGCACCGTGCTCCTGTCCAGCCACCTCCTCAACGAGGTCGAGCAGATCGCCGACGAGATGCTGCTGATCGGCCGCGGCAAGATCGTGGCCCGTGGCACCAAGGCCGAGCTGCTCGCCGGCGCGGGCGGTGTCGGCACCCTCGTGGTCGCCGAGGACAACAACGTCCTGACCGCCGCCCTCACCGACAAGGGCCTGACGTTCACGCCGGTCGGCCTGGGCTTCCGCGTCGACGCGATGCCGGTCGACATCGGCCGCCTGGCCGCCGAACGGGCGATCGTGCTGTCCGACCTCCGCCCCGTGGAGGGCGGCCTGGAGGACCTGTTCCTCGAGCTCACCTCCGACACCCAGCGCGAGGACCCCAATGTCCTGGCGCAGGCCACCACCACCGCAGGAGCCCCTTCATGAGCACCGCGACGAGTGCCCCGATGACCCTCGACGTCAGCCAGACCGCCCGCGTGCCGTTCAGCCGGCTGGTGTCGGTCGAGCTGCGCAAGATGTTCGACACCCGCGCCGGCCGGTGGCTGCTCATCTCCATCGCCGCGTTCACGGCCCTGGTGCTGATCATCCAGCTGTGGGTGGTGCTGGCCCAGGACCAGACGGTGACGTTCGAGGACTTCGCCGCCGGCGCCAACATCCCCATGAACATCCTGCTGCCCGTGCTCGGCGTGATGTCGGTGACCAGCGAGTGGAGCCAGCGCACGGCGATGGTGACGTTCACCCTCGAGCCGTCGCGCACCCGCTTCCTGGCCGCGAAGTTCGTCGGCACGCTGATCGTCGCGCTCGCCGCGGTCGTGATCGGCTTCACGCTGACCATCGCCGCCAACGGCCTCTACGCGGCGTTCAGCGACAACCCGGTCACCTGGGACCTCGGTCCGTTCCGGATCTTCTGCTTCTTCCTGCTCTACGTCTTCTCGATGGCGACCGGCTTCGCGTTCGGCATGCTGCTCCTCAACACCGCCGCGGCGATCGTCGTCTACTTCGTCTACTCCTTCATCTTCCCCGGCCTCTTCGAGCTGGGCTCGGCGTTGATGGACTGGTTCAAGGACCTGCGCCCGTGGATCGACTTCGCGAACGCCCAGAACCCCATCATCGAGGCCGACGTGAGCGGCAAGGAGTGGGCGCAGCTGGCGGTGTCCGGCTTCATCTGGCTGGTCCTGCCGCTGGTCATCGGGGTGTGGCGGGTGCTGCGGGCCGAGGTCAAGTGACCCCCTAGGCTCGCTGGCATGAGTGAGCGATCAGACGGCCGGTCAGATGGTCGGGCCGACGACCAGCTGCGACCGGTCACCATCACCCGCAACTGGCTCGACCACGCCGCCGGGTCGGTGCTCGTGGAGTTCGGCCGCACCCGCGTGCTCTGCGTGGCCTCCGCCTCCGAAGGCGTGCCGCGGTGGCGCAAGGGCTCGGGTCTCGGCTGGGTGACCGCCGAGTACGCCATGCTCCCCGGCTCCACGAACACCCGTACCGACCGTGAGTCCGTGCGCGGCCGCATCGGCGGGCGTACCCACGAGATCTCGCGGCTGGTCGGCCGCTCGCTGCGCGCCATCATCGACTACCAGGCGCTCGGCGAGAACACGATCGTGCTCGACTGCGACGTCCTGCAGGCCGACGGTGGCACCCGCACTGCCGCGATCACCGGCGCGTACGTCGCGCTGGCCGACGCCGTGACCCACCTGCGGAACAACGGAGCGCTGACCGGGGAGCCCCTCGTCGGGTCGGTCGCCGCGGTGAGCGTCGGCATCGTCGACGGCACCCCGCGCCTCGACCTGCACTACGACGACGACGTGCGCGCCGAGACCGACATGAACGTCGTGATGACCGGCGACGGCAAGTTCGTCGAGGTCCAGGGCACGGCGGAGGGTGCGCCCTTCGACCGGGCCGAGCTCGACGCGCTGCTCGCCCTCGCGGAGCAGGGTTGCGGCGAGCTGACGCGCCTGCAGGCGGAGGCCCTCGGCCGGTGAGGCTGTTCCTGGCCACCCGCAACGACGGCAAGCTCGCCGAGATGCGGCGGATCCTGGTCGCCGGCGTCGAGGTGGTCGGACTGGACGCCGTGGCGCCGTACGACGAACCGGTCGAGGACCGCCCGACGTTCGAGGGCAACGCGCTGCTCAAGGCGCGGGCCGGGCTCGCGGCCACGGGCCTGCCGAGCGTGGCCGACGACAGCGGCTTGTGCGTCGACGCCCTCAACGGCATGCCGGGCGTGCTGTCCGCGCGCTGGTCGGGCCCACCCAAGTCCGACGCCCGCAACAACGAGCTGCTCCTCGCCCAGCTCGCGGACGTCCCCGACGAGCGTCGGGGCGCGTACTTCGCCTGCGCCGTGGCGTTCTGCCACCCCGACGGCACCGAGGCCGTCGTCCGCGGCGAGATGCGGGGCCGCGTCGTCCGCGAGGTCCGGGGGAGCGGTGGGTTCGGCTACGACGTGCTGTTCGAGGCCGACGAGGCGCCGGGTGTGACGACCGCCGAGCTGACGCCGGCGGACAAGGACGCGATCTCCCACCGCGGCAAGGCGCTGCGCGAGATCGGTCCGCTCATCGCCGCCGCGCTTCGGTAGCGGCGGTGCGTCAGGGTTGGTTCGAGCCGGAGAAACCAACACTCACGCACCGCTATTCACAACGTGCCGGAGGCGGGACTCGAACCCGCACACCCGAAGGCACAGAGACCTAAACCCTGCGTGTCTGCCAGTTCCACCACTCCGGCGGGTGCGGACCGATCCTAGGAGGTCAGGCAGCGAGGCCGAGGTCCCTGCGGAGCTTGGCGACGTGGCCGGTGGCCTTGACGTTGTACTGGGCCAGGGTGAGCTTGCCGTCCTCGTCGACGACGAACGTCGACCGGATGACGCCCTCGACGAGCTTGCCGTAGAGCTTCTTCTCGCCGTACGCGCCGTAGGCCTGCATGACCGACTTGTCCGCGTCGGAGAGCAGCGTGATGGTCAGGCCGTCGCGCTCGCGGAACTTGGCCAGCTTGTCGGGGGTGTTGGGCGAGATGCCGAGCACCTCGTAGCCGGCGGCCTTCAGCGACGCGAGCGAGTCGCTGAAGTCGCAGGCCTGGGTCGTGCACCCGGGCGTCATCGCGTTCGGGTAGAAGTACACGATCACCTTGCGGCCGCGCAGGTCGGCCAGCGACACCTCCTCGCCGGTGTCGGAGGTGAGGGTGAAGTCGGGGGCCGTGTCGCCGGGGGAGAGGCGTCCGGTGGGGTGCTCGGTCACCTGCGCACGATAACCGGGCAATCAGAGGGGTGGCCACGTTGGTAGCCTGCGGGCGTGACCAACGAGACGTCCTCGCTCGAGCGTGAGATCGACGCCACCCGCGACCGCCTGGCCGAGACGATCGACCTGCTCGTCTACCGGGCCCACCCCAAGACGATCGTCAGTCGAGAGATCAGCTCCATCAAGGCCCACTTCGTGGATCCCCTCACCGGGAGTCCCCGCACCAACAACATCCTGAAGGCCGCCGGGGTCGTCGTGGGCGTCCTGACGTTCTTCGCCGTCGCCCGCCGGGTCGTGCGCTGACCACCGTCGCCCGGCCGGTCCGAGGGAGCGCGTCCATGTCCGACAAGGCTCCGATCAAGATGCTGCACGACCGGCTGCTGGTCGAGGTCGACCGCGAGGCCGGCGAGCGCCGGTCCTCCGGCGGGATCGTCATCCCGGCGACGGCCGCGATGGGCGCGCGTCGCCTGGTGTGGTCCCGCGTCGTCGCCTGCGGCCCGCACGCCCGCGCCGTCGAGATCGGTGACCGCGTGCTGTTCGACCCCGAGGACAAGTCCGAGGTCGAGGTGCAGGGCGAGACGTACGTCGTGATGCGCGAGCGCGACGTGCACGCCGTGGCCGCCGAGCGGCTCGGCGACACCGGCAGCACCGGCCTCTACCTCTGACCGGGGCTCGCGCGGCGCGCCGCGGCAATGTCGAGCGATTCGGTGCATTATGATGGTCGTCATGACGACTGTCGCCGCGACTCACCTGCCGTCGTACGGCGAGGACGTGCGCGTCGTCGTACCGGCACCCGGCATCGGGGCGGGCAACTGGTCCGGGGCCGCGAGCGCGATCCTGGTCGACGGCGTCTTCTGGCTCACGTGGCGCGTACGCCGCCCGCTCACCGACGGCCGCGGCGTCACGGTCGTGGTGGCGCGCTCCGACGACGGTGAGACGTTCGAGCCGGTCGCGGAGGTCAACCGCGAGGCGTTCGGGGCCGAGTCCTTCGAGCGGCCGGTGCTGATGCCCGTGCCCGGCCTCGGGTGGCGCCTGTACCTGTCCTGCGCGACGCCCGGCTCCAAGCACTGGTGGGTCGACAGCCTCACCGCGCCCACGGTCGAGGACCTGCCGGCCGGGCACCAGCAGGTCGTGCTGCCGGGCGACCGGCACACCGCGGTCAAGGACCCCGTGATCACCCACGACGAGCGTGGCTGGCACCTGTGGCTCTGCTGCCACCCGCTCGACGAGCCGGGTCACGAGGACCGGATGACGACCAGGTACCTCACCAGCGACGACGGGCTCGGCTGGACCGATCGCGGCGAGGTGCTGGCCGGCCGTCCGGGTGAGTGGGACGCGCGCGGTGCCCGCGTCGTCACCGTGATCGGCGAGGAGCCCCTCACGGTGCTGTACGACGGCCGGGCCGACGCCGAGTCCAACTGGTTCGAGACCACCGGCGTCGCGGTCTGGGACGGCGAGCGCCTGGTCGCCGACGCCGGTGTCGCGCCGATCGCCTCGCCGTACTCCGACGGCGCCTTCCGCTACGCGTCGGCGGTGGCGCTGGGCGACGGGCGCACGCGCTACTACGTCGAGGCCGCCCGCGACGACGGTGCGCACGACCTGGTGACGTTCGTCCGCTAGCCCCGGGTCACGAGGCCCTGCTGCGCTCGCGGAACGAGCCGCGGCTCTCGGTCGACAACCAGTCGTCGAAGGACTCGCCGGTCAGCTGCGCGAGCAGGGCGATGTCGTCGGCGAAGTACGGCAGCAGGCGGGCGCGCGCCTGGGTCGACAGCTTCGGACGGACCGCGTCTCCCCCGGACATCCGCCGGATCAGCGGTGCGCTGGCCCGCCGCCACACCTGCGGCGGAGCGAACTGGCCGGCCCACGCACCCGCGCGCAGCACCCGGCCCATCACTGCCGACCTGGGCCCCGGCTCGACGAAGCTGCGGCTGTTGTCGTGCGGGATCGTCTCGATGAGTCCCGGCGCGATCCCGAGGAACTCGCACGTCGCGGTCGACCGCCCCCTGCGGGTCGTCGACGATCGTGCGGTACCGCAGCACGAGCACCCGCTCCCGGTCGACGTAGCTGAACAGGTGCGCCAGCTGCTCGCCGTACCGCCCCAGCTGCGCATAGCGCCAGAACGGCGCCCACCCCTTCGCGATCCGCTCGTGCTCGAGCGCGAACGCCTTCTCGAAGTCGGCCACCGGCTCGAGCCCGTCGGACCACAGGTGCATCCAGTTGCTGTAGGCGCGGTCGATGGGGTCCCGCACGACGGCGATCAGCCGGGCGTCGGGCAGCTGCTCGGAGATCCGGCGCTGGGCGGCGCGGTGCCAGAGGTAGAACGGCGTGCTCTCGCCGCGTACGGACGTGGCAGGCGCTGGCTCGAAGAGCCGCTCGTAGTCCGCCTTCCGCCAGACCCACTCCTGCTGGGAGTGCTGGTCGCCGGGGCCGCGGAAGTGCGGCGGGGGAGCGTCGTCGCACATCCAGTACTTCGGCTCCTTGGGGGAGGACATGAAGACGTCCGGATGGCGGGTCAGCGCCGCGTGCAGTGCGGTCGTGCCGGCCTTGGGTGCCCCCAGGATGAGGAAGTCGGGGCGTGCTGGTCGCGTCATCGGTCCTCCCGCAGGCAAATGTAGCGAACCTGTCGACTTACTTCACTTCAAGGTCCACCGGTCGTCCGGGTGGTTCCCACTTTGGGGTGTGGCAGCCGTCGAGGAGCGGCTGCGAAGGTCGTCGGACGCCACTCGAGGAGGCACCGTGGAGGACAGCCAGCACGACGACTGGACGCCGGACCCGACCGAGCGCCCGGAGCCTGAGTCCAGCGACGACCGCGCACGACGCCGCTGCGTCGAGATCGCCCAGGACGCCCGGTTCTGCATGCTCACCGGCGCGGCGGCGGACGGGGCGCTGCACGCGCGCCCGATGACTCCGCAGCAGGTGACCGACGACCTGGAGTCGTGGTTCTTCATCTCGCGCTCCAGCGAGCAGGCCGCCGACCTGGGAGCCCGCCCCGACGTCAACCTGTCCTTCGACGGCTCGTCGGACTGGCTGTCGGTGGCCGGCCGGGCCACGCTGGTCGACGACCGTGCCCTGGTCGAGGAGATGTGGAACCCGGTCGTGGAGGCGTGGTTCCCCGACGGTGCGGAGGACCCGGACGTCCTCCTGCTGCGCGTGGACGCCGAGTCGGCCGAGTACTGGAAGGCGCCCGGTGGGCGCGCGGCCTCGCTGCTCTCGTTCGTGAAGGCGAAGGTCACCGGCGAGCCGCTCGAGGGCGAGCAAGGGTCCGTCCGCCTGTAGAAGGCCAGAGACGCGTTGGAGCGGACCAACGCCTGTGAGTTCGTTGGTCCGCTCCTGGCGCGGTGGTGCGTCGAATCCCCCGATTTCGACACCCCCGACCGGGTCCCCCTTGCCCACGTAGGAGTCGGCGGTACGGCGCCAGATACGCCGGATACGAAAAGTTTTCTGGTGCGCGAGCCGGCTACCAGCCGGCGCCGAAGCTGAGGAACGGTGACGGGGCCGCGTCGTCGTCGAGGTCGCGGACCGCGTCGGCCAGTGCGTCGGCCGGGGCGTCGCCCTTGGCCACCCGGGCGTGCCAGCCGGCCAGCACCTCGCACGCCACGTCGTCGGCCACGAGGGTGGGGGATGACGTGACGCAGCGGGCACCGGCGTGCAGCCAGGCGGCGGTCATGCCGACCACCTCGTCGCCGGAGCGTACGGACGCGCGGCCGAGCTCGCAGGACGACAGCACCACCGTGGCGGGCGTGTGCGGCAGCTGGTCGATGTCGTAGCCGAACCAGGGTCCGTCGGCCAGCTCGACCGCGGAGAAGAGCGGGTTGTCGCCGGGGTGTCGGCCGTGGCCGGCGAGGTGCAGGACGTCGACCTTCGCGGCCAGGTTCGCGACCTGGGTGGCGACGGCGCGTTCGCCCGTCAGCACGGTCGCGCGGGGCCAGGCGGCCGATGCCCGCGTGACCTCCTCCTCCGCCCGCTCGACGTGCGGCCCGGCGACCAGGCCCACGCGCGGCCGACGGTGCCGACCCGACCGGCGCAGCTCCAGCCAGCGGGTCGCGGACGGCGGCACGGTGACCGGGCGTCCGGCGAGCCCCGGGAGCAGCGTCCACGGCGTACCCGCCAGCTGGCCCGAAGGCGTCAGCACGACGCGGCGGTCGCCGACCAGCGGCAGCACCGGAGCGACGAGCAGGTCCGAGACGACCTGGAGCCGTTCGTCCAGCGAGCCCCGGATCGCGGCCGCGAAGGGTCCCGCCAGCTGGGAGGCGGCCATGTCGAGGTCGGCGGCGATCCGGTCGAGGTCCTCGCCGACCGGCGTCGCCTCGCACAGGCGGACGGTGTGGGCCTCCGTGCCGGTCACGACGATCGCGGTGATCCACCCGTCGACCGCGACGTGCGCCACGAGGCAGGCGTCGGTGGCGGCCAGCTCGGCCTGCACCTCCTCGAGGGCCGCGGGCTCGCCGACCTGGCCGCTCCCGTCGCCGTACCAGCTCTGCTCACGGATCCGGTCGCGCAGCTGGTCGAGACGGCGGCCGTCGGCAGAGCGAGGCGCGGGGTCGGCGGCGTACAGCACCCGCAGCTCGGTGAGCAGTCCCGCCTGCTGCTCGTCGGCTGGGGGTCGCACGGGGGTCACCCGAGCGACGAGCGCACGGGCGCGCTCGGACCACTCGTAGGCGAGAGCCGGTGATCCCTCCGTCGAGCGCGAGCCGGAGCCCCTGGAGCGCCAATGCGCGGCCGTGCCCGACGAGGGTGCTCTGGAGGTCGAGGCTGCCGAACGACGACTGCCAGGCGTGCAGGTCGGCGAGCCCGGCGCGCACGTGGTCGCGCGCGTGCCGACGATCGCCCCGCGCCTGGGCCAGCTCGGACCGCACCTCGCGCCACAGCAGCCGGGTGGCGACGGGCGAGTCCTCGGTGACGCGGACCTTGTCGATGCGTGCGCGGGCGTCGTCGAGATGCCCGCGGCGGACGGACAGCCGGGCCGCCTGCAGCGCGACGATCGCGGCCTCGCGGCTGGTGGCCGTGCCGTCGGAGCTCGCTGACGACGGCATCGGCGCGGCCGAGCAGAGAGAAGGCCCACGGCGACCCATCCCCACCTCCGCCACGACTTCGACCGCTTCGGCCCGCGTCGCCAGGACCGGGCTGGCCTGGCTGCGGAAGTGACGAGCGGCGCGTCGAGCAACCACGCGGGCGCGGACGGGGTCCTCGCGCAGCAGCGACCAGGCCAACGTCAGCTCGCACTGGGCCTGGAACGAGCGCAGCCGGCGCGAGCCGTACGCCGCGGCGGCGGACTCCAGGGCCTTGATCGCCTCGCCGGCACGACCGGCCGCGGTCAGCACCTCGGCCCGGTCCTGCTCGCCCACCGCGCGGCGAGACGGCCGACAGCGGGGCCAGCACGCGCGCGGGCGGAGTCCATCGTCTGGAGGGCGCCGACGACGTCGCCGGTCAGCAGCCGGGCGTAGCCCGAGGTTGTGCTCGGCCTTGGCGCGCTGGACGGTCGAGGCCGGCGTCGTCGCCGAGCTCGTCGATCGGCCTCGGTCAGGTCGACGATGGCGGCCTGCGGGTTGCCCCGGCGCAGGTGCAGGCTGCCCCGGTTGAGCAGCGCGCGGCCCAGCCTCCGCGGCTCGCCGCGAGCAGGGGGATTGCCGTCGAGAAGTCGGCCGAGCGCCGCGTCGATGTCGCCCGAGCGCTTGTGGATCAGGGCGAGCTGCGACCAGACCAGGCCGTGGGTCACCGGGCTGAGGCCACGTCGGCGCTCGAGGGCCTCGGCAGCGGGCGACTCCCGCGTCGCATGCGCCGGTCTCGGCGTCGACGTACGCGAGCGACAGGTCGATCCGGGCCAGCAGGTCGGGGTCGTCGGCGATCAGCCGCGCCTGCTCGAGCTGGTCGCGAGCGCGCCGTCGAACTCGTCCGGTTCACGCACGTCGACAGCGCGCCGGTGCAGCTCGGCAGCGGAGGGCACTCGCCCATCATGGCGTGATGTCCGTCAGGGCAGCCACCGCCTCCCAGCCGCGGTCGACGGCGTCGGCCCGCGTCGTCGTGGGCCGGGTCGATCGTGCCGACGAGCTGCGGCGGCCAGCCGGCCCGGCGAAGAGCGGTGCGGCGAACGACGTGCCGCTCCACAGGGCGAACCGCCGCTGTAGTCGTCGGGGTCGATCGACTCGCGGACGCGCCGGTACGGCCTCGGTGCTGGCCATCGGGTTGAAGCCCCCCTGGAACGGGCGGGATCGTGCTCATCACCGCGGCCCCGCGGGCGTAGGCGCGGACCCACGGGCCGGTGTTGCTGAACAGCGCGTCGGTGCCGTTGGGGTTCAGGGCGCCGACCGACACGATCGGCACCACGCCGTTCTCGGCGTGCACGGTCGCCGCCGTCGTCGAGCCACGGCGTGACAGGCCGCGGGGAAGACGGGGCGCGCGGTGGCGTCGTTGCCGGCGGAGCAGACCACGGCGACGCCGCACTCGCCGAGCTCGCCGCAGGATGCCGTACATCGTCGGGTCGAAGAGCTCGTCCTCCGGCGTCTCGTGGTAGTAGCCGAGGGACAGGCTGAGCACGTCGATCGGGTGCCCACCGGGCTCGCCGTCGCGGTGTCGACGAGCCAGCTCGGCGATGTCCTCGAGCGCCTTGACGAGGTTGCTCTCCACGACGGGCCGTCGGAGCCGACGATCCGCCAGGCGACGATGTCGGCGTCGGGGCACGCCTGGTGGATCAGACCGGCGATGAACGTGCCGTGGCCGGCCAGCGGGTCGATGCCCCCGTCGAGCGCGCCGAACTGGTCGAACCACTTCTCGGGATCGGTCTCGTCGTCGACGTAGCCGATCGGGTCGGTGCCGAGCTTCGACGTCGGTGCGGACCACGCCGTCGAGCCACGGGTGCTCACCGCAGCCGGTGTCGAGCGTCGCCACGACCGGCCGGCGTCCCTTCACCGATGGCCGAGCGCAGCGGGCTGCGGGCCGACGTACGCCATCGGCTGGCGACCGCCGCTGCCGCGGACGCCGTAGCTGGCGACCGCGACGACCGAGCGGGCGCTCCTCGTAGGGGTGCGGGTCGTCGTAGGGGTGCGGTCTCGTCGGTAGGGGTTCGGCGTCCGATCGCCGCGGAGCAGCACGACGTGGTCGAGGCCGACGTGCCGGACGTCGGCGAGGTCGCTCGGCCTGCGGCGCGCGCGCGCTGGAGCAGCACCCAGCCGTCGGGAGCGTGGTGGCGCCTCCTTGGCCTGACCGTCGAGGTCGAGCCGGACCACCTGCCGTGGTCTCGCCCTCGTCGAAGTAGCTGCCCGTCGTCGTTGCGGTCCACGGCCTCCCAGACGATGTCGGCGACGTCCTGCCTTCGGGCCGCGCAGCACCGTGCGGGCCTTGCTGACGGTGACCTGCCAGCCGAGACGCATCGGCCTCGCGCTCGAGGGCGGTGATCGTCTCCTCGTCACGAGGGCCGCGGGAGACCAGCAGCCGCGGGCCGACGTACACGGTCGAGCGCGGCTTGACGCCCTTGACCGTCAGCGCCGTGCTCGGGTCGAGGACCCGGCCGTTGATGCGGCTCGAGCAGCTGGCGCGGCGGGACCCGAGGCTCGCGGCCGATGACGAGGGCCGGACTGTCGGACGGGGCGGCTGTCGTCCTGCACGAGATTCTCCTTCGATCCAGCGCGTGCCGGGCGGGACCGTCGGACCTAGTGGGGCTCCTCGTACGGACGCGGTCTGGGCTGCGGTGGCGGCTTCGGCTTGGGCTTCGGGGTGGGCTTGCTTGGCGGGTCAGCCATCGGGGTCCTCACGGTTTCCACTCACGGTGCGGGTGATTTCCCCAGAAGCATGCACGTGGATGACCGCGAGGGCGAGCACAACGCGGCGTCAGATCCAGAAAGGCGGCGTCGCGATGGGCAGCCGGCTGTCGTCGGACTCACCCGGCTCCGGGCATGAACCACAGCCGCGACAGGCCGGGCGAGACGTTGGTGATCTCGAACCGTCCGTGGGCGTCGACCTCGACGCCGTCGTACGACGGGTGGCCGGCCGAGGCGCTCGCGACCTGGATCCGCATGGGCAGGCGGGGCAGCACCCAGCCGTCGACGCGGCGACGTTCGTTGACCGTGCTGATCCGCAGCAGCACCCGGAAGTCGGGGCCGGCGAACTCGAGCGACCACTGGCCGACCTCGGACATCTGCGAGGTCAGGGACCTCGTGCCGGCCAGCGCGTCGTGGGCCTCGACGAGGGTGAGCAGCTCGAACTCGAACTCCAGGTCGATCGCCGCGAGGGTGGCGAGCACCCCGTCGGCGAGGTCGCCGGGCGGCGGGTCGAGGATCTCCCAGAGGCGACGGATCTCGAGCGTCAGGGCGTCATCGGCGAGGCTCTCGAGAGGGCCCTGGTCTTGGTTGTCAGGTGTCGGGTTCATCGTCCCGCTCCCGTTCGTTCGAGCTCGTGGCGGAGCTTGTCGAGGCAACGGCCGCGGGTCGGGCCGATGCTGCCGATGGGCATCTTGAGCTCGCCCGCGATCCTCGCGTAGTCGGGCCGTGGCTCCATCGCAACGATGCGCAGCAGCTTCTGGCAGCGCTCGGGCAGGTGTCCGATGGACTCCCACAGCCGGGACTGCTCGTCGCTGAGCACGACCTCCGACTCCGGCGACGCCTGCGAGGGCATGTGCCACTCGAGCGACTCGTCGTCCACGGCGGTCGAGCGGCCGGCGTTCTTGCTGACCCGCCACGCCTCGCGGCGTGCGGTCGTGCAGAGCCACCGGGCCACTGCCTGCGGGTCGCCGACCGTGTGGGCGTTGCGCACCAACGCCAGCCACGCGGTCTGGACGACGTCCTCGGACTGCTCCTTGTCGAGCCCCGTCGCCCGGACGACGTGCCAGAGGATCGGGCTCATGACCCGGACCAGCTCGTCGAGCGCCGCGGGGTCTCCCGCGCGCCACCGTGCGAACGACGTACCTGCGGTGTCCCAGACGGACGCCGGGTCCTCGGCGGTGTCCCGCATCGTCATCACTCCTCCCAAGAGCACCCAGCATGCGCGCTGATACGTGCGAAGGGAATTGTGTTCCGGGACACCCGGATGCCCCGGTCTACGATCGCCGGGTGGCGGGGATCGGCGGCGCGCACCAGGACGTTCGGTTCTGCCGCGCCCCCGACGGCGTGCGGATCGCGTGTGGCGGCACTTCCTGGTGAACCTCGCCGACCCGACCGATGTCGCGCGCTGGCCCCGGGCGAAGCAGACCATCGGCTGCGCCTGACCGACTACGACAGCTGCGGCAGCACCTCGCGCCCGTAGAACTCGATCATCTGCTGGTGGTGCGGGCCCATGTTGGCGACGTAGAGCTCGTCGTAGCCGGCGTCGGCGTACTCCTGGATCTGCTGCGAGGTGCGCCTCGGGGTCGTTGCCCGCGACCACGGACTCGCGCGTGCTCTCCTCGGTGACCAGCTCGCGAGGCCTGCTCGAAGTGCCTCGGCGACGGGCAGCACCTGCGCCAGCTCGCCCGGCAGCCCGCTGTTGGCCCACAGCCGGTGGGCGTGCGCGACGCCCTCGTCGACCGTGTCGGCGTAGGCGACCTTGGCGCCGGCCTGCGCGGGCTTGCCGCCGGTCGCCTCCTTGAAGCGGGTGACCAGCTCGGGGTCGCTCTGCGTGGAGATGTAGCCGTCGCCGATCCGGGCGGCGAGGTCGGTGGCCTTGGGTCCGAAGCCGGAGACGTACACCGGCGGCGGCTCGTCGGGCAGCGTGTAGATGCGGGCGTTGTCGACCGTGTAGTGCTTGCCGTACGACGTCACGAAGCCGCCCGTCCCACAGCTCGCGCATCAGCGTCGACGGCCTCCTCGAGCATCTCCAGCCGCACGTCGACCGAGGGCCACGCGTCGCCGAGCACGTGCTCGTTGAGGGCCTCGCCGGTGCCGACGCCGAGGATGAACCGGCCCTCGGCATCACGGCCGCGGTGGCGGCGGCCTGGGCGACGACCGCCGGGTGGATGCGCACCGTCGGGCAGGTCACGGCCGTGGTGACGGGCAGCGAGCAGGCCTGGGAGATCGCGCCGATCACCGACCAGACGAACGGGCTCTGGCCCTGCTCGTCGTTCCACGGATGGAAGTGGTCGCTGATCCACAGCGCCTCGAACCCGGCCGCCTCGGCGGCCGTGGCCTGGCCCACCAGCTCCGCCGGCCCGTACTCCTCGCAGGACAGGAAGTATCCGATCTTCACCACCGGCGCGTACCCACGTCAGGTGCATGCAACCCCGTGCCCTGGGTACCCGGACGCCCGATGAGCGCCGTCCGTGTGGGGATCTCCGGCTGGCGCTACCCCGGCTGGCGGGGCGACTTCTACCCCCGCGGGCTGCCCCAGCGGCGCGAGCTCGAGTACGCCGCCGAGCGGCTGACGTCGGTCGAGATCAACGGCTCGTTCTACTCGCTGCAGCGGCCGGAGTCCTACCGCCGGTGGCGCGAGCGAGGTGCCCGAGGACTTCGTGTTCGCGGTCAAGGGCGGCCGGTTCGTCACCCACCTCAAGCGGCTGCGCGACGTCGAGACGCCGCTGGCCAACTTCTTCGCGTCGGGCGTGCTCGAGCTCGGCCCGGCCCTGGGCCCGGTGCTGTGGCAGCTGCCCGAGCGCCTGACCTTCGACGCGGACGTGCTCGACGGCTTCCTCGACCTGCTGCCCCGGACCACCGGCGAGGCGGCGGCGCTGGCCGCGCGCCACGACGAGAAGGTGCCGGAGGACCGGGCCGTCACCACGACCGAGCGGGACCGGCCGCTGCGGCACGCGCTGGAGTTCCGCAGCCCGACGTTCGCCGACGAGGCGGCGTACGCGCTGCTGCGCAGGCACGACGTCGCGTGCGTGGTCGCCGACACCGCCGGACGCTGGCCGAAGGTGCTCGAGGTGACCTCCGACCTGGTCTACGTCCGGCTGCACGGCGACCGGGAGCTGTACGCCAGCGGCTACTCGCGCCGAGGCGCTCGACGAGTGGGCGGCGCGCTGCCGGGCCTGGGCCGACGAGGGCCTCGACGTCTACGTCTACTTCGACAACGACGTGAAGGGGTACGCCCCGCACGACGCGGTCGCCCTGCTCGAGCGGTTGTCGTGACGCGTCAGTCCTCCCAGGGCGGGGTGTCGTCCATCTTGGCGTAGTACTTCGCCAGGTGGCTCATGACCCGGTCCCGGTCCCGCGCGGGCAGGTCGACGCCACCGCGACCCCGACCATCACGTTGCCGGCGGCCATCACGCCGCGGGGGACCGCCACCAGCTTGCCGTCGACCACGTCGGCGACCAGCAGCTTGTAGGCCGTGAAGTTGTCCTTCTTGTCCGCGTCGTACCAGACGTGGGCGTCGCGGTACTTCTCGTTGGGCTCGTCGTCGGCGCCTGCCCACGAGCGCACCCGCTTCTCCGCGGCGTCGCCGTCCCACGCTCGGTCGCGATCGGCCAGCGGCAGGTCCTGGAAGCTCGTCACCGCCATGTCAGCTCCTTCCCTCGGCACTCCTTCCCGACCTTCCTAGCCCGGCCCCGACGAGCCCGACCACACCCCGACGGAGGGTCGATCAGGGGTGGTCGAGCGGTCGGAGCGGCCCGGTGACCACGACCCGGCGGCCGTCCCAGTCGACGCGCACCGACGTCGGCCATCGGCACGTAGCCGGAGTGCCGGTGGATGCGGCGGACCAGCCGGTTGAGCAGCCACGGGCCCTGCTTGCCGTCGCGGTCGTAGCCCAGGTAGCCGCCCGGGCGCCCGCGGCCGACGACCAGGCCTTCGGCGACCAGCCGCAGCGGCTCGCGCCGTCGAGCCGGGCGCAGCCGGACGTCGAGCACCTGCCCGAGCGTCTCGCCGTCGGTCGTGAAGCCGCGAGCTGCAGGACGTCGTTGAGGCGGCGGCGTACGTCGCCGGGCGCGGGCGGGGAGTCGGTCTGGCGCTGCAGCAGCCCCTCGCGCCCGGCGAGCAGGGTGACGCCGCTGCCGAGCTCGTCGACGAGCGCGAGCGCGATCCGCCACGGCACCAGCCGGTCGCCCTCCTGGAGGCCGAGCCGCCGCCAGCTCTCCTCGAGCCCCTCGCCGAGCCGGCCGCCGTACCTCGGCACGAGCGCCGGCGGCCCGGCCAGCAGCCCGGTGACCTCCCAGCGACCGTCGGGGGTGCTCGGTGAGCTCGACGTCGTCCACCTTGCAGACCATCAGCCCGTCGCGGTCGACCACCTGCCGGTCCATCAGGTGCAGCACCGCGTCGAGGGTGCGCCGTCGGTCATCAGGCCCCCATCCGCGTGTAGATCATCAGCGGGATGGCCGCCATGGCCGCGACGCCGATGACCACCAGGTAGACCATGCCGAGGCCGTTGGCGAGCCGGCCGTTGACGTGCTCGCCCATGTAGTCGGGGTCGTTGGCCACCACCAGGATCGGGAAGTACGTGAGCGGCAGCGCGACCGCCGAGAACACCACCGACACCTCGGTCACCAGGATCGGGTCGACCCCGGTCAGCGAGCACGCCGGTGGCCAGCACGGTCACGACCACCAGCACGCAGGTGGAACCGGGACGCCTCGGGCGGCTTGACGTACTTGCCCCACTGCCACCCGAAGTACTGGGCGATGCTGTAGCCCGTCGACAGCCCGGTCTCGCACGCCGCGCCGAGCGTGGCGGCCACGAAGCCCGAGGATCGCGACCGCCAGCCCGACCTTGCCCAGGGCGACCGCCACCGGCAGGCCGACCTGGCCGAGGGTGTCGACGCTGGCGTCGAGCGGGCCGAAGACGACCGCCGTGCAGCCGGCGATCGCCAGCGACAGCACGCCGCCGAGCGGGAAGCCGATGAAGACGTTGAGCCGCATCGTCGTCAGGTCCTTGACCGACCAGCGCTCCTCGACGCCGCCGGAGGAGAAGAAGAACACCTCGTACGGCGTCATGGCCGCGCCGAACAGCGCGACGGCGTAGTAGGCCCAGACCGACCAGGGCTCGTCCGCCGGCTTGTCGACCGTCACGAGCTGGTGGGTGAGGTGGCCCCAGTCGGGGTCGAGCTGCCACAGCGCGACGACGAAGACGATCGAGCGAGAGCCCGAGCAGGCCCAGCACGTTCTCCATCAGCGAGAAGCTTGCGCCTTCCACAGGATCAGCCACACGACCACCGCGACCAGCGGGACGAGCAGCACGTAGTGGACCGAGACGATGAGCTGGAGGGCGAGCGCCACGCCGCCGATCTCGGCGATGAAGGTGAGCAGCGTGACGGCCATCGAGCCGAACAGGTTGAGCAGGCCCGACGCGTGGCCCGAGCCGCTCGCGCACGAGGTCGAAGGTGGCCCGCCGGCTCACGGCCGCGACCCGGCCGGACATCTCGGCGAACACGCAGATGCCGAGCACGCCGACCATCACCACCAGCCCGAGCGACCAGCCGAACCGGGCGCCGACCTGGGCGTTGGTGACCAGGTCGCCGATGTCGACGAACCCGCCGATGGCGGTGAGGATGCCCAGGGCGACGCTGAAGAGCTTCTTCACGACGGCGGGTGCTCCAGCGTCGACTCCAGGTGCAGCAGGTCCTCGGCCGTGCGGCGCAGGTCCGTGACCAGGTCGGCGTACTGCTCGCTGTCGCCGGCGACGACCGCGATGCGGGCGTCGGTGAGCGAGGCCGGTCGCCTCGTCGAGCGTGGTCGAGGACGTCCGACGAGCGCTGCCGCTCCACGTCCGGCGGCTGCACCGACGACAGCGTCTGCGCAGCCATGCCGCCGGTGCGCTCGGCGTCGACCAGCACCGACTGCAGGTAGGCGTGGGGGAGGTGACCCGCCTGCGACTCCGCCAGGGCCAGCTGCGCGGTCTGCACCGCGCTCACCACGTCGCCGACCGCTCGCGTCGCGTCGCCCCGCCACGAGTCCTCGTCGGGAGTGCCCGGGGCGCAGCCGACGAGGTGAGCAGCAGGACGACTGCGGCGACGGTGGCCCTTGTGCCGGTGGTGGCGATGATCCGTTCTAGCGCGTCCACCGTGTCCCCGGCCTCACCCCGGAGGACGGTCGAGCCGGGTGCTGCTCCGGACGCCGCCCGTCCGGAACCGCACGTACGTTCGGTGCCATGAGCGAGCACACGAACGACACGCCCTGGGAGCCGCCGTTCAGCGGTACCGAGGCCGAGCACCTGCTCGGCGCTCTCGACCGCCTGCGCTGGACCTTCCGTTGGAAGGCGGACGGACTGGACGCCGGCGGTCTGGCCACGAGGCTGGGCCCCTCCACGCTCACCCTGGGCGGGCTGCTCAAGCACCTCGCGGCGCAGGAGGACTACGCGATCGTCGTCAAGACGGACGGCGAGGAGATGCCGGCCGAGTGGGCGGCGAACGGATGGGACGGCGACAACGACTGGGAGTTCTCCTCGGCCGCCGACGACAGACCCGAGGAGCTGTACGCGCGGTACGACGCCGCGGTCGACCGCGCACGGACGCGACTCGCGGCCCGGGTCGCCGACCGGGGTCTCGACCAGCAGGTGGCGCTCGCCGAGAAGCTGGGGCAGGACGTCAGCCTGCGCCGGATCGTCTGCGACCTGGTCGAGGAGTACGGCCGGCACACCGGCCAGGCCGACCTCCTCCGCGAGGCCGTCGACGGCCGGGTGGGGGAGGACCCGCCACCCGGCTGGAGGCCCACCCCCTGGCCGCAATCTGGCAGCGGCCCGGAACCGTTGTCAGAGCACCTCGTCCGCCAGGTACGTGGAGTCGTGCGGGTCGGCTAGACCAGCGCGGCGCCGAGGGCACCAGCGAGGGCCAGGCAGGCGGACACGCAGCGGACGCGGTCGGCGGCGAGGAGCCGGGCCAGCAGCGCCGGGTCGCGGGTGTCGAGGCGGCCGTGCAGCGGTGCGGCGACGGTCGCCGTCACCACGATCGCGACCGCCGTGCCCGCGACCGCGACCCAGGTCCCGGGGCTGGGATCGGCCGTGGCCGCGAGTGCGCACGCGACCACCGCGGCTCCGTACACGAGAGCGACCACGGGGGCGATCCGTCGCGAGTGCCGGCCGTGCGCCTCGGCCCAGTCGTCGTCGGGAGTGCTCGCCAGGGCCGGGTAGACGATGGCCGTCACCGTCAGCTGGAAGCCCGCGTGCAGCGCCGCGGCGGCCAGGAGCCACGCGTTCGCGGCGTCGGCGGTCACTCCGGGCAGGCTAGCCGGGCCGGGTTCGGGTACGTCCGCCTATGCTCGGACCGGGCCGAGCCTCCGCTGCGGGGGTGCAATGTCGTCGTGGGCCGTGGTGGTCCAGCAACGCGGACAGGGGACCGACATGGAGGTCAGCGCCGACTCCCGGCCTCACCCGTCGACCGTCCCCGCCCTGCTCGGCGCCGCGCACCCCGGTCCGGCCCTGGCCGTCACCGTGCTGGCCGCGCTGCTCGGGACGGCTCTCGACCTCACCCCGGACCGCGTCGTGCTGGTGACCGCGGCGGTGCTCTGCGGCCAGCTGTCGATCGGGTGGAGCAACGACCTGGTCGACCTCGCCCGCGACCGCGCGGTCGGCCGCAGCGACAAGCCGCTGGCGCTCGGGACGATCAGTCCGCGGACCGTGACCGTGGCCTGTGCGGTGGCCGTCGGCCTGTGCGTGGTGCTCTCGCTCGCGTGCGGCTGGGCCGCCGGGCTCGTGCACCTCGGCTGCACCGCGGCCGGCTGGGCCTACAACCTCGGCCTCAAGGCGACGGTCTGGTCGTGGGCGCCGTACGCCGCCGCGTTCGGCGGGCTGCCCGTCTTCGTGTGGCTGGCCGGTGACGATCCCGGCCTGCCGCCCTGGTGGCTGCCACTCGCGGCGGCCTGCCTGGGCGTCGGCGCCCACCTGCTCAACGTGCTGCCGGACATCGACGACGACCGGGCGACGGGGGTACGCGGGCTCCCGCACCGGCTGGGGGCGCGGCGGCTGCCGGCCGCCGCCGTCGTGGTGCTCGGGGCCGGGTCGGCGCTGGTGCTGCTCGGCGCGGACGTGGCGGCGTGGGCCGCGATCGCCGGCCTCGTCGTCGTGGCGGCGCTGGGGGTCGTCGTGCTGCGTGGTCGTGGCCGCGTCCCGTTCGTGGCGGCGGTCGGGATCGCCCTGCTGGACGTGGTGCTGCTGGTGGTGACCCTGTGACTGAGGACGTCTGGGACCTCGTGGTCGTCGGCGCCGGCCCGGCCGGGTCGTGCGCGGCGCTCGGCGCGCTGAAGGCCTCGCCGGGGCTGCGCGTGCTGCTGCTCGACCGCGCCGACTTCCCGCGCGACAAGAGCTGTGGCGACGGGATCGCCCCGCACGTGCTCGACGCGCTCGCCACCGTCGGCGCCACCGACGCGGTCGCCGGCTGGACCCCGCTGCGGCACCTGGAGCTCGCCCGCGGCGAGACCAGCGTCGCCGGGCCGATGCGGCGCGAGGTGTACGTCGTCCCGCGCGAGGTGTTCGACGCCCGCCTGGTCGAGCACGCCGTCGCGGCCGGCGCCGTGCTGCAGAAGCGCCGGGTGCGGCGGGTCGAGGTACGCGAGGACCGCGTCGTGCTGGACGACGAGCTGTCGGCGCGGGTGGTCGTCGGGGCCGACGGGGTGCACTCGGTGCTGCGCCCGCACCTGCTCGGCGACGACCGCGAGCCGCGCGCCATCGCCATCCGCGGCTACGCGCCCACCGCCGAGGCGCGGCGCGGCACCCAGGTCATCCGCTACGGCCCGCGCGCCCAGCCGGCGTACGCCTGGGCCTTCGACCGCGGTGACGGGATGAGCAACGTCGGGTACGGCGAGCTGCTCCCGGGTCCGTCGCGGGGACCGGTCCCGAGCCGGGCGCTGCTGCTCGAGCAGCTCGAGGAGCTGCTGCCCGGGACCGTCCCCGACGGTCGCGACTGGAAGGGCCACCACCTGCCCCTGTCGGGCTGGCGCTGGAAGCAGCCCGACGGTCGGGTGCTGCTCGTCGGCGACGCCGCCGCCCTGGTGAACCCGATGACCGGCGAGGGCATCTACTACGCCGTCGCCACCGGCCTGTCGGCCGGCCGCACCGCGGCGCGGTGCCTGACGTCCGGTGAGCCGGGCCGGGCGGGTGCCGAGCACCGCCGGGCCGTGCGCGGGCTGCTCGGCCGGCACCTCAAGCACACCTGGACCGCCGCCCGGCTGGCCCGCGTCCCCGCCGTGGTCGACGCGGGCATCCGCGCCGCCGGCCGCGACCGGCACGCCTTCGACTCGCTCGTCGAGCTGGGGCTGGGCGACGGCCGGATCGGTCCCCGGCTCGCGTCCGGGCTTGCTCGGCAGCTGCCCCGATCCTTCTCCCCGTTCCGGCACGACCTCGAGGAGCCGCATGCCGATCCTGTCCGTCCGTAGCGCGCTGCCGGGTCACCGCTACCCGCAGCAGCAGCTCACCGACGCCTTCGCCCGGGTGGTCGCCGTCCACGGCGGCTTCGACGAGGCGGTGCTCCGGCGGCTGCACCGCAACGCCGGTGTGGAGTCGCGGCACGTGGTGCTGCCGCTCGAGCAGTACGCCGAGCTCGGCGACTTCGGGACCGCCAACGACCTCTTCATCGAGCACGCCGTCGAGCTCGGCTCCCGCGCCCTGGTCGACGCCCTCAAGGCCGCGGGCCTGACCCCGTCCGACGTCGACCTGGTCGTCGGCGCCACCGTCACCGGGTTGGCCGTGCCGAGCCTCGAGGCCCGGATCGCTGCCCAGGTGGGGCTGCGGCCCGACGTCAAGCGGATGCCGCTGGTCGGGCTCGGCTGCGTCGCCGGCGCGGCCGGCATCGCGCGGGTGCACGACTACCTGGTGGGTCATCCCGACGACGTCGCCGTCCTCGTCGCCGTCGAGCTCTGCTCGCTGACCGTGCAGCGCGACGACGTCTCGATGCCGAACCTCGTCGCCAGCGGCCTCTTCGGCGACGGCGCCGCCGCGGTGGTCGTGGCCGGTGCGGACCGACGGACGGGTCCGCTGGACGTGCTGGCCACCCGCAGCCGGCTCTACCCCGACTCCGAGCGCACCATGGGCTTCGACGTCACCGCGAAGGGGCTGCGCATCGTGCTGGACGCCGCGGTGCCCACGATGGTCGAGCGGTACCTGCGCGAGGACGTCGACGAGTTCCTCGCCGACCACGGCCTGACCCGCGCCGACATCGGCTTCTGGGTGTGCCACCCGGGCGGCCCCAAGGTGATCGAGGCCCTCGAGTCGACCTTGGAGCTGCCGCGCGAGGCGGTCCGGCTGACGTGGGAGTCGCTGGCCCGCGTCGGCAACCTGTCGTCGGCGTCGGTGCTGCACGTGCTCGAGGACACCCTGCGCGACCGGCGGCCGGAGCCGGGGTCGTACGGCGTGCTGCTCGCGATGGGCCCGGGCTTCTGCTCCGAGCTGGTGCTGATGCGGGCGGGGGACTGACGTGGAGAGCCTGGTCGCGTTCACGGTCCTGGTCGCCCTGGTCGGCCTCGAGCGGATCGCCGAGCTCGTCGTCTCGGTGCGCAACGCCGCGTGGAGCCGCGCGCGCGGCGGGGTCGAGACGGGGCTCGGTCACTACCCGTTCATGGTCGTGCTGCACACCGGCCTGCTGGTCGGCGCGCTGGTCGAGGCGTGGGTCCGCCAGCCGGAGGTCCCCGCCTGGCTCGCCTGGTCGATGACCCTGCTGGTGCTGGCCTCGCAGGCCCTCCGCTGGTGGTGCATCGGCACCCTCGGCCGCCGCTGGAACACCCGCGTGATCGTGGTGCCCGGGCTGGCCCCGGTCACCGGCGGGCCCTACCGCTGGATGCGGCACCCCAACTACGTCGCGGTCGTCGTCGAGGGTGTCGCGCTGCCGCTGGTGCACGCGAGCTGGATCACGGCGGTGGTCTTCACGGTGCTGAACGCCGGCCTGCTGGCCGTGCGGATCAGGGTCGAGGACGAGGCGCTGGCCTCGCTGCCGAACTCTGGGCCTGACCGGACCGTCGATGCGTGACCTCGTCGTCGTCGGTGGCGGCCCGATCGGGCTGGCCACGGCGCTCTACGCGACCCGGGCCGGGCTCGACGTCGTGGTCCACGAGCCGCGGCCGGCGCCGGTCGACAAGGCGTGCGGCGAGGGCCTGATGCCGGGGGCGGTGGCCGAGCTCGATGCGCTGGGCATCGACCTGCCGGGCCACCGGATCGCCGGGATCCGTTACGTCGCCGGGCGTCGGTCCGTCGACGCGCCGTTCACGGCCGGGCCCGGACGCGGCGTCCGCCGGACCGCGCTGCACGCGGCCCTGTCCGAGGCCGCCGACCGCGAGGGTGTGCCCATCGAGCGGCGGACCGTGCGGTCGCTGACCCAGGACGCCGACGGGGTGCTGGTGGACGGCGAGCGGGCGAGGTACGTCGTCGCCGCCGACGGCCTGCACTCGACCGTCCGCCGGCTGGCCGGGCTCGAGGGTCCGCGTCGGGGTCGCCGGAGGTACGGGTTGCGCCGGCACCTGGCGATGGCTCCGTGGACGCCGTTCGTCGAGGTGCACTGGTCGCCGCGCGCGGAGGCGTACGTGACGCCGGTCGGCGACGACTGCGTCGGCGTGGCCGTGCTGGTCGACGGCGGCGGCGACTACGACGACCTGCTCACCAGCTTCCCGGCGTTGGCCGAGCGGCTGACCGGGGCGCCGGCGTCGCGGGTGCTCGGGGCCGGGCCGCTGCGGCAGCGGTCGCGGCACCGGGTGGCCGGCCGGGTGCTGCTGGTCGGCGACGCGTCCGGCTACGTCGACGCGCTGACGGGGGAGGGCATCGCGCTCGGCCTCGCCCAGGCCCGGGCGGCCGTGTCGGCGGTCCGCGGCGGCGACCCGGCGTCGTACGAACGAACCTGGCGACGGCTGTCGTGGCGGCACAACGCGCTGACCCAGGGACTGCTGGCCGCCACCGGCCGGCCGGTGCTGAGGAGGGGGCTCGTGCCCGCGGCCGACACGGTGCCGTGGCTGTTCCGAGCGGCCGTGAACGAGCTGGCGAGGCCGGCGTGACGGAGCAGGTCGTGCTGCTCGACGAGGCGGGCCGCGCGACGGGGGAGGCCGACAAGCACTCCGTGCACCACGCCAGCACGCCGCTGCACCTGGCGTTCTCCTGCTACGTGCTGGACGAGTCGGGTCGGCTGCTGGTCACGCGACGGGCGCTGTCCAAGGCGACCTTCCCCGGCGTGTGGACCAACACCTGCTGCGGCCACCCGGCGCCGGGCGAGGCGATCGAGGACGCCGTGGTCCGGCGGGTGGGCCAGGAGCTCGGCATCACGCTGCACGACCTGCGGCTGGTGCTGCCGGCCTTCCGCTACACGGCGCTGATGGACAACGGCGTGCTCGAGAACGAGATGTGTCCGGTGTTCACCGCCACCTCCGCGGACGAGGTACGTGCCGATCCCGCCGAGGTCGAGGAGCACCGCTGGGAGCCGTGGTCCGAGTTCCGCGAGTCCGTGCTCGCCGGGCGGGACGTCTCCTCGTGGTGCCGCGAGCAGGTCGCCCAGCTCCCGGCCGACCTGCTCGGCATGCCCGCCCGTCCTCGCTCGGAGCTCCCTGCCGCGGCGGCGCTCAGGAGATGACGGCGTCGACGGTCTTCTTCAGCGCGCTCGGCTGAGAGGGCTTGCGGGGGGCCTTCTTCCTGGCCTTGACCATCTCGGCACCGATCTCCTGCAGCTGCTTGCGTCCGAGGCCCTTGCGCACCTCGGGGAACCACTCGTCCTCCTCCTCCTGGATGTGGTGGGTGACGTTCTCGATGAGGACGGTGGTCTTGGCGGTGAACCGCTCGTCGGAGGCCGACATCGCGGCCAGCTCCATGACCAGCACGTCGGCCACGTGGTGCTCCTCGTAGGACTCGAGGATGTCGTCCTCGAGGTCGGGGAGGAGGGCGCGGACGCGGGGGTACATGACCTCGTTCTCGATGTAGGTGTGCACGGTGAGCAGCTCGATCATCTTGTCGACCAGGCGCTGCTTGGTCTTCTCGGCGTCGTCGCCCGCCTTCTCGAAGTCGGCGAACGTCTTGCGGATCTCCTTGTGGTCGGCCTTGAGCAGGACGATCGCGTCGGTGGACTGCTGGGGGTTGGGCACGGTGCCTCCTGGTAGCGGATGAGCACGTGCAGTACCCACGTCGCGGGATCCGACCCCGCGCGTGCGAACCCGGAGCCCGGGTACAGACCGTGCATGAGCAGGAACGTACGGACCGTGGCCGTGCCGCCGTCAGCGGTGTGGGCCGTCCTCAGCTGACGGCTGGCTCTACCCGGTGTGGGTGGTGGGGGCCGCCCGGATGCGCGAGGTCGACGACCACTGGCCCGCCGTCGGGGCGCGGCTGCACCACTCGGTGGGCATCTGGCCGCTCCTCATCGACGACAACACCGAGGTGCTCGAGTCCGAGCCCGACCGGCTGCTCCGCCTGCGCACCCGCGGCTGGCCCGCGGGCGAGGCCGAGGTGGTCATCCGGCTGGCCGCCGTCGGGGCCGGCACCGAGATCACCCTCGACGAGGACGCCGTCGAGGGCCCCGGGTCCTACGTCCCGAAGCCGCTTCCGCACTCCCGTGCTGGCGTGGCGCAACACCGAGACCCTGCGACGGCTCTGCTTCGTCGTGGAGAACCGACAGGAGGAGATCGCATGAGAGCACTGACCTGGCAGGGACGCGGCCACGTGAGCGTCGAGACCGTCCCCGACCCCGTGATCGAGGAGCCCAACGACGTGGTCATCGAGGTCACCTCGACGGCGATCTGTGGCTCGGACCTCCACCTCTACGAGGTGCTCGGACCCTTCCTGACCCCGGGTGACGTGCTCGGCCACGAGACCATGGGCGTGGTCGTGGAGCGTGGCCCCGAGGCCGGTGACCTGCAGGTCGGCGACCGGGTCGTCGTGCCGTTCAACATCTCCTGCGGGTCCTGCTGGATGTGCTCGCGCGGCCTGTACGCCCAGTGCGAGACCACCCAGGTGCGCGAGCAGGGCAAGGGCGCCTCGCTGTTCGGCTACACGTCGCTGTACGGCGCGGTGCCGGGCGGCCAGGCCGAGCTGCTGCGCGTGCCGCAGGCGCAGTTCGGGCCGGTCAAGGTACCCGACGGCGTGCCCGACGAGCGCTACCTCTACCTCTCCGACATCCTGCCCACGGCCTGGCAGGCGGTCCGGTATGCCGACGTCGGGGCGGGAGACACCCTCGCCGTCTTCGGGCTCGGCCCGGTCGGCCAGCTCGCCACCCGGATCGGTCTCCTGAAGGGGTGCCGGGTCATCGGCGTCGACCTGGTGCCCGAGAGGCTGGCCCTGGCCGCCGCCCACGGCGTCGAGGTGATCGACCTGGACGACGTGGAGGACCCCGTCGAGGCGGTGCTCGCGGCGACCGGTGGGCGCGGCGCGGACGGCACCGTGGACGCCGTCGGCATGGAGGCGCACGGCTCGCCCGTCGCCGAGAAGGCCATCGGTCTGGTCGGTCACCTGCCCGACAAGCTCGCCAGACCACTCACGGACAAGCTGGCGATCGACCGGACGGCCGCGCTGGTCGCCGCGATCAAGTCGGTGCGCCGCGGCGGGACGGTGTCGGTGTCGGGCGTCTACGGCGGCGAGGTCGACCCGATGCCGATGATGGAGATGTTCGACCGTGGCATCACCATGCGGCTCGGTCAGTGCCACGTCCGTCGGTGGACCGAGGAGATCCGCAGGGTCCTCGACGAGCCCGAGGACGTGCTCGGCGTCGAGTCGCTGGCCACCCACCGGCTGCCGCTCGAGAGCGCCCCCGAGGCCTACGCGATGTTCCAGCAGAAGAAGGACGGCTGCGTGAAGGTGGTGCTCAGCCCGTGAACGGAGCCGCGCCCGTCCTGATGGTGACGGGCGCGTCGAGCGGCATCGGGCGCGCGGTCGCCCTCCGCGCGGCTCGTACCGGCGCCCACCTGGTGCTCGTGGCCCGCGACGGGGAGGCTCTCGACGAGGTGGCGAAGGAGTGCGAGCAGCCTCGGCGCCGCGGGTGCGTGCGTCGAGGCCACCGACATCGGGGACGACGCGGCCGTGGCCGGCGCCGTGCGACGCACCTTGGAGCGGGAGGGCAGGCTCGACGCCGTGGTCAACTCGGCCGGGGTGGTGGCCTACGGTGCGTTGCCGTCGGTGCCCGTCGACGTCTTCGACGCCGTGCTGCGGACCAACGTGCTCGGGGCGGCCAACCTCGCTCGGCACGTCCTCCCGATCTACCGGGCGCAGGGCCGCGGGCACCTGGTGCTGGTCGGCTCGGTCCTCGGTCATCTCGCGGTGCCGGGGATGACGGCGTACATCGTCAGCAAGTGGGGCGTCCGGGCCCTGGCCCGCCAGCTGGTGCTGGAGAACCGCGACCTCGCGCACGTGCACGTCTCGTGCGTGTCGCCCGGCGGCGTCGACACCCCGATCTACGAGCAGGCCGCCAACTACCTCGGGGTCCGGGGCCGGCCGCCGGCGCCGGTGAGCTCGCCCGAGCACGTAGCCGGCGCGATCCTCAGGGTCCTCGAGCGGCCGCGCGACCGCCGCCAGGTCGGCCCGGCCAACGGCCTCATGCGCGCCGGCTTCACGTTCCTGCCCGGCGTGTACGACGCCCTGGTCGGTCCGCTGTTCGGCGTGGCTGCGCTCGACCGCACCACGCCACTGGCGCCCGCCCCGGGCAACGTCTTGGCCCCGGCGGCCGACGGTCACACCCTCCGCGGCAGCCAGCCCGGTCCCCTGGTGGCGCTGGGACGGAACGTGGCGACCCTCGTCCGCGGGCGGCGACGCCGGTGACGAACGCGGACCACGACGCCGTGGTGATCGGCGCCGGTCCCAACGGGCTGGTCGCGGCCAACCGGCTGGCCGACGCCGGCTGGTCGGTCGTGCTGCTGGAGGCGCAGCCACGCGTCGGCGGCGCCGTCGCCAGCGACCGCGAGGTGCACCCGGCCTTCGTGCACGACACCTTCAGCTCCTTCTACCCGCTGGCCGCTGCCTCACCGACGCTCGCGTCGTTCGGTCTCGAACGTCACGGGCTCGAGTGGCGGCACGCGCCGGCGGTGCTCGGCCACCCGCTGCCCGACGGCAGCTGGGCGTTGCTCCACCGCGACCGGCACGTCACGGCACGGCTCCTCGACGACCGGCACGCCGGCGACGGTGATGCCTGGCTGCGGCTGTGCGGGCTGTGGGACACGGTCGGCGACCAGCTCGTGGCCGGTCTGCTCACGCCGTTCCCACCGGTCCGGGTGCTGCCGCGGCTGGCGCTGAACCTGCGCCGCGCGGGCGGGCTCGACGTCGTCAAGACCCTGCTGACGCCGGTGGCGTCCTTGGGCAACCAGCTCTTCGGCGGGGACCACCCACGGCTGCTGCTCTCCGGCAACGCCGGCCACGCGGACATCCCGCTGGACGCCCCCGGCTCCGGCCTGATGGGCACGTTGATGTCGATGCTGGGCCAGACGGTCGGCTTCCCCGTACCTTCCGGCGGAGCCGGGGCGCTGGCCGCCGCGTTGGCCGACCGGTTCACCAGCCTGGGCGGGGAGATCAGGGTCTCGAGCGCGGTCGACCGGGTGCTGGTCGAGCGTGGCCGGGCTGTCGGCGTCCGCACGGTCGACGGCCAGGTCCTGCGCGCCCGGCACGCCGTCGTCGCCGACGTCATCGCGAGCCGTTTGTACGGCGGCCTGGTGCGGCCGGACGACCTGCCGGCGGGTGCCCTGCGGTCGATGCGGCGCTTCGAGCTGGACCCGTCGACGGTCAAGGTCGACTGGGCGCTCGACGGTGCCGTCCCGTGGGCGTCACCGCCCGCGTACGCCCCGGGGACGGTGCACGTCGCCGACTCGCCCGAGCAGATCACCGACACGCTCGCGCAGGTCTCGGCCCGGCACGTGCCGGCCGACCCGTTCCTGCTGGTGGGCCAGATGTCGACGGCCGACCCCACCCGGTCGCCGGTCGGCACCGAGTCGATGTGGGCCTACACCCACGTCCCCCAGCAGAGCGTCGGCGACGCCGGCGGTGAGGGCAACGCGGCCATCAGGGGCGTCTGGGACGACGCCGACTGTCAGCGCTTCGCCGACCGTATGCAGCGCCGCCTCGAGCGCCTGGCTCCCGGCTTCGAGTCGAGGATCCTGGCCCGTCGGGTCCTGGGCCCGCGTCAGCTCGAGGACCTGGACGCCAACCTCGTCGGCGGTGCGATCAACGGGGGGACGTCGCAGCTCCACCAGCAGCTGGTGTTCCGGCCGGTGCCGGGGATGGGCCGCGCCGAGACGCCGGTCCACGGGCTCTACCTCGGCTCCGCGTCGGCTCACCCCGGAGGTGGCGTGCACGGCGCGCCCGGCAACAACGCCGCGAGGGCAGCCATCGCCCACCGACGCTGGCGCCTCGGTCGCCGCTAGCCGGTCAGGCGGCGCGGGCGCCGGGATGGTCGAGCGACGCGCGCAGCTCGCCCATGATCCGGCCCAGGATGCGCGACACCTGCGTCTGGGTGACGCCGAGCCGAGCGCCGATCTCCCGCTGGTTCAAGCCCTCGAAGAAGCGCAGCCGCAGCACCGTGCGGTCGCGCTCCCGCAGCCCCCTCACAGCAGGTCCGAGCATGGCGCGAGCCTCGGCGGCGTCGTAGTGGTCCTCGTCGCCCTCGAGCAGGTCGGCGATCGTTCCCGTCCCGCTCGGCAGCGGGTGCTCGAGGGACGTCGGCGTGAAGCAGCCCTCCAGCCGCAGCGCCTCGGCGACGTGCCGCGTCGACTCGCCCAGGTCGCGGGCGATGTCCTCGACCGAGGGTGGCGAGTCGTGCGTGGCGGCCAGTCGATCCCGGGCAGCCAGCACGCGCAGCTGGATCTCCTGCACCCGCCGCGGCGGGCGGACGGTCCAGCCGAAGTCACGGAAGTGGCGACGGATCTCGCCGCGGATGGTCGGCACCGCGAAGGACAGGAAGTCGCCCTCGTCACGGGGCTCGAAGCGATGGACGGCGGCCACCAGCCCGACGTACGCGACCTGCTCGAGGTCCTCGCGCGGGATGCCTCGGTCGCGGAACTGGGCGGCGATGCTGCGCGCAACCCCGAGGTTGGCCAGCACCACCTGGGCGCGGGCGGCGTGCTGCTCCGACGGGATCGGTGGTGGAGGTGGCCACGTGCAGCCACTCGTCGGTGAGTCGTTGGCGCTCGTCGGGCGCGATCGTAGGCATGGGTGCAGGCATGGTTGCTCCAGAGATGAACGCCCTCCCGCGCAGCCGAGAGGCGCGACGGGAGGTGCTGGTCAAGGGCGGAATCGTGGCCCGACAGGTCTTGCGATCACCGTAATCCGCCCGGGGCGACGAAGCCTTCATCCACCGGGGTGACACGAGGTGGGGGTCTGCATCATCGCTTGCCGGGGCGTCGTGGCGCTGCGAACCTCGCCTCATGCGCCCAGCGCCCTCGATCCGCCGTACGACCGGTTCCTGGCCACGGCGGAGGCCGTGGCCGCGGCACGGCCCGAGGTGGACCTCGAGATGGCCCGTGAGGTGTTCCTCGAGGTGGCCACGCTCCTCTACAACGGTCTCGCCCTCGACGGCCTGGACGAGCACGACACCTCTGCCGTCGTCGACGGGTTGTGCATCGACCTCGTCGCCGAGGACCCGGGCGCAGCGGTGCGGGCACGTTCCGCGGCAGCGTTGCAGGATCCCGGAGACCTCCATGACGCCGAGGCGGTGTCGGCCTCGTACCTGATCGCCGCGGCGATGATGCAGCTGTGAGGACCTAGGAAACCGTCTCCGGAGGTCCGGCGAGGCTCCGGTAGCGCACCAGCATCGCCCCGCCGGGATAGGCCGTGGGCGGCTCGCTCAGCTCGAACCGGCTGGCGGTGGTGCCCTCGGGGAAGAGCTTCTTGCCCTGCCCGATCACGACGGGACAGACCCACAGGTTCACCTGGTCGACCAGACCCTCGCGGAACAGCGTCTGCAGCAGGTCTGCGCTTCCCCACGTGTGGATCTGCTCGTGCCGCTCCCGCAGGTCCCGGACCTCGGCGGCCGCGTCGGTGACCTGCGTGCTGTTCTCCCAGGAGAGCTCCGGCGTGCCGCGGGAGGCGACGTACTTCGGGACGCGGTCGAACGCCAGGCCGATCCCGTCGGTCTTGCCCGGCCAGTAGCGGCGGAAGATGTCGTACGTCGTGCGGCCCAGCAGCAGCGCGTCGGACGCCTGCACGTCCGCGGTGACCTGGGCACCGGACTCCTCGTCGCCGTACGGCCTCTCCCAGCCGGCGTACGCGAAGCCGGCGTCCTCCTCGCTGGGGCCACCGTTGGCCTGGATCACGCCGTCGATCGTGATGTTCATGTTGACGTGCAGCTCACCCATCCACCCACCGTAGGCTCGTGCCGCCGTCGAACGACAGGACCTGGCGCGCCTCGCTCGTCAAAACCGACTGAGCGCTAGGTTCTCCGGCTAGTGTGGCGTCCATGACGACCGTCGCTCGAAAGCCCCGGGGCCAGTACGGGAAGACAGCCGCCCGGCGCCAGGAGATCGTGGACGCGGCGGTCGAGGTCTTCGGGACGATGGGCTACAACAAGGGCTCGCTGCGCGAGGTCGCCGACAAGGTGGGGATGAGCCAGGCGGGGCTGCTGCACCACTTCCCCAGCAAGGAGAGCCTGCTCGAGGCGGTGCTCACGTGGCGTGACGACGACGCCCGCGCGATGTTCGGCGAGCCCATGCCCACGGGCGTCGACCTGCTCCGCGGCCTCGTCGAGCTGGCTCGCATCAACGAGGGGCGGCCAGAGCTGATCGAGCTGCACGTGATCGTGTCGGGGGAGGGCACGTCGGCGGAGCACCCGCTGCACGAGTACTTCGTCCGTCGCTACGAGTACGTCTTCGCGATGTTCAAGGGGCGCCTTCGACGAGGCCGCCGAGCGTGGCGAGCTGCGGCCGGGCGTCGACAGTGCGGTCTCGTCGCGGGCTGTCATCGCCCTGCTGGACGGACTGCAGCTGCAGTGGCTGCTCCACCGCGACCAGGTCGACATGGCGGCCGAGCTGCGGCGGTACCTGCAGCTGCTGGTGACCGTCGACATCTAGGCGAGGTCGACGGTCACGTCAGACGGCGTGACGCAGGGAGTTCCAGCCGGTGGTGGTGTGGGCGACGACCGCGCGCATCGCGTCGGTGGTGTCGTGCTCGCCCGTCGAGCGGGGCCAGGACGTGGTCGGCGCGGCGGGTGGCCCGGTGAGCGGGGCGCTGCGACTGGCGAGCCAGTCGACTCTTGCGGTTGAAAGTCATGGATGAAGGCGTTTCAGGTTCCGACCCATACGTCCAATGTTCCTGCGACACCCTCATCCATGCGCTAGCGTCATGGAATGGACGTCGAGACGTTGCGCTGGTTCCAGCTCGTCGCCGACGGGACGACCGTCACCGAGGTGGCCGAGCTCTTCCAGGTCAGCCAGCCCGGCGTCTCGCGGGCGCTGGCGCGGCTCGAGAAGGAGGTGGGCTCGCCGCTGCTGCTCCGCCGCGGCCGGATGCTGCGGGCCACGCACGCGGGCACGGTGTTCAAGCGGCACGTCGACGCCGCCCTGCACGACTTGGACGACGGCCTCGCGGCGGTCGACGAGCTCATCGACCCCGAGACCGGCTCGGTCTCGGTCGCCTTCCAGCTGTCGCTGGGCGCCTGGCTGGTGCCCGACCTGGTCGACACCTTCCGCCGCGACCACGCCCGCGTGCGCTTCCGGCTGCACTCCTCCGACGACGCCCGCGGCTCGATGGTCCTCGCCGACGGCCAGCTCGACCTCGAGCTCACCGCCCGGCGACCGACGGAGGAGGGCGTGGGCTGGGAGCACCTGTTCACCCAGCCGCTCGTGCTGGCTGTGTCCGCTGGACCATCCGCTCGCAGAGCGCACCGAGGTCCGGCTGGACGCAGGTCGCCGACGAGGACTTCGTCATGCTCCGCCCCTCCTGGGAGCTGCGTGCGCAGACCGACAGGCCTGTGCCGCGAGGCCGGCTTCACGCCTCGCTCGGCGTTCGAGTCCGACGACCTGGCCGTCGTCCGCGGCTTCGTCGCCGCCGGGCTCGGGGTGGCGGTCGTCCCGGCGGACGGGTTCGCGCCGGGGGAGACCTACGGACGCGAGCGGCACCTGCGGATCGCGGACGCCGGGCGCGCACCGCGAGGTCGGCATGGCCTGGCCGTCGGAACGCCGGCTGCTGCCTTCGGCCGAGCTGTTCCGTCGCCACGTGATCGACCGCGCTCGCCACGCGAAGGCCGAGGCGCGACCGACGGCTCGCAGGGCGTTCTCTGCATCGACGATCGTCCGTGAATAGCGATGCTACGGTGTCGTCCGCGGATCGAACCTGGGGTCACCATGCGCGGCAAGACCCAGAGGCGAGCGACGCCGCCGACGATGGACGAGCTGCGTCTGCTCGGCAAGGTCGCGCGGCTGTACCACGAGCACGGCATCCGGCAGCCCGAGATCGCGGCGGAGCTGAGCATGTCGCAGGCCCGCGTCTCCCGGCTGCTCAAGCAGGCCCAGGAGCTGGGCATCGTCCGCACGGTGGTGACGCTTCCGGCCGGCGTGCACACCGACCTCGAGGAGGCGCTCAAGAGCAGGTTCGACCTGCGCGACGCCGTGGTGGTCGACGCCGACGGTGCCGGCGACGACGTCCTGCCGGCGCTCGGTGGGGCGACCGCGACCTACCTCGACGTCACGCTCACCTCGCAGCACGTGCTGGGCGTCTCGTCGTGGAGCGAGACGTTGTTGAGCGCCGTGCGGCGCCTCCCCGTCAAGAAGGGCTCCAGCGTCAGCCGGGTCGTCCAGCTCGTGGGCGGCCTCGGGGTTCCCGCCGTCCAGGTGCAGGCCACCAGGCTCACCAGCGACCTGGCGGACCGCACGGGCGCGCAACCCATCTTCTTCCCCGCGCCCGGGATCGTCGACACGGCATCGGTACGCCGCGCCATGATGAAGGACCGCTCGGTCGGCGAGGCCGTTGCGGCGTGGGACAGCCTGACCGACGTCCTGGTCGGGATCGGGAGCATCGAACCGTCCCCGCTGCTCGTGCAGAGTGGGAACGCCTTGCCCGCAGACGACCTGGCCGAGCTGCGCCGACTGGGTGCCGTCGGCGACGTCTGCTTCCGGTTCTTCGACGAGGACGGCGTGCTGGTGAAGTCCGAGATCGACCAGCGGGTCGTGGGCATCACGCCCTCCCAGCTGCTCGGGGTGCCCCGGCGGATCGGCGTTGCGGGCGGCCGCCGCAAGCACGCCGCCATCCGGGCAGCGCTCGCAGGCGGCTGGGTCAACGTCCTGATCACGGACCTGGACACCGCCCGTCACCTGTCGGAGAGCTGACGCCGGACGAGGCAGCCGGCCTCTTGCCGGACGGTACAGCCCTGGTATGCTGCGACTGAACATTCATCTATGAATTGATATTCATCAGGAGTCGTCGCATGACCGACTACCCACCGTTCGGTGCCGGGCTGTGGCACTTCGCCAGCTACCTGGACCGGTACGCCACCGACGGCTACGCGCCGCCGGTCTCCACGCTTGGAGCAGATCGAGCGAGCCGGTGAGGTCGGGGACCTGTCCTACGTCGACGTGCCCTACCCGTTCACCGAGGGCGTGTCCGTCGAGCAGGTCAAGCAGGCCTTGGCCGAGCACGGGCTGCAGGCCATCGGCGTGACACCCGAGATCTACATGCGGCACTTCTCCAAGGGCGCCTTCACCAACCCCGACGCCGAGATCCGCGCCGACGCCCTGGCAGTCCTGAACCGTGCGGCCGACGTCGTGCGTGAGCTCGGAGCCCGCTACCTCAAGGTGTGGCCCGGTCAGGACGGCTGGGACTACCCGTTCCAGGTCGACCACCACCAGCAGTGGGAGCTGGCCGTGTCGGGCATGCGGGAGCTCGCTCTGGCCAACCCCGACCTCAAGATCGTCATCGAGTACAAGCCGCGCGAACCGCGCAACAAGATGTTCTGGGACTCCGCCGCCAAGACGGCGTTGGGCATCAAGGCCATGGGGGTGGACAACGTCGGGGTGCTGCTCGACTTCGGGCACGCCCTGTTCGGCGGCGAGTCCCCTGCCGCGGCCGCCCAGCTGCTCATCGACCACGACCTGCTGTGGGCCATGGACGTCAACGACAACCTCCGCAGCTGGGACGACGACATGGTCGTCGGCACGGTCCACCCGGTGGAGCTGTTCGAGTTCTTCTACACGCTCAGGAGCAACGGCTGGGAGGGTGTCTGGCAGCTCGACCAGTTCCCGTTCCGCGAGGACACCGTCGAGGCGGCACGGCTCTCGATCCGGTTCCTCAAGCGGATCTTCCGAGCCCTCGAGAGCCTCGACATCGAGGCCTTGCGCGCTGCGCAGGCACGCGAGGACGCGCTCGGCGCGCAACGTGTCGTCCAGGACGCCCTCTTCGGCGGCATGGGGGAGGAGTCGTGACGACGATCGAGGAGGAAGAGGACCTCGTCCCGCACGTGGACCCCTCGGCCGTGCCTGGCGGTGAGCTGCCGGTGCTCGGACGCGTCCCGGCGGGAGCGTCGCGGGAGCAGGCCGTCGCGCACCTGGCCGAGGCGGCTCGACAGGTACGACGCAGGGACATCCAGATGGTGCACGCGGCGGGCCTCGGGCACATCGGTGGCGAGTTCTCGGTCATCGACATCCTGGTGACCCTGTACCTCCAGGCCATGAACATGTCGCCGGGGCGGCTGGGCGACCCCGAGCGGGACCGCTTCATCCTGTCGAAGGGTCACGCGGCCGCCGCGCTCTACACCACGCTGGCCGTGGCCGGCTTCCTCCCTGCCAAGGACCTGGCGACCTTCATGCAGCCGAACTCGCTGCTCAACGGCCATCCGGCCAGGACGAAGATCGAGGCCGTGGAGGCCAGCACGGGACCCCTGGGCCATGGGTTGCCGATCGCCGTGGGCACCGCGTTCGCGGGCAAGCTCGACGGGTCGCCTCGCCGTACGTTCGTCGTGGTCGGCGACGGTGAGCTGCAGGAAGGCTCGAACTGGGAGGCGCTGATGACGGCCGGCAACCACCGGTTGGAGCACCTGTGCGTCGTGGTCGACCGCAACCGCCTGCAGCAGGGCGCCAAGGTCGCCGACACCAACGACCTCGAGCCGCTCGCCGACAAGCTGGCTGCCTTCGGCTTCGACGTCGTCGAGGTCGACGGCCACGACCACGCGGCCCTCCTGGACGTCTTCGAGTCGGTACCGTCCGCCTCGGGAAGGCCGACCGCGGTGGTCGCCCGCACCCACAAGGGCTACCCGATCTCGTTCATGCAGGACAACGTCGCCTGGCACCACAAGGTGCCGTCCGCCGACCAGGTGGCCCAGGCGCTCGCACGGGAGCTGGAGGCATCGTGACCACCACGGCAACAGCACCCGTCGCGGCCGAGCACGACTGCCGGGATGCCTGGGTGGCGGCCCTGACCGACCTGGCAGCGGCCGACGACCGCATCGTCGCCGTCGTCAACGACTCCGTCGGGTCGTCCAAGCTCGGACCGTTCCAGGAGAGGTTCCCCGACCGGCTCGTCAACGTGGGCATCGCGGAGCAGGACATGGTCGGCATCGGCGCCGGCCTGGCCAACGGCGGCAAGATCCCCTTCGTGTCCGCCGCCGCGTGCTTCCTCACCGCGCGAGCGATGGAGCAGATCAAGGTCGACGCGGCCTACTCGCGTCACCACCTGGTCCTGGTGGGACAGAGCCCGGGCATGGCGTACGGCGAGCTCGGCCCGACCCACCACTCGATCGAGGACCTCGGGTGGCTGCGGCTCATCCCCGACCTGACCGTCGTGGTCCCGTCGGACCCGACGGAGACCTACCAGGCCGTGACCTGGGCGGCGTCGCACCCGGGACCCGTGTTCATCCGGGTGAGCAGGATGGGCGTGCCCGACGTCAACCCGGCGGGTTACCAGTTCCGGAGCGGCAAGGCCGTGACGCTGCGCGAGGGCACCGACGTGACCGTGATCGCGACCGGCGTCACCGTCGTACGCGCGCTCCAGGCCGCCGACGCGCTCGCCCGCGAGGGCATCGAGGCCCGGGTGCTGTCGATGCCGACCATCAAGCCGCTGGACACCGACGCCGTGGAAGCGGCGGCCCGCGAGACGGGCGGGATCGTGACCGTGGAGGAGGCGCTGACCTCCGGCCTCGGGGGCGCCGTCGCCGAGGCCGTCGTGACCCGTCATCCCGTCGCGATGCGGTTCGTCGGCGTGCCCGACACCTTCGCTCCGACGGGTGCGGTCGAGTGGCTCCTGGACCACTTCGGGATCAGCTCGCCCGGCATCCAGGCGGCGGTCCGGGACCTGCTGGGCCGCTGAGGTGGGCGAGCTCGCGGACGGGGTGATCCTGGCCCTCGACCAGGGCACCACCAACACGAAGGCGATGCTCGTCGACCCCACCAGTGGTGGCGTGGTCGTGGCCGCGTCACGCCCGGTCGACGTCAGCTTCCCGGCCCACGGCATGGTCGAGCAGGACGCCGACCAGCTGTGGAGTGCGACGCTCGCGGCGGCCGAGGAGTGCCTGGCCCGTCGACCGGAGGCGGGCCTGCTGGGCGTGTCGATCTCGAACCAGCGCGAGTCGGTCGTCTGCTGGGAGCGGTCGAGCGGGCGTCCGCTCGGCCCGGTGCTCGGGTGGCAGGACGCCCGGACCGCTGCCTGGTGCGCAGACCTGGCCGAGAGGCACCCGCACGCGGCGGCCGCGGTGCGTGCGCGCACCGGCCTGTCGCTGGATCCCATGTTCTCGGCCCCCAAGATGCGGCACGCCCTGGACGCCGCGACGGCAGCCGGCGCCGCGCTCGCGGACATCGCGGTGGGCACCGTGGACGCGTGGCTGGTGTGGCGGCTGACCGGCGAGCTCGCCATCGAGGCCGGCAACGCCTCCCGCACCCTGCTGCTCGACCTCCAGACGCTGGAGTGGGACCCGGAGCTGCTGGACCTCTTCGGCGTCCCGATCGGGGTCCTGCCGGAGGTCCGTGCGTCCGACGCCGGGTTCGGCCGCACCGTCGGGCTGGGCGGCATCCCCGCGGCATCCCTGTCGTCGCGGTGCTGGCCGACTCCCACGCGGCCCTGTACTACCACGGCTGCACGGTTCCCGGGACGGGCAAGGCGACCTACGGCACCGGGTCCTCGGTCATGACTCCGGTCGTCGGCCCGGCCCGCGCGCCGGACGGGATCGCCACGACCCTGGCCTGGCATGCCGGCGGGACTCCGACGTACGCCCGGGAGGGCAACATCCTGGCCAGCGGTTCGGCCCTGGACTGGACGGCGGTCACGCTGGGCTCGTCCGGCGAGGTCCCTGGCGGAGAGTTCCTCTCCGACCTGGCCGAGCAGGTCTCCTCCGCCGACGGCGTGTGCCTCGTGCCCGCCTTCACGGGGCTGGGCGCGCCGTACTGGGACCGCTCGGCGACCGGGATCCTGACGGGGCTGACCGCCGGTACGACGCGTGCGCACGTCGCCAGGGCCGCTCTCGAGGCCGTCGCCCACCAGGTCGTCGACGTGGTGGAGGCCCTCGAGTCCGACGGGGAGGCCCGGATCGACGTCGCTCGAGGCCGACGGCGGAGCGACGGCGTCACGACTCCTGATGCAGCTCCAGGCCGACCTCCTCGGTCGGCCGGTCCACGTGGCGGACGTGCCCGAAGCCTCGGCGCTCGGCGCGGCCCGGCTGGCCGCCCGGACCCTCGGCTTCGCCGCGCCCGCGGCCGCGGTGACCCAGCAGGTGTTGCCGGAGCCGGTCGACCGCCGGGCCGCCCGCGAGCACTGGGCGCGGGCGGTACGCCGGTCGCGAGGCCTGGCGGTGACCTAGTGCGGCTCGTCGAGGTCCACGGTGACCAGCGGGCGCAGGTAGCGGCGCAGCTCCTCGGCCATGTCCACCGACTCCCGGTCCAGCAGCCACAGCCCCTGCAGCCCGTCCATCAGGGCGACCAGGGTGCGCGCCGCGCTGCGGCAGTCCACGCCCGGCTCGAGCTGGCCGTCGGGCGGCCGCGTGCTCGAAGGCGTCGGCGACCATCTCCAGCAGCCAGGCGTAGCGGCGTACGAAGTAGTCGTGCACCGGGTGGTCCTGCGCGGTGGCCTCGGCGGACAGCGTCACGTGCAGCTCGACGACCTGCGGCGTGCGTCGCGTTGTGCTCGGCCAGCTCGACCAGCGCCCCGAGCATCGCGAGGCCCTGCGGCTGCTCCGCGCCCATCCGGGCCAGCGCGTCCTCGTCGCGCCAGTCGAGCACCGCCTCGAGCAGCAGGTGCTTGGAGGGGTAGTGGTGCAGGAGCCCGGCCTGGCTCAGGCCGACGCGCTCGGCCACGTCGCGGAGCGACCCCTTGTGGTAGCCGGCCTCGGAGAAGACCTCGAGCGCCGCGGCCACGATCTCCTGCCGCCGGCCGGCGGACTTCGCGTACTCGCCGCGGGGATGCCTCGCGTCGTGAATGCCTGGTATCGCCATGGCTGGAGCGTAGGCGAGAATTCGCTCGAAAACAAACCTTGCGCTCGGTCGGTTTTTAGTTTACCTTCCTGTGACCGAGGCCACTCCCGATTGCGAGTGGACGCAACGAGAGGACCTACCAGTGGTAGCGAAGAAGTTGGCGGCGGCCCTGGCCGCGGCCGCGATGACAGTGGCACTCGCCGCCTGCGGCGGCGGCGGAGACAGTGGCAGCAGCGGCGGGGGTGGCAGCAGCGACACCCTGACCCTGGGCGCGATCGTGCCGGCCACCACCCAGTCCGCCGCGGACTCCCGCTGGGCCAACGAGTCGCCCTACATGCAGGCGGTCTACGACACCCTCGTGCACCTGAGCCCGACGGGCGAGCCCGAGCCGTGGCTGGCCACCGAGTGGTCGCTCAACGACGACAAGACCGTGCTGACCCTCAAGCTGCGCGACCGACGTGAAGTTCACCGACGGCGAGCCGTTCAACGCCGACGCCGCGGCGCAGAACATCCTGCGCTTCCGTGACGGCACCTCGCCCAACGCCTCCAACCTGGCCAACGTCGAGGACGCCAAGGCCGTCGACGACGAGACCCTCGAGATCACCCTCACGCAGCCCGACCCGGCGCTGCTCGTCTACCTGGGCCAGAACGCCGGCCTGATGGAGAGCCCGAAGCCGTTCGGCGCCGCCGACGAGAAGACCAACCCGGTCGGCTCGGGCCCCTACGTCCTGGACACCGGCAAGACGGTCGTCGGCTCGCAAGTACGTCTACACCAAGAACGCCGACTACTGGGCGCCGGACTCCGCGCACTACGACAACCTGGTGATCACCGTCCTCGCGGACAAGACCACCCAGGTCAACGCGATCAAGGGCGGCCAGGTCAACGGGCTCAACCTGATCGACCAGACGACCCTGAAGGAGATCGAGGGCGCCGGCTTCACGCTCTTCCCGCACGAGCTCGACTGGACCGGCCTGATGCTGTTCGACCGCGCCGGCTCGCGTGAACGAGGCCCTCGGCAAGGTCGAGGTCCGTCAGGCGATCAACCACGCCATCGACCGCGACGCGATGCTCCAGGCGGTCGCGCAGGGTCACGGCACGGTCACCGGCCAGATCTTCCCCGAGACCTCGCCCGGCTACGACGCCGCGCTCGACGAGGCCTACCCGTTCGACCCCGACAAGGCCAAGGAGCTGCTGGCCGACGCCGGCTACCCCGACGGCTTCGCGCTCGACATGCCGCTGCTCCAGGTCGGGCAGCACCACGAGCTTCGACCTGGTCAAGCAGTACCTCGGCGACGTGGGCATCACGGTCAACTACACCCAGCTCGACGTGAACGACCGCGATCGACGACATCATCGCCGCCAAGTACGCCGCGACGTTCTTCCAGCTGCAGATGGACCCGACCGCGTGGCAGGAGGCGAACTTCGTCCTCACCGAGGCGGCGACCTTCAACGCCTTCCACCAGCCCGACGAGACCGTCGCGGACCTGGTGGCGACCATCCAGACCGGCGACGGAGGACGAGGCCGACGCGGCCACGGCCGGAGCTCAACGAGTACGTCGTCGAGCAGGCCTGGTTCAACCCGTGGTACCGCGTCGAGGGCAACTTCGCCGCCGACGCGGACACCGATGTCACCCAGCAGAGCGACAACGCCTACCCGTACCTCTGGAACATCAAGCCGAAGGCCTGACCCGCAGCTGATCGACCATCCGGTGGGCCGCCGCCCCGGCGACGCGGCGGCGGCCCACCCGACCTCCCCACTCTTCCCGATCCTCACGAAGGAGCATCCCATGCTTCGTTTCGTGCTGCGACGGCTCGCCGCCGGCGTCGTCCTGATCGTGGTCCTGTCGCCGCCTGGCCTACCTGCTGCTCTACTCTGCGCGCGGCGACATCGCCCGCAGCATCCTCGGCCAGTCGGCCACCGAGGAGACGGTCGCGCTGAAGAAGCAGGAGCTCGGGCTCGACCAGCCGCTGCTGACCCAGTTCGGCGACTGGGTGTCCAACGCGCTCCAGGGCGACCTCGGGGTCTCCTGGTTCACCGGCCAGCCGGTGACCGAGGCGATCACCAGCCGGTTGGCGGTCACGCTGTCGCTGGTCATCGGCGCGACGGTGGTCACCGCGGTCGTCTCCGTGGTGCTCGGCGTGCTGGCCGCCACGCGCGCGGCGGCTGGGCCGACCGGGTGGTGCAGGTGCTGGCCGTGCTCGGCTTCGCCATCCCGGGCTTCCTGATCGCGCTCGGGCTGGTGCTGGTGTTCGCGATCAACCTGGGCTGGTTCGAACCGACCGGCTACACCCAGTTCTCCGAGTCGCCCGGCGGGCTGGCTGTCGTCGATCACCCTGCCGGTCATCGCGCTGGCGCTCGGCGGCATCGCCGGGGTGGCCGCCGCAGATCCGCGGCTCGATGATCGACGCGCTCCGCCAGGACTACGTGCGCACGCTGCGCAGCCGCGGGCTCTCGGAGACGCCGGGTCGTCTACAAGCACGTGCTGCGCAACGCCGCCGGCCCGGCGCTGTCGGTGCTGGCGCTCCAGTTCGTCGGCCTGCTCGGCGGCGCGGTCATCGTCGAGCAGATCTTCGCGATCCCCGGGCCTCGGCCAGGTCGCCGTCGGGGCGACCACCCAGGGCGACATCCCGCTGGTGATGGGCGCTGGTGCTCGTGACGGCCGTCATCGTCGTCCTCCTCAACCTCGTCGTCGACCTGTTGCAGGGTTGGCTCAACCCGAAGGTGCGTCTCTCATGAGCGCGTCCACTGCCCGTCGACGCCGTCCCGAGCGTCGCGACCCTGGAGGAGACCGCCCACGCGTCGCTGTTCCGGCGGCTGCTGAAGAACCCGACCGGCGTGGCGTCTCGCTGGTCTTCCTCGTCCTGGTCGTGCTGGTCGGCGATCTTCGCGCCGCTGCTGGCGCCCCACGACCCGAACCGCGCCTCGGCGCTGGACATCCTGGCCCGCCCGAGCGGCGACCACCCGCTCGGCGCCGACGGCTCCGGCCACGACATCTTCTCCCGGCTGCTCTTCGCGACCCGGCTCAGCCTGGCGGCGGCGCTGGTCGCGCTCGTGGTGGCCGCGGTGATCGGCATCACCGCCGGACTGGTCGCCGGCTACTACGGCCGCAAGTGGTCGAGGCCTCGTCCTCCTGGGTCGCCAGCGCTGCTGATGGCGCTGCCCGCGCATCGTGGTGCTGCTGGCCGCCCGCGCGGTGCTCGGCCCGTCGATCTGGATGTCGATGGCGATCTTCGGGATCCTGATCGTCCCCGGCGTTCTACCGCGTCGTCTACGGCGCGGTCTCCGGCGTCCGGCACGAGCTGTACGTCGACGCCGCCCGCGTCTTCGGGCCTCAGCGACGCCCGGATCATCGGCCGGCACATCCTCACGCGTGGTGCGGGCCCCGGCGATCATCCTGGCCGCCGGGCGTGGCCGGCATCGCCATCGCCGATCCAGGCCGGTCTGGACTTCCTGGGCCTCGGCGACCTGAGCAAGCCCACCTGGGGCGGGATGCTCAACGACGCCTTCGCCAACATCTACACCAAGCCGCTCAACCTGCTCTGGCCGAGCCTGGCGATCGGGCTGACCTGCATCGCGCTGGCCCTGCTCGGCAACGCCCTGCGCGACGAGCTCGAGCGCAGCGCCGCGGCGCCCAAGCGCAAGCGCGCGCCAGCCGCGGCCGCGACCGCTCCGGTCGAGATCGCGGCGCGAGCCGGTCGTCGTCGCACGACGAGCGCCCGGTCGGCCGAGCGGCGAGGTGCTGCTGGAGGTCACGCGACCTGTCGGTCGGCTACGACCAGCCGGACGGCTCGGTGAAGACCGTCGTCCACGACGTGTCCCTGACCGTGCGGCGCGGCGAGGTGCACGGCCTGATCGGCGAGTCCGGCTCGGGCAAGACCCAGACCGCGTTCTCCGTCCTGCGGCTGCTGCCGCCGGGCGGCCGGATCCTCGACCGGCGCCATCGAGTTCGAGGGCACCGACCTCGCGCACGCTGTCGGAGAAGGAGATGACCAAGCTGCGCGGCGCGCAAGATCGCCTACATCCCGCAGGAGCCGATGTCGAACCTCGACCCGGCCTTCACCATCGGCAGCCAGCTGACCGAGCCGATGCGGGTCTGCCTGGGATCGGCAAGGCCGAGGCCAAGGAGCGGGCGCTCGACCTGCTCGCCCGGGTGGGCATCCCCGACCCGCAGCGCACCTTCGCGGCCTACCCGCACCAGATCTCCGGCGGCATGGCCCAGCGCGTGCTGATCGCCGGCGCGGTCTCCTGCGACCCCGACCTGCTCATCGCCGACGAGCCGACCACCGCCCTCGACGTCACGGTGCAGGCCGAGGTGCTCGACCTGCTGCGCGACCTGCAGGCGGAGTTCCACATGGGCGTGCTCCTGGTCACCCACAACTTCGGCGTGGTCGCCGACCTCTGCGACCGGGTCTCGGTCATGCGCAACGGCCGGATCGTCGAGACCGGGCCGGCGCGGTCGATCTTCGCCGACCCGCAGCACGAGTACACCCAGTCGCTGTTCGACGCGATCCTCGAGGACTGCAAGCCCCGCGCCGCCCTTGCCGCTCCCGGCTGCCCGTGCGGGCGCCCGACGCCGGCTCAGACGAAGGAGCCACCCGATGAACGACCGCCTGCTCGACGTCGACCAGCTCGTCGTCGAGTACCCCGGCCGGGGCTTCCGCAAGCAAGCCGTTCCGCGCGCTGCACGGGGTCTCCCTGGACATCCGCCCCGGCGAGACCGTCGGCCTGGTCGGGGAGTCCGGGTCGGGCAAGACCACGCTCGGCCGCGCCGTCCTCGGCCTGGCCCCGGTCACCGGCGGGCAGATCGTCTTCGAGGGCCGCGACATCAGCCACCTCCCGCGCAAGGAGCGGCGCGCGCTGTCCGAGCGACATCCAGGTGGTGTTCCAGGACCCCTACACCTCGCTGAACCCGGCGATGACGATCGAGCAGATCCTGACCGAGCCGCTGACGGTCGCCAACGTGCTCGAGGCCGAGGCCGGCCAAGCGGGTCAAGGAGCTGCTCGACCAGGTCCACCTGCCCGCGCAACGCCGGCGGCCGGCTGCCGCGGGAGTTCAGCGGCGGCCAGCGGCAGCGGGTCGCGATCGCCCGGGCCCTGGCGCTCTCGCCCAAGCTGATCGTCTGCGACGAGCCGGTCTCGGCGCTCGACCTGTCCACGCAGGCCCGCGTGCTCGACGCTGTTCCTGGAGATCCAGGAGCGCACCGGCGTCGCCTACCTGTTCGTCTCCCACGACCTCGACGTCGTCCGCCACCTCAGCCACCGGGTCGCGGTGATGTACCAGCGGCGAGATCGTCGAGTGGGGCGACGGCGCCCAGGTCACCGGCGACCCGCAGCACCCCTACACGCAGCGGCTGTTCCTCGCCTCGCCGGTCCCCGACCCCGAGCGGCAGGCCCGAGCGCCGCGCCGAGCGCAAAGAGTTCCTCGCTGGCGCGCAGGCCGGCGCCGGTGTCTGACCAGCGCGTCCGGCGCCACCCCCGGCGTCCGCTTCGGCGCCGCCTACTACGCGGAGTACCAGCGCACGCCGCGGCTCAAGGCCGACTTCGACCTGATGGCGGAGGCGGGGTTCACCGTGATCCGGGTCGGGGAGTCGGTGTGGTCGACCTGGGAGCCCGAGGACGGCGTCTTCGACCTCGACTGGCTCGAGCCCGTCCTCGACGAGGCCCACGAGCGCGGCATCGGCGTGATCCTCGGGACGCCGACCTACGCGATCCCGATGTGGCTCAAGCGCCGCTACCCGGAGATCGCCGGCGAGAGCGCGACGGGCCAGCCGATCGGCTGGGGCGCGCGCCAGGAGGTCGACTTCACCCACGCGGCGTACCTGTTCCACGCCGAGCGCATCATCCGCGCGGTCGTCACCCGCTACCGCGAGCACCCGGCGATCATCGGCTACCAGGTCGACAACGAGCCCGGCCTGCGGCTGCTCCACAACGAGGGCATCTTCCAGCGGTTCGTCGACTGGCTGCGGCACCGCTACGGCACCGTCGAGAGCCTCAACGAGGAGTGGGGTCTCGTCTACTGGTCCCACCGGCTCTCGACCTGGGCCGACCTGTGGCGCCCCGACGGCAACTACCAGCCGCAGTACGACCTGGCCTGGCGCCGGTTCCAGACCGAGCTGGTCACCGACTTCATCGGCTGGCAGGCCGACATCGTCCGCGAGCTCGTCGACCCGTCGCAGTTCGTGACCACCTGCATCTCCTACGAGCAGCCGGGCATCGAGGACGTCGACCTGTCCGCGCGGCTCGACGTCGCCTCCGGCAACGCCTACTACGAGATGGAGGACTCGCTCGCGCACCCGAACGAGCTCCCGATGGCGGCCGGTCCGATGGGCTGGGTCGTCCGCGGCCCGTGGGCCGTCTCCCACCTCGCCGACCTCATGTACTCCTCGCGCCAGGCGCCGTTCCTCGTCACCGAGACCAACGCCGGCTCGATCGGCTTCTCCTCGATGAACCAGTCGCCGTACGACGGGCAGTGGCGGCAGGCCGCCTGGCTCCTCGTCGCGCGTGGCGCGCGGATGATCTCCTACTGGCACTGGAACACGCTGGCGTTCGGAGCCGAGACCTCCTGGGGCGGCGTGCTGCCGCACAGCGGCGAGCCGGGTCGGGTCTACCGCGAGCTCGCCACGCTCGGCGACGAGCTCGGCCGGGCGGGCGACGCCTTCGCCGACGCCGAGCCCGACTTCGACGTCGCGGTCCTCTACGACTCCGACAGCAAGCTCGCCCTGGCGACCCAGGCGCCGTTCTCCGCGCCCGGTCAGTTCTTCGACCCCGACTCCTACCGCCGGATCGTCGGCGCATTCACCCGTGGCGTCTTCGACGCCCAGCGACAGCAGCGCCTGGTCCGTCCTCGGCAGCTGCTGCCGACGCGGGGTGGCGAGCTGTCGGCCGACGCAGGCGGCGGCTCGCTACCCCGTGCTCGTCGTCGCCGGCTTCTACACCGCCGGGGACGAGGACCTCGCCTTCCTGGCCGCCTACGCCGAGAGCGGCGGCCACCTCGTGCTCGGCCCGCGTTCCGGGTACGCCGACCGGGAAGGCCGACCGCGCGAGGAGCGGCAGCCGGCCGGTCTCAGCGAGCTCGGCCGGTGTCGGCTACGACGAGCTGGCGACCCTCTCCGACGCCGTACCGGTGAGCGGCGCGCCGCTCACCGGCGCGGCCACCGCTCGTCGCCGAGCTCCTCGAGCCCGATGGTGCCGAGGTGCTCGCCGGCTACGTCCACCCGCACCTCGGCTCCTGGGCAGCGGTGACGACCCGGGAGGTCGGCTCGGGCCGCATCACCGTCGTCGGCACGGTGCCGGACCAGGCCCTGGCCGAGAGCCTGGTCCGCTGGCTGGCGCCCGAGCCGCGTCGGCGGCTGGCAGCTGCCCGCCTCGGTGACCGTCGCGACCTCGACCGACGCCGGCGGCCGCCTGCACGTGCTGCACAACTGGGGCTGGGAGCCGCAGACGGTCTCCGCCCCCACCCAGCTCCGCGACCTCCTCACGGACGAGGAGGTCGCCCCCGGCGCCAGCGTCCAGCTCGGTGCCTGGGACGTCCGCGTCTTCCACCAACACCAGTGAACGGAACGTGATCTCGATGACCGACCTGACTCCCGGCGACGCCGCCAGACATGCCCTCGGGCAGCTGACCCTCGAGGAGAAGGTGCAGCTGCTCACCGGCCGCGACTTCTGGAACACCTGGCCGCTGGAGAAGATCGGGCTGCGCCGCATCCTGGTCTCGGACGGGCCTTCGGGCGTGCGCGGCGAGACCTGGGACGAGCGGGACCCGTCGCTCAACCTGCCGTCGGCGACGGCGCTGGCGTCCGCCTGGGACCCCGACGTCGCCCGCCGCTACGGCGCCGCGGCTGCGGTCGAGGCCCGCCGCAAGGGCGTCGACGTGGTGCTCGGCCCCACCATCAACCTGCACCGCTCGCCCGCTCAACGGCCGCCACTTCGAGTGCTTCAGCGAGGACCCGGTGCTCACCGCCGACCTGGCGGCGGCGTACGTGCGCGGCGTCCAGGACAACGGCGTCGGGGCCACCCCGAAGCACTACATCGCCAACGACTCCGAGACCGACCGGTTCACCGTCGACGTCCAGGTCGACGAGCGACCGCTCCGCGAGCTCTACCTGCTCGCCTTCGAGAAGGCGATCACCGAGGCGCACGCCTGGCTGGTGATGAGCTCCTACAACTCCGTCAACGGCGCGACCGCCACCGAGAACGACCTGCTCGAGACGCCGCTCAACAGCGAGTGGGGCTTCGACGGCGTCGTGGTCAGCGACTGGACCGCCGTCCGCAGCCTCGACAGCGCGCGCGCGTCGCAGGACCTGGTCATGCCCGGCCCGGACGGTCCGTGGGGCGCCGCGCTCGTCAAGGCCGTCGAGGCCGGCGACATCGACGAGTCGGTCGTGGACCGCAAGGTGCTGCGCATCCTGCGGCTCGCCGAGCGTGTCGGTGCCCTCGGCGACACCACCCCGGCCGAGCCGGTGCACGTCGAGGACGGCCCCGCGTTCGTCCGCGAGGCGGCCGCCGAGGGCATGGTGCTGCTGGAGAACCGCGCTGTCGACGGCGCCCCCGTCCTGCCGTGGGACGCCGCTGCCGTCGGCTCGGTGGCCGTGATCGGCGACAACGCGGCCAACGCCCGGACCCAGGGCGGCGGCAGCGCGACCGTGCTGCCGGCCTACACGGTCTCGCCCGCTCGCGGGACTGCGCGCGGCGCTGCCCGGCGCGGACGTCACGTACTCGGTCGGCGCGGTGTCGCAGACCGGGCTCGCCGACCTGCCGCTCGACCAGCTGACCAACCCCGTCACCGGAACGCCGGGTGCGCGGGTGCGGTTCGTCGACGAGGCCGGCGTGGAGCTCTTCGCCGAGGACCGCCTCAAGACGGCGCCGCTGGTCTGGTTCGGCGGGGCCGCCCCGATCAGCGAGTCGCACGTCGTCGAGCTGAGCACCCGCTACACGCCGACCGAGAGCAGCCATGTCCGGATCGGGTTCGCCATGGTCGGCCGCGGCCGGGTGTGGGTCGACGACGAGCTGGTCATCGATGAGGAGCTCACCGCCGTCGGCGACGACCTCGGCGCTGCGTTCCTGACGCCGCCGAGCGCGACGACGCCGATCACGCTGACGGCCGGGACTCCCGGTCGACCTCCGGTTCCAGATCGACCTCGGAGCCCACGAGGACTTCCTGGCCGGTGCGCTGTCGTTCCAGTTCGGCACCGAGCCGGACGCCGAGGACCACGACGCCCTGATCGCGGAGGCAGCCGCAGCGGCCGCCGACGCGGACGTCGCGCTCGTGGTGGTCGGCACCAACTCGATGGTCGAGTCCGAGGGCTTCGACCGCGGCACGTTGGCGCTGCCCGGGCCGGCAGGACGACCTGGTCGCGGCCGTCGCGGCCGCGAACCCGCGCACCGTCGTGATCGTGAACGCGGGGTCGCCCGTGCTGATGCCCTGGCGCGACGACGTCGCGGCCGTCCTCGTGGGCTACTTCGGCGGGCAGGAGTTCGGTGACGCGGTCGCCGACGTGCTGCTCGGCGTCGTCGAGCCCGGTGGCCGGCTGCCGACGACGTGGGGAGCCGCGGACGAGGACCTGCCCGTGTTCTCGACGACGCCGGTCGACGGAGTCCTCGCCTACACCGAGGGCATCCACATCGGCTACCGCGCGTGGCTCAAGCACGACGTCGCCCCGGCGTACTGGTTCGGTCACGGCCTGGGCTACACCGACATCGCGGTCACCGACGTGACGGCTCCGGCCGCCGCGAGCGGCGGCGAGGTCGTCGCCGTGTCCGTCTCGCTCGCGAACACGGGTCCAGCGCGACGGCAAGCAGGTCGTCCAGGTGTACGCCGAGCGGGAGGGGTCCGCCGTCGACCGTCCGGTCCGCTGGCTCGTGGGGTACGCCCCCGTGCGGGTCGCGGCGGGGGAGAGCGCGACCGTCGACGTCGAGGTCTCGACGCGGCTGCTGGCCTACTGGGCCGACGGCTGGACCTACGAGCCCGGTGCCTACACGCTCAGGGTCGGCACCAGCGTCGTCGACCTGCCCTTCGACACCACCGTGGAGCTGACCTCATGAGCACCCGACCGACTGCTTGGCCCAACCCCCTGGTCCCGGGCTTCAACCCGGACCCGAGCGTGGTCCTGGTCGACGGCACCTACTACCTGGCGACCTCGACGTTCGAGTACCTGCCCGGCCTGCCGATCTACCGCAGCACCGACCTGGTCGAGTGGACGCACATCGGCAACGTGGCGACGCGCCCCGAGCAGGTGGCCGTCGGAGACGCCCCGACGGGCGGCGGCGTCTGGGCGCCGACGATCCGCCACCACGACGGCGTCTTCTACCTCATCGTCACCGTCGCGATGAGCCCGCGTGGCTGCGTGGTCTTCACCGCCACCGACCCCGCCGGCCCGTGGAGCGACGGCACGAGCATCGACGGCGTCGGCGGCATCGACCCCGACCTCGCGTGGGACGAGGACGGCCACGCCTACGTGACGTACTCGGGCCTGGTGACGTTCGGCGAGGACCTCGGCAAGCACCTCGGCATCCAGCAGGTGCGCGTCGACCTCGAGGCCGGCAAGGCGCGTGGAGGCGCCGCGCTCGCTCTGGTCGGGAACGGGCCTGAAGTTCCCCGAGGCGCCGCACGTCTACCGGCGCGGTGAGCACTGGTACCTGATGATCGCCGAGGGCGGCACCGAGCGCGGCCACGGCGTGAGCTTCGCGCGCGGGCCGTCGATCGAGGGCCCGTTCGAGAGCCACCCGAGCAACCCGGTGCTCAGTGCCCGCAGCACGTCGCGGCCGATCCAGAACACGGGCCACGCCGACCTCGTCGAGACCCCCGAGGGCGGCTCCGCGCTGGTCATGCTGGGCATGCGGCCGCTCGGGGCGACCCAGTCGTTCTCCCCGCTGGGCCGCGAGACGTTCATCACCGACGTGGCGTGGGCCGACGACTGGCCCGTGGTGGAGCCGGTCCTGCTGGCCCCGAGGTCCGGCGTCGAGGTCGAGGACTTCGACTTCGCGGACCCGTCGTCGCTCGACGACCCGGGCTGGATGGCCGTGCGGACCCTGCCGGGCGACGTGGCATCGCTGACGTCGACGCCCGGCCGGCTGACGATCGTGGGCGACGGCAGCACGCTCGACGACACGCACCCGCGGTTCGTGGGTCGCCGCCAACGGCACCTCAGGTCGACGGTGTCGACCGTCGTCGACGCGACGGCGGGTGTCGGCGGTCTCGCGTTCCGCTACGACGAGCAGCACCACGTCTCTCTCGAGGCGCGCGGCGGCAGCGACGGCACCCGGGTGACCGCGCTGGCGACCGTCGCCGGGCTGCGGCAGAGCTGGTCGGCCGACCTGCCCGGGCACGCGGTGGAGCTCCGGCATCGAGATGGCGCCGCCGGCTGTCGGCTTCTCCGCCGAGGCCCTGGGTGGTGACCGGGTCCGCCTGGTCGCCCGCGCGGGTCATGGGGGCGGCGAGGACGTGCTGCTCACCGAGCTCGACGGCCGCTTCTGGACCGCCGAGGTCACTGCGTCGTTCACCGGCCGCGTGGTCGGTCTCTTCGCGACCGAGGGCACGGTGACGTTCACGCGCTTCCGCGCCGAAGGGACCGACGCCGTCACATGACCGCACCGTGGCAGGAGGTCGAGCTCGAGCTGACCGCCACGACGACGTACGGCGCTCCGTACACCGACGTCGACGTCTGGGCGGACTTCACGTGCGGCGACGACGTGCTGAGGCGACCGGCCTTCTGGGACGGCGGCGACCGGTGGTGCCTGCGCTTCGCCGCGCCGTACGCCGGCGACTGGGACTGGGTGTCGGCCGCGACCTCCGACGACCCCGGGCTGGCCGGCCGCTCGGGCACCGTCACCTGTCTCGAGGACCGCGCGGAAAGTCGGGGACGCCTGTACACCCGCGGCTTCTGGCGGATGTCGCCCTCGGGTCGCCAGCTCGTGCACGCCGACGGCACCCCGGCACTCATGGTCGCCGACACGGCCTGGGCCCTGCCCTGGCGGGCGACGCCCGAGCAGGTCGAGGAGTACGCCCTGGACCGACAGGCCAAGGGCTTCAACAGCGTTCTCTTGATGACGGTGCAGCCGGACATGCGGGCGGTCGGCCCGCGCGACCGCACGCTGGACGAGGGGTTCGACGTCGGCTTCGAGGACCTTCACGAGGGACGGCTGCGCGAGCTGAACCCCGACTACTTCGGCCGGGTCGACGTTCTCCTCGACGTCCTGCTGGCGCACGATCTGGTGCCCGTGCTGGCGCCCGTCTTCCAGGGGTTCGGCTGGAAGGGCCTCGACGTCGCCGGCAAGGTGGTCCCACCCGAGGACTACGCGCGCTACTGCCGTTACCTCGTCGCCCGCTACGGAGCCCGCCCGGTGGTCTACCTGGTCGGCGCGGACGGGACGGGGGAGGAGCCGCAGGTGTCCGCCGGCGGCGAGGAGGTCCACGAGTGGGACGCCTACGGCCAGCCCACCGGCATCCACTACCAGCCGCATGCCACCAACCGCGCCCACCAGGACGCCGCTTGGCTGGACTTCCAGAGCTGCCAGACGGGTCACGACGCGGAGCACATCCAGGACCGGGTGGCGGACATGCGGCGCAACACCCCGGCCAAGGGGGTGCTGAACCTGGAGCCGACCTACGAGAACACGCGCGAGCGCGGCCGCGGTGTCGGTTGGTGGCAGGGTCACGAGGCGTGGAGCAACCTGTGCTCCGGCGCGACGATGGGAGTCGGTTACGGCGCGGCGAGCCTGTGGCAGTGGCGGCTGCACGCCGACGAGCCCGGCCACAGCGACTACTTCCTCGGCCCGGACGCCGGCTGGCGCGAGGCCCTGGACTTCGAGGGGTCGTCGTACGTCGGTGCCGTCGGACGCATCCTCCGCAACCTGCCCTTCCTCGACATGGCACCCGACTGGACGAGCCTGCTGGGCAGCCGGCTGCTCAGCGTGCCGGGCGATCCAGGCGAGCTCGTGCTCCTCTACCGCGAAAGCGGCCGCCTGTTCAACATGACCGATCCGGGCCTTCCACCGCACCTCACCGCCTTCGACCCGCGCACGGGCGAGGTCGTCGAGCAGCTGGTGCTCGAACCGGGCGGCCAGCTGCTCGTGAGGGATCCCGGCGGGCCCCGGGTCTATGTCTTCACCCGCCAGCCGATCGAGACGTGAGGAGCACCTGATGCACACACGCACGCTGGGCCAGGGTCTGGAGGTGTCTGCGGTCGGCCTCGGCTGCATGGGCATGTCGCAGAGCTATGGCCCCAACCCCGGTGATCGTGACGAGATGATCGGCGTGATCCGGTACGCCGTCGAAGCCGGGGTGAGGTTCTTCGACACGGCAGAGGTCTACGGTCCCTACGTCAACGAGGAGCTCGTGGGCGAGGCCCTGGCGCCGCTGCGCGACGAGGTGGTGATCGCCACCAAGTTCGGGTGGGACATCCACGACGGCCAGTCCCAGGGCACCGACTCGCGGCCAGAGCAGATCAGGCGCGTCGCCGACGAGTCGCTTCGTCGGCTCCGGACGGACGTGATCGACCTGTTCTACCAACACCGCGTGGACCCAGCGGTGCCGATCGAGGACGTGGCGGGCGCGGTCGGCGAGCTGGTGCAGGCCGGAAAGGTGCGCCACTTCGGGCTTTCCGAGGCGGGTGCCGAGACCATCCGTCGTGCGCACGCGACCTTCCCGGTCTCGGCGGTCCAGAGCGAGTACTCCCTCTGGACGCGCGACCCGGAGCCGGAGGTGCTGCCCACCTGCGCCGAGCTCGGCATCGGCTTCGTGCCGTTCAGCCCGCTCGGCAAGGGTTTCCTCACGGGCACCGTGCCCGCTTCGACCGAGTTCCCCGTCGGTGACATCAGGTCCACGATCCCTCGATTTGCCGCGGAGAACATCGGCGCCAACGAGGCGCTGGTGGGACAGGTTCGGCTCCTCGCCGACGCCAAGGGCTGCACGCCGGGGCAGGTCGCGTTGGCGTGGCTCCTCGCCCAGCAGGCATGGATCGTCCCGATCCCGGGAACGCGCCGCCGCGAGCGGCTCGACGAGAACGCCGCCGCGAGCCAGGTTGCCCTCTCGGCCGACGAGGTAGCGGGTCTCGACACCCTCGCCTCTCGCGTGGGCGTGCGAGGGGACCGGTACAACCCGGCCGGGATGTCAAAGGTCGGCCTGTGAAGGGGCCCGTCTTCTGGCAGGCCGCGATGATCTCGCCCGCCGAGGAGGTGGCGGGTGCGCCGTCGCTGCGGCGCGAGGTGACCCTCGACCCGGGTCACGGCGAGGTGGTCTCGGCCTGGCTGCACGCGTCGAGCCTGGGCGTCTTCGAGGCGTTCGTCGACGGGGTGCCGGCTGGTCCGGACGTGCTGAGCCCGGGCTGGAGCAGCTACGAGTGGCGGCTTCGCTACCGCAGCTACGACGTGACGTCCTTGCTCAGCGCGACGTCGGTGCTGGGCTTCTCCCTCGGCAACGGCTGGTACCGCGGACGCCTGTCCTGGAACGGGCACCGGGACTTCTACGGCGACCGGCTCGGCCTGATCGCCCAGCTCGAGGTCGTCTTCGCCGACGGCCACCGGCAGGTCGTGGTCACCGACGAGAGCTGGTCGGCGGGTCCGTCGGAGGTCGCTCGCCGACGACCTCTACGACGGCCAGACGATCGACGCGCGGCTGCGCGACGACTCCTGGTTGCGTCCGGGTCCCGCGCCGGCGGGATGGGTGGGGGTCGAGGCCGTGCCGTTCGACGTGCAGCGGCTGGCGCCGTACGTCGGACCACCCGTGGTCCGTCACGAGAGCCGGCGCCCGGTCGAGATCTGGACCTCGCCGTCGGGGCGTACGTTGGTCGACTTCGGGCAGAACCTGGTCGGCTGGCTGCGCTTCACGGTGCGCGGCGAGGCGGGCCACGAGATCACGCTGCGGCACGCGGAGGTGCTCGAGGACGGCGAGCTGGGCGTCCGCCCGCTGCGGACCGCCGAGGCCACCGACCGGCTCGTGCTCAGCGGTGGCGACGACTTCTTCGAGCCGACCAAGACGTTCCACGGGTTCCGTTACGCGGAGGTCAGCGGCTGGCCGGGCACCCTGACCGCCGACTCCCTCGAGGCCGTGGTCGTGCACTCCGACCTGCGCCGGACCGGCCACTTCTCGTGCTCCGACGACCTGCTCAACCAGCTGCACGCCAACACGGTCTGGGGCCTGCGCGGCAACTTCCTGGACGTGCCCAGCGACTGCCCGCAACGCGACGAGCGGCTCGGGTGGACCGGCGACATCGCGGCGTTCGCGCCCTCCGCGGCCTTCCTCTACGACGTCGACGACTTCCTCCGCGACTGGCTGGTCGACCTCGCACTCGAGCAGCAGGCCCAGGACGGGCTGGTGCCGTTCGTCGTCCCGGACGCGCTGAAGTACGAGGAACATCCGACCGAGTTCCCGCCGCCCGAGACCGCCGCGATCTGGAGCGACGCGGCCGCGTGGGTGCCGTGGGCGCTGTGGCAGGCGTACGGCGACCGGCGGGTGCTCGAGGACCAGTACGACTCCATGGCCGCCCACCTGACCCGGGTCGAGTCGCTGCTCTCGCCGTCGGGGCTGTGGGACACCGGCTTCCAGTTCGGCGACTGGCTGGACCCGCAGGCCCCGCCCGACCGGCCGTTCGAGTCGCCGCGCCCACAGCGGCGTGGTGGCCACCGCCTGCGCCTACCGGACCGCCCGCATCGTGGCCGAGTCCGCCGCGCTGACCGGGCGCGAGGACGACGCGGCCCGGTTCCGTGCGCTGGCCGGACGGCTGCGCTCGGCCTTCAACGAGCACTACGTGCTGGCCGACGGCACCATCACCAGCGACGCCCCGACGGTCTACGCCCTGGCCATCGCGTTCGACCTCCTCGACGAGGCGGACCGCTCTCGCGCGGGGGACCGGCTGGCCGAGCTGGTCGCCGCGAACGGCTACCACGTCGGCACCGGCTTCGCCGGCACGCCGTTCGTGACGGATGCCCTGACGGACACGGGGCATCTCGACGCGGCGTACCGGCTGCTCCTCGAGCGCACCTGCCCGTCCTGGCTCTACCCGGTCACCATGGGCGCCACGACCGTCTGGGAGCGCTGGGACTCGATGCTCCCCGACGGCACCATCAACCCCGGCGAGATGACCAGCTTCAACCACTACGCGCTGGGTGCCGTCGTGGACTGGATGCACCGCACCATCGGCGGCATCGCGCCGCTCGAGCCCGGGTACGCGCGAGTCCGGCTGGCCCCGCGGCCCGGGGGCGGCATCACCTGGGCGTCGACCAGCCTCGAGACGCCGCACGGGCTGGTGACCTCGCAGTGGCGCCTCGAGGACGGCGTCCTGACCCTCGACGCCGTCCTCCCCGACGGCGTCACGGGGATCGTGTCGCTGCCGGGGGAGCCGGACGTCGAGGTCACCGGTGTCGCCCGGGTCGTCGGCTGAGGTCCTCGGGCTCAACGCCCCCAGGTGCGGCCCCGCACCAACAGGAGGCCCGCGACGGCGATCGCTGCCGCCATGGTGACGAAGCCGCTCTCCGTTGCCGTGTGCGCGAAGGCGACGGGTGACAGGACGACGATGTAGGCGGTTCCGTCGATGAGCACGTTGACCGTGCCGTGCGCCAACGAGACCGGCCAGACGCTGCCCGAGCGGTCCTTCAGCCAGGCGTAGAAGACACCCGCTGCGGTGACGGTGACCACGACCGTGGGCACCACGACCCAGCGGTTGCCGACGTTGTTGTACGTCGTCGTGAACACCATGAGCGGCACGTGGAACATCCCGTGGATGAAGCCCACGACGAGGGCGGCCTTGCGCTTCGACACCAGCATCTGCACTCGCGGCAACAGGTAGCCGCGCCAGCCGATCTCCTCGGTGAGGGCCAGGATCGTGACGAACGCGATCGCCATGGCGAGGCTGGTGGCTCCGTTGAGCCAGGCCGTGACGGACGTGCCGAGCGGCTTGAACGCGATGCTGCCGAGAAGATCGGCGGCGAGGTACGGGAGGACGAAGACGATCGCCGCGGACACCACGAGCGCAGCCGGCCAGCTACGAAGACCGAGTCGCCCGAGACCCAGCGACCCCCACAGCTTCCTCCGCTGGCCGCGCGGGGTACGGGTGAAGGTGATCAGCACGACGGCCACCAGGGGCGACACCATCGTGAGCAGCTGGACGATGTTGGCGTGAGGCAGCGCGAACGCTGCGCCCAGGATCATCGCAGCCACGAGACCCACGAAGGTCGAGGCCTCACGGAGCGGGCGGCTGGTCGAGGGTGCGGGAGCCTTGGTCGGCGCCTCGGGCATCAAGGTGGTGGTCATGACTGGAGTCTTGGGCGCGGGACGCCCTCGCCACATCTGGCGCTGGGCCACGGTCGACGGGTCCCGAGACCTGGTACGGGTGTGGTTGCCTCAGCCTCGGGACAGAGGCGCACGATGCCAGCGCCGGTTGAGCGGAACGGTTCCCTTGTCGGTCCTCCGGGACCTCGGACGGCGGCGGATGACGTACTCGGCGACCGCGAGGTTGATGACCCAGGCGGAACCCAGCAACACGTCCCGGGTGCCCTCGTGGGTGCCGAGGATCGCCTCGCCGAAACCCTGGGTGAAGACCTGGGTAGCGGCGCCGAGGGCCAACGCGTAGGCCCGGGTCATCCAGGCCCGGTGGCTGTCGATGTCGCGTCGCCGAATGGCCGTGAAGCCGAGGACGGTACACGCGGCCATGCCCGTGCCGAAGGCGAGCCTGAGCAGGTAGAGCAGGTCACCCGTGTGCTCCGGCTGCGCGTAGAACTGCGTCATCCAGAGCGCCGAGAGCGCCACCGCCAGACCCAGGACTACGAGGACGCGTCCGGCGGCGCGGTGCCAGCCGAGGTGGCGCCGCCGGATGCCTGAGGAGAACTGGAAGGCGCCGAGGACGGCGTACCCGATCGCGCTGACGATGTGCACGATCACCGGCAGCGGCGAGGCGTCGACTCGTGGGTTCGTCGGCAGGATCGCCGGACCGCCTGCCAGCTCGACCAGCCGGGACGTGCCGGCCACGATCGGGATCACGAAGAGGCCGAGCAGCACCACCTGCACCCACCAGCCGCGGCTGTCGGTCCGGCCGATGGCTGGCGTGCTGGTCATGTCTGCAAGGTAGGGGCCGTTGTGGTGAGCGCACCTCACCAGATGATGTGAACCTCAGACCTCACCATTGCGAGACGACGACCGACGCCGAGGGTAGGACCACCATGAAGAGAAGGACGGCCGCGTAGAACATGACGAAACCCTAGGATTCCGTCACCCGAGCCACCGAGCCAATCGGCAGCCATCCGGGGTGGTTCGCCTTCTGTGCGGCCGCACCGACGTGGACCCCTGCCGATGTGCGGGCACTCGCTAGCGTCGCTTCCGTGGATCTCACGGAGGTGAAGCGGGTGCTTCAGAGGCTCGACGAGTACTCGACGAGGTACTGGGTGCTCGGTGGCTGGGGCGTGGACGCGCTCGTCGGTCGCCAGACCCGTGAGCACCGGGACCTCGACCTCGCCATCGACGCGGCGCAGTGGGACACGTGTCTTGATGCGGTAGCAGCGCTGGATTACACCCTCGAGACAGACTGGTGGCCGATCCGCGTGGAACTGGCGTCATCGCTGGGTTGGGTTGACCTTCATCCGGTTCGGTTCGCCGAGTCCGGCGACGGTGTTCAAGCTGGGCCAGACGGGACGACCTTCGACTACCCCAAGGAGCACTTGGTGACCGGTGTCCTTGGCGGGCGAACTGTGCCGTGCGTCTCTGCCGTCTGGCAGGTGCGCGTTCACACGGGCTACGAGCCACGGCCCCAGGACCTTCAAGACCTCGCGGTGTTGCGATCAGTCATGGGCTAGAGGGTCTACCGCTCATGCGCTGGGCGCACGCGTTCCTCGGTGGTCGAGGAGGTCGCGCAGCGACCGTCTCGAGACCCGGTGACCGGCTAGACGCGTTGGGTGCCGCGGTCGGTGACGAGGTACGTCGTGCCGTACGGGCCGTGCCATAGGTAGTCGCCGTCGGGCGTGCGGAGGTACCGCCAGCGACCGGTGGTCTTGGCGCGGTGGTGTCGCCGGCACAGGCAGGCGAGATTCTCGGCCCGGGTTTGGCCGGGTGGTCCGTTCTCGTCGTAGGGGATGGTGTGGTCGAGGTCGCAGGACCTGGCGTTGACCTGGCATCTCGGGAAGATGCAGTGGCCGTCGCGGAGGATGACGAGGTCGCGCATCCAGCCGGGTGGGTCGTGGGAGTCGACGGCGTCGCGTCGGGCCATGTTCAGGACGGGTTGGATGACGACCTGGTGGTGGCCGACCCAGGTGCGGATCTTGGTGAGGGTGGCGGCGCCGAGCTTCTCGATCTCACCGACGGCCGAGCGCCGTCGCGTCGTCTCGAGGTCGCGGGCGTCGACGCGGGCGTACACCTTGACCTTCGGCTTGCTGGTCGCTGCGGGTTGGCCGGTGAGGATGCCGAGGGCCTTGATCTTGCGGACGCCGAAGGGTGAGGTGTCGCCGTCGAGGAACAGCTGGTGGGCGATCGCCGCAGACCTGGTCGTAGAACGTCTTGAGGACCAGGGTGTCGCCGGTGGCTTCGAGGTGGGAGGTGCCGAGGAAGTCGGTGGCCTCGGGGTGGGTGAGGGTGACGTCCCAGCCGGCCTGGGCGTCGTTCTCCCGGTCCTCGTGGTTCCTCGGGGTCGTAGGCGGCGATGGCGTGGGCGACGAAGCGGTCGACGACCACGGGGCCGCAGGAGCCGCGGTCGGCGAGCTGTTCGTCGACCCAGATCGCCGCGGCCTTGGAGAGGCGGTGGGTCTGGCGGGCGACCCGGCGGGCCTGCCAGGCCGGCACCTCCAACCGGGACACGCGTTTCCAGAGCATCGGGAGGCGGTGGCGCAGGTCGAGGGCGTCGGCGATCAGCTGTGCCCCGGCCGACGGGGACATGCCCAGGGCGAAGGCGAACGGTTCCGGGGTGAACGCGGCCACCGCCGGGGTGCCGTCGCCGCCGAGTGACTCGTCGGCCAGCAGGGCGGCACCACCGGGCGTCTCGACCCCGGTGTCGGCTGGTGGCGGGGTGGAGGTCGGCCCAGTGGGCGGCGAGCTGGAGCTTGCGGAACGCGGTTCGCGGCGTTCGGCCTGTTCGGCCTCGGCGGCGGCTTCGAGCACAGCCGGCTGGGGTCGAGGTCGCCGACCTCGTACTCCTCCCGGACCGTGGTGCTCATGGGACCAAGCCAAGCATCGACCACCGACACTCGAGGCCGAGAATCCCCTGTATCCACAGGGGATTCTCGACCGTGACGCACTTGTGACCTAGCGGCCGACGAGCTGGTCCTCGTCCGCGGGCCGTGCCGGCACCGGTTCGACGGTGGTGGGGGACTCGACGGTCAGGCGAGGCAGGATCCGGTCCAACCAGCCGGGGAGCCACCAGTTCGCCTTGCCCAGCAGGGCCATCGTCGCCGGCACGAGCACCATGCGGACGAGGGTGGCGTCGACGAGGACTGCGGTGGCGAGCCCGAGGCCGAGCATCTTCAGCGACGGCACCGGGCTGGCGACGAACGCGAGGAAGACGGCGATCATGATCAGGGCGCCCGACGTGATGACCCGGCCGGTCCCGGCCATGCCGCGGGCGACCGCCTCGGTGTTGTCGCCGATCCGGTCGTACTCCTCGCGGATCCGCGAGATGAGGAACACCTCGTAGTCCATGGACAGGCCGAACAGGATCGGGAACATGATCACGATGATCAGCGAGGTGATCGGGGTCGGTCCTTCGAGGCCGATCAGGCTGCTGCCCCATCCCCACTGGAAGACGGCCACCAGGACGCCGTAGGCGGCGCCGATCGAGAGCATGTTCATCAGCACGGCCTTCAGCGGGACGACGACGGACCGGAACACCAGCATCAGCAGCAGGAACGACGCGACCAGCACGGCGCCGATGAAGAGGGGCAGCGTGTCGGCGAGCTGGCCGTTGAGGTCGGTGGTCATCGCGGTGAGGCCGGTGACGGAGACGTTGTCGGGCAGCACGTCACGGACCTCGGCGAGGGCGACGGAGGTCTCGAGATCGGCGGGAGCCGTCGTCGGCATCGCCGCGAAGACGACGGTGCTGCCGTCCTCGGAGGTCTGCGGCTCGCTGACCGAGGCAATGCGAGAGACGGAGCGGATGTCGTCGGCCAGCTCGGGCACGTCGCTGGCGCTGACGCCGGGGACCGTCAGGTCGACGACGACCACCAGCGGCCCGTTGATCCCGGGACCGAAGCCCTCGTCCAGCAGGTCGTAGGCCTGTCGGTACGTCGTGTCGCCGGAGCGTCGCCCGCGGCCGGCCAGGCGGTCTGCATCGCGAAGGCCGGGGCGGCGAAGGCGAGGAGGGCGAGAACGGCACCGACCAGGTACGGCCAGGGGCGTCCCGAGACCCGGTGGGCGAAGCGCCACCAGGCGGTCTCCTCGGCGCGCTTGGCGGGGCGGTGACGACGCGGCAGCCGGCCGGTGTCGATGCGGTCGCCGAGCAGCCCCAGCAGTGCGGGCAGCAGGGTGATGGCGGCCGCGACCGCGCTCAGCACGACGATGGCGGTGGCCAGGCCGATCGAGGTCAGGGCGCCGAGCCCGATGACGGCGAGGGAGGCCATCGCGATGACCACGGTGCCGCCGGCGAAGACGACCGCCGCTCCGGACGAGGACATCGCGTCGGCCAGGGCGGTGCCGTTGTCCCGACCGGCGCCGCGGTTCTCCCGGTAGCGGGCGACGATGAACAAGGCGTAGTCGATGCCGACGCCCAGACCGACGATGCCCGCGATCGGGATCGCCGACGGCGAGACGTCCATGACGCCGGCGAGCAGGAAGATGCCGCCGATGCCCACGGCGACCGCCACGAGGGCGAGGCCGATCGGCACCAGCGCGGCCACGACGGTCCCGAACGCCACCAGCAGCACGAGCAGCGCGATCAGGATGCCCACGCCCTCGAACGGTGATGTCTCGTCGGGAGCGTTGAGGAACACGGCGTCACCACCGAGCTCGACGCGGAGGTCGGCGGTGTTCGACGCGTCGACCAGCTCCGTGAGGGGCACGAAGGACCCCTTGCCCAGCTCGGCCGGCGTCTCGTCGAAGGTGAGCGTCGCGTACCCGATCCGGCCGTCCTCCGAGATGGTCCCGGACGCGAAGGGGTCGGCCACGGCCACGACATGGTCGGCCCCGGCCACGTCGGCCAGGACGGCGTCGACGGCCTGCTGCTGGTCCTGCAGCGTCTCGCCGTCGTCGACCGCGAAGACGACGAGAGCCGAGGCCCGGGTCGCCTCGGGGAACTTGTCCTCGAGCAGCCGCAGGGCGCGTTCGCTCTGGCTGCCCTTCGCGCTGAAGGCGTCGATGAAGCCGCCGCCGCCGCTGCCGGCGAGGGCGAACACGGCGCCGAGGACGACGACCCAGGTCGCGATGGTGCGCCAGGGGTGCCTCGCTGCGGCCGAGGCGATGCCGCGGGTGAACCGGTTCATGGTCGTGCCTTTCGGAAGATGGAGGAGTGTCGAGGAACGCGAAGGTAGGCAGCGATGTGGTGAGCCGGCATCACCACACGTGGTGAGCGGAGGTGGTGACCTTTGGCCCTGACGCGGTGCGCCTTGCTGCGGTGGAGTGGGTGACATGTGTGACTACTGCGGGTGCCGAGGCGTGCCGGCGATCGCCGACCTGATGGCTGAGCACGCCGCCCTCGTCGACCAGGCGGGCCTGCTCCGAGAGACCTTGACGTCGAGGGACTTCGCGTCCGCGATGTCCGGGTTGACCGAGCTCGTGGCCAGGCTGACCGGCCACGTACGACGTGAGGAGGACGGCATCTTCACGGCACTGAGGAGCACCGGCGAGTACGTCGACGAGGTCGACGCGCTCGAGGACGAGCACCGAGACCTCGAGGCGACGATCGCCGAGCTCGACATCGGCTCCCCGGACTTCGCGGCGAGGGTCACGCGGCTGCTCGACGACCTGGACGTCCATGTCCAACGCGAGGAGCTGGGAATCTTCCCGGCCTCGGTCGTCACCCTCGGGGCAGGTGGCTGGAACATCGTCGACGAGGCCCACACCAGGACACCCAGCTTCCTGCACCCCATCAACTGAACAGAGAAGACGACATGCAGAAAGAGTCCTTGACCGCACTGGTCAGGCACCACCTCGGGACAGCCTCGACGGCGCCGAGCGGCCGCAGCGCCCACACCATCTACGGCGGCCACGAACACGTCCTACGGCAGACCCTGATCGCGTTGCGGGAGGGCACGAGCCTCGGCGAGCACGAAAACCCCGGCGAGGCCACCGTCCAAGTCCTCCATGGTCGGGTCACCCTCGTGGCCGGGGAGAACCGCTGGAACGGGTCGCCGGGCGACCTCATGTTCGTCCCGGACTCCCGACACGCCCTCGAGGCTGTCGTGGACTCCGTCGTGCTCCTGACCGTCGCCATGCGGCCCTGACGGCCCGGCGATGGACTACCGTCGGAGCCCAGGCGAGGGGGCACGATGTCCGGGACGACGTCAGCCGCTCCACGTGCCGCCGAGCACCGCGTGGGCCGGGGGTTCATCGGCCTGTACGCGCTGGCGTACCTCAGCACGGCCCTGCTGTTCGTCGCGCCGCTGCTGGTGACCCTGGCGCTCAAGGTCAACGCCCTGGTCGGCATCGAGCGAGCGCCGGCCAACCTGTCGCTGGTCACGGGGGTCGGTGCGCTCGTGGCGATGGTCGCCAACCCGATCTGCGGCGGGCTGAGCGACCGGACCACGTCCCGGTTCGGCAGGCGGCGACCGTGGATGATCGCCGGTCTCGTCGGCGGGTACGGCCGGGATCCTGGTCGTCGCGCTCGCACCGAACGTCGCCGTGGTGCTGCTCGGCTGGTGCGTGGCGCAGGTCTTCTTCAACGCGCTGCTCGCCGCCCAGGTGGCCGTGCTGCCGGACCAGGTGCCGGTCGCCCAGCGCGGCACGGTCGCCGGGGTCCTCGGCGTGTGCCTGCCGCTCGCGTCGGTGGGCGGCACGTACGTCGTCAACGTCTTCTCGGGCAACGAGCTGGCGATGTTCATGGTGCCGTGCGCGATCGCCGGCCTGTTCGTGGTGGTCTTCGCGCTGGCCCTGGACGACCGTCGGCTGGCCCCGACGGAGCGGGCGCCCTGGTCGTTCCGGCGCACCCTGGCCGCGTTCTACGTCGACCCGCGCCGGCATCCCGACTTCATGTGGGCCTTCGTCAGCCGTTTCCTGTTCGTCCTCGCCTACGCCCTGCTCGTGACCTACCAGGCCTACTACCTGCTGGACCGGCTGGGCAGTGCCGAGGGCGACGTACCTCGGCAGATCTTCCTGGGCACCCTCGCCCAGGCGAGCGTCGTGGTCGTCGCCTCACTCCTCGGAGGGCGGCTCTCGGACCGGACGGGCCGCCGCAAGGTCTTCGTGGTCGCCGCCGCGTTCGTCTACGGACTGGCCCTGTTCATCGTCGCGGCCGCGACCGACGTGGGCGGCTTCCTGGTCGGCATGGCCGTCAGCGGCCTGGGCTTCGGCCTGTACATGGCCGTCGACCTCGCGCTCGTCGCCGACGTGCTGCCCGACGAGGACACGGTGGCCAAGGACCTGGGGGTGCTGAACATCGCCGGTGCCCTGCCGTTCGGCATCGCTCCCGCGATCGCGCCGCTGATCCTCGCCCTCGCGGGTGGCAGCTACCAGGTGCTGTACGGCGTGGCCGGCGTGTGCGCCGTGCTCGCCGGGGTCGCCATCCTGCCGGTGCGACGGGTCCGCTAGCTACTTGACCTCGGCCCGGACGACGGCCCGGAGGCCGACCGCGAGCGGGACGACCAGCCAGATGACGCCGGTGACGGCGAGCTGCGTCCACTGCTGGCTGCTGACGACACCGTCGACGAGGGCGTTCTGGGCGAAGTCGAAGTCGACCCAGGGCTGGAGGTCACGGAACCAGTCCTGCGACTCGGCCAGGATCAGGGCGAGGGTCGGGAGCAGGAACGCATAGACGAAGTACGTCGCCAGCGCACCCGCCGAGCTCCGGATCAGGACGGCCAGCATGAAGCCGACCAGCACCCCCAGCACGTCGGCCAGCACGAGCAGCAGGAGGTCGGTGGCTGTCAGGTTCCAGACCGGGTCGACACCGGCGATGGCCGTGCCCGCGACGTTGCCGAGGGCGCCGATGGTGAAGGCGACCGGGATCGCGACGACCGCGAGCAGGACGGAGGCGATCGCCTTGGCGAGCACGATCCGGCCGCGATGGGGGACCAGGGCGAAGGTCGTCAGACCCGTGCGCTGGCTCCACTCGCTCGTGACCGACAGGATCGCGATGATCGGGAGCGCGAGCGTCAGCGGCACGCTGATCGCGGCGGTGAAGGTCCGGTAGGTCAGGTCCTCGAGGTCCGCCCAGAGGATGACGGCTCCGGTGGTGAGCATCGACACGATGACGATGGCGGCCACGGTCCAGAAACCGGATCGGGTGTCGATCGTCTTGCGGAGCTCGGTCGTGACGATGCGGCTCAGCGGGATGCGGTGGTGCGTGACGGTGGGAACGGCGGTCGTGGTGGTCATGCGAGGGCTCCTTCGCGTGAGGTGTCGGCGGTGAGCTGGAGGAACATCTCCTCCAGGCCGGTGCTGTCGGCCGCGCGCAGCTCGAGGAGAGGTACGCCGGCGGTGAAGGCGGTGCGGCCGACCTGGTCGGCCTCGGCCTGGGCGAGCAGACCGTCGGGGCCGACGTACGACGACGTGACGCCGTCGGCCGTGAGCGCCGCGGCCAGGATGGTGCGGTCGGGGGTGCGGACGATCGACCCGGCGGCGCCGAGCAGGTCGCGCTTGGTGCCCTCGGCCACGATCCGGCCGTTGCCGATGACGACCAGGTCGTCGGCGATCACCTCGATCTCGTGCAGCAGGTGCGAGGAGAGCAGCACCGTGCCGCCCCGGTCGGCGAAGCCGCGGAGCAACCCGCGCATCCAGCGGATGCCGGCCGGGTCGAGCCCGTTGGCGGGTTCGTCGAGGATCAGGACCGCGGGGTCACCGATCAGGGCGGTCGCCAGCCCGAGCCGCTGGCGCATCCCGAGCGAGTAGTCGCGGACCCGCCGTGCCGACTCCTCCGGTGACAGGCCGACCAGGTCGAGCATCTCGTCGACCCGCGACCGGGGCAGCCCCATGAACCGCTGGGCGATCGTGAGGATCTCGCGGCCGGTGCGCCCGACGTGCTGGGCCGACGCGTCGAGCAGCACGCCGACCTCGAGGCCCGGGTTCGGAAGGTCGACGTAGCGGCGGCCGGAGACGGTCGCGGCGCCGGCCGAGGCGCGGGTCAGCCCCACGATGATGCGCATCGTGGTGGACTTCCCCGCACCGTTGGGGCCGAGGAAGCCGGTGACCCGGCCCGGCCGGGCCGTGAAGCTGACGTCGTCGACGGCCGTGAAGTGACCGTAGGTCCGGGTGACGGACTCGAGGGTGATCATGGGCGGGACTCCTTGCTCGGGGTGGCTGTGGACGTGACGGAGACCAGGGGCAGGCCGATGTCGCGGACCTTCTGGATGAGGCCGTGCAGGGCCGCCTGGTCGGCCACCTCGCCACGGATGACGGTGGTGCCGTCGGGGTCCTGCGTGAGCGTGAGGCCGTCGAACCACGAGGCCCACCGCGGCTCGAGGTGTCCTCGGATCCGGATCTCGTAGGCGTCGCTCATGTCCCGGAAGGTAGGAGCGGACGTGATGAGCGGGGATCACCAGATGTGGTGAATCCCGTGGTGAACCCTCGCGTCAGGGACGGCGGGAGAGCAGGCCGAGCTCGCCGGCGCGCCGGACGGCGGCCCGCCGGCTGGTGACGCCGAGCTTGGCGTAGATGTTCTTGGTGTGCGTGCGCACGGTGTTCAGCGACACGACGAGCTCGCGGGCGATCTCGGGTCCGGTGAGCTCGGACGCGAGCAGCCGCAGCACGTCGCCCTCGCGGTCGCTGAGGGGCTCGACCAACCCGCCGGTCGTCGCTGCCCGGGTGGGCGCCGACCCTCCGGCGCGCAGCAGCCGCTCGGCGTACGAGCCCTCGATCCCGCGCTTCGACGCGGCCCGCAACAGGGTCTGCATGGGGGCGCCCTCGTCGACGAAGGTCCGGACGTACCCCTCCGGCTCACCCAGCGACAGCGCGCGGGCCAGGCTGGCCAGGGCGGCGTCGTGGTCGCCGTCCCGTTGGTGAGCGAGCGACTGCAGCACCAGGATCTCCAGGACACTGCCGGTGCGGTCGCCCGCCTCGGCGTCGGCCAGCAGGCGTCCGAGGTACGTCGTCGCGGGCGAGCGCCGTGGCGCTGCCGGCTCGGCGAGCAGGGCGCGCGCCAGCGTCACGTGCTCGAACTCCTGGAGGTAGCTGACGTCGTCGTCCGGCGAGAGCCCGCGCCGCTGGGCCCACTCGAGGGCCAGGTCCGCGCGACCCTGCCTGACCCAGACCCGGGCCCGCCTGGCCGCGACGGGCTGGACGTCGGGGGAGAAGTCGCCGTCGTAGACCCGCTCCGCCTCGTCGAGCAGGGCGAGCGCGCCGACCAGGTCACCGTCGGCCTCACGGATGCGGGCCTCGGCGATGCGCCAGCGGTGCGGGTGCTTCGGCAGGCCCAGGTGGTCGCCGAGCTCGTGGGCGATCCGGAGGTGCTCGCGAGCCGCCGCGAGGTCGCCACGCTCGTCGTGGACCATGCTCAGCCCGACGTGCATGTCCGGGGTGCCACGGACGGGCCCGATCGTCTCGCGCGCGACGAGGTCGAGCCCGTCGCGGAAGGTACGCTCCGCGGCCCGCAGCCGGCCGAGAGTCAGCTGCAGCTCGGCCATCGTCACGGCGCAGCCGAGGATGTCGGCGACGTACCCCACGTGCTCGAACCGCCGGATGGTCTCGGCGTACGCCGCCTCGGCGGCCGCGACGTCGCCCTGGCGCCAGGACGCCAGCCCCATCAGGGCTGTCGCCGCGCCGTGACCCAGGTCGTCGTCCGGGTCGAGCACGGCGATCGCCTCGCGAGCGCGGTCGACGGTGGTGGACGCGTCCCCGACCATCAGGGCCAGCCCCGCGCGATGGATCTTGATCCACCCGGGGAGCTTGCGGAACTGGTCGGGCAGCGCGACGAGCAGCCCGGCCGGGAGCGTCCCCGCCGGTTCGGCTCGCGCCGCCTCCACCCAGCTCTCGGCGATCCGCAGCCGGGGCTCGACGCCGCGGATCTCACCGGTGGACATGAGGGCGCCGACGTAGCCGTTCGCCAGCACCGGTCGTGAGGCGAACGCCTCCTCGGGCAGCGCATCCATCCAGCGCCGGAGCTGGGCCTCGCGTCGCTGCTTGGTCAGCGCCGGGATGACGCTCTCCACGAGGCCGGCGGCCCGGTCCGAGTCCCCGGCCGCGAGCGCGTGCTCGATCGCGACGGTCGTGTTGCCGGCCTGCTCGTGCCAGGCACTGGCCCGGCGGTGCAGGTCATGCACCTGCTCGGGGTGCTCGTCGAGGAGCCGTGCGCGCAGCACGTCGGCGAACAGGTGGTGGTAGCGGTACCACTGGCGGCGGTCGTCGAGGGCGACCAGGAACAGGTTGGCCCGGTCGAGCGCCTCGAGCCGGGCTCGGCCGCCGGGCTGGCCGGTGACCGCGTCGCACAGGGCACCGGACAGCCGGTCCAGGATCGAGGTCTCGAGCAGGAAGCGGCGGACATCCTCGGGCTGGCGCTGCACCACCTCCTCGACGAGGTAGTCGACGACGTACCGGTCGTCGCCCGCGAAGCCCTCGATGAAGGCGGCCACGTCGTCGCGCCCGCGCAGCGACAGGGCGGCGAGCTGGAGGGCCGCGATCCAGCCCTCGGTCCGGCCCTCGAGGGCGGCCACGTCGCCGGCGTCGAGGTGCAGGCCCATGCCGTCGAAGTACGCCGCCGCCTCGCCGTCGGTGAACCGCAGGTCGGCCGCCCGTACCTCGACCAGCTCGCCCCGCGCCCGCAGCCGGGCGAGCGGCAACGGCGGGTCGGCCCGGCTGGCGATGACCAGGTGCACCTGGGCGGGGAGGTGGTCGAGGAGGAACCCCATCGCCTCGTGGATCTCGACCGTCTCGATGAGGTGGTAGTCGTCGAGGACGAGGACCAGGGGATCCGCGGCGGCGAGCTCGTTGACGAGCGAGGTGAGCACCGTGGTCATCGGCGGGGCGGGCGCGTCGAGAAGGGCGGTCGCGGTCTCGCCGACGTCGGGCACGGCCGACCGCAGCGCCGCGACCACGTAGCTCCAGAAGGTCACCGGCTCGTTGTCGCCCTGGTCCAGTGACAGCCAGGCCGTGGTGGGCCTGCCGTCGAGCAGCTGCGCGAGCATCGTCGACTTGCCGAAGCCGGCAGGAGCGGACACCAGCAACAGCCGGGGCATGGCGTCGGCCTGCAGGTGGGTCGCGAGCCGCGGCCGCGGCACCAGTCGACCGGTCATGCGGGGCGCGTAGAGCTTGGTCTCCAGCAAGGGGATCGACATGGACTCAGCCGGCGCCTTCGTGTTCGGCTCACGATCGCCGGAGTGGTGTGCACCCGCCCATTCCAGGGTCGATTCCCGGAGATGGCAAACGAGTGTCGTCGTCAGGTCACCTGCCGGACAGCTCCGGCCATGGCTGGCGGGCGCCGTCACTCTCGCGACCGTCCTCGTCGACACGGAAGACGCCGACCAGCAGGACGATCAACAGTCCGATCGCCATGGCGGCGATGACGAAGGCGGCGAGCAGGGGCTTCTTCATGGACGGGTGGTACCCGTCGAGGGGCGGTCCAGCCCGAGCGCCGTGTGACCATGTCGTCATGCCGACCATCGACCTGATCGCGGTTCCGTTCGACGGGTACGGCAGGCCCGGGCACCAGGCCCGGGCGGCCGAGGTGCTGCGCGCGGCGCGTCTCGCGGACGCGCTCGGCCCACACCCGGTGACCGAGGCGGCCGCGCTGACGCTGCCTCCCGGCGACCAGCGTCGCGGCGCCGTCACCTCGCTCGTCAACGAAGCCGCGCTCGTCGCGATGACCGACCAGGTGGGCGACCGGGTGGCGAGTGCGGTCGCGGCCGGGCGGTTCCCGCTCGTGTACGGCGGGGACTGCACGACGCTGCTGGGCACGGTTCCGGAGCTGCGTCGCACAGGTCCGCTCGGCCTGCTCTTCGTCGACGGCCACGAGGACACCATGCCCTTGGACGTCTCCGAGGACGGCGAGGCGGCCAACACCGAGATCGGGCTGCTCCTCGGCCTGACCGGGCGCCTGCTCTCGGGTCCCCTCGCTGCGCGAGTGGGTGCCCTGCGACGAGAGGAGCTCGCCGTGCTCGGGCCACGCGACGTCGCCTGGCGCCAGCAGTTCAACGTGGGCACGCTCCGGGACACGGGTGTCTGGTTCCGGGACTGGAAGGAGACGGCAGCGGCGCCGGAACAGCAGGCCGAGGCGGCGGTGGCCCACCTGAACCAGGGGTCGGACCGGTGGTGGCTGCACGTCGACCTCGACGTGCTGGATCCCCAGGAGTTCCCGCCCCAGGGTGTGCCGGGCGGGGCGGACGAACCGCACGGTCTGACGTGGGCACAGCTGACGAGCCTGCTGTCGGCTGCCGTGGCCGCGGGGGGATGCGTGGGCTGGAGCGTGGCGATCTACGACCCGGACCAGGACCCGGACCGTTCGTCGGCGGCCGACGTCGTCGCGCTGGTCCGTGCGGTCGCGGCAGCGCTCCCCGCGTAGGTTCGGCCGCATGGATGCTCTGGACGTGGTCGACTGGCGGCGCCGGGTCTTCGCGACGTACGCCGCCGTGCGAGCCGACCCCGATCCCGCGTCCGCTCACGCCCGTTGGCGTGACGATCGCGACGACCTGTTCGCCCACCACCCGGCGACGCCCCTGCTGCCCGAGCACCGTGCCGCGTTCACGGGCCTGACCGTGGCGCCGTACGACGCGGCCTGGCGGTTCGAGGTGGAGGTGCAGGCGGCGGACCCCACACCGTGGGACGTGCAGACGGGGACCGACGGTGTCGTGCCGTTCGTCCGGCTCGGCGTCGTGGCGCTGCCCGGGCTCGGCGATCTCGACGTGTGGCGGCTGACGTCGTACGGCGGCGGCGTGTTCCTGCCGCTCCACGACTCCGGCTGCGGCAAGCCGGGCGGAGGCTACGGCGGCGGCCGCTACCTGCTCGACACGGTCAAGGGCGCCGACCTCGGCGGTGACGGCGGCCGGCTCGTGGTCGACCTGAACTTCGCCTACGCGCCGTCCTGCGCGTACGACCCGGCGTGGGCCTGCCCGCTGGCGCCGCCCGGAAACCGGGTCGACGCCGAGGTGCCCGTGGGTGAGCTGCAGCCCTGAACCTCAGCCTCAGCTGTTGCGCAGGGCCCGGATCAGCTGGGCGCGCTTCATCGAGGAGCGACCCCGGATCTCGAGCTCCGCGGCGCGCTTGCGGAGCTGGGCGACCGTCCAGTCGTCGTACGAGCCGGACTCGCCGCCCTTCTTGCTGACCTGGGTGCGAGAGGTGTTGGCCGCGGCGTTGGCGATGCGCGCAGCCTTCTGCTTGCTGGCGCCCTGGTCCCGGACCTTCTCGTAGAGCTCGTCGTCGCCGATGCTGGCGCCGTGGTCCTTGCGGGCTGGCATGGATCCACCGTGCCTCGCGCAGCCGGGTCGTGCCTCACCCGAAGGGACGGGTCACCGGCCCTTCCAGACGGGCTGGCGCTTCTCGGCGAACGCCCTCGCGCCCTCCTTCTCGTCATCCGAGGAGTAGAGCGTGGCGACCGTCGGGAGCCGGCTGTTCGTCACCAGGTCCATCGCCTCCTGGAACGTCAGCGACTCGGCGACCCGGGCCACCTCCTTGATGGCGGCGAAGACGAGGGGAGGCCCGGAGGCGAGCAGGCGGGCGGTCTCCCACGCGCGGGCGCGGACGGCCTCGTCGTCGGGGAGGACCTCGTTGACCACGCCCCAGCGGGCGGCCTCGGTCGCGCTCATCCAACGTCCGGTGAGGAGGAGCTCCATGGCGACGTGGTACGGCATCCGCTTGGGCAGCTTGACCGTCGCGGCGTCCGCGAGGGTGCCGGCGTTGATCTCGGGGAGTCCGAACCGGGTGCTCTCCGAGGCGTAGATCAGGTCGCAGGACAGGGCGAGCTCGAAGCCGCCGCCCATGGCCAGCCCGTGGACCGCCGCGATGACGGGCTTGTTGAGGTCCGGGAGCTCCTGGAGGCCACCGAAACCGCCCACGCCGTAGTCGCCGTCCACGGCGTCACCGCCGGCCGCGGCCTTGAGGTCCCAGCCGGCGCAGAAGAACTTGTCGCCGGCGGTGCGCAGGATGGCGACCCGCAGGTCGGGGTCGTCGCGGAAGCCCGCGAACACCTCGCCCATCGCGCGGCTGGTGGCCAGGTCGATGGCGTTGGCCTTCGGCCGGTCGAGCGTGACCTCCAGCACGCCGTCCTCGCGGTGGGTCTGCAGCGCCGTGGTCTCCATGAGGCTCAGCCTCCCAGGGGCCGCAGCAGCGACCGGGAGATGATGTGCCGCTGGATCTCGGAGGTGCCGTCCCAGATCCGCTCGATGCGGGCGTCCCGCCAGATCCGCTCGAGGGGGAGCTCGTCCATCAGCCCCATGCCGCCGTGGATCTGGATGGCCTCGTCGGACACCATCGCGAGCATCTCGGTGGCCTTCAGCTTGGCCATCGCGATGTCGGCGTCGGCGGCGGTGCCCTGGTCGAGCTTCCAGGCGGCGTACAGGCTGAGCAGCTCGGCGGCGCGCAGCTCGGTGGCCATGTCGGCCAGCTTGAAGCCGACGCCCTGGAACCTGCCGATGGTGCGGCCGAACTGCTCGCGGGTGGCCGCGTGGGCGATCGACAGCGCGAGGGCGCGTTCGGCCCGCCCGAGGCAGGTCGCGGCCACCGACAGACGGGTGGAGCCGAGCCACTCGCCCGCCAGCTCGAGCCCCTTGCCCTCCTCGCCCAGGAGGGCGTCGGCGGGCACGCGGACGTCGTCGAACTCCAGGATCGAGTTCGTGTACCCCCGGTGCGAGACGTTGCGGTAGCCCTCGTGCACGTGGAGACCCGGTGTGTCCAGGTCCACCAGGAACGTCGACATCGTCGGCCGATCGGCGTCGTCCTCACCCGTCCGCGCCAGCAGGATCACGAAGTCGGCCTCGTCGGCGTGGCTGATGAAGTGCTTGGTGCCGCGGATCGTCCAGTCACTCCCATCCCGTACTGCGCGGGTACGGATGGCGCGCATGTCCGAGCCCGCGCCCGGTTCGGTCATGGCCAGGCAGTCGGTGCGCTCGCCGCGCACGCAGGGGAGGAGGTAGCGCTCGCGCTGGGCAGGCGTTCCGGCCAGGAGGATGTTCGAGGGTCGGACGACGCCGGTGTAGTGCAGGGCGTAGCTCGCCCGCCCGAGCTCCTTCTCGAACAGCACCAGCGTCACCGCGTCGAGCCCGGCCCCGCCGACCTCCTCGGGCATGTTGGCGGCGTACAGCCCGGTCGCGAGCGCCTTGGCCCGGATCTGGGCGATGAGCTCGGGGCGGACCGTCCCGGTCCGCTCGACCTCCTCCTCGTGCGGGAGGAGCTCGCGCTCGACGAACGAGCGGGTCACCTCGACGATGCTGCGCTGTTCGTCGGTCAGGGCGAAGTCCACGGGGCCCGACAATACTGATGGCGTGACCCGACAAGGCGCCGCAGACAGCAGGGTCGACGTGCTGGTGGTCGGGTCGGTCAACCGCGACCACGTCTGCCGGGTCGAGGCACTGCCGGCGCCGGGCGAGACCGTCCTCGGAGGCGAGGCGTCGGTGGGCTCCGGCGGAAAGGGCGGGAACCAGGCGGTCGCGGCGAGCCTGCTCGGCGCGCGCACCGCCCTGGTCGCCCGGGTGGGCGACGACTCCGACGGGCACGCGCTCACCGCCGACCTCGCCGAAGCCGGGATGGACATCACCGAGGTGGTTGCCACGGTCGTGCGGACGGGACTGGCGTTCGTCTTCGTGGACGCGCACGGCGAGAACTCGATCGTGGTGGCGCCGGGGGCGAACGCTCTGCTCGACCCGGCATCCGTCGAGGACGCGGTGCGCCGCCGTCTCGCGCCCTCCGGGGTCCTGGTCACGCAGGCCGAGATCCCGGTGGCCGCCTTCGACGCAGCGATCCGGACGGCAGCGGAGGCGGGCTGTCGCGCGGTCGTCAACCTGGCGCCGTACCGACCGGTGGACGAAGCGGTGCTGGCGCTGTGCGACCCCCTGGTCGTCAACGAGTCCGAGGCGAGCGGGCTGCTCGGGCGGGAGGTACGAGGGGCGTCCGCGGCGCGGGACGCCGCGGCCGACCTGCTGCGCCTGTGCCGTTCCGTCGTCGTCACCGTCGGCGGAGAGGGCGCCGTCGTGGCCGATGCCGATGGCGTGCAGGTCGCCGCCGCCCCGCACGTGGAGGTGGTGGACTCGACGGGTGCGGGCGACGCGTTCATCGGGGCGATGGCGGCCGCACTCAGCGCGGGCCACGACCTGCCCGCGGCGGTGCTCATCGCCGTACGTGCGGGTGCCCACGCGGTGACGCGGCCCGGCGCCCAGGCCTCCTTCGCCTCCGCGGCGACACTCGGGATCGCGCCGTTGCGCCCCAGCCCGAGGGGTGAGGCGCCCACCGTCGTCCGCTGACAGTCTCGACAGCAGACGAGAGGAGCACGAGATGGACCAGGACGTCGACCTGCTCGCCCAGCGCGTCGAGAAGCAACGGGCGAAGCTGGACGAAGAGGTCACCCTGCTGGACATGACCGAGAAGCGCGTGACCGCTGCGGAGAGCGACCGTCAGTCGGCGGCACGCGAGGCCGAGCGACTCAAGACCCGCGCGAAGAAGGCGAAGCGGGACGCCCGCCGGCTCTCGAGCGAGGCGAAGCGCGCCCAGGTCAGGTTGGAGGCCATCGACTCCGACCACGCCCAGGCGGTCAAGGAGGCGAAGAGCCGCGGCAAGTCCGTGGCCAAGCGGCAGCAGAAGCTCGCCGAGGCCGAGGGCGCGCATGCTGCGGCCGAGGCGGAGACCAGCAGCGCCGCAAGGCCGCCGAGCTCCCGCCGCCGCGCACCGTCGTCTCCCACCGCGGCCGCGAAGAAGACGGCCCCCCGCAAGCGAGCCGCGTCCTCGACGACACGAAAGCGGACGACCAAGGCCTCTACCCGGCGGACGACCGCCAAGAAGACCAGCTAGGTGGTGGGGCGGAGACGCCACCACCGGTGTCCGTAGGCGTCCAGCTCGACGCGAGCCAGCCCGCCCCGGGTGAGCTCCTCGTGGTGGCCGGAGTACACGTCCTCGAGCACCACGGGCTGTCCGGTGGATGCTGGTGTCGAGATCTCGGCCACCAGCGGTTCGGCGGAGAGGTTGTGAGCGGCGACGACCGAGCTGCCGCGCCAGGTGCAGGCGTGGACGAGCACCCGGCGGTCGGGCTGCTTCAGCTCGACGAAGTCGCCCCACCCCAGCTCGGGACACTCGCGGTAGGTCTGGATGAGTCGCTGCATGAAGGTCCACAACGAGTCGGGGTCACGCCGCTGGTCGCGGACGTTGACGTGGTCGGGCCCGTAGCCACCCGGAGTGGAACGCTGGATCAGCCGTCCCGGCGCGGCGGTCGAGAACCCACCCGTCGGTCCCGGCGACCACTGCATGGGTGAGCGCACGGCCATCCGGCCCGGGGCGTCGAGGTCCTCGCCCATCCCGATCTCCTCGCCGTAGTACAGCGTGGGGGTGCCGGGAAGCGAGAAGAGCAGGCTGTAGACCATCCGGATGCGCCGCGGGTCACCGTCGACCATGGGTGGGAGCCGGCGCTTCAGACCCCGGTCGTAGACCTGCATCGAGGGCTCGGGACCCAGGGCGGCGAAGACCTCTGCCCGCTCCGCGTCGGTCAGCTTGTCGAGGGTCAGCTCGTCGTGGTTGCGGACGAAGGTCGCCCACTGGGAGGCCTCGTGCGTCGCCGGGCGCGAGCGGAGGGCCTTGGCCAGCGGCCGGGCGTCCCCCCGCGCGAGCGACAGGTACGTCGCCTGCATGGTGATGAAGTCGAACATCATGTGCAGCTCGTCGCCGGAGCCGCCACCGAAGTAGAGGCGCTGCTCGCGTCGCGGCAGGTTCACCTCGCCCAGGAGCACGGCGTCGCCACGGCGTCGACCCAGGAAGGCGCGGAGGTCCTTGAGGTACTCATGCGGGTCGCCGGGGACGTCGTCGCCGGCGGTCTCGACGTCCTCGACCAGGAACGGCACGGCGTCGACACGGAAGCCGTCCAGGCCCAGCTCCAGCCAGAGCCCGATGGACTTGGCGATCTCGTCACGGACGGCGGGGTTGGCGAAGTTCAGGTCCGGCTGGTGGGAGTAGAAGTGGTGCAGGTACCACTCGCCGGTCCGGTCGTCCTTGGTCCAGATGCTGTCCTCCTGGTCGGGGAACACCACCTTGTCCGAGGTGTCGGGCGGAGGGGTCGAGCGCCAGACGTAGTAGTCGCGGTACCGGTTGGTGGTGCTGCGCCTGGCGGCCTTGAACCAGGGGTGGCGATCCGAGGTGTGGTTGACCACCAGGTCGGCGATCACGCGGATGCCGCGGTCGTGGGCCGTCCTCAGGAGCTCGACGAGGTCGGCCATCGTGCCGAGGCGCGAGTCGACCCCGAACAGGTCGGTCACGTCGTACCCGTCGTCGCGGTCGGGCGAGGGGTAGAACGGCATCAGCCACAGGCAGGTGATGCCGAGCTCGGCGAGGTAGTCGATGCGGCTGGTCAGGCCGGGGAAGTCGCCGATCCCGTCACCGTCGGAGTCCTGGTAGGTCTCGACGTCCACGCAGTAGAAGACCGCCTTCTTCCACCACAGGTCGCTCGTGTCGGCCTGACCACTCATCGGGTCTCCTCTCGCAGCGTCGGCAGGACCCGCTCCCCGAAGGCTTCGAGGAAGTCGGACTGGTCCTGACCCACGTGGTGCAGGTAGATGTCGTCGAAGCCCAGCGCGGCGTACTCCGCCAGCCAGCCGCGGTGCTCGTCGAGGTCGGCGGAGACCCGCACCGGCACGCGTACGGCTTCCCTCGGCACGTTGTCGGCGAGCACGTCGAAGGCCTCCACGGTGGCGGTGTCCCACGACACCGGTGGCCCGAACACGTTGGCGGCCCACTGGTCGTGGGCGATGCGGAGCGCCTCGTCCTCGGTGGGGGCCCACGAGAGATGCACCTGGAGGCTCACCGTGCCGCGGCCGCCCGCGTCGCGATACGCGGCGACGACGTCGCGCAGTCGATCGAGGGGTTGGTTGACCGTCACCAACCCGTCGGCCCAGGCGGCGACCCGGCGCGCGCTCTCGACGGAGACCGCTGGAGCGACGAGGAGAGGGGCGGGGTCCGCCCGCTCCCAGACCTTCGCCCTGTCGACGCGGACGAGGCCGTCGTGACTGACGCTCTTGCCGGCCAGCAGCGCGCGGATGACCTCGACGCACTCCTCGAGCCGACGCGTACGGGTCTCCTTGTCCGGCCAGGCGTCACCGGTGATGTGCTCGTTGGACGCCTCGCCGCTGCCGAGCGCGACCCAGAACCGGCCGGGGAACATCACCCCCAGCGTCGCGACCTTCTGGGCCACCACCGCGGGGTGGTAGCGCTGGCCGGGAGCGCAGACGCACCCGAACGACAGGGACGTGGTCGCGAGCGCGGCGCCCAGCCAGCTCCAGGCGTACCCGCTGTGGCCCTGGGCGGACGTCCACGGAGAGAAGTGGTCTGAGCACATGGCCATCTCGAACCCGGACGCCTCCGCCTGTTGCACGTCCCGCAGCAGCCGCCGCGGGTCGATCTGCTCGTGCGAGGCGTGGAATCCGAAACGAGTCACCCGCACAGCCAACCGCGCGCACGGCGCCCCTCACCACACCCGCGAGGTCCGACACCTGCCGTTCACCTCGCGTCGCTAGGTTCCCCACGAGTCGTCTCGCCGAGACGACCTGCCGCGCTCTCAGCCGCGCAGCCGACCCGACCGCGAGGACACCCATGGCCTACAAGTTCGAGATCTTCAAGGACGACGAGAGCGAGTACCGGTTCCGGCTCGTGTCCGGGAGCGGGGAGGACGTCGTCACCAGTGGGCCGTACGCGACCAAGAGCGACGCCAAGGAAGGCATCAAGGCCGTCGTGCGCGCGGGCCTCGACTCCGGAATCGCGGACCAGACCGGAGAGGACTGATCCCTCCCAGGTCAGGTCAGACGGCGTCCAGGGGGACGAGCTCGGCTGCGGTGCGGGTGCCGGCCCACCGGGCGACCTCGCCGGGCAGGTCGAGCCGTTCGACGGGTGCGGCGTTCTCATACTCACCCCAATGGGCCTGGGGGAGCATCCACATCACCTCGAACTCGTTGCCGTCGGGGTCTTGGGCGTACACGCTCTTGGTCGCGCCGTGGCTGGACTCGCCCGTGAGGGCGTCGAGCTCGGCCAGGGTGAGCCGGGCCTCCTCGAGCTCCTCGATGGTGTCGACCTGCCACGCCAGGTGATAGAGCCCGAGGGATCCGCGCGGGCGGGGCGGCTGGGCCCCGACGCCGAACAGGCCCAGGTCGTGGTGGTTGCCCGAGCGCGGCAGCCGGAGGAAGGCCGCGTTCGCGCGGGGCTCGCGCGCCACGACCACCATGCCGAAGGCCTGCTGGTAGAAGGCCAGGCTTCTGTCGAGGTCGGCCACGAAGAGCACGGCGTGGTTGAGCCGGACGGCGTTGACGGTCATGGTGTTCCTTCTTGCTGTGGGTTGGGGAAGCAGTGGGGTGTCAGGCGGCGATCCCGAAGCCACCAGCCCAGGACACCTTCTCGTTGACCGCAAGGGTCAGCTGGAGGAAGCCGACGGCCTCGAGCTCGCGCGCCCGCTTCAGCGAGCCCGCGTCGATGACGTCCAGGCCACCGGAGGTGAACACACCCGCCACCGTCGACTTGGCGTCGGCGTCGTCGCCGGCGATCAGCACGGTGGTGGTCAGCGGGCCGACGGTGCCGGCGGCCAGGGTGGCGGCGAAGGTGGTGTTGAACGCCTTCAGCACGCGGGACTCCGGCAGGGCGGCAGCGATCTGCGCGGCGGCGGAGCTGTCGGCGGGCACGACCAGGGAGTCGAAGGTCTCGAAGTCCAGCGGGTTGGTGATGTCCACGACGATCTTGCCGGCCAGGCTGTCGCCACGCTGGGCGATGACGTCGGCGATGGCGGGGTAGGGGACCGCGAGGACGACGATCTCGCCGGTGACGGCGGTGTCGAGGTCGCTCTCGCCGAGCAGCTGGACGGCGTGTCCGCCCTTGGCCGCCACGGCGGCGATCGCCTGGCCCATGTTGCCGGTACCGAGGATGGAGAGGTGTGCCATGAGGTGCTCCTTGAGACGAGTAATTGGTTGTTGCTTCAAGTAACACTCTACACGGTTTACTTGTTCCATCAACTAATTGGGTAGCATGTGACCATGGACACGCCGTGGTTGGACGATGACGAGCGGGCCGCGTGGCTGCGGCTGATCGCGGTCGTCGAGCTGCTGCCCGGCGTCCTGGACGCCCAGCTGCGGGCCGACTCGGGGCTGACCCACTTCGAGTACTTCGTCCTCGCGATGCTCTCGGAGGCGCCGGAGCGGACGCTGCGGATGACGGCGCTGGCGCAGCGCACCAACGCCACCCTGCCCCGGCTGTCGCACGTCGTCAGCCGGCTCGAAGGACGTGACCTCGTCGAGCGGTTCCCCTGCCCCGAGGACCGCCGGGCCACCAACGCCCGCTTGACGCCGGCCGGCTGGGACGCCGTCGTCGCGGCCGCGCCGGGCCACGTCGAGACCGTGCGCCGTCACGTCCTCGACCCGCTCAGCCGCACGCAGCTGAAGCAGCTCCGCGGCATCGGAGACGCGCTGCTCGCGCGACTGGACCCGGACGGGCGGGTGACCGGTCCGGGCCGGACCGGAGAGGGCTGAGGGGGCTAGCCGACGGTCCGCCGGCAGACGTCCTCCCACGGCGACGGCTCGAGGCCGTACGCCGCGGTGATGGCCGACGACTCCATCACGTAGGGAGCCGTGAACTGGTACGCCGTCTCCCGCAGCTCGCCCATCACCGGCACGAACGGCGCCAGCAGGCCGAGCATCCGCGTGGGCAGGGCCCGCACCCGCACCGGACCCTTGCCGACGCTGGCGAGCACGTCGTTGACTGCCTGTGCCTGCGTGCGCGGTGGGTTGCTGGGTGCGTGCCAGATGCGCCCCCATGACGACTCCTCCGTGGCGAGCAGGGCCAGGGCCGCGCCCATGTCACGCACGTCGGTCCAGGTGTGCGGCTGGTGGGCGCTCCCGATGACGGTGACGCTCTTGCCCTGCAGGGCGCGCGGGACGACGCGCGGGACGTGTCCGTTGTCGCCCATGGGGGCGCCCATGTAGTCCGATCCCCGCACCTCGACCGTGCGGATCCGGCCGGCAGCGTGCAGGCCGAAGGCGTCCCGGGTCATCGCCGCGCGGAGCCGTGCCTTCGTGGTGGTGGCCGCGTCGGGCATGCCCTCGCGCATCACGCCGTCCCTCACGGGGCCGTAGGGGTAGAGGTTGCCGGCGGTCACCAGCACCGCCCCCGTGCGCTCGGCCGCTGCCAGCAACCCGGCCGCGACGGGCGGCCAGACCTGCGGCCACACGTCGTACGACGGCGGGTTCACGCAGTTGTAGAGGGCAACGGCACCCTCCGTCAGCCGGGTCAGGGCCTCCGGGTCGGTGGCGTCGACGGCCGCGGTGTCCTGACGGCCGGACCGGCTGGCCAGGACGACCTCGGCGCCCCGCTCCCGCAGCGCCGCGGCGGTCGCACGGCCGACGGGGCCGGATCCGATGATCACGTGACGGTCGGACATCTTGCACTCTCCTCGGGATCGAAATAGAGAGCACTGCTCTCGTTCCACCACGATGGCACATTCGACGACAACAAACAAGAGCGATGCTCTCGTTTGTTGTCAGTGCTCTCGTTTGTTGCAAGGATGCGCTCTATGCCGACCGCTCCGCCTCGCACCGCACGTGACCTCGCGCGCGTCGAGCTCACCCGCGCGATCCTCGCGAGCGCCCGCGCGCAGCTGGCCGCCGTCGGTCCCGGCGAGCTCTCGGTGCGAGCGGTGGCACGGGACGTGGGGATGGCCTCCTCGGCGGTGTATCGCTACTTCCCGAGCCGCGACCACCTGATCACCGCCCTGCTCGTGGAGTGCTACGACGAGAGTGGCGAGGCCGTCGAGCGGGCCGACGACGCAGTCCCACGCGCCAAGTACCGCAAGCGCTGGCTTGCGATGGCCGGGGCGCTCCGCGCCTGGGCGCAGACGAACTTCCACGAGTACGCCCTGCTGTACGGCTCTCCCGTCCCCGGGTACGCGGCGCCCGACGAGACCATCGCCCCGGCGCAGCGGGTGCCGGCCCGGCTGCTCGGTCTGATGGCCGAGGTCGAAGCGGCCGGGCTTCCCCTGGGGCCTGGCGACTCGAGGGTCCCTCGAGCCGTCCGGGCGTCGTTCCGCCCGATCCGCGAGGCGTACGGCGGGGTCGGCGACCAACGGATGATGCGCGCCCTGACGGCGTGGGCCACCCTCCTCGGGCAGCTCACCCTCGAGCTGTTCGGCCATCTCGAGTCCGGCGTCCTCGACTACGACGCGCATTTCACCCACATGATGGAACGGGTCGCCGACGACCTCGGGCTGACGTGACGGTCTGCCTAGACTCATGACGTGGATGCGCTGGCGCGGCTTCTCGACGGTCCGCGCGGCCGCGACGCGTACCTGCTGCGAGCCAGCCTGGAGCCACCGTGGTCGGTCCGGCTGATGGACGAGGCGCCGCTGGGCCTCGCGGCCGTCGTCGACGGATCGGTGTGGTTCGAGATGGCCGAGGGGCCGCCCGTCGAGCTGGGCCCGGGCGACATCGTCGTCTCCCGCGGGCCGGCCGCCTGCACGTTCTCGCACCGGCCCGGCGAGCCGCCGCAGGTCTTCGTCCTACCGGGGATGCGGTGCGTCGGTCCGGGTGGTGAGGATCTCGGTGAGGCGATGGATCTCGGGCTCCGGTCCTGGGGCAACAGCGCGGAGGGCGACACCGTGATGCTGATGGGCTGCTACCAGGTGCGCGGGGAGGTCAGCCAGCGCCTCCTGGCCGCGCTGCCCGAGCTGATCCACCTCCGCGCGGGAGCGCTGGACACCCCGCTGGTGCCCCTCCTGGCCGAGGAGATCACGAGGGACGAGCCTGGACAGGCGGCGGTCCTCGACCGGCTCTTCGACCTGCTGCTCGTGGCGGTCCTGCGTGCGTGGCTCGCCGGCCAGCAGTCAGGGCAGCAGCCGATGCAGGCCGGCTGGTACGGCGCCCAGGGTGACCTCGTCGTCGGGCCGGCGCTCCGCCTGATCCACGACGATCCCGCCCACCCCTGGACCATCGCCGAGCTGGCCGCCCGGGTGGGCATCTCCCGGGCTGCTCTTGCCCGCCGGTTCACGGACCGCGTGGGCGAGCCACCCATGACCTACCTGACCGCATGGCGCCTCGCGCTCGCGGCCGACCGCCTGCTCGAGCCACGTGCGACCATCGAGACGGTCGCCCGGGACGTGGGCTACAGCAGTGCGTTCGCGCTGAGCGCCGCCTTCAAGCGCGAACGGGGCATCAGCCCTCGCGAGCACCGCGAACGAGCGCTGACGTCCTAGGCGTAGGCCAGCGACGGAGCCTGCCGGAGCCAGGTGTCGTCGGTGAGCTGCTCGACCACGAACTCGGCGACGTCGGCTCGAGAGACCTTGAGGGTCGTCTTCTCCTGGGGCCCGAAGCCGCGCCGGTAGCTGCCGGTCCGCGGTCCGTCCGTGAACGAGCCCGGACGCACGATCGTCCAGTCGAGGCCGCTGGCCCGGGTCAACCGCTCCTGCTCGACGTGGTCGGCGTACGCGCCGCGGAGGAGCAGGCCGAACATCAGCCGCTTCCAGAAGAAGTTGAGCTGCTCCCTGCTGTCGCCGACGCCGATCAACGACAGCACGACCAGTCGGCGTACCTCGGTCGCCCGCATCGCCTCGATGATCGCCGCCGTCCCTCTGGCCCGGACCCCGCCCTTGCGGCCGCCGCCGAGCGTCACGACGACGGCGTCATGGCCGGCGATGACCGGGGCGATGGCCCGGGCGTCGAAGACGTCGCCCTCGACGACGTGCACGCGCGGGTCGGGCGGTCCCACCAGCGCTCGGTTCCGAGTGAGCAGGGTGACCCGTGGCCCGCTCGGGCGGCCTGCTCGACGACCAGCCTTCCGATGGTGCCTGTTCCTCCGAACACGATGACCTTCATGACTTGCCTCCTGGTGTGGTTGTTGGACACCACCAGTCCAGTCGCAGCCGCGACGCTGGGCCATGGCGTCGAGTCTCGTCTCCATGCGCGAGCGTCCACGTCCGTCGCTCCGGTCCGTGACGAGCGTCTTACCGGCGGGCTGGGACGGGGCTAGGTTGCTGGGAGGACCGAACGGTCCGCAGTCATGGGTTCTGCGCTGGGAGAGGCGCTCGGGCAAGGGCTTGGAACCGCCACTGTGCATCGACCATCCGTGCGATCCCGGCTGTCGAGGGATTCACGGAGGTCACCATGTGTGCAGGCCCCAGCGGGGTTTCCTCTCCTGAGAGGACCCCTTCACGTCTCGGGCCGTCGCGGTCTGCTGACCGCGGCGGCCGCCACCGCTGCCGCGATGGGCGGAGTCTCCTCTGTCGCGGCCCCTGGCGGCCGCGGGCGAGGGCAACCCCCCACTGCGACGCGGCGTCCCCACCGACCAGATCAGCATCCAGCTCTACACGCTGCGCGACCAGCTGGCCGTCGACTTCGCAGGCACCATGGCCGCGCTGGCCGCGATCGGCTATCAGCGCGTGGAGCACGCGGGGTTCGTGGGCCGGACGGTCGAGGAGTTCAAGGCGGTCACCGACGCCAACGACATCTGGGTCAGCTCCGGACACGTCTCGATCCCGCAGCCGTTCGACGCCGCGGCGTGGGGCGCCTCGCTCCAGGACGCTCTGGTCCTCGGGTCGACGTACATCGTCCAC